>NZ_LT964854.1:983420-1497676 GCF_900240305.1 Ottowia massiliensis | reverse complement strand
AAGGTTACCGAGGAAGAATGGAACGTGTGCTCCGGGGCGAGAGACGACCACACAGGGCAACCGCCGCAGGATGGTCGGCGGCGTGAGTGGTGAAAAGGGGACAGGCGGCCGCCCGCCGCCCGTGGCCGCCGCGCCAAGCCAGGCCAAGCCCGCCGTGGCGCTGGACAAGGTGCGGGACGGGCGGGGCATGTGCAATGGCGCAGGAAATGACGCTGAAGTGGCGCGAAAAAGGCGCGCTTACGGACGCTCCTGCAAGACAAAGAGGTTGAGCATGACGGCCACCGTCTGCGGCCCTTCGGGCATGTGGCCCGCCAGGCTGTTGATCTGCACGCTTTCGGCATAGACGGCCGGGCGCAGGGCGGCGATGGATTGCAGCAGCTTCGCCATGGACGCCCATTCGCCTTCCAGGCGCAGGTTCAGCCCCACGCGGTAGAAGCCTTCTTTTTCCTGCGCGGCCAGCGCCTGGCTGCTGGTCACGCTCAAGCCGGCGGCGGCGGCCAGCTCGCGCACGCGCTGCAAGGCGCCGTTGCCAGCGTAGGAGGGGTCGTCTCCCGCCGGATAGGCGTATTGCGCCATGCGCTCACGCAGCTGCTGCGCCAGCTCGTCCAGCTGCGGCGCGCTGGCTTGCAGGCCCGCCAGGCGGGCGTAGCGCGGCTCGATTTCGGCCAGGCGCAAGGCAGCCCAGCGGTGCTTGTCATACACCTTGAACGCGCCCAGCGCCAGGCAGGCCAGCAGCGCGGCGGCCAGCAGGGCCAGCCAGATGCGCTCGGGGTTGCGGGCGGCGTTCATGGCGCGGCCTCCCCGCCTGCGGGCGAGAGGCGTTGCAAAGCAGGGGCGAACTCCACTTCAATGGTGAAGCTTTCCTGCTTGGCGTTGGCGTTGCGGATGGCGGGCGATGACAGGCGGGCGCTGTGGATGCCATCTTGCTGGCTGAGGCGCTGCACGAGGGCGGCGGCATCTTCGGCAAAGCCGCTGATGAACACTTTTTCGCCCTCGGTGCGCAAGTTGCTGATCCAGGCGCTGGAGGGCATGGCCTCGGCCAGCAGGGCCAGCGCGGGCACGAGGCGCAGCTGGGGGCCTGTGGCTTGCTGCAGCTGGGCCAGCCGGTCGGCCTGCTGTTGCAGGGCTTCGCGCGCGGCCATCTGGGGGGCGGCCTGGGCGCTCATGGCGGCATAGGCGCTTTGCGCCGCAATGGCGCGCTGACGCAGTTGCAGCGTGGGCGTGACGGCCAGCGCCAGCAGCAGCAGCAACGCCAGGGCCAGCAGCGCCAGCCGCAGGCGGCGGCCCCGGGCGGTCAGGGCCTTTCGCACGCGCGCGCCATCAGACGGCATGCAAATGGGGCGCAGCGCACCACCCGCCGCGCTGACCGCGTGGCCGCTGGCGGGCAGCACCCACACTTCGGGGCGGCTCACGCGGGCGTGTTGCAGCAGCAGCGCGTCCAGGCGCTGGCGCGAAGTCAGCGCCAAATCAACGCGGACGCGGCCATCGCCCAGAGGCGCGCTGCGGTAGCCCGCCACGGTCTGCTCGGGCTTGAAGGGGGTGATGGCCTGCACTTCCAGCTGCACGGCTTCGTCCAGATCGGCCTGCGGCAGGGCGGGCAGGGTGAGGGTGCGCTCCAGCGCCTCTTCGCGCGGCAGTTCGATGGCCTCGGCCTGCGGTGCGCCCGCGCTGGCGGGCAGCGGCTCGGCCTCGCCGTTTTTGACGCTCCAGAGCGTGCGCTGGCCGCTGGCCTGGTGCAGGCGCACGCGCACGGCGGGCGTGAGCGCGCCCAGCGCCGGGTGCGCCAGCAGCAGCGCAGCGGCAGACTGCCACTGGCGCAGCCACTGGCCAAGGTCAATGCCGAACAGGCGCGGATCGCTGGAAGGTGCCAATGCCATGTGAAAGGGAAGAGGGAGCGGAGCGAACGGAAGCTAGCTTCCTGCAGGCAAAACCTGCCCCTGCGTCCGCAAGGTGCGCCAGGGCGCAATGGAAGATGAATAAGCAGATAGCGTTACGTCGTGCGCGAGGCTGAATATTCTGCCCGCATCCAGCGGCACGCGGGCTGTGACTCTGAAAAATTGTGAAAAGCCCGCGCCGGTGAGCGCCGGGTCCAGCCCCGTGGTGTCTACGCCCGCCTCGCCTGCGTCGCGGCGGCTGGCAATGCGCTGGGCCACGGCGGCGTTGCCGCGCGCCAGCACGAGCAGCACCGGCAGGGGTGCGGCCAGCGGGTTCACGTTGGTGTGCTGGTAGGTGTCTGCCGTGACCAGCGGGCGGATGCGGGCGTAGGTGGCGTAATCCATGCCGGGCACGAGCAGCAGGTCATCCGCCGATTCGAACTGGCGGCGGGGCACGCGCCGCGTGGCGTCGCCCGTGCCGCCGGCGCGCCAGGTGTCGATGGCGTGCGCCAGCTGGTCGGCCTGCTTTTCGGGCACGCCGCCAGCCACTTGCAGCAGGGCCGAGAGCAGGGGCGGCTGGGCGGCATTCAGCGAAATCAGGCCGCTCAGGGGCTGCACCAGCACTTGCATCTCCACGCCGCCGTAGCTCACGCGCGTGGCGGCCATGCCTTCCGGCCGCGCACTTTCGGCCTTGAGCTGCTGCAAGGCCAGCGCGATGGCGCCTTCGGCCAGCGCCTGCGCGGCCACTTGCTCCGAAACGGCCTGCGCGGCCCTGACTTGCCCGCGCACCGTCTGGCTCATGCCCACCACCAGCAGGCTGAGCGCGGCCACGATCCACAGCACCATGATCAGGGCCAGGCCCTTGTTCCGGCCGCTTTTGGCGCTACCAGATCCATAGCATGAGGTCCTAGTGCAGAAAGCGCAAAAGCCGCTTTTACCCCCCCTGAATTTGCTCCTGTTCCTGATATGAAAAAGTCCGCCCGCCGCCGCTGCGGCCCAGCCTGTGCCTGTCTGGATCTTCATGGCCCGAACCCCTCGCTGCGCGCGTCGGTATCCGAGGCCAGCGGCGCGCGCATGGGCACGATGAGCAGCGGCCAGGGCGGCTGCGGCCCGCGAATGTCAAGCGCCACGGCGGACGGAATGCGCGCGCGCCGTCCGGCGGCGGCGGCCCAGTCGCCCACCCATTCACCGCTCAAGGGGTGCCGGTAGCGGATGGACAGGCCCGTGACCGGCTGCGCCAGCGCCTGCCACGGCGCGCGCGCCCAGTCAATGCCGCCCGGCTCATCGCTCCACGGGGCGTAGCGCAGCACCAGGCGGCCTTGCCCGTTCACATCGCGCTCCAGCGCCAGGCGCATGAAGTGCCGCCCGCCCAGACCGTAGCGCGCGGGCATCACGCCCACCCATTCCACGGCTTGCTCCTGTCCGCTGAAAAAGGGCCGCAACCGCTCGTTGCCCTGCCGCACGGGGCGCAGCGAGGCTTGCGAGAGCGCCTCCTGCAAAAAGCGCGCGGCCAGACGCAAGTCTTCGGCGGACTGCACGCGCGCGTCCACCCGCTCTTCGGTTTGCGCGGCGGAGTACAGGGTCGAACCCAGCGCCAGCATCAGCAGCGAAAGCAGCGCCATGGCGATGAGCACTTCCATCAGGGTAAAGCCGCGCTGGCGCGTCATCGCATCAGCCCTCCGGGTTGCGGGCGCTGCTCGGGGCGCAGGGTTTGCAGCGTCATCTCGCGCGGCGGGCCGTCGCCCCAGCGCACGGTAATGCGCAGCTCGTGCAGCAGCGGCGCGGCAGGGTTGGCCGACGAGACGGGCGTGGCAAAGGGCGCGCTGCGCAATTGCCAAGCCATGCCCGCCGATTCGCCCCCTTCGGCCAGCCCTTGCGCGGGCACCGTCTCGTGCAGCGCCAGCAGCGACTCGGCCAGAAGCGCCGCCCGCTCGCGCGCCGTCACGTCCGCCGTTTGCCGCGCGCTGCTGCCCATCGCCTGATAAAGCAGCCCGATGGACAGCGACATGATGGCAAAGGCCACCAGCACTTCCAGCAGCGAAAAGCCGCCTTGCAGGGCGGCATTCAGGGCGACATTCCGCTCCTTGTTCAATAGCAGGAAGTCCCCGTATTCATTGCGGCAAACGCCTTTCTCGGGGCGTTTGATTTGCTCCTTCTTTTGAGGCGCTGCGGCGGCGTTCATGGCGTTGCTCCCGCTGCCTCGCCGCTGGCTGGCTCCTGCTCCACGCGGCCAGAAAACCAGTCCACCCGCAGGCGCACGCCGCTGCCGGAGGGGCGGATGAGATCCACGCTGCCGCCCGTGGCGCCGCCGCGCGGCAGAAAGCGGATGCCCATCTCCTGCCCGTCAGCGCTCGTTTCCTGCCGCGCCGCCACGGCGCGCAGTTGCAGCGAATCGGGCACGGCGTGGCGCTCGCCGCCTTCCATGCCGTAAGTGCGCTCGCGCAGGTTCACCGTAAAGCGCGCCTCCACGCCTTCGCTTTGCGCCCGCTGGCGCGCCGCGCGCATTTCAGTGACGATGCCGCGCACCGCGCTGCGGTATTGCGCCGTCTCGTACATGCGCCCCAGCGAAGCGGGCGCCAGCGCCATCACCAGCGCCAAAATGGCAAACACCACCATCAGCTCCACCAGGGTGAAGCCGCTGAAGCGGTGTGGCGCGCGCGGGGCGAAGCGAAGCGAGGGCATGCGGAAAGCGGCGGACTGAAGCCATTTACTCCTGGACAAGGAGCAAATCCAGCCCCCGCAAAAAGCGTTTGGCGCAATCAGAACGGGGACTTCTTGCTATTGGAAAAGAAGCAAATAAAGAAGGAAAGAGAGCTGGCGCGCGGCGGGCCGGACTGCGGCCCGCCCGTTCAGCGGCCATTGCTCACATCGGCGTTTTCGCCTTCGCCGCCGGGCGCGTTGTCTGCGCCGTAGGAGGCGATTTCAAGGCCGCCGCTGGGGCCGGGGTTGGCGTAGCGGTAGGGGTTGCCCCAGGGGTCGGTGGGCACGCCGCCTTTCATGTAGGGGCCGTTCCAGCCGCTGACGGAGCCGGGTTTCTTGTCCAGCGCAGCCAGGCCTTCTGCCGTGGTGGGGTAGCGGCCCGTGTCGAGCTTGTAGATGTCCAGCGACTTGGCGATTTCCTCGATTTGAAGCTTGGCGGTTTTGGTTTTGGCACCGCCAAAGCGCTCCATGACTGCCGGGCCGACCAGCCCGGCCAGCAGGGCCAGGATGGCGATGACCACCAGCAGCTCAATGAGCGTGAAGCCCGCCTGGGCATGCGCGCGGGCGCGGGCGGGCGTGGGTTGCAGGCGCATGAAACGCATGGGTTTTCCTTTCTGTAGAGGGGTTTACTTCACCAGGTCATTGACGGAGATGATGCCCAGCAGGATGGAGACGATGATGGCCGCAATCAAGAGACCCAGCACGAGAATGAGGGCGGGTTCGAGCAGCGTCAGCCCGCGCTTGATGCCGGTTTCCACGTCGCGGTCAAGAATGGCCGCCAGCTCGTTCATCATGGCGCCGACGCGGCCTGTTTCTTCGCCCACGCGCACCAGGTTGATGGCCAGCGGCTCGAAAACGCCGGTGGCGCGCATGGCGGGCACGATGCGCGAGCCTTCCTTGACGAGCGGGGCCATTTTGGCCAGCGCCTGCCGCAGGGCCTGATGGGTGACGGTTTCTACCGAAATGTGCAGCGCCGCCAGCAGCGGCACGCCGTTGTCCAGCAGCGTGCCCAGCGAGCGGGCAAAGAGCGTGAGCTGGTATTTGCGCACGATGGGGCCCAGCACCGGCAGCGCAATCAGGCGCGCCTGCCACCACTGCCGCCCCGCCGGCGTGCGCAGCCAGCGCCAGGCCAGCCAGCCCAGCGCCGCCGCGCCCAGCCCCAGCGCCAGCCCGTAGTGGCGAAAGCCCTGCCCCAGCAGCATGACCACGCGCGTGGGCATGGGCAGCGCGTCGCCCATGTCCTTGAACAGCTTTTCAAACTGCGGCACCACAAAACCCAGCATGCCCACCAGCGACAGCACGGCCACGCCCAGCAAGATGGCCGGATAGAGCGTGGCCGACACCACGCTCTCGCGCAGCGCGCGCAGGCGCTGCATGTGGCCGGCCAGGCGGTCAAGCACCTGCGGCATCTGGCCGCTGACTTCGCCCGAGCGGATCATGTTGATGTAGAAGTCGCCAAAGTGCGCCTGGTGCGCGGCCAGCGCGCGGCTGAAGGGCGCGCCGCCTTTCACGTCTTCCAGCACTTTTTCCAGCATGGCGCGCACGCTGGGCTTGTGGCTCATGTCGATGAGCACGCGCAGCGCGGCATCGAGCGCCAGCCCGGCGCGCAGCATGATGGCCAGCTCGCTGGTGAGCGAGAGCACGTCGGCGGGCTTGACGGGGCCGCGCGCGGCGCGCGGGCGCGGGCCGGCCAGCGCCGCGCCTTCGGCCTGGCCGGCCGGCTGCACGCGTATGGGCGTCAGCCCCCGCTCGCGCAGCTGGCGCAGCACATCGGCTTCGGCGGCGGCTTCGGTGCGGCCTTCGGCGGCCTGGCCGTCGGCATGGGCGGCGCGCCAGAGAAATTCAGGCATCTGCGCCTTCCTGGCTGTCTTGCGTGACGCGCAGCACTTCATCCAGGCTGGTCAGGCCGGCGGCCACTTTGCGCAGGCCGTCGTCATAGAGCGTGTGCATGCCGCGCTGCACGGCCAGATGCTGAAGGCTGGCGGCGTCCTGGCCTTGCAAGATGGCGGCGCGCAGCGCGTCATCCACCACCATCAGCTCGTGTATGCCCGTGCGGCCCTTGTAACCCGTGCCCCGGCAGCGCTCGCAGCCCACGGCCTTGTAAATGGGCGCGCCCTCGGGCAGAAAGCGCCCCAGCCCGGAGCTTTGCAGCAGCGCGGGCGCGGGCTGCAAGGCCGCCTTGCAGTGCCCGCACAGGCGCCGCACCAGGCGCTGGGCCAGCACGCCATTGACGGTGGAAGTGATCAGGTAGCGCTCCACGCCCATGTCCTGCATGCGCACCACGGCGCTGGCGGCGGTGTTGGTGTGCAGGGTGGAAAGCACCAGGTGGCCGGTGAGCGAGGACTGCACGGCAATCTGCGCCGTCTCGCCGTCGCGCATTTCGCCAATCATGATGATGTCGGGGTCTTGCCGCAGGATGGAGCGCAGCGCGCTGGCGAAGGTGAGGTTGATTTGCGCGTGCACCTGAATCTGGTTGATGCCCTCCAGCTGGTACTCCACGGGGTCTTCCACGGTGATGATTTTTTGCGTGGCCGCGTCCAGCTTGGCCAGCGCCGCGTAGAGCGTGGTCGTCTTGCCCGAACCCGTGGGGCCGGTCACCAGCAAAATGCCGTGTGGGCGGGCGATGAGCTGGTTGAAGCGCTCCAGCGTGTCTTTTTCAAAGCCCATGTCTTCCAGGCTGAAGCGCACGCTGGCGCGGTCGAGCACGCGCATCACCACGCTTTCGCCATACACCGTGGGCACGGTGGACACGCGCAAGTCCAGCTCACGGCCCTTCACGCGCGTTTTGATGCGCCCGTCTTGCGGCAGGCGGCGCTCGGCAATGTCCAGATGCGCCAGCAGCTTCACGCGCGAACTCACCGCCGCGCCCTGCTGCGGCGGCACGATTTCGCCGGGCAGCAGCACGCCGTCCACGCGGTATCGCACGTGCAGGCCGTCGTCAAACGGCTCCAGGTGAATGTCAGAGGCGCGCAGCTCGATCACGCGGCCAATGATGTTGTTCACCAGGCGGATAACAGGCGCTTCACTGGCCAGATCGCGCAGGTGCTCCACGAAATCGCCCGCCTCGCCCTCGCCCAGCGGGCCAAAGCCCGATTCCGGCCCCTCGGCCTCGGCGGAAGGCTCCTCGAACAGGCGCTCCAGCGCCTTGTCGATCTCGGCGGCCAGCCCCACGGCGGGCAGCACCTCCAGCCCCGTGCTCAGGCGCAGCGCCTTGCACACAAAGGCGTCTTGCGGTGCGGCCATCGCCACGTGCAGCCGCCCCGCGTCGTCCTGCGCGAGCGGCAGCACGTGATGCGCGCGCAAAAAGCCCGGCAGCAGCCCTTGCGGCTCCGGCGGCACGGCCGGAAAGGCATCGCCCGTCACGAAAGGCACGCCCAGATGATCGGCCAGCGCGCGCGCGGCATCCACATCAGACACCAGCCCCAGGCTCACCAGCACGCGGTCGAGCGAGCCGCCCATCTCCCGCTGCGCCGCCAGCGCCCGCTCCAGATCGCGCGCGCCCAGCTTGCCCTCGCGCACCAGCCGCTCGCCGTAGCGCGGCCAGTCATCAGCGGCAAAAAGAGGGGCGGCAACAGGGCGTGAAGACATGAACGGGCAGGCTGGGTGGGCAAAAACGGGGCGCAATGCTAGCGCACGCCCAGCGCACACGGAATGGGCGCGGCCCGCCGGGAAACCGCTTGCCCGCCGCTTTCCCCCTGACGGCATTGCTGAACGGTATGCCCGCCCCCTCGCCGCTCGCATTGCAGCGCCAAGGCGCACGGGCTTTGTCTGCCAGGAAATATCAAAACAAGAGCAAATTAAGGGGCCAGAAATGCCAATTCGCGCAAATCACACTAAGACCTCATGCTATGAATAAAAGAGCGAATTAAAGGGCAGGCAAATGGGCGTATTCCGCCTATCCCGCCACGCGGCGCCATCTTCGAGGCGGCCCGGGCTGCCGCTGCCAGCGCGGCAGAAGATGCCTGCGCCGGCAGAGTCATTCGCCCTCTTCCGCAGGCTCGCGCAGCTCGCGGCGCAGCACTTTGCCGACGGGCGATTTGGGCAGGCTGGCGCGAAATTCGATGCGCGAGGGGCGCTTGTAGCCCGTCAGACAGCGGCGGGCGTGCTGGCGCAGCGCTTCTTCGGTGAGGCTCTCGTCCTTGCGCACGACAACGAGTTTGACGGCTTCGCCCGTTTTGTCGTCCGGCACGCCCACCACGGCCGCTTCCAGCACGCCGGGCACGGCGGCCATCACGTCTTCCACTTCATTGGGATAGACGTTGAAGCCGCTGACCAAAATCATGTCTTTCTTGCGGTCCACGATGCGGATGTAGCCTTTTTCGTCCATCACGCCGATGTCGCCCGTTTTGAAATAGCCGTCGGCGGTCATGGCCAGCGCGGTTTCATCGGGGCGCTGCCAGTAGCCGGCCATGACCTGCGGGCCTTTGATGGCGATTTCGCCGCTTTGGCCCTGGGGCACTTCGCGGCCCTCGTCATCGAGCAGGCGCACGTCGGTATCGGGCAGGGGCAGGCCGATGGCGCCGCTGTATTCGCGCAAGGTGACGGGGTTGCAGCAGGCAATCGGCGCGGTTTCAGACAAGCCGTAGCCCTCGCAAACGGGCGTGCCCGTGCGCTGAAGCCACTGCTGGGCCACGGCGCTTTGCACCGATGAGCCGCCGCCCACGGCCACTTTCAAATGGCTCCAGTCCACCTTGTCAAAGTCCGGGTGATGCAGTATGCCGTTGAACAGCGTATTGACCGCCGGGAGCTGGTGAAACTTGTGGCGGGCCAGCTCGCGCAGCGTGGCCTTCATGTCGCGCGGGTTGGGAATGAGCACCGTCTTGCCGCCAATGCGCAGCGTCAGGATCAGGCTGGCCGTGAAGGCGAAGATGTGATAGAGCGGCAGGGCGCAGATGCCGATGATTTGCTGGCCTTCAGGCACGTTTTTGAGCACGGGCTGGTACCACGCCTGCGCTTGCAGGGCATTGGCCACCAGGTTGCGGTGCAGCAGCATCGCGCCCTTGGGCACGCCCGTGGTGCCGCCGGTGTATTGCAAAACGGCAATGTCATCGGGCAGCACGGGCGGGGCCTGAAAAGGCAGCCTGCGCCCCTTGGCGATGGCCTTGGCGTAGCGCACCGCGCCCGGCAGGCGAAAAGCCGGAACGGCCTTGCGCACGTGGCGCAGCACAAAGTCCACCACCGCGCCGCGCGCCCAGCCCAGGCGCTCGCCCACGCTGGCGAGGATGACGTTTTGCACCTGGGTCTGCGGCAGGCAGGCTTGCACCGTGTCGGCGAAGTTTTCCATCACCACCAGCGCCCGGGCGCCCGAGTCATTGAGCTGGTGCTCCAGCTCGCGCGGGGTGTAGAGCGGATTGACATTCACCACCACCATGCCCGCGCGCAGCACGGCGGCCACCGTTTCGGCGTACTGGGGCACGTTAGGCATCATCACCGCTACGCGGTCGCCCTTTTTCAGCCCGCGCGATTGCAAAAAGGCCGCCAGCGCGCGGCTTTGGCGCTCCAGATCGGCGTAGCTGTATTCGCGGCCCATGTAGCTCAAGGCCGCCCGGCTGGCGAACTGGCTGAAACTGGCCTCAAGCAGAGCGGCCAGCGTGGGAAAGGCGGCCACGTCAATGCTGGCGGGCACGCCTTCAGGGTATTGACCAAGCCAGGGGCATTGCGAAGCGGGGTTCATATCAGGGTTCCTCTTTGTCTGTCAAAACGCGGCGGATTGTGGACAGGCTACAAGAAAAAGTATTCTTTTCCCTGCAAGTGAACCCATATTTGAACCAAAAGTATCGTCAAATGATTCTCTGCTGGCGCTGGCAGCCCCCTATGCGCCGGACAAGCGGTCTCAGACGATAGGCTCGCGCGGCAGGCTTGAACGCTCTTTTCACGAGGGTAAAAGCCACGCGGGCTTGCAAGCTGGCAGAACCCGCTCACAGCCTGGCGGCGAAGGGCGAACGGCGCAGCTCTCGGACAAAGCACAGGAGAGAGAAAGCTAGCGAAGCCACTCCGAATTGCTCCGCGCCTCGAATCCCTAGGAAAAATGCGATCCCTCTGCGACAAGAAACAGGGATTTATTCAAACGGATATTGAGCGCCGGCTCCACTTGTCCAGACCGCCTGCTGACCATGGCAACAGCCCACCGCAAGGCTGGATGCGTTTGCCTCTGGGCATTTGCTCCATCAAGCCGACGGAGCCTGTTTGGAATCCACTGCGACTGCACGAGCGCATGAAGACAACTTCAGATGGTGTGCATTCCACCTTGAACAGGTGGTGAATGGCTTTCTGGAAAAGCGAAAGCCCCGTATACGGGGCTTTCCATTTGGTGCATCTAAAGCTTGTTAGCGGTAGAGCGCATTTCCCAGTGATCAGGGCTTCGAAGAGTATAGCAACTTGTTGCAAACAAAAGCACAGGGTTTTCACCGATGCACACGCGCTTGTCAGCGTGCACTAATTGATTTGCTTGAAACAAATTGCACTAAAAGGAAAACGAATGCCGAAACAAAAGTCCACTCGTTACCGCTTGGCGCTGGATTTGGGATCCACTTCGCTGGGCTGGGCCGTGTTGCGGCTCAATGAGCAGCATGAGCCCAACGCCATCATCCGCGCGGGGGTGCGCATCTTCAGCGACGGGCGCAATCCGAAAGACGGCTCCTCTCTGGCCGTGACGCGCCGCGCTGCTCGCGCCATGCGCCGCCGCCGTGACCGACTGCTCAAGCGCAAGGCGCGCATGATGAACAAGCTGGTGGAGTATGGTTTTTTTCCGGCCGATGTGGCTGAACGCAAAAAGCTGGAACGCATAAATCCCTACGAGCTTCGCGCCAAAGGACTGGATGCGCCGCTAACGCCGGGTGAATTTGCTCGGGCACTCTTTCACATCAATCAGCGGCGCGGTTTCAAGAGCAACCGCAAGACGGACAAGAAGGAAAACGACAGCGGGGCGCTGAAGGCTGCCATTAGCCACCTGCGCCAGCAGTTGCATGAAAGAAAGGCGCGCACGGTGGGCGAATGGCTGTGGCAGCGCCTGCAAGCAGGCCTGGGCACGCGCGCCCGCTACCGCGAAAGCCGAGTGGCGCAGGCCAATGGCAAGACGCGCATTGAAAAGAGCTACGACCTCTACGTTGACCGGCAGATGATTGCAGAGGAATTTGACGCGCTATGGGCGGCACAGGCAGCCTTCAATCCGCAGCAGTTTAGTGAACAGGCGCGTGGCGAATTACGTGATGTTTTGCTGTTTCAGCGCGATTTGCGACCTGTCAGGCCAGGGCGCTGCACTTTGCTGCCCGATGAGGAGCGTGCCCCATTGGCACTGCCCAGCGTGCAGCGTTTTCGCATTCTGCAAGAAGCCAATCACTTGCGGCTGCTGCATCCGGACTTGCGTGAGGAACCGCTTTCATTGGCCCAGCGCGATGCCGTGGTGGATGCGCTGGAACACAACAGCAAACGCACGTTTGAGCAGCTGCGCAAGCTGCTCAAGCTCAACGGCACAGTGAAGTTCAATCTGGAAGATGAGAAACGCAAGGAACTCAAGGGCAATGCAACGAACGCGGCGCTGTCCAAAGACGGCCTGTTTGGCGAGAACTGGTGGAAGTTTGACGAAGCTTTGCAGAATGAAATCGTCTGGCAACTGGTTTCGGAGCAAAGCGAGGAAAAGCTGCAGAACTGGCTGCAGGCCAACACGGGCGTGAATGCCACGCAAGCCGAGGCGATCGCCAATGCGGGGCTGCCTGATGGCTACGGCTCACTCAGCCGCAAAGCGCTGGCGCGCATCGTTCCTGCCTTGCGTGAAGCGGAGGTGGTAAATGGAATAGATGTGCCACGCACATATGACCAAGCCGTACAGGCGGCAGGCTTTGCGCACCACAGCGATCTGGATTCCGGATTTGGTTTTGAACACAGCCACGATGAAGTGGAGCGGATTGGCGAACGTGTGATTGCCTCAACGGGCGAAGTCAAACCTGTCTCTGCCTTCAAACAACTGCCGTATTACGGCAAAGCCTTGCAACGCCATGTGGCGTTTGCCAAGGAGCATCCACGCAATGAGGAGGAACGCTATGGAAAGATTGCCAATCCCACAGTGCATATCGGGCTGAACCAGCTACGGGTGGTGGTCAATGCGCTGATTCGCCGCTACGGAAGACCAACAGAAGTGGTGGTGGAGCTGGCGCGCGATTTGAAACAAAGCCGCGAACAAAAACAGGAGGAGCAAAAGCGGCAGGCCGATTACCAGAAGCGCAATGAGCGTATTCGCCGCGAAATTGCCAGCATGCGCGGCTGCGCCGAAGAACGAGTGAGCCATGCCGACGTGCAGAAATGGATTCTCTGGGAAGAATTGAGCTTTGACGTGGCCGATCGGCGCTGCCCCTACAGTGGCGTGCAGATCAGTGCGCAGATGCTGCTGTCCAACCAAGTGGAAATCGAGCACATCCTGCCGTTTTCGCAAACGCTGGACAACTCCTTGAATAACCGCACAGTTGCCATGCGACAGGCCAACCGCATCAAGGGCAACCGCACGCCGTGGCAGGCGCGGGAGGACTTTGAACGCCAAGGCTGGTCATATGACAGCATTCTGCAACGCGCCGAGCGCATGCCCAAGGCCAAACGCTACCGTTTCTCACGCGATGGCTATGAACGCTGGTTGAAAGAAGACAAGGATTTTCTGGCGCGAGCACTGAACGACACTCGCTATCTCTCACGAGTCGCCAAAACATATATGGAGCTGGTGTGCCCACTCGGCACGAGAGTGATTCCTGGACAGATGACAGCGCTGCTGCGCGCCAAATTTGGTCTGAATGACGTACTGGGCCTCAATGGCGAGAAAAATCGCGATGACCACCGCCACCATGCCGTGGATGCTTGTGTAATTGGCGTGACGGATCAAGGACTGTTGCAACGATTTGCGCAAGCCAGCGCGGATGTGCGCGGGAATGGACTAGAAAAACTGGTGGAAAACATGCCTGTTCCCTGGGCAACCTACAGAGACCATGTGAAGCGCGCCATTCAATGCATATGGGTCAGTCACAAGCCGGATCATGGTTATGAAGGCCCCATGATGGAAGAAACGGCTTACGGCATCCGGAAAGACGGCTCCATCAGGCAAAAAACAAAAGCCGATGGCAGCACGGGGCGGGAAATCACTCATCTGATTCGAATCACTGAGCCTACCCAAAATCTGCGGCATGGTGTGGACGCGCAAGGGCAGCCGCTAGCGTATAAAGGCTATGTGGGCGGCAGCAATGACTGCATTGAAATCACACAGAATGAACAGGGAAAATGGGAAGGAAATGTGATTACCACTTTCCAAGCTTATGACATTGTCAGACGACTGGGCAGCAAACAGGGGCCTCGCCGCTTACGGCATCCAACACTGGCACAGACGCTGGATGTATATGGGAAACCCAAAAAACTGGTCATGCGGCTAATGATTGATGATTGTGTTCGGCTGGAGCTGGACGGCAACAAAAAAACGCTGCGGGTTGTCAAAATAACCGGAAATGGTCAAGTATTCATGGCTCCTGTGCATGAAGCCAATGTGGATAAACGAAATAGCGACAAAACAGACCCATTCGCTTACGTGTCTAAATATGCGGGCTCTTTTCAGAAGGCTAAGGCTAGGCGTATCACCATCTCTCCAATAGGCGAATTGCACGATCCCGGCTTTTAAAAGTAAAAAAGAGAGCGCCATGATTGGACACATTGTCGAAATCGCAGACGACAGACGGCATCTATCCGTACGCCGGGGTTTCATGGTCGTGCACGATACGGAAGGCGAACGCCGGCTTTTGGGTCAGGTACCCCTAGATGACATCGCAGCCGTCATCGCCAATGCATACGGCATCACCTATACCGGGAATTTACTAGTGGCCTTGGCCGAGCGTGGCGTTCCATTTGTGCTTTGTGCCGCCAACCACAACGCCGTAGGGATGCTGCTGACGCTGAATGGACATCATGTACAAGCCCACCGCATGGAGGCGCAAATTGCTGCCAGCCAGCCGACGCGCAAACGCCTCTGGGCAGCCATCGTTAAATGCAAGCTAGAACAACAAGCTGCCGCCCTGGAAGCCACAGGCGTTCCTCATATGCCCCTTGCAGCATTGGCGAAAAAAGTTCGCAGCGGTGACCCTGAAAATATGGAAGCCCAAGGCGCGCGCCGTTACTGGACACTTCTTTTCGGAAAAGATTTTCGGCGTGATCAGCAGGGCGAAGGCATTAATGCTCTGCTCAACTATGGCTACGCCATTGTTCGTTCCGCCACTGCAAGAGCTGTTGTCGCAGCAGGGCTTCATCCTAGCGTGGGACTGCATCACAGTAACGATGGCAACCCCATGCGCTTGGTCGATGATTTGATGGAACCCTTTCGCCCCATGATTGACTTGAAAGTCTGGCGATTGCAATGTTCAGGTCATCATCAAGTCACGTCTGAAACCAAGCGAATGCTGGCGCATATTCTTTATGACGACATGCAGACCAGCGCAGGGACCACTCCCATGATGGTGTGCATGCAAAAGTTGGCCACCTCTTTAGCACAGGTTTACGTTGGTCAAAGAGAAAAGTTGGACTTGCCCTTGCCCGGTCTGCCGCTATCTCTGACAGGCAACCTGCGCCCTTCATGATGGATTCACCATGCTTTCCGGGTACAGGCTGATGTGGATACTGGTGATGTTCGATCTACCCGTGCTGGAAAAAGTCGAGCGGAAGGCCGCCACAGACTTTCGCAAGGCCTTGTTGGACATGGGTTTTGAAATGAGCCAGCTCAGCGTTTACATGCGCTTTTGCACAAGCCAGACTCAAATTGACACCTACGCAAAACGCGTTGAGTCCATCCTTCCCGCGGGCGGCAAGGTCAACCTACTTCAATTCACGGACAAACAGTATGAGCGCATCATCACCTTCCACAGCAAGATGCGACAAGCCCCACCGAAAACACCAGATCAGTTCGATCTCTTCTGATGTTGAACAACGCTTTTTTATACCTCGCAGCACCTAAAAGGTGTTTGGCGACAAGGAGTTAGGTGTTCTGGAATTTTAGATCACTGGGAAATGCGCTCTATCCGGAACATGCACAAATGGCGATCGGTCGGTGGCGGGATTTTAGATCACTGGGAAATGCGCTCTATCCGGAACCTACGAAACGCCGGTAGGTTACAGATGCGAATTTTAGATCACTGGGAAATGCGCTCTATCCGGAACATGAAGATGAAGCCTATTGCAACGGCTACAATTTTAGATCACTGGGAAATGCGCTCTATCCGGAACCGGAATCATGGGCAAGAAGCCAAAGGATGGATTTTAGATCACTGGGAAATGCGCTCTATCCGGAACATCGCAACAATCATGACCGTTTTGTTTCCGATTTTAGATCACTGGGAAATGCGCTCTATCCGGAACTGCGTGCGCACAACATGAATCGTTTGCAGCATTTTAGATCACTGGGAAATGCGCTCTATCCGGAACAACCTAGGTAGCGGGCAGGGCGGGCAAGGGATTTTAGATCACTGGGAAATGCGCTCTATCCGGAACTGAGGGGAAAAGTAATGTGGCACGGGCAACATTTTAGATCACTGGGAAATGCGCTCTATCCGGAACACAAAAAGCAATATAAAGATGGCATTAGAGATTTTAGATCACTGGGAAATGCGCTCTATCCGGAACTTATCGATGTTGGCGCATCCAACGTGGAAGATTTTAGATCACTGGGAAATGCGCTCTATCCGGAACAGGCGGCTCTGAGGATTCCGCATGTAATTAATTTTAGATCACTGGGAAATGCGCTCTATCCGGAACGCACAAGTACGCCTGTGCATCGCGCGGCAGATTTTAGATCACTGGGAAATGCGCTCTATCCGGAACAGCGAGAATGCCGAAACGCCGCTGGCTGTAATTTTAGATCACTGGGAAATGCGCTCTATCCGGAACTTGACCCTGTCGTTGATGGTTTGTGCCTGCATTTTAGATCACTGGGAAATGCGCTCTATCCGGAACATCAACATAGCTGTATTGTGCATGACTAACATTTTAGATCACTGGGAAATGCGCTCTATCCGGAACACGATACGGCAGCGCCCCATTTGCCGTCTGATTTTAGATCACTGGGAAATGCGCTCTATCCGGAACATCCACTAGGTAGCGCTGCGGAGCCGCTGCATTTTAGATCACTGGGAAATGCGCTCTATCCGGAACCGCCGCGTGCAGCAGATCGTCGGCATGTGTATTTTAGATCACTGGGAAATGCGCTCTATCCGGAACAAGGCCAGCGGCCAGTCGGCGGCGTCGATGATTTTAGATCACTGGGAAATGCGCTCTATCCGGAACCTGTGCAAAGAGGCAGCCTTGTTTGCGGCATTTTAGATCACTGGGAAATGCGCTCTATCCGGAACGGAGCGCGAAGAGCATCAGCTACAGCGCGCAATTTTAGATCACTGGGAAATGCGCTCTATCCGGAACCGAACGCCCCGTTTTCTATAACGGCAGGTTCATTTTAGATCACTGGGAAATGCGCTCTATCCGGAACCATCCGCTGGCACGTTATAAGTGCCCCCGGATTTTAGATCACTGGGAAATGCGCTCTATCCGGAACACGGCACTAGGCAATAGAACTCTAGCTGAAATTTTAGATCACTGGGAAATGCGCTCTATCCGGAACTAGCTGGCAATGCACACGCTCCGCAAAGCGATTTTAGATCACTGGGAAATGCGCTCTATCCGGAACGCCGCATGAGCGGCGAAGCATTGGCTCTAGATTTTAGATCACTGGGAAATGCGCTCTATCCGGAACTAATCAAGGCTTTTGCATGAGCTACGGCATATTTTAGATCACTGGGAAATGCGCTCTATCCGGAACGCGCGGATGCGTTTTTAGGCGCGCTGCCCGATTTTAGATCACTGGGAAATGCGCTCTATCCGGAACCCACAGTTGCGGAGATGTGTCAGGTGTATAACATTTTAGATCACTGGGAAATGCGCTCTATCCGGAACTGGGAACACCCACGCAAGAAGGAACGTTCTATTTTAGATCACTGGGAAATGCGCTCTATCCGGAACTCCAGCAAAAGCAGCAGCCAATATATACCAAGATTTATTTGCTTCCGGTAATCTGTTTTTGCAGTTTCCCGCAGTAATCAAGCGGCGGAATGGGCGAAGTGAGCCAGATAATGTCCGAGGGAGCCAGGGCGGATGTTTCGGCGGGGTCTTCTTGCGAGTGCGGCTTGCCCGCAGCCGAACGGGCGCGTGCGGAAAGAACCCGTGTGAGAAGGTGTTGGGGCAAGAAGCGTGGGACGCCCAGGGCGCGGTGGGTGTGCCCGTTGCCTGTGATGAGGATGACTGTTTGGCTGGAGGGCGCTTGTTCAGCCAGGCGGGCCAGTGTGGCGGCCATGGTCATGTCGCGGGCGATTTGGATGCGTGTCATGGGCGCCGTCTGCTCTGCGGGCAGCAAATCGCAATGGCTTTGGCGCAAACGGTCTTGCTGCAGAGCCAGCAAGGAGGCGGGCAGCTGGGTATCCAGCTCAAGGTTTCCCATGGCTTCTTTCATGCGGGCGCGGGGGAGGTTTGCGCCTTCCACGGGCACGCCCGCGCGCACAGCTGCCATGATGGCGGGGCCGTAATTGGCCCAAGGCCAGGCGCGGTCGTTCCAGGACAGCGCTTGTTGCACGGCGGCTTCGCTGGCAGAGCGGGGCAGGCGGCGGGTGTCGTGGCCCTGTTCGGCCATTTCAAGGGCAACGGCAGCCAGTTGCCCGCGCGCCGCCAGCCAGTCGATGACTTGGCGTTGGAGCCGCTGGTGATCAGGAGCGTCGTGCTGCTCGCCAATCAGCAGCGCCTGGGCGGGCAGCAGGCGTTCCAGTTGCTGGGCGTCAATTTCAGTGGGCGTTGCAGCAATGCAGGCGCTCAATGCCAGTGGAGCGAGCAGAAGAAGTGTGCGCATGTCATGTTCCCGGCGGAATGGGCCAAAGGGCCAAAGCAGGCTTGTGAGCCGCCGTCATGCTACGACAGATGGTGCAATGGCTCTCATGCCCGCTCTCACGTCTGAATCAACCGCAAGCGCTGGCGCGCACTGAAACGGGCGCTATTGCATTCACGGCAAGCTGCTCGCGCACGCCCCTTTTTCAAGCCAGGAACAATCAGGCCCCAAAACCGCCTCTGCTTTGCTCTGAATAGCACAAAACCGCCCGCCCAATAATCATTCCTTTTACAGATTATTCGGCCTTGCGCAAGGCCATGCATCAATTGAAATTGCATGAGCGGCGGCCTGAAGCAGATTTTTTCAAGAAAGCAGAATTTGTCATTGCAAATCCTGCGCATAGGGCCGACCTGTTTATTGGTTTCTTGCTGAGAGATATAAACTGCGCAGCTCCGGTGCCTCATATATAATGCATTCGGTTCATGGCGTAAATGCGCTTTCTGCTTCGCCAGATTATCAGGCCATGCTGAAAATGGCCAAATGCAGCATGCCTTTCATTATTAGAGCCGCCTGCTCTCCATTTGTATGACACACCGCCCCCTTCATTGGCAAACCGCCCGCTTTCGCATTGATCTGGCGCGCCCGCGCATCATGGGTATCGTCAATGTCACGCCCGATTCGTTTTCAGACGGCGGCCAGCATGCCAGCGCGGCTGCGGCGCTGCGCCACTGCGAGCGGCTGCTGCGCGAGGGGGCGGACATTCTGGACATTGGCGGCGAATCCACTCGCCCCGGCAGTCCCGCCGTTTCACTGCCGCAAGAGCTGGCGCGCGTGCTGCCTGTGCTGCGCGAGGCTGTCCGGATGGGCGCGCCCGTCTCGGTCGATACCTACAAGCCCGAAGTCATGGCCGCCGCGCTGGATGCGGGGGCGGACATCATCAACGACATTTGGGCGCTGCGCCAGCCGGGCGCGCTGGAAGCTGTGGCGCGCCATCCGGCCTGCGGCGTTTGCCTGATGCACATGCACGGCAACCCGCAGACCATGCAGCTGGCTCCCATGCCGGGCGATCCTGTGCCGCAGGTGCTGGCCTTTTTGCAGCAGCGGGCGCAGGCGCTTCAGGCGCATGGCGTGCAGGCCGAGCGCATCACGCTGGATCCTGGCATTGGCTTTGGCAAGACGGTGGCGCAAAACTTCGCCTTGCTGGCCCGGCAAGGCGAGCTGTTGAGCGCGCGGCTGCCGCTGCTGATCGGCTGGTCGCGCAAATCTTCTCTGGGGGCGGCGCTGGCCGCGCCGGGGCAGCAGCCGCCCCCGCCCCAAGAGCGCATCAGCGCCAGCGTAGCCGCAGCCTTGCTGGCGGTTGAGCGCGGCGCCGCCATCGTGCGCGTGCATGACGTGGCCGAAACCGCCCAGGCGCTCAAAGTCTGGGCGGCCTTGCAGCCAGCCCGATAAAGCCGCGCGCGCTTGCGCCGTCATCAGCGGCTCCGCTCTTGGGCTTGGAGCGCGGGCGCCAAAACGGGGGGCCAAAGCGGCTTTGCCCAGCCTGCGGCGCGAGGCCAAACCTCACCGCACATGCGATGGGCGCGCCAAGCCCGCCGTTGGCGGTGATGGCGCTTTGGCCTTTTTCAGAGAGCGGAAATCCAAAGCGCACCGATCCCGGCCAGATCGGCGCAGCACCCATCAAGCCGAACCAAAAACAGGAGCAAATTCAGCAGGCATAAAACAGCCTTCCGCGCAGGTTCCACTAGGACCCATAGCTATGCTTACAGGAGCAAGAAACACCGTTTATTTCCGTGTATCCATCTGGGAGCCTGCCTGTTTCGCACGGCTTTTCTGCTTCCGCGCAGGCGCGCGCCGGGCAGGTTCTCGAAGCGCTGGAGCGCAATGCCTGGCGCTTGAAAGAGGGTCAAGCCGCGCGCGCTCTGAACGGGCTCCAATGCCCGCCTGGATGGGCCTGCGTTATGACTGCGTTATGAATCTGGCGGCAGCGCCAGGCCCTGCCGGTCGCGGAACGCGCGGGCCGCGCCAAAGTGCCCGCAGCCGATGAAAGGGCGCGGCCCGCGCGTGGCCGACAGGGGCGAGGGGTGATTGGCCAGCAGCACCAGATGGCCGTGATGGGGGTCGCTATTCGGGCCGCTGTTGGCCGCAATCAGCGCCTGCTTGGACTGCGCGTGCGCGCCCCAAAGCATGAACACGATGGGGCGGCTGCCCCGGGCCACCTGAGCGATCAGCGCGTCGGTCAGCTGCTCCCAGCCTTGCCCGGCGTGGCTGCCCGCGCGGCCTTCTTCCACCGTCAGGCAGGTGTTGAGCAGCAGCACGCCTTGCCGCGCCCAGCCGGCCAGGCTGCCGCCGGGGCGCGGAAAGGCGGGCGCGGGCACGCCCAGGTCGCGCTCCAGTTCCTTGAAGATGTTGCGCAGCGAAGGCGGCAGGGGCACGCCCGGGGGCACTGAAAAGGCCAGCCCTTCGGCCTGCCCGCGCCCGTGGTAGGGGTCTTGCCCGAGGATGACGACGCGCACGCGCTCGGGCGGCGTGAGTTCCAGCGCGCGCAGCGGCTGGGGCGGAAAGATGCTTGCGCCCGCGTCCAGGCGCGCCTGCAAAAAGCGCAAGAGCTTGTGCCCGGCGGCGCTGGCGAAAAACGCCTGTGTCGCGGCCCGCCAGCCCTCGGCCACGGGCCAGCAGGCGGGGTCTGCGCTGCAAAGCTGGTCAGGCTGCATGGCAAAACTCCTTGAAGTGGCGAAGAAGGCAGCGAGTCTAGGCTTCAGCCCCCTTCAGACTGCGCCTGCGCGCGCAGGCAAGGCCCAAGCCATGCCACAGAGGCGCGCCAGTCCGGGGCGGCACGCTGACCGCTTTATTTTTGAGAGCGAATTCACGCCCTCAAAAACCGCCGCCATCGCACATTCCAGTAAGACCTGATGCTATTAGATAAATAGCAAAAAACTAAGGGTTTTCGGAGCAGTGCAGCGGCTGGGGGCCTGCCCACGGCCAGATTGCGGGCAGGCGCTCAGGACAAGTGCTTGCCCGCGATGCCCGCGAGCTTGAACATGCCGATGCGGTCGGCTTCAAACAGGGGGCGCAGCTTTTCGTCGGCGATGAGGGTGCGCTTGTCTTGGGGGTCTTGCAGGTTGTGGGCCTTGATGTAGTCCCAGAGTTTTTGCATGACTTCGCCGCGCCCGAAGGGGCCGGGGCCGATGACGGCGGCCAGCGCCGCGCTGGGCTGGAGGCTGCCGGCGCGCGGGGTTTTTTTCTTTTCGGCGGCGGCTTTCGTGGTGGTTTTGGCAGCTGTTTTTGCAGCGGGTTTTGCCGCGCTGGCGGCGGGCGCGGCGCGGCTGTAGGCCGGGCGGGCGCGCGCGCCTTCGCGCGGCTCGAATTCAAAAATCACCTTGCCATCGCCGGCGCTCCAGGCCAGGCGGGCGGCAAAGGGGCGGCGGGTGCGGTTGCTGATGAATTTGTCGAGCAGGTCGGTTTTGCCCGTTTGCAGCAGCTTGCCCATTTGCTCGGCGCTGATGGGCTGCTGAAGGATGGTTTGGCCGCTTTTGAAGTCGCAACTGGCGGGGGCGGCGCTGGTGGCCACGGATTTTTCGCACACGTAGTTTTTGCCCAGCAGCTTGACGGCGCTGCCGCAGCGCGGGCAGGGGCCCAGGCTGGGCTGGGCGGCCAGCTCTTGCGCGGCCTGGGGGGTTTCTTCGGAAGGGGCGCTGTCGCCAAAGTCGAATTCCAGCTTGTAGCGGCCGGGCGCTTCGGCGTCTTCGGCCAGCGTGAGTTCGGCGGTGAAGGGCCAGCCGGCCTTGCTGCGAAAGCCTTCGAGCGGGCCGATGCGCCTTTGGGCCAGCAGCGCCTCGGCCTCGGGCACGCTCAGGGTGCGGCCTGCGGGCGTTTTGGTGATGGAAAAGCCGCAGCCCTGGCCCGCTTGGCCGCCTGCGGCCTGGCCCGTGCAGGCGTAGCGGCGGTAGTTTTCCTTGATCTGGCCGCCGCAGTTGGGGCAGGCGGCGGTGAGCGTGGCGTAGTCGCCGGGCACGCTGTCGCGGTTGAATTCCTTGGCTTTGGCGACGATGCGGGCGGTCATGTCCGCGATTTCGCGCATGAAGTCGGCGCGGGCGAGCTGGCCGCGCTCCATGCGGGCGAGCTTGGCTTCCCATTCGCCGGTGAGCTGCGGGCGGCTGAGTTCTTCCACTTGCAGGCCGCGCAGCAGGGTCATGAGCTGGGTGGCCTTGGCGGTGGGCACGAGTTCGCGGCCTTCGCGCAGCATGTATTTTTCGGTGAGCAGGCCCTCGATGATGGCCGCGCGCGTGGCGGGCGTGCCCAGGCCTTTTTCCTGCATGGCGGCGCGCAGCTCTTCGTCGTCGATGAGCTTGCCCGCGCCTTCCATGGCGCCCAGCAGCGTGGCTTCGCTGTAGCGCGCGGGCGGGCGGGTTTGCAGCGCGCGGATGTCCACGGCTTCATTGCGCACCATCTCGCCAGCGGCCACGGGCACGAGCGATTTGGCGGCGGCTTCGCCTTTTTGGCCTGCTGCCTGGCTTTCGGCTTCGGCCTCTTTGCCGTAGATGGCCAGCCAGCCGGGCTTGACGAGCACTTTGCCGTCGCTGCGGAAGTGGTGATGCGCGCCCGCGTGCGTGGCGGTGGTGATGCGCGTGGTGATGAGGTATTCGGCGCTGGGGAAGAACACCGCCATGAAGCGGCGCGCCACCAGGTCGTAGAGCTTTTGCTCCGCTTCCGAGAGCGCGCCGGGCGCTTGCAGCGTGGGGATGATGGCGAAGTGGTCGCTCACCTTCGCGTTGTCAAAAATGCGCTTGCTGGCGCGCACCCAGCCTTGCGCCAGCGCCGTTTGCGCGTGCCCGGCCAGGTGGGGCATGGCGCTGGCGGCGAGCATCTCGAAAGTCTGGCGGGCCACGGGCAGATAGTCTTCGGGCAGCCAGCGCGAGTCGGTGCGGGGGTAGGTGAGCGCCTTGTGCTTTTCATAAAGCGACTGCGCCAGCGCCAGCGTGGTTTTGGCTGAAAAGCCGAAGCGCCCGTTGGCCTCGCGCTGAAGCGAAGTCAGGTCAAACAGCAGCGGGCTGGCTTGCGTGCTGGGCTTGCTTTCTTCGCGCACGCTGCACGCCTGCCCGCGCACGGCGGCGGCAATGCGGGCGGCTTCGTCGGCGCTCCAGAGGCGCTCGGGGCGCTTTTCGGCGTCTTGCGGGTCTTTTTTCCAGTCGGGGTCAAACCAGCGGCCCGGGTAGCTGCCCGCCTGCGCCAGAAAAGTGGCGTGCACTTCCCAGTAGTCGCGCGGCACGTGCTTGCGGATTTGCTCCTCGCGATCGACCACGATGGCCAGCGTGGGCGTTTGCACGCGGCCCACGGTGGTGAGGAAAAAGCCGCCGCCTTGCGAGTTGAAGGCCGTCATGGCGCGCGTGCCGTTGATGCCCACCAGCCAGTCGGCCTCGCTGCGGCTGCGGGCGGCATCGGCCAGGCCCTGCATCTGCGCGTCGCTGCGCAGGCGGCCAAAGCCCTCGCGTATGGCCTGCGGCGTCATGCTTTGCAGCCACAGCCGCTCCACGGGCTTGGGCGCGTGCTTGCCGTCAAACGCATATTGCGCAATCAGGCGGAAGATGAGTTCGCCCTCGCGCCCCGCGTCGCAGGCGTTCACCAGGCGGCCCACGTCCTTGCGGCGCGCCTGTTTCACCACGGCGGCCAGGCGCGATTTGGTCTTTTCCACGGGCTTGAGGTCAAAGTGCGGCGGAATCACCGGCAGGTGCGCGAAGCTCCATTTGCCGCGCTTGACATCAAATTCTTCCGGCGCCTGGATTTCCAGCAAGTGGCCCACGGCGCTCGTGACCACGTACTGCTCGTTTTCAAAATGGTCTTCGTGCTTGTCGAAGCGGCCCGCCACGGGCGCAAGCGCCCGCACGATGTCTTGCGCCACAGAGGGCTTTTCGGCAATGACCAGGGTTTTCATGCTTTTACAATCCGTTGCTTCGCGTGCGCACGCCCTCGCGCGCACATGAGTTCAAGATAGCAAAAAACGCCCCGCCGCCCGCGCGGGCTGTGACGGGCGCCCTTCCTGCCCCGCTCTCTTTTTTCTCCATCCCGTTTTCCTCTGCGCGCATGACTGCCATCAGCCCCTTGCGCTGGCCTGCCGAAGCCTTGTGGCAGGCCATCGACCCCATCCTGCCCGGCTTCACGGTTGAAGTGCTGCCGCAAATCGACTCCACCAGCAGCGAACTCATGCGCCGCGCGCGCGCCGGCCTGGCCGCGCCCACGCTGCTGGTGGCCGAAGAGCAAACGGCGGGCCACGGCCGCTTGGGGCGCGGCTGGCGCAGCAGCGGCCAGGCCTCGCTCACCTTCTCGCTGGGGCTGGCGCTCAATCCGGCCGACTGGCAGGGCCTGTCGCTGGCTGCCGGGCTGGCCGTGGCCGAAAGCCTGCACGAAGGCATTGCGCTGAAGTGGCCCAATGACTTGTGGCAGCAAGGCCGCAAGCTGGGCGGCATCCTCATCGAAACCACCGCGCTGCCGGGCGGAGCCGACGCGGGCGGGGCCGGGCGCTATGTGGTCATCGGCATCGGCCTGAACATCACGCCTGCGCAGCAAGTCTTGCAGGCCCTGACTCACGAGCCGGATGCGCCGGATGCGCCGGACGCGCCCGCCGTCAGCGGCGTGCCGCCTGCCTGGCTGCAATCGCTTCTGCCCGGCATCACCGCCCCGGCTGCGCTGGAGCGCGTGGCGCTGCCGCTGGTGCGCGCCGTGCAAGCCTTCGCCCACGTGGGCTTTGCGCCCTTTGAGGCGCGCTTTGCGGCGCGCGACGCGCTGGCGGGCCGGACCGTGCGCCTGTCTGACGGCACGCAAGGCCAGGCCGAAGGCGTGGACGCCACGGGCGCCCTGCGCGTGCGCACGGCAGCGGGCGTGCAGCGCATCACCAGCGGCGAAATCAGCGTGCGGCTGACCACGGGGGCCTGAAGCCATGCTGCGCTGGATCGTCGCCCTGCTGCTGGCTGCCAACCTGGTCTGGCTGGCCTGGGCGCAAGGCTGGCTGCGCCCCATTGGCTTTGGCCCCCAGCGCCAGGGCGAGCCGGAGCGCGTGGCCGGGCAATGGAAACCGGAAGCCCTGCGTGTGGATGGCGCTTCCCCCACGAATGCCAGCGCCGCGCCCGCTGCGCCTGCCGCCCCAGCCGAAGCCGCGCCAGAAGGCGGCGGCCAAACGGCCCCCGCGCCCGAAACCAGCCGCGGCCCTGACGCGCAAGCCTCGCATGCGCCCGCCGCGCCGGATGAAGCGGATGAAGCGCAGCCCGGGCATGCGCCCGCTGATGTCGCCCCCGCTGATGCCGCGCCCGCTGCGGAGCCGCCCGGCGCGCCAGCGCCAGAAACGCCGCCCGCTCCCGCCGCCAAGGCCCCGCCGTCCGTTTGCCTGCAAGCGGGCGCTTTCACCGAAGCCCAGGCCGACGCCTTGCGCCGCGCCGCCGCTGCCTTGCCCGCCGGTTCTTGGCAGCTGCACGCCGTGCAATTGCCCAGCCGCTGGATGGTCTATACCGGCAAGCTCGCCAGCGCCGAAGCCGCCGCCGCGCGCCGCCGCGAACTGAACGCCCGGGGCATCGACACCGACCGCCCCGGCGCGGCGCTGGAGCCGGGCCTGTCGCTGGGCCGCTTTTCCAGCGAAGACAGCGCTAACCGCGCCGTTGCCGATTTCGCCCGCCGGGGCATCAGCGGCCTGCGCGTGGTGCGCGAGCGGCGCGACACCCCGGCCTACCTGCTGCGCCTGCCGGCAGCCGATGCCGCCCTGCGCGAAAAACTGGCCCGGCCATCGCTGCGCCAAGCCCTGGCAGGCAAGCCGCTGCGTCCTTGCGACTGAGCCTGCCAGGCTCCGGCAGCCAGACGGCTTGGGCGCCCGCTCGAGAACCGCCCGACAGAGACCGCGCGCCGCGATGAACCAGGCGCAGGCCGCCCATGAACCCGTTTGAGCATGGAGCGTGCGGCACTTGCAGGGCGTTATTTAGCTCCTTTATCAATAGCGTTATGTCCTAGTGCATTCAGCGCAAGGCAGTTTTTTCGGCCCTTGAATTAGCTCCTTTTTTTGATTTAAAAGAAGCTCCTGCCCGCCTTGGGCGGGGCTTGAGACGCAGACGCACCCGAATCCAGCGCCCGGGCCGCCTTCCCTGTCTCATGGGCTGGCTCGGTGAACAGCCCTTGGGAGCGGCATCCGGCAAGCCTGGCTTCATGTCTCAGCCGGCGTTCGGGCCTGGCAGGGGCCGAACCGGTAGTCATGCCCGCTTGCCATGTCTCTTCCCCCGCCTGCCAGAAGGCGATTTCTACAATTCGCGCCCATGCCTGCCGCCCCGGATTCCGAAGCCCCCGCCGCCCTTGCCGCTCTCACGCCCGCCGCTTTTGCCGCCGCGCGCGGGCAGGCGGCCCACGCATTGCTGGAAGGTCTGAATGCCGAGCAGCGCGCCGCTGTCACCCTGCCGGCGGAGCACGCGCTCATTCTGGCCGGGGCCGGTTCGGGCAAGACGCGGGTGCTGACCACGCGCATTGCCTGGCTGTTGCAGACGGGGCAGGTGTCGCCCGGCGGCGTGCTGGCCGTGACGTTTACCAACAAGGCCGCGCGCGAGATGCAGGCGCGCCTGGCGGCCATGCTGCCGCTGAATGCGCGGGGCATGTGGATGGGCACGTTTCACGGGCTGGCCAACCGGCTTTTGCGCACGCACTGGAAGGCGGCGGGGCTGCCGCAGTCGTTTCAGGTGCTGGATGTGCAGGATCAGCTGGCCGCCATCAAGCGCCTGTGCAAGCAGTTCAACGTGGATGAGGAGCGCTGGCCTGCCAGGCAGCTGCAATGGTTCATCAACGGCTGCAAGGAAGAGGGCTTGCGCCCGCCCGATGTGCCGGTGAAAGACGGCGACAGCCGCCGCAAGGTGGAGCTGTACGAGCTGTATGAGCAGCAGTGCCAGCGCGAGGGCGTGGCCGACTTTGGCGAGCTGATGCTGCGCAGCTACGAGCTGCTGCGCGACCATGCCGATTTGCGCGGGCATTACCGCCAGCGCTTTGCGCACATCCTGATTGACGAGTTTCAGGACACCAACCGGCTGCAATACGCGTGGATCAAGATGCTGGCGGGCGTGCCGCAAGCGGGCAGCGCGCGTGCAGGCAGCGAGCACCCGGGCGAGCCTTCGCCAGAGCGCGCGGGCGGGGCCATCATGGCCGTGGGCGATGACGACCAGAGCATCTACGCCTTTCGCGGCGCGCGCGTGGGCAACATGGCCGATTTCGTGCGCGAGTTCGGCGTGCGCCATCAAATCAAGCTGGAGCAGAACTACCGCAGCCACGGGCACATCCTGCACGCGGCCAATTTGCTCATCAGCCACAACCAGCGCCGCCTGGGCAAAAACCTGCGCACCGCGCTGGGCGCGGGCGAGCCGGTGCGCGTGCTGCAAGCGCCCAGCGACTTTGCCGAGGCCGAATGGGTGGTGGACGAAATCCGCCATCTCGTGCGCGAAGGCGGCCTGCCGCGCCAGCAAATCGCCGTGCTCTACCGCAGCAACGCGCAAAGCCGCGCCATCGAGTCGCAGCTGTTCAACGCGGGCGTGCCCTACCGCGTGTATGGCGGCCTGCGCTTTTTCGAGCGCGCCGAAATCAAGCACGCGCTGGCCTGGCTGCGCCTGCTGCTCAACCCGGCAGACGACACGAGCTTTTTGCGCGTGGTCAATTTCCCGCCGCGCGGCATTGGCGCACGCACGCTGGAGCAGCTGCAAGACGCCGCGCGCGCCGCGCATGCCCCGCTGCATCAGGCTGTGCCCGCGCTGACGGGCCGCGCCCGGGCGAACCTGGCCGCCTTCACCGGCCTGATTGCCACGCTGCGCCAGCAGGCCCAGGGCCAAACGCTCGATCAAGTGGTGGAACTGGTGGTGGAAGGCAGCGGCCTGGCCGATCACTACCGCGCCGAAAAAGACGGCCAGGAGCGCCTGGAAAACCTGCAAGAGCTGGCCAGCGCCGCCCAGGCCTTCGCCCAGCAGGAAGGCTTTGGCCGCGACGCCGTGGCGCTGCCCCCTGCCGCGCCGCAGATGGACGCAAGCATGGAAACGGGAATGCCAGCGGAAATGAATGCGCAAGCCGCGCCCGCCAGCGAACCGGCGGCGGGCGAGCCGCCGCTGGCCGCCTTTCTCACCCACGCCGCGCTGGAAGCGGGCGACAACCAGGCGCAGGCCGGACAAGACGCCGTGCAGCTGATGACCGTGCACGCCAGCAAGGGGCTGGAGTTCGAGGCCGTGTTCATCACCGGCCTGGAAGAAGGCATCTTCCCGCACGACAACGCGCAAGCCAGCCCCGACGGGCTGGAAGAAGAGCGCCGCCTGATGTACGTGGCCATCACCCGCGCGCGCCAGCGCCTGTATCTCAGCCACGCGCAAGTGCGCATGCTCCACGGGCAAACCCGCTACAACGTGCGCAGCCGCTTTCTGGACGAAATGCCCGATGAAGCGCTCAAGTGGCTCACGCCCAAAAACCCGGGCCGCAGCCTGGCCGAAGACGAAGCCTTCGGCAGCGCAGGCCGCCGCTTCGGCCTGAATGCCGGCCCGAATGCAGGCTTGGACGCCAGTTTGGGCGAACGCGCCTGGCGGCCCATGCCTGACGCCGCCCGCGCCGCCGCCCTGCCCTCTGCCACCGCCAACACGCGCGAAGGCGCGCCCATCCGTGCGGGCATGCAAGTGTTTCACAACAAATTCGGCGAAGGCGCCGTGCTTGAAATTCAGGGCACGGCAGACGACGCCAAGGCCCGCATTGAATTCAAGCGCCACGGCGTGAAGCTGCTGGCCCTGGCGGTGGCCCAGCTCACGCCCCTGCCCTGAAGGGCCTGTTCAGCGCCTGACCCGGAGCAACAGCGCGGCAGCAGCGCCTTTCGCGCTTGCGCCCGGCAAGGGCCTGCCGCAGTCCTGAAGATTGCCGAAAGGCTCACGCGCTACCCTTGCACGCGGCGGACTCTGTGGGCATGCTGATTTCGGCCCTGCGGGACATTGAGCGCCTGCGCCTGCCTGGCGGCCGGTCAGGTTTGGGGTGGACGCTGCTTGCGCTGGCCGTGTGGACCGGCGCGCTCTGGCTTGCCGTGCCAAGCTGAGGCAGGCCGCCCGAGGCCGGGCTTTTCGCGCCTACGCGCAGATTTTGGGCAGGCGATTTAAAAAAGAGGAGCGAATCCAGAAGATCAAAAACGGCTTTCGCGCCCTTTTCACTAGGACATCCTGCTATTGTTTGTGGAGCAAGAAAAGCCGGTCGATCGGTTGCCGCTTTCAGTTTCTCCCGGCCCCCTTGTCGCCTGGCCGATTGCGGCGGTTGGTCAGCAATTGCAGCGGCGGGCGGCGTTTTTGCGTTTGGCGCGGCGCGGCGGCTTGCTGGCTTTGGGCGGCAAGACTTGCTCGGCCTGGGCAGGCTCTGCGGCGCGGGGCGCTTCAATGCGCTCTTTGCGCTCGATCACCTGCTGCGCTTGCTGCGGCTCGGGCGCAGGCTCTTCCTTCTTGGCGGGCGCTTGCGCGGCGTCTGCCTCCGGGGCCTGTCTTATACACATCTCCTGGCCCACCAGAAGGACTCCCTAATCGTATGGCGGTTTCTGCGTGTAAAAAAAAAATCTCCGAGCCCACGAGACGCACCCACACATCGTAAGCCGCCTTATGCTTGTCTACAACTTACACTGCCCTGCATNACTTTCTGAGCGCGGGCCACGGGCACGGGCATTTCGCCTGCCAGCCACGGGGCGTTTTCAGCGCCCAGATCGCGCCACTGCCCCACGCTGGCGGGGTAAACGGTGATGCGCGGCGCGGCGCTGGCGGCGGAGCTGGCGCTGCCTTGCGCCGTGGCGGGCGTGGCGTGGCTGGCCGCGCGGTGGGCGCATCCGGCAGCGGCCAGGGCGGCGATGAGTGACAGGCCAAGGCAGAGGCGGTGGACGTGTTTCATGGAGTCGGGAGCCTTTTCAGGAAGGGAGGTGGGAGAAGCGGCAGCTTCAAAAAAGAGAGCGGGTTGCGCTGATTGGACGGGGGCTTGCGGGCGATTTCATCATGAATGCTGCTGCTGGAAAAAGCGCTCCACGGCTTCGATCAGCGCCTGCTGGTTCACATTGGCCTGGCCGCCTGCCGTGCGCGCGGCCACGTCTTGCATGAGCGCCAGCAGCGTCTGGCGGTGGTAGGCGGTGAATTTGCCGCTGCTTTTTTGCAGCACGGCGGGCACTTCCGGCGTGGCCAGCGGGTGTGCGCGCAGCAGGTGGGCGCTGGCCAGCCACAAGTCTTGCGCGTCTTTTTCCTGCATGCCCAGGCGCTGCGCCAGCAGCGCTTGCGTGGCGGCGCGGCGCTCTTCGGTCTGCGGCCCGGCGCATTCGGCCACGGCCAGCGCCAGCACGCCGGCCACGTCCACGGGGTGCTCCAGCGCGTAAAGGGGCGAGAGGCTGACTTTCTTTTGCCAGACGCGGCGGCGAAAGAAGGTGAGCGGGTTGAGCCAGCCTACGTCGATGCCCAGGCGTTTGAGTCCCTCGGCCACAAAAATCAGGGCCGTCAAAAGGCCCAGCAGCTGCATCAGCAATCCCATGAAAACACCCTGAAAAAAGATAATCGGCGGCCTGATGAATACCCACGACACCCAGCCTCACGATACCCGCGCGCCGCGCTGGAAGCCCAGCGTCACCGTGGCCGCCGTGATCGAACGCGAAGGCCGCTACCTGCTGGTGGAGGAGCATACCCGCGCGGGTCTGCGCCTGAACACGCCCGCCGGCCATCTGGAGCCGGGCGAAACGCCCCAGCAAGGCGCCGTGCGCGAGGCGCTGGAAGAAACCGGCCACCTTTTTGCGCCGCAGGCGCTGCTGGGCATTTACCTGGCCGCCTCGCCGGATGCGCAAGGCGTGCCCACCACCTGGGTGCGCCTGGCTTTTTGCGGCACGGCGCAGGCGCTTGATCCGCTGCCCGCGCTGGACGAAGGCATCGTGCGCGCCTTGTGGATGACGCCCGATGAAATCGCCGCCACGCAGCAGCGTCACCGCAGCCCGCTGGTGTGGCGCTGCGTGCGGGACCACTTGCGCGGCCAGCGCCTGCCGCTGGATGCCATCCACACCGACGACACTGCGCTGCGCCTGCCTTGAAGCGCCGTTTCAGCCGCTATTCGATTTCTGTCATGTCCCGCACCCATCACCGTGTTGTCGTCGGCCTTTCCGGCGGCGTGGATTCCGCCGTCACCGCCTGGCTGCTCAAGCAGGCCGGGCACGAAGTCATTGGCATCTTCATGAAAAACTGGGAAGACGACGATGACAGCGAGCACTGCACCAGCCGCCAGGACTTTCTGGACGCCGCCGCCGTGGCCGACGTGATCGGCATCGACATCGAGCACGTCAATTTCGCCGCCGAATACAAAGACCGCGTCTTTGCCGAATTCCTGCGCGAATACCAGGCCGGCCGCACGCCCAACCCTGACGTGCTGTGCAACGCCGAAATCAAGTTCAAGGCCTTTCTGGACCACGCCATGCGCCTGGGCGCCGAAAAAATCGCCACCGGCCACTACGCCCGCCAGCGCCTGAACCCCGCCACGGGCCGCCACGAGCTGCTCAAGGGCGCCGATCCGGCCAAAGACCAAAGCTACTTTCTGCACCGCCTCACGCAAGCGCAGCTTTCCCGCGCACTCTTTCCCGTGGGCGATTTGCGCAAAAGCGACGTGCGCCGCATCGCCGCCGAAGCCGGGCTGCCCAACGCCAAAAAGAAAGACTCCACCGGCATCTGCTTCATCGGCGAGCGGCCCTTTCGCGAATTTCTGGGCCGCTACCTGCAAACGCGCCCTGGCCCCATCAAGACGAGCCAGGGCCGCACCATCGGCCAGCACATGGGCCTGAGCTTCTACACCCTGGGCCAGCGGCAGGGCCTGGGCATCGGCGGCATCAAGGAAAAAGGCGCGCCGCGCGGCGGCGGCGACCACGCCCCCTGGTTTGTCGCCCGCAAGGACATGGCCGCCAACACCCTCTACGCCGTGCAGGGCCACGACCACCCCTGGCTGCTTTCCGAAAGCCTGACGTTCGGCGACGCTTCATGGATCGCTGGCGAGCCGCCCCCTTGGGCCGCTTTCTCTGCCAAAACCCGCTACCGCCAGCAAGACGCCGCCTGCACGCTGCAAGCGGGCAGCGCGCCAGACACCTTTTGCCTGCGCTTTGCCCAGCCCCAATGGGCCGTCACGCCCGGCCAAAGCGCCGTGCTGTATGACGGCCCGGTGTGCCTGGGCGGCGGCATCATCTTGTGAAGGGCCTTGCGGGCCGCCTCTCGCCTGCCAGATTTCATCAAAAAAAAGAGCAAATTCAAAGGGTGTGAAATGCCGCTTTGCGCAATTTCCACTAGGACATATTGCTATTGATACAAGAGCGAAATAGCGGCGCGCCAGCCGCCTTGCGCCGCCCCATGGCGGCTCGCTGCGGCCCCTGCTTCTTCCCCCTTTGCAGCCAGCCGCTTTTGCTGACGCCGCTGACACAATAAGCGGCCCATTCCCCAAACCCCAAAGCGTTTTTCCAGGAGGCTTTCACATGACCCCCATTGAACTGCTGACCACCCGCCGCTCCGTCAAGAAACTGGGGCTGCCCGCGCCCAGCGCCGCGCACATTGAAAACATGCTGCAAGCGGCCACGCAAGTGCCTGACCACGGGCTGCTCACACCCTGGCGCTTTGTGGTCATGGCTGGCGAAGCGGCGCAGGCGCGGCTGGAGCGCGCGCTGCTGCAAGCCGCGCAAACGCTGGGGCTGGGCGAGGAAGGCGAAGCCAAGGCCCGCCAGATCAGCCACATGGCCCCGCTGATGATTGGCGTGGTGGCCGCCCCGCGCCTGGAAAGCAGCCGCCCCAAGCCGGAGTGGGAGCAGCACCTGAGCGCGGCCTGCGCGGCCTATGCCATCCAGCTGGCGGCCAAGGCGCAAGGTTTTGACAACGCCTGGATCACCGGCCCCTGGGTGGGCAGCTCTCCGCTGCGCCAAGCCTTTGGCTGCGCCGCCACCGACAAGATCATTGCCCTGCTGGCCATTGGCACGGCCGCTGATCCGCTGGCCGGGCCGAAAAACACCGATCTGACCCGCTTCGTGCAGCACTGGTGAAAGCCCGCCCGCGCGCCTCTGCCATCGGCGTATCAGACATCAAAAAGACTGCCAGCGCCCGTGAACTGGGCGCTGGCAGCGATCATTTTCAAAGCGAACCGCCTCTTTTAAAGGAATCCATCCCATGCCAGTGCTGCGTTTTTCCGACCTCTGTGCCCAAGGCCGCGTCAAGGGCAAGCGCGTGTTCATCCGCTGCGACCTGAACGCGCCGCTGAACGAGGCGCGCGAAATCACCGAAGACACCCGCATCCGCGCCAGCGTGCCCGCCATCCGCATGGCGCTGGAGGCGGGCGCGGCCGTCATGGTCACTTCGCACCTGGGCCGCCCCAAGGAGGGCGAACTCACCGCCGCCGATTCGCTGGCCCCCATCGCCCGGCGGCTGGGCGAGCTGCTGGGCCGCGACGTGCCGCTGATCAGCAACTGGACCGATGGCGTGCAAGTGCAGCCCGGCCAGCTCGTGCTGCTGGAAAACTGCCGCGTGAACAAAGGCGAGAAAAAAAACGACGAAGCGCTGGCCCGCAAGATGGCCGCGCTGTGCGACATCTACGTGAATGACGCCTTCGGCACCGCCCACCGCGCCGAGGCCACCACCTACGGCATCGCGCAATTTGCCCCCGTGGCCTGCGCCGGGCCGCTGCTGGCCGCCGAGATGGATGCCATTGCCCGCGCGCTGGCCCAGCCGCGCCGCCCGCTGGCGGCCATCGTGGGCGGCAGCAAGGTGAGCACCAAGCTCACCATCCTCAAGGCGCTGGCGCAAAAGGTGGATCAGCTCATCGTCGGCGGCGGCATTGCCAACACGTTCATGCTGGCAGCGGGCCTGCCCATTGGCAAAAGCCTGGCCGAGCCAGACCTGGCAGACGAAGCCCGCGCCGTCATGGCCGAGATGAAGGCGCGCGGCGCCGAAGTGCCCATTCCCGTCGATGTCGTCACCGCCAAAAGCTTCAGCGCCGACGCCCAGGCCGAAACCAAGCGCGCGCAGGATGTGGCTGAAGACGATTTGATTCTGGACATTGGCCCCGAAACCGCACAAAAACTGGCCACGCAGCTCAAGGCCGCCGGCACCATCGTGTGGAACGGCCCCGTGGGCGTGTTCGAGCTGCCCGCGTTTGAAAACGGCACCCGCTGCATTGCCCAAGCCATCGCCCGCAGCAGCGCTTTCAGCATTGCCGGCGGCGGCGACACGCTGGCGGCCATCGCCAAATACGGCATAGCGCCAGACGTGGGCTACATCTCCACAGGCGGCGGCGCCTTTCTGGAAATGCTGGAAGGCAAAACCCTGCCCGCCATCGAAATCCTGCAAAAGCGCGCCACGGCCTGAAAAATCCGCTCACGAAAACCTGATCGCAGTCTGGTCAGCAGGACGGCAGGCAAGGCAGCGTGCTTCCGCACCACCGGCAAGTGACTTATTTAGCTTCTTTATTCATAGCATGGGGTCCTGCTGGAAACTGCAGAAAACGATATTTCCGCCCCTTGAATTTGCTCCTGTTTTTGATGCAATCTGCGCCCGAGACGGCGCAAGCCAGAGGGTTTCAGCCTTGGCGCAGTTTCCGGCATTGGTCCAGGACGCCGCCAATGAGCAGGCGCTGATTGATTCACCATCGTGCGTGCACACCAGCAACAGCGCCGGGGCGAAAACAAGGTGCCCAGAGCATCGGGCACTGCCTGACTGAGCGCCAGATTCACGCTTGCGCTTCAGAAAACCCCGCTCCCCGCTGGCTTTCACCTTACGCCAAGGCAGACGCGCAACTTGGAGAGCGCCGACGCATTCCAACCGGGCGAGCAGGGCAAAACGGTTATTGCCGACAAGGCTCGTGACGTGCGCAGCAGAGTCATTGGAACCTTGCGGACTACAGGCACGGAAGTGGTTCCATCGTGCGGCAAAGAGCAGCGTGAAGATGACGTGGATCTTTACAAGGCACACCACGCCATCGAGAACTTCTTTGAACCTGTTCAGAGTCTGCCCGTGAGGGAGTGAACGTGCGGATCAGGATGGGCCGAAAGGCGCAAACCGCAGATGGGCCTCGTAGCCCGCCAAGGATTTGCAACGCTACAGGCTGCCCGGGTCCGCGCTTTCCGCTCCCACAGGCAAACCTTGAACAGGCTCTTTGCACGCCTGAAGCAGCGGCGGATCACTGTCACTCGCTACGACAAAGCATCTCGCAACCAACTGCCTCGGCGTTATTCATCTCGTTTCCGCCATCAGTTGGATGATGTGATGGAACGATTCAGGGCATTTCGCCATGAATAAAACAGCAGGATGCCGTATGTGGCGGTGTGTTCGCATGCAACCTTCACTGCCCACGCCTTGCGCGCCTGATGCGCTCCCGCCGTCTCTTTCGGGCGGGCTTTGAACAGAGCCATTCAAGCTGGCGCAGCACAGCAGCGGTCAATGACCCGCTTCACCAGCGCGTCTGGCGCACCGCGCACGATGGCTTGGCCGAGGCCATCGACCAGCACAAAGCGGATTTCGCCCGCCAACGTCTTCTTGTCCAGCCGCATCAGCTCCAGATAGCGGCCTGCGTTATCGGCGGTATTCAGCACAGGGCCGTGCACGGGCAGGCCCGCCGCCGCGATGATCGCTGTCAGGCGCTGAACAAAGGCTGCATCCGCCAAGCCCAGCTCATGCGAAAGCATGGCCGCCATGACCATGCCTGCGCCCACAGCCTCGCCATGCAGCCACGCGCCGTAGCCCATACCTGCCTCAATGGCATGGCCGAAGGTATGTCCGAAATTGAGAATGGCGCGCAAACCCGCCTCCCGCTCGTCAGCGCCCACCACTTGCGCCTTAATTTCACAGCTGCGCCTGACGGCATGGGCCAGCGCCTGCGGCTCGCAGGCGCGCAATGCGGGCAGATGCGCCTCGACCCAATCAAGGAAAGCCATGTCAGCAATCGGGCCATATTTGATGACTTCAGCCAGACCAGCGGAAAGCTCGCGCGCAGGCAGGGTTTTGATTGCGTCCAGATCGCACACAACCCTTTGCGGCTGATAGAACGCGCCAATCATGTTTTTGCCCAGCGGGTGGTTGATGGCCGTTTTCCCACCCACAGACGAGTCCACCTGCGCCAGCAGCGTAGTTGGCACCTGCACGAAAGGCACGCCACGCATATAGCAGGCTGCGGCAAAGCCTGTGATGTCGCCTACCACGCCGCCGCCCAAAGCGTAAAGCGTAGTTTTGCGGTCTGCCCCCTGTTGAAGCAAGGCGTCAAAAATCAGGTTCAGCGTTTGCCAATTCTTGTAAGCCTCGCCATCGGGCAGCGCCAGGATTTGCACACTGGCATGGCGGCCAGACAGCGTTTGCGCCAGCCTGCGGGCATACAGTGGCGCTACTGTTTCATTACTCACGATCAGCGCGCGCCCATTGCCTGCAACTTCTGGCGCTGCGCCAAATGCATCAGCGCAATCAAGCAGCCCTGCGCCAATCAGAATGGAATAACTGCGCTCACCCAGCGCAATAGAAACATGCTGCGTATTCATGCCAAGTCTTCTTCATAAAGGCAGGCACAGAAATTCCGGCTTGCCAATAAACTGCCGCAACAATACAAGACCAAAATAATGGATTAAATAGAATTTATATTATCCAAAAAAAACTAATTACGGTCGCGTATTCGAGGTCAGCAGTCTGGCTTCCAATTTCACGATAATTATTGCGTGGCATGCAAATAAATCGCTTCAGCCAGTCTCACTGCCTGGCAATGATTTACACGTCAAATCCAGTTGCATCATCACCCGGCTCACCAGCAAAGCTGGCGAAGAGCCGCAAGCGTCAAACGTGAAATCAGCCACTTCCTTGTACAGCGGCTCGCGCTCTTCATATAAATCCTGCAAGCGCGCCATGGGATCTGCCACTTGAAGCAGGGGCCGCTTTGTGTCGTTTCGCAATCGCCTCATCAACTGTTCCGGTGAAGCGCGCAAATACACCACCACTCCTCGTTCGCGCATTCGCTGGCGGTTTTCGCTTTGAAGCACTGCGCCGCCTCCCGTGGCCAACACGCAGCTCCCCTGCATGGTCAATTCATCAATCACTCGTTCTTCAAAATCTCTGAACGTCTTTTCTCCTTCACGTGCAAAAAATGCTCTGATCGTCTCACCCAGGCGGGACTCAATAACCTGATCAGAATCAAAAAAAGGCAACTCACGCCTTCGCGCAAGTTGCCTCCCAATCGTTGACTTGCCAGAACCTGGCAAGCCAACGAGTATCACTCGCTCCATCATGGAGTTGGAGTTGGAGTTGGAGTTGGAGTTGGAGTTGGAGTTGGAGTTGGAGTTGCAACAGCGCAAGAGGCTTGGCCAACACCATAGGGGCTGATTGCACCAGGCGGAAGTTTCGTTTCCTCATTTACATCAGAGAGCAAAGCTGTCAAAAATCTACCTGGTGTCGCATTCCTAGAATCAGAGCCTCCTGCCTGGGCCGTGGCAACAATTCGCATTGCGGCCCAACCAGCGTAACGTTTGGCATATTGCGTATAGAAATAAGCAAGGCCGTTAGAATCAGTCGTTAAGGTAATAGTGCTGCCGCCAGCCGCTACAACCGTCCCATCTGATTTGGCAGGTATCAGGGTAGCCACAAAACCAGGCTTCAATCCCAAAACATCACTTACATTATTCAATTCATTAGCATCACGAATGCCATTGAAGTTAGTATCTTCATTAGTGTAAATGACATCAATTTCCCCAATACATCTACCATTGCTATCAACAGCTTGACAAACCTTGGGACGTGTCGTCGCCCACACTTTTCCATTCCAGCAACGGATCCCTTGCGAATAAGCAAAGGGTTCAATTCGCAATGTAATTGGAACAGATGCCTGCGAGACTCCTGCCGAATTGGTTACATAAGCTGTATGCATCGTACGATACATGGTATCTCCATTTATCGATGCAATAAGCGTGCTATCTCCCAGAGCAATTGAAAGACCATCACCGCCAACCGTCAGTTTCACCTCATCGGAAATACCAGAGTAATCACCTCCTAACGCCGCACGAATTATGACCTGATCCGACCCTGTTCCTCGTGGACCAGCATAAAAAGTATTCTTTGCCCGACCTTGTTCATTAGTTTTAACTGATGTCGCGGCCAATCGACCGCCACTCAGATCGTTCAGCACTGTGAAATACACAGGCATATTGATAACAGGATTACCCCGATCATCCAGCAGCAATGCATCGATAACTGCCGAATTACCAGAAGCAGCCGCACTTGTCTGAAGTGCATTCGGATTAGCTTGAACAATCAGGCGGCTGGGAACAAGAGCTATGAACTGCGCCGTAAGGGTTCCTATACCTTGAAGGCTACCGGAAGTAACTTCCGCTTTAATACTCGTCGCACCTGCATCAGTTGAAAGCACAAATCCTTCCGCATATCCAGCAGCATTGGTCTCGATTATTTTGGATGAAACAGGCGCAGTTCTGCTAGATGTTGTGCAAGCCGTATCACCCGCATCCACAATGCACCCTCGCGTCGTACTGAAAAGCACCTTAGTTCCCGCCGCGACAGGCGACTGATTGCCATCCGCCACGCGAACGACAACCCGGTTGGCCTGGTTCAGGCGCCAATAAGGTGACTCCGTGGTCAGCTGAATGACAGCACTGCCAACTGATATGTCCAGATAGCGCGATGTGTTTTCGGCATTCAGGCCATCCGCCACCAGGCGAACACTTCCTGCAGCCGTTGGCTTGTATTTGAACGTTGCAATGCCGTTGCTTCCTGTCTGAACGGAAGCTACCTGGGCCTGCGATCCGCCTTGCTGGGCGGTGATCGTCACGCCAGCATTGGATACAGTTTCTCCGGCCGCGTCGCGAACATTGACCGTGTATTCACCTTCCTGATTGACACCCAATGAGGTATCACCACTCAAAGCCACTGTCGTACCTTCGACTTTGAGATCAATTTTCTTGCTAGCGCCTTTGGCCGTCACCGTCACGCCAAATGAACGATTCAAAGCGTTATCTGTTTTGGGCGGAGTCAGTTCTGCCGTAGCAACTCCTTTATCGTTTGTCGTTGTCACGGGACTCAACGATCCATATTCCGTCTTGAACGCCACAGGAAAATTGGGGATAGCAACATTACCGGAATCTTTGACGATGGCTGTAATCGTAATGGCCGCGCCAGCCCCTCCCGTCGGGATCGACGCTGCGCTGGAATACACATCCACGCTGCTAGCCGAACGGGCATTCGTGCCGCCAGAATTATTGTCCCGCGGATTGGTTCCAGGGTCACCCCCGCCACCGCCACAGGCCGCAACCAGCATGGCTACGCCAGCGCATGCGACCGCGTGCCTCAGAAAATGCAAATGTTTCATCTCATGTTGCTCCAAAAAAATTATCGAAGGGCAGTTTGATCAGAAATAATCTTTGGCGTTATAAACACCAGTATCTCTTCCTTCCGCGAGGAACGAGTACGATTCTTGAACAGATTACCAACCACCGGAATATCACCTAGCAAAGGAACCTTGGCAACACTATCTTTTTCCGTCAATTCAAATATACCGCCAATCACAACGGTGCCGCCATTCTCAACCAGCACCTGTGTTTTAACGCGTTTTGTATCAATTGACATTGCGCCTGCCACAACAGTCCCCGGGCTATCCTTATTAACAGCCAAATCCAGAATGATGCTGCCTTCCGGAGTAATTTGAGGAGTAACCTCCAAACTCAAGACGGCTTTCTTGAATTGAACGGATGTCGCACCATTCTGCGCAGACTCCTGATACGCGAATTCAGTACCTTGCTCAATAATCGCCTTTACCTGATTGGCGGTCACCACCCTCGGGCTTGAAACGACTTTGCCTTGCCCATCAGCTTCCATGGCCGACAGTTCGAGGTTCAAAAAGCGGTTAGCAGCCGCACTGAAAAGAGACAAGGCAAACGTAGCTGGAGTGTTGCCATCAATAGTGTTGGCTGGCAAATTCAGAAATTGCGTCGTCGAAGTATTCAACATACTTGACTCCCCCTCTCCCGTCGTCGCGGAAACCGCGTTGTAGGAGCCGCCCAAGGCGACACGATTGTTGCCGCGCACTCTATAACCGGGATCGCCGCCGCGCACCCCTCGCAAATCTGATCCACCCAGTTTGACTCCAAGCGAACGGCCAAATGTATCGCTGGCTTCGACAATCCGGGCCTCAATCAGCACCTGCCGCACCGCCACATCAAGCTTGGCGATCATCTCCTGTACTTGGGCCAAGCGCGATGGTATATCAGAGACGAAAATCTGGTTGGTTCGGGGTTCTGCGATAACGCTTCCCCGGGGGCTCAAGATTCTCGATGTATTTCCACCTTGGCTGTTGCTGTTGCTGTTGCGCGTCAGCTGCTCAGCTATATCCGCCGCCTTTGCATAGTTCAATTGAAAAGATTGTGTACGAAGTGGCTCCAAATCCTGTATGGCTGCCTGCGCTTCAAGCTCTGCTTTTTCTTTTGCGGCCAGCTCATCTTTCGGCGCAATCTGAAGCACGTTGCCGTTTTTCTTCATTCCCAGGCCCTTGGCCTGCAGAATAATGTCAAGCGCTTGATCCCATGGCACATCCTTTAGTCGCAGAGTCACGTTACCTACGACGGAGTCTGATGTTACAACATTGAAATTCGTGAAATCTGCAATGACTTGAAGCAGCGAACGAACTTCAATGTTTTGGAAATTCAGAGAAAGCTTCTCTCCGCGATAGCCACCGCCTTGAGCCAGCTTCCCGTCATCGTTCTTCTGCTGACGAACTTCGATAACCAGCTGGTTATCACTCTGATAGGCAGAATGCTCCCACTGTCCCTTAGGCTCAATTACCATGCGCACGCGGTCCCCACTCTGAACCGCGCTAATCATCTGAACCGGAGTTCCAAAATCAGATACGTCCAGCTTCCGACGCAAGCCTTCAGGAAGGCTGGTTCTCAAGAACTCCACAACCAGCTTTTCACCCTGCTGGCGAATATCGACTCCAACCTGATTGCTATCCAAATCAATAACAACCCTTCCCGCATTCTCCACGCCGCGCCTAAAGTCAATGTTTTTCAGTGGAGCTACACTTGTATTTCTGCTTTCAGAAAAAACCGTACCTCCTCCTTTCTCCGAAGACGCCGCCTCAGAAGCGGGTGCTAGCGACACCAGCAAGGAATTCCCATCAATCACCGGCTTATAAGGTGTTGCCCGCTTGAGATTCAGAACAACGCGGGTTCGGTCATTTGCCTGAACAACATTGACTCCCTTCACATTGCCTTGATTGATGCCAACATTTGTACGACCCATGCCGTTACGGACGCCGGGAAAATCCAATGCAATTCGCGCCGGAGATTGCACGGCAAAACCATCAGGCACAGTTTTCAATGGTTCAGAGAAATCGATGCGAACCACATCGACCCCTCCCTGGATAGAACTGGAAACCGCTTCAATTTGGGGATCGGCACATGCCGCCGAAAACACTCCCATCATTACGCTTGCAACAATTGCATCGCGCGCCGAACTCTTAATACACCGCATGACCCTGATCATTTATCGCTCTCCTGCAATTGCATTACTGTAATCTTCTCTATCCATTCGCCCAGAGAATCCTGGACAATTTCACGCAAAGTAATCTGCCCTTCATCAACAGCCATGATCTTCCCATAATCCTGACCAAGATGATTCCCTGGAACAACCTGATAAAGAAGATTGTCCACCTTTACCAATCCAACAATACGACCGCCTTTTGTCAAACTGCCTACCATGACAATGGTATCGAGCGGATAATTTTCCAAAGGCTCTTTAGCTCTCTTTTCCTCTGCTGCAATCAAAAGCGCTCCTGCATTCTGCGCTTTGTCTTTTTGCAAGGCTACCGTTAACCGACTCATATTGAATGGGTCAGCAGCTTCACTTTCCTTGTACTTAGCCGCCACAAACTGTTTAGGTTCGTTAATTGGCGTGATCTTTGGAACAACAGACCGCCGCTCCTGGTCCATCCATTGCCTCAGCTCTTCCTGGTAGGAGGCTGCACATCCGACAACGCCCAACACGCACAAGGACAACAGACCAATAATTTCAGCTTTTCTGACAATCATTTCTCGTCCTTCTTCTGCTTTGCCTGACGCTGGGCCTCTATTTCCTTATCATCCAGATAACGGAAAGTCTTTGCGGTGGCTTCAAGCGTCAATTCTCCCGTTCCGGAATCATTGTCTTTCGCAGGACTCATGGTTATATTATTGAGGGTGACGATTCGGGACAAATTCGCCACATCCGCAGCAAAGTTGGCTACATCATGGAATTTTCCCGACCCCTTGATAGAAATAGGCAACTCTGCATAATAATCCTGAACTACGACTTGATTTGGGCGAAACAAATTGACCTGCAATCCCCTGGCATACCCCGCCTGACTGATATCAGAGAGCAAGGCATCCATTTCAGCCTCGCTTGGAAGCTGCCGTTCCAATAAGGCAACGTACTGTTGAACTTCTTCCAGCTGCTGCTTCAGCGCATCCAGGTTCACTGCCTTTGCAACTTTCGTTTTGTATTCTTGCCGCAGTGTTTCTTCTTTTTGACGCGCCGCATCAAGCTCCGCCATAGCATCCTGCACAAAGAAGAACCATACCACCGCCGCCGTCAGCACCACCACCAGCAGACACAACGCATATCGGGGAATTGCTGGCCATAGCCCCGGATCCCGCATGTCAAGATTCTGGAACTGGTCACCGATTCGTCCAATTGATTCATTGAGATTTTTTTTATCTTTCGCAGCCACTTGCTCACCTCAATCATTTGCCATTGGTTTCTGCCTTGCTTTCAGCGCTACCCAGCTGCGCACGGACCGTAAAGTTATAGACCCTGCGCTTGTCCGTCTTGCTCAATGACAAATCACCGGCCACCACTTCGATCAATTCAGGCTGCCTGACCCATTCTGTATTGCGCGTGAGGTTCCTCAGCAGTTCGGAAACGCGCTCACTCGACTGGGCAGCCCCCCCTATCAGCACGCTACGCCCCTCCTGTTTGATGGATTTCAGGTACATGCCTTCTGGCAGTTGCTGGACCAATTCATTGAACAAATGAACAGGGAGATTGCGATCCGCCTGCAAGGTCTCGACTGCCCGCTGCCTTGCCTTCAGCGCATCAATTTCATTTTGCAGATTAGCGATTTCCTTGATCTCAGCGTCCAGTTTCTGGTTTTCGCTAATCAGAAACTGATTTCGGCCCTCCTGCATTTCAATCTGGCCTTGGTACCACATATAAATAATACCACCGATCGCTGCGCCAACGGCTACTGAAACAAGCAGAGCCACATTGAAAGCCTGGCGCGCCTTCTTGCGTGCAATTTCACGGTGCGGAAGCAGGTTAATCAAAATCATGACACAAGCCCCCTCAGTGCGAGTCCGCATGCCGTCAGATACGACGCAGCTTCTCTTGCCATTTTTCCTTTGTTGACGCTCCGGCCGATATTCATTCCATCAAATGGATTGACTACCTGACATTGAACAGAGGCGTGTTGCGCAATAGTTTCAGCCAAACCGGGCAGCGACGCCGTCCCTCCCGCAAGAAAAATTGCATCCACACGATTATGAGGCGTGCTGGTGAAAAAGAATTTCAGTGCTCGTTCAACTTCGATTGCCAGCGTTTCGACAAAAGGCTGCAACACGGCGCTTGCATAATCTTCAGGCAATTCGCCACTGCGCTTCTTGGCTTCTGCCTCCTCAAAGGTGAAACCGTATTGACGGACCAACATTTGAGTCAGCTGTGCACCGCCAAAAACCTGATCACGCTCATAAATCAGCTCATCGTTGCGCAACACCTGCATCGACGCCAAGGTGGCGCCAATTTCAAATAAGGCAACCAGTGAGTCCCTACCGCGGCCGGGCAACCTCTCGATCAGGCGATTGACCGCTATTCGTGACGCGTTGGTTTCCACGTCAATCACGATAGGTTCAAGCCCCGCCGCCTCCGCCAGGCCTCGGCAGTCTTCCACTTTTTCCTTGCGGGCGGCTGCGATCATGACGTCCACATCGCCAGCCGAAGCCTGGCTAGGCCCTATGACGCAGAAGTCCAGGCTCACTTCATCCAGAGAGAAAGGGATGTACTGATTGGCTTCTGACTCAACATAGACCTCCAGCTCCCGCTCGCCCAGCCCTGCCGGAAGAACAATTTTCTTGGTGATGACCACCGAAGCCGGGAGGGCCATGGAAACGCGCTTGGCTTTGGTGCCGCTTTTGCGCACCACGCGCCGGACGGCCTCGACCACTTCATCGAATTTCTCGATGTTGCCGTCGGTGATCCAGCCGCGCTCAAGCGGCTCAATGGCGCAGTGCTCCAAAGAGAAAGAACCCGGGCGGCCTTGCGTCAGCTCAACCAGCTTGACGCTGGACGCACTGATGTCCAAGCCCGCCACCGGCGCAGACTTTGTGCTGATCAGGGAATCAAAAAAACTCAAGAGGACACCTCGTTGCTTTGTATTTCTGAAGGTGAAATTCCTTACGAATTCGCTCAAATCCTAGCAGCAAACCCATCGCCAAGGAAAGAAAAGCAGCCTGTTCGCCCCTACAAAGTGTTGCCAAGAACTAACAAATGCAACCTTCGCTCACGCTCTGTTCTCGGCAGCTCACGCACGGCTACAGATCGCGCCAAAAGGGCGTTGCGCAGGTTGATAGACTGGCAGGCTTGCTGCGCAAGGCCGTGCGCTGATGGTCGCATGAAACCTTGCTTTTCCCAGACAGGGGCGGCGTCAAACGTTAAAAAAACCCGCAATTTGTGAACAAAACCACACCTTCCCGTGCTGGCGACGCCACGCCGTCGATGACGCGCCGCGTTCTGAAATTCTGTGCCGGCATTCTGATCACGCTGGCAGCCATGGCGGCCAGCGCGGCTTTTGTGCTCGGCATCGCCTTTGCCTTGGCCTACTCCAATCTGCCAGACATCTCCGAGCTGCTGAACTATTACCCCAAGCAGCCCTTGCGCGTGTACAGCGCCGATGGCGATCTGATCGGCGAGTTCGGCGAAGAGCGCCGCAGCATGGTGCCCGTCAATGACATTCCCAAAGTGATGCGCGATGCCGTGGTAGCCATTGAAGACGCGCGCTTTTACCAGCATGGCGGTGTGGACTACATCGGCGTTTTGCGCGCCGCTCTCGCCAACTTGCGCCGCGTCAAAAGCCAGGGCGCCTCCACCATCACCATGCAGGTGGCGCGCAACGCCTACCTCAGCCCTGAAAAGTCCTACACCCGCAAGCTCTACGAGATGCTGCTCACCTACAAGCTCGAGCAGCAGCTCACCAAGGACCAGATTCTTGAGATCTATATGAACCAGATCTATCTGGGCAACCGCTCCTACGGCTTTGCGGCAGCGGCCGAAACCTACTTCGGCAAGCCCCTGCAAGACATCTCGCTGGCTGAAGCGGCCATGCTGGCCGGGCTGCCGCAAGCGCCTTCGGCCAACAACCCCATCAGCAATCTGCCGCGTGCGCGCATCCGCCAGCATTACATCCTGGACCGCATGGCCGCCCACCATTTCATCACGCAGGCCGAAGCGGATGAAGCCAAAAAAGAGCCGCTGAACATCCGCCCCCCCGTCAAGCCCACCACGATACCTGCCGAGTACGCCGCCGAAATGGCCCGCCAGCTCATCTACGCCCAGTACGGCGATGAAACCTACACGCGCGGGCTGAACGTGTACACCACCATCCAGAGCCGCGAGCAAAGCGCCGCCTACACCGCCGTACGCAACGGCATCATGAACTACGAGCGCCGGCAGGTGTACCGGGGGCCTGAAAAATTCATCGACTTGCCGCAAGACGCCCAGGGCATCATGGACGCCGTGGACGACGCGCTTGACAGCCACCCCGACAACGGCGACCTGCTGGCCGCCGTCGTGCTGGAAGCCTCGCCCAAAAAAGTCATCGTTCTGCCCCGCAGCGGCAGCCTCATCGAAATCACTGGCAACGGCCTGCGCCCGGCGCAATCGGGCCTTTCGCCCAAGGCGCGGCCCGCCGTGCGCATCCGTCCTGGCGCCATCATCCGCATCATGCAGGTGGGCAAGGAATGGCACATCACGCAGCAGCCTGAAGTGGAAAGCGCGCTGGTGGCGCTTGATCCGCGCACCGGCGCCATCGAGGCCATGGTGGGCGGCTTCGACTTCGCCAAAAACAAGTTCAACCACGCCACGCAAGCCTGGCGCCAGCCCGGCTCCAGCTTCAAGCCCTTCATCTACTCCGCCGGGCTGGAAGCGGGCATGTCGCCGGCCACTGTCATCAATGACACCCCGTTGTATTTCGACGCCAGCGTCACCGGCGGCAAGCCCTGGGAGCCCAAAAACTACGACGGCTCCTTTGAAGGCCCGATGACCATGCGCCGCGCGTTGATGCGCTCCAAGAACATGGTCTCCATCCGCATCCTGCAAGCCGTCACCCCGCAAGTGGGGCAAGAGTGGGTCACGCGCTTTGGCTTTGACGCCGACAAGCATCCGCCCTATCTGCCCATGGCGCTCGGCTCCGGCTCCGTCACCCCGCTGCAAATGGCCGCCGCTTTTGCCGTCTTTGCCAATGGCGGGCATCTCGTGCAGCCCTACCTCATCACCCGCATCACCGACAGCAATGGCCGCACTCTCGTCGAAACGCCTGCGCCCGAGCTGACGGAAGAAAACCGCGTCATCAGCGCCCGCAACGCCTTCATTACCGGCACCATGCTGCAAGACGTGGCCCGCGCCGGCACCGCTGCCCGCGCTCAAAGCACGCTCAAACGCAGCGATCTCTACGGCAAAACCGGCACCACCAATGACGCCGTGGACGCCTGGTTCGTCGGCTACCAGCCCACCCTCGTGGCCGCCGTGTGGATGGGCTACGACCAGCCGCGCAACCTGGGCAGCCGCGAAACCGGCGGCGGCCTGAGCCTGCCCATCTGGATTGACTTCATGCGCACCGCCCTCAGCGGCGTGCCCGTGGCGCAAGTCAAGCCGCCCGAAGGCGTGACCCGCGCCAGCGGCGACTGGACTTACACCGAATACGCCAACGGCTCCGGCATCACCCACCTGGACGGCGCAGGGCAGGAAAGCGACTCCTTCCTGGACGATGACGACGGCGCCAGCCAGCCCGCCACAGGCGCGCCCCGGACTGAGCGCAACCGCATCCTCGATCTGTTCCAGAACTGAGCTTGGCGCGAAGGCAGGCGCAAGAGAACGAAGGAGAGAGCGGCTCCCGCGTCCTCCTGCTGGCTGGCCGTACGGCGGCATCCCGACCGGCAATCGCCATGCGCGGCCACGGCGCATGCGCTGCATCGGCCCGCCTCACGCCTGTTTCAGGCTGGCCGCGCTTCCTCGCCGGCACATTTCCAGCACATTTCTGGCGTGCTCCCGGCGCACTCGCCGCTGCCCTGAATCAGCTCCTCTATTCATAGCATGAGGTCCTAGTGAAAACTGCGCGAACGCCGTTTTAGACCTGTTGAATTTGCTCCTCTTTTAATAAGCCTGCCGCCCCCGCAGAGACATCAGCCCCGCCCCTCAAACCGCCGATTTCCCCGCCGCCATGAAACAGAAAAGGGCGCTCCAAGCGCCCTTTGCCTTTGCGGAAAGCAGCTCACAGTCTGACCGCGAGGAGCAGCAGATCAGAACGGCTGCAAGGAGCGAACTGCCCGGGTCCGCGCTTTTGCCCCCACGCAGCAGACTGCGAACGGAGCCTCACGGCTGCAGCCAGGCATTCACCCGCCGCACGTAGGTGGCAGGGTCGGCGGGCATTTGCCCTTCGGCCAGCAGGGCCTGGTCAAAGAGGATGTGCGCCAGATCGCCAAAGCGCGCATCGCCGCTTTCCAGACCCGCCAGGCGCTGGACCAGCGGATGGGCGGGGTTGATTTCCAGCACGGGCTTGACATCGGGCACGCTCTGACCGGCCTGGCGCAGCAGGCGCGCCATTTGCAGGCTCATGCCGCCATCTTCGGCCACCAGGCAGGCGGGCGAGTCCACCAGGCGGGCCGTGGCGCGCACGTCGGCGGTTTCGTCCTTGAGGGCTTCTTTCAGGCGGGCAATCAGCGGGGCGGCGGCGGCATGGGCTTGGTCGGCGGCTTTCTTTTCGGCCTCGTTTTGCAAATCGCCCAAATCCACCGCGCCGCGCGCCACAGACTGCATGGGCGTGCCGTCAAACGCCTGTACAAAGTTCATGGCCCATTCGTCCACGCGGTCGCTCATGAGCAGCACTTCGATGCCTTTTTGGCGGAACAGCTCCAGCTGCGGGCTGCTTTGCGCGGCGGCGGGCGTTTCGGCGGTGAGGTAGTAAATGGCCTTCTGGCCCTCTTTCATGCGCGCCTTGTAATCGGCCAGGCTGGTGCTGGCGTGCGTGGTGGAGGCGTAGCGCGCCAGGCCCAGCAGGCGGTCGCGCTGGGCGGCGTCTTCGCCCAGCCCTTCCTTGAGCACGGCGCCAAAAGCGCGCCAGAAAACGGCGTATTTGCCGCCTTCGGGCTGCGGGTTTCCCGGCTGGCCTGCTTCTTTGGCTTCTTCCGCCCTGCCCTCTTGCACCTTGGCGTCCGCCGGGCTTGGCTCCGTACTTTCCTTGGCCAGCTCTTCCAGCATGGACAGCACGCGGCGCGTGTTGCCTTCGCGGATGGCTTTGACGTCGCGGCTTTGCTGGAGCAGCTCGCGGCTGACGTTCAGCGGCAAATCGGCCGAATCCACCACGCCTTTGACAAAGCGCAGATAGCGCGGCAGCAGCTGCTCGGCGTCGTCCATGATGAACACGCGCCGCACGTAGAGCTTGATGCCGGTTTTCTGCGTGCGGTCCCACAAGTCTTGCGTGGCGTGCTGCGGGATGTAGAGCAGCTGCGTGTATTCGGCGTTGCCTTCCACGCGGTTATGGCTCCAGGCCAGCGGCGGCTGCCAGTCGTGCGCCAGGTGTTTGTAGAAGTCTTCGTATTGCGCGTCGGTGATGTCTTTGCGCGGGCGCGCCCACAAGGCCGTGGCCTGGTTCACGGTTTCCCACTCGCCGGTTTTCACCATGCGGCCGGGCTGGCCTTCCTGCGGGCTGTCTTCCCACTTTTCGCCTTCCATCTGAATGGGCAGGTCGATGTGGTCGGCGTACTTGGCAATCAGCTCGCGCAAGCGCCAGCCGTCGGCAAATTCCAGCGCGTCTTCGCGCAAGTGCAGCGTCACGCTCGTGCCGCGCTCTTCGCGGGTGATGGGGGCCACTTCAAAGTCGCCCGCGCCTTCGCTGCTCCAGCGCACGCCTTGCTCGGGCGGCAGGCCCGCGCGGCGCGATTCGACCGTGATGCGATCGGCCACGATGAAGCCCGCGTAAAAGCCCACGCCAAACTGGCCGATCAGCTGCGCGTCCTGCTTTTGGTCGCCCGAGAGGCGGCTCATGAATTCGCGCGTGCCGCTTTTGGCGATGGTGCCCAGATTGGCCACGGCCTCTTGCTCGCTCATGCCGATGCCGGTGTCTGCCACCGTGAGCGTGCGCGCGGCCTTGTCAAAGCTGATGCGCACGCGCAAATCGGGCTGGCCGCCATACAGGCTGGCGTCCGACAGCGCCTCAAAACGCAGCTTGTCGCACGCGTCCGAAGCGTTGGAAATCAGCTCACGCAAGAAGATTTCGCGGTTGGAATAAAGCGAGTGGGTGACCAGGTGCAGCAGCTGCGCCACTTCGGCCTGAAAAGCGTGCTTCTGGGGATTCGGGGAATGGGAGGAATCTGCGGTGCTCATGCGTTCTTTCTCATCAAAAAAACAATGCCGCCGCACATAAGGCCGCCACTGGCGGCTTCAAGGCTGAACGGCCGCACGCAAGACCCGCGCGGCTGATGCTTGCAAAGCTGCCCTCAGAACAGGTTCTCTGGCTGGTATTTCAGCCTGGTGGCATCAAAAAACAAGAGCAAATTCAAGGCATCGAAATACGGCTTTGCGCACATTCCACTAGGACATCATGCTATGGATAAAGAAGCGAAAGACAGCCATCTATCCAGTGCCCGTACCCACATCCTGCTCTTTCCGCCCTCTCAGCCAGATTTTGAACAAGTTCCTGGCGCGCGACCGTCAAAGCAAAAAGCAGCAGGCGCAAAAAAAGCGCACCGCAAGCGGTGCGCCTTGCCGTGGCCGGGGTTGTCCGGGCAACCGCGCCAATCAGCTCAGGCCCTGGGCCTTCAGGTCTTCGTAGCCGCCCTGGTTGGTTACGTTCTTGTAGCCCAGCTCGCGCATGATTTGCTCGGCCTGGCCGGAGCGGCGGCCGCTGCGGCAATACAAATGCACGGCGGCATTTTTGTCGGGCACGGCGGACTGAATGCGCTCGGCAAACTCCTGCAAGGGAATGTTGGCCGCGTCTTTCAGGTGGCCTTGGCCGTACTCTTCGGGCGTGCGTACGTCAATCCAGATGCCGGGGGCTTTGGTGGCGGCGGGTGAAGCCTGGGCGGCAGAAGCAGTCATGTGTGCAGCGGTGGAAGAAGGGGTTTGCGCGCAGGCGGTCAGCGAAGCGAAGGCGGCCAGCGCGGCCAGAAGCAGTTTTTGCATGTGAATGGAAAACAAGGCTGAAAAAGGGCGCGAGTCTAGAAGCGCCTGGCCTTGCCGGCTGACAGGGCCGCCTAATACGCCAGTGTTTTCCAGGGGGATTCCAAGCAGGCCTTGCCAAAACACGGATCAGTGGCATGCAGCCGCTTCACACGCGCGTGAACACCAAAGAGCCATTGGTGCCGCCAAAGCCGAAGTTGTTTTTCAGGGCGGCTTGCAGCCTGACATCGCGCGCGGTATTGGCGCAGTAGTCCAGGTCGCACTCGGGATCGGGCGTGTGCAGATTGATGGTGGGCGGCACTTTCTGGTGGTGCAGGGCCAGCACGGTGAAGATGCTTTCTATGCCGCCCGCGCCGCCCAGCAGGTGCCCGGTCATGGACTTGGTGGAACTGATCACGAGCCTGCGCGCCTGCTCGCCAAAAGCGGCCTTGATGGCGTTGGTTTCATTGATGTCGCCCAGCGGCGTGGAGGTGCCGTGGGCGTTGATGTAGTCCAGCTCGTCAGCGTTCAGCCCCGCATCGCGCAGGGCCGCCTGCATGGCGCGGCGGGGGCCGTCCACATTGGGGGCGGTGATGTGGCTGGCGTCGCCGCTCATGCCGAAGCCGGCCAGCTCGGCGTAAATCTTCGCGCCGCGCGCCTTGGCGCGTTCGTACTCTTCCAGCACCAGAATGCCCGCGCCTTCGCCCAGCACGAAACCATCGCGCTCCTTGTCCCACGGACGGGAAGCGGCGGCAGGGTCGTCGTTGCGGGTGGAGAGGGCGCGCATGGCGGCAAAGCCGCCCACGCCCAGCGGCGAAACCGTGGATTCAGCGCCGCCGGCCACCACCACATCGGCATCGCCATACTGGATGAGGCGCGCGCCCTGGCCGATGCAGTGCAGCCCCGTTGAGCAGGCCGTGGCCAGCGTGAGATTGGGGCCTTTGAAGCCGAATTTGATGGAAACATGCCCCGCCAGCAAATTGACGATGGAGGCGGGCACGAAAAAGGGCGAAATGCGGCGCGGGCCGCGCTGGGCGTAATCGGCGCAGGTTTCCTCAATCATGGGCAAGCCGCCGATACCAGAGCCGATGACGCAGGCAATGCGCTCGGCCTGCGCCTCATCCAGCGCCTCGCCCGTAGGCAGGCCCGCATCGGCCACGGCTTCGGCGGCGGCGACCAGGCCGTACTTGATGAAGGTGTCCATCGTTTTGGCTTCCTTGGTGGAAACCACGGCGGACACATCCAGCCCCTTGACTTCGCCCGCAATGCGGCAGGCAAAAGCCGATGTATCAAAACGGGTGATGGCGGTGATGCCGCTCTGGCCTGCCAGCAGGCTGGCCCAGCTCTGGCTGACGTCGTTGCCGACGGGGCTGACGCAGCCCAGGCCGGTGACGACAACGCGGCGACGGTGTTGGCTCATCTTGTCTTGCTCCACAAAATCAAAGGGCCAACAGCAAAACTCCCGCAGACGGGAGCGGGCCTGTCGGCGGGAGTGGCCTTGCAAGCGGCGGCCTGGACCGGGCGATCATGGAGCGCCGGGCAGCGCGCCTGCTGACGGCATGCGCGTGGGCCGGTCAGGCTGCCTTCTTGGTGTTGGCGTAGTCGATGGCCGCCTGAACCGTGGTGATTTTTTCGGCGTCTTCGTCCGGAATCTCGATGCCGAACTCATCTTCCAGGGCCATCACCAGCTCCACAGTGTCCAGAGAATCAGCGCCCAGATCGGCCACGAATGCTTTTTCGTTGGTGACCTGGGACTCTTCCACGCCAAGCTGCTCGGCGATGATTTTCTTGACACGTGCTTCGATATCGCTCATGGATTCCCTCTAAGGGTTGTGAAAAACAGGGGATTCTAGCCGCGCTTGCAGAGAGCGCTGGCGCGGCCTGCCGCAGCATCGGCGGCCTTCAGTCCATGAACATGCCGCCATTGACGTGCAGCTGCTGCCCGGTCACATACGCCGCGCCGGGGCTGGCCAGCCAGGCCACGGCATGGGCCACTTCTTCAGCCGTGCCCATGCGGCCCAGCGGAATTTGCGCGGCCAGCGCCTTTTGCTGCTCTTCGGGCAGCACGGCCGTCATGTCGGTGGCAATAAAGCCCGGGGCCACGCAATTGACCGTCACGCCCCGGCTGGCCAGCTCGCGCGCCAGCGCGCGCGTCATGCCCGCCACGCCCGCCTTGGCCGCCGCGTAGTTGGCCTGGCCGGGGTTGCCCGTGGCGCCCACCACGCTGGTGATATTGACGATGCGCCCATAACGCTGCTTCATCATGGGCCGCATCACGGCGCGGCTCATGCGAAAGACGGCCGTGAGATTGGTTTCCAGCACCGCGTTCCAGTCTTCGTCTTTCATGCGCATGGCCAGCGTGTCGCGCGTGATGCCGGCGTTGTTCACCAGCACATGCAGCGCGCCGCGCTCCTTGACGATGGACTCCGCCAGCGCTTCGCACGCCGCGCCATCGCGCACGTCCAGCGTCACACCCTTGCAGCCCGGCCAGGCGGCCAGCGCCGCCGAAATTTTCTGCGCGCCTTCATCTGACGTGGCCGTGCCAATCACGGCCATGCCGCCAGCCGCCAGCGCCTGGGCAATGGCCGCGCCAATGCCGCGCGTGGCGCCTGTAACCAGGGCGATTTGTTGGGTTGAACCGGTCATGAAAACTTCACTCCTTCCATTGATGAAACTTGAAATGGCGGCCAGCAAACGCCTCGCCGGGCCGCAAATTACAGCGCCTTGACCTGCGCCAGCGTCGCCGGGTCATACAGGGCGGCGCTCGCCAGGCTGTCGTCAATCCGCTTGGTCATGCCTGCCAGCGCCTTGCCGGGGCCGCATTCGACGATGGCCGCAGCGCCCAGCGCCTTGAGCTTTTGCACGCATTCCACCCAGCGCACAGGGCTGAAAGCCTGGCGGTAGAGCGCGTCGCGGATGCGGGCCGGATCGCTTTCCACCGCCACGTCCACGTTGTTCACCACGGGAATTTGCGGCGCGGCCAGTGTCACGCCCTCCAGCGCGGCTTTGAGCTTTTCAGCAGCGGGCTTCATCAGGCTGGAGTGAAACGGGGCCGAAACCGGCAGCGGCAGCGCACGCCGCGCGCCCATTTCCTTGAGAACGCCGCAGGCCTTGTCCACCGCCGCTTTCGTGCCGGCAATCACGGTTTGCGTCAGGTCGTTGAAGTTCACGGCTTCCACCACTTCTGCCGGGTTGTTCATGGCCCGCGTGGCTTCGGCGCAGCCCTGGCGCACCTGGGCCGCATCCAGCCCCAGAATGGCCGCCATCGCCCCGGCGCCCACGGGCACGGCTTGCTGCATGGCCGTGGCGCGCAGACGCACCAGCGGCGCGGCTTGCGCCAGCGTGAGCGCGCCAGCGGCCACCAGCGCCGAATACTCGCCCAGCGAATGCCCGGCCACGGCCACCGGCAGGCCGCCGCCCTCGGCGCGCCAGGCGCGCCAGCAGGCCACGCCCGCCGCCAGCATCACGGGCTGGGTGTTGGCAGTCAGTTGCAGCGCTTCTTTCGGGCCTTCGTGAATCAGGCGGCCCAGGTCTTCGCCCAGCGCGTCGCTGGCTTCGCTCAGCGTCTCGCGCACGGCGGGGTGTTCACCCCAGGCATCCAGCATGCCGGCCGATTGGGATCCCTGCCCGGGAAAAACGAAGGCGAAAGCAGTCATGACGTGTATTTCCTTTGCAATATTGAAGTGTGTGAACGGCCTGTGCGCGGCCTGCAAGCGCGATTTTCAGCGGTATCCGCCCGCCGCCTTCGAAACGCGCTGGATTTTTCGGGGCCTGCTTGCAAGTTGCCCGTCAAGGGCCAAAACCCGGGAGCCGGGTTGGGCTGCAAGGGGCAAATCGCCCGCAAGTCCTGGTGAAACGGGCGCGGGCCACTATGTTTTTTGCAGCAACCCGAACCGGCTCCGGGCGGCACAATCCGCGGTCTTTTTTTCTCTCCTATGTCTTCACCTTCTTGCGAGGCTGCGGCCCCACTGGCGCGTCCGGAGCGCTTTCCCGTTGCAGCCATGCTGGCCATGGCCGTGGGCGGCTTTGGCATCGGCACGGGCGAGTTCGTCATCATGGGTTTGCTGCCCGAGGTGGCCAAGGGCCTGCAAGTGAACATTGCGCAGGCGGGGCGCGCCATCAGCGCGTATGCGGCGGGCGTGATGGTGGGCGCGCCGGTGCTGGCGGTGCTGACGGCCAAATGGCAGCGGCGCTGGCTGCTGGTGGCGATGATGCTGGCGTACGCGCTGGGCAATTTCGCCAGTGCGCTCGCGCCGGGGTATCCGTCCCTGATAGCGCTGCGCTTTGTGGCCGGGCTGCCGCACGGCACGTACTTTGGCGCGGCGGCTCTGGTGGCGGCCGCGCTGGCGCCGCCGGGGCGGCGGGCCACGTCCGTGGCGCTGGTGATGACGGGGCTGACGGCGGCAACCGTGGTTGGCGTGCCGCTGGCCACCTGGGCGGGCGAGTTTTTCGGCTGGCGCGCCGCTTTCGCGCTGGTGGGCTGCAATGCGCTGGCGGCTGCGTGGCTGATCCAGCGCCACGTGCCCGCGCAGTCCGCTCCGGCGCAAGGCAGCGTGCTGGATGAACTCTCGGCGCTGCGGCTGCCGCAGGTGTGGCTCACGCTGGGCGTGGCGGCCATTGGCTTTGGCGGGCTGTTCGCGGTGTTCAGCTACATCAAGCCGACGCTGCTGCATGTCAGCCACATGCCGCAGTCCTGGGTGCCGCTGACGCTTTCGCTGTTTGGCATGGGCATGGTGGCGGGCAATCTGGCAGGCGCGCGGCTGGCGGACCGGTGGCTGATGCCTTCGATCGCAGGCGTTCTGGTCTGGGCGCTGGCCGTGATGGCGCTGTTTTACTGGGCGGCGCTGTGGCCGGTGACGGCGGCTGCAGGCCTGTTTCTGGTGGGCACCATCGGCGCGCTGGGCGTGGGCACGCAGATGCGGCTGATGGATGTGGCGGGCAAGGCGCAGTCGCTGGCTTCGGCGCTGAATCAGTCGGCTTTCAATCTGGCCAACGCGCTGGGCGCGTGGCTGGGCGGCGCGGCCATTGAGGCAGGCTGGGGCTGGCGTTCCACCAGCTGGGTGGGCGCGGCGCTGGCGCTGGGCGGCCTGGGCATGTTCGCGGCCTGCCTGTGGACGGCGCGGCGCGAAAGCCTGCGCGCCTGAGAACCTGTTCATGGCCTGGCCCAGACAGGAGCGCGAAGCAAAGCGGAGCAGGCCGTATGACACTATTTCGCTCTTCTATTCATAGCATGATGTCCTAGTGGAAACTGCGCAAGAGGCATTTTTGACCCTCTTGAATTTGCTCCTGTTTTTGGTGATGCCTGGCAGGCGAGAAACCGCCTGGGAGCGCCGTTTCCAATTAGCTGCCCGCCCTGCGCGCCTTGCCGTTCAAGGCGCGCGCCTGCCGCGCTTTCAGCGCCAGGCGGCGCGCGCCGATGACCACGCCCGTCAGGCTCAGGACCGCGCCGCCCAGGCTCAGGGCCAGCATGAAGGCGTCCCACAACGGGCGGCGCTCCAGCAGGGGCAGCCAGTCCCAGCTGTGCAGCAGGGTAAAAAGCCAGCGGCTGGCGCGGCGGGCGCGGTCGGTGCGCTCCAGCACTTGCGCCGTGCGGGGATCGACGTAAACCCAGCTGGCGTGTTCGTCGTCAAAAACCAGGCGCAGCACGGGCAGCGGGCGGTTGGCGTGGCCGCCGGTCATGGTGTGGTCGGCGCGGGGGTAGTAGTAGAAGTCGTAGGCCGTGAGCATTTGCGCCTGGGCCACGGGGGCGGGCAGCAGGCGGGCGGCGGCTTGCTGCACTTCTCTGGCGGGCAGATCCAGCGGGGCGGCATCGCGCGCGTCCAGCACGCGGGGCGCGCCGGGCCGCTGGCTGTCAAAGGCCAGCGCGAGCGTGCGGCCCAGGGCGGGCTGCCAGCGCAGTTCGCGGATGGGGGCCGCGCCGGAATCGGCAGACGAAACTGCCGCCAGCAGCGCCTGCGGCGCGGCCCATTCACCGGCGGGCAGCAGGGGGCCGCCTTGCAGAGCCTTGACTTGCAGCGGCTCGGCCTGGCTGCTGAACACGCCCAGCGGGTTCATGGACATCAGCCCGCTGAAAACCCAGGCGCAGGCCGCCAGCGCGAACAGCATGCCGCTGATGTGGTGCCAGCGCATCATGGGCTGCGGGTAAGGCGTGCGCCTGCCGGTGCGGTAGGGCTGCCCGAAGCGCCAGCGCCAGATGCCCACCGCCGCGCCGGTCAGGACGGCCACGCAGCCGAGCGCGGCCAGGGTGTCGATGATGAGCGCCCACCACGCATCCCACGCACCGCCCCGGAACATGTAGAGCCAATGCAGCCAGGAGCCCAGGTAGTTCCAGCCGCGCTCGCTGCGCGTGGCGTCGCGCACGACCTCGCCCGTGCGGCTGGAGACATACAGCTGCGTGCCCGCCGCGTCATGCAGCTGCACGTGGTGCAGCGGGCGGTGCGCGTCCAGCGCGGCGGAATGGGTGTGCGCATCTTCTTCCACCAGGCCCAGATAGGAGACGGCGGCGGGCGGCACTTGCGGCTTTGGCGTTGATTCGGCGGCGGCCCCTTCAGCCGCCCACGCAGCGGCGCTGGCCAGGGCGTGGCGGGCGTCGAACGGCTGCGAATCCAGCCGCTGGCCGGTGTGCGCGTCAATCAGGATGGGCAGCACAGACTGCGGTCTGCGGCCCGCCATGCGGCCGTCCGTGTCAGGCGTGGCGAAATACACCGCCTGCGCGCCGCTGCTGACGGCCAGCCGCAACGCAGCCAGCGGCTGATGCACGCCCGCCGCCTCCAGCGCCTGCTGTGGCGCCAGCAGCCCGGCCTGCCCTTGCAGCGGCGGCAGGTGCGCCAGCCGCTCGGCTTCGGTGAGCTTGGGGTGGCCCACATACATCATGACCATGCCGGAGACAAACCAGCACACAAACAGCCAGCTCAGGGCAATGCCCAGCCAGCGGTGAACAAGGAACGGCCAGCGTTTGGGGTGAAAGTTCATGAGGGCCTTGGCAGACGTTATTCAGAAACGCCATTTCACGCCGATTTCATAGCTGCGCGGCGGCGCCAGCATGGCCTGTGTTCCGCTGTAGTACACGGCGTGGGCATACAGGGCGTTGGTGGCGTTGCGCACGCGAAAGGTGATTTCGGTCTGCGGGCTAGCTTGCCAGGCGGCTGACAGATCAAGCGTGGCGTAGGCGGGCAAGGTGGCGGTGTTGGCGTCGTTCACGTACACGCGCGAGAGGCGGCGCAGCCAGGCGTCGAACCGCCAGGTGGGAGCGGGCCGCCAGCCTAGGCCAAGGTTGAGGGCGAGGGCGGGCGTCATGGGCGGGCGATGGCCGTTGTAGGAGACGGGCGGGTTGCCGCTTTGGTAGTCGTCATAGCGCGCCCGCACCCAGGCAGCGTTGGCCTGTAGCTGCCACTGTGCCGCGGGCCGCCAGGCGGCAGTAAGTTCCAGTCCGCGCGAAGACTGCTGGCCAATGGCGATGCGGTCGGCGGGGCGCTGCGGGTCAGGCACGAAAACGTTGCGCTTGCGGATGTCGTAGAGCGCCACCGTCCACTCGCCCCTGCCCTCCCAGAGCGATTGCTTGACGCCTATTTCCGCTTGCCGGGCCGTGGTCAGACGCAGCTGGCTTTGCTGGGGGTTGGCCAGCAGCAGGGTGCCGCCCGGCTCGGCAGCAGTGGACAGCGATGCGTAAAGGTGCAGGTCCGGCACAGCCTCATACACCACGCCTGCGCGCCAGGCGGTGTAGCGGTGCGTTTTGCGCGCCTGCGGGTGGCCGCTGCGGTCCAGCCAGAGCCAGCGGCCCTGAATGCGTTCGTGCCGCAGACCGGTCATGAGCTTGAGTTGCGGGGTGATTTCCAGCAGGTCTTCCAGATAAAGACTGGCCTGGCGCACGGTGGTTTCTCGTGCGGGCGTCTTGGCGCGGCCCACGCTGCCGAAGCGGGTGACGGGAGGCTGCCAGGCGCTGACTTCATCGCGCCCGCCGAAATCGTTGCGCCAGGAGGCAAATTGCAGGCGGCTGAGGTCCACGCCCGCCAGCAGGCGGTTGGGGCGGCCCGCGATCTGGTTGCGGCGCAGCACGTCAAGCCGACCGCCGATGAGGTCGCGGTGGTGGTCCAGATTCACCCATGAAGAGCGCTGCACGCGCTGGCTGGCCGGAGCGGCGCCGCCCAGCCAGGCGAAGTTTTCGATATTGCGCCAGTCGCTGAAGCCCTTGAGCGCGTAGAGGCGCCCGTCCACTTGCCAGCCGGGGGCGGCGTCCCATTGCAGGTGGACGCGCAGCCAAGTGTTGCGCGCCTTGAAGATGCCATCTTCAAGCTGGTTGTAGTTGATGTGGCGCAGCGCTCCGGCCAGGCGGCCATTGATCAGGGGCGTGCCGTAATAGACGTTGCGGGCGTTGTCGCTGGCGTGATCCAGTGCCAGCGTCAGGCGCAGGCGGGCGCTGAAGCGGGCCAGCAGCGAGGCGTTGAGCTGGTTTTTGACCGTGCGCTCAGCCTGCACGGGGCTGTGGGCATGAGCGCCCGCGTAGTCCAGCCGCCAGGCCAGCGTGTCCGCCTTGAGCGCGCCGCCCGCGCCTAAGTGCAGGCGGTGGGCGCGGTGACTGCCCAGGCTGTAATCCAGCTCCGGACGCTGGCGCTCGAAGCTGGCTTCGCGCGTGATGAGGTTCACCACCGCGCCCGTGCCCCAAGCCCCATGCAGCACGGAAGAGGGGCCGCGCAGCACTTCGATGCGGGCGAGGTTGCCGGTGTCAAGCAGGCGGCTGGACATGCCCGTGCCGCCCGGAATAGGCAGGCCGTTGTAGAGCCAGCTCACGCCGCCAGCGAAGCCGCGCGCCGAAAAGGAGCCGGGCGAACCGGGGGAATGGCTGGCGCTCAGGCCCGCCGCCTTTTCGGCTGCTTCGAGTACGGTGCGGTCGCCGCGCGACTGCATGGCGGCCCGGCCCAGCACTTCAACGCTGGCGGGAATGTCCTTGATGGGAGCCTCCAGCCGCGAGGCGGTGGCCGCCGCCGATTCCAGCGGCACGGTGCGGCGGGCCAGGGCATCGCCATCGTCTGCGCCATCCTCCACACCACTGGCCGCAACGGTGACGGCGGGCAGGCTGGCCTCGGCATAGGAAGAAGCATTTGAGAAAGGGCGCTGCGGGTGTTTTTGCGGAAGGTTCTGTGCGGCGGCAGGCAGCGCCAACAGGGCGGCGCTCAGGACGCAGGAGGCGGGGTGAACTCGCATGGCAATTCCTTCGCGGCGCGTAGGCCGCTCATGTTCATTGAAAAAGGAGCGGATTTGGCGGGGTTAAAAACGGCTCTCGCGCCCTTTCCACCAGGACCTCATGCTCCAATTAAAGGAGCAAAACCAAAGGGCGGAGCAAGACGCGAGCGGAATGAACGCCCGCGCCTGGGCGCTTTGGCCGGGTCAGAAGGACAGGTGCAGCGTCAGATCAAACGCACGGGGCGCGCCGAGGTAGGCCATGTTTTTGCCTGAACCCATTTCGGTGGCATAGACCTTGTCGGTGGCGTTGCGCACGCGAAAGTCCAGCGTGGCGCCGGGGCGCATCTGCCAGCTCAGGCCCAGGTCAAGCAGGGTGTAGGCGGGCCAGTGCAGGGTGTTGGCCGCATCGGCATAAATCTTGCTGACGTGGCGCAGGCCCGCGCTGGCTTTGAGCGCGGGGGTGATGCCGTAGGTGACCCAGAGGTTGGCGATGGTGTCGGGCGAGTTGGTGGGGCGTTTGCCTGCCATGGAGACGCCGTTGATGTAGAAGCTGTCGTACTTGGCGCGTGAATGGCCAATGTTGCCTTCCAGCAGCCACCTGGGCGTGGGGCGCAGGCTGATGGCCGCTTCCACGCCGCGCGAGGACTGCTGGCCCACGAGTAGGGTCAGCCGCCGGTTGTTGGGGTCTTGCGTGGCAAGGTTTTTGCGCGTGATGTGGTAGGCGGCGAGGGTGGCCGCGCCTTGCCCGTTCCAGAAGCTGAACTTGGCGCCGGCCTCGAACTGGCGGCCCTTGGTGAGGTCGGTGTAGTTGAGCAGGGCGTCGGCGGAGGCAGTGGTGAGAATGCCTGCTGGCGGATCGGCGGCCGTGGCGTATTGCGCGTAGAAGGTCATGCCGGGCGAGGCGTCCCACACCAGGCCCAGCCGCCCGGTGGTGGGGTGGTAGTTGCGGCTGAGGGTGGCAGGGTTGCTGGCGGTGACGCGGCCGTGGTTGGTCAGGTGCAGCCGCAGGCGCTCATGCCGCAGGGCCGTGACGAGATGCAGGCCGTCAACGAGCGCAGTGCGGTTTTCGGCATACAGCGCCAGGGTTTTGACGCGGTTGGTGCGCAGCGGCACGAGCGTGGGGGAGAGGCCCGGAATGGTGAAGAAGCGCTCGGTCTGGAAGTTCCAGGGATCGACGATGCTCACGTAGTCATCGTCGTATTTCGGGTAGCGCGTCTGGCGGTTGTGGCTGATGTCCAGGCCAAAAGCCCAGTCGCTGGCGCGGCCCGCGATGGCGCTTTTCCATACGCCGTCAATGCGGTCGCCCACCACGCGCTGCTCATGGCGCTGCAAAAGGGCGTCCACGCGGCGCACGGCGGTGTTGGTGTCGTTGAACGAATAGACCTCCACGTTGCGGTAGTCGCGCCGCGCGTCATAGGCATAGAAGGTGTTTTTCAGGCTGAAGGCGCTGCTGGCCTGCCATTCGGTCACGGAGCGCAGCCACTGCACGCGCTGGGCATAAACGCCGTCGATGCTGTTGTAGTTCTTGAAGCGCGTGGAGCGGTCAATGCGGCCCACTGCGCCCACGGGCTGGAGCAGCGGAGTGCCCCAGTAGGGGCGGTCCACGTGCTCGGTCTGGTATTCATACGCCAGCAGGTGCGAGAGGGCGGGCGTGAGGTCGCTCAGCAGCGAAGTGGCAATTTGCGTGGCGCGCGACTGCATGCCTTCCACATGGCTGTGTGCGCGGCGGTGGTTCACGTCCAGCCGCAGGTGGTGGTCGCCGTGGCGCGCGCCCTCGCCTGCGATGCGGCGGTTCAGGCCCACGCTGGCTTCGCCCAGGCGGTGGCTGCCCAGGCGCAGGCGGCCTTCGGTGATGGGGGTGCGCTCGGCGGTTTTGGTGACGTAGTTCACCGTGCCGCCCACGCCGCCCGCGCCATACAGAAAGCTGGAAGCGCCACCGATGGCTTCGGCGCGGTCGTAAATCCAGCTGTCCACCGGACGGGCGGCAATGCTGTATTGCACGTTGATGCCGTTGAAGAGGTGATTGACGGAAGCGCCCGTGAAGCCCCGGTAGCTGGAGCGGATGGCGCCAGGCGAATCGCTGGCGGTGACGCCCGGAACGCCTTGCAGCATTTCCTGCGTGGTGCGCGCGCCGCGCGCCTCAATGCTGGCGCGGTCCACCACGGTGACGACGGCAGGCGTCTGCCGCGCCGTCAGCCCCAGGCGGCTGCCGGTGTAGGAAGGCGTATCAAGCAGGACCTTGGCGGGTTGCTCCTGCGTGGAGTCGTCCACGACGACTTCTGGCAGGGCGGCCTGGGCTTCGGATTTCTTGCCGTCGCGCGGGGCGCGGGCATCTTCAGAGGACTGGGCCAGGGCAGGCGCGCACAGCAGCGCCAGAGCCGCACCCATCGCCACAGGGTGGAGGCGAAAAACAGAGAGGTTGAACATGAAAAAAGGAAAAGACGCGTTGCAGGGCAAAAAAATGGCCTCGAAAGGCGGGCCATGTGTGCTTGGCTGCAAGGCGGCCGGGCGGGCGAGCGCATCCACAGAAACGAAAGAGAGATACGCCTGTGCGCCAGGGGTCGGAAAGCGCGGCAGGCGTATAGAAAGCCTGCGCTAACCCGCCACGGACGCCTCGCCTGCAGGAGGCCCCCGCGCAGGCAGTGGCGGCCCCGCCAGAGCGGCGGTCCGTGGCGCTGGCTTCAGCGCAATGAGCTGCCCCTGGGGCACGGGGCTGGGCTCGAAAACGTGCGCAAATGGCGTGGGCAGCATGACTGCCAGGCACATGGCGCAATCCAGTGTGTGGTGATGCAGGCTTTCGCCAAATTTCTCGCCGTTTTCAGTAACGAAATACGCCCCATCGGCGGCGCACACCAGCTGCATGGGCTTGGGGTGGACGATGGGCGAAAGCCCCGCCACCGCCAGCGTCAGCGCAAACCACGCCAGCGCCAACCGGGCCAGCCGGTTCATGCGGGTGAGTGTGCGCAAGGTCTGCATACTGGAAAAGGAATAAGGGCGCTTAAATTCTAGGGGGAGAGTTTGCATATCATCGCGCGCCGCCTGATGATCGGTCTTCAAAATTGACTTGTGTCAAGTTACAAAATGATGATTTCCCACGATGGCGGGTCAGCCATTTCTGGCGATCTGCTTTTGCGCCTGCATGCCAGCGCCCCCCTGCCGCCGGGTGGCGTGGCGCTCATTGGTGCGGGGCCGGGCGACCCCGAGCTGCTCACCTTGCGCGCGCTGCGGCGGCTGCAACAGGCCGACGTGGTGCTGCACGACAACCTGGTGTCGCCCGCCATTCTTGACTTCGTGCCGCCGCGCGCAGAGCGTATCAACGTGGGCAAGCGGCCCGGCCATCACTCCTGGACGCAGCAGGCCATTTGCCAGTGTCTGGCTGACAAGGCCCTGTCGGGTCTGCGCGTGGCGCGCCTGAAAGGGGGCGATCCCTTCGTGTTTGGCCGGGGCGGAGAAGAAATGCAGGCGCTGCTGCCGCTAGGCATCAGCGTGGAAGTGGTGCCGGGCATCACCACCGCGCTGGGCGCAGCGGCCGCGCTGGGCTTTCCGCTCACGCACCGCGACTTCGCGCAAAGCTGCGTGTTCGTTACCGGCCATCTCAAGGATCACAGCGTGCGGCTGAACTGGCCCGCGCTGGCCCAGCCCCAGCAGACCGTGGCCATCTACATGGGCGTGACGGGGCTGGAGGCCATTGCCCGCGAATTGCAGGCCGCCGGCCTTGCCGCCGCCACGCCAGCGGCGCTCGTTCACCGCGTGACCTGTCCGCAGCAGCAGGTGTGGTTCAGCACCCTCGCCGATCTGCCCGAAACGGCGCGCCGCCACGCCGTCAAGCCGCCTGCCTTGCTGGTGATTGGCGAAGTGGTGCGTCTGGCGGCGCAATGGCCCGCTGAACAGCATCAGAAAGAGGAGCAAATTCAAAGGGCATAAAAAGCCGTTCTGCGCAGATTCCACTAGGACCCAATGCTATGAATCAAGGAGCTGGGCTGTGTCCGCCTGCCCGGCTCTGCCCATTTGGGGCGCAGGCAAAAGGGGCGCTTCGGATTCATGCCGCGCCGCAAAAGAAAAGGGGTTGCGAAAGCGCGCAACCCCTTGATTTGACTGGTAGGGCGTGTTGGACTTGAACCAACGACCAAGGGATTATGAGTCCCCTGCTCTGACCAACTGAGCTAACGCCCCCTTTTGAGAATCTGTTCCGAGAACGGATGAAGGGCGCGAATTCTAGCGACAGCCCTGCGTGTTCAAGGCATTGCTGACCAGGCGGGCCGTGATGTCCACGATGTCAATGACCTTGTCGTAAGGCATGCGCGTGGGGCCGATGACGGCCAGGGTGCCCACCACCTGCCCGTCGGCCTCGTAAGGGGCGCTGACCACGGAGAGGTCTTCCACCGGCACGGTCTGGCTTTCGCCGCCGATGAAGATGCGCACGCCGGCGGCGCGGCTGGAGGTGTCCAGCAGGCGCATGAGCTGGGTTTTCTGCTCGAACAGATCGAACGCGCGGCGCAGCTGGTTCATGTCGCTGGAAAAGTCGCTGACGGCCAGCAGGTTGCGCTCGCCGGCAATCACCACATCGCCTTGCGCCTGGTGCATGGCTTCGCTGCCAGCCTGCACGGCGGCATGCATGAGCTGGGCGACTTCGCCGCGCAGCGTTTCCACTTCCTGCTGAAGGCGCTCGCGCACTTGCTCGATAGCCATGCCGCCGTAATGCGCGTTCAGGTAGTTGGCCGCTTCGGCCAGTTGGGCCTGCGTGTGCCCGGCTTCGGTAAAGAGCACGCGGTTTTGCACGTCGCCATCGGGCGTGACGATGATGAGCAGCACGCGCCGCTCGGAAAGGCGCACGAATTCGATGTGGCGGAAAACGGATGAACGCCTGGGCGCCTGCACCACGCCCACGAATTGCGACAGGCTGGAGAGCAGCTGCGCGGCGCTGGCAATCACCTGCCGGGGCTGGCCGGCGGGCAGCTCCGTGGGGCATTCAGCCGGCCATTCGGCAAGCCGCTCGGCGGGCGCGTCATCGGGCGCGGCCTTGGCGGGGCGCGCGGTGAGCATGGTGTCCACAAACAGCCGGTAGCCGCGCGCCGTGGGCACGCGCCCGGCGGAGGTGTGCGGGCTGGCAATCAGGCCCAGCGCTTCCAGATCGCTCATCACGTTGCGAATGGTGGCGGGCGACAAATCCAGCCCCGCCGCGCGCGAAAGCGTGCGCGAGCCAACGGGCTGCCCCTCGGCGATGTAGCGCTCAATCAGCGCCTTCAGCAGCACACGGGAGCGGTCGTCAAGCATGGGCGGCGATTTTAGGAAGCTGTTCACAATCTGCCCGTGGGCGCGAAAAGCGCGGAATCGGGCGCTCTGCGGCGCTGCAAATTCTTGATGGACCACGAGGCCCATCTGCGCCTTGCAGCTCATTCCGTTTGCGCACTTTCAGCCCTCACGGCCAGAACATGAACAGTCTCTGAAAGTCATGCCCTCCGCGCTCCCTGATGCCGCTTTTGACGCCGCTTTTGACGCCGCCCCGGCGGGCGAGGCCCTGCCGCGCCGCATCGCCCATCTGGACATGGACGCCTTTTATGCCAGCGTCGAATGGCTGCGCTACCCGCAGCTCAAGGGCCTGCCCGTGGTCATCGGCGGCGGGCGGCGCAACGAAGCGCGCATGCTGCAAGAGCTGAATGCGCGCTACCCCGAAAGGCGCTGGACGGGCGCTGACATGGCCGCCGTGCCCGTGGACTTCTTTCCCCGCCTGGCCAGCTACGCGGGCCGGGGCGTCATCACCACCGCCAGCTACGCGGCGCGGCAGTTCGGCGTGGGATCGGCCATGGGCCTGATGAAAGCCGCGCGCCTGTGCCCGCAAGCCCTTTTGCTGCCGGCGGACTTTGACGAATACCGCCGCTGCTCGCGCGCCTTCAAGGCCGTCATCCTTGAAATCGCCCCCGTCATGCAAGACCGGGGCATCGACGAAGTGTTCATCGACTTCACCCACGTGCCCGGCGGCCAGCGCGAAGGCGGGCGCGTGCTCGCGCGGCTGCTGCAAAAAAGCATCTTCGAGGCCACGGGCCTGACTTGCTCCATTGGCGTGGCCCCCAACAAACTGCTGGCCAAAATGGCCAGCGAATTCAACAAGCCCAACGGCATCAGCATCGTGCGCGAAGCCGACTTGCAGCCGCTCATCTGGCCGCTGCCGTGCCGCAAGATCAACGGCATCGGCCCCAAGCTCGATGCGCGCCTGCAAGCGCTGGGCATCCGCACCATTGGCGAGCTGGCCGCGCGCGAGCGCCTGTGGCTGATGCGCCATTTCGGCCCCACCCACGGCGCCTGGCTGCACGACGCCGCCTGGGGGCGTGACGACCGCCCCGTCACCACCCACAGCGAACCCGTCAGCATGAGCCGCGAAACCACCTTCGAGCGCGATTTGCACGCCGTGGCCGACCGCGCCGAGCTGGGCGCCATCTTCACCCGCCTGTGCGAGCAAGTCGCCAGCGACCTGGCCCGCAAAGGCTACGAAGGCCGCACCATCGGCATCAAACTGCGCTACGCCAACTTCAAAACCGCCACGCGCGACACCACCGTGGAAAGCTACACGCAAGACGCCCGCCGCATCCGCCAGGTGGCCGGCCAATGCCTCAAGCGCGTGGACCTCACGGCGCGCCTGCGCCTGCTGGGCGTGCGCGTGGGCACGCTGCGCAAGGCGGGCGCGCCCGCCAGCGCCCCGGCCGCCGCGCCAGCCGAAACCGGCTGGCTTTTCTGAACAAGCTCTGTCGCCTGCGAACAGGCGCTCAAGCCCGCAACGCCTCTGCACTTGGCCAAAGGGCATCAAAAAAAGGAGCTAATTCAAGGGCGTAAAAAACCGTTTTGCGCCCTTTCCACTAGGACATCATGCTATGGATAGAGGAGCTGAATTGAGGCGCTCTCCACATCCATCTCCTGCCTGCCGCCCAAGCCAGCGTGACCAGCGCCACGCGCCCGGCAGGCCGCCCGAGGCCGCGCTTGGGCGCCCATGCCCATAGACAGGCATTGCAGGCGTTGGACAGATTCTGAAGAACGGCCATCAAAGGCCACGGCATCGCCCCGGCCCCGCAGCGCCTTGGCGGCAGACGGCTTGGCCGCTGGCCGCCTGCCTGCCTTCCGCCAAAGGCCGCTGGAACAGGCCGCTCGTGCGCCGGCAACCACCCGCAAACCCAGGCGCAGCGGGCGCAGGCCGCTCTTTTTTCGGCAGCAGCGCGCGGCCCGCCCGCCCTGCGCCGCGCCCCTCTTGCGGCTGCCTTGCGCCCGCTGCACGCCAGATTCCATGCCCGAAAATCGCCCGCCGATGAACCCCGTTGTGCACATTCCCCTGCCTTTCGCCGCCACCGCCGTGGCGGTAGACGCGCACTGCGCCCATGCCGCACTGGCCTCGCCCGGCGGCGGCGGGCTGCACGTGGTGGATCTGGAAAACGTCACCGCGCAGGCCGTTCCCTCCTCGGCGCAGGCCGACACGCACCCGGCCGCCCTGCGCTGGCATGGCCGCTGGCTGTGCGCGGCGGGCGAAGCCGGCGCGCGGCTCGACGTTTGGGACGCCGAAAACGGCCTGGCGCTGGCGCACTCGCTGGGCATGGGCGGCATGGCCATCCGCAGCATGGACGTGGACCCCGCCACGGGCCGCGCCGTGCTGCTGCTCAAGCCGCAAGCGGCGGCGCAGGGCGGCAGCCATGCAGGGCATACAGGCCAGCCCGGCTGCCTGGCCGAAGTGGACCTGGCCAGCGGCCAGCTGCTGGACGAAGCCCCGCTGCCCGAAGGCATGTGGCCCTGCGTCGCCTACGGCAGCGCGGGCGGCATCTGCGTGGCAGGCGTGGCGCGTGCGGAACGTGCGGAACGTGGCAAGGGAGGCGGACAGGGCCGCGCGCTGGCGCTGCTCAGCGGCAGCGCATGCAGCCGCCTGCGCAGCCTGGAAATTGCCGCGCTGCCCGGCACCGACATGCTCATACCCGCCTTCATCGCCCTGGCGGGCGGCGCGTGCGTGGTGGCGGCGGCGTCATTCCAGCGGCAGGCGTTCTATGTAAAAGAAGGCGGGCTGGACGGCGGCGTGCCCTGGCAGGAACTGCGCTTTGCGGACGAGCGCTGCCTGGCGCTGGCCGCCGCCGCCCGCGCCAGCGTGCTGGCCCTGACCGAAGCCGGCGACGCCCCCGGCTCGCTATGGCTGACCAACCTGCTCCAGCCCGCGCAGCGCCTGCGCCTGCACGGCACGCCCCTGTGCATGGACGCACAAGCGGGCCGCGTGCTCGTCAGCGCCGACCAGAGCCTGACGCTGCTGGCCTGAGCGCGTCAAAATTTGTTGCAAAATCGGTTCCGCCATGCGCCGAAATAGAATTTTTCCTTTTAAATCAACGAGTTATGAGTTATAATATGAACAGCCAACAGCCAACAGCCAACAGCCAACAGCCAACAGCCAACAGCCAACAGCCAACAGCCAACAGCCAACAGCCAACAGCCAACAGCCAACAGCCAACAGCCAACAGCCAACAGCCAACAGCCAACAGCCTGACGCATGCGCCGCGCCGGGCTTCAGCGCCGATGCGCTGAAAGAGCGCGCCCGCACCCTCACGGCGCTGCTGCGGCAAGCCGCGCCTGAAATCATCAGCGACGGGCAAATCGACATCCGCCGCCTGCAACAACTGCTGAAGCCTGACCAACCCGATCCGCCCGCCGCGCAAGAACATTACGAACTGGGCTGGGCGGGCAAGGCCGCCGCCCGCCGCGAAATCCAGCAAACCACCAGCGACACCCTGCTGCCCGGCGCCGGCAACCCGCCGCAAGCGCCGCACATGCTCATCGAGGGCGAAAACCTGCAAGTGCTGCGCATCCTGCAAAAAAGCTATTACGGCAAGGTGAAGATGATTTACATCGACCCGCCGTACAACACCGGCAACGACAGCTTCGTTTACCCCGACGATTATTCGGAAACGCTCGCCGAATACCAGCGCCGCACCGGCGATAGAAACGAAGCCGGTTTTCTCAACCGGCAAAGCCTGTGGAAGAAAAACACAAAAGAAAACGGCCATTACCACAGCGCCTGGCTTTCCATGATGTATCCGCGCCTGTATCTGGCGCGCAACCTGCTGCGCGACGACGGCGTGATTTTCATCAGCATAGATGACAATGAGGCGGCGAATTTGAAGCTGCTTTGTGATGAGATATTTGGAGAAGATAATTTTGAATCAATCGTCTGGAAGAAAAAAGGTGGAGCAGGCAACACCGAAAAAATTCTGGGTTGTTTGACAGAACATGTTCTTTGTTACTTCAGGAAGAAAGCGGCAGACATATTTAATTACAGGAATATGGACAGAGTATACAAATATGAAGATGAGATTTCTGAATACAACCTTGAGGGAATTGAAAAAACCAATTCCGGAATTTATGAACGTCCCACGATGCTTTTCGGAATAAAAAATCAGAAAACGAAAGAATTGTTTTATCCATCCAGTGGCATGCGCTGGACCTTGGGAAAAGAAAAGATTGAAGAATTGATCAAGGAAAACAGGCTGTATTTTGATGACGAGAAAAAGAAAGTTTATGTAATAAAACGCCCTGATGACTACTCGCAATCAAAAAACGTATATTACAATTTACTGACGGATTGCGGTAGTTTGGCCACGGCAAAAGATGAAATTGCCAATTTGGGTTTACCGAGAGAGATTTTCGATACACCAAAACCAACAGGTTTGATCAAGTATTTATTGAATCTGGCAACACAATCCGATAGCCTGATTCTCGACTTCTTCGCCGGCTCCGGAACCACCATGCAAGCGGTGATGGAACTTAATCTGGAAGACGGCGGCCATCGTCAATGCATTTGCGTGCAACTCCCCGAAAAACTGGAAGAAAATACCGAAGCCTACAAGGCCGGTTATCACACGATTGCCGACATTACCCGCGCGCGCATAGCCAAGGTGATTGAAAAACTGAAAAAGGAAAAATCCGCCGAAACGCAAAATCAGGCTTGCGCCCAATTCACGCTGTCGCCCAGTTGCTTCAAGGTCTGGCGCGCCGATGTGGCCGATGGCGCCGCCTTGCGCGAGCAACTGGAAATGTTCCGGCACGCGGAAAAAGAGGAAAAAACCGACGCGCAAACGGCCATGCTGGCCGAGCTGCTTTTGAAAATGGGCCTGGGCGCATTGGGCGTGCAAGCCATTGTCAAATCCGAAACCGTGGCGGGCCTCACGGTTCACCGCGTTTTGCTCAATGAAAACCGGGAGCTTTGGCTGTGCTTTGAACCTTACCAGTCCGCATTGAAGGACGAAATCGCCAAAGCGCGCCCAGCGCAAGTAGTCTTGCTCAATTCCTGCTTTACGGGCGAAAAGGCGGACGAGCAACTGGCCAATTTGCAACTGGAATTGCAGGGGCTGGGTATTGCCCTGACCGTGATTTGAAAGGCGCCGCCATGAATGAAAACAAAGCGACTCTGCCAGGCGGCTTGCGTTTGCAATTCACGCCGCAGGATTATCAAACCCGCGCCGTGAGCGCTGTGGTGCAGGCTTTTGAAGGCCAGCCCATCAGCAGCCCCGGCTTTCGCCTGCAACAGACTTCGGGCAGCGTGGAATATGCGCCCGATGGCAGCATTGCCAACCAGCTTTTGCTGACGGAAGAACAGATTTCGCAGAATGTGCAAAAAATACAAAGGGCAATGGCGGAAGAGCAGGAAAAACAGGGCCGGAAACCCATGCCCGTGATTGAAAAGCTGGCGGCCGATCGCAGAAATGAAGGAAAAACAGAATGGTTTTGCCCCCATTTCACGCTGGAAATGGAAACCGGCACGGGCAAAACCTACACCTTCATCAAGACCATTTACGAGCTGAACAAGGTATACGGTTTCAGGAAATTCGTGATCGTGACGCCCAGCGTGGCCATACGCGAAGGCGCCATGAAAAACCTGGCCGTCACGCGCGATCATTTCGCGCAAGATTATGGCCATGTGCCTTGCGTGCATATGCTTTATGACAGTGGCCGCCTGAATGATTTGCGCCACTTCGCGCAAGGCGACGCATTGAGTATTCTGGTGATCAATATCGACAGTTTCACCAAGGATGACAACAAAATCAGGCAGCAGGGCGAGCGCGCCTTTGCGCCCATTGAATATATCCGCTCCGTGCGGCCCATCGTGATTGTGGATGAACCGCAGAATTTTGAGACGGACATTCGCCGGCAGGCCCTGCTGGATTTGAATCCGCTTTGCACGCTTCGTTATTCGGCCACGCATAGAAACACATACAACCTGCTGTATTCGCTAGGCCCTGTTCAGGCTTATGACATGGGGCTGGTCAAGCAGATTGAGGTGGATGGCGTAACGGGCCATGACGGCCATAATCAGGCGTATATCGAGCTGCTGGAAATCGGCGCGGGCGCCAAAAGCATGAACGCGCGCGTGCGCATGGATGTGAATGGCAAAAACGGCGTGCTGCGCAAGGAAATACGCATTCGGCCTGGCGATGATTTGCATGAAAAATCAAACGGGCGCGAGGCGTACCGTGAAGGCTATAAACTGAACGATATTCGCGGGGATGAAATTGCATTTTCCGGCGGACGCGTGCTGCGCCTGGGCGAGCGGCAAGACGCGCTGAAAGACGAGGTGATGCGCTACCAGATCGAGCGCACCGTGGCGGCGCATTTTGCAAAGCTGAAGAAGCTGAAGCCTTTGGGTATCAAGGTTTTGAGCCTGTTTTTCATTGACAAGGTGGCCAATTACCGCCAGTACGATGAAAACGGGCAGAAACCCGGCCCATTTGCGCAGTGGTTTGAGGAAATATTTGCCCGTCATGCCGCCCTGGAGCAATACCAGGGCCTGATTGCGCATGATGCCGGCCAGGTGCATGGCGGCTATTTTTCAGGCGACAAAAAAGGCAGGGGCAGCCAGGCGCGCACCGAATGGAAAGACACGGGCGGCAATACCGCGAAAGATGACGACACCTACGCGCTCATCATGCGCGACAAGGAGCGGCTGCTTTCGCCGGATGAGCCGCTGCAATTCATTTTCAGCCATTCGGCGCTGCGTGAAGGCTGGGACAATCCCAATGTGTTTCAGATTTGCACGCTGAATGAAACGCAAAGCGCGCTGAAAAAACGCCAGGAAATAGGCCGTGGCCTGCGCCTTTGCGTGAATGCAAATGGCGCGCGCGTGCAGGACAAGGCCATCAATATACTGACCGTGATTGCCAATGAAAGCTATGAGACTTTTGCCAGCGCCTTGCAGGCCGAAATTGAAGAAGATACCGGCATTCATTTTGAAGGGCGCATACAAAATGCCCGCAAGAAGGCGTGCGTAAAGCGCAAATTGCTCGATGCCAAAGAGCAGGCGTTGTTTGAAGCCATCTGGCAGAAAATCAATTACCAGACGCGCTACAGCGTAGAGCTTGATTCAAGAAAGCTGATTGACGAATGCGTGAAGGCTTTGTCTGACCGGCAGCAATATCCGCCGGTGGCCAGGCCGGGCGTGCAGGCCAGCCGAGGGAAAATCGTGATGAATGAAGCGGGTGTGGCGGGCGTGGCCTGCGGCGTGAATGGAAGGGATGCGGATTTTCCTGTGATAGTGCCGGATGTGTATGCCTATATTCAGGAGCGCGTTCACATGAGCCGCGCCAGCTTGTTTTCCATTCTTGACCGGTGCGGGCGGCTGGATGAATTGATGGTGAATCCGCAAGCGTTTCTGGATATGACAGTGGCGGCCCTGAAAGATACTTTGAATGAATTGCAGGTGCAAGGCATTCAATATCAAAAGTTGGACAGCCAATATGAAATGACGCTGTTTGATCCGGTGGAAGTTTTTTCGAGCAGCGTGTATCCGCCAGCGGGTGACACAAACGCGCCGCCTTTGAGCAAAACGCTGATGCAGGCGCAGCCGCTGAATACAGATGCGGCAGCCGCGCCGTTTGACTGCGTGATCAGCGACAGCCAGGTGGAAAGCGACTTTGCCCGCGACTGCGCACTGGATGAGCGCGTGCGCTTTTTCTTCAAGCTGCCGGGCCGCTTCAGGATAGATACGCCGCTGGGCACTTACAACCCGGATTGGGCAGTGGTGTTTCAGAACGGCGCGCGCGTGTTTTTTGTGGCGGAGACCAAGTTCAGTACGGCAAACAAAAACCTGCGCCGGGATGAACGCCTCAAGATTGCCTGCGGACACAAGCATTTCGGGCTGGCGCAGGCGGTGGCGTTCGCTGCGGTGAACTCGCTGGATGCGCTGAAAGCAAAGACAACCGGTGCGGGCTGCGCTGGTCAGGCCGCTTCATCCAGCCCTTCGCCCAGCATTTCGCCCCATTCGTAGAGCGCGCCGAGGATGTCTTGCGAGCGTTCGTCTTCGCGCGCTTGCGCCAGCGCGTCGATGCGGTCGAAGTAGCTTTGCAGGGTGAGCGCGCCGCCCGCGCCGTGCAGCAGGCGGGCCTGGCAGTGTTCGCGCCAGCGGCGCTGCTCGTCGGGCGTGAGGCTTTCGGGGCGGTTGCGGGCGCGCCAGCGCCAGACCAGCTCGTGCAGGCGCGCGTCGTCAAAGCCGGGCAGGCGGGGCGGCTCGCTGCTGCCGGGCTTGAAGGCGCGACGCAGCTCGTCCAGGCGGCGGCGGTCGTCGCGGCTTGTGAAGCCGCCATAAAGGTCTTCGTCCACATCCACGGCGGCGGCAGCTTCGGGGCGGGCATAAACCTGCTGCCACAGCGCGCTCAAGTCCGGCAGGGCGCGCAGGCGCTCCAGGTGGGTTTGGGCCTGGGCAAAGTCGATGCCCCATTGCCGCGCCTGTTCGGGCCGCAGGGTTTTGAGGGCGGCGATGACGATGGGCGCCTTGTTCAGGTGCACGCCCTTGATGGGCAGGCGCGGCGTGCCTTCGGGCAGATCTTGCGCGGGGGTGAACAGGCGCTGGCGGGCTTGCTCGGGCGTGAGGGCGGCCAGCTCGGCGGGGTCGTGCATCAAGTCCCAGGCCAGCACTTCGTTTTTGTTGGCCGGGTGCATGGCCAGCGGGGCCATGAGGGCGATGCAGCCGCGCGCCGCGCCGAACATGCCGCTGACGTGCAGGAAGGGCCGCGCCGAGGCCACGGCAGCGGGCAGGCCCATCTCTTGCGCCACGCGCTCTTTGCTGCGCAGGGCCAGGCAGAAGTCAAAAAGGCGCGGCTGGCTTTGGCGGATGAGGCGGGCCAGGGCAAGGGTGGCGCGCACGTCGGACAGGGCGTCGTGCGCGGCTTCATGCGCCAGGCCGTTGGCGGCGGCCAGGTGTTCGAGCTTGAAGCTGGGCAGGCCGTCTTCGCCCGTGGGCCACTGCACGCCTTCGGGGCGCAGGGCGTGGGCGCAGCGGGCCACGTCGAGCAAATCCCAGCGGCCATTGCCGTTTTGCCATTCGCGCGCGTAGGGGTCGATGAGGTTGCGCCACAGCAGATGGCGCGTGACTTCGTCGTCAAAGCGGATGCTGTTGTAGCCCACGCCCACGGTGCCCGGCTCGGCCAGCGCGGCGTTCACGCGGGCGGCAAATTCGCTCTCCGGCAGGCCGCGCTGCGCACAAAGCTGCGGGGTGATGCCGGTGATCAGGCAGCTTTCAGGCTCGGGCAGCGCGTCTGCCGCAGGGCGGCAGTACAGCATGAGCGGCTCGCCCGTTTCGTTCAGATCGGCATCGGTGCGGATGGCGGCGAACTGCGCCGGCCGGTCGCGGCGCGGATTGGCCCCGAAGGTTTCGTAGTCGTGCCAGAGAAAAGAAAGGGGCGGCGTGGCTTGCATGCGGCAGCGGGAGCGTCAGGAAAAGGGCCGCGATGGTACGGCGGCTGGCAGGCTGTGGGGCCTTGCAGCCCAAGGAGCCATCAGCGCACGGACGGTGGAGTGCATTTTTCAGCGCGGTTTTGAGGCCGTGCGGTTTTGCGGTGCGTGAAAGCAAAAGGCATCAAAAGCGCCGCCTGCCTACAATCGCCGCCGCCCGCGCGCCAGCTTTGCCCCGGCTGGCGCGCGGTTTTCATTTCATCCGGGGCCATGTCGAGGACAACCATGTACAAAAACCTCCCCGCCGCGAGGGCACGCGCGGCGATTTCGCATTCTGCGAGGGCACGCGCGGCGCTTTCCCTTTCTGCACGTGCGGCTGCCTTTTCTGCGCGGGCTTGTGCAGTTGCCTGCCTTGTGCTGGCCGCTGCTTCCCAATCTGCCCTGGCCCAGCCCGCTTTGGCCCAGCCCGCAAGCGCACCCAAAAGCGCGTCCGAAAGCGCGCCGCTGCAGGCCGCCTGGGTTTACATGTCGGTGGTGCCGCCTGCGGGCTGGACGCGCCAGCACGATCAGGCCCGCCTGCAAGCCGAGCGCGCGCTGGGCGGGCGCGTGCAAACCAGCGCCGTGCCTGATGTGCCCGAAAACGCCGCCGACGCCGAGCGCGTGCTGCGCGATCTGGCGCGGCAAGGCAAGCGCGTCATCTTCACCACCAGCTTTGGCTACATGCAGCCCGTGATGAAGGTGGCGGCGGAGTTTCCCGGCGTGAAATTCGAGTGCCTGACCTGCCTGCAAACCGCGCCCAATGTGGCCGTGGCCAATGCCCGCTTTTACGAAGGGCGCTATTTGGCCGGCATTGCGGCGGGCCGCATGAGCGAAAGCGGGCAAATCGGCTATGTGGCCGGTTTTCCCATTCCTGAAGTGCTGCAAGGCATCAACGCCTTCGCGCAGGGCCTGCGCAGCGTCGCGCCCAAGGCGCGCGTCAAGGTGGTGTGGCTGAACGAATGGTTCAACCCGCCGCGCGAGCGCGATGCGGCCATGACGCTCATCAACCAGGGCGCCGATGTGCTGGCCTTTCACACCGGCTCGACCGCCGTGATGGCCGCCGCCCAGGAGCGCGGCAAGCTCGCCGTGGCCTACCACTCCGACATGCGCATGGCCGCGCCCGATGCGCAGCTGCTGGCTGTGACGCACCAGTGGGGCGACTACGAAACGCGCCGCCTGCAAGCCGCGCTGGACGGCACATGGCAAAGCCAGCGCCTGTGGGGCGGCGTGAAAGACGGCATGGTCAGCGTGGGCCACTTCGGCCCGCGCGTGCCCGAAGCCGTGCAAAAGCAGGTGCTTGCCCGCCAGGCCGACATGGCCGCAGGCCGCCTGCACCCTTTTGCCGGCCCCTTGCGCGACAACACGGGCCGCGAAGTGCTGCCCGCCGGGCAAACGCTCACGGATCAGCAAATCATGGAAATGAACTGGCTGGCCGAGGGCGTGCAAGGCACGCTGCCGCACTGAAAACCGGCTCAACGTTTGCCTGAGGGAGCGACAGGCGCGGCCTTGGGCGCTTTGGGGCCTTGCAGCCGCCCTGCCGGGCCGCAAGCGCTGCCTGCCGCCATCCCGGCCCGCGCTTTTGCCCTCACGGTCAGGCTCTGAACCGGTTCTGAGGGCGCGGGCAGAGGGCTTGGCAAGGCGTTGATTCAGCTCCCTGATTCATAGCATGATGTCCTGGTGCTGCGGGCGCAAGAGCCGTTTTCATGCCCTTGAATTCGCTCCTTTTTCTGATGTGCATGCAGGCGGCGTTTTGCTTGAAGCGGCCTGCCCCGGCCATCAAGGCGCAACAACGCCGCAAGCTCCGGCGCGGCCTGCGCGTAGAGTGCTCCCGCCCCTGCCCCGTCTGTTCCTGACGAACGGAACGCCCGCGCTGGCGGAAAAGGGAAAGCCGCCTTCAGTTCGCTCCCGTATTCACAGCGTTACGTCCTAGTGGAATGTGCGCGAACGCTGTTTTTTGCCTCTTGAATTCGCTCCTGCTTTTGATGGGCCAATCCCCCGCACTGGCGGGCAAAAAGCGCGTGGGCCGAGGCCGCGCCCCAATCTGCGCTTTCCGCACTCGCGGACAGATTGCATGCAGGCGCTTACGCGGGGGCGCTGCCAGCGTCGTCGTCTTCGCCAGCGGGCAGGGCTGGGGCGGGGAGGCTGGGCGGGGCGCTGGCCGGGCGGGTCAGCCAGGTCTGCAAAAAGGCGGGAAAGGCCCGCACGGGCAAGGGCGAGGGGCCGTCGTGCCGCCAGCGCACGCGCCAGGCGCTGGCGGGGCCGGGCATGGGCAGTTCGGCGTCCAGGGCCAGGGTGCCGCTGGTTTTGCCGCTGCCGGGCGCGCCCAGCAAGGCCAGCCAGTCCTGCACGGGAATGGCGGGGCCGTGCAGGCGCAGCAGCCAGCCCCGGCCGTCTTGTTCCGGGGCGCGGTCGGCCTGCCACCACAGGGTGATCAGGGGCGGCTGCGGGCTGGCGGGCAGGCTGTCTGACGCGGGCGGCGCGGTAAGCGGGTTGGCGCCGAGCATGAGGGTGCCGCGCAGGTGCTGCACGCGGTCGCGCATGAGGGCGAGCTGGACGGCGGGCAGGCGCAGGGCATGGGCGGGCCGGCCTGCGGCAGGCAGGGGCAGTGCGCAAGGCTCGCAGTGCAGGATGAGGATGGGCGCTTCGTTCAAGCCCTTGCCCCGGGCGGGCAGCCAGGCGATATCCAGCGGGCCATAGCGGGTGCGCAGTTGCAGGCCGTCAAGCTGCGGGCCGAGCCAGGGAGAGGTGCCCAGCCAGGCCAGTTGCACGGCGCTGGCGCGTATGGCCCAGGGGCCGCTGCCGAGGGTGACGGCCCATTCCCCCGCCTGCGGGGCGAGCGCGGCGCGCAGCAGCGCCCAGGCCATGAGCGGCAGGGCGGCCAGGATGGCGGCCACGCAGGCAAGAACGCGGAGCCAGCGGCGGCGGGCGAAACAGGTTGGGGCAGGCATGAGCGAAGCAGGGAGCGGGTGTGGCGGCGGCGTTCGGGGCCGGTTCAAAGTCTGTGCGCGGGCGCAAAAAGCGTGGGTGGTATTGGGCGGGGCTGCCGTGTTGCAGATAGTCAGGCTGGTCTGCGCTTTGCAGCCCATGCCGATTCGCGGCCCCTCACTGTTAAACCTTATCATCCAGATGGTAACAGTAAAGCCATTTTAATTCCTGCAAGCGCCGGGGCTGATATTAAGGGGTTTGCCGCAGACAAAAGAAATCTCTGCATGCCGGAGAAATATTGGGAGAAAACCTGTGAGGGTAAAAAAGATCGCTATTGTCAGCCCTTCGCTGGGCTTGCTTGGCGAGCCGTTTGTGAAGCACGAGAAAGAAATAGGCTTCAGGCGTTTGCGTTCATACGGAATAGAAGTGGTTGCCGCAGCAAATGCCTGCAAGGGCATTGAGTTTCTCAAACGCCATCCCGAAGCCCGCGCGCAGGATTTGCTGGATGCTTTTCGTGATCCGTCTGTCGACATGATACTGTGCGCCATTGGCGGAGATGACACCTATCGGCTGCTGCCGCATTTGTTTGGACATGATGAATTGCTGCATGCAGCCAGAAATAGCCAAAAGATTTTTCTCGGCTTTTCCGATGCGACGGTGAATCATTTCATGCTGCATAAAGCAGGCATCCATACGTTTTATGGCCAGTCGTTTTTGTCAGATGTGTGCGAGCTTGAAGATGAAATGCTGCTCTATTCGCGGAAGTATTTTGAGGAATTGCTCGCAACCGGCACAATACAAGAGATACGCCCGAGCGATGTCTGGTATGGTGAACGCACGGCATTTGATGAATCGCAAATTGGCGTCAAACGGGTGCGGCATCCGAATCGCGGATTTGAATTGTTGCAAGGCAATGCCGTATTTTCCGGCAAAATCCTGGGCGGTTGCATTGAAACAATATATGATATGTTTGACAATACCCGCCATGATGACAGCCCTGCCCTGTGCCGCCAGTATGATATTTTCCCGAGTGTTGATGACTGGCGTGGCAAAATACTGCTTCTGGAATCAAGCGAAGAGTGCGCCAAACCTGAAATCTATCAAAAGATGCTGCAAACATTGAAAGCGGCCGGCATTTTTGAAGTTGTCAATGGCGTTCTTGCCGGAAAGCCAATGAATGAGGTGCATTATGAAGAATACAAGCGCCTCTTGATAAGCGAAATAAACAAGCCGGATTTGCCGGTTGTGTATAACTTGAATGTCGGGCACGCAACGCCGAGGTGCATTGTTCCGTTGAATGTTGAAGCAACGGTTGATGCCGCAAGGCAGGTCATAAGGTTTGCATGGGGCAGGGAATGATCTTGAGGGTAAAAAATCGATTTCTGGTCTTGAGCAGGCTTCCAGAAAGGCATGCAGGCATTAAAAACAGGAGCAAATTCATGACCCCGGAAAACGGCTTCCGCGCTCTTTCCACTAGGACGTATTGCTATTGATTAAGGAGCAAACCCCTGCTGCCAGCCTGTCCACGCCGGTTCACTGCTCCTGCGCTTTGCCTCGCGCAGCGGATGGCAGGCGGTTTTTCAGAATCTGTCCACGGGTGCGGAAAGCGTGAACTCAGGCGCTCTGCTGCGTGGCAGGCCCTCGCGGGGTTGCTGGAGCAATCGGCGTCTTGCAACCCATCCCCGATCCGCCTTTTCGCCCTTCACGGCCCCGCTCTAAACAGTCTCAGGCCGCAGGCAGCAGCAGCGCCATGCGGTGCAGGGCTTCGCTGGCTTGCCGGTGGCCGTAGAGAAAGCCGGTGCGCGGCCACCATTGCCGCATTTCGCGCAGCATGGGCTGGCATTGGCCCAGGCTGAAGGGCTGCGGCGCTTGCATCAGGCACAGCACGTTGGGTGCGGGCGGGCGGCGGGCGGCCAGCACAAGGCGGGCCGTGGCGCTGGCTTGCAGGTTTTCAAAGGCGGCCTGCTGGCTGCCGCCTTCACCGTACAGGGCGATGAGGCGGCCTTGCGGCGCTGGGCGGGGCGGCGGCTCGCCTGCGGGTGTGTGCAGCCGGGCCATTTCAGCGACGCTGGCCCAGTCAAAGCCAATGCGGCGTCCCTGCGGCGGCTCTGGCGAGTTGTCCGCCAGCGCGGTCAGCAGCGCCAGCACAGGCTCCAGGTGCTCATGGTGGCCGCACAGGTGCAGCGCCCGCACGCTTTCAATGGGCGAGTGCGGCAGCAGGCAGTCGCTGGGCAGCGATTCGGCCACGCCAATGGCGTGGCTGCGCATGGGGCGCGGGCACAGCAGAAAGGCGGTTTCATGCGGGATGCGGTCGCGCTCGGGCGGCCAGTCGAGTTCCGAAACCAGCAGGACGTTGGGGTTTTCAAGCACGAAGGGCGAGGGGCGCATGGCGGGTCTTCAGCTCATCAGCTCTTCGATTTCGCTGGCCGCCACGGACACGCCGCGCGTGAGCAGCTCGCAGCCTTCGGCGGTGATGAGCGCGTCGTCTTCAATGCGGATGCCGGTGTTCCAGAATTTTTCCGGCGCGGCGCTGCCAGCGCGCACGTAAAGACCGGGTTCCACGGTGAGAACCATGCCGGGGCGCAGAACGCGGCTGGGCAGGGCGCCATCGGCCTGGCGGGGCGCGCCTGGCTCGGCGTAGCTGCCGCAGTCGTGCACGTCCATGCCCATCCAGTGGCTGGTGCGGTGCATGTAGTAGGGGGCGTAGGCGCGGGCGGCCACGGCGTCTTGCACGCTGCCGTGCTGGTTGTGCGTGAGGATGCCCAGATCAAACAGCCCTTGCGTGAGCGTGTGCACGGCGGCTTCATGCGGCTCATTGAAGCGCGCGCCGGGGCGGGTGGCGTCAATGGCGGCCTGCTGCATGGCCAGCACCACGTCGTAAAGCGCGCGCTGCGCGGCCGTGAAGCGCCCGCTGGCGGGAAAGCTGCGGGTGATGTCGCTGGCGTAGCCGTGCAGCTCGCAGCCGGCGTCTATCAGCACCATGTCGCCCGGGCGCACGGGCGCGCTGCCAGCCGGGTAGTGCAGCACGCAGGCGTTGGCGCCGCTGGCGACGATGTTGCCGTAGGCCGGAAATTCGGCCCCGCTTTGGCGGAATTCGTGCAGCAGCTCCGCTTCCAGATGGTGTTCGCGCGCGTCCTGCCCCTGCCGCAGCATGGCGGCGCTGCGCTGCATGGCGCGAATGTGGGCGCGCGCGCTGATGGCGCAGGCGCGGCGGATCAGCTCCAGCTCGTGCGCGTCCTTGATCAGGCGCATTTCGTCCAGCGGGGCGCAGGCGTCATGCAGCTCGGCAGGCGCTGTCGCGCCCTGCCGCGCGCGGGCGCGCACCTTGCCCAGCCAGCTTTCCACGCGCGCGGGCAGCCCTTCATGCACGGCAAAGGGAAACCACACGGCGCGGCGGTTTTCCAGCAGCGCGGGCAGGCGCTCGTCCAGCTCGCTGATGGCGTGGGCCTCATCCACGCCCAGCGCGGCGGGCGCGGCTTGCGGGCCTAAGCGGATGCCCGTCCAGATTTCGCGCTCTTCATCCTTGGGCTGGCAAAACAGCACGCTTTGGCCTTCGCCCGTCAGCGCCAGCCAGCTGTCGGGTTCGGCAAAGCCGGTGAGGTAATAAAAGTAGCTGTCGTGCCGGTAGGGAAAGTCGCAATCGCGGTTGCGCAAGCGCTGCGGCGCGGTGGGAATGAGAGCCAGGGCCTCTGGCCCAATGTGCGCGGCCAGGCGGGCGCGACGGCCGGCGTAAGGAGTGCAGGGAATGCTCATGGGAAACGGCAATGCGTGAAGTTTTGGGGCGGGAGTGTAAGAACCTGTGTGAAGTCCATCCAAGGGCGTGAAAAGCGCCGTCTCGCGAGAGCTTGAGACTCGCTTCCCCAACTCAGTCCGTCACTCCTCATTGCCAGGCTCTGATGCGGCGGCGCTATCTGCTACGCCGGAAAAAGAAGAAAGAGGTGATCAGCTCTTTATTTCATAGCAAGAGGTCCTAGTGGAATCAGCGTAGAACAGCTTTTTCAGCCACTGGATTTGCTTTTTTTTGAACTGACGGAAGCGGGAACGGCGCGATCCCCCCTATGGCAGTGAAGCCGTCATAGGCATTGATTTCAAAGACAATAAGAATCGTTTGTAATCATTTGCATTCAGATGCCGTTTTTCATCAACACATTGGCGCGCAAAGGAGTTTCGCCATGCCCATCTCATCCCATCCCATCCGGCGGCCTGCCATGCGCGCGGGCCTGATCGCTCTGGCGGCCTTGGGCTGTGTGCAGGCCGCGCAGGCGCAGACGGCGCGTGATGACGGCCAGGCCAGCGGCGGCGCAGCCGCCACTCTGCCAGCGGTGACGGTGCGCGAAAATGCGGCGCTGCGGCCCATGGATCTGCCGCCCGCGCATGCCGGCCGGCAGGTGGCCAGCGGCACGCGGCTGGGGCTGCTGGGCAGCCGCGAGGTGATGGAAACGCCCTTTTCCACCATCAGCTACACCAGCGAACACGTGCAAAACACCCAGGCACACGGGCTGGCAGACGTTGTCAGCCGCACAGACCCGGCGGTGTTCAACAACGGTGCGACAGGGATGCTGCTTGAGAGCATGAGCATTCGCGGCTTCAACGTGGCGCACCGCGACATGGCCTTGGGCGGGCTGTATGGGCTGACGCCCTTTTACCGCGTGACGCCGGAGATGTTCGAGCGCGTGGAAGTCCACAAAGGGCCTTCGGCGCTGCTGGGCGGCATGCCGCCGGGCGGATCGGTGGGCGGCGCGGTCAATCTCGTGCCCAAGCGTGCGGGTAGCAAACCGCTGACGCAGCTGACGGGCGCGTTCATGAACGAAGGCCAGTGGGGCCTGCATGCCGACGTGGGGCGGCGCTTTGGCCCGCAGCAGGAATGGGGCGTGCGCTTCAACGCCGTCTGGCGCGACGGCAAAGGCCCTGTCAAGCCGCAAAAGCTGGGCGCACGGCTGGCGGCCCTGGGCCTGGACTGGCGCGGCGCGCGGGCGCGCTTTTCGGCCGATTTGTTCGAGTCTCGCGACAGCCTGGATGGCGTGAACCGGGGCATCAGCCTGGCGCCGGGCGTGCCGCTGCCGCGCGCGCCCAACCCGCGCACGCTGCTGGCGCCAGACTGGACTTTTGGCAAGTCCAAAGACAGGGCCGTGATCCTGCGCGGCGAGTGGGACGTGACGCCAAACGTCACCCTGTGGGCCAATGCCGGGCAGGGCAAGTTTGATTTCGACTCCATCGCCAGCTCCGTCTACAGGGTGGCCGACACGCAGGGCACGTTCATCAACGACTTCGCCCACCAGCGTGACCAGCGCGACCGGCGTGCGGCCAGCGCGGGGCTGCACGCGCGCTTTGCCACGGGCAGCGTGGCGCACCAGCTGGCGGCCAGCTTTGACTGGCAGCACGAGCAGCGTGAATTCGGCTTTCTGCTGCGCATGCTCTCCGCGCCGTGGGTCACCAACCTCTACCGCCCCGCATGGGGGCCTGCGGTCAGCCGCGCCTTCAGCAATGCGGCGCTGCCGCCGTCGGGCAACTCGCGCCTGTCCGGCTTGGCCGTGGCCGACACGCTCTCATTCGCCGATGGCCGCGTGCAGCTCACCGTGGGCGTGCGCCGCCAGAAGGTCAGCAGCGCCAGCAGCTCATGGTTCAACCCGGCCGCGCCGTGGACGTTCTACAAATCCAGCGCCACCTCGCCCGCCGTGGCCGTGCTGCTCAAGGCCAGCGAACAGGTGTCGGTGTACGCCAACTACATCGAAGGCCTGAGCGAAGGCCAGAGCGCCCCGCTGGGCACGGCCAATGCGGGGCAATTGTTCGCCCCCTACAAGACCAAACAGCACGAAATCGGCGTGAAACTGGCGCAAGGCGATCTGACGCACACCGTGGCGCTGTTTCAAATCAAACAGCCCAGCGCCTGGACCGACCCCGTGACCAACCGCTTCGCGGCCGACGGCCGCCAGCGCAATCGCGGCCTGGAGTGGAGCGTGACCGGCCAGCTGCGGGCTGGCCTGCGCGTGCTGGGCGGCGCCAGCTGGACGCAGGCCACCCTCACGCGCACCGCTGGCGGCGTGAACCAGGGCAAACAGGCCGTGGCCACGCCGCGCCGGCAAGCCAAGCTGGGGCTGGAGTGGGACGCGCTGCCAGGCCTGACGCTGGCGGGCAACCTGCGCAGCGCCTCGCGCCAGTACATCGACGCGGCCAACACGCTGCACACGCCCGGCCGCACCGTTTTTGATGTGGGCGCGCGCTACGTGCTCCCCACGGCAGGCCGCCGCGTCACCTTGCGCGCCGCTGTGCAAAACGTGACGAACAAGGCTTACTGGGCCGGCCAGCTCTACTCCGGCCTGGGCGCGCCGCGCACCGTGCTGCTGAGCGCGACGGTGGATTTTTGAGAGCCTGTTTGCAATCTGCCCGTTCGCGCTTTGCGGCCCATCCTGCCCCCACGCTTTTGCCTTTACGGCCAGCTGAACAGGGCCTTCAAATCACCCGCTTGCGCACCCACAGCACCAGCACTTCGGCGGCGATGACGACGGCGAAAATGGTGATGAGCACCAGCGCCACGCGGTCCCAGTAAAAGAGGTCGATGGCGGTGTTCAGCGCCACGCCGATGCCGCCTGCGCCCACCAGGCCGAGCACGCCCGATTCGCGCACGTTGATGTCCCAGCGCAGCAGCGCCACCGACCAGAAAGAGGGCTTGATGTGCGGCCAGTAGCCGTACCAGATTTGCGCAAAGCGCGTGGCGCCTGCGGCCTGCAAGGCTTCGATGGGGCCGCGCGGGGCCTGCTCCAGCGCCTCGCCCACGAGCTTGCCCACAAAGCCTACCGAGCGCAGCGCAATGGCCAGCATGCCCGCCAGCGGGCCGGGGCCGAAGATGGCCACGAACAGCAGCGCCCACACCAGCGAATTGACCGAGCGGCTGGCCACCAGCAGCAAGCGCGCCACGAAGTTGAGCAGGCGGTTGGGCGTGACGTTGCCCGCCACCATCACGCCCAGCGGCAGCGCCAGCGCCAGAGACAGCAGCGTGCCCAGCGTGGCCATGTGCAATGTTTCCAGCAGGGCGCTGCCCACGGCTTGCCCGAAGTAGCTCCAGTCCACGGGCCACATGCGCCGGAGCATGTCGCCCATTTGCTCGGGCGCGTCGTAGAGGAATTCGGGAATGACTTCCACCGTGCGCGCGGCCTGCACGATGGCGGCAATGATGAAAAGGCCCAGCGCGTAGCGCAGCAGGCGCTGGCCCATGCTGCGCCGCTGCCAGGTTTGCGGCGCGGCGGCTGACGTTGCGGCGGGTTCAGACATCGAGCGCCTTTCGCACGGCGTTTACCGCCACTTCACCCAGCACGATGATGGCGATGACCGTCGCCAAAATGGTGCAGACAAAACCGTATTCGTAGCGCAGAAAGGCCGAAAACAGCGCCCCGCCAATGCCGCCCGCGCCGACGATGCCCACCATCGTTGAATTGCGCAGGTTGGAATCGAGCTGATACGTGGCAAAGCCCACAAAGCGCGTTGTCACTTGCGGCAGCACGCCAAACAGCACCACGTTGGCAAACGAAGCGCCCGTGGCGCGGATGGCCTCGATGGGCTTGGGCGAAATCTCTTCGATGGCATCGGCAAACAGCTTGCCCACAAAACCCACCGTGGCCACCACCAGCGCCAGAATGCCCGCCAGCGGCCCGAAGCCCACGGCCTTGACGAACAAGATGGCGCTGATCACCGGGTGCAGCGCGCGGCAGGCCGCAATCAGCGTTCTGCCGGCCAGCCGCAGCGGCGCGGGCGAGAGGTTGGCCGCCGCCATCAGCCCCACCGGCAGGCTCAGCGCCAGCCCGGCGGCGGTGGCCAGCACGGCAATTTGCAGCGTTTCCTTGATGCCTTGCCACAGCTCGTCCATCTTGCCCAGCTCGGGCGGGAACATGCTGGCCAGAAATTTCGCGCCTTGCCGCCAGCCGTCGGCCAGCCGCTCGCCGGATACGCCCATGTGCGCCAGGCTCCAGGCGCAGTAGGCGGCGGTGATGAGCAGCAGGGCCTTTTGCCCCGCGCTCCAGGAAAAGGGGCGGCGCGCGGCCTGGGCGGCCTGGTTCAGTTCAGCCATGCGCGGCCCCCGTAAATCGTGTTCAGGTGCTCGTCCGTCAGCTCGCCCGGCGCGCCGTCAAACACCACGTGCCCGCCGGTCATGCCGATGATGCGGCTGGAGTAGCGGCGCGCCAGCTCCACGTCGTGAATGTTCACCATCACCGGAATGCCGCGCCGCACGCCCTGCTCGTGCAGCAGCTGGATGATTTCGACGGAGGTTTTGGGGTCGAGCGACGAAGTCGGCTCATCGGCCAGCAGCAGCGCGGGCTGCTGCATGAGCGCGCGCGCAATGCCCACGCGCTGGCGCTGGCCGCCGCTCAAGGCGTCGGCGCGCTGGCTGGCAAAAGCGGCCAGGCCCACCACTTGCAGCAGCTCAAAGGCTTGCTGAATGTCGGCCTCGTCGAACTTGCGCCGCCAGGCGCGCCAGGCCGAGAGGTAGCCCAGGCGGCCGGTGAGCACGTTTTCCATCACCGTCAGGCGCTCCACCAGGTTGTATTCCTGAAACACCATGCCGATGCGCCGACGCGCGCGCCGCAAATCGGCGCCCTTGAGCTGCGCCATGTCCACGGCCTGCCCGTCCGCTTGCAGCATGATTTTTCCCGACGTGGGGTCCACCAGCCGGTTGATGCAGCGAATCAGCGTGGATTTGCCCGTGCCCGATGGGCCGATGATGCTGGTCAGCCCCGTGCCCTGCACGGCAAAGCTGATGGACTTGAGAACCGGCTGGCCGGGGCGGTATTCCTTGACGAGCTGCTCAATGCGCAGCGCGCCGCATGAAGATGGCGTAAGAGTCTGTCCGGTCATTGCAGACGCGATGAAAAAAAAGCGGCCCGGAGGCGGCAGCACGCACTGCGGGCATCAAAAAAGAGAGCGAATTCAGACGGGTGAAAATGCCGCCTCGCGCAGTTTCCACTAGGACATCATGCTATCAGAAAAATAGCGAAAATCCATGAAAAAGCCCGCCTGGGCGGGCCGTTGATCAGCCGTGTTACTTGCGGGCCGATTGGTTGTACGCATCGCGCGTGAACTTCTCGCCCGCCGCTTCGGCCACCGTGCGCACCAGCTCCCAGTCTTTCTGGTAGGAGATGGGCAAGAAGCGGTCGCCGCCCAGGCCCTTGGCCATTTCGGCCGGCGCGCGGTAGGCGAAAAAGCATTGCTTGATCTTTTCCTGCAATTCGGGCTTGAGGTTGTAGGCGTAGGCGTAGGCGTCGGTCGGGAACATTTCGCTGGTGTAGAGCACGCGGAAATCATCCTTGCCCACGATGCCCCGGTCGGTCATGTGCTCCAGCACGTCGCTGGCGACGGGGGCAGCGTCGTAATCGCCCGTTTTCACGCCCAGGATGGACTGGTCATGCTTGCCGGAATAAACCACCTTGTAGTCCGCATCGGGCGTGAGGCCAATCTTGGGAAAGAGCGCGCGCGGGGCCATGTTGCCCGAGTTCGACGACGGCGAGGTGTGCGCAATGCGCTTGCCCTTGAGGTCTTGCAGCTTCTGGTAGGGGCTGTCTTTGCGGACGATCATCTTCAGATACATGCCCACGGGGCCTTGCTCGTTGCCGCGAATGGCAAAAGGCACCGCGCCCGCCAGATTGACGGCGTAATTCACCGGCCCCGGCGAAAAGGCGGCCACATGCAGGCGGCCCGAGCGCATGGCTTCAATCTGCGCGGCGTTGGACTGCACGGGGAAAAACACCACCTTCTTGCCCACGCACTGCGCCAAATCAGCCATGAAGGGGCGCAGCAGCTTTTCGTACACCGCCGGGTCTTCCACCGGCGTGAAGGCAAACACCAGCGTGCCGGGGTCCTTGAGCTGGCGCGCGTCAGTGGGCGTGTCGGCCACCAGGTCTTTGTTGGCGTCGCAGTACTGCGCGTCCAGATCGCCCCGGTGCGGGCAGGCATCGGCGGCATGGGCAGGGGCCAGCGCGGCCATGCCGCAAAGGGCGGCCAGCGCGGCCGCGCAAGAAGAAGCAAGGGAAAAAGCCCGGGGCTTGAAAGCAGTCAGGTTCATTCGGAAAAAACCGGGAAAAGAAAAAGGGCGTGACTATAGGCCAGCGCATGAAGCATGCGTACACAGCGGCGGGCCGCCATGCCGGATGAAAGCCGGTTTCAGGGCATATATCCAATGAAAGGAAAATATTTTCATGTTTTCCTGCATAGAATATTCATTCCATTTTCATGGAATGCCATTAAAAATCAAATAAATCAATATGGAACGCGATTTTATTTGATTTTTGAAAAATCAGGCGCATTGATGCTTGATATTTGAATGGCATTTGGCTTTTCCTGTTTTCAAACCTGCATCAGGGAGATTGACTTCATGGCGCCTTTTGCCCCCGCCCGCACCCGTCCCTCGCTCTTGCGGCCCGCCCACGCGTAAGCCCAGGCACAAGCCAAAACGCAGCAGCAGACGCAGCAACGGGCGCAGCAACAAACGCAACAGCAGCCCCAGCCTCAGCCCCAAACGCAGGCTGAAGAACAAGCCACCCCGCCGGGCAAATCAACCTCACGCGCAAGCGCCCGCAAGATGCGCCGCACGTGCTGGGCGAAGCGGCGCTGGGTTCATGGGAGCAGCGCCGCGCCACCGTGGACGTGAACCGCTGCCTGCTGGCCGATGGCAGCCTGGGCGTGCGCCTGATTGCCAGCCAGGCCAATCGCGAATATTTCTTCCGCACCGCGCACCGCAAAAACACCACGCTCTACGGTGTGGCCGAGTGGTAGGCGGCGCGTGGCGGCTGGGCGGCCGCGTGCCCGCCGCCCGCGTGAGCCAGGGCGGCTACGCCATCTGGGACGCCATGCTGGCCTGGCAGCCCAACCCGCGACAGATGCGCACACAAAAACAAAAAAGGAGCGAAAAAACAGACGCCAAAAACCCGTCTTGCGCACCCCTACTAGGACATCATGCTATGAATAGAGGAGCAAAATAAGCCGCGCATGCAGTCAGCGCCAGCAGGGCGCAGACTGCGGTCACCGAGTCATCTGGCGCGATGCCCAGCGCACAGTGCCGGGCTTGGCGGCACCCAGCAAGCGAAACAGCGCGAAAACCACGGCGTGTGAATCAGGCTGGCTCTGTCTTCGCGATGTCACCGCGCAAGCCCGCCCTCCCAGCGGCAGCGTCAAAAGGCGCTGGCTGTGCCGGAGCGCAGCAAACACAGCCAGGGCTGCCTGCAAAGCCTGCTGCGCGATTGCGGTCACGCAGGTCAGTGCGCAGAACGTCAAAAACATCCTTGGCGAGCATGTGACGGTGCAGATAGCCAGAAGAGGCGAACTTCACGCATTCAAGGTGAAACCCAAGCGCTGAATCGTTGAGCTCTGCTTGGTCTGGCTGAAAATTTCTGGCTCTCTTGATCAAAGGACTTTGAACAGGCTCCGAGCAAAGCAGGGCGCAGGAAAGCGCAAGACGCTGTTGCAAACCGTTAAGCTTCAAGACCTTTTGTTTTTCATTTCGGGAAGTTCGCATGACATCCAGCCAAACCGCCACTCATGCCTTGCCTTCGTACCTCAATCCGGAGCGTCTGGGGCCGTGGGGCATTTACCTCACGCAAGTCGATCGCGTCACGCCTTATCTGGGACCCTTGTCCAAATGGGTGGAAACGCTCAAGCGCCCCAAGCGCGCGCTGGTGGTGGATGTGCCCATCCAGATGGATGACGGCAGCATCGCCCACTTCGAGGGCTACCGCGTGCAGCACAACACCAGCCGGGGCCCCGGCAAGGGCGGCGTGCGCTTTCACCAGGACGTGACGCTGTCGGAAGTGATGGCGCTGTCGGCCTGGATGTCCATCAAGAACGCCGCCGTCGGCGTGCCCTATGGCGGCGCCAAGGGCGGCATCCGCGTCGATCCGCGCAAGCTCTCGCAAGGCGAGCTGGAGCGCCTCACGCGCCGCTACACCAGCGAAATCGGCATCATCATCGGCCCGACCAAGGACATTCCCGCGCCTGATGTGAACACCAACGAAAAAATCATGGCCTGGATGATGGACACCTACTCCGTCAATCTGGGCGAAACCGCCACCGGCGTGGTCACCGGCAAGCCCATTTCGCTGGGCGGCTCGCTGGGCCGGCGCGAAGCCACGGGCCGGGGCGTGTTCACCGTGGGCGTGGAAGCCGCCCAGCGCCTGGGCCTGAGCGTGCCCGGCGCGCGCGTGGCCGTGCAAGGCTTTGGCAACGTGGGCGGCATTGCGGCCAAGCTGTTTGCCGAAGCGGGCGCGCTCATCGTGGCCGTGCAAGACCACGGCGGCAGCATCGCCAACGCCAAGGGGCTGGATGTGCCCGCCCTGCTCGCACACGTGGCGCAAACCGGCAGCGTCGCGGGCTTCAAAGGCGCTGAAGCCATGGATGCCGCCGATTTCTGGGCCACCCCTTGCGACATCCTCATTCCCGCCGCGCTGGAAGGCCAGATTACCGCCGCCAACGCCGGGCAAATCAAGGCCAAACTGATTGTGGAAGGCGCCAACGGCCCCACGGTACCGGCCGGCGACGACATTCTGAAAGACAAGGGCGTGCTTGTCGTGCCCGACGTCATTGCCAATGCAGGCGGCGTCACGGTCAGCTACTTTGAATGGGTGCAGGACTTCTCCAGCTTCTTCTGGACGGAAACCGAAATCAATGAACGCCTGGTGCGCATCATGAAAGAAGCCTTCACCAGCGTGTGGGACGTGGCCCAGCAGCACAAAGTCACGCTGCGCACGGCCGCCTACATCGTGGCCTGCACGCGCATCCTGCAAGCGCGCGATCTGCGCGGCCTCTACCCCTGAAGCGCAGCTGGCGCATCGCACGCCAATGACGAAAAAACGGGGCAGCAACATCCGCCCCGTTTTTCATTTCAGCCAGGCATCCGAATACTCAATTGCTCAAGTGCCTTGGCGCAGCCTGAATGGGCTGTCATGAATGCCGGGAGCGACTTTGGAAGCCTGTTTGCAATCTGCCCGCGCGAGGTCAAGCCACTCACCGCGAAGCGCCGGAACAGAAAAGAAAAAGCGGCCTCAAGGGCCGCTTTTCTCATCAAACGCGCCTGTCCCTATTCAAAAAAAGCAGGCGCGCCAGTGGTTTACAGCAGTTCCAGCGCCATGGCCGTGCCTTCGCCGCCGCCGATGCACAGCGTGGCCAGGCCTTTTTTCAGGCCGCGCTTTTTCAGCGCGTAAAGCAGCGTGACGATGATGCGCGCGCCGCTGGCGCCAATCGGGTGGCCCAGCGCACAAGCGCCGCCGTTGACGTTCACTTTGTCATGCGGCACTTTCAGCTCGTGCATCAGCGCCATGGGCACCACGGCGAAGGCTTCGTTGACTTCCCACAGATCCACATCGCCCACTTGCCAGCCGGCTTTTTTCAGCGCCTTTTCGCTGGCTTGCACGGGGGCGGTGGTGAACCAGCCCGGCTCTTGCGAGTGCGTGGCGTAGCTGACGATGCGCGCCAGCGGCTTGCAGCCCAGCTCCTTGGCACGGCTTTCGGTCATGAGCACCACGGCGGCTGCGCCGTCATTGATGCTGGAGCTGGCGGCGGCGGTGACGGTGCCGTCTTTTTTGAAGGCGGGCTTGAGGGTGGGGATTTTTTCGGGCTTGATGCGGCCCGGGCCTTCATCGGTGTCCACCACGCGCTCGCCTTTGCGGTCTTTGATGGTGACGGGGGTGATTTCATCTTTGAACGCGCCGGAGGCGATGGCCTGCTGCGCGCGCTGCACGCTGGCCATGGCGAAGTCATCCTGCATTTGCCGCGTGAAGTTGTACTTGGCGGCACAGTCTTCGCCGAACAGGCCCATGCTGCGGCCTTCTTCGTAGGCGTCTTCCAGGCCATCGAGCATCATGTGGTCATAAATCTTGTCGTGGCCCAGGCGGTAGCCGCCGCGCGCTTTTTTGAGCAGGTAGGGCGCGTTGGTCATGCTTTCCATGCCGCCAGCCACCACCACGCTGGCAGAGCCTGCCTTGATGGCGTCAGCGGCCAGCATGACGGCCTTCATGGCCGAGCCGCAAACCTTGTTGAGCGTGACCGCGCCCGTGGAGATGGGCAGCCCGGCCTTGATGGCGGCTTGCCGCGCGGGCGCTTGCCCCTGGCCGGCGGTGAGCACATTGCCGAAGATGACTTCATCGACTTGCTGCGGCTGCAGCCCCGCTTTTTCAACGGCAGCCTTGATGGCCACGCCGCCCAGTTCGTTGGCGGACAGCGGAGTGAAGTCGCCCTGGAAGCTCCCCATCGGGGTGCGGGTGGCGGAAACGATGACGATGGTTTCACTCATGAGAGAGTCTCCTTTCAGGTACTTGCAAAACGCCGCTTGGGCCGGGGCGCGGGCGGCTTGGAATCTGTCTGCCACCGGCAGCGGTGGCATGGCAATGCGGGGCGCAAACAGGTTCTCGCCGGGAATTGTTACCGTTTTTGAGGCGCGCCTTCCTGCGAAACATCAAGCGAAACGTCAAGCCTTGGCGGCCGCGCACACGGGTAGCGTTGCAGGGCGGCGCGGTAAATCTGCCCGGCGTCTTCGGCGCAGCTCATGGTCACGCCCAGGTCCTTGACCTTGCCGTCTTTCAGGCCGTAGCACCAGCCATGCACGCAAAGCGGCTGGCCGCGCTTCCAGGCGTCTCGCACCACGTTGGTCTGCGCCACGTTGAAGGCTTGCTCAATGGCGTTCATCTCGCACAGCGCATCTTCCTGCTCGTGGCGGCACAGGCTGGCCAGGCGTGCGTAGTGACGCATCTTCACGTCGCCAATGTGACGCAGCCAGTTGTCGGCCAGGCCCACGCGCTGCCCGTGCAGGGCCGCCAGCACGCCGCCGCAGCCGTAGTGGCCCACCACCATGATGTGCTCCACCTTCAGATAGTCCACCGCGTACTGGATGACCGAGAGGGCGTTGAGATCGGAGTGAACGATGACATTGCCCACATTGCGGTGCACGAACACCTCGCCCGGCGCGAGCGCCACCACCTGGTTGGCGGGCACGCGGCTGTCGGAGCAGCCAATCCACAGGTAGCGCGGGCTTTGCTGCTTGGCCAGCTGCTGGAAAAAGCCGGGCTGCTGGCGGCTCACGCCCTCGGCCCAGGCGTGATTGGCGTCAATGAGATGCTGAAGGCTGGAAGAAGTCATGGCAGTCAATCCTGCCCCAAAGTGTTGGCCTTTGCTGCCCGCTTGGGAATGCCGGAAATCCCTACTGCGGCTTGATGCCGCCCGCTTGCCATCAACCCGCACCGCAGATCCAGATTGGGCGGCAGACGGGCAAAGCCAGATTGCGCAGCGGCTCTGCAACGGTCAAACATCATCAAAAACAATAGCGAATTCAAAGGACCTAAAAATGCCTCTTGCGCAGTTTCCACTAGGACATCATGCTATGAATAAGAGAGCGAAATATCGCCATTCACCCAAGTCTGGCTGCGCCTTGGCCGCATGAAAAAGGGCGCTGCCAGCGCCCTTTGACGTCGTGAAAGAGGCCGCGCGGCCAGCGGCGCTCAGCGCGCGGGCAGGTAGCGCAGGGGATCGACCAGCTTGCCGTTGTTGCGGATTTCAAAGCGCAGCATGACGCGGCTGGCGTGGCTGTCGCCCATTTCGGCGATGCGCTGGCCTTTCTTGACAGTCTGCTTTTCCTTCACGAGCAGGGCGCGGTTGTGGGCGTAGGCGCTGATGACGGCGTCGGTGTGCTGCACGATAAGCAGATTGCCGTAGCCGCGCAGGCCCGCGCCGGCATACACGACCTTGCCGTCGGCGGCGGCCACGACGGGGTCGCCCGCCTTGCCGCCGATGAACAGGGCTTTGCCTTTTTCGCCCGCGCCGCCGCTGATGACCGCGCCGCTGGCGGGCCACATGAAGGAGACTTTCTCGTCCAGCGCGTCGGCCTGGCTGGCCGTCTGGGCCGTGGCGGCGGGCGGAGAAACCGGCGGGGGCGTCGTGGCGGCAGGCGTCACGCCCGGCGTGGTCTGCGTGGCCACGGCCACGTCGCCAGCGGCCGGGGTGGTGGTGGTGGTGGTGGTGGCGGCGGGCGGCGTGGCGCTGGCGTGCGCAGGCGCTTTGGCGGGCGGCAGAACGCGCAGAACCTGGCCGATTTCAATCACGTCCGGGTTGGGCAGCTGCTGGTTCCAGCGGATGATGTCGCGCCAGTCCTGGTTGTATTCGGCGGCAATCTTGCGCACCGTTTCGCCTGGGCGGACGGTGTGGTAGCCGGGCTTGCCCGCGTTTTCGGCGCCGGGCAGGGTGGAAGGATCGACCGTGGGGGTGGCGGGCGCGGCGGCCGCGCCCGTGCCGCCAGGCTGCGCGCTCCACGCGCCGGGCAGGGTGACGTTGGTGCCGGAAGCGCGCGGCGCGCGTGTGGTGGAGCAGCCGCTGATGGCCAGCGCGGCGGCCAGCGTCAGCGCCGCCCAGGCCCGCGTCGTGTGAGTGCTGCGTGTGAGAAGAACCATGCTGGATTTCCTTTGTTCGGTGGGGCCGCCTGCCGCCGCCTGCATGGGGCGGGGCAGCCTGGCGGGGGCTGAAGCGCCTTCCGCCGGGCGTGGCCCGCGCCTGAACGCCTGCCCGGCGTTTTTGTGAAGGCGCGTTGCCAGACTGTGAAAATTTTCTCAGGAAATGCCGGATTTTAGGGGCACGAAGTGCACGGGTTCGAGCACGGCGTGCGTCAGCCCCTGGCGGGTTTTCTCGATGACGACGAGCGCCTGCCCGCCGTCGCCGCGCACGTCCACCGGCGCGACGATGCGCCCGCCCACGGCCAGCTGCTCGACCCAGGCGGGGGGCACGGCGGCGCCGCTGGCGGCGGCGATGATGCCGGCGTAGGGCGCGCCGCTGGGAAAGCCTTCCATGCCGTCGCCCAGAATGAGGTGCACGTTGCTCACGCGCAAGGGGCGCAGGGTTTCGCGCACTTTCTCGTGCAGGCCGCGCAGACGCTCCATGCTGTAGACCTCGTCGGCCACGTGCGAGAGAACGACGGCCTGATAGCCACAGCCGGTGCCGATGTCCAGCACGCGGCCCAGCTTGCCGGTTGCGGGGTCGGTCAGGCCGCCGCGCAGCAGCGCCACCATGCGCGCCACCACGCTGGGTTTGGAGATGGTCTGCCCCAGGCCAATGGGCAGGGCCGTGTCTTCATAGGCGCGGCGCGCCAGCGCGGCTTCCACGAAGCGGCGGCGGTCCACCGCGCCCAGCGCGCGCAGCACCTGGGCGTCGCGCAGGCCCTGCGCCGCAAGCTGGCGCAGCATGTGGGCGCGGGCGGGGATAGGGTCGTTGAAATCGCCTTCGGCGGGCGCGCGCGCCTGGGCTTGCAGGGCGGGCACGATGCGCCCTGAACGGCCCTGGCCCGGCGGCGGGCGGCGCGGCGGCGCGCTCATGGCCGCTCCGGCCCCTTTCCGGTGAGCGTGCCCGCCAGGCCCTGGTGCCAGTAGGCCAGCCGATCGTGGTCGGTCAAATCCACTTGCAGCGGCGTGAGCGAGACGCAGCCAGACGCCGTGGCGTGAAAGTCGGTGCCTTCGGCGGCGTCCAGCGCGGGGCCTGCGCCGCCTATCCAGTACATCGTGTCGCCGTGCGGGCTGACTTGCACGCAGGCTTTTTCAGCGGCGTGGCGGCGGCCCAGGCGGCAGACTTTCACGCGCCCCAGCTGCGCCAGCGGCAGGTTGGGAATGTTGATGTTGAGCAGCCAGGGCTGGCCGCCGGCGCCCTCGCCCACCCGCCCAGCGGCCACGCCCAGCACGATGTCGCGCGCCTTCAGCGCGGCGTCTTCAAGGTGCGCCCAGCCCTTTTGCACTTGCGAGAAGGCGATGGCCGGAATGCCGAACAGATAGCCCTCCATCGCCGCGCCCACGGTGCCTGAATACAGCGTGTCGTCGCCCATGTTGGCGCCGTTGTTGATGCCGGAGACGACCAGATCGGGCCGGTAGCCCAGCAGCCCCGTCAGCGCCAGGTGCACGCAGTCGGCGGGCGTGCCGCTCACGTAGCGAAAGCCGTTTGCTGCCTCGTGCACGAACAGCGGCGCGTGCAGCGTGAGCGCGTTGGACTTGGCGCTGTTGTTGCGCTCCGGCGCCACCACTTCCACCTGCACGCCGGGTGCGGCCGCCAGCGCGGCATGCAGCGCGCAGATGCCGGGGGCCTGATAGCCATCGTCGTTGCAGAGCAGAATCTTCATGAGCGGGAGCCTGGAGTGCAACGGATTGTATTGGGCGGGTACATTTGCTCCTCCTGCTTTTGCCTCTTGCTTTTTTCGCTCCGCCCCGCTTCGCGCCTCGCTTCGCCCGCCCATGCCCGCCAGCCTGCAAGACCAGCTCGTCGTCGCCATTTCCTCGCGCGCGCTGTTTGACTTCGAGGAAGAAAACCACTTGTTTGAAACGGGCGACGCCGCCGCCTACATGCGGTTGCAGCTCGACCGGCTGGACGCGCCCGCGCGCCCCGGCGTGGCCTTCGCGCTGGTGAAAAAGCTGCTGGCCTTCAACACGCTGGAGCGCAAGCGGGTGGAAGTGGTCATGCTCTCGCGCAACGACCCTGTCAGCGGCATGCGCGCCTTCCGCAGCGCCGCCGCCAATGGCGTTGCGCTGGAGAGGGGCGTGTTCACGCAGGGGCGCGCGCCCTTTGGCTACCTGCGGCCGCTGGGCGCGCATCTGTTTCTCTCGGCCAACGAGGCCGATGTGAAGCAGGCGCTGGCGCTGGGCTTTCCGGCCGCCCGCGTGCTCACCGAATCGGCCCCCGCCAGCGAAGCCCATCCTGATGAAGTGCGCATCGCCTTTGACGGCGACGCCGTGCTGTTTTCCGACGAAGCCGAGCGCATCTACCAAAGCGGGGGCATCGCCGCCTTCCACACGCACGAGCGCGAAAAGGCCCGCCAGCCCCTGCCGCCCGGCCCTTTCAAGCCTTTGCTGGACGCGCTCAACCGCCTGCAAAACGCTGGCGGCGGCGATGGCAGCGATGGCGGCGCGCCGAAGATGCGCCTGCGCACCGCGCTCGTCACCGCCCGCAGCGCCCCCGCGCACGAGCGCGCCATTCAAACGCTGATGGCCTGGCGCATTGCCGTGGACGAAGCCATGTTCCTCGGCGGCCTGCCCAAAGGCGGTTTTCTGCGCGAATTCGCGCCCGATTTCTTTTTTGACGACCAGACCGGCCACACCGAACACGCCGCCCGCCACGTGCCCGCCGGCCATGTGGCCGCCGGCGTGGCCAACGAGCCGCCCGCCCGCAGCCAGGGCGCAAAGCCGCCAACGGCATGATTGCGCCTCCATGAAAACACCCGCCCTGCCCGCTGGCCTGCTGGCGCTGCTGCTGGCCCTGCCTTGCGCTGCCGCCGATGCGCCCGCTGCTGAAACATCTGCCGGAAAACCCGCCGAAGAACCCGGCCAGGGCGAGAAACAGGCCCGCGTCTGGTTCGACATGCTCGACACCAACCACGATGGCCGCCTGGAATGGAAGGAAGTGCGCTTCGTGCCCTGGAAGCCCCTGCGCTCGGAATTCCACACCGCCGACACCAATGGCGACGGCTTTCTCACCCCTGACGAAATCCGCGTGCTCGCCAAGCGCCGCGTGCAGGAGCGCCGCGCCAGAAAAGCCCGCGAAGCGCAGGAAAAAGCCGAAAAACTGGCGCGCGAGCAGGCCCGCGCGCAGGACGCCAAGCCATGAACAGAACGGTTTCTTTGCTCCTTGTTTCATAGCGCACTGCGCAGATTCCACTAGGACCTCAGCCGTTTCGATGGGCCTGAATTTGCCTCACTATCAATAGCAAAAGCGTTTTGACTCCCATGCCAACCACCCACAAAATGCAACGCCGCTCCCTCCTGCTGGCCGCCCTGGCCGCCGCCGCGCCGCGCGCGCAGGCCGCCGATGCTCCGGCCGCAAGCTGGCCCGTGCAGCCCGTCAAGCTCATGGTCGGCTTTCCCGGCGGCTCCTCGCCCGATCTGACGGCGCGCGCGCTGGCCGAGCCGCTGGCCGCCGCGCTGGGGCAGCCCGTGATCGTTGAAAACAAGCCCGGCGCGGGCGGCAACATCGCCGCCGCGCAAGTCGCCCGCGCCGCCGACGGGCACACGCTGGGCATCGCCATCAACGGCAACCTCACCACCGCCCCGCTGCTGTACCGCAAGCTCGCCTACAACCCGGCTAAAGACCTGGCCCCCATCAGCCTGCTGACCACCGCCCCCGCCGTGCTCGTGGCCCCGGCCGGCCTGCCCGGCGGCAAGGAATTTCTGCAAAAGGCCCGCCAGGAAGGCGAGCGCTGGAACTACGGCTCCGTGGGCACAGGCTCCATCGCCCACCTGGGCGTGGAACTCATCAAGGCCCGCCTGCCCGGCTTCAACCCCCTGCACGTGCCCTACAACGGGCAGCCCGCCGTCATCACCGCCCTGATCGGTGGGCAAATTCAGATGGGGCTGATGGCCCCCGGCGTCGCCATGCCGCACGTGGCCGAAGGGCGGCTGCGCGCCATTGGCCTGACCACCGCCAGCCGCAGCCCCCTGGCCCCCGGCGTGCCCGCGCTCGCCGAGCTGGGCGTGCCCGATTACGACTTGCAGGTGTGGAACGCCCTCATCGCCCCCGCCGGCCTGCCCGCCGCCGCGCGGCAAAAGCTGGCGCAGGCCGTAGCCGCCGTCATGCAGGCCCAGCCGCTGCGCCAGCGCCTGCTCGCCCTGGGCTGGCAGCCCGTTGGCTCCAGCCCCGAAGAGCTGCGCCAGCACATCGGCAAAGAGGCCGAAGCGCTCGGCCAGATCGTGCGCACCCTGGGCCTGCGGCTAGACTGAAGCGCCCCATGCCCGCTGCCACTGCGCTTTTGATAGCTGCCCGCGCCCAATCCACGGGCGCTGGCGGCGTTTTTCATGATTTTTCGCGGCCCTGACAATCCGCCGCCTTCCTTTTTCAAACGCCACGCCATCATCAACATGAGCAAACTCACCAAAATCGCGGCCGCCGCCGCCGTCATCGCCGCCGCTGGCTACGCCGGCGCCAGCTGGTGGATGGGCCAGCAGGCCGAGCACCACACCGACCAGGCCCTGAACTGGGTGAAAGACAAGCTGGGCGAGCACGCCGTGGTGCAAAGCAATTACCAGCGCGGCCTGTTCAGCGACGAAAACACCATCGTCGTGGAACTCAAACGCCCGCCCAAGGCGGCCCAGAGCGCCGCCGCAAAAGCTGGCGAAGGCCATGAAAGCCAGGCCGAAAGCAGCCGCGAAAGCCAGGCGGACAGCAGCGCGCCGCTGCCGCCCGTGCGCTTTCACATCAGCCAGCACGTCAGCCACGGCGCGCTGGGCGTGACCACGCGCCTGAAGCTGGCCAAGGTGGAGGGCCTGCCCGATGAAGTGCGCCAGGCCTTCGCCCAGGCCGAGCCGCCCGAAGTCACGCTCCACCGCCCGCTGGCGGGCGACATGACGGCGCAGCTGCTGCTGCCCGCCGGCCGCTTCGCCGTGCAACAGCCCGGCCAGCCCGGCCAGCCCGGCCAGCCCGCCAGCCAGGCGAGCTGGCAGCCCCTGACTTACGACCTGCGCCTGAGCCAGGACCGCCAGCGCCTGTCCGGCCAGGTGGACTTCAAAGGCATGGAAATGACCTTCGCCCCCGCCGCCAAGGCATCTGAAGCCGCGCCCGAAACAGCGCCAGAACCCGCGCCTGAAGCCGCCAAAGCCGCGCCCGGCCCCGGCGCCCAGCCCGCGCTGCAAATGCGCGTGGGCGGCATGCAAGGCCAGTTCAGCGCCGACATCGGCTCCGGCCTGTGGCTGCTGGCCCCCGGCCAGCAAGAGGGCCGCGTTGCCAGCATGCAGGCCAGCATGGGTGGCAAGGACCTTTTCCGCTTCGACCAGCTCACCTACAAAGTGGACACCAGCCGCCAGGGCGACGCCATCAGCTCCCACGGCCACTACGCCACCGCAGGCGAAATCGGCGGCGTGGCGCTGCAAGCGCTGAACTACGACGTCAAGCTCGACAAGATCAACGCCGCCGCCCTGCTGCAAGCCCAGCAGATGCTGGCGCGCGCGTGGGGCGCGCTCACCGACAAGAGCCTGCAAGGCGAAGAGCGCCAGGCCGCGCTGCAAGCCATGCAAGAGCAGTTCAAGGGCGAAACCGAGGCGCTGCTGCAAGAGCTGCTCGCCGGCGAGCCAGCCGTGCAGGTGCGCTACGGCGCCACCATCGACCAGCAGGCCGGCTCGCTTGAATACAGCGTGGCCCTGGCCGCCGCCGACGCGCAGGCCAAGGAATCGCCCATCCAGCTGCCCGCGATGTTCAAGCTGATGCAGCGCGCCAGCATCAAGGCCAGCCTTCACATCCCGCGCGCCTGGAGCGCCGTCGTCGCCAAAATGGCTGGCGACCCCCGCGTCAGCGCCGAATCGCTGGAGCAAATGGCCGACGGCTTTGCCGCCCAGGGCTTCGTGAAAAACGAAAACGGCGCCTGGAGCGCCAACTTTGAAGTCGAACCCGGCGGCAAGATGCTGCTCAACGGCCAGCCCCTGATGCGCTGAAAACGGGCCGCAACACATCAAAATCAGGAGCGAATTCGAGGAGCATGGAATGCCGCTTTGCGCAGTCTCTACTAAGACCTCTTGCTATGGATACAAGAGCGAAAGAATCATGCCTCTGATGCGCCCCTTCCCACCTTCCGGCCCGCTCCTTCTCCGCAAGAAAAGGCTGCGGGCCAGCGCCCAAAGCTGACCGCCGCCATGCGCACGCCCCCTGCCCTGGCCCACCCCGCTGGCCGCGCCAGCTGGCTGGCGGCGCTGCTGCTGGCGCTGTGGCTGCCTGCGCTGCTGGCCACGCTGGCGGCGGCCTTGAGCGGCAGCGCCCGCACCGGCGCGTGGCTGGCCGCGCCCTGGCTGGCGCTGGCGCTGATAGGCGGCGGGCTGTGGCGCTTTTGGCGGCAGCAGACGCCGCGCGAGCTGGCGTTTGACGGGCAGGGCTGGCTGCTGCGCGAGCCGGGCCGCCCTGGCCAGGCCGTCTCACGCGTTCAGGTGGCGCTGGACGGCCAGCGCTTTTTGCTGCTGCGGCTGGAGCGCGCGGGCGCGCCGCCCCTTTGGCTGTGCCTGCGGCGCGGCGCGGGCAGCGCCGCCGCTGCCGCATGGCGCCTGCTGCGCTGCGCGCTATATTCGCCCGCCCNNGCCCGCCCCCGTGCCTGAATCCGCCCCTTCCCCCGACGACAGCGACGCCGCTTTGGTCGCGCGCGCCGTGCAGGGCCAAACGCGCGCTTACGAGCTGCTGGTCATCAAGTACCAGCGCCGCATCGAGCGCCTGATTGGCCGCATGGTGCGCGATGTGGATCTGGTGCAGGACATCGCGCAAGAAACCTTCATCAACGCCTGGCGCGCGCTGCCGCAGTTCCGGGGCGAGGCGCAGTTCTACACGTGGCTCTACCGCATTGCCGTCAATACCGCCAAGCGCGCGCTGCTGGGCCTCAAGCGCGATCCGCTCATCACGCAAGCGGCCTTGAAGGGCCAGGGCGACGACGATGAAAATTTCCGCCCCGACGCGGAACCTATTTCGGACAGCACGCCCGAAACCGAGCTGGCCGCGCGCGAAATCGCCGCCGCCGTCAATGAAGCCATGCAAGCGCTCTCGCCCGATTTGCGCCAGGCCATCACCCTGCGCGAAATCGAGGGCCTGAGCTACGAGGAAATCGCTGAATTGATGGCCTGCCCGATTGGCACGGTGCGCTCGCGCATCTTCCGCGCGCGCGAGGCCATTTCAGCCAGAGTCAAGCCGCTTTTGAGCCATCAGGGCGGCAAGCGCTGGTAAGCCGCAACCATGACCGACGCTCCCATGACCGACCCCCGCCAAACCCTTTGCGACTTGATGGACGGCCGCCTGCAAGGCGAGCCGCTGCATCAGGCCATTTCCCAGGCTTGCGCCAGCGACTCAAGCGGCGATGCGGCCCGCGCCGACTGGCACGCCTGGCATGTGGCGGGCGATGTGCTGCGCTCGGCCGACCTGGCTGCCTGCCGCCACGGCGCAGCCTTCACCGCCCGCGTGATGCAGCGCATTGGCCAGGAAGCTCAGCCGCCCATTGCCGCCACGGCCCTGCCGCCCGCGCAGCCAGCGGCCAATGACCGCCGCTGGAAGCTGGCGGCGGGCCTGGCTTCGTTTGCCGCCGCAGCCGCCATCGGCTGGAACTTCTGGAGCCTGTCCGGCAGCGCCGCCGGCCCCCAACTGGCGCAAACCGCGCCTGCGACACAAGTTGCCGCACAAGCTGCCGCCCCTGTTGAGGCTGCCGCCCCGGCCGCCTACGCCGTCGGCACGCCGCAAGGCGCCATGCTGCGCGACAGCCGCCTGGACGAGTTTCTGGCCGCCCATCGCCAGGCCGCTGGCGCCTCAGCACTGGGGCAGACGCAAGGCTTTTTGCGCAACGCCACCTTTGTGGATGGCAGCGCGGCAGGCCGCTGACTTCCGGCAGGCCGCCTGAACACTTCCGACACCGGCATGACCCGCAACGCCTGCGCCGCCCTGCTTTGCCTGGCCGCCTTCAGCCCCGCGCTGGCCCAGACCCGCGCGCCCGCCGCCGCGCAGCCAGCCGCTTCGCCCGCCGTTTCCGAATCCGAAGCGCCGCCGCGCACCGTGGCCCAGTGGCTGGCGCGCCTGCAACGCGCCTCGCGCGTGCCGGCCTACAGCGGCACTTTTGTCGTTTCCGCGCCTGAAGGCGTGCTCTCCAGCGCCCGCATCTGGCACGCCTGCCAGGGCGCGCAGGAAATCGAGCGCGTGGAAAACCTCTCCGGCCCGCCCCGCGCCACGTACCGGCGCGATGACGACATCCTCATCTTCCAGCCTGGCCAGCGCACCATCCGCGCCGAGCGGCGCGAATCCGGCAGCCTTTTCAAGGGCCAGCTGCGCCCCGGCGAAGAAGCCGAAGTCGCACGCTACTACGACGCCCGCCCCGAAGGCCAGGGCCGCGTGGCCGGGTTTGACGCCGACATCGTGCGCCTGGCCGCGCAAGACGGCTGGCGCTATGGCTACCGCATCTGGAGCGAGCGGCGCACCGGCCTGGTCATCAAGATGCAAACGCTGGACGCCGCAGGCCGCGTGCTGGAGCAGTCGGCCTTTTCAGAGCTGCAATTCAGCTCCCCGCTGGAGGCGGACAAGCTCGCGCAAATGATGGATGACACCCAGGGCTGGCACATTGAAAAGGCAGGCCACGCCCCCACCCGCGCCGACAGCGAAGGCTGGACGCTTGCCAGCCCCGTGCCGGGCTTTCGGCCCCGCCAGTGCTACCAGCACGGCGGCGCATCAAACGCTTCCGGCGCAGGCGGCGTGGTGCAGTGGATTTTTTCCGACGGCCTGGCCACCGTTTCCCTTTTTCTGGAACCCTACGACGCCCGCCGCCACACGCGCGGCGGCCTGCTTGCGATGGGCGCAACCCACAGCCTGATGCTGCGCCTGCCCGCGCCAGCCAGCGGCTGGTGGCTGACCGCCGTGGGCGAAGTGCCCCCGCAAACCCTGCAAGCCTTCGCCCAGGCGCTCAGGCGCATGGACGCCAAAGCCGGCGAATAGAAAGCGCCGTTTGGAAAGCGCCGTTTGCGCCTTCACTCTCAAAAAGATAGCTGCCTGCGCCCATTCCACGGGCGCTTCAGGGCGGTTTGATGCCTGAAGCCGGATGCCTCAAGAGGCTCTTTTCACGCCACAGGCGCGCCGTCCACGAACACTTTCAGCTCGCCGGGCGCAAAGGGCGTCCACTGCTCGTTGGATGTGAGCGGCGTGGTGGCAACCACGGCCACGCGGTCGCTGGGGGTGGTGTGCTCTGCGAAATTGACGCAAAGGTCTTCATCAGCCAGCCGCGCGTTTGAAAACGGGTGCTGACGCACCACGTAGCACAGCTTGGTGGAAGCATGCGCCCAAAGCGCCTGGCCATTGGACAGCAGCATGTTGAAAGTGCCATGCGAGGCAATCTGCGGCGTCAGCTCACGCAAAGTGCGGGTGAGTTCCTCCACGGGCGGCACGCTGGCATGCGCCTTGGCCAGCTCCTGCATCAGCCAGCAAAAGGCGCTCTCGCTGTCGGTATCGCCCACAGGGTGAAAATGGCCGTGCAGGCGCGGCGCGTAGTCCTTGAGATCGCCATTGTGGGCAAACACCCAGTAACGCCCCCACAGCTCACGCACGAAGGGGTGGCAGTTCTCCAGCCGCACATCGCCCACGGTGGCCTTGCGAATGTGGGAAATGACGTTCCTGCTTTTGATGGGGTAGCGCCGGATCAGCTCGGCCACGGGCGAAGAGCAGGCCGCGCTGCTGTCAATGAAAAGGCGCGCGCCCCGCCCCTCAAAAAAGGCAATGCCCCAGCCATCGGCATGATGGTCGGTGCGCCCGCCGCGCTGCGCAAAGCCGGCGAAGCTGAAGGTGACATCGGTCGGGGTATTGCAATTCATGCCGAGCAGCTGGCACATGGCGGGTGTCTTTCAGGCTTTCTTGTTCTGGAATGCGCGATGGCACAGATGAGGAATGCTATTCTGTGCCAGCGACACATTTTTTTGCAGGAGAAGCTCGCATCATGACCCCGAAACTGACCCCCGCCCAACGCGCCGAATTAAAAGAACTGCTGCTGGAGCGCCGCCGTGACCTGCAAGCGCAAATGGCGCAAAACCGCGAGAACCTGGCACCCGCCGTCAATCACGCTGGCAGCGTTTCGCAAGACGAAAGCGCGCGCCTGAGCAACCAGACCCGCGAAGTCGATGCCACGCTGACGGCGCTGGACGCGGCCGACCTGGCCCGCATTGATCGCGCGCTGGAGCTGATTGAAACCGGCGAATACGGCGAATGCGAGGAATGCGGCTGCAATATTCCCTTCGAGCGCTTGAAGGTGGAGCCAATGACCCAGCATTGCGTCCAATGCAAATCACGCTGGGAGCAAAAACAGCGCGCGGCGCGTGCCTGATTGCAGCAAAAAGCCCCCTGGCGCACCGGGCGCCAGGGGGCTTTTTGCTGCATGGACGGCCGGGGAATTCACTCCAGCGGATCCCGGATGGCTCCCACGACCATCCAGCAGGCAGACAGCCAGATGGGCGCTGACTGCATCAGCGCTGAAAACACGCCATCCGAGCGGCTCCAGTACATACCCCAAAGCAACATCAGCGCCGATGCAGCCGCATGCACGTAAATAGCCAGGCGGCGGTTATTCCACAGCAGCTTGCCTGCCACTGCGCACAGCACGCCCCCCAAAAGGTAATAGCCGCCAATGCCCCGGTAATGGCTGCCTGCCAGTATGGTGACCAAACCGGCCAACACGACCAGCCCGCCCCAGCCCATCAGCACCATGCCCACCAGCCGCGGCGGCCCTTCAGTGCGGCGGCGTGCGTCTTCCTGCTGACCCAGCAAGTGCAGGCGCTCCAGCATGGCGTCATGTTCATGAAGCGGCTCGTTCTGTGCCGCTGGCACGGCAGGCATGGGCGGTACCGCAGCTCGCGAAAGAGGCATGGCGGCTGGCGACGGCTGCGGCGCGCTGCTTTGCAATGAAGCTGGCTGCGTAGCCGGCTGGGCCAAAAGCGCGGAAAAATCCGTGACCGGCGCGAATCCCGAAGAAGCTGAAGGCTGCGCTGGTGCGCCGCTGCGGGCGCGGCTGGCGGCTTCAGGCGCGGCGCCCGCCGACATCGCCCTCATGCGCGCCTCCAATTCGGCGCGCGCGCGCCGGCTCCCTTTATCAGCCAGCATCTTGAGCTGGGCCAAATTGAGCGTGCGCACATCAATTTGCGGCTTGGCGTGGTGTTTGTCGTCAGGCATGGAGAAACTCTTGCGGCAATAGCGGCAGAAACAGACAGACCGCGCATGATCGCACAGTGTCCATGCCGTCCATGCGGGCAGGCGCGCCAGCCGTCAGCTTCTGCCGCGCCCGCTGCCACAATCGCGCGCCATCATGCTGCTCGAATCCATTCTTGCCTATTGCCATATTCTGGCCTTTCTGAGCCTGACCGTTTTCATCGCCAGCCAGGCGGCGCTGTGCCGCAGCGACTGGGCCAACGCCGCCGCCATCCGCAGACTGGCCGTGCTGGACCGCTGGGTCGTCATCTTTGCCGTCACCGTATTGCTCAGCGGACTGGCGCGAGTGCAGTTCAGCGTCAAAAGCGCCCAGTGGCTCTGGGGGCAGCCGCTCCTGCACATCAAGATCACGCTGTTCGCCATCATGGTCGGCTTGGGAATATTCGTGCACCGTGACATTCGCCGCTGGCAGCGCAATCTGGACGCCAAAGGCATCTTGCCCGATGCCGCCGCGCTCAACCGCACGCGCCGGCTGGTGATGGTGGAAGCACACGTGATGACGCTCATCCCCATCGCCGCCGTCATGCTGGCGCGCGGCGTATGGGTGCGTTAAAACACGGCGCGCCAGCTCCAGTATTCAACCCGCTCGCCAAGCCGTCCTCACTTGACAACGCCAGCGCCGTCTCATTTGGATCCGCCATTCGCGTCACAAATAAGCTGGATATGTTTAAAGCGCCTCTATTCAGAAAATGATTGCCTCACGCCTTTCAAAATCAGCAAGGCGTAAATCGAAAAAGCGTTTCACCCATTGATCTTGAATTTAACGGCCCATGATTCTGTCTCATTGCATGCCTATCCGCGCGCAGCAGCGCCGATACACGCAAGCGCATTCGCCAAACTAAAAGTCTATTCGTCGCTTGCCCTGCCTGCGAGAGAAGTGATCGAATCGGAATAGCCAAACCTGAGCCAGGGGCGAAGCAGCACTTCTAGCTTCTTTATTCATAGCACGATGTCCTAGTGTAATGTGCGCAAGAATAAGTTTCACCTCCCTTGAATTTGCTCCTATTTTTAATACCTCAAGACGAACTGGGCAAGCCAGGAGCAGCTCGAAAGACCCTCCCGTTCATTCCGCACCCGCCCACAGCGAGCGAAGCGCGCCTGCCTCTTGCTCCAGACAAACCGCATTCCGGTTTTGAAAGCCTCGCAGACTGCAAAGCCCATTTTTGGCTTTCTCAAGCACAAGCAGTTGGGTTTTTTTGAAAATGGACATATCCACTGTGCGACGATGCAAAAGTATTAAGCGCAAAACAGTAGAAATTTATAACCCTGCCTTGATCCTGCAAAGCCTGGCGATACAGGGCGAAAGAGTGCGAACCGCCGTCTATCCATCGAGGCCGTGTAATAAACAATACGTACCAGCAACGCCGCAGCGTAAGTTCAGACGCGGCCGCGATTGAATCAAGACCGATGTGCTTCACACGGGCATCTGCGATGTGGCAAGCGGCAAGCCCGATAGGAATACGCCATGACGAATACCACAAGCATGAAAGCTTGCTGCCACAGACAAGCACAAAAGAGCGGCCCGAAATCAGCCTATAGGGCGCTCGCGTATTGATGGCCTCGCGTTTGGAACGTAGCTTGCCCAACAAAGCGCGATGCCACCGGGCTGATTCAAGCGCTTGAGGCGAGAAGGCGAAAGCGATGCTCTCGCAGATGGCCCGGCCGCTGCATACAACTGTCAATCGCCGAACGCATGGACAGCAGGCGTTATCCAATCAAAAACTTCTTTGGCGAGATCAAGCGCCTTGCCATGTGCAGCGACAAGGGGCAGTAGCGGCTTTGCCGCTGTTATTCACCCGGCTGGCTGCAATTAATTTCCACTAATTATCAAGTTACTTCCCAATGACATTGAATGTCTTTAACTCCACCAAGCTCTCCATATATCTAACCATGCACCGTCTGGCCAGACAAACTTCAGCTGTATGGTGGTAATTTCAGCCAATCGCATCCATCGTTCTCTTGCCAATCAAATTTTTTCGTCTGCCCTCCTGGAGGCAAGGGTCTTAAATGACGAGGTAATTCGTCATTCACAAAATGCTCCATTGCCCAGCCCTCCACGCGCAACAGCGCCGCCTTTCTGGACAGTCCCCCTGAATAACCCGTCAACGAACCATTCCCTCCCAGAACCCGATGACAGGGAACAATGATGCTGATGGGATTGGCTCCCACCGCCGCCCCAACCGCACGCACCGCCCCGGAACGCCCAATAACGGCAGCTATCTGCCCATAACTACAGGAAGAGCCAAATGGAATGCCTATCAAAGCGCGCCAAACGGCTTGTTGAAAAGGCGTTCCGGCGGACAAGTCCAGAGGCACGTCAAAGCTATTTCGCTTCCCTGCTAAAAAATCATTGATTTCGCACATTGCCTGCGCCAGCACCTCGTGATCAGACCGCTCCTCTCCCCAGCCTCTGATATCGGGGCAGTCCTTTTGCCCCTGCACAAACCATGCGCCAGACAGACCCTGCACAGAAGCGGCCAGGCGCATCATGCCTAACGAGGTTTCGAATGACAAATGAGCAACTGGTTGGTGCATTTTCATGGCGCAAAAATCATGAAATTCAAATTAACAAGATCTGCCCTCATCAAGCAAGATATCGGTCGCAGCAGCAAAGCCATTAATCAACCCATCTTTGGCCATCCAGCGACATCAATCAGATACATACAAAGTGAGCATCCAGAGCCTATCCAGCGGGCAAAATAAAACCCGCGCGAAGCGCGGGTTTTATAAAACACCTTTTCTCAAAGGTTATCAGGCCACATCAAACCACAGAGGCTTTCTGCACCAAACGAGTAGCCACCCAATTCTTCGTTTTTGAAATGGGACGGCTCTCCGTGATTTCTACCACATCGCCCAGCTTGTACTCACCTTTCTCATCATGAGCATGATACTTGCTGGATTTGACCACAATCTTATCGTAAATCGGATGTTTCACCCGTCGCTCAATAAGCACCGTCACAGTTTTGGCACGCTTGTCACTGACCACTTTACCAACGAGGGTGCGCTTGAGGGATCTTTTTTCTTCCGTCATCTCACTTCCTTATTTGGCTGCAGCCTTCTTTTCGGCAAGAATAGTTTTCGCCCGTGCAATAGCACGGCGCGTCATACGCAATTGACTGGTATTGTTCAATTGCTGGGTCGCTTTCTGCATGCGCAAGTTAAAATGCGCCTTCTGCAATTCCTTGACCTCTGCTTTTAGCGCAGCTTCGTCCTTCTGGCGCAGTTCTTTGGCGTTCATCTGCTTAGTCCTTTCTGGATTACTGACCAATCATGCGGGTCACAAAAGTTGTCCGCAGCGGCAACTTGGCAGCAGCCAGAGCAAAAGCTTCCCGTGCCAGCACCTCGGGAACACCGACAATTTCATAGAGCACCTTACCTGGCTGAATCTCAGCCACATAGTACTCAGGGTTGCCTTTGCCATTACCCATGCGAACTTCTGCAGGCTTGGTAGAAATTGGCTTGTCTGGAAACACACGAATCCAAATACGGCCACCTCGCTTGACATGACGCGTGATGGCACGACGCGCAGCTTCAATCTGCCGGGCCGTCAGTCGACCGCGATCAGTTGATTTCAGTCCAAATTCACCAAAAGCGACAGTATTTCCACGAGTCGCCAGACCGGTATTCCGGCCCTTCTGTTCCTTGCGATATTTTCTGCGTGCAGGTTGCAGCATATTTATTCTCCTTGAGCGCCGTCCGCTGCTGCAGCGGGCGCGGCGACTTGACGAACGCGCTTAACGGCTAATTTGGCATCACCTCCTGTTGCTTCCGCTGGTTTATCGCTGCCATCAACAGGAGCGGCATTTGCAACAGTCCGGTCACGACGAGAAGCACCCCGCCGAGCAGAGCGCGGACCGCGGCGCTCATCTCCCTCGGGACGAGGTGTGCTATCCAGTGAGGGAACATCGCTGCGTCCCAGCGTATCCCCTTTGTAGACCCACACCTTGACGCCGATAACGCCATATGTCGTCTTGGCTTCGCTAAAACCATAGTCAATATCGGCGCGCAAAGTATGAAGCGGCACGCGACCTTCCCGATACCATTCGGTACGGGCAATCTCAATACCATTCAAGCGGCCAGAAGACATAATCTTGATGCCCTGAGCGCCAAGACGCATCGCATTCTGCATGGCGCGCTTCATGGCCCGGCGGAACATGATGCGCTTTTCAAGCTGCTGCGTAATGCTGTCGGCAATCAACTGGGCATCCACTTCAGGCTTGCGAACTTCTTCGATATTAACCGCGACCGGCACTCCCAGCTTCTCGGCCAGATCCTTCTTGAGCTTTTCAATATCTTCGCCTTTGCGACCAATCACCACGCCCGGACGAGCAGAATAAATGGTAATGCGCGCGCTTTTAGCAGGCCGCTCAATCAAAACGCGAGAAACAGCTGCATTTTTCAGCTTCGCTTTCAGGTACTCTCGCACCTTCACATCTTCCGCCAGCATACCAGCGAAATCACGGTTGTTGGCATACCAGCGACTCGCCCAGTTATGGCTGACCGCAAGGCGAAAACCAGTAGGATGAATTTTCTGTCCCATGAATACCGCCTTTCAATAACCAACCGTCACGTACACATGGCACGTCGGTTTGCTGATACGGTTGCCACGACCTTTGGCGCGAGCCGTGAAGCGCTTGAGGGTTGTGCCCTGTTCAATATAAATTGAGGTAACACGCAGCTCATCAATATCAGCAGAGTCATTATGTTCGGCATTGGCAACCGCCGACTCCAGCACTTTCTTGACAATAACTGCGGCTTTCTTGGGCGTGAATGCAAGAATGTTGAGCGCCTGCTCCACTTTCTTGCCGCGAATCAGATCAGCCACAAGGCGTCCCTTGTCAGCAGAGAGACGCACGCCACGTAGGACTGCACGAGTTTCCATTGGTCAGATCCTTATTTCTTGGCTTTTTTGTCCGCCGCATGCCCCTTAAAGGTACGCGTCAGTGCAAATTCACCGAGCTTGTGACCCACCATTTGGTCAGTCACGTAAACTGGCACATGTTGCTTTCCATTGTGGACAGCGATCGTCAAACCGATAAATTCAGGCAAGATCATCGAGCGGCGCGACCACGTTTTAATGGGCCTTTTATCTTTTGATGCTGCGGCCTTATCAACTTTGGCCAACAGATGATGGTCAACAAACGGACCCTTTTTGAGAGAACGAGTCATTTGCTACCTCTTATTTTTTACGACGCGACACAATCATATTTTGAGTGCGCTTGTTGTTGCGAGTGCGATAACCTTTGGTCAAATTACCCCACGGATCAACCGGAGCACGCCCCTCACCCGTACGGCCTTCACCACCGCCATGCGGGTGATCAATCGGATTCATAACGACGCCGCGCACCGTCGGGCGAATCCCCATCCAGCGCTTAACACCTGCTTTGCCATACTGACGCAAACTGTGCTCTTCGTTAGCAACTTCGCCAATCGTAGCCCGGCATTCAATATGGATTTTTCGGACCTCTCCAGATCGCATCCTGACTTGGGCATAGACCCCTTCACGAGCCAACAGCGTTGCAGAAGCTCCAGCAGATCGGGCAATTTGCGCACCGGCACCTGGTTTCAATTCTATACAGTGAATTGTGGAACCCACAGGGATATTGCGAATTGGCAACGCATTGCCGACACGAATTGGAGATTCAGATCCGCTCAGCAGCTGCGCACCTGGCTCTACTCCACGCGGCGCAATGATATAGCGGCGCTCACCATCCGCATAACACACCAAAGCAATATGAGCCGAGCGATTAGGGTCATATTCGATACGTTCAACTTTTGCAGGGATTCCATCTTTATCGCGACGAAAATCCACGATTCGATAATGATGACGATGTCCGCCGCCCCTGTGACGCGTCGTGATATGACCATTATTATTGCGACCCGCTTTCTGGGACTGTGCTTCTAGCAGAGGAGCATAAGCCGCCCCTTTATAAAGATGATCACGCGTCACCTTCACCGCAGCACGGCGGCCGGGTGAGGTCGGTTTCATTTTAATGACAGCCATAAATTACGCAGCCTCCCCGGAAAAGTTGAGGTCTTGCCCCTCTTTCAGCAACACATAGGCCTTGCGCACGTTGGAGCGGCGGCCAATGCTTCGACCAAAACGCTTGGCCTTGCCTTTTACATTAACAACAGAAACGCTTTGCACTTTCACCGGAAACATCAACTCGACAGCAGCCTTTATTTCTAGCTTGGTGGCATCCTGAAGCACCTTAAAAACTACTGCGTTAGACTTTTCCGCAGCAAGGGTTGCCTTCTCCGAAACGACAGGCGCAACAAGAACTTGCATCAAGCGCCCTTCGTCAAACTTGCGTTCTGCGGGAGTCGGATTAACTCGGCTCATGAGAACATCTCCTTCAGCATTTCGACAGCGCCTTTAGTAACCAGCACTTTTTTATAATGCACCAGCGAAACAGGATCTGCATAACGCGGCTCTACCACCAGCGCACCGCCGAGATTACGAGAGGCTAAAAACAGATTCTCATCCACTTCGTCAGCAATTAGCAAAACCGTTTCAGGTAGATTCATTGCCTTGAGCCTAGACGCAAACAATTTGGTCTTCGGCGCATCCAGCTTTATGGACTCAACAGCAGCAATACGCCCCTCGCGTACCAATTGCGAAAAAATGGAAGCCATTCCAGCACGATACATTTTTTTATTGATTTTCTGGCCGAAATTTTCTTCCGGAGAATTCGGAAAGATACGTCCGCCCCCACGCCACAGAGGCGAAGACGTCATACCAGCGCGAGCGTTACCCGTTCCTTTTTGACGAAAAGGCTTTTTAGTAGAATGGCGAACCGCCTCGCGATCTTTTTGCGCACGAGTCCCTTGACGGGCATTTGCCTGATAAGCAACCACCAGCTGATGTACCAGTGCCTCATTGTATTCGCGACCAAAAACAGTCTCGGGCACATCCAACTTCGATACAGCCTGCCCTTGCTCATTAAGAAGGTCAATTTGCATCATTGAGCATCTCCTTTGGCAGCCGACCGATTTTTGATGGCGGGACGCACCGTTACAAAACCACCTTTGGAACCCGGAACAGCTCCTTTAATGAGCAGCAATTGACGCTCAGCGTCCACACGAAACAGATCAAGATTTTGGGTTGTGACGGATTCGCACCCCAAGTGCCCCGTCATCTTTTTACCGGGGAAAACCCGTCCCGGATCCTGGGCCATGCCGATAGAACCAGGAACATTATGCGAGCGACTATTGCCATGAGAAGCGCGCTGCGACCCAAAGTTATGACGCTTTATCGTACCCGCATAACCCTTGCCGATAGATGTTCCCTGAACATCCACTTTCTGACCGCTCGCAAATATATCCGCAAGCGGCAAAACGGCCCCTGCGGGATATTTACTCGCCACCGCCTCATCAACGCGAAATTCACGAACAATCTCTCCAGCCTCCACTCCTGCTTTAGAGAGGTGCCCCGCTTGCGGCTTGGTAACACGAGAGGAACGACGCGAACCGAACGTCACCTGAATAGCGACATATCCGTCATTTTCTTGGGTTTTAACTTGGGTCACACGATTGTTAGACACATCCACCACCGTGACGGGAACAGATTCGCCATCATCGGTAAAAAAACGCGTCATGCCAACCTTACGCCCAAGCAACCCTAAACGATTGCTTTGACTCATTTATAGCTCCTGAACTTTCGCCACACGTTCTGCAATTGGCCCGTGTGTTGATGCGCGAAAGAGGGTTGAACGACTTGCCTCAAAGCACTCAAAAAGTTAAGAGTTGCTTCAAGGCAAGAGGAGAAGTATAGCAGCAAACTTGCGTTTCAGACACCCTTCATCGTCAGTTCACTGCTGTCAAGCTGCGTCATTGCAGCTTGATCTCAACATCAACGCCCGCAGGCAGATCAAGTTTCATCAAAGCATCGACCGTTTTGTCGGTCGGATCGACAATATCCATCAAGCGTTGATGCGTGCGAATTTCAAACTGATCGCGACTTGTCTTGTTCACATGCGGCGAGCGCAAGATGTCGAAACGGCGCATGCGCGTTGGCAATGGCACTGGCCCCTTGACGACAGCGCCAGTGCGTTTGGCTGTATCAACAATTTCAGCGGCAGATTGATCGATCAGCTTGTAGTCAAACGCTTTAAGGCGAATACGGATTTTTTGCTTGAGCATCTCGACACTCGCCTTACTCGATAATTTTTGCCACCACGCCAGCGCCCACCGTGCGGCCGCCTTCGCGGATGGCAAAGCGCAGACCTTCTTCCATGGCAATCGGCGCAATCAGCTTGACCGTGATGCTCACGTTGTCGCCAGGCATGACCATTTCCTTGCCTTCAGGCAGCTCAATAGAGCCTGTGACGTCCGTGGTGCGGAAGTAAAACTGAGGACGATAGTTGTTGAAGAAGGGTGTGTGACGGCCGCCTTCTTCCTTGCTGAGCACATAGACCTCGCCAGTAAAGTGCGTGTGCGGCGTGATGGTGCCCGGCTTGGCCAGAACCTGGCCACGCTCCACTTCTTCGCGCTTGGTGCCGCGCAGCAAAATGCCGACGTTGTCGCCTGCTTGACCTTGATCCAGCAGTTTGCGGAACATTTCGACGCCGGTGCAGGTGGTTTTCTGTGTGGGGCGAATGCCGACGATTTCGATTTCTTCGCCAACTTTGATGACGCCGCGTTCCACGCGGCCAGTGACCACGGTGCCACGACCAGAGATGGAGAAGACGTCTTCTACGGGCATGAGGAAGGTGCCGTCCACCGCGCGCTCAGGCGTGGGGATGTAGCTGTCCAGAGCATCTGCCAGCTTCAGGATGGCTTGTTCGCCCAACTCGCCTGTATCGCCTTCCAGGGCGAGTTTGGCGGAGCCTTTGATGATGGGGGTGTCGTCGCCAGGGAATTCGTATTTGGAGAGGAGTTCGCGAACTTCCATTTCCACGAGCTCGAGCAGCTCGGCGTCGTCAACCATGTCGGCTTTGTTGAGGAAGACGATGATGTAGGGCACGCCCACTTGACGGGACAGCAGGATGTGTTCGCGCGTTTGCGGCATGGGGCCGTCAGCGGCAGAGACAACAAGGATGGCGCCGTCCATCTGGGCCGCACCAGTGATCATGTTTTTGACGTAGTCGGCGTGACCAGGGCAGTCCACGTGGGCGTAGTGGCGTGTGGCCGTTTCATATTCCACGTGCGCTGTGTTGATGGTGATGCCGCGCGCTTTTTCTTCGGGAGCAGCGTCAATCTGGTCATAAGCTTTAGCTTGGCCGCCAAACTTCTTGGACAGCACAGTCGTGATCGCCGCCGTCAGCGTGGTCTTGCCGTGGTCAACGTGACCAATCGTGCCTACGTTTACGTGCGGCTTCGTCCGCTCGAATTTCTCTTTCGCCATGATGGCTTTCCTTTACTGAATTGAATGAACAATGCCCGCGTACTGGTTTCAAGTCTGCATCTGAATGCCATTGATCGCATCGCACGGGCGCAACGCGGACTCCACATCGCAGACTTGGCAAGCACATCGCTCGCCAAAATGAAAGCACTGCCAAGCCCGCTTGTCGCGAACACTGGCAGTCCTTTCCAGAAACGCTTATTTGGCGCGCGCCGCAATGATGGCGTCGGCTACATTCTTGGGCGCCTCTGCATAATGCTTGAATTCCATCGTGTAGTTGGCGCGACCTTGCGTCATGGAGCGCAACGAAGTTGCATAGCCAAACATTTCGGAGAGCGGAACTTCCGCCTTGATGGCTTTGCCACCGCCCACCATATCGTCCATACCCTGAACCATGCCACGGCGGCTTGAAAGATCGCCCATAACCGTGCCAGCGTACTCTTCAGGCGTTTCCACTTCCACCGCCATCATGGGTTCCAGAATGACAGGATTGGCTTTGCGTGCCGCTTCCTTGAAACCAAAGATGGCAGCCATCTTGAACGCCTGTTCAGACGAGTCCACGTCGTGGTATGAGCCGAAGGTGAGCGCCACCTTCACGTCAACAACGGGGTAGCCCGCCAGCACGCCGCTGGTCAATGCTTCTTCCACACCCTTTTGCACTGCAGGGATGTATTCGCGCGGCACGACGCCACCCTTGATTTCATCGATGAACTCGAAGCCCTTGCCCGGCTCGTTGGGCTCCAGGCGGAACACAACGTGACCATACTGGCCCTTGCCGCCTGATTGGCGCACAAACTTGCCTTCCACATCGGAAACTGCTTTGCGCACAGTCTCGCGGTAAGCCACCTGGGGCTTGCCCACATTGGCCTCCACATTGAACTCGCGCTTCATGCGATCCACGATGATTTCAAGGTGCAGCTCGCCCATGCCGGCGATGATGGTCTGACCAGACTCTTCATCCGTGCGCACACGGAACGACGGATCTTCAGCAGCCAGGCGCGACAAGGCGATGCCCATCTTCTCCTGGTCAGCCTTGGACTTGGGCTCCACCGCCTGGGCAATCACAGGCTCGGGGAACACCATGCGCTCCAGGATGACAGGCGCCGATGGATCAGACAACGTTTCGCCTGTCGTCACTTCCTTCAAGCCCACGCAGGCAGCAATATCGCCTGCAATGATTTCCTCGATTTCTTCGCGGTTGTTGGCGTGCATCTGCACGATACGGCCGATACGTTCTTTCTTGCCTTTGACGGTATTGAGCACCGTGTCGCCTTTCTTCAGAACGCCTGAATACACGCGCACGAAGGTCAGCTGCCCCACAAAAGGATCCGTCATCAATTTGAAAGCCAGCGCAGAGAACTTCTCGCCATCATCCGCCTTGCGGGTCGCAGGCTGCTCATCCTCATCGGTGCCAGCCACCGGCGGAATATCCACTGGCGAAGGTAGAAAATCGATCACCGCATCCAGCATGCGCTGCACGCCTTTGTTCTTGAAGGCCGTGCCGCAAAGCATGGGCTGAACTTCCGTGGCAATCGTGCGCTGACGCAAGCCTTGCTTGATCTCATCTTCTGACAAGCCGCCCTCTTCCAGGTACTTGTTCATCAGCTCCTCGTTGGCTTCAGCCGCAGCCTCCACCATCTTTTCGCGCCACTCCTTGGCGGTATCCAGAAGTTCTGCCGGAACATCCTTGTATTCGAACTTCATGCCCTGGCTGGCTTCATCCCAGATGATGGCTTTCATCTTGAGCAAATCCACCACGCCCTGGAAGTTCTCTTCCGCCCCAATGGGGATGACGATGGGCACCGGATTGCCTTTCAGGCGCGTTTGAATCTGCTCGACCACCTTGAAGAAATTGGCGCCCGTGCGGTCCATCTTGTTTACAAAAGCCAGACGCGGCACTTTGTATTTGTTGGCCTGGCGCCAAACTGTTTCAGACTGCGGCTGCACACCGCCCACGGCGCAATACACCATGCAGGCGCCGTCCAGCACACGCATGGAACGTTCAACCTCAATCGTGAAGTCCACGTGGCCCGGGGTGTCAATGATGTTGAAGCGGTGAGCCGGATAGGACATATCCATGCCCTTCCAGAAGCAGGTCGTGGCCGCCGAAGTAATCGTGATGCCGCGCTCTTGCTCCTGCTCCATCCAGTCCATGGTGGCAGCGCCGTCATGCACCTCGCCCAGCTTGTGATTCACACCTGTGTAAAACAAGATGCGTTCGGTGGTCGTTGTCTTGCCAGCGTCAATGTGCGCAGAAATGCCAATGTTGCGATAGCGCTCGATGGGGGTATTGCGAGCCATGATGAATCTCTTTCTTGAAACATGCAGGCCCGCACAGTGGCGGGCCGCATTTCAAACAACTAAAACGGGAACGACTTGATGCTCAAAAGCGGAAGTGGCTGAATGCCTTGTTGGCCTCGGCCATGCGGTGCACTTCATCGCGCTTTTTCATGGCGCCGCCACGGCCTTCATTGGCTTCCAGCAGTTCATTGGCAAGGCGCAAAGCCATGGATTTCTCGCCACGCTTGCGGGCTGCTTCCTTGATCCAGCGCATCGACAGCGCCAGACGGCGCACCGGACGCACTTCCACGGGCACCTGATAGTTGGCGCCACCCACACGGCGGGACTTGACTTCCACCACGGGCTTGACGTTGTTGATGGCCGTGGAAAAAAGCTCCAGCGGGTCTTTGCCGCTTTTCTTTTCCATGTGTTCCAGCGCACCATAAATGATGCGCTCGGCCACTGCTTTTTTGCCGCCTTCCATGATGACGTTCATGAACTTGGACAGCTCGACATTGCCGTACTTGGGATCCGGCAGGATTTCACGCTTGGGAACTTCGCGACGACGTGGCATGTTTTCACCTCATTTGCTTCAGCCGACAGCCGGGGCGCGTCATGTTTGGCCTGGCTGCCTCGCAGGTCCATCCGGGGCCTGCACTTACTCGATCTTTGTCTTCGATCACTACGCCTGAATCCGGGCCGTCAGCCTTCCGATTCAGACACCTTTTTTGATTCACTCACTGCGAAAAAGACGCTCAAGCCTTCTTCGGACGCTTGGCGCCGTACTTGGAACGCGCCTGCTTGCGATCTTTCACGCCTTGCAAGTCGAGCGAGCCGCGCACGATGTGGTAGCGCACACCCGGCAGGTCCTTCACGCGGCCGCCGCGCACGAGCACCACCGAGTGCTCTTGCAGGTTATGGCCTTCGCCGCCGATGTAGGAGATGACCTCGAAACCATTGGTCAGGCGCACTTTGGCGACTTTGCGCAGGGCCGAATTCGGCTTCTTGGGCGTTGTGGTGTAAACGCGGGTGCAGACGCCCCGGCGCTGCGGACAGTCTTGCATCGCGGGGCTTTTGGACTTGATCTTCTCGACCGTCCGCCCCTGACGCACCAGTTGATTGATGGTTGGCATTGGATATTTCCCTAGCGTGAAAAGACGAAAGAACGCCCGTCAAGCGTCCTTCCAAGAAAAGCAAAAGCGGCAGATTGTAATGCAATCAGACCTGTTTAGCGGCCCGCCTCCTTCTCTTTGTCAAGGGGCAGGCGCGTTTCAAACTTGCCGCGATGCACGGCGAAAAACGTCTTCACGTTGCGCACATTGGCATCCTGCGTGAACAAACGCTGGGCCAGCGCATGCCAGCCGGGCATGTCGCGCACGCGCAGCACCAGCACGAAATCCGGCCCCGGCGAAACGCGCCAGCACTGCTGCACGGCCGCTTCCTGCACGGCGCGGCGCTCAAAGGCATCCAGCCACTCGCTGCCCTGCCGGTCCAGCGACACCTCGGCAATCACGCTCAGCCCATGCCCCAGCCGCCGCGCCACGGCGTCTTCATTGAGAACGGCCACTTGCCGCTCAATCAGCCCCAGCTCATGCAAACGCCGCACGCGGCGCAAAGCCGTGGGCGGCGACACATGCACGCGCGCGGCCAGCGCCTGATTGCTCAAAGCCGCATCCTGCTGCAAGGCATCCAGCAAAGCCCAGTCCACCGCATCCAGTTCCGCTTCTTCCATAAAAGATATTTTCACGAAATCAGATTTCACATTCATCCTGAAATGAAATTTGAATTCTTAAAAACCGATTTTTCAACAGCACATTTCATCTCATAGCGCCTAGCATCGCCCCTTCGCATCTCACCCGTTCAAAAGGATAGAAAACATGTGCGGCATCGTAGGCGCGGTTTCTTCGCGCGACATCGTGGGCTTGCTGATACAGGGCTTGCAGCGGCTGGAATACCGGGGGTACGACTCCTGCGGCGTGGCCGTGCACACCGGGCGCGGGCTGGCGCGGGTGCGCGGCATCGCGCGCGTGGCCGATCTGGCCCGCCAGGCGCAGGCCGAAAACCTGCACGGCTGCACCGGCATCGCGCACACGCGCTGGGCCACACACGGCGCACCCGCCATTGACAACGCCCATCCGCACTTCAGCATGGGGCCGCTCGCGCAAACAGGCGATGACGCCCAGGGCCGCGTCACGCTGGTGCACAACGGCATCATCGAAAACCATGAAGAGCTGCGCGCGCGCCTTCAGGCCCGGGGCTACCGCTTCGCCAGCCAGACCGACACCGAAGTCATCGTCCACCTCATCGACAGCCTCTACGAGGGCGATCTGCTTGAAGCCGTGCAGGCTGCCTGCGCCCACCTGCGCGGCAGCTACTCCATCGCCGTGCTGCACCGCGATGAACCCCATCGCCTGATTGGCGCACGCGCTGGCTCGCCGCTGGTGCTGGGCCTCACAGCCCACGGCGAAACCTGGCTGGCCAGCGACGCCCTGGCGCTGGCGGGCGTGAGCGACCAAATCATCTACCTGGAAGAAGGCGACATCGCCGACGTGCAGCCCGGCAAATACTGGATTGCCGACGCCCGGGGCCGCCGCCTGGACGCCGCCAGCCGCCCCGTGCAAACCGTGCCGGCCAGCGGCGGCGCGGTCGAACTGGGGCCGTATCGCCATTACATGCAAAAAGAAATCTTCGAGCAGCCCCGCGCCATTGCCGACACGCTCGAAGGCGTGCAGGCCGTCACCCCTGCCCTGTTCGACAAAACCGGCGCTAGCGGCCAAAGCGACGCCGCCGGCGCCTTCGCACAAATCGAGCGCGTGCTCATCCTCGCCTGCGGCACCAGCTACTACGCCGGCTGCGTGGCGCGCGACTGGATCGAAGCCCTTGCCGCCCTGCCCTGCAGCGTGGAAATCGCCAGCGAATACCGCTACCGCCAGTCCGTGCCCGATGCGCGCACGCTCGTGGTCACCGTCAGCCAAAGCGGCGAAACCGCCGACACCCTGGCCGCCCTGCGCCACGCCCAAAGCCTGGGCATGGCGCACACCCTCGCCATCTGCAACGTCGCCGCCAGCGCCCTGGCGCGCGAATGCCGCCTGGCCTTGCTCACCCGCGCGGGCGTTGAAATCGGCGTGGCCTCCACCAAAGCCTTCACCACCCAGCTTGTGGGGCTGTTTCTGCTTGCGCTCACCCTGGCCAAAACGCGCGCGCGCCTGCCAGCCGCCGACGAAGCCGCCCACCTCAAGGCCTTGCGCCACCTGCCCGCCGCCTTGCAAGCCGTGCTCGCGCTGGAGCCGCAAATCATCTCCTGGGCCAGCCAGTTCGCCAGCAAGGAAAACGCCCTCTTCCTGGGCCGTGGCCTGCACTACCCCATCGCGCAAGAAGGCGCGCTCAAGCTCAAGGAAATCAGCTACATCCACGCCGAAGCCTATGCCGCTGGCGAACTCAAGCACGGCCCGCTCGCGCTCGTGACCAGCGCCATGCCCGTCGTCACCGTTGCCCCCAACGACGCGCTGCTCGAAAAGCTCAAAAGCAACCTCCAGGAAGTGCGCGCGCGCGGCGGCGTGCTCTACGTGCTGGCCGATGCCGGCACGCGCATTGAAAGCGGCGAGGGCCTGCACGTCATCCGCATGCCCGAGCACTACGGCCTGCTCTCGCCCATCTTGCACGCCGTGCCGCTGCAACTGCTCTCCTACCACACCGCCGTGGCGCGCGGCACCGACGTGGACAAGCCCCGCAACCTCGCCAAAAGCGTCACGGTGGAATAGCCGCTGAAGCAGTCAAATCAGCTCCTCAAACAATAGCATTAGGTCCTAGTAGAAATTGCGCCAGGCAGCTTTTCGACCCCCTTGAATTTGCTCCTTCTTTTCAAGGCGGCTTGGCAGATGGAGCCAGCCGGAGAGCATGGCTTTTGGCCATCGTTGCGCCCGGTCTGGCTCATGGCGCAGGCCCTGGGGGCCTGTTTGCCAGCAGGCTCCAGCAAGCTTTCAGCCCTTGTGCCTGCGCTGGGGCGCGGCGGGAATGTGCATTTCCTCGCGGTATTTGGCGACGGTGCGGCGGGCGCAGTCGATGCCTTGCTCTTTCAGCAAATCGGCAATCTGGCCATCGGGCAGGGGCTGGGCGGGGTTTTCGTTTTCGATGAATTGCTTGATGAGCGCGCGCACGGCGATGGAAGAGGCGCTGCCGCCCGCTTCGGTGCCCAGCGACGAGCTGAAAAAGTGCTTCAGCTCGAAGGTGCCTTGCGGCGTGGCCATGTATTTGGCGGTGGTGACGCGGCTGATGGTGGATTCGTTCACGCCCAGCGCTTCAGCGATGTCTTTCTGGAGCATGGGGCGCATGGCGATGGGGCCATGCACGAAAAAGCCGCGCTGGCGCTCGACGATGAGTTCGGCCACGCGCAAGATGGTGTCAAAGCGCTGCTGCACGTTGCGCACGAACCAGCGCGCTTCTTGCAGGCGCTGGCCCAGATCGGCATTTTTGCTGCCGCGCAGGGCGCTAGCGTAGGCGTCGTGCACGCGCAGGCGCGGGATGAGGTCGTGGTTGAGGCGTACGTGAAATTTCTGCGTGGGGCCGCTGCCGCTGGCGGTGACGATGACATCGGGCACGATGATTTCGCGCTCTGCATTGGCAAAGCGCCGGCCCGGCTTGGGTTCGAGCCGGGCGATGACGGCCTGGGCGGCGCGCAGCTCGTCTTCGCTGATGCCCAGTTGCGCGGCCAGGCGGCGCGTGTCGCGGCGGGCCAGCAGCTCCAGCGCGCCGTGGCGGGTGCAGAGCTTCAGCGCGTTTTCGATGGCCGCCCGCCCGGGATCGCTCGGGTCTGACGCGCCCAGGCGTTCTTTCAGTTGCAGGGCCAGGCATTCGGGCAGGTTGCGCGCGCCCACGCCCGTGGGTTCCAGCGATTGCAGCAGCTTCAGGGCCAGGGTGAAGCGGTGCACGAGTTCCTGCATTTCTTCCACGCCGTCGTCGTCGTCCATGAGGGTGGCGGCCAGCTGGGCCAGGGAGTCTGGCAGGTAGCCGTCGTCATCGACGGATTCGATGAGAAAGCGCAGCGCAGCCATGTCTTCGGGCGCCAGGCGCAGGGCCAGCGCCTGGCGGTGCAGGTGTTCGGTCAGGCTTTCTTGCAGGCTGGCGCGTTCGGCGGGGTCGAGCGTGTCGTCGCCCGGCTGGCGGGCGGGAGCTTCGCCGCCCCATTCGCCGTCGTCAGGGGCCAGGTCGCTGCTGCCGTCGCCGTCCCAGTCGTCGGGGGCGGCGGTTTCGCTGTCACTGCCTTCGCCGTCGTTTCCGCCGTCGCTGCTGGCGGCCGCCTCGCTGCTGCGGTCGCCTTCGCTCACGGGGGCATCGGCGCGCGCCAGGCCGAATTCTTCGCGCGGGGCGGCGTCGTCGGCGCGCTCCAGAAAGGGGTTTTCGTCGAGCATGGTTTGCACTTCACGCTCCAGATCGACGGTGGACAGTTGCAGCAGGCGGATGGCTTGTTGCAACTGGGGCGTGAGGGCAAGGTTCTGCGAGACGCGCAGTGACAGGCCGGTGCTCACTTGGCTTGCGGCCTTCAGAGGTGGAAGTGCTCGCCCAGGTAGATGCGGCGCACGTCGGGGTTGGCGACGATTTCGGCGGGCGTGCCAGCGGCCAGCACGCGGCCTTCGCTGATGATGACGGCGTGGTCGCAAATGCCCAGCGTTTCGCGCACGCTGTGGTCGGTAATCAGCACGCCGATGCCTTGCTCTTTCAGGAAGGTGACGATGCGCTGGATTTCAATGACGGCAATCGGGTCGATGCCCGCGAAGGGTTCGTCCAGCAGGATGAAGCGCGGCTGCGTGGCCAGCGCCCGCGCGATTTCCACGCGCCGCCGCTCGCCGCCCGAAAGCGCCGGCGCGGGGGTGTCGCGCAGTTCGGAAACAGAAAGCTGCTTCAGCAGCTCGTCCAGGCGGCGCTCGATTTCAGGCGCGGGCAGCGGGCGGCCGTCCGGCCCGCGTTGCAGCTCCAGCACGGCGCGCACGTTTTCGGCCACCGTCAGCCGCCGGAAGATGGACGCTTCTTGCGGCAAATAAGACAGGCCCAGGCGCGAGCGCTGGTGAATGGGCATTTTTTCGATGGCGCGGCCATCAATGGTGATGCTGCCCGCGTCGGCGCGCAGCAGGCCGACGATCATGTAAAACGATGTGGTCTTGCCCGCGCCGTTGGGGCCGAGCAGGCCGACCACCTCGCCGCTTTTGACGGTGAGCGACACGTCTTGCACCACGCGGCGCGCGCCGTAGTGCTTGCGCAGGTTGCGCACTTGCAGCGAGCTGGCAGGCGCGGGCGCCGTGAGGTTGGAAGCAGACTCGCTCACGGCTTTTTGGACAGGCTGGAGCTGCCGCGCAGCGCGGCGGGCTGGGCGGGCTGGGCGCCAGCGCCTCTGGGGCCGAGCGTGGCGCGGATGCGCTCGCCCTTGCCAGCCTTGCCTTGCGGCGCGCCATCGACGGTGTAAACGCCCGAGGCGCTGTTGTAGGTGATGCGCGCGCCCGTCACTTCATCGGCCAGCTTTGCGCCTTCGAGGCGGCGCATGCGCGCGCGGCCCTGAAGCCGCACGGTGTCGGCGCGGCTGTCGTATTCAATGGTTTCGGCTTCGCCTTCAATGTATTCATCTGCGCCGTCGCGCTTTTGGCGAAAGAACGCGCGCTCGCCTTTTTCCGCCGTGAGCGTGCCGCTTTGCTGGCCATCGCCGGCCTGCTGCACTTGCAGGCGCGCGCCGCGCATGAGGATGCTGCCCTTGGTGAGCACGACATGGCCGGTGAAGGTGCTGGTCTGGCTTTTTTCTTCATGCCTCAAGGCGTCGGCCTCGATGTTCATGGGCTGGTCGCGATCGGCCTTTTCAGCCTGCGCGCCCGCGCAAGCCAGCAAGGCGGCAAGCGCCAGCGGGGCCAGGCGCGAAAAGGGAGAAGAAAAAACAGACAGGCGCGGCATGAAAGCAGGAATGAAGGAGCGGGTTGAGGGCTGACACAAATTGTAGGGGCCGCGCCCTCAAGGATTGCCTGGCCGCGCCCGCTTGCGGCAGAGGCCCAAAAACCGCCGAGGCGAATGCTGAAGCGGCGTCGCGAGCCTGTTCAAGGAGCGGGGCACACAGCCTTGTTTTTGCTCCTGTATTGGGAGCAAGATGTCCTAGTGGATACTGCGCGAAAGGCCATTTTGACCCTCTTGATTCGCTCCTTTTTTTATCATCCCGCAGCGGCTGCCGCAGGCCGCAGGCGAGCAGCTCGCAGGCTCTTACTGGCCGCCGGATTTGCGCAGCTTGGCAATGAGCGCGTCGGCTGTTTTCAGCATGCCGTCAAAGCCCTTGGTCATGCCGGGGTCCATGTAGTAGCGCCCGGCGATGCCGAAACTGGGGGTGGCCTCCACGTGGTAAGCGTCTTGCAGCTCGATGGCGCGCCTGATCTTGCTGGCCACGCCAAAGGATTTGTAGGCGGCGGCGAATTTGGCGCCATCCACGCCGCGCTCGGTCATCCAGGGCTGCACCTCTTCCAGTGTGTTCAGGCGCTTTTTCTCGTTGAGGATGGCGTTGAAGACTTCGGTGTGGACTTTTTCATTCAGGCCCATGGCCTCCAGCGCGAAGAAGATGCGCTGCAGCGGCTCAAAGGCATTGGAAAAGCCCACGTGCATGCGGCGCACCACCACATCCTGCGGCTGGGCGGCGGCCCATTTGTCAAATATCGGCTCGAAGTCGCGGCAGTGGGGGCAGCCGTAGGAGAAGAATTCGACGACTTCCACTTTGCCAGCGGACGTATCCACCGGAGCGGCGGGATTGACGACGAGGTAGTTCTCGCCTTCCTTGGGCGTGAAGGGCTGGCCTTGCGCGAAGGCGGCGGGCAGCGCGGCCAGCGTGGCGGCAGCTGCGGCAGTGAGCGCGAAATCACGGCGTTTCATGGTCTGTTTTTCCTTTTTTGGGCGGGTTGAAAGGGGGGCTGAGAAGCAGGAGCGGGCGGCAAGTTCCCGGCATGCGGGACGGCCATTAGGACAGGCCGCTTTTCTGGTGAAGATGCGCCGGTATTCTTGCTTCTGTATCAATAGCATGACCTCCCCGTCAAATAAGCGGCAAACGTATTTTTCGGGGGCCTGAATTCGCTTCTGTATCAGGAGCAGCGCAGGGGCAGGCGCTTACCGCTGCACGCGCACCAGCGCGGCGTCAAAGCCGCTGCTGACCACGCGCTCCTTGGCGCTGTCGGCTTCGTCTTTCTTCTGGAAGGGGCCGATGCGCACGCGGTAAACCGTGCGGCCCGCCTGCTCGTGGCTGGTCACGCGCGCCTGTATGCCTGCCAGCGTGAGGCGCGCGCGCTGGGCTTCGGCCTCGTCCTGGTCGCGGAAGGCGCCTGCCTGCACGAAGTAGATGAAAGGCTCGCCCGCCATGATGGGCGAGGCGGAAGCCACGGTCTGCTCTTGCCCGGCTCGCTGCTGGCTTTGCCGCGCGGCGCGTGCGGCGATGAAGTCGCCCAGCGGGTCGGACGAAGTGGTTTGCTGCGCCTGGGTGGGCGCAGGCGCCGTCTGCGTGGCCGGGCGGCTGACTTCCGCTGGCGCGGGCACGGGGCGCGAAGGCGCGTTGTTGCCGGAGCGCGCGGCTGGCATGGGCGTGACAGCGCCGCCCGCCGAGCGGCTGTGCAGGGGCGTGTTGGGGTCCCAGTCGCGGTTGCGTTCGGCTTCGGCGGCGTCTTGTTCGGTGCTGCGCGAGGAGGCTTTGTGGATGAAGGGCACGGGCACTTTGGCCATGTAAAGGGCCACGCCCAGGGCGATGCCCAGGCCGATGACGATGCCCAGAATCAGGCCCAGCAGCGTGCCGCCAAGCTGGCGCGAGGGTGAAGGCGAGGGGGCGAAGAAGGCGGGTTGGGCGTGCATCACATGCGCTCCGGGGCGGATACGCCCAGCAGTTGCAGGCCGTTGCGCAGCACTTGCGCGCAGGCGGCTACCAGCGCCAGGCGGGCGGTTTTGACGGCCTGGTCATCGACCAGGATGCGCTCGGCGTCGTAGTAGCTGTGGTAGCTGGCGGCCAGTTCGCGCAAATAAAAGGTGACATCGTGCGGGGCGAAGTCTTGCGCGGCGGCGGCAAGCATGGCCGGGTATTCGGCCAGTTTGAGCATGAGCGCTTGCGCGGCGGCGGTGTCGAGCGCAGCCAGATCGGCTTGCGCCAGCGCGGCGCGCTCGCCGCCCCAGGCGTCCAGCACGGAGCAGATGCGCGCGTGGGCGTATTGCACGTAGTAAACGGGGTTGTCGTTGTTTTTCTGGATGGCCAGATCGACATCGAAGGTGTATTCGGTGTCGGGCTTGCGCGAGAGCAGGAAAAAGCGCACGGCGTCTTTGCTGGTCCACTCGATCAGGTCGCGCAAGGTGACGTAGCTGCCCGCGCGTTTGCTGATCTTGACTTCCTGGCCGCCGCGCATGACGCGAACCATGGTGTGCAGCACGTAGTCGGGGTAGCCCTGGGGTATGCCCACGCCCGCCGCTTGCAGGCCCGCGCGCACGCGGGCGATGGTGCCGTGGTGGTCGGTGCCCTGGATGTTGATGGCCTTGTGAAAGCCCCGCTCCCATTTGGCGATGTGGTAGGCCACATCGGGCAGGAAGTAGGTGTAGGTGCCGTCTTGCTTGCGCATGACGCGGTCTTTGTCGTCGCCAAAGTCGGTGGTGCGCAGCCACAGGGCGCCGCCTTCTTCGTAGGTGTGGCCGCTGGCGATGAGCTTTTGCACCGTGGCTTGCACGCGGCCGCTGCTGTAGAGGCTGGATTCGAGGTAGTAGTTGTCAAAGCGCACGTCAAAGGCTTTGAGGTCCAGGTCTTGCTCGCGGCGCAGGTAGGCCACGGCGAACTGGCGGATGCCTTCGCGGTCGCTGGCGTCGCCGCTGGCGGTGAAGCTGCGGTCATCGGCCTGCACGGTTTTGCGGGCCAGAAAGTCGTTGGCAATGTCCTGAATGTAGTCGCCGTTGTAGGCGGCTTCGGGCCAGTTGGCATCGCCGGGCTTGATGCCCTGCGCGCGCAGTTGCACGGAAGTGGTGAGGGTGTCGATTTGCACGCCCGCGTCGTTGTAATAGAACTCGCGCGTGACTTGCCAGCCTTGCGAGGCCAGCAGGTTGCAGATGGCGTCGCCCAGCGCGGCCTGCCGCCCGTGGCCCACGTGCAGCGGGCCGGTGGGGTTGGCGCTGACGAATTCCACCAGCACGCGGCCTTTGGTTTGCGCTTGCTGGCCGTAGTTTTCTTTCAGCGCCAGCACTTCGCGCACGGTTTGCTGCTTGGCGGCGGGCTTGAGGCGGATGTTGATGAAGCCGGGGCCGGCGATTTCCAGCGCATCCACCCACCGCGCAAAGGCGGGCGTGGCCAGCAGCGCGGCCTTGAGCTGTTCGGCCACGGCGCGCGGGTTGCTTTTGAGCGGCTTGGCCAGCTGCATGGCGGCGGTGCAAGCCAGATCGCCATGTGCGGCCTGCCGGGGCGATTCAAACGCGGCTTTGTCGCCTGCGCCGGGCAGCAGCGCCTCCAGCGCGGCTTTGAGGGCGTCCAGCAGTTCGGTTTTGACGGTTTGCATGTTTTTTTGTGGGATGAGGGGCTGGTAAGGCAAAAAAGCGCTTTTCACGCAGGGCGCAGCGCCGAGAGCATGTAGTTCACGCTGGCATCGGGCGTGAGCCAGCAGCGGCGCGTGAGCGGGTTGTAGTGCAGGCCCGAGACGCGCTGCACGCTCAGCCCGGCAGCGCGGCAAAAGGCCGCCAGCTCGCTGGGGCGGATGAAGCGGGTGTAGTCATGCGTGCCCTGCGGCAGCAGGCGCAGCGCGTATTCCGCGCCGGCAATGGCCATCAGCCACGATTTGGGGTTGCGGTTGAGCGTGGAAAAAAACACCTGCCCGCCGGGTTTGACCAGCGCGGCGCAGGCGGCCACGATGGCGGCCGGATCAGGCACGTGCTCCAGCATTTCCATGCACGTGACCACGTCGAACGAAGCGGGCTCCTGGGCGGCCAGCGCCTCGGCGGCCACGGCGCGGTAGCTCACGCGCGGCGTTTCGGCCTCCAGCGCGTGCAACCGGGCGGCCTGCAAGGATTTTTCGGCCAGATCGATGCCCAGCACTTCAGCGCCCTTGCGGGCCATGGCGTCGGCCAGAATGCCGCCGCCGCAGCCCACATCGAGCACGCGCGCGCCTTGCAGCGGGCGCTGCGCGTCAATCCAGTTCAGCCGCAAGGGGTTGATGTGGTGCAGCGTGGCCAATTCGCCCCCGGCGTCCCACCAGTGGTGGGCCAGGGCGGCAAATTTGTCCAGCTCGGCGGCATCTGCGTTCAAAGTGGCGTTGGATCCGGCGTTCAGAGCGGCATTCGGGGCGGTCATGGCGCGGGATTTTCACATGCCCCGCCTTGCGCGGCTTCATGGCTTGCGCCGCTATCGCAGGCGCAAAAAAGGCCGGACGCGAAAACCGCGCCGGCCTTTGCCGGGAACTTGGCCCGATCAGTATTCGCCGCGATCGCCACGGTCAAAGCCGCGATCGTCGCGCCGGCCGCCAAAGCCGCCATTGCCGCGCGGGCCGGGGCCATAGGGGCTGCGGAAGCGCCCGTCATTGCCGCCGCCAAAGCCGCCGTAGCCGCCACGGTCATCGCGCCGCCCGCCGCCAAAGCTGGCGCGCGGCGGGCGCGGCTCCATCGGGCGGGCCTCGTTCACGACCAGATTGCGGCCTTGCAGGGGTTTGTCGTGCATGCCTTCAATGGCGGCTTGCGCCTCGGCGTCGCTGCCCATTTCCACAAAACCAAAGCCTTTGGAGCGGCCGGAATCGCGCTCCATCATCACTTTGGCGCTGACCACGGAACCAAACGCGGCAAAAGCCTGGCCCAGCTCGGCGTCGCGCACGGAATACGGCAGATTGCCGACATAAAGTTTGTTGCCCATCGAAGGCGCTCCTCGAAATACACAAGGTGAAAAAGAAAAAAACCGGATGGAGTCTGCCAACGCCCCCGAGGGCCAAGAAGAAACACCGGGAAAACGCACGCGCTCTCGCGCGCGGCGGGCATTATGCCCCTGCATATATTTCAAATATCCACGTCAAACGAATATTTTTACAATCGCGCGGCCCTGCGTTTCGCACCGTCTTCCGTGAGCGTTTTTTTCCTTTCCACCGGCATCGTCGCGCTGGCCGAAATGGGCGATAAAACCCAGCTTTTGTCGCTGCTGCTGGCCGCGCGCTTTCGCAAGCCCTGGCCCATCGCGCTGGGCATTTTTGCCGCCACCTTGGCCAATCACGCGCTGGCTGGAGCGCTGGGCGCATGGGTGACCACGCAGCTTGCGCCCGATGCGCTGCGCTGGGCGCTGGGCCTGTCTTTCATCATGATGGCGGGCTGGATGATGGCGCCTGACCAGCTCGATGACGACCAGCAGCCCGCGCGGGCCGCGCGCTGGGGCGTCTGGGGCGTGTTCGGCGCCACGCTGGCCGTGTTCTTCATGGCCGAAATGGGCGACAAAACCCAGCTGGCCACCGTGGCCCTGGCCGCGCAGCACCCGGATGCAGCGCTGGCCGTCATTGCCGGCACCACGCTGGGCATGATGCTGGCCAATGCGCCCGTGGTGTGCTTTGGCGAGCGGCTGATGAAGAAACTGCCCCTGCGCGCCGTGCACCTGGCGTGCGCCGCCGTCTTCGCGGCGCTGGGCCTGGCTGCCCTGCTGGGCTGGCGCATGGGGCTGGAATAGCAAGATTTCGCTCTTTTTACGATAGCTGCCTGCGCTCGTTTCTCTAGGACCTCAGGCCAAAAAGGCCGCTTGAATTCGCTCCTTTTTTCAGAGTGAATCCGGCTGGGCCGGGCCGTCTGGCGGCTGGCTATACTGGCCGCCCTTTCGTTTTCACGCGCCGATTTGCTTTCCTGCTTGCGGGCGCTTCCGAGAACCGGTTCAGAGTCTGCCCTCACAAACAGGCTTTGAACCAGTTCTGACAAATGCTGCTAAATGACGGAAATCCGGCCCGGTTCCGCCTTTTGGCGCAACCGGGTTTTTTTCTTGCCTCATGACTTTCATTGCCACGCCGCAGACCATGCGCTTTGACGCGCCCCTGGCGCTGCAAAGCGGCGCCAGCCTGGGCGGCTATCAGCTGGCCTACGAAACCTACGGCCAGCTCAACGCCAGCCGCAGCAATGCCGTGCTGGTGTGCCATGCGCTCAATGCCTCGCACCACGTGGCGGGCGAATACGCGGGCCAGCCGCGCAGCCTGGGCTGGTGGGACAACATGGTCGGCCCCGGCAAGCCGGTGGATACCAACCGCTTTTTCGTCATCGGCATCAACAACCTCGGCTCGTGCTTTGGCTCCACCGGCCCGAAAGACATCAACCCGGCCACGGGCCAGGCCTGGGGGGCGGACTTTCCCGTCATCACCGTGGAAGACTGGGTGGCCGCGCAAGCCCGCCTGCTGGACGCGCTGGGCATCGAGCAGCTGGCCGCTGTCATGGGCGGCAGCCTGGGCGGCATGCAGGCGCTCAGCTGGACGCTGCAATACCCGCAGCGCGTGCGCCACGCCGTGGTGATTGCCAGCGCGCCCAACCTCACCGCCGAAAACCTGGCCTTCAACGAAGTGGCGCGCCGCGCCATCATCACCGACCCCGACTTTCACGGCGGCCACTTCTACCGCCACGGCGTGGTGCCGCAGCGCGGCCTGCGCATCGCCCGCATGATCGGCCACATCACCTATTTGAGCGACGACGTGATGAACGCCAAATTTGGCCGCCAGCTGCGCCAGGCCGTGGCCGGCCACGCCAGCGGCTACCGCTACTCCACGCAAGACGTGGAATTCCAGATTGAAAGCTACCTGCGCCACCAGAGCGAAAAATTCAGCGATTACTTCGACGCCAACACCTACCTGCTCATCACCCGCGCGCTGGATTACTTCGACCCCGCCCGCGCCCACGGCGGCAGCCTGGCCGCTGCGCTGGCGGGCACGCAAGCGCGCTTTTTGCTCGTGAGCTTTTCCACCGACTGGCGCTTTGCCCCCGCCCGCAGCCGCGAAATCGTGCGGGCGCTGCTGGACAACCGCCGCGACGTGGCCTACGCCGAAATCAACGCCCCCCACGGCCACGACGCCTTCTTGCTGGACGACGCGCGCTACATGCGCCTCATCCGCTCGTATTTTGAAAACCGCATCGACACCCCGGCGCAAGCCCAAGGAGGCACGGCATGAGCGACGCCGCCATTCAGCAAGTCATCGCCAGCCTCGTGCCCGAAGGCGCGCGCGTGCTCGATCTGGGCTGCGGCGACGGCGCGCTCATGCAGCGCCTCATGCGCGAGCGCGGCTGCACGGGCTACGGCATTGAAATCGACGACGCCAAGGTGCTCTCCTGCGTGCAGCGCGGCGTGAACGTGCTCCAGCTCAACTTGCACGAAGGCCTGGCCGACTTTGGCGACCAGAGCTTTGACGCCGTGCTGCAAATCGACACCCTCCAGCACCTGCGCAACGCCGAAACCATGCTGTGCGAAACCGCCCGCGTGGGCCGCGTGGGCATCATCGCCTTTCCCAACTTCGCCCACTGGCCCAACCGCCTGGCCGTGCTGCGCGGGCGCATGCCCGTCACCCGCCGCCTGCCCTACCAGTGGTACGACACGCCCAACATCCGCGTAGGCACCTTCAAGGACTTTGAAATCCTCGCCCGCAAAAACGGCCTGCAAATCCTCGACGCCTTCGGCCTGCATCAGGGCCGCCCCGTGCGCCGCCTGCCCAACCTGCTGGCGGGCACGGCGGTTTTCAAAATCGCGCGCGGCTGAAAACCGGCCCGGCTGCGCCCCGCCATCCGCCCGAAGGGGCGAGCGGCATCAAAAACAAGAGCGGATTCAGGGGTATCGAAATGCCGCCTCGCGCAGATTCCACTAGGACGTCATGCTACGGATAAAGGAGCAAATCCAAAGCACCGTTGCCATCAACAAGGCGGCCCGCCGCTTCCGGCTTGTGGCTCCCTATGGCTCCCTATGGCTCCATCCCGTAGCTGATGCGCTCTTGCCGCACATAGCCAGCTCCCAAGGGCTGGCGGCGCACGCGCAAAACGGTGCGCGCGCCGCTGGCGTCAAAGCGAACCTGGCGCGCCAGCAGGCTCGCCTTGCAGCAGCCACTCGCTGCCGTTGATAAAGCGCAGGCGCAAGCTCGCCGCAGGCTGGCCGCTCTGCTGGCGTGCGGTTTGCAGCCGCCAATCCTTCACGGTGGGCAGGATTTGCTCCAGACGGTCTTCCAGCGCCATCAAGCGGGCGTCGGCACAGCCCTTTTTGGTGCCCATCAGCGGCTCAATCAGCATGCGTTCGCCTGAAAGCAGATAGCGCCCGCGCAACTGGTTGCAGGGAGCGGCCACGCTCACGGCAGCCTCGTCAAAGCGCAGCACCACCGGTTCAGACAGGGCGGCGGCAGCGCGCGTGAACCAGGCGCGATCCTTGCCGCGCACGGCCTGCAAGCGCCAGCGCCAGGCCGTGAGCGCCTGCTGCCCGGGCGCCAGCAGTTCAGCCGCCTGCTGGCGCACAGGCGCAGCCTGCGGCGTCATCTGCACGGGCTGGGCCATGCTGGCGCAAGCCGCCCATGCGCCGCAGCACACGGCCAGGGTTTTCCAGTTGGGCGAAATCATCCGGCGAAACATTGAAGGCCTCCTTTCAGAATAAGCAGAGCCACTTATGAATGGCGCAAGGATGATAGCCGCGCGAGGTTGTGAATCGAGCCATGCACGGCCTGGGCCGCGAAAGGGCGGCAGGCGAGGGGAGAAAGCAGACTGGCACGCTCCTCTATCCATAGCATGATGTCCTGGTGCATGCAGCGCAGAAGGCATTTCCGGCCCATTTGAATTGCTCCTGTCTTTGCATCATCGAAGCGCCTTGAACAGCTTCTTGAATGCAAAGGCGCAGCCATGAGCCAAGCGCGGGCGCGGCGACAATCCCGGCCTTTCGTCCGTCACTTTCCCCGCCTTTTCGCACGTGAATACCCCCCGCCCCGCCCTCGTTACGCAAGAAGCGGCCCGCCGGCTGCCCAGGCTGGCCTTGTGGCTGCTGTGTCTGGCCTATGTGCTGCCGGGCTTTGTGGGGCGGCAGCCGTGGAAAGGCGATGACCTGGCTTCTTTCGGGTTCATGCAGGCCATGGCCGAAGGGCGCTCGGGCTGGCTGGCGCCGCAGCTCGACGGCCTGTCGCCCGATGTGGCCGCGCTGCTGCCTTACTGGCTGGGCGCGCTCGCGCTCAAAGCCACGGCCGGCTGGCTGGCGCCTGATGTGGCCGTGCGTTTGCCGTTTGCACTGATGCTGGCGGGCACGCTGGCGGCCACTTGGTACGCCACCTATAACCTGACCCGCCTGCCCGGCGCGCAGCCCGTGGCGCTGGCGTTTGGCGGCGAGGCGCAGCCGCGCGATTACGCCCGTGCGCTGGCCGATGGCAGCCTGCTGGCGCTCATTGCCACGCTGGGCATGGCGCAGCTGGCGCACGAGACCACGCCTGCGCTGGCGCAGCTGTGTTTTACGGCGCTGGTGTTTTTTGGCTTTGCGGCCATGCCTTTTCAGCCGCGCGCGGCGGTGGCGGCCACGCTGCTGGGGCTGCCTGCGCTGGCGCTGTCGGGCGCGCCCACGCTGGCGCTGGCATATGGCGCGGCAGCGGTGCTGGCGCAACTGTGGCCGGGCTGGCAGGCCGCCGCGCCTGCCAACGCCTTGCAGGCAGGCGCGCGCCGCCGCCTGCTGCTGGCCACGCTGGCGGCCATGCTGGCCAGCGCGGCCTTGGGCTGGCGGCTGGGCTTGTGGCGCTGGCAAATCACGTGGCCGCTGGCGGCGGCGCAGTGGCGCTCTCTGGCGCGGCTGTTTGCCTGGTTCACCTGGCCCATTTGGCCGCTGGCGCTGTGGACGCTGTGGCGCTGGCGCGCCCAGCTGCCGCGCCCGCGCCAGCAGCGCCACCTGGGCCTGCCGCTGATGATGGCCGGCATGGCCATGCTGGCGGCGGTGTTCACGCCCGCGCGTGACCGCTCGCTGCTGGCGGCGCTGCCGCCGCTGGCGGCGCTGGCGGCGCTGGCGCTGCCCACGCTGCGGCGCGGCATGGCAGCGCTCATTGACTGGTTCACCGTGCTGTTTTTCAGCGGCTGGGCCATCGTGATCTGGGTGGTTTGGATTTCGCTGCAAACGGGCGTGCCCGCCAAACCGGCGGCCAATGTGGCGCGGCTGGCGCCGGGCTTTGAGCCGGTTTTCCAGTGGCCCGCGCTGCTGGCGGCGCTGGCGGCCACGCTGGCCTGGGCCTGGCTGGCGCGCTGGCGCACGGGCCGCCACCGCGCCGCGCTGTGGAAAAGCCTGGTGCTGCCCGCCGCCGGCGCCACGCTGTGCTGGCTGCTGCTGATGACGCTGTGGCTACCCGCGCTGGACTATGGCCGCAGCCTGGCCGCGCAGGTGCGCAGCGTGGCGGCCATCGTCGGCCAGGGCGCGTGCGTCAATACGTTTGCGCTCAACGCCACCCAGCTGGCGGCCCTGCGCTTTCATGGCGGCTGGCAGCTGGAGCCGCTGCCGCGCTTTGACGCGCCCGCCACCTGCCCGTGGCTGATTGCCCCGCTGACAGCCAGCCCCTCGCAACAGCAATGGGCGCAGCGCCTGGAAGTGCCCCGCCCCACGGACAAGGGCGACACGCTGCTCGTCTTCGCCCGCAACGCGGCAGACGGCAGGCCGTAAGCGCCTGTTCAAAGCCTGGCCGTAAGAGCATGAAATAGATAAACTATTTTTTGCTCTTGAATCTGTAGCTATAAACCCCGATAAAAACAGCGTTAAGCGGCATTATTGGCCCTTCATTTTTGCTCCCTTTTCTATAAAACCAGACAAGCGCGGCCCAAGGCTTGCAGCGCTACGCTCGACGGCGGTGAAAGACCGCTTGTGCGAGCCTGTTTTGGGCGGCTTCGGCGGCATGGCGCGTGGCGGCTGCCTAGAATGCGCGCCCTCTTGCCAAGGGGCGTCGCAACGGAGCTTTTTTCCGCCAGGCTTGGCGGATGTTCCGCGCGAAAACGAGGCTCGTGCCTGCCCTCCTGGCTGCGTTTTCCGGTCTTCAGTGAATCCCATGTCTGCTTCTGCCGCTTCCGCCGACGCCCCCCAACCGCCCATCCCGCCGCTGCGCCTGTCGGGGCTGGAGCCTTTGAGAATTGACGAAAACTCGCTGTTCGTGAACGTGGGCGAGCGCACCAACGTCAGCGGCTCCAAGGCGTTTGCGCGGCTTATCCTGGCCGAGCAGTACGAAGAGGCGCTGGCCGTGGCGCGCCAGCAGGTGGAAAACGGCGCGCAGATCATCGACGTGAACATGGACGAGCCGATGCTCGATGCCGAAGTGGCGATGGTGCGCTTTCTGAACCTGATGGCCAGCGAGCCGGATATCGCCCGCGTGCCGGTGATGCTGGACTCCAGCAAGTGGAGCGTGCTGGAAGCGGGCCTGCGCTGCCTGCAAGGCAAGGGCATCGTCAATTCCATTTCGCTGAAAGAGGGCGAAGACGAGTTCAAGCGCCAGGCCACGCTCATCAAGCGCTACGGCGCGGCGGTGGTGGTGATGGCGTTTGACGAAAAAGGCCAGGCCGATTCATTGGAGCGGCGCATTGAAATTTGCTTGCGCGCTTGGCGCGTGCTGGTCGATGAGGTGGGCTTTGCGCCCGAAGACATCATCTTTGACCCCAATGTGCTGACCATTGCCACGGGCATGCCCGAGCACGACAACTACGCGGTGGACTTCATCGAATCGGTGCGCTGGATCAAGCAGAACCTGCCGGGCGCAAAGGTTTCGGGCGGCATCAGCAACGTGAGCTTCAGCTTCCGGGGCAATGACCCCGTGCGCGAGGCCATTCACACCGTGTTTCTCTACCACGCCATACGCGCGGGGCTGGACATGGGCATTGTCAATGCCGGAATGATCGGCGTGTATGACGAGCTGGAACCCGTCTTGCGCGAGCGCGTGGAAGACGTGGTGCTCAACCGCCGCCCCGACGCCGCCGAGCGCCTGCTGGAGATTGCCGAAACCGCCAAAGGCGCAGCCCGCGACGACAGCCAGAAACTCGCCTGGCGCGGCACGCCCGAAAACCCCGCGCCCGTGGCCGAGCGCCTCTCGCACGCGCTGGTGCATGGCATCACCGACTTCATTACGCAAGACACCGAAGAGGCGTATCAGGAAACCATCGCCAAGGGCGGCCGCCCGCTGCACGTGATTGAAGGCCCGCTGATGGACGGCATGAACGTGGTGGGCGACTTGTTCGGGCAGGGCAAGATGTTTTTGCCGCAAGTGGTCAAAAGCGCGCGCGTGATGAAGCAGGCCGTGGCCCACCTGGTGCCCTACATCGAAGAAGAAAAGCGCCGCGACGAAGCCGCCGGCAAAGACGTGAAAAGCAAGGGAAAAATCATCGTCGCCACCGTCAAGGGCGATGTGCACGACATCGGCAAGAACATCGTCACCGTCGTTTTGCAATGCAACAACTTTGAAGTGGTGAACATGGGCGTGATGATTCCCTGCCACGAAATCCTGGCGCGCGCCAAGTGCGAGGGGGCCGACATCATCGGCCTGTCGGGCCTGATCACCCCCAGCCTGGAAGAAATGCAATACGTCGCTGGCGAAATGCAAAAGGACGACTATTTCCGCTTGCGCAAGATTCCGCTGCTCATCGGCGGCGCCACCACCAGCCGCGTGCACACCGCCGTAAAAATCGCCCCGCACTACGACGGCCCCGTGGTTTACGTGCCCGACGCCTCGCGCAGCGTGGGCGTGGCCCAGGGCCTGCTGGGCGAAGGCGCGGCGCAATACGTGGCCGAAGTGCAGGCCGACTATGAAAACGTGCGCCAGCTGCACGCGCGCAAAAAGCCCGCCGCAATGTGGAGCCTGGCGCAGGCACGCGCCAACAAAACGCCCATAGACTGGGGCCGCTACCAGCCGCCCGCGCCGCACTTTCTGGGCCGCCGCGTCATCCGCAACCTGCCGCTGGCCGAGCTGGCCGCCTTCATGGACTGGGGGCCGTTTTTCCAGACCTGGGACCTGGCGGGCAAATTCCCGGCCATCTTGCAAGACGAAATCGTGGGCGCGGAAGCCACGAAGGTGTATGAAGACGGCCAGAAGATGCTGCGCCACATCATCGAAGGCCGCTGGCTGACCGCCCACGCCGTGGTGGGCTTTTGGCCCGCCAACCGCGTGCACGACGACGACATCGCCCTCTACGCCGACGAAAACCGCGATCGCGTGCTGCTCACCTGGCACGGCCTGCGCCAGCAAACCGAGCGCCCCAAAGACGCGAAAACCGGCCTGCACCGCCCCAGCCGCTGCCTGGCCGACTTCATCGCCCCGCGCCACTGGCCCGAGGACAGCCACGATGGCCCCGTGCTCAAGGACTACATCGGCGCATTCGCCGTCACCGCCGGCATCGGCGTGGAAGAAAAAGCCGCCCAATTCCTGGCCCGCCACGACGACTACAACGCCATCCTCTTCAAATCCCTGGCCGACCGCCTGGCCGAAGCCGGCGCCGAATGGCTGCACCGCCGCGTGCGCACCGACTGGTGGGGCTACGCCGCTGACGAGGCGCTGGACAACGCCGAACTGATTGCCGAAAAGTACCAGGGCATCCGCCCCGCGCCCGGCTACCCCGCCTGCCCCGACCACACCGTCAAGCAGCCCCTGTTCGAGCTGCTGGGCGCGGGCGAAATCGGCATGTGCGTGACCGACCAAATGGCCATGATGCCCGCCTCCAGCGTCAGCGGCTTTTACTTCAGCCACCCCGAATCCACCTACTTCAGCGTCGGCAAGATCAACGAAGAGCAGGCCGGCGACATGGCCCGCCGCCGGGGCATTGCCCCCGAGCAGATGCGCCGCATCCTCGCGCCCAATCTCAACCTGTAAGAGCCTGCTACGAAAAAGATGACTTAATCATGTCCCAGGCGTTGTGCCCCACTGTTCATCGCTCATGTCACTTGGATACATGACGATTGTTTGCTGCAGATTTCCTCTCTGGGGACAGGCGCTCAAAACCCCATTGGGTGAAGCGTTGGGCATTCACGCAAAGTGCTTGAACGAACAAAGGCAGGTCTAGGGTCGCTTTGGAAGCGCTAATGCACCAGCATGGAATTGAGCGTGTGTCAGGAGCGGATTTGTCGCCGCCCTGCTCACTGAACAAGGCGCAAGCTCAAATTCAGGGTTTTTGCATGAAGAACGGCGCCTATGAGCAGGTTTTAAAAGGCGCTCAGCAGCTTGCAGACAACCGGGCCGCCCGCCGCATCGGGCAGCGGCTAGGCAAAGCGGGGCGCATCGTGCGTCCTTTGGGCATCATGCTGGATTCCATCAATGTTGCGCAGGCGTTCCGAGAAGATGAAAAACCGCTCCGGCCGTGCCACCGGCAGTTTGACCGGTAGTGGTGCGGCTGGTGTCTGGGGGAGTACTTGTGGGAGGCATTGCCGGAGCTTTGCAGGCAAGAGGTTGTTTGATGGCATCTGGAGTTTGTTCTGAAACTGCGCATTGGAAACGCACAGAGAGACTGTCTGCGAGATCGTTCTGATGGGTGCCAGAAGTGGAAAACAAATCGCCGTGGCCATGACCATGCGGGACGAGCGCAGGTTTCTGGCCTTTTTGCGCACGACGGCGGATGTGCAGATCCTGGCGCTCAATAGCCCCAGTGCTGATCGCGTGTGGCTAAACGCCTTTCCGCCCCGGCGCAGCCAAGACAGGCTGAGCCGAGGTTTCGTGCTCTGGAACCGCGCCTTCGACTGGGAGCCGGAAATCCAAACCTTCCAGCACGGCGCAAGCGTGATCAACGCGCACCGTGCGCCGGTCATCGAGTACTTGCGCCACCCCTTTTTTGTGCCTTCGCGCGAAGCCGGGCGGCTGTTCTGGTCGCGCGGCGTGACTATTGATGGGCCATATCTCGGCGAAGACAAGGTCAGCCGTTATGCCTACGACCCGGAGAGATTTGATGTCTGGTGGCGTCAAGTCATCCAGTGGATCAAAGCAAACTCATATCACCGCTCAGATCAACACGGCTTCATCCACTACCTGCCCTGGGCCTGGTGGATGTATGGCCGCTGGGGGCGGGGCTGAAGCCGCCCCGCAGCGGTTCTTGAAGCGCGGGGCTGATCCCGAAATCACACCCGACTCGCCAAGGAGCGTTGCAGCAGGGCGGTGCATCGAATGGCCGTGTGCGCTGCCCTGTCTGGCTTGGCGGATGCCCTGGGCGAAAACGAGTCTCGTGCCTGCCCTCCTGGCTGCGTTTTCCGGTTTCCAGTGAATCTCATGTCTGCTTCTGCCGCTTCCGCCGACGCCCCCCAACCGCCCATCCCGCCGCTGCGTCTGTCTGGCCTTGAGCCGCTGGTAATTGATGAACACTCGCTGTTCGTGAATGTGGGCGAGCGCACCAACGTCAGCGGCTCCAAGGCGTTTGATGTCCAATGGCTGATAGAGCTATTGCAAGCGCAAGGCGTGCCAATCGTGATCTCACAAAGACCAGCCTTTGTCCATTGACGAGCACATGTACCTCTGGCCTCACCTCATTGAAAACTTCTTTGGCAAGCTCAAGGAGTTCAAACGCTTTGTGCCATACACAGTGACAAGACCGACGCCAGCTTCAAGGCGGTGATCTATCTGGCTTCGGTTGTGATTCAATTTCAGCAATTCTCAACAGGCCTTAGCCAAACCTGGAGAGTCTTCTATGGATACAGAAGCAGAATAGCTCCCGTTCTTGCGGTCTGATGCGCCGGGTGCGGCTCAGGCGGCTGGCCGGGGGCAGGAAAGGCGTCTGGCGTCCGCCAAACGGAAGAGCGCGGCGGCAGGCAGCAGGTAATATCCCTGAGCTTACGTTTGGCAAACAACTGCCCAGGGGCAAGGCCGCAGCGATGACGATGACCGCTTTCAACCAACAATTTGACCAACACCATGTCTGGCGCGACGCCATGTCCCGCCGCCTGCGCACGCTCACCGAATGGCTGGGCGCGCGCGACTTGCTGGACGATGCCGCCGTCGAGCGCCTTCAGCAGGTGCAGGACCAGCTGCGCTCCGAAAAAGTCACCGTCGCTTTCGTGGCCGAGTTCTCGCGCGGCAAGTCGGAGCTGATCAACGCCGTGTTTTTCGCCGGATATGGCCGCCGCATCATGCCCGCCAGCGCCGGGCGCACCACCATGTGCCCCACCGAGCTGGGCTGGGACGCCAGCGTGCCCCCTTGCCTGCGCCTGCTGCCCATTGAAACGCGCTTGCAGCCGCAGTCGCTCACCGACTGGCGCATGGCGCCCGAAAAATGGACGCGCTTTGATCTGGACGTGAACGACGCCGAGCAGCTGGCCAGCGTGATGGAAAAAGTCTCCGAAACCCTGCACGTGCCCGTGGAGCAGGCGCGCGCGCTGGGCTTCTGGCACGACGAGCAGCCCGACGACAACCCGCCCACCAACGCCCAGGGCCTGGTGGAAGTGCCGCGCTGGCGGCACGCGCTCATCAACATGGCGCATCCGCTGCTCAAGCAGGGGCTGGTGGTGCTGGACACGCCCGGCCTGAACGCGATTGGCGCGGAGCCTGAGCTGACGGTGAACCTGATTCCGCAGGCGCAGGCCGTGGTGTTCATCCTGGCCGCCGACACGGGCGTGACCAAGTCCGACCAGACCATCTGGCGCGAGCACCTCTCGCCCATGACGGCGGGCGCCAGCTCGCACTTTGTGGTGCTCAACAAGATCGACACGCTGTGGGACGCCCTGAGCAGCCCCGCGCGCATCGAGCAGCAAATCACCAGCCAATGCGAGCAGACGGCCGAAATCCTCTCGCTGGACAAAGACCAGGTGATCGCACTGTCCGCCCAGAAGGGCCTGCTGGCCAAGGTGCGCGGCGACGAGCAGCTGCTTCAGGAAAGCCGCCTGCCCCGCTTTGAAGACCTGCTGGGCCGCCGCATGCTGGGCGAGCGCGAGGCCGTGCTTGAATCTGCCCTGCGCGCGGCGCTGGGCAACGTGGAAGCCGCCTGCCACCGCGTGCTGGCCGTGCGCAAGCGCGAGCTGGCCGAGCAAAAGCAGGAATTGCAGGGCCTGCGCGGCAAGAACCAGACCGTCATCCGCCAGATGCGCATGCGCGTGGACATGGACAAAGGCGAATTCGACCGCAGCGGCGCCAATGTGCAGGCCGTGCGCGCCGTGCACATGAAGCTGCTGCGCGAAATCATCAAGCTGCTGGGCGCCTCCAGCATCAAGCGCGAGCTGCTGGAGCTGAGCACCTCGCTGCGCGAGCCGGGCATCAAGTTCGGCCTGAAAAAAGCCTACGGCAAGGCGTTTGACAACCTGCGCGACATCGTCAGGCAAGTGCAGACGATGGAGATGGAAATCGAGACCATGCTCAACGCCACCTTCCGCCAGCTCAACGCCGAATACGGCTTCACGCTCCAGCCGCCGCCCGCGCCCGACATGTCGCGCTTCATCGACGACCTGGGCGCCGTCGAGCGCAGCCATTTGCAGTACCTGGGCATGGGCAACATCTTCCAGCTCGCCCGTCCCGAATTCACCGAAAAGCTCGTGCGCGCGCTGGCCTCGCGCATCCGCTCCATCTTTGAAACCGCTCTGGGCGATATCGAGCTGTGGAACAAAACCTCCTCCTCGCAGGTGGACACGCAGCTTCGCGAGCGCCGCCGCGCCTTCAACCGCCGCATGGAAGCCATCATCCGCATTGAAGAAGCCGCCGGCAACCTGGAGCAGCGCCTGAGCGAAATCGACGAGCAGATGGCCCTGCTGGACGAAACCGAAAAAGGGCTGGCCGCGCACATGCACGACATCCGCGCGCAAAGCCCGGCCTCCGTGTCGCCCCGGCCTTCTGCCGCCTACCAGACCACGGTGGCCGACATGCTGCCCGCCCTTTCGTGAGCGGCGCGAGCGAACCGCCCGCCAGCTTCGCCGCCCGCCTCCTTCACTGGCAGCGCCAGCATGGCCGCCACGGCCTGCTCTGGCAGGGCACGCGCGATCCTTACCGCGTGTGGCTGTCGGAAATCATGCTCCAGCAAACGCAAGTAGCCACCGTGCTGGGCTACTTCGCGCGCTTCATTCAGCGCTTTCCTGATGTAGCTGCGCTGGCTGCCGCCTCGTCTGACGAAGTCATGGCCCTCTGGAGCGGCCTGGGCTACTACAGCCGCGCCCGCAACCTGCACCAGTGCGCGCGGCAGGTGATGGAGCGCTTCGGCGGCCAATTTCCCCGCAGCGCCGCCCTGCTGCAAACGCTGCCGGGCATCGGCCCCTCAACAGCTGCCGCCATCGCCGCCTTCTGCTTTGGCGAGCGCGCCGCCATACTGGACGGCAACGTCAAGCGCGTGCTCACCCGCCATCTGGGAGACGCCAGCGACCTGGCCGTGGCCGCCAACGCCCGCGCCCTGCACGCCCGCGCCCTGGCCCTGCTGCCCGCCAACAGCGCCGACATGCCCGCCTACACGCAAGGCCTGATGGACCTGGGCGCCACCGTCTGCACGCCGCGCCAGCCCCAGTGCGGCCGCTGCCCCGTTGCCGCCGACTGCACCGCCCGCCAGCAAGGCCGCCCGGAAAGCTACCCCGTCAAAACCCGCAAGCTGCGCCGCAGCGCCCAAACCTTGTGGCTGCTGCTGGCGCAAACGCTGCCCGAAGCGCAAAGCGCGTGCTGGCTGGAAAAGCGCCCCGCCAAAGGCATCTGGGCGGGCCTGCACGCCTTGCCCGTGTTCGACAGCCGCGAGGCCCTGCTCGACGCGCTGCCCGCCAGCGCCAGCGTGGCGTGGCTGCCGCCGCTGGCGCACGCGCTCACGCACAGAGACCTCACCTTGCACACCGCCCGCGTTCACCTGCCCGCCACGGCCCGCCTGCCCATTGCCGGCCAATGGCGGCGCGATTGGCCTGACCTGGGCCTGCCCGCGCCCATGCGCCGCCTGCTGCAACAGCAGCAAGCCTGAACAGACGGCAAAAGGCGCGATTTCGCTCCTTTATTCAGAGCATGATGTTCTAGTGGAACAGGCGCAAGAGCACTTTTTCAAGCTCTGAATTTGCTTCTCTTTTCAAAGCATCCTGGGCCGCTTCAGGCAAGCGGCGCGGAAAGCCTGATCAAGCGTGCCACCACCCAGCGCGCTGCGCCGCCAGCATGGCCAGCAGGCCCAGGGCAAAGCCTGCGGCGCACCAGGCCAGCGCGGCCAGGCGGCGGCCTTTGCGCTGCGCCTGGGCCAGATCGCGCACCTGCTGTTGCAGCTGCGGCAGGCCGGCCGAATGTTGCAGATGGGCGTGCAGCAGACGCGGCAGCTCGGGCAGAAGCTTGGCGTAGTAGGGCGCTTGCGCCTTGAGTTCGCGCAGCAGGCGGCGCGGGCCGATTTGCTCGTTCATCCAGCGCTCCAGAAACGGCTTGGCCGTGCTCCACAAATCCAGGTCCGGGTCGAGCTGGCGGCCCAGGCCCTCGATGTTGAGCAGGGTTTTTTGCAGCAGCACCAGCTGCGGCTGGATGACGACGTTGAAGCGCCGCGAGGTCTGAAACAGCCGCATCAGCACCATGCCCAGCGAAATTTCCTTGAGCGGGCGGTCAAAGTAAGGCTCGCACACGCTGCGGATGGCCGCTTCCAGCTCGTCGATGCGGGTGTCGGCGGGCACCCAGCCGCTTTCCACGTGCAGCTCGGCCACGCGCTTGTAGTCGCGCCGGAAAAAGGCGGTGAAGTTCTGCGCCAGGTATTCCTTGTCGTACTCGGTGAGGGTGCCGACGATGCCGAAGTCCAGCGAGATGTAGCGGCCAAAGGTTCCGGGCGCGACGCTGACCATGATGTTGCCCGGGTGCATGTCGGCGTGAAAGAAGCCGTCGCGAAACACCTGCGTGAAGAAGATGGTGACGCCGTCGCGCGCGAGCTGGTGGATGTCCACCCCCGCCTCGCGCAAGCGCTGCGTCTGGCTGATGGGGATGCCGCTCATGCGCTCCATCACCAGCACGTTGTCGCGGATGTAGTCCCAGAACATTTCGGGCACCAGCACCAGGTCCAGCCCGGCCATGTTGCGGCGCAGCTGGGCGGCGCTGGCGGCTTCGCGCGTCAAATCCAGCTCGTCGTGCAGGTATTTGTCGAATTCTTCGGCCACTTCGCGCGGGCGCAGGCGCTTGCCGTCGGCAAACAGGCGCTCTACCCAGCCAGCCAGCATGTGGATGAGCGCCAGGTCCTGGTCAATCACCTTGAGCATGCCGGGCCGCAGCACCTTCACGGCCACATCGCGCGCCTTGCCCTCGCGGTCTGTCAGCGTGGCGAAGTGCACTTGCGCGATGGAGGCGCTGGCCACCGGCTCGCGCTCGAAGCTGGTGAAGATGGCCCCCAGCGGGCGGCCAAAGGCTTTTTCGATGATGGCAATGGCCTCACTCGTCGCAAAAGGCGGCACGCGGTCTTGCAGCAAGGCGAGTTCATCGGCCACGTCAGGCGGCAGCAAATCGCGCCGGGTGGAGAGCACCTGGCCGAATTTCACGAAGATCGGCCCCAGCCGCTCCAGCGCCATGCGCAGGCGCTGGCCGCGCGGCGCCGTCAGCCGCCGGCCGCGCCGCGTCAGCCGCCCCAGCGCGCGCAGCCACGGGCGCGGCAGGCAGGAAAGAGCCATTTCGTCCAGCCCGTAGCGCAGCGCCGTCCAGGCGATGAAGCAGGCGCGAAAGAGTTTTTTCATGGCCGTGGCGCGCCTGCGTTCATGGAAACATCAGCTGCGCCGCCTGAACAACCCGCACGGCCCGCGCCGCCCGGCAGCCCGGCGGCAATCTGGCGCAACCCCTGCGCCAGCGCGCGGCCCGCCTGGGCCAGCGCGTGCGCGGGCGCGTCGCCCAGCAGGCGCGCCAGGTCTTCCTCCACATCCCAGCGCACGTGGTCGGCCAGCCAGTTCACCTCGGCAGCCAATTGCACGTCGCCTTCAATGCGCACCGCCGGCTTTTCGCCGTGCAAAGCCCCTTTCAGGGCCGCTTGCGCCAGCGCCAGGGGCGACTCATCGGCCAGCGTCAGCACCAGATCGGGCAGCCCGTCCGCAGCGGCCAGCTCGCACAAGCCCGCTGGCGTGGCCGCCAGCTGCGCGCCCCAGCCGCGCCACTGCACGCGCACCACGCGGCCCTTTTGCCGCGCCAGCCGCGCACGCGCCTCAGGCTCTTGCATCAGCACGTGATTGAGCAGCAGCACCACGCGGCGCGCTGCCTCATCCGTCAGCCAGGCCGGCGGCGCGGGAGGGCGGGGCAAGCCCGAGGCCAGCGATGAGAGCTTTTCAAGCGCCTGCGAAGCCAGCGCGAAAGGAGGGGGCGGGGTGGTCGTCATGGCGGTGTCTGGTCAGAAAAACCGCCCTGGCACGCGTGGCACAAGCGGCCCGGGCAGAAAGACAAAAGGACAAAGCCCGCGCCGCGCGCAGGCCCAGATCAAGCGGAGATTATTCAACGCCACAGACCGCCCAGAGCCGGCTTTTTGCCCCTGCGGCCAGATTGCAAACAAGCTCTCAGGCCTGCTCGTGTACGGCTTGCGCGAAGGCGTCGATGATGCGGCGCAGCGGCGCGGTGTGCAGCTTGAGCGCGGCCTGATTGACGACGAGGCGGGAGCTGACGTCCATGACGCGCTCGACTTCCACCAGCCGGTTGGCCTTGAGCGTCTGGCCGCTGCTGACCAGATCGACGATGGCTTGCGCCAGGCCCGTCAGCGGCGCCAGTTCCATGCTGCCGTAGAGCTTGATGAGATCCACGTGCACACCCTTGCGGGCAAAAAACTCGCGCGCAATGGCCGGATATTTGGTGGCTACGGTGATGCGCCCGCCCGCGCGGGTGGCGCTGGCGTAGTCAAAGCCCGCAGGCACGGCCACGGCCATGTGGCAGCAGGCGATGCCCAAGTCCAGCGGCTGGTACAGGCCCGGCGCGCCTTGCTCGGCCAGCACATCCAGCCCGGCCACGCCCAAGTCGGCGCCGCCGTAGGTCACGTAAGTGGGCACGTCGCTGGCGCGCACGAGGATGACGCGCACGTCATCACGGCTGGTTGGCAGGATGAGCTTGCGTGAAGTCTCGGGGTCTTCCAGCACTTCAATGCCCGCAGCAGCCAGCAGCGGCAGGGTTTCGTCGAAGATGCGGCCTTTGGACAGCGCCAGGGTGATCACGGGTGTTTTCCTTCCAAGCAGGGCGAAAGCGCGAATTGTGAAGCCTTGCCAGGCGGCCAGGCCCCAAATCCAAACTCAAACTTGCTCCGCTGGCCGCCTTCAGACGCAGGCGGAACGGGCTCCCCCGAGGGGGCCGCCTGACAGGCAGAAAGACCGGACCGAAATAGCCAAGGTGAAGATAGCGGGCAAGCAGGTTAATTCTGCTCTTTTATTGATAGCTACATGTCCTAGTGGAGCTTGCGCGAACTGGCATTTCTATGCCTTTGAATTTGCTCTTTTTTTTGATGCCGCCTGACGTGCGCAATCAGTGCCGCATCACTGGCTGGCTTGCGCCGGGCCAGCGGCGGCGGCTGGCTTGGTCACTTCGGGCGCGGCGGGCGGCTGCGCCGGAGCGACGGGCGCGGCGGGCGCGATGGCCGTGGCTGGCGCGGGAGCGGCCACGGTGGGCAGATAGCGGCCAATGAGATCGAAAAACTGCTCGTACAGATGGGCGCGGGTGACGGTGCGGCTGGAAATCTTGACCATCGAGTCGTGCCCGCCTTCCAGCGGCACCGACAGCGAGGCCACGCCCACGCCCAGCGAGGCGGAGTCCTTGACGCGCCGCAGGCCGTATTGCTCTTGCAGGCCGCTGGCGAAGGCCATGGTCTGCGGCTGGCCGTCTTTGTCTTGCAAGGCGGCGCAGACCACGCGGAATTCAAGCTGGGCGTGGTAGTTGGCGTCTGGCTGGAAGAATTTGCGGCCCACCACCTGCTGGGCGTTGCCGCCCTTGCCTTCTTCCAGCACGTAGCCCTGGCTGAGCAGGGCGCGACGCGCAGCTTCGCAGGTGTGCTGGGGCGTGGCGGCGAACAGATGCGAATGGGTGTTGGCGCTGAAGTCTTCGGGCTGGTAGTCCAGCAGCGCCGGGGGCGAGCCGGAGACGCCAGCGCACCCGGCTACGAGCCAGGCGCTGGCCGCCACGCCAGCAAGGCGCCCCGGCAGGCGCCGCCCCCATGTCAGGCAAGAGAGTTTCATCAGGCAAGCACGTGCAGTTTTTCAGGAATGGCGATGGTAAGGCGGCAGGGTGAACAGACCGTAACGAAACCCGGGGATGGCGCGGCGGCAAGGCGCTGCCAGGAGGTGGAGAGGAGATGGATATAGTGAGAATGCCTGTTATTCAGAACGGGCTTTTTCTTTCTTCTTTTCCCCTTCATTCCAGGAGATTTCTCATGGTCAAGAAAACCGTCAAGAGCGCTTCGGCCAGCACAGACAAGGCCGTCAGAAAAGCAAGCGGCGCGCCTGCCGTGAATATCGGCATTTCGGAAAGAGACCGCGCCGCCATCGCCAGCGGCCTGTCGCATTTACTGGCCGACACCTACACGCTGTATCTGACCACGCACAACTTCCACTGGAACGTGACGGGCCCCCTGTTCAATTCCCTGCATGACATGTTCATGGCGCAGTACACGGAACTGTGGAACGCGGTGGATCCGATTGCCGAGCGCATTCGCTCGCTGGGCCATGTGGCGCCCGGCTCCTACGCCCAGTTCGGCAAGCTCGCCAGCCTGAAAGACGCGCCCGCGCATCCGCCCAAGGCCCTGGAGATGGTGCGCATCCTGGTGGAAGGCCACGAGGGCGTGGCCCGCACGGCGCGCGATCTGTTCCCGCTGGCCGACAAGGCGGGCGACGAGCCGACAGCCGATTTGCTCACGCAGCGCCTGACCCTGCACGAGCAAACGGCATGGATGCTGCGCTCGCTATTGGAAGAGCAGTAATCGCTGACTGGCGCGGCGCCGGGGCGGCGCTTTTCGCCCCTCTCACGGCCAGACCCCGAACAGGTTCTGAAGCGCCCCTACCATACGGCCCGCCATGTCATCCGCGCCTGCATCCCCTCCAGACGATCCGCCTGCCGGGCCAGCGGCAGGCGGCTTGGCGTCCGGCCCCAGCGCCAGCGCCGCGTCTGACCCACTCCGCTTGCAACGTTTGCTGCCTTTTCTGGCCTGGCCGCGCCCTACGCCTGCCCTGTTGCGCAGCGAGGCGCTGGTGGGCCTGACCGTGGGCATGATGATGTTGCCGCAGGCTGTGGCCTATGCGCAGCTGGCGGGCATGCCCCCGGCCGCCGGGGTGTATGCCAGCTTGCTGCCCGCGCTGGCAGGAGCGCTGTTTTCCGCATCTACCCGGCTGTCGGTGGGGCCGACGGCGCTGTCGTCGCTGCTGGTGTCGGCCTCGCTCACAGGGCTGGCTGCGCCGGGCAGCGCGCAGTGGGTGTTGCTGGCCGTGTGGCTGGCGCTCATGGCAGGGGCGCTGCAACTGGCGCTGGGGCTGGCGCGCTTTGGCTGGCTGCTCAATCTGGTGAGCACGCCGGTGCTCATGGCTTTCACGCATGGCACGGCGGCGCTCATCATTGCCACGCAAGCGCCCCATTTGCTGGGGCTTGAGGGCTGGGATTGGGGCAGTTTGAGTGCGCGCGGCTGGCATGGCGCATCGGCGGTGTATGGCGTGCTGTCGCTGGCGGCTTTGCTGCTGGTGCGGCGCTGGCGGCCTGCTTTTCCCAGTGTGCTGGCGCTGCTGATGCTGACGTCGGCCCTGTCGTGGCTGACGGGCTTTGAGGCCGGCGGCGGCGCGGTGATTGGCGAGCTGCCGCGCAGCCTGCCCACGCTGGCGCTGCCCGAGTGGCCGGGCCTGGCGGCCCTCTCGCATCTGGTACTGCCCATGTTCGTGCTGGGGCTGGTGAGTTTTCTGGAAACGGCGGCCAGCGCCCGCGTGGACAACGCCCGCAAGGGCGTGCGCTGGCAGCGCGATCAGGATCTGATCGGCCAGGGGCTGGCCAAGCTGGCTTCGGCTTTTTCAGGGGGCTTCAGCACCAGCACGTCGTTCACGCGCTCGGCGCTCAACCTTTATGCGGGCGCGCAAACGGGCTGGGCCGCCGTGTTCACGGTATTGACCGTGCTGGCGGCTTTCATGCTGCTGACGCCTGTGCTGCGCCACGTGCCGCAGGCGGTGCTCACGGCCATCATCGTGGCGGCGGTGGCGGGCCTGATCAAGCCGCGCGAATACCGGCGGCTGTGGCGCGTCTCGCGCGCGGAGGCCGTGATGGCGCTGCTGACGGTGGCGCTGACGGTGGCCACGGCCCCGGCGCTTTACTGGGGCGTGCTGGCCGGCGTGCTGATGACGCTGGCACGCTTTGTCTATCAGCGCCTGCACCCGCGCATTGTGGAAGTGGGCCTGCATGCCGACGGCAGCCTGCGCAACCGCCACCCCTACGGCCTGCCCCTGCTGGCGCCGCACACCCTGGCGCTGCGCATGGACGCAGCGCTGGACTTCGCCACCGCCAATTCATTTGAACAGTATGTGGACGCCATGCTGGCCGCGCGCCCGGGCACGCAGCATGTGGTGCTGCTGGCGCAGTCCATCAACCGGCTCGACGCCACGGGCGCGGAAACCCTCACGCGCCTGCTCGTGCAGGCGCGCTCGCACGGCATAGGCTGGCATCTGGTGGGCTGCAAGCGCCCCGTGCGGCAGACGCTGCGCGCGGCGGGCGTGCTGGGCGAAAAGCCGCTGGCCGCCCACTACCGCACCGAAGCACAGCTGCTGGCCGCCCTGGCCAGACTGGAGCAAGGCCCGCCCGATCTGGCCGCCCTGGCTATTTGAGTGAACGGCAGGCGGATGCAGAGCGGCCTTCGTCCAGGCCCTGCTCAGAACCTGGCTGTGAGGGGCAAAAGCGCGGGTCAGGATGGGCGCGAGGCGCAAACCACGCCCAGGCAGCGCACGACTTGAAAGGGAAAGGCGCCGACGCATTCCTGCCGGGCAAAACAGTTATTGCCGACAAGGCCTATGACATGCCGCGCCAAAGCAGCTCGCAACGGCCTTGACGCCATTCATCTTGCCCCCTCCGCCATCGGATGGTGCGCCCAGGTTTGTCCGGCTTGGTTTAATCAGTCACTCATAACAAAAACAGGAGCAAATAGATAGGGGCATAAATACCCTTCTGCGCAGGTTCTACTAGGACGAAATGCTATGGATAAAGGAGCTAAATAGCGCTCCCCGCCCGGCTTCTTCCATTCATGGCCCCCGCTTTATTCCGATTCGCTCCTTTCGCGGCGGGCCGCAATCCGCTCCCTGGGCCGGGTGTGACAATTGCCTTTTGCTTTTCACCCTCATACGGCCTGCCATGTCACCCACTGCCTCGCCTTTGTTTTTGTCCACGGCCCAGCCTGATTTCCAGGAGCGCTTCACCGAACGCCTGCACTGGAGCGCCGAGCAGGACGAGGCGATTGAGCAGCGCGTCAAAGACATCCTGCGCGAAGTGCGCGCGCGCGGCGACGAGGCCGTGCTGGCCTTCACGGCCCGGTTTGACCGGCTGCCCGCCGCCAGCATGGCCGCGCTGGAGCTGCAAGCGGCTGACTTGCAGGCGGCCTTCGAGAGCCTGCCCGCCGCGCAGCGCCAGGCGCTGGAGCAGGCGGCCGCGCGCATTCGCCGCTATCACGAGTGGCAGAAAAAGCAGGGCGGCGAAACCGCTTCGTACCGCGACGAGGACGGCACTTTGCTGGGCCAGAAAGTCACGCCGCTGGACCGCGTGGGCATTTACGTGCCCGGCGGCAAGGCGGCCTACCCTTCCAGCGTGCTGATGAACGCCGTGCCCGCGCACGTGGCGGGCGTGGGCGAAATCATCATGGTCGTGCCCACGCCGGGCGGCGAGCGCAATGCGCTGGTGCTGGCCGCCGCGCACGTGGCGGGCGTGAGCCGCGCTTTCACCATTGGCGGCGCGCAGGCCATTGCCGCGCTCGCTTACGGCACGGCCTGCGTGCCGCGCGTGGACAAGATCACCGGCCCCGGCAACGCCTACGTGGCCAGCGCCAAAAAGCACGTGTTCGGGCAAGTGGGCATCGACATGATTGCCGGCCCCAGCGAAATCCTCGTGCTGGCCGACGGCACGACGCCGCCGGACTGGGTGGCGATGGACTTGTTCAGTCAGGCCGAGCACGATGAGCTGGCGCAAAGCATTCTTCTTGCCCCGGATGAAAGCTACATGCGGCAAGTGCATGAGGCCATGCAGCGCCTGCTGCCCGCCTTGCCGCGCGCGGCCATCATCGCCAAAAGCCTGGCCGGGCGCGGCGCGTTCATTCACACCCGCAGCATGCAAGAGGCCTGCGAAATCGCCAACCGCATTGCGCCCGAGCATCTGGAAATCTCCAGCCGCGAGCCGCACCGCTGGGAGCCGCTGCTGCGCCATGCCGGGGCCATCTTTCTGGGCGCATACACCAGCGAATCGCTGGGCGACTACTGCGCCGGCCCCAACCACGTGCTGCCCACCAGCGGCACGGCGCGTTTTTCGTCGCCGCTGTCGGTGTACGACTTTCAAAAGCGCAGCAGCCTGATTGAAGTGAGCGAAGCCGGCGCGCAAAAGCTGGGCCGCATCGCCAGCGTGCTGGCCCACGGCGAAGGCTTGCAGGCCCACGCCAGGGCAGCGGAAATGCGGCTGAAATAAAGCCCCCGCCATTGGCATCGTGCGGCCGGGGGCGCTTTCCAGCGCCTGTTCAAAGTCTGGCCGCAGGCGCGAAAGCGCAAGCCAGGCACGGCATGGCCTTGGCGCATTTGACTCTTTGTTTGAGAGCAAATTCAGGCCCCTTGAAAACGCATTTGTCGCACTGCTGGCGGGCTTTGTTGCTATTAAAAAGGCAGCGAAAGCAGCGCCTTTGGGGCCGTTCGACGGCTGGGGTTTGCTTGCGGACAGGCTTTGAACAGGTTCTCAGGCCAGGGGCAGGCGCAGCTCGAAGCAGGCGCCGCCCTCTTCGCTGGCCAGGCAGCGCACGCTGCCGCCGTGGCGCTGGGCGATGGAGCGCACCAGCGCCAGGCCCAGGCCCACGCCGCCTTCACGCTCGCTGGCGCCGGGCAGGCGGTAGAACGGCTCGAAGATGCGCTCGCGCAACTCGGGCGGCACGCCGGGGCCGTGGTCGCTGACGCGGATGACGGCCAGCCCCTTGCCCGGCTGGCCCGGCTTGCCTGCGGGCGCGGCCTCCAGCGCAAGGGTGGCGCTGGCGGGCTGCTCGCCGCCGTAGCGGGCGGCGTTTTCCAGCAGGTTGCGCACGGCGCGGCGCAGGAGCTTGGCGACGCCGGGCACGGCGGCTTCGTGCAGGCCGCTGGCGGGGGCGAAGTCCGCGCCGGTGCGCGCGCATTCTTCGGCCATGAGGCCCAGCAGGTCCACGGATTCGATGCTGCCCAGATCGGCTTCTTGCGCATCCAGCCGGCTGGCCAGCAGGATTTCGTCGATGAGCTGGTCCAGCTCGGCGATGTTGCGGGTCACTTCGGCGCGCACGGCGGGGCTGGGGCGCTCGCCCATGAGTTCGAGCGCCATGCGGATGCGCGCCAGCGGCGATCGCAGCTCGTGCGAGGCGTTGGCCAGCAGCGACTTTTGCGCGGCCATGAGCGACTGGATGCGCGCGGCGGCGGCGTTGAAGCGGCGCGAGAGGTCGGCGACTTCGTCGTGGCCGTCTTCGGGCAGGCGCACGGCGAGATCGCCTTCGCCCCATTGCTGCACGCCGCGTTGCAGGCGCTCCAGCCGCTGGGTGAGGCGCCGCGCCACAGGGTAGATGCCCGCCATGACAGCCAGCCCGGCCAGGCCGATGACCCAGAGAAAGCCGAAGGGCGGGCGCAGCCAGAAAGGCGGGCCGTCGCCCTCGCCGCCGCGCGGGCCGGCGCTTCTGGGGGCGGTTTTTCCCGCAGTGTTTTTTCCAGGCTCATCCGGCGCTGCATGGGGGCCGCCGCCGGATGGGGAAGGAGGGGGCGGCGGCAGCGCAGCGGCGTCTTCCTGCACGCGCGGCGCGCGCTGGATGAGCAGCATGCGCCCGTCAGTCAGCACGACGGCGAATTCATGCCCCCGCCCATGCTTCCATTGCAGCTGCCCCCGGCCAATGGGCCTGCCGTCGGCGTCGCGCACGATCAGCTCGCGCATGGGGTGCTGGCGCAGTTCGGTGGCGCTTTGCCGCTCGCGCTGGCGGTCGCGCTCGTGCTCGGCTTCGGCGGCGTGCCAGCCCCAGGCGATGAGAAGGCCCAGCACGGTCACGCAGGCAGCGGCGGCCAGCCAGATGCGGGCGTAGAGGTGGCGGGCGATGATGGTTTGCATGGCGGGGAGGCGGCGGAAAGTGGCGGGCGCGCGCCCGTTTTGCTCTTGTTTTGATAGTGACCTGCGCTGGTTTCACTAGGACTTGCGGCCGATTTGGCCATGAAATCAGGCCGTGAGATCAGGCCATGAGCGCGGGCGGGCCGGGGCGGGATGCGGGCTTTCAGTCTTGCTGCCGTGCGAACACGTAGCCCACGCCGCGCACGGTGAGGATGCGCTTGGGGTGCTTCACGTCGGTTTCGATGGCAGCGCGGATGCGGCCCATGTGCACGTCGATGGAGCGGTCAAAGGCTTCCAGCTCGCGGCCGCGCACGGCTTCCATGATTTGCTCGCGCGAGAGCACGCGCCCGGCGCGCTCGGCCAGCGTGACGAGCAGGTCGAACTGGTAGCTGGTCAGCTCCGCCGGCTTGCCCGCCACGGTGACGGTGCGCGCGTCGCGGTCGATTTCCAGCGAGCCAAAGCGCAGCACGGGCTGCGTGGGCGCAGCGCCGGGCGACTGGCGGCGCAGCACGGCGCGAATGCGCGCCAGCAGCTCGCGCGGCTCAAAGGGCTTGGGCAGGTAGTCATCCGCGCCCAGCTCCAGGCCGATGATGCGGTCCATTGCGTCGCCCTTGGCCGTGAGCATGAGCACCGGCACGCTGGCGGCTGCGCCGGGCAGGGAGCGGATGCGGCGGCACACCTCCAGGCCGTCCATGCCGGGGAGCATGAGATCGAGAATGACCAGATCGGGCGCGCTTTCCTGCACGGCAGCCAGGCCGCTGGCGCCGTCGCCCTGGTGGGCAAAGGCAAAGCCGGCCTGCTCCAGGTATTCGCCCACCATGCTGGCCAGGCGGGCATCGTCTTCAATCATCAAAAGGCGTAAGGGCATGTCTGTGTCGTTCATGCCGGGCATGGTGCCCTCAGGGCGCTGCGCCGGAATGAATGAGGGGTAAAGATGGGTAAAGCGCGGCATCTGGCGTTTTGCGGGTGGCCGGCTGGGCGGCATTTTCGCGTGGCCGCCAGCGCATCCATGACAATCGCCCGCATTGGTTTTGCCTTGTTACCCATGCCCGCCACGCCATCTGCCCCATCCCGCCGCGCGTCCATGACGAATGACGAGCGCCGTGCCAGCTTTTCGCTGGCGTCCATCTTCGCGCTGCGCATGCTGGGGCTGTTTCTGGTGCTGCCCGTGTTCGCTCTGGAGGCGGCGCACTACCCCGGAGGGGGCGATCCGGTGCTTGTGGGCCTGGCGCTGGGCCTGTATGGGCTGGTGCAGGCGGTGTTTCAGGCGCCGCTGGGCATGGCCTCGGACCGCTTCGGGCGCAAGCGGGTCATTGTGCTGGGGCTGCTGGTTTTTGCCGCCGGCTCGCTGGTGGGCGCGCTGGCTGGCAGCGTGTATGGGCTGATGGCCGGGCGCGCCTTGCAAGGCGCCGGGGCCATTTCGGCGGCAGTGACGGCGCTGCTGGCCGATCAAACGCGCGATGAGGTGCGCATCAAGGCCATGGCGCTGGTGGGCGCAAGCATCGGGCTGATGTTTGCCCTGTCGCTGCTGGCCGCGCCGCCGCTGTCGGCCTGGCTGGGGGGCCTGAGCGGGCTGTTCTGGCTGACGGGCGCGCTGTCGCTGGCGGGTGTGGGGCTGGTGCTGTGGGTCACGCCCGCCGAGCCGCCGCACAAGCTGCATGAAGCGCACGAGGCCGAAAGCCATCCCGCCGCCGCGCCCGTGGGCGTGTGGCGGCATCCGCTGCTGTGGCGGCTCAACCTGGGCATTTTTGTGTTGCAGGCCGTGCAAATGGCCATGTGGGTGGTGGTGCCGGGGCTGCTGGTGGGCGCGGGGCTGGGCAAGGCCGAGCACTGGCATTTGTATCTGCCGGCGGTGCTGGCCTCGTTTGTGCTGCTGGGCGGGCTGTTTTCTCTGGAGCGGCGCGGGCATCTGGCGCTGGCGCTGCGCGGCTCCATCGTGCTGTATCTGCTGGTGCAGCTCATCTTCTGCTGGATTGCGCCGCGCCAGCCGGGGCTGTGGGCGCTGGGCGTGGCGCTGTTTCTCTTTTTCGTGGCTTTCAACGCCATCGAGGCCAGCCTGCCCAGCCTGGTGTCGCGCCTGGCGCCGCAGGCGGTGCGCGGGCAGGCGCTGGGGGTGTTCAACACCTTGCAATCGCTGGGCTTGTTCGCAGGCGGCGCGCTGGGCGGCTGGCTGCTGAAAGAGCAAGGCGCGGCAGCGGTTTTCGTGGCGGGCGCGGCGCTGTCGGCGCTGTGGCTGGCGCTGGGCTGGAAGCAGCCCGTGCATGCGCCCGCCAAAGAGCCGGGCACCGCATAATTTGCCGCTTTTGCAAAGGTTCTTCATCATGGCCGTGAACAAAGTCATCCTCGTCGGCAACCTGGGCCGTGACCCGGAAGTGCGCACCTTCCCCAGCGGCGGCCAGGTGGCCAACGTCACCTTGGCAACCACCGAGCGCTGGAAAGACCGCCAAAGCGGCGAAATGCGCGAGCACACCGAGTGGCACCGCCTGGTGTTCAATGACCGGCTGGCCGAAATTGCCGGACAGTACCTGCGCAAAGGCTCGCAGATTTACGTGGAAGGCAGCATCCGCACCCGCAAGTGGACGGACCAAAGCGGCCAGGAACGCAGCACCAGCGAAATCCGCGTAGACAACATGCAAATGCTGGGCAGCCGCAACGCCGCTGGCGGCGACGATGCCAGCTACGATGCGCCGCGCCGCGCCGCGCCTGCCCCCCGCGCCGCCGCGCCCGCCCGCCCCGCTCCCGCGCCAGCGCCCGCCGCAGCGCAGCCGCCTGCGGCTGACCTAGGCGACATGGACGACGACATTCCCTTCTGAAAACCTGTTCACGGCCCGCCTGCGCGGCGAGCCTGCGCGACGAATGAGGCAGCGCCTTCAGGTCGGCTTCGCCTGAAGAAAGACATCAGAAACAGGAGCAAATTCAAGGGGGCGAAAGCACCGTCTCGCGCAGGTTCCACTAGGACCTCTTGCTATGAATAGCGGAGCGAAATAACGCTTTCATCCAGCTTTCTCCCGCATCCGGTTCAGCCTATGGGCTGGCGGCGGGCGCGCGGCCCAGCGCCTGCTGCGCCAGGGCGATGTATTCATGCACGGGCACTTCTTCGGCGCGGCGCTGCACGTCGAACGCGCCGGCAAAGCCGCGCGCTTGCAGCCAGCGGCCCAGGGTGTGGCGCAGCAGCTTGCGGCGCTGGCTGAAGGCCACTTGCACCAGCTCGGAAAAACCGGCTAGCGGCACATCAGCGGGCGCGGGCAGGGGCAGCATGCGTACGACGGCTGATTCCACCTTGGGCGGCGGGCTGAAGGCTTCGGGCGGCACGTGCAGCACGCTTTCCATTTCGTAGCGCCATTGCAGCATGACGGAAAGCCGCCCGTAGCTGGCCGTGGCAGGCGCGGCCACCATGCGGTCCACCACTTCTTTTTGCAGCATGAAGTGCTGGTCTTCAATGACGGGCGCGAAGGGCAGCAGGTGAAAGAGGATGGGCGTGGAGATGTTGTAGGGCAGGTTGCCGCACACGCGCAGCTTGGCCGGGGCAGGCGTTTCGGCCAGGGCTTGCGCGGCCAGATCGCGCGCCAGTTGCGCGAAGTCCACCTTCAGCACATCCGACTCGATGACATGCAAATGGGGCTGGCCGCGAAGGCGCGCAGCCAGATCGCGGTCCAGCTCGATGACGGTCAGCCGCCCCAGGCGCTGAAGCAGCGGCTGGGTGAGCGCGGCCAGGCCGGGGCCGATTTCCACCACGGCCTGCCCCGGGCAGGGGGCGATGGCGCGGACGATGGCGTCAATCACGGCTTCGTCGCTCAAAAAATGCTGGCCGAAGCGTTTGCGGGGAATGTGTTTCATGGCGTGGCCCCATTGCCGCAAGGGGCGCTGAAAAAAGCGGGGCATCATAGATGCCATGAAAACAGGCGCTTTCTCCCTTGCTTTTTCTTTGTTGCTGCCCGCTGCGGCATGGGCGCATGGCGTTCATGACGGCGCGGCGCACTGGCCGCACGCCGTGCAGGTGGCCCAGGCCGCGCCGGCGGCGCTGCCTTCGCTGGGCGATGCGGGCGAGATGACGCCGCTGCAAGAGCGCAAGCTGGGCGACCGCATCGCGCGCGAGATGTTTCGCGACCCTTCCTTTTTTGACGATCCGGTGCTCACCCAGTGGGTGGACGGCATCTGGCAGCCTTTGCGCGCCGCCGCCCGCCAGCGCGGCGACATGCCGCCGGAGCTGGACGAGGCCTACGCCTGGCGCGTGCTGCTGGGGCGCGAGGGCGAAATCAACGCCTTTGCCGTGCCCGGCGGCTACTTCGGCCTGTATCTGGGCATGATTGGCGTGGTGGACTCGCGCGACGAGCTGGCCTCCGTCATGGCGCACGAAATGGCGCACGTCACCCAGCGCCACATCTCGCGCATGACCAGCCGCCAGGCGCGCCAGGCGCCCTTGCTGCTGGCCAGCCTCATCCTGGGCGCGCTGGCGGCGGGCAGCAACCCGCAAGCGGGCGCGGCCCTCATTACCGGCGGGCAGGCCGCCGCCTTGCAGCAGCAGCTCAATTACTCGCGCGACATGGAGCGCGAGGCCGACCGCATCGGCCACGGCATCTACCAGCAGGCCGGTTTTTCGGCGCAAGGCATGGCCAGCATGTTTGAAAAGCTGCAAAACGCCACGCGCCTGAGCGACCGGGGCGACTGGCCCTGGCTGCGCAGCCACCCGCTCACGGCCGAGCGCATCTCCGAAGCGCGCTTGCGCGCCCCGCGCGAAGCGGGCAAAGCCAGCGCCGAGCCTGATCTGGCGCAAGCGCAAATTTCCGCCCGCGCCCGCGTGCTCTCGCGCCCCGGCGTGGACAAGCTGCGCGACTGGGCCAAGGCGCCGCAAGGCACGGGCGAGCGCGGCCTGCCGCTTCAGCGGCGCGTCGCCTCCCTTTACGCCGCCGCGCTGGCGCAAGCCGAGCTGCGCCACCTGGGCCAGGCGCAAGCGCTGGCCGCCCAGCTGCCCGCGCTGGTGCAAAGCCAGCCCGCCGCCGCGCGCCAGGCCCGCCTGCTGCAAGCCGATCTGGCCCTGCGCGCCAAGGACTACGCCCAAGTCAAAACCCTGCTGCAAGCGCACGTGCCCGAAGGCGCCGAAGGCCGCCCCGAGCAGCTTTTTCTGGCGCAGGCCGAAACGGCCAGCGGCCAGGCGCAGCAAGCTGCCGAACGCCTGCAACGCTGGGTCAGCCTGCACGCCGATGACGGCACGGCCTGGCAGCTGCTGGCCGCCGCCTGGCGCGAGCGCGGGCAGCCCTTGCACGCTTTGCGCGCCGAAGGGCAGGCGCAGCTGGCCTGGCAGGACCTGGCTGGCGCGGCCCAGCGCTTTCGCGCCGCGCAGGACTGGGTGCGCCAGCATCCGCAGGCCGACCATATCGAGGCGGCCATCGTGGACACCCGCTTGCGCGAAACCCAGCAGGCGCTCAAGGCGCAGCAGGAAGAAGAAAAGGAGTAGCCGCAACCAGCGGAGCAGGGAAAAGGAAAGCATGCCCGAAGCTGGAATTCTCAACAAACCCTAGACATCAGCGTATTGATGCGGGGTGGATTGGCTCTTGTTCGGGAAGCGAGCGCTTCGCCGTTTCATCTCTTCTGGCACGCCGGGCAGAACCAGGTGGAGCGCTGCCCTTGCGCGATGCGGCGGATGGGCGTGCCGCAGGCGCGGCGGGGCTGGCCTTCGCGGCCATAAACCGCCGCTTCCAGCTGAAAGTGGCCCGCATGGCCGTCAATGGCGGCAAAGTCGCGCAGGGTGCTGCCGCCTTGCTCCACGGCGCGCGCCAGCACCTGGCGGATGGCGGCATGCAGGCGGTCAGCGCGCGGGCGCGAGACGCGGCAAGCGGACACGGCGGGGTGCAGGCCCGCGTGAAACAGCGCCTCGCTGGCGTAAATGTTGCCTACGCCCACCACCACGCCGCCCGCCAGCAGCACTTGCTTGATGGGCGCGCGGCGCTTTTTCAGGCGCTGATGGAAGGCGGCGGCGTCGAACGTCCCGTCCAGCGGCTCCATGCCCAGGCCGCCCAGCAGCTTGGCGGCCATGCCGGAGTTTTCGTCGGGCGCCCAGACAACGGCGCCAAAGCGGCGCGGGTCATGCAGGCGCAAAACGCCCTGGCTGGTCACGAGATCAAAGTGGTCATGCGGGCCGGGCGGCGGCGGCGCGGCCTGCCAGTCCAGGCTGCCCGACATGCCCAGATGCACCAGCAGCAGCCCGTCCGGCGCCAGGCGCAGCAGCAGGTATTTGCCGCGCCGCCCCACGCTGGCCACGGTACGGCCCCGCAAGGCTTCGGGGGCGATGCCCAGCGGCCAGCGCAAGGGTTTGCCGGGCCGTGCGGCCTCGATGCGCGCGCCCGGCAGGCGGCAGGCAAGGCCGCGCCGCGTGACTTCAACTTCTGGCAGTTCGGGCATGACTTATTATGGGTTGATGCCCCTGAATAAGCCCTTGCGCCCGCCAGCGCGCCCGTCCTTGCGGCGCCCGATTTCCGCCGCCGCTTCTGCCCTTGCCTTGGCCTGTTTCGCGCTTTGCAGCGCGCCCGCTTCGGGGCAGGAGCCAAACGCCTCTTCGGCTGAGGAGCCGCCGCCCGCGCAGGCCGAAAAAACCGCGCCGCCGCAATCCGCCCTTACGGCCTCGCTGCTTTACAGGCTGCTGGTGGGCGAGCTGAGTTTTCAAAGCGGCGACGCGCGCACGGGCGTGAGCTTCATGTTTGACGCCGCCCGCCGCACGGGCGACGAAGCGGCCTACGAGCGCGCCACCGCCATGGCCCTGCAAGCGGGCGCTGGCACAGCGGCGCTGGAAGCCGTGGAGGCCTGGCTGCGCGCCCATCCCGATTCACCCGTGGCGCTGCGCTACCAGTTGCAGACCCTGCTGCTCATGGGCCGCGCCAGCGAAACCGCCGAACCCCTGCGCGCCATGCTGCCGCTGCTGGAAGACGAGGAGCGCGCTTCGCTCATCAACGCCCTGCCGGCCATTTATGGCCGCATGTCCGACAAACAAAAAGCGCTTGAAATCATCACGAAGGCGCTTTCCTCCGTGATTGACGAGCCGGGCGCCGCCGGCCCCGCCTGGGCCACCCTGGGCCGCATGCGCTTGCAGGCGGGCGATGCGGCAGGCGCGCTGCAAGCCGCGCAGGAAGGCGCGCGGCAGGCGCCCGATTCCGAATGGCCCGCCCGGCTGGCCTTGCACTTGTGGGTGAATGCCGGCATGGACGAGGCCCAGGCGCTGGCGCGCGGCTACCTGGAGCGCGAAAAGGCCGCGCCCGGCATGGGCGTGGCCTACGCCGCCGCCTTGCGCGAACTGGGGCAGGACATCGCCTCCCGCCAGTTCCTGGCCGACTGGGCGCAGCGCCACCCGCAAAGCGAGGAAAGCTGGCTGGCCCTGGGGCTGGCGCAGGCGGGCGTGCATCAGGACGAAGCCGCGCGCCAGTCGCTGCGGCGCTATCTGGAGCTGGCGCCTGAAAGCGAAGCCACCGAGCCGGAGCGCGCCAGCGCCTGCCTGGCCTTGTCGCAACTGGCCGAGCGCCAGGGTGACTACGCCCAGGCCGCGCGGTGGCTGGACAAGATCGAGCTGGACGAAGGCGAGGCCGCTGCCACCGTGCTCATCGCCCGTGCGCGCCTGCTGGCCCGCCAGGGGCGCATGAATGAAGCCGTCAGTCTCATCCGCCAGGCGCCGGAAGACGGCCCGCTAGACGCCCGCGCCAAAGTGCTGGCCGAAGGCAATCTGCTGCACAGCGAGGGACTGCCCCGCGCCGCGTTCGCCCTGCTGCGCTCGGCGCTTGACCAGGCGCCTGATGACCCTGACCTGCTTTACGAAACCGCCTTGGCCGCCGAGCAGTCGGGCGACATGGTGGAAACCGAGCGCCTGCTGCGCCGCCTCATCCAGCTGCGGCCCGAATCGGCCCCCGGCTACAACACGCTGGGCTATCTGCTGGCCGACCGCAAGCAGCGCCTGCCTGAAGCGCGCGAACTCATTGAAAAAGCCGTCAGCCTCGCTCCGCACGACCCCTTCATACAAGACAGCCTCGGCTGGATCGCCTTCCGCCAGGGGCGGCTGGACGAAGCGCGCCGCATTCTCGAAGACGCTTTCGAGCGCCAGCCCGAAGCCGAAATCGGCGCGCACCTGGGCGAGGCGCTCTGGGTGCAGGGCGAGCGTGAGCGGGCGCAGGCCATCTGGCGCGAAGCTCTGCGCATTGACCCCCGCAACCAGACGCTTGCGCAAACGCTCAAGCGCCTGGGCGTTCAGCCCGGCGCGCTGGGCAAAGCCGCTGTGCCATGACGTGCCGTTTGCCCGCCGCCGCGCTGGCCGCCGCCTTGTTCGCCGCCCTGGCGGGATGCGCCCATGCGCCCTCCGCTCCTGAACCGCCCGCCAGCCAGCCAGCGCAAGCCGGGCGCCGCTTTTGGCAAGGACGCCTCGCCCTGCAAGTGGAAAGCGAGCCGCCCCAGTCTTACGCAGCCAGTTTCACCCTCTCCGGCACGCCCGAGGCGGGCGAGCTGCACCTGACTTCTCCCGTCGGCAGCACCCTTGCCCTCATGCGCTGGCAGCCTGGCCAGGCCAGCTTGCAGCAAGGCGCGCAAACCGAAACCTACGCCAGCCTGCAAGACATGACGGCCCGCGCCACTGGCGCGCCCCTGCCCGTGGCCGCCCTTTTCAGCTGGCTGCGCGGCCAGCCCCAAGCCAGCGCCGATTGGCATGCCGATCTCTCCCGCGTCGCCGAAGGACGCCTTTACGCCCGCCGGCTGCAACCGCTGCCCACGGCGCAGCTGAAGGTGGTTTTCGAGCCTTGAAAGCCTGATTCGCTATTAAAAAGGGAGCTGCCTGCGCCCATTCCACTAGGACTTGCGGCCGATTTGGGCATGAAACGGGCTGCGCATCGCCGGAGCGCGGAGCGATGCAGGGCGCGCAGGCATCGCTTGGAGCCATACGTGAAAAAGCCCATGCGTGCGAAAGCGGCGCATGGGCTTTTCAGAACCTGGCCCTGAGGGGCGAGCTTCCCGCCCCCACGGAAAGATTGCGGACAGGTTCCCGGGGCAGGGACGGGCTTATTTCTGGCTCATGACGCGCGCCATGTCCAGGCAGCGGTTGGAGTAGCCCCATTCGTTGTCGTACCAGGCAACGAGTTTGACGAAGGTGTCGTCCAGCGCGATGCCGGCGCCCGCATCGAAGATGGAGCTGTGCGCGTCGCCCCGGAAGTCGGTGGCGACGACTTTGTCTTCGGTGTAGCCGAGGATGCCTTTGAGCTTGCCTTCGCTTTGGGCTTTCATTTCGGCGCAGATGTCGGCATAGGAAGCGGGTTTTTCCAGCTCGACAGTGAGATCGACGACGGAGACGTCCGAGGTGGGCACGCGGAAGGACATGCCGGTGAGCTTGCCTTTGAGCGCGGGCAGTACAACGCCCACGGCCTTGGCCGCGCCGGTGCTGCTGGGGATGATGTTTTCCAGAATGCCCCGGCCGCCGCGCCAGTCTTTTTTGCTGGGGCCGTCCACGGTTTTTTGCGTGGCGGTGGCGGCGTGCACGGTGGTCATCAGGCCGCGTTTGATGCCCCATTTGTCTTGCAGCACTTTGGCCACGGGCGAGAGGCAGTTGGTGGTGCAGCTGGCGTTGCTGATGATGCGCTGGCCCGCGTAGGCGTCGCTATTGACGCCGTAGACGAACATGGGCGTGTCGTCTTTGGAAGGGGCGGACATCATGACTTTGCCGGCGCCGGCGTCCAGGTGCTTTTGCGCGGTTTCCTGGGTCAGGAACAGGCCGGTGGATTCGATGACGATTTGCGCGCCCACATCGCCCCATTTGAGATCGGCGGGGGCTTTTTCGGCGCTGAGGCGGGTTTTTTTGCCATTGACGATGAGCGTGTTGCCTTCGGCGCGCACGTCGGCGTCAAAGCGGCCTTGCACGCTGTCGTACTTGAGCATGTAGGCCAGGTAGTCAGGCTCGAGCAGGTCGTTGATGCCGACGATTTCGATGTCGGGGCAGCTTTTGACGGCCGCCCTGAACACCATGCGCCCGATGCGGCCAAAGCCGTTGATGCCGATTCTGATGGTCATTGCGTTCTCCTGAAATTGAAGCGTCGAAAAGGGAAATTAGCGTTTTTTGAGCACGGCCAGCGCTTGCGCCGCCACGTTTTCGGGCGTGAAGCCAAAGTGCCTGAACAGCACGGGGGCGGGGGCGGATTCGCCAAAGGCGTCGATGCCGATGACGGCGCTGACGCCATATTTCCACCACGCGGCGGTGCTGGCCATTTCCACGGCCACGCGGGGTTTGCTCGGCAGCAGCACGGCGCGCTTGTAGGCGTCGCCCTGCCGGTCAAACGTGGTGGCGCTGGGCATGGAGACGACGCGGGCGGCCACTTTCCTTTGCGCCAGCAGCGCCTGCGCTTTCAGGGCCAGATCGACTTCCGAGCCAGTGGCAATCAGCACGATTTGCGCGGGCTTGTTCAGGCCCGCATCCACCGGTTCGCTGAGCACGTAGGCGCCACGGCTGATGTTGCCCATGTCGCCCTTGGGCAGCGCGGGCAGGTTCTGGCGCGAGAGCAGCAAGGCGGTGGGCCGGTCTTTGCTCGCCAGCGCCGCAGCCCAGGCGATGGCGGTTTCCACGGCGTCGGCCGGGCGCCAGACATCCAGGTTGGGAATGAGGCGCAGGCTTGCGGCGTGCTCGATGCTTTGGTGCGTGGGGCCGTCTTCGCCCAGGCCGATGCTGTCGTGCGTGAACACGTGAATGACGCGCTGCTTCATGAGCGCGGCCATGCGGATGGCGTTGCGGCTGTAGTCGCTGAAGGTGAGGAAGGTGCCGCCGTAGGGGATGAAGCCGCCGTGCAGCGCCACGCCGTTCATGATGGCGGCCATGCCGAATTCGCGCACGCCGTAGTTGATGTGGCGGCCAATCTGGCCGTCTTTCGTTTTTTCGACTTCGCCCTGGGCGTTCATGCGCAGCGGCGCGGTGGCGGCCGTCTGGGTGAGGTTGGAGCCGGTGAGGTCGGCGCTGCCGCCCAGCAGCTCCGGCAGCGCGGCGGTCAAGGCTTGCAGCGCCTGCTGGCTGGCCTTGCGGCTGGCCACTGTTTCGGCCCTTTCATGCGCGTGCATGGCCGCATCGACGGCCACTTGCTGGAAGCTGGCGGGCAGCTCGCCGGCCATGCGGCGGGTGAATTCGGCGGCCAGTTCGGGGTGAGCCTTGGCGTAGGCGGCAAAGGCGGCGTCCCACTGCGCTTCGGCTTTGGCGCCGATGGCTTTGGCGTCCCAGGCGGCATAGACCTCGTCCGGAATTTCAAAGGGGCCATGCTGCCAGCCCAGCGCCTGGCGTGTCAGCGCGATTTCGTCCGCGCCCAGCGGCTCGCCGTGCGCTTTGGAGGTGCCCTGCCGGTTGGGGCTGCCTTTGCCGATGTGTGTCTTGCAGATGATGAGCGTGGGCTGGCTGGCGCTTTTTTTGGCCTGGGCGATGGCCTTGTCGATGGCGGCGGCGTCATGCCCGTCCACCGGGCCGATCACGTTCCAGTGGTAGGCCTTGAAGCGCTCCGCCGTGTTGTCTGCAAACCAGGGGGCCACTTGCCCGTCGATGCTGATGCCGTTGTCGTCATACAGGGCGATGAGCTTGCCGAGCTTCCACGCGCCCGCCAGGCTGCATGCTTCGTGGCTGATGCCTTCCATCAGGCAGCCATCGCCCAGAAAGACGTAGGTGTGGTGGTCCACGATGGTGTGGCCTTCGCGGTTGAATTCGGCGGCCAGCAGCTTTTCGGCCAGCGCCATGCCCACGGCATTGGCCAGGCCCTGCCCCAGCGGGCCGGTGGTGGTTTCCACGCCGGGGGTGACGCCGTGCTCCGGGTGGCCCGGCGTTTTGCTGTGCAGCTGGCGGAAGTTTTTCAGCTCATGCAGCGGCAGGTCATAGCCCGTCAGGTGCAGCAGGGCATACAGCAGCATGGAAGCGTGCCCGTTGGAGAGCACGAAGCGGTCGCGCCCCGCCCATTGCGGATGGGCCGGGTTGTGGCGCAGGTGGCGGCTCCACAGCGCCACGGCCATGTCGGCCATGCCCATGGGCGCGCCGGGGTGGCCCGACTTGGCTTGTTGAACGGCGTCCATCGAAAGGGCGCGGATGGCGTTGGCCATGAGGGTCGGGTCTGCCATGAGATTCAGCTCCGCTAGCAAGGTGTGGGAAGTGAAAAGCTTCAAATTTTACAAAGCCGCCCCTTCCTCTCGCAGCTGCTGGCAGGCACTTTCAGTGCCCTGAATTCAGATGCCGAATTGGCCGCAAGCCCTTGTGGAGCGGGCGCTAGCCGCTATGGATAAAAGAGCGGAGCGCGCTGCCCGCCATCAGGCGAAACGGCGGAATGCACGAGGCTATGGCGCAACCAGCCGGAAGCCTTGGCCGCGCTCGGTGACGATCAGGCTGGGGTCGCCCAGCTTGCGGCGGATGCGGCCAATGAGCACGTCGATGGTGTTGGAGTCAGGATCGAGATCGCGGGCATAGACGTGTTCGCCAATGTGGGCGCGGGTGATGACCTGGCCCGGGTGGTGCATGAGATAGGCCAGTATCTTGTGCTCCTGCGCCGTCAGGCCCAAGGGCTGGCCGTGCCAGGTGAAGCGCCCTGCGCTCACGTCGTATTCCAGCCCGCCCGCGCGCAGCACGGTGGAGCCGCTGCCGGTCTGGCGGCGCAGCATGGCGCGCAGGCGCAGCACCACTTCTTCCATCATGAAGGGCTTGGTGAGGTAGTCGTCAGCGCCTGCGTTGAAGCCGGCCACCTTGTCGCTCCAGCGGTTGCGGGCGGTGAGGATGAGCACGGGCCAGTGGCAGTTGCCCTCGCGCCAGTCGCGCAGCACGGAAAGGCCGTCTTTGGCGGGCAGGCCCAAGTCGAGCACGGCCGCGTCGTAAGACTCCACGCTGCCTGCGAAGGAGGCGGATTCGCCGTCGTGCTCCACATCCGGCACAAAACCCGCTTCGGCCAGGGCCTGGCGCATTTGCTCGGCCAGGGCCGCGTCGTCTTCCACGATGAGGATTCGCATGGGAAAGGTCTTTTTTTGGCAGAGGTGAATTGGCAGGAGTGAAGCCGGTTTCAGTCGCGCTTGATCTTGCGTTGCAGCACTTCCAGCGTGTGGGCGTGCACTTTCAGCTCCAGCGTGTTGCCGTCCGGCTGGAGCAGTTCCAGCTCGTAGAAAGGCTGGTTGCGCGTGTCGTGCTCCAGCTCCACCTCGCGAACCAGGCCTGAAAAGCGCGGGGACAGCGTCTCCAGCATTTCATGCATGGGGCGGATGACGCCAGCGGCGGACTGATTGCCGCGCTCCAGCACGGCGCCGTTGCGCGCATCCAGCAGCATGCGCTGCGAGGCTTGCGCCGCCGGAGCGATTTGCAGCTGGTAGGCGGGCAGGCCCTGCGGCGAAAGCTCGAATTCGGCTTCCACCACGCGCTGGTCATGCTGCTCCAGCGGGCGCAGCCAGGCCGCCAGCGCCGACAAGGAGGCCGCCTGGCGGGAGAAGTCCTGCTCTTGCGCCAGCACGCGGCCCGTGGCGGCATCTACCAGCAGCTCGCGCTTTTGGCCGTCGCGCCGGGTGATGAGCGTGATTTCATATTGAAGCTCGCCGCGCGCGCCCTGGCGCGACTCCACATCCACCACGCGCGCCTCGTGCTGGGCCGATACCTCATCCAGGATGGCCGCCAGCGGACGATAAGCGCCGCTGATAACGCCCAGGCGCGCCTGCTCCTGGTCGCTGCCGCGCGCCTGGACCGCGCCCAAAGCGCCCAAAAAGAGGCTGAAAACAAGGCACGAAAGAAAAAGTTTGGTGTGTTTCATGTGGATACAGACCTCTTCCTGATTGTGGAGACGGTTTTTAAATGCCCCGTGAACGGCGTCTTCATATTGCATTTAGATGCATCGATTCATCATTCAGCCATGGTTTTTCAACCATGTTTTTTCTCAACCGCACCTGAAAGGAGCAAGCAAATGACCAAAGCCAAGAAATTCATCGCCGCCGCCGCCGCCGCCCTCGCGCTGGCATCCAGCCCGGCCTTTGCCTTGACGGCGCCCGAAGCCTTGCAGACCATGCAGGCCCACGGCTTTTACGGCGTGAAAGACTTTGACCGCGAGCATGGCTACTGGACAGCCAAGGCCCTCTCCAAGGAAGGCGTGCGCCACTACCTGCTGCTCAACGATGCCACAGGTGAATTCCTGGCTTTCACGCGCGCCGACATCGGCACGCGCCTGCCGGGCATCTCCCAAGTGATTGAGAAGCTGCGCCAGCTGGGATTCGCCGTCATCAACGACGTGGAGTTTGACGACGGCCTCTGGGAAGCCAAGGTTCGCCAGAACGAGCGCGGCGCCAAGGTGAAGCTGCATCTGCACCCCGTCACGCTGGAAGTCATCTCCCAGGTGTCTCGCGGCGGCAATGCGGCCCAGCCGGGCAACCCCAACCCCACGCCCATTCTGACGGCACAGCAAGTTGTGGCGGCCCTGCAAGCTGCGGGCTACCGCAACGTGCATGACCTGGAGTTTGAACATGGCCGCTGGGAAGCTGACGCCGTGAACGCTGCTGGCCAGCGCGTGGAGCTGCACATCAACCCCTACACGGGCGCTATTGAGCGCGAGCGCCTGGACGACTGATTCAGCCTGACGCTTGCATGACGGCAGCGGGCGCGGAGCAATCCGCGCCCGCTTTTTTTCCCGCATTCAACCGCCAGGAAGAATTAAAGAGAGGAGCAAATATAAGGGGTGTGAAATGCCGTCTGGCGCAGTTTCCACTAGGACATCATGCTCTAAAAGAAGGAGCATCAATCAAGCGGTTTCAGCCTGACGCCGGCCCGCCAGCCTGGGCCGCTTTTTGCCGGTAGCGCGCCGCTTCCTGCGGCTGCCCCAGGCGCTCCAGCAAGGCGGTGATGTTGGCCAGCGCGTCCGGGTGGGCGGGCGCTTGCCGCAGGGCCTGCGCGTAGCAGTCCAGCGCCTCTTGCGGGCGTTGCAGCGCTTCGAGCGCACTGCCTTTGGCGTTGAGCGTTTCGGGGTCGCCCGGCGCCAGCGCCAGCGCCTGCTCGTAGGCCTGAAGGGCGGCAAGGCCGTCGCCGCTTTCTTGCAGCAGCAGGCCCAGGCTGTAGCGGGCTTCTGCGTAGCCGGGGTGCTGGCTGGCGGCTTGGCGGGCGCAGCCGAGCGCTTCGGGCAGGCGGCCCAGTTCGCGCAGGGCGAGGGCGCGGTTGTTGAGTGCCTGCGGGTGCGCGGGCCGCAAGGCCAGCGCGGCTTCGTAGCTGGCGAGCGCTTGGGCGCTCTGGCCCAGGTCACGCAGGGCGTTGCCCTGATTGACGAGCGCCTCGGCGTAATCAGGCTGCTGCGCCAATGCCTGCGCGTAGCAATCCAGCGCCTCGCTGGCGCGGCCCAGCAGGCGCAGGGCGATGCCCAGGTTGTTCAGCAATGCGGCCGCAGGGGGCTTGAGCGCGCGCGCTTTTTCAAGGCACTGCAAAGCCTGCGCCGCCTCGCGCCGTTGCAGGTGCAGCTGGCCCAGCAGGTGCAGTGCGTCAAAGTTCTGCGGATCGTTTTGCAGCAGCTTTTCCAGCAGGGGCATGGCGCGCTCGCCCTGCCCCTGGCGCAAGAAGTTGAAGGCGTGCTGCAAGCTCAGAGAGGAAGCGACGGCGGGGCGCAAGTGCAGCACTTGGGTGTTGCTGGCGGGGCGGTTTTTGGGAGGGCGCATGGGCGGCTTTCCTGATGTGGCCTGGCGATACACACGCAGCCATTTTTGACCACGCGGCAATGCCACCACTGCCGTCGCGGTGAGTTTGAAGGCGCGCGCGGCGGCGTACGCAGGCGCCCCAAAAAGAGAGCGGACGAGGCCGGTTGCGCCAGGGAGAAAAAACGCTTCGGGCCGGATGCTGGCAAAATCTCGATACCACGCAAGTGATATCGTAACTTCCTTTGATATTTCTCAAAAATGCGAAGCGCTCGCAACTTGAGAATCCGCCCCAAACGTTTTGCTTTCATCTGGATAAGAGGAGTACACACATGTCTGCATCCGACCGCCGCGCTCTGCGGCGTTTTTTCATGGCTGCGCCCACGGCGCTGGCGCTGGCTTCATGGGCCATGTGCGCACAGGCGCATGACGGACATCACCATGAGCCGGAGCGCGTGGCCCGCGTCAAAACCACAGCCTCCAAAGAAGGCGGCACGCTGCCCGAAGTGACGGTGCACAGCCTGGGCACGAGCACCCAGCGCCAGATGCGCCCCGGCGCGCTGCGCGATGACATCGTGATGACCGAGAGCGTGAGCGCCCGCGCCATCGAAAAAACCGGCGCGACCAACGTGAACGAGGCCGTGGACAAAAACCCCGGCGTGGCCGTGCAGGTGGAATGCTCCATTTGCAACGTGCGCAACGTGCTGCTCAACAACCTGCCCGGGCGCTACACCACGCTGCTGATTGACGGCATTCCGATGTATTCCTCCGTGTCTTCCGCCTACGGGCTGGACAGCGTGGGCCTGTATGGCGTGGAGCGCATCGACATTGCGCGCGGCGCGGGCGCCAGCCTGATTGCGCCCGAAGCGCTGGCCGGCACGGTGAACATCGTCACCAAGCGCCCCACGCGCGATGAGGCGCAAATGCGCGTGCAAGGCGGCAACTTCGGCGCCCGGCGGCTGGACGTGTTTTTGGCCAAGCCCCTGCAAGGCGGCGCCGTGACGGCCGCCGTGCACTACGACCGCCACAACTCGGTCGATGGCAACGGCGACGGCATTTCCGAATACACCGGATACGACCGCCGCATGGGCGGCATGGGCTGGTTCCTGGATGACGTGGGCGGCTTCAAGATGCGCGGCCGCTTCGACCTGGTGGACGAAAAGCGCGGCGGCGGCGCGCTGGGCCGCGACTACCAGGCCATCAAAGACAACATGAGCGGCAACCCCTTCGACTTCAGCCGGGGCGCGGGCGGCTCGCCGCGGCCCGATGGCTGGTACGCGCCCGACTCGGGCGACTTCCTGCCCTACGACAGCGGACGCGGGGGCTTTTCGGAAATCATCTTCACCAAGCGCGCGCAAATCGTGCACCAGGGCGAACGCCGCCTGGGCGATGGCCGCCTGCGCCTGGCCATGGGCGCGGCCCAGCACAAGCAAGACAGCTTCTACGAAGGCGACTACTACTTTGCCAAGCAGCGCCAGTACTACCTGGACGGCAACTACCAGTTCCCGGCGGCAGGCTGGCTGATCACCGCTGGCGCGAGCTGGCGCTATGAAGACCTGCGCAGCCACGGCACGCTGGGCGCGCAAGGCGGTGCGCCCGTTGTGGGGCTGGACAACTACACCTTCCGCACCCCCGCCCTTTACTTGCAGGGCTACCGCACCTTTTTGGGCGACCGGCTGGAGCTGAACGCCTCCGTGCGCGTGGACCGGCACAACGAATACGGCACCATCGTCTCGCCGCGCGCCAACTTGCTCTACCACCACACCGCGCACCTCTCCAGCCGCTTGAGCGCGGGCAAGGGCTTTCGCGCGCCCACCAGCTTTTTCGAGCAAGACCACGGCATCCTGAGCACCACGCGCATCGTGCGCGAAGTCACCAAGCCCGAAGTCTCCGAAAACCTCAGCTACGCCCTGAACTTTGCCGACGACCGCTTTGCAGTCACCACCTCCTACAACTACAACCGCATCAAGCACATGGCCGTGCTCGATTCGGGCGCGCAAGACGCGCAGGGCAACCCCATCACCCTGTTCACCAGCGCCAAACGCCCCGTCACCGTGCAAGGCGTGGATGTGAACGCCAGCTACCAGCTCACGCCCTCGCTGGCCCTTTCAGCGGGCGGCGAGCTGTATCACTACAAGTTCGACCCCGGCACCCTCGTCTTTGCCCGCCCCAAATCGCGCTTTTTCGCCAGCGTGGACTTTGAGCAAGGTCCCTGGACGCTGACCGCCAAAGTCAATGTCACCGGCCCGATGGACTTGAAAAAATTCCACGGCGACGGCAGCGGCGAGCAAGGCCGCTACAACTTCGACGGCACCAAAAAACGCGACAAAAGCCCCACCTTCGCCACCGTGGACGTGCGCGGCCAATACAGCATCAGCAAAAACGTCTCCCTCTACCTGGGCGTGGACAACCTTTTCAACTACCGCCAGGTGGACAAAGAGAGCTTTTTGTGGATCAACGGCGACGGCGAAATGGACGTCACCCACCTGTGGGGGCCGAACCGGGGCCGCTACATCTACGCAGGGGTGAAGCTGGACTTCTGACCATGCTTTTCAGAGCCACCGTTCACATGAAAAAGTGCGAACGGCGGCTCCAGGGCGCAGCCCGAAAGCTGCGCCCGGCGCAAAGCTTAGCTCAGCATCTCAATCCGCTCCTTATTCAATAGCTAGACCTCAGCGCCAATACTGCGCGATATGCCTTTTCAGTGCTTTGAATTGAAAGCATCTCGCCTCTGCACCGTCTGCTGCTGATGCCTCTGACAGCCCGTTCAATGTACGCTGCCAGCGAAAACGGCCAGTCGTTTCACAGCAAACATAAACGCCAATATTTTTATTGCCGTATTGGCATGTCTGAGCAAATATGCCCGGCATCACAGCCACACAGTATCAGTGACCCGTATCGCGAAAATGAATCCCCGCTTTAGGAATTCCTGAATATTGAAAACTCGCAAAAGCATGCCGTGCCGCCATACGCCTCAATGGGTATGATTTGCGAAAGAAAATCCTGCATTCAACGCCGATTCGCAAAAACATATTTGCCACATAACAGACTGCGTTCATGCTTTTTCTCCGCATGCCTTTTCCTTTCACACGCGCCCTGATACGCCTTTTGTTCACGGCCTTGGCTTTAAGCGCGGCTCTGACCGCCCGCGCGCAAGCGCTTGAGCCTTTGCCAGATGACTGGGACTTCACGCTGCCCTCGCTGGATGGCGGGCGTTTCATCACCGCCTCCCAGGAACCGGGGCCTTTGCTCATCAACTTCTGGAGCGTGGACTGCGCTCCGTGTCTGGCCGAAATGCCCCTGCTGCAACAGCTGGCCGACGGCCCCAGCGGCTGGCGCGTGCTGCTGGTCACGGCAGACACGCCTGCCGCCGCAGCTCGCGCGATGCAGCGCGTGGGCAGCACTTTGCCCGTCGCGCGCGGCGGCAAAGGCCTGACGGCGCTCATGCGCGCGGCGGGCAACACCCGTGGCACCTTGCCATTTACCGTGCTCATGACGAACGGGCGGCCTTGCGCCCGCCACGCAGGACAGCTGGATCAGCAAACACTGCCAGCATTGCTGGCCCAATGCCCACACGCTGCCGCGCCACAACGCTGATCTGCGCGTTTACAGGAAACCATCGCAGTCATGCCCCGCTCCGCGCAAGAACCCGCCCATGCCCTCTGGCTGGCCATGACCACCGTAGGCAGCGCCGCCCAAGCACGCGAACTGGCGCAAGCCGCAGTGCAGGCACGGCTTGCGGCATGCGTGCAAATCAGCGCCATCGAAAGTGTGTACCGCTGGCAAGGCGAGGTGCTGCAAGAAGCCGAGTGGCGCGTGCTATTCAAAACCACGGCACGCGCCTGGCCCGCGCTACAGACGGCGCTGGCACAGTGGCATCCGTATGAACTGCCCGCCATCGTAGGCTGGCCTCTGGCGGCGGCCCTGCCCGCTTTCGCCCAATGGGTGCAGGAAGAAACAACCCCGCCAGCAGCGCCCGCGCCCATCTGAGACTGAATCCAAAACGGCGGCGGAGCAATCCCGCCAAACAAAGCCCGCTCGCAATTCAGGCGGCCAAAATGGAAAGTTGATGCGGCTGACGACGGCATCGCCCGTTTGCAGCAGGCTCATGCCACGGCCTTCTGCGTAGCCGCGGCCAAAGCCAAAGCTGCGGCTGAGCGATTCTGTCCAGACGCCAGCGTCCGCCCCCGCAGCCAGCAGCAAGGTGTCGCGCGGATCGCGCGCGGTGTTGCCGAAGGTCTCGTCCAGCAGCGCCAGAGTGGCTTCGCGCGCATCCCGTGCGGCGGCAGGGCGTGCCTGCGGCATGGGCAGGCCGCTCATGACGCTGCCCAAAAAGTCCTGCGCGAAGGCGGTGGCCGGGTCATTGGGGTCGCCCAGCGCTTGCAAGGCGCTGCCTGTGGCGCGCGAGAGCAGGCGCATCATGCTGCGCTGGCTGGACGAAAGGTTCAGCCGGCTGGCAATGTGGGCGCACTCCATTTGGCTGGTGAACAGCTCATCCTCCGGTCCGACAAACTCCTTAAAAGCTAATATTTATTAAAATATGTCACATGAGAGTGATCCCAGATCAAATATGTATACATATTTATTTATTGCACGTCTTCTTTATCGCGACGTGCATCTTCTAAAGCAGCTTGCAGCCAAGCATTAAAATCAATGACATTTCCACGATTTTCCCAGCCTGGTGTGGCAAACATGTGAATATAATAGACGCTTGGATTTTTAGAAGGTAAACTTGCATCAAAGCAGGCAATGTCATCTGTATAATCATATTTGGCAAAAGGAATTAATTGCCGCGCCGGATAACTTCTTCTGAGTAGCTTGAGCCAAGCATCCGATGTGCCTGGATAATGGCACATAAGCCACCATGGAAATAAATTAGGCGGTTTTTTTAATGATATGAAATTAACGAAATCAGGCGGAAAAGAAAAATATTCCGGCAATGTCTCCGTTTTAAAAAAATCCATGCCTATTATTGAATTATTCATTCTTTCCTCCATTTAGTACCGGGCGTCTGACTGCACCATTCGGATTGTCAATTTCAAAAACAGGAGGACGCTGCCTTCTGATTCTATACAGGACAGCCTCCCCCCAAGTTCTCGCATCGCCAAAGCGTCTGGTCAGGTAAAACTCGTCAGGTAATGGATCATTAAAACCATGAATATTTGCCTGAATATTGATCCCTGCTTCTCTGGCTGCGGCTAAACGGGTATTATCTACACTCGTCAAAATGCCGTCTGGCATATGAACCACATCTATTGGATCACCTCTCCAACCATAATTTCTCATATTATCGACAAGATCGTCATAAGTATATGGCAAGTTTGTAGAGCGATCAATTCTGTGATACGAAATCGTGCTTTGAGAAAAACGTACGTTATGTGCAGAAAGAGATGTAATTCCTCTCATTGTGGGAGTAAAGGGTCTCGGTGTTCTATTAGGACCAACCATGCTCCCAACCATTCCTCCGCCGATTTCCGCCAGAGCGCCGGTGTCATTGAAACTAATGGCGCGCCCAATTTCATGCGCCGTGACCATCAGGCCATAGACCGGATTCATGCCATTGAGCAAATCTGCCGCCGTGGCTCCGTCTGCGACATCCTGGCTGGCGAAACTGATGAAAGGCATGTCTGCGGGCTTGCCCGTAGTTGCCGTGTAAGCAGCGCCCACTCCAGCCATTCCCAGATCAACGGCCATCGCCACCGGCTCGGCAATGGCATTGACAGCAGCATTGACCGCCCGGCCTGCGTGATCCAGATAGCGAGTCAAGGCAGGCGGCTCGTTTGCAGGCCTTTCAGCGGAAGGCCTGCGGTTTGCTGCAGGCCGAGTTGTCTCCGGCAGCCCCAGCCTTCTGGCGTTTTCCACGGTCGGAGCCAAATCCTGCGGCCTGGCCCACTCTGGCAGCGCTGGCTTTGAGGGCCGCATGGGCGTTGCAGGCGCAGCAGGCGCTTGCGCGCGGATGCGCTCGATCTGCTCTCTCAAGTTCAGCCCGCGCGCGTTGCGGCCTATGACTTGTCCGCCCAGGCGCGAGAGTTGCTCGATCTGGCTGGCGCGCAAGCCATCCAGAGGCCTGGCTTGCAGGCTTTGCCCGGGGCGAATCAGCGGGCTGCCCCAGGCGTTGGTGGTGATTTGGTTGTCGGCCATCAGCACCGGCAGGCCCGCCCTCCAGCGGCTGCCGTAGAGCTGCCGCGCCAGGCTCTCCAGCGTGTCGCCTGCGGCCACGGTGACAGATTGCGCGGCTGGTTTGGTCTGCGGCTGCGCGGCTTGCGCGGCGGGGCGCTCTTGTGCATTGGCGCCCTGGCGCGACCCCTGCGCGGCGGCATCTTGTGACGGCGCCTGAGGCGCGCGGCTTTGCGCCTGCGGCATAGGCAGGCCGCTCATGACGCTGCCCAGAAAGTCCTGCGCGAAGGCGGCGGCCGGGTCATTGGGATTGCCCAGCGCTTGCAAGGCGCTGCCTGTGGCGCGCGAGAGCAGGTGCATCATGCTGCGCTGGCTGGCCGAAAGGTTCAGCTGGCTGGCAATGCTGGCGTCAATGCGCGCGCGCACTTCGCCTGCCGCGCCCGAGAGCATGCCTTGCACAAAGCCGTCTCGGAAGTTGCCGCCCAGCACATCCTGAATGGCGCCCTGGATGGTGGCCTGCCCGGTGATGCGCATCAGCCGCTCGCCTGCGCTGGCCGCGCTGGCCGCGCCGCCCAGTCCGGCCGCTTGCGTCAGCCCCGCCGTCAGCGCCCCGCCCACAGCGCCGCGCAGCACGTCGCGAAAGCTAAAGCCATCGCCGCTCGTGCCTTGCTGCATCAGACCCGTGGCCGCTGCGGTAAAGGCCGCCTGGCCGATGAGGCTGGAAGTCAGCGCCCCGGCCACGCCGCCGCTGACCACGGCAAAAAAGGAGGTGGCGGCAAAGCCCACAAGGCGGTCAAACCAGTCGCGCTTGACCTTGATGTTGCCCGGGTCGGTCACCCAGCCATGCACGGGGTCGAACCACACCGCTTCGGGGTGATACAGATTGGGCGGGCGCGCCGGATCAATGGCGCCTCCGAGCGGCTCAAGGCGGCTGTCAGGGCGGGTGTTGGTGACGATGTATTCATGGCCCGTGGCCGGATCGCGCAGATGCCGCCATGGCTCGCTGAAAGTTTCTCCGCGCCCGTGGTTGCGCACGTCCGATATGTCCAGCTGCTGCTCGCCCAGGTAGTAGTGCTGCCGCACATTCATGCCCGCACTCAGGCTGTCGCGGCGCTCGTAGCGGAACTCCAGCGGATCAGGGCCATACAGGCTGGCAAAGGCGCGCTGCGCCGGGCTATCGCCTGCGGCCCAGTGGCGGGTGAAGTCAATGGGGTCAAACTCCCAGTGCCCCGTGTCGCCAAACCTGAACCCCGTCGGAATATCCGTGGGGCTGCCAGCGAACCTGACGCCGTTTTCAACAAAGTGCCAGCCCGGCAGACTTCTGCCATTTGCCGCCTCATACCACTCAGGCGTTCTCTGCGTGGGCAGCCGCGCCTGCCGCATGGCATTCATTGCATCCAGATACTGCTGACGCACGGCGTTTTGCGCCTGATGCAGCTGGTTCAGCCGCGCGGCCAGATCAGGCCCGTAGCGCTGAATGATGCTGTCGGCCACAGCATTGCCGCCGGGCACGCCGGACGCGGATGCGCTGGCGCTGCCAAAGTCGCGCACGATGGCCTGGCTCTCGGGCGAGCGCAGCAGCAGCTCCAGCGCCGCAATCTCCTCGCGGCTGGCCGTGGGCGCCGAATTGGAAGCAGCGCCGGGAGCGCCGACGGGCGAAACGGGCGCCAGCTGCTCGCCGCCGATGATGGGGAGCGAAGGCTTGTAGGCAATAGGCTCCAGATCCAGCGGCACTTGCACGGGAGCCTTGTGATTGAAGATCAGCCCGGACAGCGTGGCGCCAGGTGTGAGCGGTACGTCAGACTCGGCAAGGCAAGGCTGGAGCGCAGGTTCAGGGCTTGAATGAGGCGGCTGCTCATGGCCGTGCGGCTCGCGCCGGGGCGCTGCCGGGGCGGGCGCGGCGCTGGGAGCGGCAGGTGACGGCGGCGGTGGCGGCAGTGGTTGCAGCGGCTGGAGCGAGGCCACCTTCATGAAGGGCCTCAGCGGAAAGATGGTTTGAAAGCAGCGCAGGCCGTTACGGCATGCGTATGAATGCGTGCGAGTGCGTGTGCTAATCGCGTTCGGCTGCGACAGAGGCCTTGGCGCTGAAATGTTTCACATTTTTGGGCAGGCGGTGTACTTTTTTTGAATGGATAGCGAGGGAGCAAGCCCGCCTTGGGGGGCAGTCGGGCTTTTTCGACGGGCTGATCCGGATGCCGCTGCTCAAAGATGCCGCCGCCCCAAAGCTGCTGGGCGGCGCAGGGCCGCGCACAAAAGCGGCGGGAAAGCGGCTTTTCTCATGGCCTGTCCGCAAGGCGGCGCAGGCTGGCTGGCGAGAAAAAGCCCGGCGCGCGGCGGGACGCGGACCGGGCTGAGAATGTCAAAAACAGGAGCAAATTCTGAGGTTAAGAAAATGCCGTTTGCGCCCGTTTCTCTAGGACATCACGCTATTGAAATGGGAGCTGAATTAGCACCTTCCCTGCTCTCATGAAAGGGCCTGTTTGAAGCTTTCCCAAGCCTGCTTCAGTTTGGCGGTGCGCGCTTCATAGCTGGCTTTGGCTGCGCTCAGGCGTTGTTCCACCTTGGCTTTCTGGCGTTCGCTGGCCGTCTGGATTTGCGCCTGCATGGCGGTGGTTTTGTGTTCGGCTTCCTTGCGTATGTCTTCCAGGGCGGCTTGCGCGCGCGCTTGCAGGGCCTGGGCCTTTTTTTCCAGCGCGTGCAAATGCGCCTGCACTTTGGTTTTGGCTTCGTCGCTGGCTTCGGCCAGTTCGGCCTTGAGCTGCGCGCGCTCGGCTTTGATCTGGGCGGCTTCGCGGTTTAGCTGGTCTTCTTCCACTTCGGCGCGCAGGTGGCGCACGACGACGGCGCCCAGCGGCTCCAGGCGGGTGTCCACGGGCACGGTCCAGGTTTCATCCATGTCGGCCAGCACGGCGGATTTGCCGGGCGCCAGTTTTTCACTGACTTCCTGCACGAATTCCTCGCTCATGCCTGCGCGGCGCAAGTCCAGCAGCAGCCCCGTCAGTCCGCCAGCGGTGGCGCCCAGCGCCAAGCCCAGAGGGCCTGCCAGCAGCCCGATCAGCGATCCGGTGACCAGGCCCAGCGCCGTGCTGCCGGGGCCTTGTTCGGCGGCCTGGCGCAGGCCGAGCGCGCCGTCGGCGCTTTTGGCGATGACGGCCGTGGCGTTGAGGGTGATGTCGCCGCTGGCGTTCAGCTCCTTGAGGGCGCTCAGTCCTTCATAGGCGGCGGTTTCGGTGTCAAACACGGCAACCAGGATTTTGTTCATGGGACGGCTTCCTTTCAGGGTTTGTTTGCAGTTGGGAAAAAGCGGGGAAAAGACCGGGCCGGGCGGCCCGGCCGCGCGCATGTCTGCCATGCGCCGCCTGCGCAGATGCCCCGCATTGGGCCGCTTGCAAGACTGTGGCGGCAGCCGGGATGTAATGCTTTGTTGCTTCGCTTCTTGCTCCGGGCCTGTTTTCATCCGTAGCGGTGGGCCGCAGGCCGGTGTGCGGCGGCCCTGGAGCTTGTTCAGAGGCTGACTGTGGAGGGGTGGAAGGAGTGAAAGGGCGGCTTGAGCAGGATCAGACATGCGTAGAGGGCGATATTTGCTTCTCTATCCATAGCATGACGTCCTAGTGGAAACTGCGCGAGAGGCATTTTTATATCCCCTAAATTTGCTCCTGTTTTTGATGCCATTCAGCCTGTGAAACCCGTTCCGGGGCGCAGCCTTTTGCCTGCCTGCCCAGGCTCGCAGCCAGGCTGCAACCGGGTTCTGACGCTGGCGCGGCCCGGCTTCGCAACGCTCGAGACGGCCCGGCTTCGCGCCTTTTGCTGCCACGGACAGATTGCGAACCGGGGTTCTCAGGCCGCGCCCAAGCGCTGAAACAAGCCGCCGGGCAGGCGGCCAACCTGGCCGGCCAGTTCCAGCTCCAGCAAGGCGGCTTGCAGCTGGGGCGTGGGCCAGCCGGTGCGTGCCTGCAAAGCGTCCAGGCTGGCCGGGTCGGCGCCCAGGGCGGTCAGCAGGCTGGCGTGCGGCCCTCCGGCTGGCGGCGGGGCGCTGACGGTGGGCGCCGTGGATGGGGCGGGCGTGGCGGGTGCAGCGGGCGCGGGCCGGGAGGCAGGCAGGCGCAGCTCTTCCAGAATGTCTTGCGCGGTTTCCACCAGCTTGGCGCCCTGGCGGATGAGGGCGTGGCAGCCGCGCGATTGCGTGCCGTGAATGGAGCCGGGGATGGCGAAGACCTCTTTGCCCTGCTCCGCAGCCAGCCGCGCCGTGATGAGCGAACCCGATTGCAGCGCTGCCTCCACCACGAGCGCGCCCAGCGAAAGGCCGGAGATGATGCGGTTGCGCTTGGGAAAGTTGGCTGCCACTGGCGGCGTGCCAAGCGGGTATTCGCTGACCAGCAGGCCTTGCCGGGCGATGCGGTGGGCCAGATCGCGGTGGCGCGCCGGATAGACGCGATCGGCCCCCGTGCCGATGACGGCAATGGTGGCCAGCCGCTCCGGTTGCGCGCCCTGTAGCGCGCCTTCATGCGCCGCGCCGTCGATGCCCAGGGCCAGGCCGGAGACGACGGACATCTGCCCGGCCAGCGCCTGCGCAAACTGGCGGGCGTTGATTTGCCCTTGCGGCGTGGGATTGCGGCTGCCGACGATGGCGAGCGCGGCAGGCCAGCCCGTGGCCTGGAGCCAGTCGCAGCGGCCCATGAGATACAGCAGCAGGGGCGGGTCTTCCGTGGCGAGCAGGCTGGGCGGATAGTTCTCATCGCCCAGCGTGACGATGCTGCGCGTGACGGCGGCATCCTGCGGCCCGCCAGCTTCTTCGCCAGGCTGCATCAGCCATTGCCAGGTGGTTTCAATTTGGGCGGGCAGCCCGGGCGGCTCCTGGAGCAGCGCCGAAGCCTGGGCGGCCGTGACGACTTGCCGCAAGGCGCTGGCGCTTTGCGCAAACACCCGCTGCGGCAGACCAAAGGCGGCCAGCAGCCGGCGGGCCGTGGCATTGCCAACGCCAGGGGTGAGCGTCAGGCGCAGCCAGGCGGCGAGTTCGTCAGGAGGCATGGCGGGGCAAAAGATGGCGCAGCTGAATGAAAAAACCCGCCGTCCGGAAGGGGCCGGGCGGCGGGCGCGGAAAGACGGTTGGGAAAACCGGTTACGGCAGGAATGCGGCGCGGCACGCCCGCCGGATCAGTTCACGATGTCGGCGCCTTCCATGTCGGTGGGATTGATCAGCTTGTCGCCCACTTCCACGGGCAGCAAGGATTCCATCACCAGCACGTAGGAGACGCGGTCGAACACGCGGAAGACCATGCCGATGCCGTTGCGCTCATCCGGCAGGCGGATGATCCGGTTGCCATCCGTTTTGTCCTTGATGTTCTTGCCCACGGTGTACAGCGCCAGCACCTGGCCTTTTTCCACGCCGTCTTGCAGGCCCTTGTTGATGGCCACCACCTGCAAGGAGCCGGCGTAGTTCACGCCCGGCCCGTAGATGGAGACCACGCGCGCATTGACCGGATACAGCGGCGCATGCGGCGTGTAGCTGCGGAATTCTTCCGGCGGCTCGGGCACCAGGATGTCGCCCGCCTTGATTTCTTCCTTGGTGCTGATCACGTCTACCGTGGCGGGCACGGGCGTGCCTTTGACCGTGGAGCCATCCGCCGACATGTAACCCATGCGGATCAGCTCGGCATCGGTGTATTCGCCAGCGCTGCGCATGCCGGAAGCGGGCACGCGGGGCGGGTCAAATTCGGAATCGCGCTCGTTGTTGGCTTTTTTCTTGTCGCGCTCGTCCAGAATGGTTTCGTTGCGCACCAGTTTCACCTTGCCCGCGAACTGGCCTTCGTAGCCCAGGATTTCGCCGGTTTCAGGGTCCTTGAGCGGCACGGCGCGGCGGAACACGCGGTAGAGCGTGGTCTCATTCGGCGTGATTTTCAGCGGCGCATCCTTCGGGCCGCGCGCGTAGGCGCGGTCGCCCTCGGACACCAGCACGCGCTTTTCGGTGCGGGCAACAATGCGCGGCGCTTTCTCGAAGGTTTCCAGATCGGCCACGATCGGCTCGGTCAGGAACGGCTCAATCATGTGCGGCTGCAAGGTGGGCAGCGGGCTGCTGTCAAGCATTTCCACGCGGGTTTGCGGCGTGACGCGCACCGTGCCATTCGTGCCGTCCAGCGGGCGCATCAGGCGCAGGCGAGCGCGGCCATTGGACTTGTCCAGATACAGCTTCTGCCCCGGATAGATCAGGTGGGGGTTGCGAATGTCGTTGATATTCATGCCCCACAGTTCAGGCCAGCGCCAGGGCGAGCGCAGAAACAAGCCTGAAATGCGCCACAGCGTATCGCCCCGCCTCACCGTGTATTCGTCTGGCGCGTTGGGCGCCAGCGCGGACAACGGCACGCCGTCTTGCGCCACTTTCTGTGCGGTAGCGCGCTGCTGCGATGTGATGGGGTAGTTGGGGAAGCGCGCCTGGGCGGGCAGGGCCACGGCGGCGGCCAGCACCGCCAGGGCAGGCAGAGCGAGGCGCTTGGGGAGATCCGCAAAGGTGTGTTTCATTGTTTTGCAGCTTGTATTCTTGACTAAGCGCCTGTATTTTGCATTCAACGAATGTGTCGGAGCAACGGATGTGGCGCGTGAAGCCAACGCGAAAAGCAAAAAATAAAGAAAATAGCCACATTTTTTGCAGCCGGCTTAAGCTGGCTGCGTCATTTGCCGTGGTTTTTGCGCACAGGCTGGTCAGCCGGGCCGCTTCCCGCAAACCACGGGCCGACTGTGAACAGGTTCTCTAAGCTTCATGGCGCTTCTTCCCATTCTTCACTTTCCCGATCCGCGCCTGCAAAAAGTGGCGCAGCCCGTGCAGGCGGTGGATGGCCGCATCCGCACCCTGGTGGCCGACATGCTCGAAACCATGTACGAGGCCAAGGGCATCGGCCTGGCCGCCACGCAGATTGATGTGCATGAGCGCGTCATCGTCATTGACGTGTCCGAAGAACGCAACCAGCCCATCGCGCTCATCAACGCCGAGCTGCTGTGGGCCAGCGAAGAGCGCGTCAAGGGCGAGGAAGGCTGCCTATCCATTCCCGGCGTCTATGACGGCGTGGAACGCGCCGCACAAGTGAAGGTGCGGGCGCTGGATGAAAACGGCCAATCGCGCGAAATCGAGGCCGATGGCCTGCTGGCCGTGTGCATTCAGCACGAAATGGACCACCTCAAGGGCAGGCTGTTCATCGATTACCTCTCCGCCTTCAAACGCAACCGCATCAAAACCAAGATGCTCAAGGCCGAACGCCTGGCTGCGCAGCAGGCCAAGGAAGCCGCCTGACGGCTACCGCTGGGGCCTGTTCATGGCCAGACCGCAGGGGGCAAAGCGCGGTTCAAAGATGGGAAGAAAAGCCGCCTGCGGATGAATCAAGTCGAGGGCATGGCTTTTAGCTCCTTTATATATAGCGTGATGTCCTAGTGGAATCTGCGCAAGGCTGCGTTTCAGCCCCTCAAATCTGCTCCTTTTTTGATTGTGTCTGGCATGCGGAGCCTGCCTGGGGCCGTTTCCATCCGCTGCGTCCGCTCTGGCGTCTGCGTGGCGTCTGTGGCACGGGCCGGGGCGGCCATGGTTTTGGGAGCCGATTGCCTTTTGAAACCGGTTCACGGCCTGGCCCGCAGTTTGGCCTTGAGGAGCGGCAGTTCGGGATGGGCTGCAAGGCGCAGGCGCGCCTTGTGGTCCGGCGAGGCTTGGCACAACCCAGGACTGCCGAAGCCTGCCACCTGAGTTCACGCTTTCCGCATCCACAGACAGCCTGCGGGCGGATGCCCAGCCCTTTTCAGTTCTCGCCAGCGCGCTCTATCGTCGCCCATCGGCCCCACCAGCGGCCGCGCCAAGGGCGCAGGGTGACGGCGCTGTTCTGCGGAAAGTCGGACATGGCGCGGCCCTCGGCCAGCACGCGCAGCGCGGGGGCGCCGGGGCCGGTCTGCACATAGACCTCGGCGCCGCCGGGGCCGCGCGAGGTGGGGGCGATTTCGCGCACGAGCAGCACTTGTGCGGTTTGCGCGGGCTGGGCGCTGCGGCCTGTGCGGTTGAGGTGGCTGGCCACCAGCCAGGCTGCGGCGGCCAGCCACAGCAGCAGCCACAGGGCCAGGGCGGCGGGGCGCAAGCGTTGCCAGCCGCAGCGGCGCAACGCCTGGCGGCCTGCCAGCCACAAGGCCAGCAAGGCAGCCGCTGACAGGATGAAGGGGCGCGCGGCGAGCCACAGCGCCTGCCCGGCGCTGGCGGCCTGGGCGGCTTCGCGCAAGGGTTGCAGCGCGCCATGCGGCCCTTGCATGGCTTCGCCCGCGTGGCCGTGCAGGCTGGCGCGCAGCGCAAGGGTGGCGATGACGGGGGCAGCCGTCCAGATCAGCGCGCGCCATGCCGCGCGATCCTGCTCCGGCGTGCGCGGTGCAGCCGGCTGCTGCGCTGCGGGCGCGGGGGCGCTCATGGGGGGGCTGCCTCAGGCCGCCAGCCGGGCCAGGTCGGCCACGCGGTTCATGGCCTGGTGCAGCATCTTGAGCAGGCCCAGGCGGTTCAGGCGCAGATCGGGCTGCTCGGCATTGACCATCACGTCGTCAAAAAAAGCGTCCACGGGCGCGCGCAGGGCGGCCAGGGTTTGCAAGCTGGCGGTGTAGTCGCCTGCCTCGAACTGCGCGCTGGCAGCGGGCGCGGTGGCCTGCATGGCGGCGTAAAGGGCTTTTTCGGCATCTTCCTGAAGCAGGGCGTCGTTCACGTGGGCGTCCACGGGGCCTTCGGCTTCGGCTTTTTTCAGGATGTTGCCGATGCGCTTGTTGGCAGCGGCCAGCGCGGCGGCTTCGGGCAGGGCGGCAAAAGCGCGCACGGCCGCCAGGCGCGCGGCGACATCGCCCAGGCGGCCCAGCGGCAGGGCCAGCACGGCGTCCACTTCCTGCGCGCTGTAGCCCTGCTCGCGCAGGCTGACGGCCAGGCGGTCGCCAAAAAAGGCCAGCAGCGGCTGCGCGGGGTCTTGTATGAGGCTGCCAAAGGCGGGCACGGCAGCGGCAATGAGCGCGGGCAGCTCCAGCGGCAGCCGCTTTTCGCCCAGGATGCGCAGCACGCCCAGCGCGTGGCGGCGCAGCGCAAAGGGGTCGCGGTCGCCCGTGGGCAGACTGCCAATGCCGAACAGGCCCACCAGGGTTTCGAGCTTGTCGGCCAGCGCGAGCACGCAGCCGGTGTGGTTGCGCGGCAGGGCGTCGCCCGCAAAGCGCGGTTTGTAGTGGTCTTCAATGGCGATGGCCACGCCGTCGCGCAGGCCCTCGTGGCGGGCGTAGTAGCCGCCCATCACGCCTTGCAGCTCGGGAAACTCGCCCACCATGTCGGTGAGCAAATCGCACTTGGCCAGGCGCGCGGCTTGCTGGACTTTGCTGTCCAGCGCGTCAAAGGCGCTTTTGTCTTCGGGCGTGTAGGGGTATTGCGCCTGCCGCAGCTGATGGACGATGGCATGGGCAATCTGGCGCACGCGCTCGCTGCGCTCGCCCTGGGTGCCCAGCTTGTTGTGATAGACGACTTTGGCCAGGCCGGGCACGCGGCTTTCCAGGGTTTTTTTGAGGTCTTGCTCGAAGAAAAAGCGCGCGTCGGCCAGGCGCGGGCGCACCACGCGCTCGTTGCCGCCAATGACGGCGCTGGCATCTTGCGGGCTGATGTTGCTGACCACGAGAAAGCGGTTGGCGAGCCGGCCTGCGCCGTCGAGCAGCGGAAAGTACTTCTGGTTGGCCTTCATGGTGAGGATGAGGCACTCTTGCGGCACCTGCAAAAACTCTGGCTCGAACTGGCAGATGAGCACCTTGGGGCGCTCCACCAGGGCGGTGACTTCATCGAGCAGGGCCTCGTCCTGAATGGGAGTCAGCTCTTCGCCCAGCTGCTGTCCGGCCTGTGCGGCGGCCGCTTGCAATTGCGCGGCAATGTCGGCGCGGCGCTCGGCAAAGCTGGCAATCACCGCGCCTTGCTCGCGCAGGGCGCGGGCGTAGTCGTCGGCATGGGCGATTTCGATGGGATCGGCCTGCGCTTCAAAGCGGTGGCCGTGCGTGAGGCGGCCCGCCGTCAGGCCCAGCGCGGTCACGGGCGCTACATCCGCGCCGTGCAGCGCCAGCAGGCCATGCGCGGGGCGCACGAACTGCACGCTGTCCCAGCCGGGCAGGGGCGTGCCGCTTTGCAGCTGGTAGGTCATCACCTTCGGAATGGGCAGTTTGGCGATGGCTTCATGCAGCGCCGCCTGCAAACCGGCCTGCAAGCTCGCGCCGGGCGCCACGCTGTCCAGAAACAGGGCCTCGGCCTTGCCGTCCGGCGCGCGTTGCAGGCGGGGCACGGCGGCGGCGTCAGCGCCCACGGCATGCAGCTTTTTCAGCAGCGCGGGCGTGGGCTGGCCGTCTGCCGTCAGCCCCACGCTCACGGGCATGAGCTTGATGCGGCGCGGCTGGTCATCGGCCCGGGCCTTGACTTGCGTGATGTGCGCGGCCAGCCTGCGCGGCGTGGCGTAAGGCGTGGCCCGCGCGCCTTCGGCGACCAGGCCCTGCGCGCGCAGCTGCTCCAGCAGCCGCCCGGCAAAGGCTTCGCCCAGCTTTTGCAGCGCCTTCGGGGGCAGTTCTTCGGTGAAGAGTTCGACGAGGAGGTTTTGTGTAGTCATGTTCTGGAAAGAAAAGGGCTTCAAAAAGAGACGGATGCCAGCCCCAGCTTGCGGGCGGCTTTTTGCATGCCGGCGTCAAAAGTAGCCAGCGCGTTGCAGCCGCTGCGCGCGGCCACGGCCAGATGCAGGGCATCCGGCGCGCGCAATCTGGCGGCAGCAGGGGCGCACAGCGTGGCAGCGGCATCAAAGTCAGCCAGGGTGATGTCTGCGCACGGCACGTTGGACAAAAAGGAGCGGCCCTGCTCCAGCGCCTGCTGCGCCTTGGCCGCACTGAGCTGCCGCAAACGCTGCTTGACGGCCAGAGCGCCAGCCAGTTCAGCGTGCGTCCAAGGCGAAATCAGCAGCTCCTGCCACTGGCAGGAACCCAGCCACCGCAGCGCGCGCTCCGATTCGGGTTCGGGGCACACCAGGGCCATCAGCACGGGGGTATCCACATAGGTGCGGGCGATGGTCATGCGCGTGCGGCTCACAGTTCTTCATCGCGCATCTGGCGCACGACGGAGTGGCCCACGGGCATGGAGCGTTGCAAAGCGCGCAACTGCTCGGCCCATTCGGCAGGCGTTTTGCTGCGCGGCTGCGCCTGCGCCACGGGCCTGATCAGCAGCCCGCCTTCAGGCAGCGGGCTGATTTCAACGCGTGCATTCTTGTCGCCGCCCAGATGAACCAGCATTTCCGCCGGAATGCGCAAGCCGGTGCTGTTGCCCCATTTGCCCAGTTGGGTTTGCATGGCGATCCTTGCCGTGTGTTTATACAAAGCTGGCAATTGTAGATACGCCCATCACGGCGCAGCCCTTGCCACAGAGCCTGCTTGCAGCCTGCAAACACATCAGAAACAGGAGCAAATTGAAGGGGATCAAATGCTGCCTTGCGCTGATTTCACTAGGACATATAGCTATAGATAAAAGAGCAAATCAATGCGCTCGCTGCCAGCGCCTCATCCCTTGCGGCCCAGCGGGGATTTGCAAGGCCGCAGACTTCTCCCTGTCCACGCTCTTTGCGCTCCCACGGGCGGGTGGCAAACAGGCTCTCAGCGCAGGTGCTGGAGGCCGCTGGCTTCTTGCCCGTCCAGCTTCAGCCCCTTGGGCAGCGGGAATTTCATGCTTTCTTGCACGCCTTCAAGCGTACGCACCGATACCGCGCCCAGCGCGCGCAGCCGCTCAATCACCTGCCGCACCAGAATGTCAGGGGCTGACGCGCCTGCCGTCAGGCCGATGCGGGATTTGCCCTGCACCCATTCGGGGCGCAGGTCTTCGGCGCTGTCCACCATGTAGCTTTCAGTGCCCAGGCGGCGGGCTACTTCGCGCAGGCGGTTGGAGTTGCTGCTGGTCGGGCTGCCCACGACGATGACCACATCCACCTTCGGACTCATCACTTTCACCGCGTCCTGGCGGTTCTGCGTGGCGTAGCAGATGTCTTGCTGCTTGGGCTGGCGCACTTGCGGAAAGCGCGCTTTCACGGCGGCGGTGATGCTGGCCGCGTCGTCCACGCTGAGCGTGGTTTGCGTGACGACGGCCAGTTTTTCGGTCTGCGAGGGCTGCACGCGCTGCACGTCTTCTTCCGTTTCCACCAGGTGAATCGTGCCGGGCGGCAGCTGGCCCAGCGTGCCTTCCACTTCGGGGTGGCGCTTGTGGCCGATCATGATGAATTCGTAGCCTTCCTTGTGGAGCTTGGCCACTTCCACATGCACCTTGCTCACCAGCGGGCAGGTGGCGTCGAAGATGCGAAAGCCCCGCCGCTGGGCTTCACGCTGCACGGCCTTGGGCACGCCGTGGGCGCTGAAGATGAGCGTGGCGCCGGGCGGCACGTCGTCCAGCTCTTCAATGAAGATGGCGCCTTTGGCTTTCAGGTCATTGACCACGTAGGTGTTGTGCACGATTTCGTGGCGCACATAGATGGGCGCGCCGAATTTGGCCAGCGCGCGCTCCACGATTTCAATGGCCCGGTCCACGCCGGCGCAAAAGCCGCGCGGCGCGGCCAGCAGCACTTCGGCATCCTGGCCTTGCGCGTTTTCAATGCCGTTTTCGATGCGGCTTGCAACAGCGCTTGCAATGCCGCTGGCGGCGTCCGCCGCTTCAGTCATTCATCACCCCGATGATTTGCACTTCAAAGCTCACGGGGCGGCCTGCCAGCGGGTGGTTGAAGTCCAGCTGCACCGCGCCATCGCCGCGCACGGCCAGCACCACGCCCGCAAAAGTGCCCTGGCCATCAGGCCGCGCCAGCTCCAGCACTTCGCCCACGGCATAGGCGGCGTCGGGCGCGTCCAGCTCGTCCAGCTCCTTGCGGGGCAGCCACTGGATCATGTCGGGGTTGCGCTGGCCAAACACTTCGCCTTCGGGCAGCTCGAATGTGGCGCGCGCGCCTTCGGCCAGCCCCAGCAGGCGCTGCTCCAGCGCGGGCGCCAGCGAGCCTGTGCCCAGCGTGAGCGTGGCCGGCGGCCCCGCAAAGGTATTGACGACATCGCCTTGCGGCCCCGCAAGGCGGTAATGCAGCGTGAGAAAAGCGCCCGGATGAATGACGTTCATGAAAATCAGCTGGTGCGGTTTGAGTGGACTGGCCGCGATTCTAGAAATGCCCCTGAAAGCCTGTTGGCCGCCCGGCTATCCGCTCATCAGAATCGGTTTGCCTTCTGTCCGATGGCAAGCAGGCTTTGGCGCGGGTGCGTCTTCCGGTCCTATCATCGCCGCCCGCTTGGGCCTGAGAGACTGTTTGCGGTCTGTCCGCGCCGGGCAACCTTCGCCCCGTCTGCCCGGGCATCCCCGCTTGAATCCCCGCTTTGCGCCCCCTTCTTCAGGCGCGCGAACCCTTTTCTTTTTTCTGACCAGGAGACACCTGCCATGACATCTGCCTTCCCGAGTCGCCCCGCGCGCCACTTCCTGCAACACATCATGCGCCTCATTGCGCTGGCGCTGGCCTTTGCGCTGCTGGCCGCATTCAGCTTCGACGCCGGGGCCGCACGCCTGGGCGGCGGCCGCTCGGCGGGCCGCCAGTCCAGCCAGGTCACCCAGCGCGAAGCGGCCCGCCAGCAGCCAGCCGCGCCCGGCCAGCAACAGGCCGCCCAACAGCCGCGCCGCCAGTGGGGCGGCCTGCTGGGCGGCCTGGCCGCTGGCCTGGGCCTGGCCTGGCTGGCCAACGCCCTGGGGCTGGGCGAGGGCTTTGCCAATGTGCTGCTCATTGCCCTGCTCGTCATGGCGGGCATGGCCGTGCTGCGCATGCGGCGCGGCAGCGCAGCCCAGGCCGCAGGCGGCCCCGCCTGGCCAGCGGCCAACTCCTACAACCCGGCCAAGGTAGGCAACGATGCCAGCGCCCGCCCGTGGGAGCGCGCGGCCACGACCGCAGGCGGCTCCATGATCGGCTCGGCCCTTTCCGGCCCGCAAGGCTGGGGCATTCCTGCCGGCTTTGATATTGCGGGCTTTACCGAAGCGGCGCGGCGCAATTTCATCTCGCTTCAGGCCGCCTGGGACAAGGGCGACGAAGCCGCCTTGCGCGCCATGATGACCGATGAAATGCTGGCCGAAACCCGCGCCCGCCTGGCCGAGCGCGGCGGCCAGCCCAGCCAGACCGTGGTCAACATGCTGCAAGCGCAGCTGCTGGGCATTGAGGAGCTGCCTGCCGAATACATGGCCAGCGTCGAATTCAGCGGCCTCATCACCGAAGACGGCAACGGCCCCAGCCCATTTCGCGAAGCCTGGAACATGACTAAGCCCAAAACCGGCCCTGGCGGCTGGCTGGTGGCGGGCATCCAGCCTTTGTCCTGAAAACCGGCTTACGGAAACCCACCCCCCTTGGGGCGCGGCCTGGCAGGCGGGGCCAGGCGCGCTTTTGCACCCACAGACAGGCTTTGAGCAGGCTCTCAGCCCTGCTCCGGGAAATCAGGCGGCTCGATGCCCCGCTCCTTGCCGCCGCCCAGCTGCCACCAGTCCACATGGCGGGTGCCCAGCATCAGCGCAGCCAGCATGGCGAACACAAGCAGCGCGCCCAGCAAGAGGGCGTTGTTTTCAGAAGCCAGCAGCCCATACAGCGCCGCGTAGAGCACGGCCACGTAAGCCGCCAGCGCCCCGCCGCGCTGCGCGCCGCCCAGCACGGCGCTGAAATACAGGCCCAGCAGTGCCACGCTGGCTGCCGCCGCGCCCGCGTAGGCCCAGGCGAAGGCCATTTTTTCCGACAGCGCCAGCAGCAGCAAGAAAAACACGGCGATCGACAGCCCCACCAGCCCGTACTGCACGGGGTGCAGGCGCAGGCGTTTGAACAGCTCCACCATGAAAGCGGCCATGATGACCAGCGCGATGAACAGGCCGCCGTACTTGGCCGCGCGCTCGCTCATGGAATACACGTTCACGGGCTGCGTCAGCGTGACATCAAAGGTTTCCAGCCGCTCCAGGTTCGCCGCTTTTTCCTGCTTGAGCGCTGCGGCCAGCTGGGCGCGCGCCTGCGTGGTCAGGGAAGAGATGCGCCAGTGCGCCTCAAAGCCCGTATCGCTCACCGTGCGTTCAGCAGCCAGAAAGCGCCCGCCAAAGCCCGGGTGCGGCCAGGCCGATGAAAGCTGCGCCGTGGTGTCCTCGCCCAGCGGCGCCACGGCCAGATGGCTTTGGCCGGCCAGCGTCATATCCAGCACGTAGGGCAGCGCCTGCCCTTGCTGCCAGGTATCCAGCGCCTGGCCCGACAGCGCCGCCTGCACGCTGCCAGCGGCCAGCGCGGATTGCGCCACGGCCCGGGGCAGCCCGCGCTCCAGCGTCAGCGCCTGCCCGGCGGCTTCAAGCTGCGGCGCGCCTTCCAGCCCGCGCAAATCAGACATGGACAGCACCAGCACCGGCGCGCCAGCTTCGCCGCCCACTTCAATTTGCGAGCCTTCCACGCTATGCGGCAGGCTGTCCACGTCAAACGGGGGAATTTCGCCCTGCACCTTGGCCGTCAGCCGGTAGAAAGGCACTTTGAAAATGCCCCGGTAGCGCTCTTGCGTGGCCAGCGCGCCCTGCATCGTTTGCGTTTTGGGGAACACGATGGCCACGTCCTGCCGCTGGCGCAACTCTTCGCCCGTGATCTGGCCCTTGTCATCGCGCACCGGCTCGCGCCAGCGCTCCACATAAGGCACCAGCAGATAAGGCGCGGCCAGCGTCTGCGCGCCCACGTGGGTTTGCGCCAGCTCTTCAGCGGCGCTGCGCTGGCTGTCGCCGCGCTCGCGAATCAGCCCCAGAATTTCGCTCAGCGGAATGCACAGCACAAGCCACAGCACAAAGAGCAAAGCGGTTTTGGCCAGCAGCGAATCGCGCCAGGCCGTCAGGCGCAAGGTCATGTTTTTTTCCTTTTCCGGTTCAAATGAAAGAGCCTGCCTGCCAGCTGGCCGCGAGGACAACAGCGCGGAAATCGGGATCGGCCGCAAGGCGAAAGCCGCAGACGGGCCCGACTGTCCGCAGACCGCCCGGGGCCGCGTTTTTTGCATCTGAAAAACAGATGGCAAACAGACTCGACAAAGACCGCGATGATCGCGCCCTTTTGCGCGGAGGCGATGAAATTCGCCTTCACGCCAGCCGCACGCAGGCTTTGTGCGGCGGGCCGCTTCACATTGCCTTCAAACCACCCGCCTTCAAGGGCTGCCCGCGCAGTGCAGGGCATGCCCAATTCCACTCCTTCGCCTCTACAGACCCAAAGCCCGAATTTGCTCCTTAATCAATAGCATGATGTCCTAGTGGAATTTGCGCGAAGCGGCATTTCGGGTATCTGAATTTGCTCCTGTTTCTGATGCTGTAGAGCAGAAAAATCAGCCGCAGGCCCGTCAGCCAGGCTCGAACCGGCCGCTGGAGCGGCAAAAGCGGCGCTTATCCATAATCAAGCTCATGATTGATGATGACTGGCTCAACGAATTGACATGGGACGCGCAGGGCCTGATTCCCGCGATTGCGCAGGAAGCGGCCACGGGCGACGTGCTGATGCTGGCGTGGATGAACCGCGAGGCGCTGCAAAAAACCGCCGAACTGGGCCGCGCCGTGTACTTCAGCCGCTCGCGCGGCAGACTCTGGTTCAAGGGCGAGGAGTCGGGCCACGTGCAGCAGGTGCATGAAATCCGCGCCGATTGCGACCGCGACGTCATCTTGCTCAAAGTCACCCAGCTTGGGCATGAGCCAGGCATTGCCTGCCACACGGGGCGCCACAGCTGCTTTTTCAACGTGCTGCAAGACGGCCGCTGGAAGGCGGCCGAACCGGTGCTCAAAGCGCCGGACAGCATCTACAAGGACCAAGACAAGGGCAAAGGCCATGACTGATTCAAGCGATGTGCTCGCACGCCTGGCGCAGGTGGTGGAAAGCCGCAAGGGCGCAGACCCCGAAACGAGCTATGTGGCCCGCCTGCTGGCCAAGGGGCCGGATGCGTTTTTGAAAAAAGTGGGCGAAGAAGCCGCCGAGGTCGTGATGGCCGCCAAGGACGCCGAGTACGGCGGCCCGCGCGAAAAGATCGTGGCTGAGATGGCCGATTTGTGGTTTCACGGCCTGGTGGCGCTGGCGTATTTCGGCCTGACGCCTGCCGACGTGCTGGCCGAGCTGGAGCGGCGCGAAGGGCTGGGCGGGCTGGCGGAAAAGGCCGCGCGGCAAGATCATTGAAGGCAAGGAGCTGATGCCATGAGAGTGATGGACGACGACGTGATCGACGTGACGCCGGAAAACGCCCGGCCAGGCGGCGAGGCCGCCCGCGAGCGCGACGACTCGCTCAAAAGCTGGAGCTGGGTGAGTTACGCGCTGCACCTGATCGTGGCGCTGAGCGCAGTGGTGCCGGGCGCGCAAGGCGGCGTGACGCTGCTGCTGATCGCGCTGGTGATGGACCTGGCGAAAAAGGAAGACGCGCAGGGCAGCTGGCAGGAAAGCCACTTCGTCTGGCGCATCCGCTCGGTGATCTGGGCGGGGGTTTTGTATGTGCTCACGGCGCCGCTGTTTTTTCTGCTTTTCGTGCCGGGCTACCTGGCCTGGGCGGTGATTTCGGTGTGGTTTCTCTACCGCATCGTCAAAGGCATGGTCCGCATGAGCGCGGGCCGCGCCATGAACTTGTGAGGCAGCAAAAAAATGGCAAAACGGAGCAAAACAATCAATCTGGCGCTGCAAGGCGGCGGCTCGCACGGGGCCTTTACCTGGGGCGTGCTGGACGCGCTGCTGGAAGATGGCCGCCTGACGTTTGAAGGCATCAGCGGCACAAGCGCGGGGGCCATGAATGCCGTGGCGCTGGCGCATGGCCTGGCCAAGGCGCAAGCCGATGGCCTGGAAGGCGTGGCCGCGCGCGAGGCCGCGCGCGCAGCGCTGGCGCGCTTTTGGGACGGCGTGGGGCTGCTGGGCAATTTCGTCTCGGGCATTCCCGTGCCGGGCGTGCAGACGATGATGACCATGGTGACGCAGTGGCTCGCGCCCTCGCAGATGAACCCGATGGGGCTGAATCCGCTGCGCCGCCTGCTGGAGCGCGAGGTGAACTTCGAGCTGCTTTCAAGCCAGTCGCTCATCAAGGTGTTCGTGAACGCGACCAACGTGCGCACGGGGCGTGGCGAGATTTTTTCCGGCGAGCGGCTCACGGCGAACGCGGTGATGGCTTCGGCCTGCCTGCCCACGCTGTATCAAACGGTGGAAATTGACGGCGAGCATTACTGGGACGGCGGTTTTTCGGGCAACCCGGCCATTTATCCGCTGATCTACAACACCCGCAGCGTGGATGTGCTGCTGGTGCAAATCAACCCGATTGAAGCGCCCTACGACCGCAGCGCCGGAGCGCAGGACATCATGGAGCGCATCAACGAAATCACCTTCAATGCGCCGCTGCTGGCCGAATTCCGCGCCATTGACTTCGTGACGCGCCTGCTGGACGAAGGCCGCCTGGACAAGAACCGCTACAAGCGCATGCTGATGCACCGCGTGGACGGCGGCTCGGCGCTGACGGTGCTGAACGCCAGCAAGCTGCGGGCCGATTCGGCCTTTGTGCGCCGCCTCTTTGCGCGCGGGCGCGAAGCGGGGCGCGCCTGGCTGAAGGAGCATTTTGACGATTTGGGCGAGCGCTCCAGCATCGATTTTCTGCGCTAGGCTTTGCTTGCGAATCAGGAGCGAATTAAGGCCGCAGAAAATGCCGGTTGCCGCTTGTTTGACGGGACATGATGCTATCAATCAAGGAGCGAATTGGGTTGGCGCGCAAGCGCCTGAAGCCGCTCCAGCTGGAGAAAACTGAAATGAGCCATACGCATGACGCCGATTGCATCTTCTGCAAGATCGTGGCGGGGCAAATCCCCTCGCGCAAGGTGTATGAGGACGAAGAGCTGTACGCCTTTCACGACATCGCGCCGTGGGCGCCCGTGCACTTTCTCATCGTGCCCAAAACGCACATTGCCTCCATGGCGCAGCTGGGCAGCGAGCATGAGCGGCTGATGGGCCGCATCATGCTCCTTGCGCCCCGCCTGGCGCTGGAGCAAGGCTGCAAGCCGTACCCCGAAGGGGGCTTTCGCGTGGTGGTGAACACAGGCGCGGAAGGCGGCCAGGAAGTGCCGCATCTGCACGTGCACGTGATGGGCGGCCCGCGCCCCTGGGCCAGAGGGTGAGCGCCAGTTTGCAATCTGTTTGAGGGAGCAAAAATCCGCCCCCTTTGCCTGTCTCCCCGGACCGCTTCCGGTTTTTTCCCTTGCGCCCGCCATGAACCTGCCCGCCTACACCCGCGCCCAAGACTTGCCTGCCACTTTGAGCAAGCGCCTGGTCATTCTGGATGGGGCCATGGGCACCATGATTCAGCGCTTCAAGCTGGACGAGGCGCAGTACCGGGGCGAGCGCTTCAAAGACTTCGCGCGCGATGTCAAGGGCAACAACGAGCTGCTCTCGCTCACCCGCCCGGATGTGATTGCCGACATTCACGACAAATACCTGGCCGCCGGCGCCGATCTGATTGAAACCAACACCTTCGGCGCCACCAGCATTGCGCAGGAGGACTACGGCATGGCCGATCTGGCCCGCGAGATGAACCTGGCCTCCGCCCGGCTGGCGCGCGCCGCATGCGATCGCCACGCCACGCCCGAACGCCCCCGCTACGTGGCCGGGGCGCTAGGCCCCACGCCGCGCACCACCAGCATCAGCCCCGACGTGAACGACCCGGGCGCGCGCAACATCACGTTCGAGCAGCTGCGCGCTGCCTATCTGGAGCAGGCGCTGGCGCTGATTGAGGGCGGCGCGGACGTGCTGCTGGTGGAAACCATCTTCGACACGCTCAACGCCAAGGCTGCGCTCTTTGCCATCGAGCAAGCGTTTGACGCCACGGGCGAGCGCCTGCCCGTCATCATCAGCGGCACTGTCACCGACGCCTCGGGCCGCGTGCTCTCGGGGCAGACCGTCACGGCCTTCTGGCACAGCGTGCGCCACGCCCGCCCGCTGGCCGTGGGCCTAAACTGCGCGCTGGGCGCGGCGCTCATGCGCCCCTACATCCAGGAGCTGGCCAAGGCTGCGGCCGACACCTTCATCAGCTGCTACCCCAATGCGGGCCTGCCCAACCCGATGAGCGAAACCGGCTTTGACGAAACGCCGGAAGTCACCAGCCGCCTCGTGCACGAATTTGCCGCCGAAGGGCTGGTGAACATTGTGGGCGGCTGCTGCGGCACCACGCCCGATCACATCAACGCCATTGCCCGCGCCGTCATGCCGCTGGCGCCGCGCGGCGTGCAGGCGGCGCGCTTTTACGCGGCGCAGGCGTGAGAGCCTGCTCTCGGGCAGGCTTCGGGCGCTCTTTCTTGAGCCCTTCTATTGCTCCTGATTCAATAGCGTCTCGCGCCCATTCCACTAGGACTTGCGGCCATTTTGGCCCCATCAACACCCTGCGGCGAGGCAGCAGCAGCGGCGCCTTGGACGCCTGCCTATGATTGCCCGCTTTTTTGCCTGCTTCGCCCCATGTCCGCCGATGGCCTGAACCTCGCCCAGCAAGACGCCGTGAACCATTTGCGCGGCCCTTGCCTGGTGCTGGCCGGGGCCGGTTCGGGCAAGACGCGCGTCATCACCCACAAGATTGCGCGGCTGATGCAAACAGGCGTGCCAGCCAGCCGCATTGCGGCCATCACCTTCACCAACAAGGCCGCCGCCGAGATGCGCGAGCGCGCCCGCCAGCTGGCGGGCAAGGAGGCAGGCCAGGTCATCATCTGCACCTTTCACGCGCTGGGCGTGCGCCTGCTGCGCGAAGACGGCGCGGCGCTGGGCCTGAAGCCCGGCTTCAGCATTCTGGACAGCGACGACGCGCTGAGCTTGCTCAAAGACTGCGGCAAAACCACCGACAGCGCCACGGCCCGCCAGTGGCAATGGGCCATCAGCCGCTGGAAAAACGCGGGCCTCTCGCCCGAAGAAGCCGCCGCGCAGGCCCAGGGCGAAATCGAGCGCCAGACCGCGCAAATCATGGCCCGCTACCACGAGCGCCTGGCCGCCTACCAGAGCGTGGACTTTGACGATCTGATCGGCCTGCCGCTGCGCCTGCTGCTCACGCAGCCCGAAGTGGCGCAAAAGTGGCAGGCACGCCTGGCGCACACACTGGTGGACGAATACCAGGACACCAACGCCACGCAATACCAGCTGATGAAGGCGCTAGTGGGCCAGGCGGCCAACTTCACCGCCGTGGGCGATGACGACCAGAGCATTTACGGCTGGCGCGGCGCCACGCTGGACAACTTGCGCCAGCTGCCGCGCGACTTTCCGCAGCTCAAAGTCATCAAGCTGGAGCAGAACTACCGCTCCACCGGCGCTATCTTGCGCGCGGCCAACAACGTGATCGGCCCCAATCCCAAGCTGTTTCCCAAGCGCCTGTATTCCAGCCTGGGCGAAGGCGAGCCGGTGCGCGTGCTGGCCTGCGACCACGAGCAGCACGAAGCCGAGCGGGCCGTGGCGCGCATCCAGTCTTTGCGCGCCACCGCGCCGCAGCGCAGCTGGCGCGACTTTGCCGTGCTCTACCGCGCCAACCACCAGGCCAAGGCATTCGAGCAGGCCCTGCGCCGCGCGCAAATTCCTTACAAGGTTTCTGGCGGGCAGAGCTTTTTTGACCGCGCCGAAATCAAGGACTTGTGCGCCTGGCTGCGCCTGTGGATCAACGAAGACGACGACCCGGCCTTCATGCGCGCCGCCACCACGCCGCGCCGGGGCATTGGCCACCAGACGCTGGCCGCGCTGGGCGAATTCGCCAGCCGCGCGCGCCTGTCGCTGTTTGGCGCGCTTTTTGCCCACTCGCTGCCCGCCGCCCTGCCCGCGCGCGCCGTGGCCGCGCTGCATGAATTTGGCCGCCTCGTCAGCCGCCAGCAGGAGCAGGCCCGCCACGCTGTGGGCCACGGCGCCGCGCGCCAGCTGCTAAACGAGTGGCTGCAAGACATCGCCTACGAAAAACACCTGCTCGACAGCGCCGACAGCAAAGAGCAAGCCGCCGCCCGCTGGCACAACGTGCAGGAGTTTTGCGACTGGATGGCCGCCCGCTGCGGCGGTCAGGCGGGCGATGAAACCGGCGCCAGCGCCCGCGCCGAAAGCAGCCTGCTGGACGTGGCGCAAACCGTCTCGCTCATCTCCTCGCTGGCCGAACGCGAGCAAGACCCCGACGTCGTCACCCTCTCCACCCTGCACGCCGCCAAGGGGCTGGAGTGGCCCCACGTCATCCTGGCCGGCGTCACGGAAGACGTGCTGCCCTTTCGCGCCAGCGAAGACGGCGGCGGCGCACAAGCGGCCGCCCGCATCGAAGAAGAGCGCCGCCTCATGTACGTGGGCATCACCCGCGCCCGCCAAACCCTGGCCGTGAGCTGGACGCGCCGCCGCAAAAAAGGCCGCGAAACCATCGCCGCCCAGCCCAGCCGCTTCATCGCCGAAATGGCGCTGGACGCTGCCACCACCCGCGAAGACCCGCGCGAAAAACTCAAGGCCCTGCGCGCCGAATTCGCCCAAAAAGCCGCCGCCCAAGCTCAACAGCAGGCGCACGGGTGCTGAAGGCGTGGACGGAGTCCTTCCGATTATGGAAATCCGCGTTTTTCATGCGCGGCCAAAAGCCTGAATGCGATGCCTGCTGCATGCGCACATTCATGCCTGACCAGGCAACAGCGCAACGACATTGAGCGCCAGCCCGGCGGCGGGCAGGTTAACCAATGTGAGACGGAGCTGATACGCGCTCCAGGAGCAGGCCGGCATCTCAAGCGTCAGGCAGGAGGCGGTTTGGGGCAGGGCTGAAAAGGGCGTGAATGGCGAAATTTCCCGCCACAAGCCGTTTTCAGATCTGGCGCTGACTTTCACGCGAACAGCCTGGGCAGCAGATGGCTGATGAACTTTCAACAATATGCGGCAGCCGGTGGACAGCGGCCAGGCCAGTTCAGGCGGAGAGTCGAGCGTGATGCTCTCTTGTGGAGAGTGCGTACCCAGCAGCAAACAACTGGCACGCACAGGACGGGCAGCTTCACCATTGACGAGCCAGCCGTCGCTATCCACATGTTCGCCCGCACCAAAAGTCCACAGTCGCGCCTGGCGAGGCAGCCCGGCTCGCGCCTGCATGATGTCAATCATGGCTGCTTCCAGCGGAGACCGGCGCAGACTGGTGTAGCCCAGAAAGCCGGGCTGGCCGTGCTGCTCGCCCGGGCTGCCATTCCAGGCCATGCTGGAAACAAAGCGGCTGCCGTAATGAATGATGTCTCGCAACGAGCGATAAGCATCGGCATAGCTTCCCAGAAAATCGGCGCGTGTCAGATCACCCGTATTGTGTTCCACCACCGCCCATTCGGCGCTATTGCGGCGGAACTCATTGAATAAAGAAGTCTCGCTTTCCGTAATAATATTATTGGTAGCGCACTGCCCGTAAATAATGACGCCCAGGTGCCCCTGTTTGGGACAAGCGCCTTCAATGCTGGCGCCACCCGTGTCATAGTTTTTCACTGGGCTGTCGATGCGCTCGGCCAGTGGATCAAGCCGGATTGTGGGCTCCATGAAACCCTGCGAGGAATAAATACGGTCGGACGGAATGCCTGTTTCTGCTACCCATTGCGACAGCTCGTCGTAATGAAGCTGCACGAGATGACGGCGAAACTGTGCCCACAGCGCAATCCACGGATTTTTCGTGAAATGTACATATTCACGCAACCAGCGCGGCGTGGTGCGCGATAGAAAAACGTGCCAGAGAAATTGGCGGGGTGGCTGGACATCAGCCCAGGTTGCAAACTTCTTTTTCGCCAGTTTCGAGATGCGGGCCAGCGTCAAACATTTCTTGCGCCGATAGCTTGATAAATCCGGAACACCGTCTTCAGCATTTCCTGCATACGGGCCGTCACCACGCAGCCAATGACGGAATTGCCGCAGCGTCTGCGGGTTATAGTCGTACCACTGCGGATTTTCCAATTTCGGGAAAAACGGATTCATGTACACATCAGCATCCAGATTCACGCCAATGAAGAGCGATGGATGTTTTTCTCGAAAGGCATTAATGATGCGGCAGGCAGCCTGCAAATTTCTTTTCTTGTAAAAGCGGGGCTTTTCCATGTATACATTCAGGCTGATACTGCGCCCCAGCTCGGGAGAATCGACAGAACCGGGAAGATTGGATAGCGCGGTGTCAGGCATGACCTGGTTGAATTGATTCCACTGGCACAGAGATTCATCTTGCTCCAGTACATCATTAATGTCCCACTCCAGCGACTGGCCTGCCGAATCGGCCCAAATGCCACCATTGAGCGTGAACAATACTGGAGTTTTTGTCCGGATGGCATGATCCATGACAGCATGCAGACTGTCTTCGGCCACTAGGCGCTCGTTGTGATCGCACTTCTTGTTTGGAACAAAATCAGGATCAAACGCAAAATCTCCTTCGCGCCCCAATGTGGTGCGCAAATACAGAATTTGCGTGCGGATGCCCACTTTCATTGTTGGGCTTTCAAAAGGAGAGAAAGTCTCTCGAATGCCTTCTGCGCCGCCGCTTGCTACGCGGCTGGTAGCGATCGGAAAATAAAATGCATTATTTTCGTGCAAGGGATTTTCATCATACAGGCCACGCCACGAATGAATATTTTCGGACGGAACAAGCTGCGTCTTTAAAATTGAATAACGATCGCCTTTCTTACGCTCACCAAAAATGGAAACCGATACTGCCGAGAAGAAATCCCGCCGAATGGATTGCATGCCCGCAAATCCCGGACAGGCTGCTTCCTGCGGCAGGTTGAAATGATCAAGCACATCGTTTCTTTCTTGATCGCACGCCAGTGAAAACAAAGAACCGCCATCCACATAAACATGTATGGCAACGGTTTCCAAAGCCCAGCCTTGCAATTGGAGCAGACCGTCGGCAGACAAGGACAACTTCTCAATGTGATGAGCAGGAACGGTTTGGTTGGCCATGAATTAAAATTCCAAAATCAAAACAGACAAATTTCCCAAATATTCTTAGAGCCTATCCTTAAAATTATCCAGAAAGCCTGAGCATGCGCCGAATGCAAGCGATCTTCACGAAGGCTTCGGCTGAAGAGGGCAGTGACCTCGTAGTCCTTGCTCAGTCTTCTCGATTGGCTCAGCCAGGCAAAATCCTCTGCACAATCCAGCGTTTGGGGCTTTACCTTGAAGGTGTATTGCTGGCAGCACTTGATCTTCCCGCCGAACATGCCCGCGCCCATTCGATAAGTTGATCCGCACCTATACGTATAAACACTCTCACAAAAAGGCTCTTGCAGTGCTCAAGCACATAAGCCAGCCAAAATCTGGCGCCTCATGATTCCGGATGCTGGCTGAGTGCACGAGCACAGTCGGCAGCAGCTCCATCGTATCTGCTGCAATGTGGCGCTGGCGCCAGCGGCGAAAATGTTGCGCACCCGCTTTCAACGTTCAACGCGGGGTGCCCCCCAAGGCAGGGCCTTTGGCTGCGCGCACCATTGGCAGCCAATGGTCTGCACGTCAAAGATGACATTCATCATCTGCCGGGCGCTGCGCCAATGGAGGCCTCTCCCGCTCATCGCAGCAAGGGCCCCGGCAGACGCCGCACTTCTCTCCCCTTGGTGATCCGCTTCAATGAATCGCCGCGCACATGACGGCGGCTGAGAAATGGATTCAGGCGCTTCCCGACCGCAGCAGCCGCACGGCTTCGGGCAAGGTGCGGGCGCCGGGGGCCAGATAGTCAATCGCCGCGCCCAGCAGCGTGGCGCTGATCAGCGCCGCCAGCAGCGGCTTGTAGCTCAGGCGAATGGCAGCAGTCAGCCAACCCTGGCGCTGAAGCCGCGTGGCCGTGCGCGCGGCGGCCCAGGCAAACGCCAGTTCCACGGCCACGGCCAGCAGCACATCGGTGCCGAACAGCAGCAGCAACAGCAGTCCCGCGCCCACAAAAGACACCAGCGCCAGCGCGAAGATCAGCAGCACGGGAATCAGCACCACCGCGCCTTCTTCCGCCGCGCCGCCTGCATCCACCACGCCATCGACGATGCCTTCGGCGGCGCTATCCAGCAGGGCATCCACGCCGCCTTCTTCCGCGTCGAAAGAGCCGCTGGCGCCGCCGCCCGCGAAGTCGCCGTCTTCACCGCTGGCGGCCAGCGCGTCGTCTCCGGCAGAGCGGGCAGAGGCGTCGGTGGCGGCATCCAGCAGGTCTGTTACCGGATCGGGCGCGTCTGCCGCCCGCCGCTGGCGCAGCAGCCAGGCAGCCCAGCAACGCAGCAGCAACAAATAGACGGCGTAGCCCGCGCCTATGCAGAGCGCGTAGCGCAGCGCCAGCCAATCAAGCCCCGCCAGCCGCAGCGCGACGCTGGCGCTCCACATGGCTGCCAGCGTGAGCAAGCCAATCAGCCAGCCATGCAGCCACAGCGCGTGACGCTGGCGCAAATGCCGCCGCAAAGCATTTGACGCGGGCAGACGAATGCTGCGGAACGAGGCGCGGGCAGGCTGCGAGGGGCGGGAATGAGAGGGCATGACGCAAAGACGGCGGCGCGGAGGGTTCTGGATGCGCCGCCTACAATTCTCGCAATGGGAATAACTTTTATTCTGTGCGAAAAAGGAGATCGAAATGAAAGTGGACCTGGGCGGCGTGGCCGAAACCCTGCTCATTACTTTGTACATGCGGGCCAAGGACGCCCAAAGCGAGCACCCGAAGCTCAATGACCGCAAGGCGGCGGAGCTGATTCAGAAAATCGACTACGACTTTTCAAAATTCAATACGGCGCGCGCCTCTTATTACGGCGTTCTGGCGCGGGCCAAAATCATGGACCGCGAAGCGCGCAAATTCATTGAAAAATACCCGGATTGCGTGGTGGTTTCCGTCGGATGCGGCTTTGACACCCGGTTCGAGCGCGTGGATAACGGGCAGATCCGCTGGTACAACCTGGACTTGCCCGAGGTCATTGAAAAACGCCGCCTGCTGCTGCCTGATACGCCGCGCTCCATTTCCATAGGCAAATCGCTGCTCGACGCTTCCTGGCCGCAGGATATTGACCGGGCGGACAGAAAGCTCCTCATCATTTCCGAAGGCGTGCTGATGTACCTGGAAGAAAAGGACGTGAAGGCGTTTCTTTCCATCCTGACCGGGGGGTTTGATGATTTCGAGGCGCAGCTTGATCTGCTGTACAAGGGCATGGTGAAAAAAGCCGCTTTGCACGACGTGGTGAAAAACACCTCGGCCCAATTCAACTGGGGCGTGAAAGACGGCAGCGAAGTCGTGAAACTCAATCCGGCGCTCAAACAGATTGGCTATGTCAATTTCACCGACGAAATGAAGCATATGCTGCCCGGCTGGATAAAATTGTTCACTCCCATTTTCTATCTGGTCAATAACCGGCTGGGAATTTACACCTATCAGAAAGTGGCCTGAACGCGCGCAAAAAAAGAGCGGCAGCAAACGCATGCCGCTCTTTTTGTTTTCAATCAGGCCAGCCGGTTTTTACGCACAGCGAATCATCGTGCCGAAAGCCTGGTCGGACAGCACTTCCAGCAGCATGGCGTGCGGCACGCGCCCGTCGATGATGTGCACGGCATTCACGCCGCTGCGGGCGGCATCGAGCGCGCCGGCGATTTTGGGAATCATGCCGCCGGAGATCGTGCCGTCTTCGCATAGCGCCTCGATTTGCTGCGCCGTCAGCTCCGACAGCAGCGCGCCGTTTCGGTCGAGCACGCCCGGAATGTTGGTGAGCATCAGCAGTTTTTCGGCTTCCAGCACCGTGGCCAGCCGCGCGGCCACCACGTCGGCATTGATGTTGTAGCTCTCGTTGTTTTCGCCAAAGCCGATGGGGCTGACCACGGGGATGAAGCGGTCGTCTTGCAGCGCCTGCACCACGCCGGGGTCGATCTGCACGATTTCGCCCACCTGGCCCACGTCGTGCACCACGGCGGGGTCTTTGCTGTCGGGCAGCCGGAGCTTGCGCGCGCGGATCAGGCCGCCGTCGCGGCCCGTCAGGCCCACGGCCCGCCCGCCCGCCTGGTGAATCAGGCCCACGATGTCTTGCTGCACTTCGCCAGCCAGCACCCATTCCACCACTTCCATCGTCTCGGCGTCGGTCACGCGCATGCCTTGAATGAAGTGGCCCTGCTTGCCCAGGCGCTTGAGCGCCGCTTCAATTTGCGGGCCGCCGCCGTGCACCACCACGGGGTTGATGCCCACCAGCTTGAGCAGCACCACATCTTCGGCAAACGCCGCTTGCAAGGCAGGGTCGGTCATGGCATTGCCGCCATATTTGATGACCATGGTTTTGCCGTGATATTTGCGGATATAGGGCAGCGCCTGCGCCAAAATGGCCGCCTGTTGCCGGGCGGAAGCGGCGGATGCAATACCGGGTTGAGTCATGAGAAATTCCTTTTGCGAAAGTGAAACAGGCTCTGGCGCGAATGAATGGCATGAAATGGCAGGGCCGCCGCAATGAATATTTGGGAGCATCCGGCATGGAAAAAGCGGTATTGCAGGGTTTCCGCCCGGTTTTTCAAATGCCTGGCATTATCATGGCGAGGCTCATTTCCGCGCGCCGGACGTATTTTACTTCGGCCTATATTGGGCAGGCGCCTGGTGAAACCGGGTTGAAGCCGGATGGCAATCCTGTTTTTTCGATTCTTGAAAAGGAGTTTTCGTCATGAATTTTTTCCGCCTTTCACACGCTAGCCTTTGTGCCATTGCCGCCAGCCTTTTGCTGGCGGCTTGCGGCGGGGATGGCGATTCTTCGCCCACGCCATCCCCCAGCCCCACGCCCGGCGCTGCCGCGTTGCCGGATGTGCCCAATGGCCGCGCGGCGCTGCTGGCCGGCTCGCTGGAGGCCGATCCGGCCAAGGCCTGCGGGCGCGTGGATGCGGATGACCCGCTGCAAAGCCGCTTTGGCTATATCACCCACGCCATGACGGTGGCCGCTGATGGCACGGTTTATCTGACCGACCGGCCTTGCCGCGCAGACAGCGGGCAGGCCGATGCCGTGCGCAAGATTGCGCCCAATGGCCAGGTGAGCACCGTGGCCACGGGCGCGCTGCCGCAAGCGGGCGCGGCCTTGAGCCGATTCGTGCGGCCTGCGGGCCTGGCCGTGAAGGGCGGCGTGCTGTATGTGAGCGATGGCGGGCCGCATGGCGGCCTGGATGCGGGCGGCGTGTGCGAGACCTATTCGCTGGCGACGGCGCCAGGCTACCCCGCAGCAGGCCGGGCCACGGGCATCTGGCAAGTGGCTGCGGATGGCCGCATCTCCGCCGTGGCCGGGGTGGCGCGCGCGTCGTGCGAAGCGGGCGCGGCTTCGCTGGATGGCGCAGGGCCGCAAGCGAGCTTTTGCCTGCCAGCCGGCATGGCCTTTTCGGCAGACGGCGTGCTGCACGTGATGGATGCGCGCATGCAGGGCACGCCCGGCACATGGCGCACGGTGCATGTCAGCGATGGCAACGTGCAAAGCGGCCCTGCCGGGCGCTTCACGCCCAATCTGATCGGCAGCGCCGATGGCCGCATTTACGTGACTGATTCATGCCCTGCCGCCGGGCGCGTGAGCCGGCTGGTTTCCGTGCCTGATTTGAGCGTGCTGACCGACCAGCTGCCCAATTCATCGCTGGTGGCCATCGACAGCCGGGGCAATGTGTATTCGGCTTCCGCCGATGCGCGGCAAGACGGCGTGAAATCCACCCTCTACCGCAAGGCGGCTGGCCAGACGCAGTTCGTGCCCGTGGCCAGCAACGTGCGTGCGCTGCGCGCCCTGGCTGTGGGGCCGGACGATGCGGTTTACCTGAAGTCGGGCCACGCCGTCGTCAAGATCACATTCAATCCTTGAGCTGCAAGGCCGATGCGGCAAAGGCATGAGCAGGGCCTGAAAAAGCGGGCTGGCACGGTTTCAGACAGCTCATATTCGCTCCTGAAAGCAGAGCATGAGGTCCTAGTAGAACCTGCGCAAGACGGCTTTTTCACCCTTTATATTTGCTCTTGTTTTTGATGCAATCTACCCAGCGCTACCCGGCGGGATGAAACGGCTTGCCCAGCGAGGCGGGCATGTTGGCACGTATCCAGGCCGGGTTGCGCGAAATCAGCGCCAGCACGGCAATCGTGGCCAGATAGGGCAGCATGGTCATGAGCTGGCTGGGCCACTGCACGCCCTGGCCTTGCAGGTGCAGCTGGAGCATGGTCACGCCGCCAAAAAGGTAAGCGCCCAGCAGCACGCGGGCGGGCCGCCAGGTGGCAAACGTGGTCAGCGCCAGCGCAATCCAGCCCTTGCCCGCCACCATGCCCTCGGCCCACAGCGGCGTGTAGGCCAGCGACAGATACGCCCCCGCCAGCCCGCACAGCGCGCCGCCCGCCGTGACGGCGGCCAGGCGAATCAGGCGCACGCGGTAGCCCAGCGCGTGCGCCGACTGCGGCGCTTCGCCCACGGCCCGCAGCACCAGCCCGGCGCGCGTGCGCCACAGCAGCCAAACCAGCGCCAGCGCCAGCAGCGCCGTCAGATACACCAGCGGGTGATGACGAAAAAGCGCAGGGCCAGCAAAAGGCACATCGCCCAGCCCCAGCCAGTCAAAGCGCGGGCGAGCGGGCAGGCGCTCTTGCACATAGCCAATGCCTGCAAAAGCCGACAGGCCGCCGCCAAACAGGCTCAGCGCCAGCCCCGCCGCGTACTGGTTGGCGCCCAGCCAGATCACCAGCGCGCCAAAAGCAGCGGCCAGCAGCGCGCCCACGCCCGCGCCTGCGGCAAAGCCCAGCCAGTCGCTGCCCGTGTGCACCACCGTGGCAAAACCGGCCAGCGCGGCGCACAGCATGATGCCCTCGGCGCCCAGATTGACGATGCCCGCCTTTTCGTTGATGAGCAGCCCCAGCGCGGCCAGCGCCAGCACCGTGCCCGCGTTCAGCGTGGCGGCCAGAAGAAGAGCGTAGGCTTGCATGGCGTTCAGCGCCCTCCCCGGCGGATGCGGTAATGCACCAGCGTGTCGCACGCCAGCAGCGCAAACAGCAGCAGCCCCTGAAACACGCCCGTGATGGATTTGGGCAGCCCCAGGCGCGACTGCGCCAGCTCCCCGCCGATATAGAACATGCTCATCAGCAGCGCCGCCAGCACGATGCCCAGCGGATGCAGCCGCCCCACAAAAGCCACGATGATGGCCGCAAAGCCATAGCCCGCCGGCACGTTGGGCGTGAGCTGCCGCAAAGGGCCTGCCACCTCCAGCGCCCCGGCCAGCCCCGCCGCGCCGCCCGAGGCCAGCATGGCCGTCCACAGCGCGCGCCGCGACGAAAAGCCCGCGTAGCGCGCCGCCGCCGGCGCCAGCCCGCACACCTGCTGCGCAAAGCCCGCGCGCGTGCGAAACAGCCAAACCCACAGCAGCGCCGCGCCCGCCAGAGCCAGCGGCAGCCCCGCATGCAGGCGCGAGCCGTCCATCAGGCGCGGCAGCTGCGCGGCCGGGCCAAACAGGCGCGTTTGCGGAAAGTTGTAGCCCTGCGGGTCTTTCCACGGCCCATACACCAGATAGCCCAGCACCTGCACGGCCACGTAAACCAGCATCAGGCTCACCAAAATCTCGCTGGCATGGCACTTGTCGCGCAGCAGCGCCGCAATGGCTGCCCAGCACATGCCGCCCGCCGCGCCCGCCAGCAGCATGGCCGGCAGCGTCAAGCCGCCCGCGCTGGCGTCAGCGGCCAGCGCCACGCCGCCTGCAAATACCGCGCCCATCACGAACTGCCCTTCTGCGCCGATGTTCCACACGTTCGAGCGGAACGCCAGCGCCAGCCCCAGCGCCATCAGCAAAAGCGGCGCGGCCTTCAGACCCAGCTCGCCCAGCGCGTAAACGCTGCGCACCGGCTCCCAGAAAAACACTTGCAGCCCGCGCGCGGGGTCTTTGCCCAGCGCAGCAAACAGCAGCATGCCCAGCAGCGTGGTCAGCGCCAGCGCCAGGACGGGCGAGGCCCACACCCACACGCGCGAAGGCGCAGGCCGGGCCTCAAGCCGCCACATGGCTGCACTCCTTGTCCTTGATTCGCAAAATCCGCCCCGCAAAAAAGCAAACGGCAGATTGTGCCTACGCGCTTTGCCGCCTGCTGCGGCTGGGGCCTGCTCGCAGCAGCCAGGAGGCGGCCGCTTCAGCCCTGGAGCCGGAAGATCTTGCCGGGGTTCATGATGTTCAGCGGGTCCAGCGCCTGCTTGATGGCTCGCATCACGTCCAGCGCGCCCTCGCCGGCTTCCTGCTCGAGAAAGTCCATTTTGTGCAGGCCCACGCCGTGCTCGCCGGAGCAGGTGCCGCCCATGCCAATGGCGCGGGCCACGAGCTGGCGGTTGAGCTGCTCGGCGCGCTCGCGCTCGCTGGCGTCGTCCGGGTCGATCAGGTAGCCGAAATGGAAGTTGCCGTCGCCTACGTGGCCCACGAGAAAGTAGGGAATGCCGCTGGCATTGACTTCATCGACCGATTGCAGCAGGCAATCGGCCAGGCGCGAGATGGGCACGCACACGTCGGTGGAGATGCTGCGGCAGCCGGGGCGGCTGCTGACGGCGGCAAAGTAGGCGTTGTGCCGCGCGGCCCAGAGGCGGCGGCGCTCTTCGGGGGCGCTGGCCCATTCAAAGTCATTGCCTTGGTGTTCGTGGGCAATGGCCTGCACGGTTTCGGCCTGCTCGCGCACGCTGGCGGGCGAGCCGTGAAACTCCATGAGCAGCATGTGCGCTTGGCGCAGGCTGGTTTTGCTGTAGGCGTTGATCAGGCCCACGGAATGCGCGTCGATCAGCTCTACGCGGGCGATGGGCACGCCCAGTTGAATGGTTTTGATGACGGTCTGCACGGTGTCTTGCAGGCTGGCGAAGGTGCAGATGGCCGCCGTGACGGCTTCGGGCAGCGGATACAGGCGCAGCGTGATTTCGGTGATGACGCCCAGCGTGCCTTCGCTGCCGACGTAAAGGCGCGTGAGGTCGTAGCCCGCGCTGCTTTTTTTGGCGCGCGTGCCGGTGCGGATGACTTCGCCTTGCGGGGTGACGACTTGCAGGGCCAGCGCGTTGTCGCGCATGGTGCCGTAGCGCACGGCGTTGGTGCCGCTGGCGCGCGTGGCGCACATGCCGCCCAGCGAGGCATTGGCGCCCGGGTCGATGGGAAAGAACAGGCCCGCGTGGCGCACGTGTTCGTTGAGCTGCTCGCGCGTGACGCCCGGCTGCACCGTGACGGTGAGGTCTTCGGCGTTCACGGCCAGGATGCGGTTCATGCGCGAGACATCCAGGCTGACGCCGCCTTGCACGGCCAGCAGATGCCCTTCCACTGACGAGCCAGCGCCGTAGGCGATGACGGGCGCGCGGTGCGCAGCGCACAGGCGCACGGCGTCTTGCACGTCTTGCGTGCTTTCGGCAAAAACCACGGCAGCCGGCGGCGGCACTTTGAAGATGGATTCATCACGGCCATGCTGCTCGCGCACGGCCATGCCTTGCGAAAACTGCGCGCCAAAGCGCGCCTGGAGGGCGGATGCCAGATCGGGGGAAAGTTCAGTCACGTTTTTTCTCTGGAGCAAAGGCGGTGACTGTAAATCCGCCTCGGCCCCTCGTGGCGAGAGCGCGAGGGGCCGGGAAGGCTGAAGACCTGTTCATGAGCTGGCCGTGAGGGGCGAAAACACCCACTCGAGTGCTCATGGGCCTTGCAAACGTCCCATCGGGCCACAAGCGGACGGCAAGGCCTGCTGCGGCTTGCGCCTTGCAGGCCATCCCGATCCGCTGCCCCTCACGGCCGGTTCTCAGATGAACGGAACGAAAGGCACGCCATCGCCCTTGAGCGTGTTGTAGATGTCCTGCGCAGCTTTGACGCCTGCGTCGGCCATCTTGCCAAGCGCTTCTGCGCCAGCGTCGCCCAGGTCTTTCAGGCCGTCAATGACGGCTTTGCCGCCTTCGGACAGCTCCTTGCCCCATGTGTCGATGATGCGCTGCGCGGCTGCGCCGCCTTCGGTGAGCAGGTGCTGGGCGGTTTTCTGGGCTTCCTTGATGCCGCTGTCCACCAAGGTGGTAACGGCGTCCACCGCGTGCTCAGCAGCTTCGCTCACGCCCTTGGCAATTTCTTGCAGGCCGTCGAGCGCGGCCTGGCGCACTTTGTCGAGGGCTTCGCCGGGGTTGTTGACGATGTACTGGAGCATTTCCACGCCCGCTTTGCCCGCGTCGCGCAGCTTGTGGGCGATGTCCACGGCGGCGTCCACAGCCTGTTTGCCTTGCGCAATGACCGTATCCCAGGCCTTTTGCGCCAGCTCGCCGCCTTTGGCAATGAGGTCGGACAGGCCCTGCTTGGCAATGCGTGCGGCTTCGCCGGGGTGCGTGGCAATCCAGGCCAGCGTTTCCAGCCCTTTTTCACCGGCCTTGATGGCGTTGTCGATCACGCCGTCAATGGCTTTCTTGGCGTTTTCCAGCGCCTGCAATCCGGCTTCGCCAGCGGCTTGCAGCGCGTTTTGAGCCGCATCAAGCGCATTCATCGCGCCTTGGACGATCTTCTTGCCCGCTTCGGTGCCCAGACGGAGGGCTTCGCTGGCCATGTCAGACAGCGCCTGGGCGGCTTTCTGCGCGGCTTCGCCCGGGTGGGATGCAATCCAGCCCAAGGTTTGCAGGCCCTTTTCGCCGAGTTTCCGGAGATCGCCCACGATTTGGTCGAACTGCTCCTTGGCGGCGGTTGCGAGTTCGCCCGCGCCCTTGGCGAGTTCGCCCAGCTTGCCGATCGCGCCATTGACGATTTGCTCGGCTGCGGCGCCAAATTTTTCAGGGTGGCGGATCATGTCGGCCAGCGCATGCATGCCTTCGGCGGTCATCTTCATGCCCGCGCCCACGCCTTGAGCGGCCAGGGTGCTGGCGACTTCCGCACCTTTGATGGCAGCGCTGCCCGCCATGCGGGAGACAGCGCCGACAAGCTCGGTTGCGCCTTCGGGGCCGTAAATGCTGGCCAGCTCCAGCGCGCCCGTCGGCCCTTGGGCGGCAGCCAGAACCACATTGCTTGCCTTGAGCCAGTCGGGGGCCTGATAGGCATTGCCTTGCTCCTTGGCCTGCTCCAGCTGGCTGGTCACGACCACATCCATGGCCACTTCGGCCACGGCCAGCGTCACGTCCACAGCGATGGGAACACCAAATTCAGCAACGAATGGCTCGGCCACGCTCAGCGCTGCATCCACGCCGTTGAGCTTGGCGGCTTGCAGGGCCATGTAGCGGATGTCGGCGGGCACATTGGGGTCAGCGGCAATTTCGGCCATCTTCGCCGCGTCTATGCCAGCGGGTATGGCGCCTGCCATCGGCACGGCCTTGGCAAGGCCCTTGAGCAGCTTAGAGGCCACTTCGCTCGTCAGCTTCACGCCGAACTTGTCCATCATGTTGGCGAAGGCGCGCAGGGCCTGTCCGGCCACCTTGCTGTCGCCAATGACTGCCAGCGTTTCCTTGAGCGCCTTGCCATCAACCGAGTCGGCCATTTGCAAGGCAAAGCGCACGGCTTTGTCATCGGCGTCAGCCAGCATGCCGGCCAGCTTGGTGGCGGTGTCGCCGTCCAGGCTCTTGAAAATGCCCGCCAGCGCTTCAGAGGCAGGCTTGCCGTTGATGGTGTCGGCCAGCAATGAATCAGCCATGCCGGGTTTGAGGCCGCCCACGGCGTCCAGCAAGCCTTTGCGCGCGGCCTTGTCTTCCACGCCTTCCACGGCGGACAGCAGCGCATCCACGGAAGCCGACTCTTTCAGGTTGGGCAATGTTTTGCCCAAGGCTTCCTGCAATGACTTGTCGCCTTCGCTGTAGAGCTTGGACAGGCGGCTGGCCTGCTCGGGCGTGAGGTTTTCGGCCACGGCAGGGTCAAGCTTGCTGACCAGCCCTTCGGGCAGCTGCTTGACGGCGGGCAGATTCTTGATTTCGTCGGTGATCTTGCTGGCATTGGCCGCTTCGATACCGCCTTCGGTGAGGAATTTTTTGAGTTCCTGCAGGTCGCCTGCGATCTGCGGCACTTCCGCCGTCAGTCCCAAAGCGGCTTCAGCCTTGTCTTTGAGCGAGGCATTGGGGTCGAGCAGCGTCAGCGCATGCCCCACGCTCTTCAGCGTGGAGTCGGCATAGCGCAAGTGGCCTGCCAGCTGCGGGAAGGCGTCGCCCACGGAGGTCTTGATGGCATTGGCCAGATCCAGCGTGGCCTTGGCCTTGTCGAGCGCGCTGGCGTCAGGCTTGGCCCAGGTCGTGATGGCGTCCACCAGCGCCTTGCCAGACGGCAGCGCGCTGAGATAAGGCTTGAGCGCGTCACCCAGTTTTTCAGGCGCGAGCTTGCCCAGACCGTCAGCCAGGTCCAGCCCCGCCTTGATCTTGTCCGCCGCCGATTTCTCAGGGTTGCTCAGAACGTTGTAGGCATCCACGGCTTTTTGCGCACCGGGCAGCTTGTCAAGGAAAGGTTTGAGCGCATCGCCTACCTTGCCGGGCAGGGCCTTGCCCAGATCCTGGCCCAGCTTCATGACGGCGGAAGCCTTTTCGGCATCCGTGGCCGCCGGGTCGCTGAGTTTGTTCAGCGATTTGGTGACGCTTTCAACCGATGGGAAGTCCTTCAGATACTTCTTGACCACTTCGCCCGCCTTGCCGGGCACCAGCTTCATTTCATTCAGGCGGTTGGCCAGGCCAATGGCGGCATCGGCGCGCTGCGCGGCTGAAGACTTGGGGTCAGCCAGCGTGCGCATGTTTTCGCGCGCCTTGGTGTCTTGGCGCACCTTCTGCACGGTGGGGTCGTTTTCAACGCGCAGCTCCTTGCTCAGCGAGTCCACGCTTTGATCCGGCAGATAGCGGCTGAGCGTGGTCATGGCCTGCACTTTTTCTTCGGCATTGCCGTCGCGCAGTTGCCGGGACGCATCGGCGGCTTCCTGCTGTTCCTGCTGGCTGCGGCTGCCCATCTCGTCAGGAAAGCGCTCTTTCATGCCTTCCGGCGTGGTTGGATCGCTTGTGGGTTCTTTCTGCGGTTTCTGCCCGGCGGCCGCAGGCCCGGAAGCGTTTCCGGCCTCGGCTGGCGCGGCCTGCTTGAGCAGCGCGGCGCTGGCCGGGTTGTCCTGATGGCGCTGCGAGACAACTTGCATGGCCTGCGCGTAATCCGCCTGCGTGGGCTGCCGGCCTTGCGGCAGGCTGGCTTGCACGTGGGCCTTCACTTCGTCGGCCACGGCAGTTTTCAGATCGGCCTGCGTGACTTCCACGTTCCTTTGCAGATGCGGCAGCGCAGCGCTGCGGCCATGCGTGGCGGCGCTCACGTCCTGCAGCGTCTGGTTGGCTTGGCTGGCCGTCTGCACGGCGCGATCGGTCGCCAGCGCCTTTTGCTGGATGGGGGTCAGCGCGGCTTTGGTTTCAGCCTTCTGGCCGAGGGCCATTTCAGAGAGGGCATTGGCTCCCTGCCCGGCCTTGTCCTGCGATTGCTGTCCGGCCGACTGCGCATCAGACTGCTGACCGCCCCCTTGCCGGGGCGTGGCCACCGCCTTTTTCTCCACTTCAGGCTTGGGCGGCGGGGGAGGAGGAGGCGGCGGAGGCGGAGGCGGGGGAGGCGGAAGGTGAGGACGGATATAAGTCATTTCTTCAATCCCTGTCTAAATAACGAAACTTTGTTTGCCGCATGGCGGGCAGCGCATGCCGCAAACGCGAACGGGGCACTATATGAAGCACTTGCGCCAAAGGCATTACGAAATGTTCTCTTTGAAAAACAAAAGCAGAAAGCTTCAAAAAACGTAATTGCCTTGCCTGCAAAACCGTCTTGAAGGCCGCCCAAAGCTGCTGCGCGTACATGACAGCGGGGCGTGCCAGACCATCATTTCGTTACCGCTTTGTGCGTTGCATGCCACACGCGCTGGCGCGTGATGAATGCTCAATCCCATGAAAAAAACCGCCCGGCCTGATGGCGCGGGCGGCCTGTTTCAATGGGCTGTTCAAGATGATTCACCGTGAGCAGACTCCGGCGCGGCTGAGGGCCGGAGCAGCGCCTTCAGGCCGGCCCTGCCTGCTTGGCGGAACTCAAAAAAAGGAACTGATTCAAGGCAATCTAAATGGCGCTTCGCGCAATGCGCACTAGGACATGGCGCTATGAAGAAAAGAGCGAAATGTGTACCCATCCCGGAGATGGCCCGCCTGCCGCTTGAACTCGCTCCGGCCGGATTCGTTCTTTTCGCGCCCACGGCCAGATCATGAGCAGGTTCCGAGCGCCGGTCAGGCGATGGAAGCCTGATAGATGGATTCGATGGCCTTGTCCAGCGCGGCGTTGAATTCGGCATCGCTTTGCTGGGCCGTCAGTCCTTCGGTCAGAGCGCGGCTGAAGCTGGCGATGACGCCGGGGTTTTGCGCCAGCAGCGCGTTGGATTCATCGCGGCTGTAGCCGCCCGAGAGGGCCACCACGCGCAGCACGCGCGGGTGTTTCACCAGATCGCCATAAGCGCCCGCCACGCTGGGCAGCGTGAGCTTGAGCATCACTTTCTGATCGCCGGGCAGTGCGTCCAGCCGCTCGATGAAGCCGGCCTTGAGCAGGCTTTCGGCCTGCGGCTTGTCGGCGGCCTTGATGCTCACTTCCGGCTCCAGAATGGGCACGAGGCCCGCTTTGAGAATTTGCTGGCCCACGGCAAATTGCTGATCCAGCGCGGCGGCAATGCCCCGGGCATTGGCCGCGTGGATGACCGAGCGCATCTTGGTGCCGAAGATGTTTTTGCCAGCGGCGCGCGCCAGCAGGCTGTCCAGCTGGGGCATGGGCTTCATCAGCTGCACGCCGTCGGCCTCATCGGCCAGGCCCTTGTCCACTTTCAGGAAAGGAACGACCCGCTTGCGCTGCCACAGGTAATCGGCGGCGGGCAGGCCGTCGAATTCGCGGTCCATCGTCATCTCGAACAAGATGGCGCCCAGCACGCGGCGGCCATCGAAGGCGGGGCTTTGCACGATGCGCGCGCGCATGGCGTGCACCAGGTCGAACATTTGCGCTTCGCTCTGCCAGGCCGATTCGTCAAGGCCGTAGAGCTTGAGCGCCTTGGGCGTGCTGCCGCCGCTTTGGTCAAGCGCGGCGATGAAGCCTTTGCCGCTGGCGATCTGGTCCATCTGTTGCTGGTTCATGGCTGTGTCTTTCGGGAAGATTGAAAAAAGCGCCGCTGCGGGCGGGCAGGCGGCGCGGGGAGAAACGGGCCGGATTATCGGCGGCGCGCAGGGCCAGCGGCCGCCCGCGCAGGCAGGCAGGTTTCATCAAAAAAAAGAGCGAATTTGGCAGGCATGAAAATGCCATTCGCGCCCATTCGACCAGGACATCGCGCTACGAATAGAAGAGCGAAATTGGCCTCTCTTGCGCCGCCTGGCGCCTCTATCCCACGCGGCTGATCTTGAGCATGTTGGTGCCGCCTGGCGCGCCCATCGGCTCGCCGCAGGTGATGGCGTAGATGTCGCCCTGGCTCATCACGCCGTGGCGCAGCAGGCAACTCTCGGCTTGGCGCAGGGCTTCGTCGCGGTCGGCGCTGGTGTCCATCAGCATGGGAATGACGTTGCGGTACAGCGCCATCTTGCGTTGCGTGACCACGCGCGGCGTGAGCGCGTAGATGGGGATGCCAATGCGGCGGCGGCTCATCCACAGCGCGGTGGAGCCGGAATCGGTCAGCGCCACGATGGCCTTGGCGCCCACCAGCGCCGCCGCGTGCAGCGCGCTGGCGGCAATGGCCTGGTCGATGCGCGGCAGGTGGCTGTGGCTGCCGTCGTACTCGTGGTCAGAGGCTGCCATGTGCTTTTCCGCTTCTTCGCACACGCTGGCCATGGCCTGCACCGTCTCCAGCGGATAGCGGCCTGCGGCGGTTTCGGCGCTCAGCATCACGGCGTCGGTGCCATCGAGCACGGCGTTGGCCACGTCGCTCACCTCGGCGCGGGTGGGCACGGGGTTGTTGATCATGCTCTCCATCATCTGCGTGGCGGTGATGATGAGGCGGTCATGCTCGCGCGCCAGACGGATCATGCGTTTTTGCAGCGCGGGCACGGCCGCATGCCCCACTTCCACGGCCAGATCGCCGCGCGCCACCATGATGCCGTCGCTGGCCAGCAAAATCTCTTTCAGGTTGGCGATGGCCTCGGCGCGCTCGATTTTTGCAATCAGCCCCGGCCTGTGGCGCTGGCCTGCGGCGGCCACGTTGCACAGCTGGCGGGCCATTTCCATGTCCGTGCCGCTTTTGGGAAAGCTCACGGCCACGTAATCGGCCTGAAGGCCAATGGCCGTCTTGATGTCTTCCATGTCCTTGGCCGTCAGCGCCGCCGCCGTCAGCCCGCCGCCTTGCTTGTTGATGCCCTTGTTGTCTGACAGCTCGCCGCCCACGCGCACCACCGTGTGCACCGCATCGCCCGCCACGCGCTGCACATCCAGCACGATCAGGCCGTCATTGAGCAGCAGCACGTCGCCCGCCTTCACGTCGCCGGGCAGCTCCTTGTAGTCCAGCCCCACGGCGTGTTCGTCGCCCGGCTCCTGGCGCGCGGCATCCAGAATGAAAGGCGCGCCTTCCTTGAGCTGCACCTTGCCCTGCGCGAATTTGCCGACGCGAATTTTCGGGCCTTGCAAATCAGCCATGATGGCCACCTCGCGCCCCACGCGCCGCGAAGCTTCGCGCACCCGCTGCGCGCGGGCAATGTGATCCTGCGCATTGCCGTGGCTGAAATTGAGCCGCACCACATCCAGGCCCGCGCGGATCATGCTTTCAATCACCTGCGCATCGCTGGAAGCGGGGCCAAGCGTGGCCACGATCTTGGTGGCTTGATCCACGATGGGATTTCCGGTCAGGACTGAAGCGGCAGCAGACGAGACTGGCATGGCGGCAAGGAAAAAGTGGCAATTCTGGCACGCGCCGCCTGCGGCGCACCGCCCGCCTGCCTTCATGAATCACCCCGCTGCGCTGCCCCGCTTTCTGCTTCCTGCCAGACTCTGAACAGCCTCTAGCGGCGGGGCCAGGCGTAGCTCAACGCCAGCATTTGCGCCAGCGCGGCGGACGTCAGCACGCCCAGCCACAGCACCCAGCCTTGAGCGGGGCCGCGCTCCAGCAGGCAGGCGGCCAGGGCCAGCAGCAAGCCAGCGATGCCTGCGGCGCGCAGCCAGGGCTGCCAGCGGGCAAAGGGGCGCTGCGGGCCGAGCACGTCATGAAAGTGGCGCTCCATGCCCAGGCTCAAAGCCACAAAACCAGCAAAAGCGCAGACAAAGGCAGTCAGCAAAAGCAGGGCGTTCATGGCGTGGCGGGGCTTTCCGGAGCGATGGCGGGCAGTGCAGCGGCGGACGCGGGCGGCTCTGGCGCTGCCTTGGGCGTTTCTGAAGCGGGCTTGCTGGCGGTTTTGCGCGCAGCAACCTTGGCCGAAGCGGCGGCGGCTGCGGCTTCGCGCTGCCGCAGCCAGCGCACGGCGGCCCACAGCCCCAGGCCCAGCAGCAGGCAAACCGCGTCAAACCCGGCCACGCGCCACAAACCGGCGGGAATGCTTTGCCCCCAGTGCGCCCCGCCCGTGGCGGCATTCAGCAGCGGCATCAGCGCCAGCAGCGCGCCCGCCACGGCCAGCAGCGCCTGCCACAGCCGCTGCGAAGGCCGCGCCAGCCCCAGCGCCAGGCACAGGCCCCACGCGGCAAAAAACAGGCTGATTTCCGCATTGGCGCGATCCGGCAGATCGACAGGCAGCAGCCGGTTGGCCCAAAAGTAGGCAGGCAAAGCCACCAGCAGGCCGCCTATGGCGCCCAGGTTCAGCCCATCCACCACGCGCAGCAAAAAGCTGCCCTTTTCGCCGCGCTTGAGGGCTTTCAGATGCTGCGGGCGCTCCTTCACGGCCCACAGCAGCAAGCCCGTGGCCACCATCGCGCAGCCCATCAGGCCGCTCAGGAAAAACAGCCAGCGCAGCGGCGCATTGGCAAAACGGGCCGTGTGCAGGCCCTCCATCACGTTGTAGGTGTGCACGGCAGCGCCCGGCTCTTCGCCCGCCGCGCCCAGCAGCTTGCCGCTGGCGCCTTCAAAGCGCAAGGAAGGCGGGCGCAGGCTCATTTCGCTGCCATCACCCTGGCGGGCAATGGTGATGACGGCGGCCGCATCGCCCGGGTTTTCCACCATCACGCGCCCGGCCAGGCCGCCCCAGCGCCGCTGCGCCTGCTCCACCAGCGCGGCCACATCTGTCAGCGGCGCTTTTTCGCCGCTGGGCTGGGCATTGCCCGGGCGGCCGCCAAAAGCTTCGGCCTGATAGGCAGGCAGCCCCGCCTCGCCATAAGCGGCCTTGGGCGCCCAGGGCATGTACATGAACATCAGGGTGCACAAGCCCGTGTAAGTAATCATCAAGTGATACGGCAGCGCCAGCACGGCCGTGGCGTTGTGCGCATCCAGCCAGCTGCGCTGGCCTTTTTTGGGGCGGAAGGTGAAAAAGTCCGCAAAGATGCGCTTGTGCGTGACGATGCCGCTGATGATGGCCACCAGCATGAACATGGCGCAAAAGCCCACCACCCAGCGCGCCGTCAGCGGCGAGAGATAGTGCAAATCAAAGTGCAGGCGATAGAGAAAGTCGCCCCCGCGCGTGTCCCGCGCGCTGGCATGCGGCTGGCCGCTGGCATCCAGCGTGGCCTCGCCAAAGCGCACGGCGCGCCCGCCCTTGGGATCGGCATTGGGCTTGAGCCACATCAGCGTGGACACCGGATCGCGCGCGCTGGGCAAGGCAATGAACCAGCGCGGGCTGCCCGCCGCGTTGGCCTGCATCCACTCAATGGCCTGCCGCGCGCGCTCGGCCTGCTGCTGCGGCGTGGCCGGCTGCGCACTCGCTTGCAGGGCCGCCGCGTGCATTTCAGGCTTCATCCAAAACGTGATTTCCGGCCGCCAGTAAGCCGCCGTGCCCGCCGCAAACACCAAAAACAGCACCCAGCCCACCAGCAGCCCGCTCCAGGTGTGCAGCCAGGCCATGGATTGACGAAAGCCGTTTTTCATGCCCCGCCTCCTGCCGCAAGCGGCGCCATCCAGCCCAGCCAGCGCAACGCCGCCGGCAGCGCCGCCACGGCCAAGGCCAGCGCCAGCCCGCCCCACGCGCGCGCAGCAGTCGAAGCGGCAAAAGCCCACAGCGCCGCCCCCGCATACACGGCAAACGAAGCCAGCATGCCCCAGGTCACCGCCTCGGAACGGGCCAGCGGCAGCAGCAGCGCCAGCGCCACGCTGCACAAAGCAGCCAGCGCATAGCCGCCCACAATGGCCGCCAGCGCACGCGAAACAATGCCCAGCCGCTCAGGCCAGGGCGCGGGGATGGAAAGCATGAAACACCCAGAAAATGAGAAACGTTCAAAAAACGTTTGATTTGGCCACGAAACGGAGTGAAATGCCGCGTGGCGCCCAAAAACCAGCTCACAGTCTGGCCGGAGGAGCGAAAAGACAGATCGGGATGGGCCGCAAGGCACAGAAGGGCCTTGTGATTCATCGGGGGTTTGCAAAACCGCAGACCGCCCGGGGGCGCGCTTTCCACACCTACGCTATGAACAGGTTCTGAAAACGCGCCATGGCGCTCCATGACGCGCCCGTGAGGGGCTGCGAGAGGAAGATGAGCAAGGCACAGACAGTAGGCACACCAGGCTTTTTTGCTCCTTTATCAATAGCAATATGTCCTAGTAGATACTGCGCGAAGCGGTATTTTTGGCACCAAAAATTCGCTACTGTTTTTGCGCTGCCAGGCAGATAAAGCTGCGCGAACGCGCCTGAAAGGATGCGCCTACCAGCTGCCGCTGGCGCCGCCGCCGCCAAAGCTGCCGCCGCCGCCCGAGCTGAAGCCGCCGCCACTGAAGCCGCCGCCCCCGCCGCCAAAGCCGCCGCCGCTCCATCCGCCGCCTGAGCTGCTGCCGCCACCGCCCTTGCCGCCGCCCGACAGGGCGATCAGCCAGACGAAGAAGGCGACGATGAGCGCCGCCACCACGCTGAAGGTCAGAAAGAAGGTGATGGCGCCGCCTGCCAGCCCCGCCGTGAAGGCCCCTTTCTTGCGCCCGAACAGGCTGCGCAGCACGCCAAGGCAGGCGATGACGAAAAACAGGATGAAGAAGATGAGTTCCGGCCCCGTTGCGCTCCGGTTTGCGTCGGCCTGGGCGGGCAGCGGCAGGTCTTCGCCACGGATGCGGGCGGCCACGGCGTCGATGGCGGCCTGAAGGCCTCCCGCGTAGTCGCCCTGACGGAAGTGCGGGGCCATCTGCTGGTCGATGATGCGTTTGGCGATGATGTCGGGCAGCGCGCCTTCCAGCGTGCGGGCCACTTCAATGCGCATCTTGCGCTCGCGCAGGGCCACGATGATGAGGGCGCCGTCGCCCACGTCCTTGCGCCCCAGCTTCCAGGCGCTGGCCACGCGGTTGGCGTAGGCGGCAATGTCTTCGGGCGCGGTGGTGGGCACCATGAGCACGGCCACTTGCGCGCCCCTTTCCTGCTCCAGCGCGGCCAGGCTGGCTTCGAGCGCGCTGGCTTGTTCGGCGGTGAGCGTGCCCGTCTGGTCGATCACGCGGGCGGTGAGCGCGGGTATGGCCTGCGGGGCCTGCGCACTGGCCGCCAGCGCCAGGGCCAGCCACAAGGCCAGCGCCAGCAACAAGCTCAGCCAGCGCGGCGGGCGGAAGGCGAAGGGGGCGGCAAGGGCATTCATGACGGTCAGGCTTGGAGCAAAAGAAAGCAGATGCGGAAGATGCCAGAAAGCGGCGGCATGCCGCCTTTTTTCCGGCAGGCCGCTTTCAGGTTTGCGGCCAGGCCGTGCGCAGCTCCTTCTCCGGCTTTCAGCCGCCCGGAGCCTCACGGCGCGGGGCGGGGCAGGCGGTCCAGCCAGGCGGCGAGGTCGGCAATGGCGGCGTCGGCGGCTTCGCGCATGGCTTTGGCGCCGCCGGCGGCGTCGGGCGTGGGGGCGGGGCGCTGGACGGTGAAGGTGTGCTGACCCAGCAGGCGCTGGCTGGCGCGCGGGGCGATGAGGGTGGCGCGAATCTGGATGCGGGCGTGGCTGCGGTTTTCGGCTTCAAAGACCTGGCTGAAGTCGTCCAGGTGCACGCGCAGCTCGGCAGCGGCCAGCCCTTCGCCCGCGCCGACGACGGGGCGGCTGGCGGCCAGGGTTTCGCGCAGGCGCTGGGTGAGCAGCTCGGGCGGACTCATGCTCCAGCGTGCGCGCGCGTAGGGGCGGGGCTGATCGGCTTCGTTTTTGTAGGCCAGGCGGTAGAGCATGGCGGGGCTGTCCAGCGCGGCGGGCGCGGTCACGGCAGGCAGGGCCAGGGGCGGCTGGCTGGCCGCGCCGCTGGCCGTAGTAGCGGCGGGCAGGCCGAGGTCATAGCTGGCAGGGCGCGCGGGCTTGTCTGGCAAAGGGGTGCTGCATGCGGCAAGCAAGGCGGCGGCCAGGGCAAGAACCCAGGCCCAGGCTGGCGCGAAGGCGCGTGAGGGGGCGGCGGCGGTCTGGTTCATGGCGGTTTCAGCAGGAAATCAGGGCGGCGGGGCGAATCAAAAAAACAGAGCAAATCAAGAGGGCACCGAAACGGGTTCTGCGCACTTTCCACTAGGACGTATAGCTATGTTTTCAGGAGCGAAATTGAGGCTTGTCTGCATGCCGGATGGCTCATGGCCCGTGCGCTTTCAGGGTGCGGGAATGACGACGGGCGTTTCAGCCGGGGCGCCGCCAGTGGCAAAGCCCGGTTCGCCGGGGCCGGGGGGGATGGGGCCATAGCCAAAGAGCAGCGATTGCGGGTTTTCGGTGAAGGTGGCGGCGGCGCGGTCCACGCGGCGCAGGGCACTGCTGGCGTGATGAGTGGCTTGCTGGATGCCGGGCAGGGTGTCGGCGGCCAGGATGCCGACGCTTTCGTTCAGGCTCTGAAGCACGCCGCCGTTGGCGGTGAAGCTTTGCATGCCGTTTTTGACGCTGGCGGCGGCGGCCTGCAAATCGCCCGTGGCGCGGCGGGCCTGCACGGCCACGTCTTCAAAGCCCTTGAGGGTGGCGGTGGCCTGCCTGACGAGGACGGGAATGCTGCTGTGGCTGGGGCCGAACTGGGCGGTGATGGTGCGGTTGGTGTCGTCAGCGAGTTTGGCAATGCTGCGGGCGGCGCCCGCCATGTCGCGGGTGGCTTCGCCAAGGTCGCGGATGGCCTGCGCGATGGCCTTGCGGTTGTCTTCTTCCAGCAGGGCGTTGATGCGCGAGGTGGCTTCGCTGGCCTGGCTCATGAGCACGCGGGCGTGGTCGGTGAATTCGCCCAGCAGGCCGCTGCGCAAAGGGATGCGGGGCAGCTGGCCGCGTTCGGCCTCGATGGCCTCGGTGCTGCGGCCATCGTTGTCAAGCTGCACGTAAGACAGGCCGGTGATGCCCTGGTAATCGAGCCGCGCGTAGGTGGAGCGGGTGATAGGCGCGCCTTTGTCCACTTCAATGCGCACGAGCACGTTGCCCAGCTTTTCGTGGTCAAAGCTGATGCGGGTGACTTTGCCGACGGTGACGCCGCGAAAGCGCACGGGGGCTTGCTCTTGCAGGCCGCTGATGGGTTCGTGTGTGCTCATTTCGTAGGCGTCGCGCACGGTGCGGTCGCTGGTGAGCCAGGCGGCCAGGCCGATGAGCATGGCGCTGACGATGAGCACGAACAGGCCGGCAGCCAGGGCGTGTGATTTGTTTTCCATTCAGGCTCCTGAAGATGGGGCAGCAGGGGGCGCCAGGCGGGCGGCCAGATGCGCCAGCTGCGGCAAGTCAGAAATGGCGCGCAGGCCCCGCTCGCCCAGGAAGAAGTGGCGGATGAAGGGGTGGTCAAACGCCAGCACTTCGGCCACGGGCGCGGCGATGATGACGCGCTGCTCGGCCAGCACGGCCACGCGGCTGGAGAGGGCAAAAAGCGTGTCCAGATCGTGCGTGACCATGACGACGGTCAGGCCCAGCTCCTGGTGCAGCGATTGCAGCAGCGCGCAAAAGGCATCGGAGCTGTCGGGGTCCAGCCCGGCCGTGGGTTCGTCCAGCATGAGCAGGGGCGGATCCATGATGAGCGCGCGCGCCAGCGCCACGCGCTTGATCATGCCGCCCGACAGCTCGGCGGGCATCTTGTGCGCGTCGCCCGGCTTCAGGCCCACCATTTGCAGCTTGAGCAAGGCGGCGCGGCGCACCAGTTCATCAGGCAGGGTGCGCAGCTCGCGCAAAGGGAAGGCAATGTTGTCCAGCACGCTGAAGGCGGAAAACAGCGCGCCTTGCTGAAAGAGCATGCCCACGCGCGCCGCCGCGCCCGGCCGGCCCAGCTCGGCGGCGGGCCGCCCCAGCACGCGCACGCTGCCAGCCGCTGGCGTGTTCAGCCCCAGCATCTGGCGCAGCAGCACGGTCTTGCCGGTGCCGGAGCCGCCCACGAGCGTGAGCACTTCGCCCCGCCGCACGGTGAGATCGAGGTCTTTGTGAATGACCACGCGCCCGCCCTCGGGCAGCGCGAAGGCGCTGGTCAGGCCCCGGATTTCAATAACGGGATCGCCCGGCGCGGGCAGCAAGGAAGCGTCGCTGCGCCCGCTCATATGCCCACGCTCTTGAACAGCACGGCAAACAGCGCGTCAATGAGAATGACCGCCGTGATGGCCGCCACCACCGAGGCCGTGGTGCCGCGCCCCAGGCTCTCGGTATTGGGCTTGACTTGCAGGCCGTAGTGGCAGCCGATGAGCGCAATGGCCACGCCAAACACCACCGACTTGCCCACGGCCAGCGCCAGATTGCTCACGCGCACGGCTTGCGGCAGCGTGTGCATGAAAAAGCTGGGCGTGATACCCAGCGTGATGTCAGCCGCCAGCATGCCGCCCAGCAGCGCCGTCAGCGAAGTCCACACCACCAGCAGCGGCATGGCCACGGCCAGCGCCAGCGCGCGCGGCAGCACCAGCCTGAAGCCTTGGGCGATGCCCAGCACGCGCATGGCGTCCAGCTCTTCGGTCACGCGCATCACGCCAATTTGCGCCGTGATGGCCGAGCCGGAACGCCCCGCAATCAGCACCGCCGCCAGCAGCGGCCCCAGCTCGCGGATGAGCGCCAGGCCCAGGATGTCCACGATGAAGGCATCCGCGCCAAACTGCCGCAGCACCTGGCTCATCAGATAGGCCAGCACCACGCCAATCAAAAAGCCCACCAGCGCCGTAATAGGCAGCGCCTGCGCGCCGATGTGGTAGAGGCTGCCTGAAAAATCACGCCACGGCCCGGCCTGCGGCGCGCGCGCCAGGCGCAGCGCGTCCAGAAAAAGCTGGCCCATGATCTGAACGAAGCCGCGCACCTGCGCCAGCGCGCCTTCCACGCCCTGGCCCAGGCTGTCAAAACGCTGCGCGAAGCTGGCATGCCCGCCAGCGGCGGGCGGCAGGGCGGGCTGGTTTGCCACACGCTCCAGCAGTGCGCGCTGCGCCTGGCTGGCGTGCAGCGCGGCGGGCCACTGGCGGCCCCAGCCGTCCCACAACACCAGCGCGCCCAGGTGGTCAAACCCGGCCAGGCCACGCAAATCCCATTCGCCAGCGCTGCCCGCCGCTTGCGCCAGCGTTTTTCGCAGGCGCGGCAGCACGCCTTTTTGCGCCAGCGCCGCCGCCGTCCACACGCCTTGCGGCTGGGCGCAGCCACGGGCAGCAGGCAAGACGGCCAGGCGGGGAGTGGAGTCGGTCATGCAGGCGTTGGGGATTGCAAGAAAAGCAAGTAAAGGAAAAAGGGGGCAAATGCGGGCATTTCAGACCGTTTTGATGCGTAACACCCATTAGACTGCCCGCCAGCCATTTGATTCAACATTATCTTTTATTCCCAAGGAGAAGACATGGCCCTGAGCTTTGGCAAACGCGAGAACGAATCACAACCCACTCCCGTGCGTCCGCTGGGCGCTGCGCCCGCTGCGTCGTCCGTGCAGCCGCTGGGCGCGCATGCTGCCAGCCAAGCCGCGCAGGCGGCCGCTGACAACGGCGCGCGCCTGACGGTAGGCGCCAACATCAAGCTCAAGGGCGTTGAAATCACCGATTGCGACACGCTGGCCGTGGAAGGCACAGTGGAAGCCACCATCAACGCCCGCGTCATCCAGATTGCCGACAAAGGCGCCTTCAAAGGCACCGCCGAAATCGACACGGCTGAAATTCGCGGCCTGTTCGAAGGCACGCTCACCGTGCGCCAAAAGCTCATCATCTACCCCACCGGCAAAGTCACCGGCAAGGTGCGCTACGGCAAGATCGTGATTGAGGAAGGCGGTCAGCTCTCCGGCGAAATCACGGCTGACGCGCAGGCTGGCAAATCCTGACCGCAAACGTGCCGCAGGCATTTTCCATGCGTGCCCTGCGCGCCTCCCATCGGGCTGCTTCGGCAGCCTTTTTCATGGCCTGCGCCCTGCTGGCCGCAGGCTGCGTCAGCAACGCCCCCACGCCGCACGGCAGCGTGCAGGGCGCCGAATTTGGCGGGCAGGAGCTGCTGCAAAGTGAAGGTAACCGCCTGGCGGGAACCGCCATGCAGGCCAATCTGCAAAGCCTGCTGTTGCTGGCCGACAAGCTCTACCGCCGCAATCCCGTGCAGTGGCGCAAAACCGCTGCCTCGCGCGAGGCCGCCCTGCTGGCCATCCGCCAGGCCGTCATGCAGGAAGCTGACGAGGCAGCCGGGCAGGAGCCGCCCGAGCAGGAATCCGCCTCTGCCATCGCCTGGCCCGCGCTGCAAGGGCGGCGCGACGTGGCCGCGCTGGCGTTGGCGCTCTCGCCTGATTTCACGGGCGACCGCGTGGCGGCCTTCGTCATCGCTTGCGCCGACACCCTCATCACCGCCCACGGCGGCCAGCGTCAGTTCCATTACCTGAGTGGCCCCGACCCCCAGCACATCTACAACGCCGCCCGCAACATGGAAATTGCGCTGTGGATTCTCAACACCCGCCGCGACAGCGCAGGCCGCCCCTTGCTGCTGGCCAACGAAGCCGGCCCCGCCGGGCGAAACCTCAGCTTCGAGCGCGAGTTCGGCAAGATCATTGGCCGCCTGGATCTGGTGGCCGCGCACCTGACCGAGCGCCACCGCCGCGCCGCCATTTCCTTTCTCCAGGGCATGGCTGCCGCCCCGCTGCTGACTTTCCTGCCCGTGCGTTAGCCACGCGCCGCTTTTCACTCTCAAAGCCGCAGCAACAAGGCAAGGCAAGGCAATCAAGTATTAACAAATAGCACAAACCCTGAATATCTTCTTAAATGGTGGAACCGCCGAGCCAAACGGCAAACCATTGCCGTTCCAATCGGGCAGATCACATGCCGTGGCGGTCAATACCGAATTTGCCGCCAAAGGCGCATAGCGAATAGGGTCCTGGATAAAGCCAAGAAAATCGGCGCGCCCTGTGATTTTGAAGCGGCGTTTTTAGGCGGCATTTGATTCAATGGCCGCCATTTTCAAAGGGAAACAAATGTTTATCGTGTCATTGGAATATATCAAAGGATTGCCGGAAGTCGAAGCCTGTTTGCCCGAGCATATTGCGTATCTCGAACGGTATTACAAAGAGGGCATCTTTTTGATGTCGGGGCGCAAAAAGCCGCGCACGGGCGGCATTATCCTGGTGAAGGCGGATCATCGGGAACAGGTGGAAAGGCTGATTCGGGAAGATCCATTTCACCGCGAAGGCGTGGCGGAATACCAGATTACTGAATTTGCTCCCACCAAAACCGCCGAAGATTTAAGTCAATATCGGGAAACAGCCTGAAGACCGCGCCCAATAAAAAAGCTGCCAGCTCGCGAAGGACTGGCAGCTTTGAAGACCGGGCGCAGGGCAAGCGCCGAGGTGAGGCGCTTGACGCCCGGCAGGGCTGGCTCTTTACATGTCCATGCCCATGCCGCCCATGCCGCCCATGCCACCGGGGGCGGCAGGGGTTTCTTCCTTCGGGGCCTCGGCCACCATGCATTCGGTGGTGAGCATCAGACCGGCCACGGAAGCGGCGTTTTGCAAGGCGGTGCGGGTAACTTTGGTGGGGTCCAGAATGCCCAGCTCGATCAGGTCGCCATACTGGCCGTTGGCGGCGTTGTAGCCAAAGTTGCCTTTGCCTTCCAGCACCTTGTTCACGACCACGCTGGCTTCGTCACCGGCGTTGATGACGATTTCGCGCAGGGGCGCTTCAATGGCCTTGAGCACGAGCTTGATGCCGGCGTCCTGGTCGGGGTTGGCGCCTTTGATGTCGCCAGCGGCCTGACGGGCGCGCAGCAGGGCCACGCCGCCGCCAGCGACGATGCCTTCTTCCACGGCAGCGCGGGTGGCGTGCAGGGCGTCTTCCACGCGGGCTTTCTTTTCTTTCATTTCCACTTCGGTGGCAGCGCCTACCTTGATGACGGCCACGCCGCCAGCGAGCTTGGCCACGCGCTCTTGCAGTTTTTCGCGGTCGTAGTCGCTGGTGGCTTCTTCGATTTGCACGCGGATTTGCTTGACGCGCGCTTCAATGTCTTCGGCCTTGCCAGCGCCGTCGATGATGGTGGTGTTTTCCTTGCCCACTTCGATGGTTTTGGCCTGGCCCAGATCGGCCAGCGTCACTTTTTCAAGCGACAGGCCCACTTCTTCGGCAATGACTTTGCCGCCGGTGAGGATGGCGATGTCTTCCAACATGGCCTTGCGGCGGTCGCCGAAGCCGGGGGCCTTGACGGCCACCACTTTCAGGATGCCGCGAATGGTGTTCACCACCAGCGTGGCCAGGGCTTCGCCTTCCACGTCTTCGGCAATGATGAGCAGCGGGCGGCCAGCTTTGGCCACGGCTTCCAGCGTGGGCAGCAGGTCGCGGATGTTGCTGATCTTCTTGTCAAACAGCAGCACGTAGGGGTTTTCCAGCACGGCGGCTTGTTTGTCGGGGTTGTTGATGAAGTAGGGGCTGAGGTAGCCACGGTCGAACTGCATGCCTTCGACCACGTCCAGCTCGTTGTTCAGGCTCTTGCCGTCTTCCACGGTGATGACGCCTTCCTTGCCCACTTTGTCCATGGCGTCGGCAATGATTTGGCCGATGGATTCGTCAGAGTTGGCGGAAATAGTGCCGACCTGGGCGATTTCCTTGCTGGTGGTGGTGGCCTTGCTGGCTTTTTTCAGTTGCTCGACGAGTTCAGCCACAGCTTTGTCGATGCCGCGCTTCAGGTCCATCGGGTTCATGCCGGCGGCCACGTATTTCATGCCTTCGCGCACGATGGCCTGGGCCAGCACGGTGGCGGTGGTGGTGCCGTCGCCAGCGGTGTCGCTGGTTTTGGAGGCCACTTCCTTGACCATTTGTGCGCCCATGTTCTGGAGCTTGTCTTTCAGCTCGATTTCCTTGGCGACGGACACGCCGTCTTTGGTGATGGTGGGCGCGCCGAAGCTGCGTTCCAGCACCACGTTGCGGCCTTTGGGGCCCAGGGTTGCCTTCACGGCGTTGGCCAGGATGTTCACGCCTTCAACCATGCGGGCGCGGGCGTCAGAGCCGAAAACAACGTCTTTTGCTGCCATTTGTGTGTATCTCCGTAAAAAGCCGGGGTCAGGCCCGGCAGAAATCAAAAATCAAAAGGGATCAGACGGCGCGCCAATATGTTGCGAGTTGCTGCAAGATGGATGCAGGATGAATGCAGATGGCGGCGCAGTCCGGGAAAAATCACTTCTCGACGACGGCGAACAGGTCGTCTTCCTTCATCACCAGCAGCTCGTCGCCGTCCACCTTGACGGTCTGGCCGCTGTATTTGCCAAACAGCACGCGGTCGCCCACTTTCACGCTCAGGGCCTTGGTTTCGCCCTTGTCGTTGGTCTTGCCGGGGCCGACGGCCAGCACTTCGCCCTGGTCAGGCTTTTCGGCGGCGTTGTCGGGGATGACGATGCCGGAGGCCGTTTTGGTTTCGTTTTCCAGGCGCTTGACGATCACGCGATCGGCGAGGGGACGCAGTTTCATGGACATTCCTTCAAAAGGTTGTTTGAAAAAGAGGGCTGGCAGGGGCCTTGCGGCGGGCCTGCCAGGCTGAATGCATGGCGGCGGGGCTGGTTTGTTAGCACTCGCCGCCAACGAGTGCCAATGATAGGGGCGGGCTTCGGGCTTTCAAGGCCCCGCTGGCAAAGAAAGCACCATCGCCCGCTTCTTTCCGTCCGTCTGTCCGGCCCGCCCGCCGCCGCGCGCCTTGCCGCCGCGCCGCCTTTCGCCTTGAAGCGATTCGCCTGTCTGGCTAACCGCTGTTGCCGCTGCCAGGTGCGCTGCGGGCAGGCCCAGGCAAAAAAAGCCGCCGCAAGGGCGAAGCGTCTTGCGGCGGCTTTTTTCAGGCGGGCGCGGGCTGCGCCTGCGGCATCAGCGGAACACCATGCCGCCGTCGATGAGCACGGCCTGGCCGGTCATGTAGTCAGAGTCGGGCGAGGCCAGGTAATGCACGAGCGAGGCCACGTCGGCAGGCACTTGCGGGCGGCCCATCAGGATGCCGGATGAGAAGCGCTTGAAGGCTTCGCCGGGCTGCCAGCCGTGAATCTTGGCCATTTCCTCGTCAATGCGGTCCCACATGCGGGTGCCCGCCACGCCGGGGCAATAGGCGTTCACGGTAATTTTGTAGGGCGCCAGCTCCTTGGCGGCGGTGACGGTGAGCGAGCGCACGGCGTGCTTGCTGGCGCAATACACGCCCAGCAGGTCGTAAGACTCATGCGCGGCAATGCTGGCGGCGTTGATGATCTTGCAGATGCGGTCGCCGCCCTGCTTTTTCATTTGCTCGGCGGCGGCCTGAATGCCAAAGAGCACGCCCTTGACGTTGATGCCAAACACGCGGTCAAAGTCGGCTGCGGTGACTTTGTCCAGCGGCATGACGTCTTCAATGCCCGCGTTGTTCACGAACACGTCGATGCGCCCGAAAGCCTGCACGGCGTGCTGCACCAGCGCGAACTGGTCTTCGCGGCAGCTCACGTCGCCACGGAAGGCGGTGACGGCCTGGCCTGCGGACTTGAATTCGGCCTCGGTCTTTTCCAGCGTGGCGGCATTGATGTCGGACAAAACGATCCTGAAGCCATCCTGCGCCAGCCTCTGGGCAATGCCTTTGCCCAGGCCGTCGCCTGATCCGGTAATGACAGCTACTTTTTCAGTCATGGTGTCTCTCCTTTGCTGACTGGGTTGAGAAAAGCGGGCCGCAGGATGCGGAAAACGATAATTTCAATTCAAAAAGAGGAGCAAATTCAATGCCTCCAAAACAGCATGTGTCGCAATGAATACGGGGACCTCGCGCTATCAAACAAGAAGCTAAAACTGATAGACCATTACCAAGAACTGACCACAGCCGCCAAGTCTGCGGCGGCCCAGAAGCTGACGCCGGTTTTATCACTGCGCATGGCAATGCGACTGCACTTTTCTTGCGCCTGGCGCAGAAGTTTTCGCTCGACTCACTCTCTGCTCACTCGCGCGCGCCTGCGGCGCTGGCTGCTGCGCGCTCCAGGCGGTCGCGCACGCCTTCCCATTCGATTTCGGGCGGGGGCGTTTCCACCCAGATGAGCTTGACTTGCGCCTGGTCAAACGCGCGCAGCGTGGCAAACAGCTCGTGCGCGGCCTGCGCGGGGTTGTCGGGCATGCGGCGCAAGATCAGCTTGCGCGAGGCGGATTTCAGCGCGGCGCGCGACCACACGGCAATGTGCGCGGCCTCGCTGCCCAGCAGCTCCAGCGCGGTTTTCAGCATCTTGCCGTCCATCAGCCGCACCGTGGCGCGGGGCGCGTAGTGGGCGGCCAGCGTGCCGGGGGCCTGGGGGCCGGGCGCGGCCAGCTCGTCTGGATGGCGCACGCGGCAGCCCGCCGCTTTTTCCAGCTCGGCGCGTGAAATTGCTCCGGGGCGCAGCAGCACGGGCTGGCCGCGCGTGCAGTCCACGATGGCCGATTCAATGCCCACCGCGCAAGCGCCGCCGTCCAGCACCAGCACGTCTGCGAATTCTTCTGCCACGTGCGCCGCCGTGGTAGGGCTGACGCGCCCGAAGCGGTTGGCGCTGGGCGCGGCCAGCCCGTGCACGCCGCGCGCCGCGCAGGCCGCCAGCAGGCTTTGCGCCACGGGGTGCGCGGGGCAGCGCAGGCCAATGCTGGCGTGCCCGCCTGCCGCTTCGTCTGCCACGCCTTCGCGGCGCGCGAGGATGAGCGTGAGCGGCCCGGGCCAGAAGGCGGCCATCAGCCGCTGCGCCAGATCAGGCACTTGCCGCGCGAAATGCCCGGCCGCTTCGCTGCCTGCCACGTGCACGATGAGAGGGTGGCTGGCGGGCCGGCCCTTGACGGCGAAGATGCGGCGCACGGCCCCGGCGTTTTCAGCATCGGCGGCCAGGCCATACACGGTTTCGGTGGGCAGGCCCAGCAGCTCGCCGGCGGCCACGGCGTCGGCGGCCTGCGCCAGCGCGCCGGGTTGGGTGGGGTCAAGAATCATGATGGGTGAGCAGGGCGGAAATACTTTGATTTTGATAGCGGCCCGCGCAGATTCCACTAGGACCTGGGGCCGATTTGTGCCTGAAAAGCCAGGCCGCTTCAGCTGATGGCCTCGTCCACGAACACCGTGAGCACGCCCGCATAGCCCAGCAGGCGGCGGCTGGCGATTTCGCCGCCGGAGAAAAAGCCGGTGAGCGGCACATCGCCCAGAGCCTGGCGAATGGTTTGCAGCTCTGCGCCCGGATGGCCGAAATGGGGGCCGCCCCGGCTGGCGCAGCTGACGTAAATGGCCCCGGCAATGCGCCGCGCCGGATGCGGCTGCGACAGCGGCGGCGGCGCAGCCAGCGCGGCGGCGGTTTCAGCGGGAATGAAGGCCGGCTCAAGCAGGTCCCGAATGCCCGAGCAGATGCGCCGCAGGTCGGCGCGGGCCTTGGCGGCGTCGCGCTGGCAAAAAGCCAAGCGCTGGCCGCAATGCACTGCGTCAGCCACGGCCAGGCCGCGCTGGCCGGGGTCAATGCCCACAAGGTGGCGCACCAGCACATCGGCGCCGAAGCGGCCATGCCGCAGGGCCAGCTCTTCGCTCATGCCGCAACTGACTGCGGGGCAGGCTGCTTGCGCGTCGCACAGACCCACCAGCATTTGCCGCACGGCGTGCATGGCCTGCTGGGGCTGGCACAGATCGATTCGCATGTCGTCCAGCATCACGTCAAGAGCAGGCTCGCCGTCGATTTCAAACACCATGTTGCCTTCGCTTCGCGTGATGGTGTGCCAGGGGCCAACCGGGTGGCAGCCTTGCGTGACGCGGGTGATGAGCGGCACGCCCTCGCCAAAGGCCACGCCCGTGAGGCCGCCGCTGAACACGCCGCCCAGCAGCGCGCCGCCCGCCATGCCGCCCGAGCGCGAGGCGGCCATCTGCACGGTAGCGCCCCGGCTGGCTGCCAGGCCGCCAAACAGATGGCCGCACGCCGTGCAGTCGGCCAGCTCGGCAATCAGGCCCGCCACATCGGGCGTGTGCGCGTCGGCATGCACCAAGGCGGCCTGCGGAGAAAAAACGCCCTGGCGGCGCAGCGGAGCGACGCCTGAAAACACGCGCCACTGCTCTGGCGGCAGCTCGCAGAGCATGACGGACAGGGCCGGCTCGTCAAGATATTCCGCATTGCTCGCGGCCACGCCCGCGCCCACGGCGCCCGCCCAGCCCAGCACGCCCGGCAGCGCCTCGGCCAGCCAGTCCAGCAAATGCTGTGCGTGGGGCACGTAAGGGCTGGTGATGTAAAGCAGCCCCAGCGTGGGGCTGCTGGCGTAGCCGGGCAGCGCCATTTGCGCACGCAACTGCGCCAGCGCCAGGTGCGCCGCCATTTGCCACTGCGGGTGCGTGGCGTGGCCAACGGGAAAAAGCTTCATGCCGTCAAGAGGGCCTTAATCGAGTGAGCCTGAAAGCCTGCCCGGAAGCCCGACCTTGAGGAACCGCGAATCGGAATGGCCGCAAGGCGCAAACCGCCGCCGGGTCTTGTGGCCGGCAAGGGTTTGCAACGCAGCAGAGCGCCCGAGGCCCGCGCTTTTGCCCCCACGGGCAGGCCATGAGCAAGTTCTTCATGACAAGTCTGCGGCGCTTGCGCCTCTGGCCGGCTTGCCTTTGCGGGGCGCTGCGGCCTTGCCTGCCTTGCCGCCCGCCTTGGCGGCGGCTTTGGTGGTTCCGGCGGTTTTCGTGCGGGCCTTTGCAGCGGTTCTGGGCACCGTTTTGGCGGCTGGCCGGGCGGCGGTCTTGTCCACGGCCTGGGCCGCCTTTGCGTCAGCCGCCTTGGCCGCAGGGGCCTTGGCGGCAGGCGGGACCATGGGCGCCGTCATGGCGCTGGCGGCTGTGGCGGCCGTCGCCGCCGTGGCAGCGGCCATGCTCTGGAATTGCTGGGTCAGCGCATTCCACCATTGCAACGGGTCGGGCACGGCGCTATTGACTGCTGCCGCAGGCTCCGACTTGGCGGCCTCAGGCGCAGCCCGGGTTGCCGCCGGAGGCGGCGGCGCGGAAGCGGCCGCTGCGGCTGGCTTGGGCGCTGCCGCTGGCATGGCAAAGGCGCGCGCCAGCTCGGCAGCGCCCACGTTCATGCTTTGCAGCGTGGCCAGCGTCATCTTCTGCACTTCCAGCGCCTGAATGCCCGCCTTGATGGCCGCAGCGTTTTGCTCCAGCCAGAACAGCACCGTTTTCAGCTCGGCAATGCGCTTGTCCAGCTCCTGCTCGCTCACGGTGGGCATCAGCCACGCGGAAGCGCCTTTGCCCGTGAAAAAGTCCAGGCCCGGAAAGAAATTGCCGAAATCAAATACGCCGCCAGACTGGCTCATGCTGGTCTCCTGAAGTTGTAGAAAGTGCAATGAGAATACCGCGCGCGGCGCACCCGAACCCACTGTTTTCAGCGCGCGCGAACGGCCGGAGAAAGACGGGCGCTTTCTGGAGCGCTGGCCGATTCATCCTCCGCCGCAGCCTGCGGATCGGGCCGCCCCAGCGCGCGCACGGGCACGCGCAGCTCAATGGAGCCTTTCATGCCGGAGCCGTCTTCAAAGATGAGCGTCAGCGGCACATCGGCGCGCGGCGTCAGCGGCTGCTTCAACCCCATCAGCATCAGGTGTCCGCCGCCGGGCTTGAGCGCTACCGCCTGCCCCGCTGGCAGCGGCAGCGCAGGCGTGGCGTGCATGCGCATCACATCGTCTTGCAGCGACATTTCGTGAATTTCGATGCGCTCGGCCAGCGGCGAAGAAGCGCCCACCAGCCGGGCAGGGGCCGCAGACTTCAGCGTCATGTACACCCCCGCCGTCTGCTGGCCCGGCACGGTGGCGCGCGCCCAGACGCGCTCGACGGCCACATCAATCAATCCGCCCTTGGGTTGCGCCCAGGCCGCGCTGGCGGCCAGCATGGCGGCCAAAGCCAGAAAATAGGATTTGCGCATGACCGGAAAACTCCTTTGCGTGCCAATCAAAACCAGCTTGCAATTATGAAAGCCGCGCGATGAAAACCGCGCGGCGCCATGAACCACAGATGAACGCGCGCTTCAGGCCGCATTCAGACCGCGCGGCGGAAGATGCGCTCATCGTTTTTTCTGTTTCTTTCGAAGGAGTCCATCCATGAAAACCAGAAACCTGATCGCCATGGCCACGCTGGCCGCCACGGCCGCGCTGGCGCTGCCGGCCGCTGCCAAAGAAAAATCGGCCCTGGTCGTGCCTGGCGGCCCGGCCTACGTGGCGCCGCCGGGCTATGTGGTCACGCCCGGCTACATGCCGCCGCCTGAAAAACCGCGCAAGCACAAATACCGCATCTCGTCTTCACAGGTGCGCCACATCCTGCGCTCAGCGGGCTACCGCCGCATTCATGACGTGGATTTCGACGATGGCCGCTGGGAAGCCGAAGCCATCAACCCAGCCGGCTACCGTGTCAAGCTGCGCCTGCCGCCCGATGGCAGCGCCATTTATGAAAAACCGGACTGGGATGGCGACGATGATGACGATGACGACGATTGAATGACCGTTTCTCTGCTGTCCTGCCGCCTTTGCAGCAGCGGCGCCCAAGCGTCTTGTCTTGCCAGCCCCCGCTTTTCCGCCACACCGGCGCGAAAAGAGCGGGGCGCATGAAGCAAGGCGCAGACCGTGGCGCCGGTTTTTCGCTCCTTTATCAATAGCATGATGTCCTAGTGGAAACTGCGCGAGATGCTATTTCCACCCTCTGGATTCGCTCCTGTTTTTGATGATGCGGGGCCTGCGATGCCAACCGTGGTTCCGGCCATCTGCCGCGCCCCAGCCCGCCCGCAGGCATTTGACGGACGGGTTGCCGCATGAAAGAGCGCCTTCACCGGGGCGGGAGCAGCCGTCTTGGCAAAACCAGAAAGCGCGGCCACGGCGCGCATCTTCATAATTTGCCGCACCTCTTGAGTTGAGCAATTGCCCTTGGCTACCGAACAGGAACTCTCCGACTTTCTCAAAAGCGTGGAAAAGCGCGCCTTCAAGCGTGCCGTCTGGCAAGTGCGCGATGACGACACGGCGCTGGACATCGTGCAAGACAGCATGCTCAAGCTGGCGCAGCGTTATGGCGACCGCCCTGCGCAAGAGCTGCCGCTGCTGTTTCAGCGCATTCTGGCCAATCAGACGATGGACTGGTTTCGCCGCCAGAAAACGCGCGACGCCCATCTGGCCAGCGCGGCCGATCTGATCGGCGGCGATGAAGAAGAGGGCGGCCCCGACGCGCTTGAAGTGCTCCAGGCCATTGCGGGGGCCGAGGCCGCCGCCGAAAGCGCCGAAACCTCCCTGAGCCGCCGCGAAGTGCTGCGCCTGATTGAAAAGGCGCTGCAAGAGCTGCCTGCGCGTCAACGCGAAGCCTTTCTGTTGCGTTACTGGGAAGAGCTGGATGTCGCCGAAACAGCCGCCGTCATGGGCTGCTCGGCTGGCAGCGTCAAAACGCACTGCTCGCGCGCCACGCAAGCGCTGGCCCGCACGCTCCAGGCCCAGGGAATTTCGCCATGACCACCCAGAAACGCATCGACCAATTCGCCAACCGCATCGCCGCCCGGCTGGAAGGCGGCGGCGTGCCGCATGACGTCAGCGAACGCCTGCGCATCGCGCGCCAGCAGGCGCTGGCCGCGCGCAAAACCGCTGCGCTCGCCGCCGCACAGCCCGCGTCTGCCATCGTGACGCAAGGCCGCCATGCGGCGCTGGCCGCAGGCGGCGAGCCTGGTTTTGGCTGGCTGGGCTGGCTGGCGCCCGCGCTGGCGCTGGCCGCGTTGCTGGCAGGCCTGCTGGCCTTGCAGCCGCAGCAAATGCGTCTGCCCGATCCGCGCGTGGCCGAAGTCGATGCCGATCTCGTGGCCGATGCCTTGCCGCCCAAAGCCTACGCAGACCCGGGTTTTCTGCAATACCTGCGCCTGACCCAGCCGCCAGCCAACGTGCATTGACTTTTGCGCCGCCCCTTCGCCATGAAATACCCGCCCCTGCCACGCTCCTTGCTGGCCGCCGCCTGCCTGTTGGCCGCCTGCGCCGCGCATGCCCAGCCGTGGACGGCGCTCACGCCGGAGCAGCAAACCGCCCTGGCTCCGCTGGCCGCCCAGTGGCCCGGGATGAGTCCCGAGCAGCAAGGCCATTGGCTTGCCTTGGCGCAAAGCTATCGCAGCATGAGCGCGGACGAGCAGGCAAGTCTGCAAAGCCGCATGCGTGAGTGGGCTGCTCTCACGCCCCAGCAGCGCGCGCAGGCGCGCCAGAGCTTTGACGAAGCCCGCAGCGTGCCCGCTGACGAAAAAAAGCTCCGCTGGGAGGCCTACCAGCATCTGCCCCGGCAAGAGCGCGAACGGCTGGCGCGTGAGCCAGCCCCGGCCATTGGCGCGCCTGACAGCGCCAGATAATCGGCCGCTCACCGCCTGCGGCGCGCGCCTGTTGCGCCGCCAGGCTTTTTTGCTTCACCCGCTCCATCCGTTTTTTCATGCCTGCCCCCCCACTGCGCCGCCGCATGGCCTGCTGGCTGTACGAGGGCGTGCTGATGTTTGGCGTCGTCGTCGCGGCGGGCCTGGTTTTCAGCATTGCCGCCCAGATGCGCCACGCGCTTGAGCACCGACACGCCATGCAGGCGTTTCTCTTTCTGGTGTGCGGCATCTACTTTTGCTGGTTCTGGTCCAAGGGGCAGACGCTGGCCATGAAAACCTGGCGCATCGGCATCACCGACCGGCAAGGCCTCCCCCTCACGCAGGCGCGCGCTGCCTGGCGCTACCTGCTGTGCTGGCTGTGGTTTCTGCCCCCGCTGGCCCTAAGCGCCCCCTTTCATCTGCCCGCTGCTGAAGTGGGCGTGCTCACCCTGGGCTGGATCGCCGTCTGGGCGCTGCTCTCGCGCTTTCAGCCCGAAGGCCAGTTCTGGCACGACGTGCTCGCCGGCACGCGCCTGACGGATGCGCGCGCGCCGGAAACGCCAGCTTCGCCCGCCCCTGCCGCCAATGCCGACGCCGCCTGACTCACCTTCCACGCCGCAGGCCCAGGGCGCTGCGGATATTTCCAGCGGCCTGCCGCCCAAACGCACCGGTCTGGCGCGCCTGTGGCATGCCTTCGGTTACTCGCTGGCGGGCCTGCGCGCCGCCTGGCATGAACCGGCTTTCCGGCAGGAAGCGGTGCTGAGCTTCGTGCTCGTTCCGGCCGCCTTCTGGCTGGGCCGCAACTGGGTGGAAACCGCCTTGCTCGCTGGCTCTTGCCTCATCGTCATGGTGGCCGAGCTGCTTAACAGCGGCATCGAGGCGGCCATTGACCGCATCGGCTTGCAGCGGCACCCGCTTTCCAAACGGGCCAAAGACCTGGGCAGCGCCGCCGTGCTGCTGGCGCTGCTGCTGGCTGGCGGCATTTGGCTGGCCGCCATCTGCGCCCGTTTTGCGTGAAAAAGTTGCGCGGGAGGGCGCGTGCAGACTGGCTTGATGCCGGTTTTTGCTGCGCCTGGCGCTGTCAGCGCCCTCCTTTTCATTCTGGTTTCCCTCAACGCCTGTCCATTCATGAAAGACCCCGCCTTTTCCATTTGCGTTTATTGCGGCTCCCGCTCTGGCGCTGATCCTGCTTTTGCCGCCCTGGCCGCGCAAACGGGCCGCTGGATCGGCCAGCACGGCGGCCAGCTTGTGTACGGCGGCGGCAAAAACGGCCTCATGGGCGCTGTGGCTGATGCCACGCTGCAAGCGGGCGGCCGCGTCATTGGCGTTATTCCGCAGGCGCTGGTTGAGCGCGAGCATGCCCATCGCGGCTGCACCGAGCTGCACGTTGTGCAGACCATGCACGAGCGCAAGCACCTCATGGCCGCCCGCGCCAGCGCTTTTCTGGCCCTGCCCGGCGGCATTGGCACTCTCGAGGAATTTTTTGAAGCCTGGACGTGGCGCCAGCTCGGCTATCACGCCAAGCCCATCGGCCTGCTCAACCATGACGGCTTCTACGACGGCCTGCTGTCTTTTCTGCGCCACAGCCAGGCGCAAGGCTTCATGTCTCCCGATTTGATGGCGCTGGTTGATGTCGATACCCATCCAGCCGCCTTGCTGGAGCGCCTGGCCCGGGGCGCAGATGGCGAATTCAGCCCGCTTGCGGCGGTTTTTTAGCTCCTTTATCTAGAGCATGACGTCCTAGTGGAATGTGCGCAAAGCGGTATTTTTACCCCTTTAAATTAGCTCCTGATTTTGATGGCGCCGGGCCAGAGGAGCCGGATGGAAGGCCAGAAGATCAAAAAGGCGCCAGGCGCGCGCCGCAAATGAAAAAGGGTGGCTGGGCCACCCTTTTTCAAACCACGCCCTGGGCGAGCATGGCATCGGCCAGCTTGACGAAGCCGGCGATGTTGGCGCCTTCCACGTAGTTCACCGCGCCCTGGGCGCGCTCGCCGTAGCGCACGCAGTTTTGGTGAATGTCTTTCATGATGGTGTGCAGGCGCTCGTCCACTTCCTGCGCCGTCCAGCCCAGCCGCATGGCGTTCTGGCTCATTTCCAGGCCCGAGGTGGCCACGCCGCCCGCGTTGCTGGCCTTGCCGGGCGCGTAGAGCGTGCCAGCGGCCAAAAAGACATCCACCGCTTCCAGCGTGCTGGGCATGTTGGCGCCTTCGGCAACGCAGAGCACGCCGTTTTTGACCAGCGTTTTGGCGTCTTCGCCGTCCAGCTCGTTTTGCGTGGCGCAAGGCAGGGCGATGTCGGTTTTGACGTGCCAGGGGCGGCTGCCGGGCAGGAAAGTGAGGCCATGCCGCGCCGCGAAGTCGGCCAGGCGGCCGCGCTGCACGTTTTTCAGCTCCATCACGGCCAGCACTTGCTCGCGGCTCAGGCCCGCTTCATGCACCAGCGTGCCGCCCGAGTCCGACAGGGTGATGACTTTCGCGCCCATCTCCAGCGCCTTTTCGGCGGCGTACTGGGCCACGTTGCCGCTGCCGCTGATGGACACGCGCTTGCCTTCAAAGCCTTCGCTCTTGCGCGCGAGCATTTCCTGCGCGAAGTAGGCCACGCCGTAGCCCGTGGCTTCAGGGCGCATCAGGCTGCCGCCAAAGCTCATGCCTTTGCCGGTGAAGACGCAGGCGGCGCTGTTGCTGAGCTTTTTCATCATGCCGGCCATGTAGCCCACTTCGCGCGCGCCCACGCCAATGTCGCCAGCGGGCACGTCGGTGTCAGGGCCGATGTGGCGGAACAGCTCCTGCACCAGCGCCTGGCAAAAGCGCATGACTTCGGCGTCGCTCTTGCCTTTGGGGTCAAAGTCGGAGCCGCCCTTGCCGCCGCCCATGGGCAGCGTGGTGAGCGCGTTTTTGAAGCTTTGCTCGAAAGCCAGGAATTTCAGAATCGACAAATTCACGCTGGGGTGAAAGCGCATGCCGCCCTTGTAGGGGCCAATGGCCTTGCTGTGCTGGATGCGAAAGGCGCGATTGACTTGCGTGCGGCCCTGGTCGTCGGTCCAGCTCACGCGAAACTGCACCACGCGGTCCGGCTCGCACAGGCGCTCCAGCAGGGCGTATTCGCGGTATTGCGGGTTCTTCTCCAGGAAGGGCCAGAGGCTGGTAAGCACCTCGCGCACGGCTTGCAGAAATTCCGGCTGGTCCGGATCGCGCCGCTGCACATTGCGCAGAAAGTCTTCAAGGCTGGTTGTGGCTGTCATTTTTTCTCCTTTTCGTGGAAATAAACGTGATAAAGCGGCCCAGCCAGGCCGCCATTCGCCATGATATTCACTGCCTGACCGTGATACCGCGCTCTGCCATGCGCGCCTTGGCCTCGGCCACGGTGTGCTGGCCGTAGTGGAAGATGCTGGCGGCCAGCACGGCATCGGCCAGGCCTTGCTGCACGCCGTCGGCCAGGTGATCCAGCGTGCCCACGCCGCCAGAGGCAATCACGGGCACCGGCACGGCCTCGGCCACCGCGCGCGTCAGCGCCAGGTCAAAGCCGCTTTGCGTGCCGTCGCGGTCCATGCTGGTGAGCAATATTTCGCCCGCGCCCAGATCGGCCATCCGCCGCGCCCAGGCCACGGCATCCAGCCCCGTGTTCTGGCGGCCGCCGTGGCTGTACACCTCCCAGCCTGCGCCATCGGCGCGGCGCTTGGCGTCAATGGCCACCACGATGCACTGCGCGCCGTATTTGGCCGACGCCTCGCCAATCACCTCGGGGCGGGCAATGGCCGCCGAATTGAAGCTGGCCTTGTCCGCCCCCGCGTTCAGCAGGCGGCGCACGTCTTGCACGGTACGCACGCCGCCGCCCACGGTGAGCGGAATGAACACGCGCGAGGCCACAGCTTCGATGATGGGCAGAATCAGATCGCGCCCGTCGCTGGTGGCGGTAATGTCCAGAAACGTGAGCTCATCGGCGCCCTGCTCGTTGTAGCGCGCGGCCACTTCCACCGGATCGCCCGCATCGCGCAGGCCCGTGAAGTTCACGCCCTTGACCACGCGGCCCGCAGTCACGTCAAGACAGGGAATGATGCGTTTGGCAAGCATGTTTGGTTTGACAGATGAAGGGTTGCTGACAGAATCCGCCGCCATGACAGCCTTGGCCATTTCTGACAACGGGCGCGTGCTCATTCCCGCCGCGCGCCTGCACGCCGAAGTGCGTGATGGCCGCCTGGCGCTCACGCCAGCTTCCCGGCGTTACGCCAACGCTACGCGGCGCTACGCGCCTATTTTGACAGCCACCTGCCGCCCGCCGAAGGGCGCAGCGCGGCCGACGAATTCATTGCCGAGCGCCGCGCCGAAGCCGAAGCCGCGCACGAGGCCAGCGGCGGCCAGCCGGGCACATAGGCGGAAGAAGGCGTGATTTCGCTCCTTTGGCAATAGCAATACCTCCCCGCAGAAACTGCGCGAAACGCCTTTTAAACTTCCTTGAATTGCTCCTCTTTTTGATATGAATCTGCATGCCAGCCGTTCACGTCATTGACGCCTTCGTGCTCATCGCCATCTCGCGCGGCGAGGCGGGCGCCAGACCGCTGAAAATGGGCCTGCCGCCTGCCGGACCGCCCCCTGCGCGCTGGAACAGTTCAGTCTGGGCGCAGCCGCCTTTGCCCATACGCAGGCGCAGGCGCATGTGCAGCAGGCCATCCGCATTGCCGTGCAGCTGAACCGCTGCCCCCTTTTCACTCTCCAAGGAATCGCCATGAAACATTCCCTGCAACGTCTGCCCTCCCTGCCCCGCCTGGCCGCCGCCTGCGCCCTGGCGCTCGCGCTGGCAGGCTGCGGCTACAACGACTACCAGCGTCTGGACGAAGAAACCCAATCTGCCTGGAGCGAAGTTGTCAATCAGTACCAGCGCCGCTCCGACCTGGTGCAAAACATGGTCAACACCGTCAAAGGCGAAGCCAACTTCGAGCAGGAAACGCTCACCAAGGTGATTGAAGCGCGCGCCAAGGCCACCAGCATCCAGGTCACGCCCGAAACCCTGCAAGACGCGACAAAGCTCCAGCAATTCCAGGCCGCGCAAGGCGAACTCTCCAGCGCCCTCAGCCGCCTGATGGTCACCGTGGAGCGCTACCCCGATCTGAAAGCCAACCAGGCGTTCGCCGACCTGCGCGTGACGCTCGAAGGCACCGAAAACCGCATCACCGTCGCCCGCAACCGCTACATCCAGGCCGTGCAGCAATACAACGTGCTGCGCCGCAGCTTCCCCACCAACCTCACGGGCATGGTGTTCGGCTACGAACCCAAGCAGAACTTCACCGTCGCCAACGAAGCAGCCATCTCCACCGCACCCACGGTGGATTTCAGCAAGCCCGGCCAATAAGGCCCGCGCGGCCCTGGTCCCGCTCCAGCCACAACGGCCAGTTCAGGGGCATCAAAAACAGGAGCGAATTCAGGCCTGCTGAAATACCCGTCAGCGCAATATTTACCAAGACCTATAGCTATCGTAAAAATAGCAAATCCAGAGCTTTCTCCCCTGCCCGCGCCAGGCTGCGCGCGAACTCTGGCGCTCTCCTTGCGCGGCTGACCAAAGGCGAAAAAAAACGCCCCGGCGCTCGCTGGGGCGCGAGGGCCGGGGCGCTGGGCCGCAAGGAGCCGGGCGGGCTTTATTCGGCGGCGGGGGCGTCGCCGTCGGCGGCTTCGGCGCTGTCAGCCACGCCAGCCAGGGCTTTGAAAGCCTGGGCGATGGCGTCCACATCGGCGGCGCTGGCAGCTTCTTCGCTGACTTCAGCCAGGTCAGCCTCGGCTTGCGCTTCTGCTTCAGCGATGGCGCGGCGCTCGGCTTCGTCCATGGCTTCTTTGGCCTTGCGGGCCTGGTGGTAGGCCAGGCCGGTGCCGGCAGGGATGAGGCGGCCGACGATGACGTTTTCCTTCAGGCCGCGCAGGTCGTCGCGCTTGCCCATGATGGCCGCTTCGGTGAGCACGCGCGTGGTTTCCTGGAAGGAGGCGGCACTGATGAAGCTGTCGGTGGACAGGCTGGCCTTGGTGATGCCCAGCAGGATGTTGGCATAGGTGGCGGGCGTTTTGCCTTCGGCGCGCAGGGCGTCGTTGGTGTTGAGGATTTCGCTGCGTTCGACCTGCTCGCCGGTGATGTAGTCGGAGTCGCCAGGGTTTTCAACGACCACGCGGCGCAGCATCTGGCGCACGATGACTTCGATGTGCTTGTCGTTGATCTTCACGCCTTGCAGGCGGTAGACGTCCTGCACTTCATCGACGATGTAGCGGGCCAGCTCTTCCATGCCCAGCAGGCGCAGGATGTCCTGCGGGTCGGCGGGGCCGTCCACGATGCTCTCGCCCTTGTTGACGACCTGGCCTTCGTGGACGAGGACGTTTTTCTCCTTGGGGATGAGTTCTTCCCAGACCTTGCCTTCGGCGTCGGTGATTTGCAGGCGGATCTTGCCCTTGGTTTCCTTGCCGAAGGAGACGGTGCCGGTCATTTCGGCCAGCACGCCCTTGTCTTTGGGGCTGCGGGCTTCAAACAGCTCAGCCACGCGGGGCAGACCGCCGGTGATGTCGCGGGTTTTCTGGCCTTCCATCGGCACGCGGGCGAGGACTTCGCCAGGGCCGACTTCCTGGCCGTCGCGCACCTGGATGAGCGCGCCGACCTGAAAGCCGATGGCCACGGGGTGGTCGGTGCCGGGGATCTTGACTTCCTGGCCTTGCGCGTCGGTGAGCTTGACCAGCGGACGCACGATCTTGGTGGAGCCGGCGCGCTTGGGGTCGATGACGGTGAGGGTGGACAGGCCGGTGATGTCGTCCGACGAGCGGGCCACGGTCACGCCTTCTTCCATGTTTTCGAACTTCACCGTGCCGGCGTATTCGGTGATGATGGGGCGCGTGAGCGGGTCCCAGTTGGCGAGGATGGCGCCGGCCTTGACGGGCTGGTCGGCCTTGACGGCGAGGGTGGCGCCATAGGGCACCTTGTGGCGCTCGCGCTCGCGGCCGAATTCATCGACGACGATGATTTCGCCGGAGCGGGAGATGACGACCAGCTCGCCCTTGGTGTTGGTGACGTAGCGCATGGCGGCGTTGAAGCTGATGACGCCGCTGGAGTGCGCCTCGACGCTGGAGGCCACGGCCGCACGCGAGGCCGCGCCGCCGATGTGGAAGGTGCGCATGGTCAGCTGCGTGCCCGGCTCGCCGATGGACTGCGCGGCAATGACGCCGACGGCTTCGCCCACGTTCACAAGGCCGCCGCGGCCCAGGTCGCGCCCGTAGCACTTGGCGCACACGCCGAAGCGGGTGGCGCAGGTCAGGGCGGTGCGCACGCGCACTTCGTCGATGCCGGCGGCTTCGAGGTCGTCAATGGCGTCTTCGTCGAGCATTTGCCCGGCCTTGACGACGACTTCACGCGTTTCAGGATTGACGAGGTCTTCGGCTGCGGTGCGGCCCAGGATGCGCTCGCGCAGCGATTCGATGACTTCGCCGCCTTCGACGATGGCGCGCATGAGCGAGCCGTCAGCCGTGCCGCAGTCTTCTTCGGTGACCACAAGGTCTTGCGTCACATCCACCAGGCGGCGCGTGAGGTAGCCGGAGTTGGCGGTTTTCAGCGCCGTGTCGGCCAGGCCCTTGCGCGCGCCGTGCGTGGAGATGAAGTACTGCAACACGTTCAACCCCTCGCGGAAGTTGGCGGTGATGGGCGTTTCGATGATGGAGCCGTCCGGCTTGGCCATGAGGCCGCGCATGCCGGCCAGCTGGCGGATCTGGGCGGCGGAGCCGCGCGCGCCGGAGTCGGCCATCATGTAGATGGAATTGAAGGACTCCTGATCGACTTCCTGGCCGTTGCGGTCTTGCACTTTCTGCTTGGCCAGCTGGCCCATCATGACCTTGGAGATTTCGTCGCCCGCCTTGCCCCAGATGTCCACCACTTTGTTGTAGCGCTCGCCTGCGGTGACAAGGCCGGCGTCGAACTGCTCGGCAATTTCTTTCACCTCGGCCTCGGCGCGGGCAATGATTTCGGGCTTTTGCGGGGGCACGAGCATGTCTTCAATGGCAATGGAGATGCCCGCGCGCGTGGCCAGCCGGAAGCCGTTTTGCAAGAGCTTGTCGGCCATGACGACGGTGTCCTTGAGGCCGCATTTGCGGAAGGAGGCGTTGATGAGGCGGGAGATTTCCTTTTTCTTCAGCGCCTTGTTCAGCAGGGCGAAGGGCAGGCCCTTGGGCAGGATTTCCGACAGCAGGGCGCGGCCCACGGTGGTGTCCACCAGGCGGGTGGAGGGGGCGAGGTCGCCCGTGGCCTTGTTCTTGGTCCATTCGGTCAGGCGCACGGTGACTTTGGAAGTCAGCTCCACTTCGCCCGCGTCCAGCGCGCGTTGCACTTCGCCTATATCGGCGAACACCAGGCCTTCGCCCTTGCCGTTGATTTTTTCGCGCGTGGCGTAGTACAGGCCCAGCACCATGTCTTGTGAAGGCACGATGGAAGGCTCGCCGGAAGCGGGGAAGAGCACGTTGTTGGAGGCCAGCATGAGCGTGCGCGCTTCCATCTGCGCTTCCACGCTCAGGGGCACGTGAACGGCCATCTGGTCGCCGTCAAAGTCGGCGTTGAAGGCGGCGCACACCAGCGGGTGCAGCTGGATGGCCTTGCCTTCAATCAGGATCGGCTCGAACGCCTGGATGCCCAGGCGGTGCAGCGTGGGCGCGCGGTTGAGCAGCACGGGGTGCTCGGTGATGACTTCTTCCAGAATGTCCCACACCACGGGGGTGCCGGCTTCCACTTCCTTCTTGGCGGCCTTGATGGTGGTGGCGATGCCCATCTGCTCCAGCCGGGCGAAGATGAAGGGCTTGAAGAGTTCGAGCGCCATCAGCTTGGGCAGGCCGCACTGGTGCAATTTGAGCGTGGGGCCGACGGTAATGACCGAGCGGCCGGAGTAGTCCACGCGCTTGCCCAGCAGGTTCTGGCGGAAGCGTCCGCTCTTGCCCTTGATCATGTCGGCCAGCGACTTCAGGGCGCGCTTGTTGGCGCCGGTCATGGCCTTGCCACGGCGGCCGTTGTCCAGCAGGCTGTCCACGGCTTCTTGCAGCATGCGCTTTTCGTTGCGGGCGATGATTTCGGGCGCTTTCAGCTCCAGCAGGCGGCGCAGGCGGCTGTTGCGGTTGATGACGCGGCGGTAGAGGTCGTTCAGGTCGCTCGTGGCAAAGCGGCCGCCATCCAGCGGCACCAGCGGGCGCAGGTCGGGCGGGAGCACGGGCAGCACTTCCAGCACCATCCATTCGGGCTTGATGCCGGATTTGCGGAAAGCCTCCAGCACTTTCAGGCGCTTGGTGTTTTTCTTGATCTTGACTTCGGAGCCGGTGAGGTCGCCGCGCAGCTTCTCGATTTCGGCTTCCAGATCAATGTTTTCCAGCAGTTCCTTGATGCCCTCGGCGCCCATGCGGGCGGTGAACTCGTCGCCGTATTCCTTGTACTTGGCGTCGTAGTCGTCTTCGGTGAGGATGCTGTACTTCTTCAGCGGGGTCATGCCGGGGTCGGTGACGACGTAGGCTTCGAAATACAGCACGCGCTCGATGTCGCGCAGCGTCATGTCCAGCACCATGCCCAAGCGGCTGGGCAGGGACTTGAGGAACCAGATGTGGGCGCAGGGCGCGGCCAGGTCAATGTGGCCCATGCGCTCGCGGCGCACCTTGGTCTGCGTGACTTCCACGCCGCACTTTTCGCAGATGACGCCGCGATGCTTGAGGCGCTTGTACTTGCCGCACAGGCATTCGTAGTCCTTGATGGGGCCGAAGATCTTGGCGCAAAACAGGCCGTCGCGCTCCGGCTTGAAGGTGCGGTAGTTGATGGTTTCGGGCTTCTTGACTTCGCCAAAAGACCAGGAGCGGATCTTTTCGGGCGAGGCCAGGCCGATGCGGATGGCGTCAAAGTGCTCATCCGGCGTGAATTGCTTGAACAGATCGAGCAAGGATTTCATGTGACTGTTTCCCCAATTGCTTCAAATTTGATAGCTGCCCGCGCCCATTCCACTAGGACTTGCGGCCGATTTGGCTCTGAAAACTGCGGCCAGTGGCGCATGGAAAGGCGTTTCATGGATGCGGCGGCGGGCAGGGCCGGGCGCGGCTTCAGGTGCGCTCCAGTTCGATATCCAGACCCAGCGAGCGGATTTCCTTGACCAGCACGTTGAAGGACTCGGGCATGCCGGCGTCGATGGCGTGCTCGCCCTTGACGATGGACTCGTACACCTTGGTGCGGCCCTGCACGTCGTCAGACTTGACGGTGAGCATCTCTTGCAGGGTGTAGGAAGCGCCATAGGCTTCCAGCGCCCACACTTCCATCTCGCCAAAGCGCTGGCCGCCAAACTGCGCCTTGCCGCCCAGCGGCTGCTGCGTGACCAGCGAGTAGGGGCCGGTGGAGCGGGCGTGCATCTTGTCGTCCACCAGGTGGTGGAGCTTGAGGTAGTGCATGTAGCCCACGGTGGTCTTGCGCTCGAAGGGGTCGCCCGTGCGGCCGTCATACAGCTGCGCCTGGGTGCGCGTGGGCGTCAGGCCCTTGGCCTGGGCGATGTCGTCGGGGTAGGCGATCTTGAGCATGTCCAGGATTTCCTGCTCCGTGGCGCCGTCGAACACAGGGGTGGCGAAGGGCATGCCGGAGGTCAGCTCCTGCGCCATGGCGCGCACGTCCTTGTCGGAGAGTTTGTGGATCTCTTCCTTGTGGCCCGTGGTGTTGTAGACCTGCTCCAGGAAAGCGCGGATTTCGGCCAGATTGGCTTCGCGCTTGAGCATGTCGCCAATGCGCTGGCCGATGCCCTTGCCCGCCCAACCCAAATGAACCTCCAGCACCTGCCCGATGTTCATGCGCGAGGGCACGCCCAGCGGGTTGAGCACGATGTCCACGGGCGTGCCGTCAGCCATGTAGGGCATGTCTTCCACCGGCGTGATCTTGGAGACCACGCCCTTGTTGCCGTGGCGGCCGGCCATCTTGTCGCCCGGCTGCAAATGGCGCTTGACGGCCAGATAGACCTTGACCATTTTGAGCACGCCGGGAGGCAGCTCGTCGCCCTGGGTGAGCTTCTTGCGCTTTTCTTCAAAGGCCAAGTCAAACACGTGGCGCTGCTGCTCAATGGAAGCCTTGATGCTTTCCAGCTGCGCGGCCACATCGTCATCGGCCGGACGGATGTCGAACCAGTGGTATTTATCCACTGACTTGAGGTAGTCCTTGTCGATCTTGGCGCCTTTGGCGATGTGGTTGGGGCCGCCGTTGGCGATCTTGCCGTTCAGCAGTTTCTCGATGCGGTCGAACGCGTCGGCTTCCACGATGCGGAGCTGATCGTTCAAATCCAGCCGGTAGCGCTTGAGTTCGTCATCGATGATCTGCTGGGCGCGCTTGTCGCGCTGGATGCCTTCTCGGGTGAAGACCTGCACGTCAATCACGGTGCCGCTGGAGCCTTGATCAACGCGCAGTGAGGTGTCTTTCACGTCGCTGGCCTTCTCGCCGAAGATGGCGCGCAGCAGTTTTTCTTCCGGCGTGAGCGTGGTTTCGCCCTTGGGCGTGACCTTGCCAACGAGCGTGTCGCCAGGCTGCACTTCGGCGCCCACGTAGATGATGCCGGACTCGTCCAGGCGGCCCAGCTGCTGCTCGCTCAGGTTGGGAATGTCGCGCGTGATTTCTTCCGGCCCCAGCTTGGTGTCGCGCGCCATGACCACCAGCTCTTCAATGTGGATGCTGGTGTAGCGGTCATCGGCCACCACTTTCTCGGAGATCAGGATCGAGTCTTCGTAGTTGTAGCCGTTCCAGGGCATGAAGGCGATCAGCATGTTCTGGCCGATGGCGATTTCGCCCAGGTCGGTGGAAGCGCCATCGGCGATCACGTCGCCCTTGGCCAGCTTGTCGCCGCGCTTGACGATGGGGCGCTGGCTGATGTTGGTGTTCTGGTTGCTGCGCTGGTACTTGATGAGGTTGTAGATGTCCACGCCCACTTCGCCAGCCACGGCTTCGGCATCGTTCACGCGGATGACGATGCGGGTGGCGTCAACGTACTCCACCACGCCGCCACGGCGGGCCGTGACGACGGTGCCGGAGTCCACGGCGGCCACACGCTCGATGCCGGTGCCCACCAGCGGCTTTTCGGGCCGCAGCACGGGCACGGCCTGCCGCGACATGTTGGCGCCCATCAGGGCGCGGTTGGCGTCGTCGTGCTCCAGGAAGGGCACCAGCGAAGCGGCCACGGAAACGATTTGCGCAGGCGACACGTCCATGTACTGCACGCGATCGGCGTTCACCAGCACGGAATCGCCGTTTTCTCGGGCGGAAACCAGCTCATCGGTCAGGCGGCCTTTTTCGTCCAGCGCGGCATTGGCTTGGGCAATGACGTATTTGCCTTCCTCAATGGCGGAGAGGTAGTCGATGTCGTTCGTGACCTTGCCATCCACCACGCGGCGGTAGGGCGTTTCGATGAAGCCGTATTCGTTCAGGCGCGCGTACAGGGCCAGCGAATTGATGAGGCCGATGTTCGGGCCTTCTGGCGTTTCGATCGGGCACACGCGGCCATAGTGGGTCACGTGCACGTCGCGCACTTCGAAGCCCGCTCGCTCGCGCGTCAGGCCGCCCGGCCCCAGAGCTGAAACACGGCGCTTGTGCGTGATTTCGGCCAGCGGGTTCGTCTGGTCCATGAACTGTGACAGCTGCGAAGCGCCGAAGAACTCTTTCAGCGCTGCCGAAATCGGCTTGCTGTTGATGAGGTCATGCGGCATCAGCGGCTCTTGCTCGGCCTGGCCGAGACGCTCTTTCACAGCCTTCTCGATACGGGCCAAGCCCGTGCGGTACTGGTTTTCGGCCAGTTCGCCCACGCAGCGAACGCGGCGGTTGCCCAGGTGATCGATATCGTCCACCTCGCCGCGTCCATTGCGCAGCTCAACCAGAATCTTCACGACATCCAGAATGTCTTCATTGGTCAGCACCATGGGGCCGGTGGAATCTTCGCGGCCGACCTTGGCGTTGAACTTCATGCGTCCCACGCGGGAGAGGTCGTAGGTGTCGGGGTTGTAAAAGAGGCGCTGGAACAGGGCCTGCACCGCATCTTCAGTTGGCGGCTCACCGGGGCGCATCATGCGGTAGATGGCAATGCGCGCGGCCAGCTCGTCCGCCGTTTCGTCGGTGCGCAGGGTTTGCGAAATGTAGGCGCCCTGATCCAGCTCGTTGGTGTAAATGCACTGGATGTCCTGCACGCCTGCTTCACGCAGCTTGGCCAGCAAGGCTTCCGTCAGCTCGTCATTGGCCTTGGCAATGACTTCGCCCGTGTCGCCATCCACGAGATCCTTGGACAGGACGCGGCCCAGCAAGAATTCTTCCGGCACGCTGATGTGCGTGGTGCCAGACTGCTCCAGCTCGCGCGCGTGCCGGGCGGTCACGCGCTTGTCCTTGGCAACGACGACCTTGCCTGCCTTGTCCGTGATGTCGAACCGCGCCACTTCGCCTTTGAAGCGGCTGGCCACAAATTCCATTTGTGCGCCACTGTCCATCAGGCGGAAATTGTCGTTGACGAAGAAATACGCCAGGATCTGCTCCGGACTCATGCCTATGGCCTTGAGCAGGATCGTCACAGGCATTTTGCGGCGGCGGTCTACCCGGAAAAACAGAATATCTTTCGGATCGAACTCAAAGTCCAGCCAGGAACCGCGATAAGGGATGATGCGGGCGGAAAACAGCAGCTTGCCGGAACTGTGCGTTTTGCCCTTGTCGTGTTCGAAAAATACGCCGGGACTGCGATGCAGCTGAGAAACGATGACGCGTTCCGTGCCATTGACGATGAATGAGCCTTTGTCGGTCATCAGGGGCACTTCGCCCATGTAAACCTCTTGCTCCTTGACTTCCTTGACTACCTTGTTCTGGGCGGTCGAGGACTCGCGGTCGTAAATAATGAGCTGCACGCGCGCGCGCACTGCGGAAGCGTAGGTCAGACCACGCGTTTGGCATTCACGCACGTCAAACGTGGGCTTGGCCAGGTTGTACTCAATAAATTTCATCTCGACAAAGCCGTTGTGCGAGATGATGGGAAAAGCCGATTCGAATGCCGCCTGCAGGCCTTCATGCGTGCGCTTCTTCGGGGGCGTATCTGCCTGCAAAAAAGCCGTATAGGCGTCTTTTTGCATTTGCAGCAAATAAGGAATTTTTAGTACGCTTTCGCGTGTGCCAAAGCTCTTGCGAATGCGTTTGCGCTCTGTGAATGTGTAGGCCATGAAATCTCCGGGCGGTGATCGGGGCAGGATGTCTGGCGACTGTTCACGCCGCTTCACAAATCAGCGCGGAACGCTGGTTTGCGCAAGCAGCAGCTTGGCGGCTGGCCTCTACCAACCAATGGCAGACGGCTGCGCATTGCACGCAGCCCGAACCAAGGATCTTCTTAGTCGGAAGTCAGAAGACACTTGAAAGCTCCTGCTCAACACGGAAGCTTTCAAGTGCAATCTGAAACGCAAAAAGGCTGGTCGCAAAACCAGCCTTGCCATTTCGCTTCCGGCCCTTTGAAAGCCATGCTTTGCATGGGCCGGAAGCTGCGTGGATCACTTGAGTTCGGCCTTGGCGCCAGCTTCTTCCAGCTTTTTCTTGGCGGCTTCGGCATCGGCCTTGGGCATGCCTTCCTTGATGGGCTTGGGAGCGCCATCCACCAAGTCCTTGGCTTCTTTAAGACCCAAGCCCGTAATTTCACGCACGGCCTTGATGACGGCCACCTTGTTGCCACCCGCCTCGGCCAGCACCAGGTTGAATTCGGTCTTTTCTTCGGCAGCGGCACCGCCAGCGGCGCCGCCAGTCGCGGCAGCAGGCGCAGCCATCGCCGCCGCGCTCACACCGAATTTTTCTTCAATGGCTTTCACCAAATCATTGAGTTCCATGACCGTCATGCTATCCAGTGCGGTCAGAAATGCGTCTTTATCAAATGCCATTTTGGTTTCCTAAAACAAGTTGGTTGATATGAAAAGCTGCTCGCTTTATTCGGCAGCCGCCGGTTCGCCTTCGCCTTTTTGAGCAGCCAAGGCTCCCAGCACAACAGCAGTACGGGATATGGGCGACATCAGCAAACCGCAAAGCTGCGCCAGCAACACTTCCTTGGATGGAATGCTGGCCAGCTGTTTCACCCCCTCGGCATCCAGGGCCTTGCCTCCATAGACGCCTCCGCGAATGACAAGTTTGTCATTGGTTTTGGCGAAATCAGCTACCACTTTGGCGGCGGCAACGGCATCCTCGGAAAAGCCATAGATGAGCGGTCCGGTCATCTGGTCGACGGCCACTTCAAATGCGCTTCCAGCTACAGCACGGCGAGCCAGCGTATTTTTCAATACACTGAGATTTACGCCTGCACTGCGTGCACTGAAGCGCAGTTTGTTCATGCCTTCGACCGTAACGCCACGGTATTCCGCCATCACGAGCGTTTGAGCTTTTGCGGCAAGGCTGGTCACTTCGGAAATGACCGCTTCTTTCTCACTGCGATTCAGACTCAAGGTCTACTCCTTTTAATAGCATCTTTTGCAGCTCACAAAATATAAGCCGCATCAAATGCACTCTTCATGCAGCGACCAACTGTTCGTTATTGACTGGACACAACTAAATAATCCAAATCATAACCTTGCAGCGGGATCGCCATCTACGCTGGCTGCACCCAAAAAAAGCACTCATTAAGCAGGAAAAAGGCCTGCACCAGCGGTCTTGGATGACCCGCCTATTAACCTTTAACTAAGGCTAAAGTAGCGGCCCACCACTCAGTCACGCAAAATCATCTGCGCGACTGAAACTCATGCCATCCTTAGCGAGCAGCCAGGCTTTGAGTGTCCACGCGAACACCAATACCCATCGTGCTTGACACCGCCACCTTGCGTAGATATTGCCCTTTACTGGTCGCAGGCTTGGCCTTGTTCAGAGCCTCGATTAGCGCAAGCAGATTGCCTTCCAACTTGTCTGCTTCAAATGAACGGCGGCCAATCGTTCCATGAATAATCCCCGCCTTATCTACGCGGAATTGAATCTGGCCTGCCTTAGCATTTTTGACTGCCGTTGCCACATCAGGCGTGACGGTGCCTACCTTCGGGTTCGGCATCAAACCGCGAGGGCCGAGAATCTGACCCAGCGTGCCCACTACACGCATAGCATCTGGCGCAGCAATCACCACATCAAAAGGCATATCGCCAGTTTTGACTCGTGCCGCCAGATCATCCATGCCGACAACATCAGCACCTGCCGCCTTAGCTTCTTCGGCTTTGGCGCCTTGCGCGAACACGGCTACCCGCGTGGTCTTACCCGTGCCATTCGGCAGCACGACTGCACCGCGTACAACCTGATCCGATTTCTTGGCATCAACGCCCAGCTGCACAGCGACATCAATGGATTCATCAAATTTCGCGATGGCACATTCCTTTACCAGTGCCAATGCATCTGTCAATGCATACAGCTTGGTAGAGTCCACCTTCCCCAGCAGGGCTTTTTGTTTCTTGGTCAGCTTGGCCATTTACACACCCTCCACCGTCACGCCCATGGAACGAGCCGATCCCGCAATTGTGCGAACAGCCGCATCCAGATCAGCCGCTGTCATGTCTTTCAACTTGGTTTTGGCGATTTCCTCAAGCTGGGCACGCGTAATCTTACCCACCTTATCCGTATGAGGCTTACTGGAACCCTTATCCAACTTAATAGCCTTTTTAATCAAGGTCGTCGCCGGAGGCGTTTTGATAATGAAAGTAAAGCTTTTATCAGCAAACGCCGTAATGACCACTGGAAGTGGCAAGCCCGGTTCAACACCTTGGGTCTGGGCATTAAACGCCTTGCAGAACTCCATGATATTGAGACCGCGCTGCCCCAAAGCAGGACCAATAGGCGGTGAAGGATTGGCTTTGCCAGCCGGAACTTGTAACTTAATAAAGCCGACGATTTTTTTCGCCATGCTTGGTTCTCCTAACGGGTACCAACGTCTGCCGCGCAGACTCCCCGAACGAAACGACCCGTTTTATTAATGACTGCGCCGGGTGCGAAAACGCAAAACACAATCAGGTCTTTTCCACCTGACCAAACTCAAGCTCAACAGGAGTTGCGCGCCCAAAGATTGTAACCAATACGCGCAACTTGCTCTTTTCGTAGTTCACCTCTTCGACAGTGCCATTGAAATCAGCAAAAGGCCCTTCTTTAACACGAACGTATTCTCCAACATCAAATTCAACCTTATGCTTGGGCCTATCAGAGCCCTCTTGCATTTGATTGACGATTTTCATGACGTCGTCTTCTGAAATGGGCGCAGGCCGATTACGTGCGCCACCCACAAATCCAGTGACCTTGCTCGTGTGCTTGACTAAATGCCAAGTATCATCATCCATGACCATTTCAACCAGCACATAGCCCGGAAAGAATTTGCGCTCGGTCGTACGTTTGACGCCATTCTTCACCTCAACCACTTCTTCTGTGGGAACAAGAATGCGTCCAAATTTACCTTGCATGCCAGCGCGCTGCACTCGTTCAACAATATTGCGCTCAACAGCCTTTTCCATGCCGGAATAAGCATGAACCACGTACCACTTTAGATCTGGATTAGCATTTTCTGGAATGTTCGTCATTACTTTTTCCAACCCAGGATCAAGTCATACATTACCCACTCAATGGTCTTATCTGTGAACCACAGAAACAGAGCCAGCGTCACAGAGAAAACAAAGACGAAAACGGTTGTCTGTATCGCTTCCCTGCGTGTTGGCCAAACAACTTTTCTGACCTCTCGCCAAGAATCCCGCCCAAAACCAATCAGACTCCGACCAGACTCCGACCACAAAAAGATGACAAAAGCCAAGACAAGGGAGCCAGCCAAGCCGCTCCATTGGAACATTACGCCTTTTGGAGCCAATAGATAATAGGCTGCCAGCCCTATCACTATCAACAAGACAGCAGCGACAGCCTTTATCTTGTCTGCGCCAGAGCTAACCGTTTCGACTTGAGTGCTTGACATACAAACGACGCGTCTAGGCGCCAGAAAGAGTATTCTTCAGACACGCAAGCCCACCACGAAGGTGGGCTCTTAATCGCCTAAGATTGGCAGGGGCAGAGGGAATCGAACCCCCAACCTTCGGTTTTGGAGACCGACGCTCTGCCAGTTGAGCTATACCCCTGCAACAAATATCACTCGATAATTTTTGCCACCACGCCAGCGCCCACCGTGCGGCCGCCTTCGCGGATGGCAAAGCGCAGACCTTCTTCCATGGCAATCGGCGCAATCAGCTTGACCGTGATGCTCACGTTGTCGCCTGGCATGACCATTTCCTTGCCTTCAGGCAGCTCAATAGAGCCTGTGACGTCCGTGGTGCGGAAGTAAAACTGAGGACGATAGTTGTTGAAGAAGGGTGTGTGACGGCCGCCTTCTTCCTTGCTGAGAACATAGACCTCGCCAGTAAAGTGCGTGTGCGGCGTGATGGTGCCCGGCTTAGCCAGAACCTGGCCACGCTCCACTTCTTCGCGCTTAGTGCCGCGCAGCAGAATGCCGACGTTGTCGCCTGCTTGACCTTGATCCAGCAGTTTGCGGAACATTTCGACGCCGGTGCAGGTGGTTTTCTGTGTGGGGCGAATGCCGACGATTTCGATTTCTTCGCCAACTTTGATGACGCCGCGTTCCACGCGGCCCGTGACCACGGTGCCACGACCAGAGATGGAGAAGACGTCTTCTACGGGCATGAGGAAGGTGCCGTCCACCGCGCGCTCAGGCGTGGGGATGTAGCTGTCCAGAGCATCCGCCAGCTTCAGGATGGCTTGTTCGCCCAACTCGCCTGTATCGCCTTCCAGGGCGAGTTTGGCGGAGCCTTTGATGATGGGGGTGTCGTCGCCGGGGAATTCGTATTTGGAAAGGAGTTCGCGAACTTCCATTTCCACGAGTTCGAGCAGCTCGGCGTCGTCAACCATGTCGGCTTTGTTGAGGAAGACGATGATGTAGGGCACACCAACCTGACGGGACAGCAGGATGTGTTCGCGCGTTTGCGGCATAGGGCCGTCGGCAGCAGAGACAACAAGGATGGCGCCGTCCATCTGGGCTGCGCCGGTGATCATGTTTTTGACGTAGTCGGCGTGACCAGGGCAGTCCACGTGGGCGTAGTGGCGCGTGGCCGTTTCGTATTCCACGTGTGCCGTGTTGATGGTGATGCCGCGCGCTTTTTCTTCGGGAGCAGCGTCAATCTGGTCATAAGCTTTGGCTTGGCCGCCAAACTTCTTGGACAGCACGGTCGTGATCGCCGCCGTCAGCGTGGTCTTGCCGTGGTCAACGTGACCAATCGTGCCTACGTTTACGTGCGGCTTCGTCCGCTCGAATTTCTCTTTCGCCATTTTTCAGCTCCGAAAAAGTTGACTTGACAACACTTGGTGGAATTGGTGCCCTTGGCGGGAATCGGACCCGCGACCTCTCCCTTACCAAGGGAGTGCTCTACCACTGAGCCACAAGGGCAAACATGCTTCGCAACGCCATACTTTGCGCCGGCTTTTGGAGCGGGAGACGGGAATCGAACCCGCGTCATTAGCTTGGAAGGCTAAGGTTCTACCATTGAACTACTCCCGCACCTTCCTGCTGCGCATTTCTGCGTGACAGATGGTGGAGGGGGCTGGATTCGAACCAGCGTAGGTGTAAACCGGCAGATTTACAGTCTGCTGCCATTAACCACTCGGCCACCCCTCCTTGAGTGAAGCTTCTAATTATGCTTCAAAATTGCTGCTTGTGCAAGAGCCTGGTGGCAAATTTGCATGATACCTTTCTCGTTCACATCTTCTGGTTCCCTGCTTCGCCACGTCAGCTTTTTTCTTCCTCTATGGCGTGCCGTCAAATCATTCAGGGATGGCTGCGGCCAGATAAATGCTCCCTAGGAAGGCGCATGCTGTCTTGTCGTAGCGCTTGGCGATGGCTCTCGATACTGCTGGAGTTCGGTAAAGAAGTTCTCAATAACATGGCACGCCTTGCTTGTATAGATCCCTATCCCATTGGCGTTGCCTCCGGTTCGCGCTGCGCAGTAAGCGCCTGCTTGCCTGCAGCCACCAGTGGCTCAATGATTCGCTCATGCAGGCCATCGCCCTTGCCAGCAATGATCGTACGACCCTGAATGCATGGCAGCAGCGCATCAGCTCCTTGCAGAACGTGCGCCTGTCCGGGCGTCAGGGAAAGGTCGTGGGGTTGTCCATGGCCTCCACCGTGGCGTCATTCCTGGCGCCTAAGCTCCTCGGCTACGCCCAATGGCCTGACAGGCTTGTTTTTCGCCCCTGCGCTGTGCTGACGCGCCCGCGCGAATGCCGAGTCGATCATGGCCTATTCATTGTCCGCATCCTGAACCATGGCCTGGAACACGCGCTGCCGCACACTCGAACGGGTCCGATCGGCTCCGGCGCGAATGGTGCAGATGAATGACGCGAAAGTCGCCAAAGCGCTCCGGCAGATTGCGCCGAGGCATCCCGGCGCAGCAGCAATAGAGCTCGGCATCGACAAACAGGCGACGGTTGACTGCGGGAGGCGCCCCCCGCAGGCCAGCCCTGCCGGGCAAAAGGGCCTGAATGCGCTCTCATTGGGTATCTGTCAAAGCGTAGCGGCATGTCATGCTCCTGATCATGCGGCATGAGCAGGATTGGATGACAAACTCTCAGGCTAAGCGTCTGCATCAGGCAAGAAAAAAGCCCGGCCAACGTAAATGGGCCGGGCTTGGCAAGTGGCGGAGAGGGCGTCCGCCGGAATCGAATTTTTGAAGGTTTCTAGTCATCTCCTATTGTTGCGGTAAGTTGCTGAAAATAAAGGGGAAAATACCAAAAACATATATCCAGACGTTTACAGAAATCTACCCTCTAGCGTAAAATTTTGGGCGGGTGTTTGGGCGGGTGGCTATAGGCCCCGCTGCAATCAATTGCAAACCGCTGGTGCGACTCCCAAACAGGGATTCACACCCAAACCAAGATCAACGCACGGAAGGGGCAGGCATGCCAAAGGTAGCCAAGGAACTTTCAGCACTGGAAGTAAAGAATTTGCCCCCCGGTAGCCATGCCGTGGGCGGGGTGGCTGGCCTGACTCTGGAAGTCACGCCCACGGGCGGGAAGACATGGGGTCAGGACGGGCAGCAAGCGCCGGGAGATAGGGCTAGGGGGCTATCCATCAACCTCCCTTGCGGAAGCCCGCAACAAGGCCAGAGAAACGCGGGAAGCCATTGCTAAGGGGGTTGACCCGGTGGCAGAAAAGCAGGCGGCAAAGGCCGCATTGCTGGCGCAGCAAGCCGCCTTGAAGACCTTTGAATGGTGCGCAAGAACCTATGTAGCCGAGCGCAAAGGCGAATGGAAGAACGCGAAGCATCAAGCCCAATGGCTTGCCACGCTGGAAACCTACGCCTTCCCGATCATCGGCAAATTGTCCGTGCAATCGGTTGCACTCGCCCACGTCCTAGACGTACTGAACCAGCCGCAAGCCGACAAGGACAAGGCCCCGCTATGGGATGCAAAGACCGAAACCGCAAGCCGCTTGCGGGGGCGGGTTGAGTCTGTGCTGAATTGGGCATCCATCCACGGTTACCGCGATGGCCTGAACCCCGCCCGCTGGAAAGGCCACCTAGACGCGATCCTGAAGGCCCCGAACAAGATTCAAAAAACCGAACACCACAAGGCCATCCCCTACGCTGAAATGAACCCCTTCATGAAGGCGCTACGCCAGCAAGAAGGCACGGGAGCCCGCGCCCTTGAATTCGCCATCCTTTGCGCCGCACGTAGCGGGGAAGTACGAGGGGCAACATGGGCAGAATTCGACCTGAAGAAAGGGCTATGGACGATCCCCGGCGAACGCATGAAGGCGGGCAAGCCGCACACCGTGCCGCTGTCAAAGCAGGCCCTGCAAGTGATTGCAGCGATTGAACCCACGGCAGGCACTGACCTTGTTTTCCCAAGCCCACGGGGCAAGGTGCTTTCCGACATGACCCTAACCGCCGTCATGCGCCGGATGCAGCTTGAAGCCGTGCCCCATGGTTTCCGGTCAACCTTCCGCACATGGGGCGGGGAGCAAACCGCCTACCCCCGTGACATGCTGGAATTCTCACTTGCCCACACGCTGGAAAACAAAGTGGAAGCCGCCTACATGCACGGCACCCAAATTGAAAAGCGCAGAAAACTAATGCAGGATTGGGCGGATTACATCGATTTACCGCAAGCGCAGGGAGAAAACGTAATCCCGCTAAAATCCGTGAATGGTTGACTATTGACCTGAATAATCAGTCGTATATAATTTAATCATCCCGCAATGGAGTGCAATGGGAAAGCCGCAAGGGCTTTTCATGCACTCCTTTTTTTGTGCCTGATGCCCTTGCAATCAATTGCTGAAACGGTAGAAGGGCAGAAAATGGCAGTGAAGATTTTGAAGAAAGCGGAAGCGGGAACCGCAGTAGAAACCACGGCAAAAACAAAGCCAGAGAAGAAAACCCTAGGGCAGGCAAAGCGCTTGCCTATTGATGGGCTTAATTTTGAACAACCCCAGCGCTTGCGAGTAGGCCACCTTCTCAGCCTGTTTCAAATATCGGCACCGCAATTCTACAAAATGCGGATAGCAGGAAAAATCCCTGAACCGGCGGGGCATTTTGGAACCGGCGTAAGACCAACGCCATTTTGGTTGACTACCCAAATCCGCCCCTTTATCACAGGGGAGGTAAGCAATGGCTAATCACGCCCCACGGGCAGGCAAGCGCCAGCCCAAAACGCTAGTGCGTGAATGCAACGAGCTTTTAGCAGGCTCTGGCCTAGTAGTACGTGACTGGCAATTAAGCGCCGTGGAACCCGTACCCGCATACAAGCGGTTCACGCTAGAAACCGTAGATGGTGACGATTGGGACGAAGTACCCGACATCTACGCATTGCATGCTGAATTGACAGCGAAGCAGGCCGATGCTCCAACAAAGTAGGGACGAAAAAAATCCCGATGCGTTACCCCACGCACCGGGATAAGTCGCCTCTGAGAAGGCATCATGGAATGAACCGCCACCCATATTGTGTTCGCCCAGATACTTCCGAGCAAATGGAGAAAGTGACACCTACCAATCGAACCGATGCCGAAAAGTGGCACGTAGTTTGTGCCAAGTGGCACGCACCAATCGAAACGGTAAACCGCATTCAAACGACAAGAAACCCCCGACCGGCTACCACAAAAACCTGATTCTTTGATGCCCGAGAACAGGCCCAAAAAGGGAGTGGCACGGACACACCTAATCGAATCGTAGAAGCCATGAAGAACCCTCCCGAAACCCTGAAGGCAGGTGCCTTCCCATACCACGATTGGCCCGAGAAAGTACCCCCTTCACAGCAGCTTGTGGCCCTGTACCTGACCCTTCCAAGCCACAGGGAGAACGTGCACCGGATGGTGCAGCTACTGAAGGCGGGAGCCACTGCCAAAGACTTCATGAATCACCCGCATTTGGGACTGCGAAAGCTGGGGAACTGGCACAAAGACCGTGCTAAGTCATTTGCACGCGCAGCCCATCGCGGCCCCCATTCTCCCGAGCTTGAAGTATGGCCCGCTATCGCGTGGCATTTGGGGCCATGCCCCCTTATGGGCCGTCAAGCGTCAGTGCATCGCATAGATGATCTTCAGTCTTACACCATTGGTTTTTTGGAGTGGGCAGATAAAGGGGTGCAGGCAGTAGAGAAGGCAGCAGACAAGCCGGAATCCGGCTGCAAGGTGAAATGGCAAGGCAAGTACATTTCCGACCGCCAGCTAATTGACAAACTCAAGTCATTGGGCATTGTCAAAACAGAATTGAGCGTTCGCAAGTTTCGCCAGAATAACAAGGCAAAGCACCCCAATTTAGACGCTTTGCATGAAGCCATGCTTCAAAAATGGGGAGCGCTTGAAGCTGCACAAGCCAAACCCTTCAAATATCTTCCTGATTTTTTGGGGGATGCTCTCCCGGTATCTGGCATACATCCTGTCTATGAATGGGGAGCGCCTATTCAAGGTTCACAAAGCCCTGAGATTGTCTCCGCTGGAAATACAGAAAAAAGTTGCCTTGGAGCTTGAAGCTGATATTTCAAAGACGCTTGCCCGCCTTGGCAGTGAAGCCAGCGGCTACAAAGACAGCTTGGAAAATAAGCTTCAGATAGTTCAAGGGTTCATCCGCAAGGTAAGAGAAAAAATCAGAGATATGACCTATAAAAAGGCCGATTATCTGAACTCCATGAATATCTCGGATGATCCCGATCAGCAATTTCAAATGACGCCTGTAGGATTTCACCATAAGCCAGAATTATCAGCGCCGCCATCAATGAAGCCGAAGCAACCGATAAGTATTGCGGGAGATGCTGAAGTGAATGCGGCTTTGAAAGAACTTGGCTTATAGCGCATGATGAATTTGCAATTGATTGCGGCGACTTCAGATATTTGATATAAAGTGCATAATCAATTAAAATAATCTCCATGCACATATTTTGCACAAGGATTAATCATGAAAGTCAAAGCTACAGCAAAAGAACTGAAAAACGCTGATGTGCGCTTCATTTCTCTGGTCAAACGTGGCGTAAACCGCATTCCGTTTCGCATCCTCAAAACTGACAAGGGGGAAAATCAAATGATCGACTTGGCAAGCCTGAGCCCTGTTTTGAAGGGCGATAAAACCGAAGCCCCCGCGAAGAAGGCGTATTCGCCCAATTTTGCGCAGATTCTGGGGGCAAGCGTTGCCCGTGACATCGGCACACCACCCCTTAAGATTGCCCCCGCAAAGCCCGTGCAATCAATTGCAGGGACGAACCCCGAGAGTACACACGCACAGGCCAGCGGGGGCAAACCTACCCGGCAAGCATTCAACACGCCAAAGGAACCGCTACGCGCTGAACGCGGCAATGTGGTTGAGTTCAAAGACCTTCAGGCCGCAATCAATAGCGCCCTGAGCAAGCAACGCGATGAAGAGAAAGCCCGCGCCTTCAACGAATCGCGTAGCGCCTTTGCACGCCTAGCACCGACCAAAAAAAGCGACGTGCAAGGCGGGGGCAGCGGTAACGCATGGGGCTTGCGCAATCTTGGCGGCAAGCTGGCAGCGTCCGTATTGAACAGCGCCACCCGCAAGGGGGAAGGCCAGCCGGTAGGCAGTAGCGCCCTTGATGTCGCCTTTGGCCGTCGATAACCGGCATCCTGCAATCAATTGCAGGCAACACCAGCGGGGGGCAGAAATCCCCCTGCGTTGAAGTTTCTTGAAGAATTTTGAACATGGCAGACCTAACGCCCAAGCAGCAGGAAGCCGCCGCCCTCATTGCATCGGGTAAGACCCAGCGGCAGGCAGCGGAAGCCGTGGGCGTATCGCCTCAAACGCTTACCGCGTGGGCAAAGAAAGAAGACTTTCAAAGGCATGTGCAGGCCCTGTTACAGCCCGCCCATGAAGGCGTGCAAACAGCCCTGCAAGGGCTTCACCAGCGGGCAGCGGAAGTGCTGGCAAGCCTGCTAGAGACCGCACCCCCAGCAACCAAGCTACAGGCCATCCGCTTGATTTTCGAGATCAACAAGGCCACGCCACCAGCGCAGGATGCCGCTTCAAGCTATGAAGAATTCATGAAGCACTTCGGACAAGGATTGACCCATGCAAGCCAGCCAAAGCACCACCATTGAAGCCAGCACCGGCACCTGCATTACCCGTCATCCATCCTTACCCGCATCCATGCGCCGGGAAGACTTGGACGCACTGAAGGCACAGCAGGCACGCATGAAAGGCGATTGCAATGGCCATAGCCCAGCTACACGCGCCGCCATGGCATGGCTTATCACTGCGAACGCGCCACAAATGCGGTCAAGCCAGCTTGCAACGTGGGCCGATCAGCAGCTTTGGGAGGGGGCAAAGGCAGCGCACAAAGCGAACCCCGAAGCCCTGCACACGCTGCCCGAAAGCATCCTGCAATCAATTGCATGGGGGGAAGCCGTAGCTCTGCAATGGGGGCTTCGCAAGCAGACCCAAAGCCTACCCGTGGGGCTTGACCCTTACGCCATCATCAACAACGCTTGCCCCGGCTTCGGCACTGCCATTGCTGGCCTTGTCCACAAGGTGAAGCTATCCCCGCTGGATGACCTGCAATGGCGGCAACTCTCCAGCACTGAAGCCCTCTACAAACCGACCTTTAAAAACTGGCTTTGCCTACCTTGGTTGCCGGATCAGGTGGCAATGTAGCCCCCCCAAGGCAACAAGTTAGCTACCTTTGATTAGCTCCGCGATTTCCGCTGCTATCTCATCGATAGTGTGCGTGGCTGTGTTCCGAGCCAACTTATCAGCCAGCGAAGGACTGTAAGAAATCACTTCTTGCTTGCTGATTTTGTGCCAGATGGGGAGCAAGACTTGCTCACCAGTCACAGAGCGGGTCACGATCCCGTCAAGTTCGTGGTTGGTCCAGCCCTTGCCAAGGAATGAGGGCGATAACACCACCAGACCAACGCGACTATTTGCCAGTCCCTCGTCGATCTTGCGGCGTAAGCTGTCACCGATACGGAGTGTAAATTCGTCGTACCACACTTTCAGCCCATGGGCTTGCAAAGCCGCTGCCATGGGGCGGGCGATCTCGTCCTTATCCTCCGATGCGTGTGAGATAAAAACATCGTAGCTCTGCGTAGACCGCTCATACACCGGGGCAGGTTCCGGGCGAACCAAACTCGGAACACTTGAAAGTGGCGCTTCGCGAATCGTTGGCAATGGACTCGGCAATACCCGAACACTGTGGCTCACAGAGCCCCCCATCCCCTGGAGGTCAATCGTGACGTACCAGCGGGTAGTTCGTGGCACTTGAAGCCGGACAGGGGAGCGCTCTGCCAACCCGCCATAGTAGGTGTGTTTGGCACCCCGCTTGTAGTTGTTGTAGTTGGATGAATCCATCAACCGCACATTGGCAGCATTGCCTTTTAGCGTGACCTCGACTATTTGCCCAGACTGGAGCTGCCCCAAGTCGTAGTACGAAAACTTATCCGCCATTGCCTCTTCCCTCCTTGGATGTTGCAGGTTGAAGTTATATGATACACATGGCAGCGGAAGGCCAGGGCTTCAAGTGCGTCAACCGGAGGAAAAACCCTAATAAGCGTTTACGCTTTCAACTATGAAGCCGCCATACACAATGCCCCGAGCGTTGTCCGGTACAGTGGCCCTCTCATAGCTCAGTTTAAGCCGTGCGCGCTTGCGTCCATCAGTCGTCGGGACGTTGAAGTAGTGAATCTCGCGCCCACCAATGTTCTGGACAGATGCAGGATCGCCCAAGTTATCTGTGACGAAGCTACGCGGCTTGCCACGTAGGAGCCTAGGGTAGGTGTCAGCCTCGCACACTTTGTGCTCAAGGCATCCACGCAGTAGCTTCGCGTGCTGCCCAAGTTCCTCGACCTCCTCCCGCTTCTGCGCTTCACGAATTTGCCTCTGCTGTGCTTCAAAACGAGAGTGTGAGTCGTCCACCGTCTTCTGTGTGCCGGTAGTACATGGGCTCTGTTGATAGATCGTTTTGCCATCGGCACCCGTGCAACGGTACACGTCCGCATGGGCTGAGCCCACACCCCAGGCCATGGCAGCAGCGGCAAAGAAGATTTTCATGTTCATGTCTGAACCTCCATTTCTGAACGCATGTAATTTTGCCGCATATATACGGCAAACTGCGCCCCTCGACAGCCGAACCTTGCTCAATATTTTGAGCAAGCAACTTGGAACCAGATCAGGCATTCGGGCAGGCACTGCGCAGCCTGCGAACAAAGAGGAAGTGGACTCAGACCGACTTGGCGTTACGGGCTGACGTTGACCGCAACTATGTATCGTTGATCGAGCTTGGCCGGAACAGTCCGAGCGTGCGCCTGATGTTCCGACTATGTGACGCCCTCGACATCACGCCATCAGACATGCTCAAGGACGTTGAACGCCGGATGCGGATGCAGGCGAAAGCCCGCTCATCTTCTGTCAATTGATGCCATCCCCAGGCATCACGCATGGCCCATTGATGGGTGGCACCGTAAAGGCGTCCGCCTTAAATCGGCGGCAAATTACATTTCAAAATCAATCGCCTGATCGTAGTTCACGGAACGGATGTAGCTGCCGATCCCTCTTTTGACATGAAAATTATCTGTGGCAAGGAAGTTTTCATGGAATTCATGCAATTTTTCAGCATGAATTTCTATTTTTGACTTTGAAATGTCAATGTTAAAAGCTGTAATTTTGTCGCTAGGCCCTTGGGATTTTAGTTCATTGAATTGAAAGTGGGACTTTTTTGCCGCCAAATGAACATCTGAAATCGCCTCGTTTATCAAGCTGAGATCGTTGCCAGAAATAACCAGATCGTCAACGTAAATACTTACCCGAAGGCCCCGCCCGCCAATATCTCTCAGACATCGCCCTAAAGCGCTATCGTAAAAAGCTAGCGATGCTAACAAAGGCGACTGAACAAATCCATAAGGCAGCATGTACCTGCCTTTTTCGACGGGATGTTGAACAGTGCTATCGTTTGCCATTTCCCTCGCATGCGCATAACCAAAGAAAGGTTTCAGGCTGCGGGTTATCCTGGAGCGATTGACACTGCCGAAAAAATCTTTAATGTCGAGATGGCAAAATATGGCGCTATCCAAATGCAGCTTGAGAGCTTCGACATGCCCTCCTGAGCGCAAATGAAAATAATTATCGGGGGGTGTCCAAGCCTCTCGCACAGACTTTTTTATCTGAGCCCCAATAGCTATTGCTTCATGCGAAGGATGGTAAATCCACTTGCCCGGCTTTAATTCGAACTTGTGAATCCATTTTGGATGCATAGAAATGATAGTTAGAAGCCATGTCTACGAATGCAGCTGCAAGACGGCAAATGCCGCCGAGCAGATTTATGCAAGCGCAGACTAGGCGATGGTGTCTGATCTTTTTCATCATAATCATCTCCTTAATCATTCCCTGGCTAACCTAGCGCAAAGCGCATGGAATCAAACCAACAATATGATGCGAAGGAATATCGGAATATTACTAGCATCATCAGATATATCACTTAGTGACACTCAGATTAAGGACGTAGACGAGGCCGCCTACCGCCAGGGTGAGCCGACTGTAACACGACAGTCAGTAGTGTCAACACGCACCGCGCTGCCTCGTTGATTGATGTAGGTAGCCGAAGCGCGCATGACTCGTCAACGTCACCACACGCCCGTGATGGAGGGGGCGTAGGTAACCAATCGTTTCGGCTGACCGTGGCTGTCGCCCATCATCATTTCCTTCAAAGCCTTTGGGGGGCGCCTGAACCACGCTGCACACACGTTCGCAAGGTCGATTGAGCCCGCCGATTGGCCGTCAAGCAGCGATTCGGCAAGCGCGGAATCATGCTCAAGGTAAATGTCTCCGACCCGCTGTAGCTCGTTGATGTCGGACTTCCGTTCAGCCAATGGCCTCTGAAGCATCCAGCGCGGCAAATCCAGCGGGTGCCCGTCTTCCTTGAAGGCTATGCCCATGATGGGAGCCATGAAGTCAATCAGCCAATCTTGGCAGTCGACCCACGCATGAAATGCTTGCCTGTCACTTTCTGGCCCGTCACCCATGCGGCCATACATGGCGACGGTTGAGCTTTCTCGTCAACCAGTCAACCATCATCCCCATGAATCCGGCGCTGATCGTGGCAGGCAGCTTGTAATGCTCCCGAAGGATCATCGTTCCAGCGATGGTGAACAGGATGCAGGCCCGATGCGTGCGAGCAACCTCGCTTGCCTCAAGAACGCTGTAGATGACCTGATAAATGCGCTGGTAGTCCGGCAGAGGGAGTAGGGGGCGTTTGTGCTTCATGCTGCCACCTTACATCGAGTCATTGCGCCTGCAACGTCACCGCTGCAATCAATTGCAGGCATTCCACTACACATGCATCCTACCGGGTTGACTTTGGGCGGGTGTTTGGGCGGGAATGCAACCCCTTAAATAAAAACCCTAAGTGAATCAATCACTTAGGGTTGTATATGGCGGAGAGAGCGGGATTCGAACCCGCGGTAGGCTATTGACCTACACACGCTTTCCAGGCGTGCGACTTAAACCACTCATCCATCTCTCCTGAATGGGGGAAAACGGCGAATTCTAGCGGCTTTCAGCTCTTGTTGGCCTGCACCATTTTCATGGCGGAGCTGATGAGGGCCGAAACCTCCGTCATATTGCTGGGTACCACGAGCGTGGTTTTGGCGTCAAAGGCCACGCGGCTATAAGCATCCACGGCCTTTTCGGCCACTTTGAGCTGCACAGCTTCCTGGCCGCCCGGCTGGCGGATGGCTTCGGCCACGCGCATGAGAGCAGCGGCCGTGGCGTTGGCCACTTCGGTAATGGCGGCCGCTTCGCCTTGCGCGTTGTTGATTTGCGCCTGCTTTTCGCCTTCTGACTTGGCAATGGCAGCCTGTTTCTGGCCTTCGGCCAGGTTGATTTGCTCTTGCCGCTTGCCTTCAGACGTGGCAATGACGGCGCGCTTTTCGCGCTCGGCGGTGATTTGCGCCTGCATGGCGCGCAGGATTTCGGCGGGCGGCGTCAGGTCTTTGATTTCATAGCGCAGCACCTTCACGCCCCAATTGAGCGCGGCTTCATCCACGGCTTCCACCACCTTGGCGTTGATCATGTCGCGCTCTTCAAAAGTCTTGTCCAGCTCCAGCCGGCCAATCACGCTGCGCAGCGTGGTTTGCGCCAGTTGCGAAATGGCCATGACGTAATTGCTGGAGCCATAGCTGGCGCGCATGGGGTCTGTCACCTGAAAGTAAAGGATGCCGTCCACTTGCAGCTGCGTGTTGTCGCGCGTGATGCAAACCTGGCTGGGCACATCCAGCGGAATTTCCTTGAGGCTGTGCTTGTAGGCCACGCGGTCAACAAAGGGGAGGATGGCGTTGAAACCAGGCGAAAGCGTGGCTTCGTATTTGCCCAGGCGCTCGACAATCCAGGCGTTTTGTTGCGGCACGATTTTGATGGTGAATTTGGCGGCGATGACGACGACAACGAGCGCGATAATGGCGATTTCCATGATGGCCTTTCTGGCTGGGGTTGAAGAAAGCGGATGAATCAGACGGGATCAACCAGCAGGCGGCTGCCAACGATTTCGGCCACGCGGTGCGGCCCCGGTGCGGGCGCGGCGCCCGGGCGGCAAATGGCCGTCCACGGCGCGCCACGGTAGCGCACGTAGGCGGTGCCATCGGCCTTCCACGCGCGCACTTCCACTGTTTCGCCAATATCGAAATTCACGCTGGGGTCTGCGCCCGGCGAAAGATCGCGCCCGCGCCGCTGGCGTATCCAGTAACAGGCAAACACCGCTGCGGCGCTGACGATGGCGGCCGCCGCCATTTGCGCCGTTTGCGACAGCCCCAGATGCGCGGCCACAGCCCCTGCCGTCATGCCAATGGCCAGCATGAGTAGGTAAAACGTGCCGGTGAACATTTCAGCGGCCACCAGAAGACCGGCGGCAATCCACCAGGCAGCGAAATCAGATACGGGCATGACGGACTCCTTTTCGATGAGAACGGGTTGCAGAAAGAAGCACAGGCGCGATTTTGACATCTTATGGCCATCCGCAACACATTCGCGGCATATTTGTCAGGCAATTGCCATGCTGGCGTCGCCATGCAGAAACATGCCTTGCGCAGCTGCGGCAGGGCTGGGCCTGCAGCGAAACAGGATATTTGCTCCTATTCTAATAGCGAGATGTCCTAGTAGAAACTGCGCAAAACAGCGTTTTTCTCCCTATAAATTTGCTTCTATTTTTGACGTAGCGTGGCTGGCCGCCAGGTTCGGTCCGCGTCTTGGCGCCTGTTCAGCATCTGGCCGCAAGGGCAAAAGAGAAGAATCGGGATGGCGGCAGGGCGCTAACCGCCTAACCGCAGTTGGTGATGCCCCTTTTGCGGCCCAGCGAGGCGCTTGCGACGCCGCAAACCATCCGGGTCCGCGCTTTTCACGCCTGCGGACAGACTCTGAACAGAATCTCAGTCTTTCTTGCCAATGGCCGTCTTCAGAACCAGACCCAGCACGAAACCAGCCGTGGCCGGCAGCAGCCAGCCCATGCCAATGTCGTAAAGCGGGAAAATGCTGTTAATCAGTGCGGCCGTTTCCGGCGCGAAGCTGAAAGCCGCCTTCCAGGCGTCCAGCACACCCACGACCAAAGTGGCAAAAATGGTGCAGACATAAACAACCCGGCTGCCGCCAAACCAGTTGTTCAGGAAAGCCAGCAAGATAATGACCACCGTCAGCGGGTAAAGCAGCATCAGTACTGGAACGGAAATGCTGATAATTCCTGAAAGCCCTTTGTTGGCAAACGCCATCGAAACCAGCGTGAAAATCACGACAAAGGTTTTGTAGGAAATGGCCGGCAGCAGGCGGTTGAAATATTCGGAGCAGGAAATAATCAGCCCCACGGCAGTGCTCAGGCAGGCCAGAAACACGATCGCGCTCAGCAAGACATTGCCGCCCATGCCGAAATAATGCTGCGCGGTTTTTGAAAGCACGGCGGCGCCATTTTCCTGAAGGCCCAGCCCGGCCACACTGGTTGCGCCCATGTAGCCAATGAGCAGATACACCACGGCTAGGCAGGCGGCGGCCACGGCGCCCGCAACAGTGGTGGTGGCCAGCAGCTGCGCGCGGTTGCGCACGCCCAGGGCGCGCGCGGCGTCAATCACGATGATGGCGAACACCAGCGAGGCCAGCGCGTCCATCGTCTGATAGCCCTCGAGCACGCCCGTGACGAAGGGCCTGTCTGCAAAACCGCCTTGCGCCGCCTGCAATTCGCCCATCGGGTTGAAGGCCGCGTAGCCCACCAGCACGGCAATGGTGGCCAGCAGCGCGGGCGTGAGCACTTTGCCGATGCGGTCTACCAGCTTGCCGGGCGAAATGGACAGCCAATAAGTCACGCCAAAGAAAAAGGCGCTGAATATCGCCAGCGCCACGGTTTTGTGCTCTGGCCCGATAAAGGGCGTGACGCCGATTTCAAACGTGACGGTTGCCGTGCGCGGCGTGGCAAAAAGCGGGCCGATGGCCAAATACAGCACGGCGGCAAAAGCCACGCCATACCAGGGCGTGACGCGCGAGGCCAAATCCTGCACATCGCGCGAGCCGGAATAGCCGATGGCAATCACGCCCAGCAGCGGCAGCCCCGCGCCGGTCAGCAAAAAGCCTGACATGGCCGAAAGCCAATTGCTGCCAGCCTGCTGCCCCAGAAAAGCCGGAAAAATCAGGTTGCCCGCGCCAAAAAACAGGGCGAACAGCATCAGGCCCACGGCCCAGAGTGAAGGTTTTTGGTTTTCAGGCGCGCTCATTCATGTCTCCTGTTATTTCAATCGGGTTGTCAAAAAATCCATCCGGTCAGGAATGGGCAGATAAGAAAACGTTTTCGGGAAAATGCTTTTGAAAAGCGCTGCCCTCAATCTTTTTCATGAACCTTCACAAAACCGCGCCCGCAGGCAGGGCCGCTTGCAGTTGCGCGCGCGTGGCCAGCGCGGCGGCGCGGGCAGCGTCGGCAAAGTTGGCGCCGCTGCTGGCGTAAAGAATGGCGCGGGAGCTGTTGATGACCACCGGCCCGCCGGGGCGCCAGCCGGCGCGCACGGTGGCGGCCGCGTCGCCGCCTTGTGCGCCCACGCCCGGAATGAGCAGGGGCAGCGCAGGCGCCATTTCGCGCACGCGCGCCACTTCATGCGCGCGCGTGGCGCCCACCACCAGGCCCAGCTGCCCGTTCACGTTCCACGGCCCTTGCGCCAGTTGTGCCAGGTGCTCAAACAGGCGCGGCTGGCCGGGCAGGGCCAGCGGCAGGGCTTGCAAGTCGTCTCCGCCGGGGTTGGAGGTGCGGCACAGCAAAAACAGCCCTTTGTCCGCGTAGTCCAGATACGGCTCGATGGAGTCAAAGCCCATGAAGGGCGAGAGCGTGACGGCATCGGCGCCGTAGCGCTCGAAGGCTTCGCGCGCGTATTGCCGGGCCGTGGCGCCAATGTCGCCGCGCTTGGCATCCAGAATGACGGGCACGCCCGGCGCGGCCTGGCGCACGTGCGCAATCAGGCGCTGAAGCTGGCGCTCTGCGCCGTGTGCAGCGAAGTAGGCGATTTGCGGCTTGAAAGCGGCGGCCACGTCCGCCGTGGCGTCCACAATGGCCGCGCAGAAGTCAAAAAAGCTTTCCGCCGCAGGCGTCATGCCGGCCGGAAAGCGGGCGGGGTCCGGGTCCAGCCCCACGCACAAAAGGGACTGCCTGGCCTGGCTGGCCGCTGCGAGCATCTGGGTAAACGTCATGCGGCCGGATTCTAGGTTTGGCGCTTTCGCCGTAATTTCGGGCATCCATGCCTCGCAAGCCAACCCAAAAAGCTGGCGCGCCCGCCGGAGAGCATCAAAAAAAGAAGCAAATCGAAGGGGGTCTGAATGCCGCCTTGCGCAATTTTCACTAGGACATCGCGCTATTAATAAAAGAGCAAATTTGGCGTATTCGGTACCGCTCATGGCCTCCCGCTTTGTGACCATTGCTCTTGAAGCTTTAGCGTGAAGGCGGCGGCCCCGGGCGGTCTGCGGCTTTGCAACCCAGCCCGCTCTTTCGCTCCTCACGGCCAGATGCTGAACCGGCTTTCAGCCAGCGGCATCCGGCTCGCCGCCCAGAAAGCCGCCGCTTTGCCGTGCCCACAGGCGCGCGTAGAGGCCGCCCTGGGCCAGCAGCTGGGCGTGGGTGCCTTGCTCGACGATGCGGCCGGCGTCCATGACGATGAGGCGGTCCAGCGCGGCGATGGTGGACAGGCGGTGAGCGATGGCAATCACGGTTTTGCCTTGCATGAGGATTTCCAGGCTTTGCTGGATGGCCGCTTCCACTTCGCTGTCGAGCGCGCTGGTGGCTTCGTCCAGCAGCAGGATGGGCGCGTCTTTGAGCATGACGCGCGCGATGGCCACGCGCTGGCGCTGGCCGCCGGAGAGTTTGACGCCGCGCTCGCCCACGTGCGCGTCATAGCCGCTGCGGCCTTGAAGGTCGGCCAGTTGTTCGATGAAGTCGCTGGCCTGGGCGCGACGGGCGGCGGCGCGCATGTGTTCTTCGCTGGCGTCGGGGCGGCCATACAGGATGTTGTCGCGCATGGAGCGGTGCAGCAGCGAGGTGTCTTGCGTGACCATGCCGATGGCCGCGCGCAGGCTTTCTTGCGTGACGTGGGCGATGTCTTGCCCGTCGATGAGGATGCGCCCGCCTTGCACGTCGTGAAAGCGCAGCAGCAGGTTCACCAGCGTGGATTTGCCTGCGCCGGAGCGCCCCACCAGCCCCACTTTTTCGCCGGGGCGGATGTGCAGGTTCAGCCCGCTGATGACGGGCTTGCCGCCGCCGCTGCCTGCTTCGTAGGCGAAGCTCACGTTTTCAAAGCGTACGTCGCCGCGCGTGACGGCCAGGGGGCGGGCCTGGGGCGCGTCGGCCACGGCGGGCGTTTGCGTCAGGGTGCTGATGCCGTCTTGCACGGTGCCGATGTTTTCAAACAGGCGGGCAAATTCCCACATGACCCAGTGGCTGATGCCCGCCAGGCGCAGCGACATGGCGATGACGGCGGCCACCGCGCCGGCGCCGGTTTCGCCGCGCGACCACAGCCACAGCGACAGCCCGCCGGCCGAGAGCATCAGCAGCATGATGAGCGCGTGATTGACGATCTCAAACGCGCTGATCAGGCGCATTTGCACCTGGCCGGTGATCTGGAACGCCTGCATCGCTTCGCGGGCGTAGGCCGCTTCGCGCTGGCTGTGGGAAAAGAGCTTGACGGTGGCGATGTTGGTGTAGGCGTCGGTCACGCGCCCGGTCATCAGGCTGCGGGCGTCGGCCTGCTCCTTGCCGGCGCGGCCCAGCCGGGGCACGAAATACCCGCACGCCAGCCCGTAGGCCAGCGCCCACAGGGCAAAAGGCAGCATCAGCCGCCAGTCCATGCCCGCCGTGAGAGCCAGGAGGGTGAGCATGTAAACGCCCATGCCGATGACGACATCAACGGCGGTGAGCATCACATCGCGCACGGCCAGCGCCGTTTGCATGACTTTGGCGGTCACGCGGCCGGCGAATTCGTCGGCATAGAAAGACAGGCTCTGCCTCAGCATCAGGCGGTGGAAGTTCCAGCGCAGCCGCATCGGAAAGCCGATGGCCAGCGCCTGGTGCTGCACCAGCGTGTGCAGCGCAATCAGCGCAATGGATGCCAGCAGCACCGCCGCCAGCGCCGCCAGCGCAGGGCCGTGCCCGGCCCAGAAATGGGCCGGATCGGCCTGGCCGATCCAGTCCACCACGCGGCCCAGCAGTGCGAACAGCAGCGCATCAAACGCCGCGCGCAAGGCTGCCAGCACGGTCAGCAGCGCGATCAGGCCGCGCATGCCCTGCGTGCAGGCCCACACGAACGGCACGAGCCGCCTGGGCGGCAAGGCCGGCTCGGCGGCGGGGTAGAAATCAAGGCGGTTTTCAAAAAAGCGGAACATGAAACGGTTTTTGGCGGGCCGGAAGGCGGAAAAAGGGGCAATTCTGCGGCGTCACGCGCCTGCGCGCTCCCGAGCCTTTCGCAGCGGCTGGCAGGCTGCAGATTGCTCCTGCTTCGATAGCGGCTCGCGCCCGTTCCATCAGGGCTTACGGCCAATTGGGGCATGAAAAAGCGGGCTGGCGGCCCGCTTTCCGGTGGTTTTGGAACTTTGAAACTCGCTCAAAAGCTGCCCCTGGATGCGTTGCGAGAAGTACGCCTTTGGGCGTGGCCTCGGGCGCTCGCGGGCCTTGCGAATCCTTGCCGGGCTGCGAGGCCCGTCTGCGTCTTACGGTACATCCCGATTCCCGCGCTTTCGCTCCTCACGGCCAGGCGCCGGGCAGGTTCTGAAGCCGAAGGTACCGATTCAGAGTGAATTAAGAACAGGAGCAAATTTGACGAATGAAAATGGCGTCTCGCGCTCCTCTTTTTAATACGGCTCTACCTGCACCACCCAAGAAAAAGGCCTGCCGCTCTGGCAGGCCCCATTCAAAAGGCAAGAGTCTGAAACCATGGCCCGCAGGCCCGCCGCAATCACATTTAGTCTTCCACGGCAATGCCGTGGGCGCTCAGCCAAGCGCGCACGTTTTTCTCTGTTTCCGGATTGCGCGGACCCATGAAGAAGTAGCGCTGGAACGTATTGCCTGCCTCATTCACCGCGCGCGGATCGACGCCCAAGTCCAGCAGGCGCGGAATGTCGTCAAAGCTGCCAATTATTGCAGCCTGATGCAGCAGCGTCCGGCCATCCTTCGAGCGCGCATGCACATTGGCCCCGGCATCCAGCAGCAGCTGCACATTGGCCTGGGTGCTGGTACCCAAGGCCGGAAACAGGGGCGTTTCGCCCAGCCGGTTTTTCACTTCGGTGGAAAACCCGCGCTTGAGCAGAGCTTTCAGCCAGTAGCTGTCGGACAGTTTGGCGGCAAAGTGCATGGAGGTGTCTCTCGCATCCCCCAGCCATGTGGGGTCCGTGCCCAGATCCAGCAGGCTCTCGAAGGCGCGGCGGTTGCCTTCCACCATCGCAACGTCCAGCGGCGTCATGGCCCTGACGTTGCGGCTATTGAGGCTCGCGCCTTCGGCCAGCAGCTGGCGCGCCTGCGCCAAGTCGCCCCTGGCCGCCGCCTGGTACAGCGCCGCGTCTTTGGGCGTTGCGAATTTTCCGTTGCTCATGTCCGTGTCTGGCTGACCGCAGGCCGAGACGGCCAGCACGGCCAGCGCGGATAAAAGCAGCCTGCGTTTGCGCATCATGTGTTATGTGAAAGATGAAAGGAAAAAACAGAGAAGCAGCGGCTCGGAAAGCGATGGAAAGCGCCCGCTGCCGGATGTCTTTCTCACCGGACCGAAAGCGCAGCTTATCTGTTGAACAGGCCCGCAATCGTCCGGCCCGCTTCGGCAATGGCGTCGCGCGCCTTTTGTGCGCCCTGGCTGATGGCGCCGCCAACGGCCCTGGTCTTTTCAGCCAGCCACTGAACGCCTTGCGTCAGCTTGTCGCTTGTCCACTTCACGTCATCCGCCGCCTCGCTGGCGGCCCGTTTGACGCCGCCGCCCGCCTTGTCCGTCAGCACGGCGGCTTCATGGCTCGCGCCATCAATCAGCGCATTGGCGCGCTCGCCTGCTGTCTCAACCCGCAGGGCGGCTTGATTGAATGAGGCTTCCTGCCCCGTGGCCTTGCCCGCGCCGCGCATTGCCCAAAAGCGAAGCGCCTTCGCGTAGGGCTTCCACATAAGCCTGGCCGTCGCCCTTGCCGCCATGCAGTTCCACAAAGTTGCAACAAGCGCCTCTGGGCGCGGCAAGGCACAGCTCATGCCCCACGGCGTCAGGCGCGAGCATTGCGCCCTACTGCAAGCCCGTCAGCAGCTCGCCTTCCACGTTATAGCGGCGGATCTGGCCGCTGCCAGCCAGTTCCTCGCGTATGGCGTTGGCGTCTTGCCCGGCTTCAGGCTGCGCAGGGTGCTGTCGCTTAGGTCCGCCGCATTGAAGGTCACGCCCGGCACGCCTGTGGCCAACATGGCAACCGAAGCCAGGCCGCCGCCCAGGGAGTGCCCCATGAAAACCACGTTGCCTTTGCCGAAAGCTTCAACAGCGCGCTTTGCCAACCGATGGCTTGTTGATATTGGTCCGTTGTCAGCCCCAAGGCTTGTCCGCCGTTGGCTTTGATATCCGCCCCTTCCGGCCCGAACATTGGCCCGTGCCAAGGAAGGCAACGACATATTGCCCCTGGTCGTGTTCCGGTAGATGGCGGCGTCAAAGCCGCTCTGCTCGTCGCGCAACATGCTCGGAGCAAGGTCTGGAATGGAAACCACCTTGTTGTTTCCATCCACGAAGTGATCGCCCACCGGGTAGCCAGGCTGTGGTTCACCCTGGCGGCAGCCGGCCGGACATGCTGGCTGGTGTGCGTTTAGGGGCCTAGGGCGCGTTCAGCGCACGCGCATGCCGGGCTGCGCGCCGGGCCAGGGTTCGAGCACGTAGATGCCGGGATGGGCTTTTTCGTCGGCGTGGCTGGCGGCCAGCACCATGCCTTCGCTCACGCCGAATTTCATCTTGCGCGGCGCAAGGTTGGCCACCATGACGGTGAGCTTGCCCTTGAGGTCTTCGGGCTTGTAGGCGCTGGCGATGCCGCTGAAGACGTTGCGGGTGCGTCCTTCGCCCGCATCCAGCGTCAGGCGCAACAGCTTTTTGCTGCCTTGCACGGCTTCGCAGTCCACGATGCGGGCAATGCGAAGGTCGATTTTGGCGAAATCGTCAATGGTGATGACTTCGGCCACCGGCTCGCCGCCCGGCGCGCCGCCGTCTGCGCTGGCCGCATGGGCGGACTCGGCAGGCGGCTCTTGGGCCGGTTCGGCGGGCGCGAAAAGCGCCTGGAGCTGCTCGGCTTCCACGCGCTGCATGAGGTGCCTGTATTCGCCGATGGCGTGGCCGGCGGGCAGGCGCTGGCGGGCGGCGGCAAAGCGGGCAAAGGGGGCATGCAGCCACTGGCCCACGCTTTCGGCCAGGCGCGGCAGCACGGGCGCGAGCAAGATGGTGAGCAGGCGAAACGCCTGAATGCAGGTGGTGCACACGTCGTGCAGGCGGCCTTGCATGCCAGGCTGCTTGGCCAGCTCCCAGGGCTTGTTCTGATCGACGTATTCGTTCACGCGGTCGGCCAGGGCCATGATTTCGCGCACGGCCTTGCCGTATTCGCGCCCGGCCAGCAGCGCGGTGATGGCCGGGGCCGCATCTTGCAGGTGGCACAGCAGGGCGTCGCCATCTGCCGAGACTTCGCCCAGCCGGCCGTCAAAGCGTTTGGTGATGAAGCCGGCGGCGCGGCTGGCGATGTTGATGTATTTGCCAATCAAATCGGCATTGACGCGCAGCATGAAATCTTCGGCATTGAAATCAATATCTTCATTGCGCGCCGAAAGCTTGGCCGCCAGGTAATAGCGCAGCCATTCGGCATTCATGCCCAGGTTCAGGTATTTGAGCGGATCCAGCCCGGTGCCACGGCTTTTGCTCATTTTCTCGCCGTTATTGACGGTGAGAAAGCCGTGAACGAATACATTATCCGGCGCCTCGCGCCCTGAAAAATGCAGCATGGCGGGCCAGAAAAGGGTGTGGAAAGTAATGATGTCTTTCCCGATGAAATGCACCTGCTCCAGGCCGGGGTTTTTCATGTATTCGTCGTAGCTTTCGCCGCGCTTTTCCAGCAGGTTTTTCAGGCTGGCCAGATAACCCACGGGCGCGTCCAGCCACACGTAAAAGTATTTTCCGGGCGCATCCGGTATTTCAATGCCGAAATAGGGCGCGTCGCGGCTGACGTCCCAGTCGCCCAGTTTGGGCTTGCCGTTTTCGTCTTCGGCAAACCATTCGCGCGCCTTGTTGGCCACTTCGGGCTGGAGGCGGCCGTTTTGCGTCCAGTCTTGCAGGTATTGCACGCAGCGCGCGTCCGAGAGGCGGAAGAAGAAATGCTCGCTGCTGCGCAATTCGGGCTTTGCGCCGGTGAGCGCCGAATAGGGATGGCCCAGGTCGGTGGGCGCATAAACGGCGCCGCAGACTTCGCAGTTGTCGCCATACTGGTCGGGCGCGTGGCATTTGGGGCATTCGCCCTTGATATACCGGTCGGGCAGAAACATGCCTTTTTGCGGGTCGAAAAACTGCTCGATGGCGCGCACTTCAATCAAGCCGGCGGCTTTCAGATCCTTGTAAATGGCCCGGGATAATTCAATGTTTTCGGCGCTGTCGGTGCTGTGCCAGTTGTCGTAGCGGATGAGAAAGCCATCCAGATACTGTTTGCGGCCCGCTGCAATATCGGCCACGAATTGCTGCGGGGTTTTTCCGGCCTTTTCGGCGGCAATCATGATGGGCGCGCCGTGCGCGTCGTCTGCGCCCACGAAATCCACCTGATGGCCCAGCATGCGTTGCGTGCGCACCCAGATATCGGCCTGGATGTATTCCATGATGTGACCGATGTGAAACGTGCCATTGGCATACGGCAAGGCGGTGGTGACGAATATGCGGCGCGGGTTCATGGCTGTATTTGCAGACAGTTGAAGAAAAGCCACTGATTCTAGGGTTTCACCCCTCACGGATAGACTGCCGCGCCCATTGAAACAACTCCCGCAAGGACACTTCCCATGAGCATGGACCAGGCCGCCCTGATGGCCGCGCTGCAAGGCGTGATCGACCCGAACACGGGCAAGGATTTCGTTTCCACCAAGCTGCTGAAAAACCTGCGCGCGCAAGGCGCCAGCGTGAGCTTTGACGTGACGCTGGGCTACCCCGCGCGCAGCCAGATCGCCCCCATCCGCCAAATGCTGGAAGACGCCGCCCGCAGCGTGCCCGGCGTGCAGCAGGCCACGGCGAATGTGGATTTCAAAATCATCGCCCACAGCGTGCAGCGCGGCGTGCCGCTGCTGCCGGGCGTGAAAAACATGATCGCCGTGGCTTCCGGCAAGGGCGGCGTGGGCAAGAGCACCACGGCGGCCAATCTGGCGCTGGCGCTGGCCGCCGAAGGCGCGCGCGTGGGCATGCTTGACGCCGACATCTACGGCCCCAGCCAGCCCACCATGATGGGCGTGCACGGCTCGCCCGAGCACGACGGCCAGGTCATGCAGCCGCTCATCGGCCACGGCGTGCAGGTGAACTCCATCGGCCTGATGGTCAAGCAGGGGCAGGCCATGATCTGGCGCGGCCCGATGGTCACGCAGGCGCTGGACCAGCTCATGCGCCAGACGGCCTGGCACGACGTGGACTACCTCATCGTGGACATGCCCCCCGGCACGGGCGACGTGCAGCTGTCCATCAGCCAGCGCGCGCCCGTCACCGGCGCGGTCATCGTCACCACGCCGCAAGACATCGCCCTGATGGACGCGCGCCGGGGCATCGCCATGTTTGAAAAAGTGGGCGTGCCCATTCTGGGCGTGGTGGAAAACATGGCCGTGCACCGCTGCACGCAGTGCGGGCATGAAGAGCACATCTTCGGCGCGGGCGGCGGCCAGCGCATGGCCGAGGAATACAAGGTGGACTACCTGGGCGGCCTGCCCCTGTCGCTGTCCATCCGCGAGCAGGCCGACAGCGGCTGCCCCACCGTGGTGGCCGCGCCCGACAGCGCCGAGGCCGCCACCTACCGCGCCATTGCCCGCCGCATCGCCGTGAAGGTGGCCGAACAGGCCAAGGACTATTCCAGCCGCTTTCCGACCATCACCGTCTCCAATACCTGAGGGCCTGTTCACGGCTTCGCGGCAGACAGAGGGCAGGCGGATGGCCTTATTTTTGCTCCTTTATTCGCAGCATGAGGTCCTAGTGAATAGGGCGCTGAGCGGCATTTCATGGGCCTTGCTTTTGCTCCTGTTTTTGTCATCCTCCGGCGGGCAGGAGCACTCGTTTTCAACAGCTCAAAGGCGCGGCCCGCCCAGGCCCTTCTGGCTCCGCATGGCGGGCTGGACGGCGGCCGCCTGAAACGGCGGCGGGGCGCTTGCCGCGCCGCTACCATCGCCGCCCCATGAGCCGCAGCAAGACCACCTACGCCTGCAACGAATGCGGGGCCGCCAGCGCGCGCTGGCTGGGCAAGTGCCCCTCGTGCGGGGCGTGGAACAGCCTGGTGGAAACCGTGGCGCAAGCGCCCGCAGGCGGCGGCAAGAACCGGCTGGGCGCGGCCTTCGCAGCGCTGGCCCCCGCGTCAGACGTGCAGGCGCTGGCCAGCATTGAGGCGCAAGACGTGGCGCGCACGCCCACGGGCCAGGCCGAGCTGGATCGCGCGCTGGGCGGCGGCATCGTCGCCGGCGGCGTGGTGCTCATGGGCGGCGATCCGGGCATCGGCAAATCCACGCTGCTGCTCCAGGCGCTGGATGCCTTGCAGCGCGCGGGCGTGCCTTCGCTTTACGTGACGGGCGAAGAAAGCGGCGCGCAAGTGGCGCTGCGCGCGCGCCGGCTGGGGCTGGCTGGCTCGCAAGTGGCGGTGCTGGCTGAAATCCAGCTTGAAAAAATCGTGGCCACGCTGGCCGCGCGGCAGCCCGCCGTGGCGGTGATTGACTCGATTCAGACGATTTACAGCGACCAGCTCACCAGCGCCCCCGGCAGCGTGGCGCAAGTGCGCGAGTGCGCCGCGCACCTGACGCGCTGGGCCAAGGCGCAAGGCTGCGCCATCGTGCTGGTGGGCCACGTGACCAAGGACGGGCAGCTGGCCGGCCCGCGCGTGCTGGAGCACATGGTGGACACGGTGCTTTACTTCGAGGGCGACACGCACAGCAGCTTCCGGCTGATACGCGCCATCAAGAACCGCTTTGGCGCCGTCAATGAAATCGGCGTGTTCGCCATGACGGAAAAGGGCCTGAAGGGCGTGAGCAACCCCAGCGCCATCTTCTTGAGCCAGCACGCCGACCCGGTGCCCGGCAGCTGCGTGCTCGTCACGCTGGAAGGCACGCGCCCCTTGCTGGTGGAAGTGCAGGCGCTGGTGGACAGCGGCGGCCCCAGCCCCCGGCGGCTTTCCGTCGGGCTGGAGCGCGACCGCCTGGCCATGCTGCTGGCCGTGCTGCACCGGCACGCGGGCGTGGCCACGGGCGATCAGGACGTGTTCGTGAACGCCGTGGGCGGCGTGCGCATCAGCGAACCGGCGGCCGATCTGGCGGTGATGCTGGCCATCACCAGCAGCCTGCGCGGCAAAGCGCTGCCCAAGGGCTTTCTGGCCTTTGGCGAAGTGGGCCTGGCGGGCGAAGTGCGCCCCGCCCCGCGCGGGCAGGAGCGCCTGAAGGAAGCGGCCAAGCTCGGCTTTTCCGTGGCCGTAGTGCCCAAGGCCAACGCGCCCAAAAGAAAAGACAAGGCTTTCGAGGGCCTGACCATTCACGCCGTCGAGCGCGTGGAAGAAGCCATGGCGCTGGCGCGCCAGCTGGCCTGATCCGGCCTGTAACTATCATTTGCATAGCGCGCCGCCCGCCTGCCGTGGCTGGAAGCCGCGCGTTTTTCCCTGTTTTCCGATAACGAAGGAGTTTTTGCCATGCCAGTCCATCTTTCGCCGCCAGACGCGGCCAGCCTGCATCCTGTCAGCGGCGTGCGCATCGGCGTGGCCGAGGCGGGCATCCGCAAGGCCGGGCGCAAGGACTTGACCGTGATGCTGCTCGATGAAGGCGCAAGCGTGGGCGGCGTGTTCACGCAAAACCGTTTTTGCGCCGCGCCCGTGCAGGTGTGCCGCGAGCACCTGGCGGCAGGAGCCGGGGCGGACATCCGCGCTTTGGTGATCAACACGGGCTGCGCCAATGCAGGCACGGGGGCAGCGGGGCTGGCGGCGGCGCGCCGCACCTGCGACGCGCTGGCCGCGCAGCTGGGCGTGCGGCCGCAGCAGGTGCTGCCGTTTTCAACGGGCGTGATCCTGGAGCCGCTGCCGCTGGAGCGCCTGCAAGCGGGCCTGCCCGCCGCGCTGGCCGATGCGCAGCCTGCCCATTGGCTCAAGGCCGCCGAAGGCATCATGACCACGGACACCGTGCCCAAAGCGCGCAGCGTGAAAGCCAGCGTGGGCGGCGCGCCAGTGACCGTCACGGGCATCAGCAAGGGCGCGGGCATGATCCGCCCCAACATGGCGACGATGCTGGGCTTTGTGGCAACCGACGCATGCGTGGCCCCCGGCCTGATGCCTCAGCTGGCGCGGGCGCTGGCCGAAAGCTCCTTCAACCGCGTGACGGTCGATGGCGACACCTCGACCAATGACTCTTTCATCGTCATCGCCACGAACAAGGCGGCGCACGCGCCCGTGCAGTCGCTTCAGTCGCCCGAAGGGCAGGCGCTGTTTGCCGCCCTGCTGGAAGTGGCGCGCTGGCTGGCGCAGGCCATCGTGCGCGACGGCGAAGGCGCGACCAAGTTCATCACCGTGCAGGTGGAAGGCGGGCAAAACGCCGCCGAGTGCCGCCAGGTGGCCTATGCCATCGCCCACTCGCCGCTGGTGAAAACGGCCTTTTTCGCCAGCGACCCGAACCTGGGCCGCATTCTGGCGGCCATTGGCTACGCGGGCATTGCCGATCTGGACACGGAAAAAATCGATCTGTATCTGGACAGCGTGCATGTGGCCACTCGCGGCGGGCGGCATCCGGACTACCGCGAAGAAGACGGCCAGCGCGTGATGAAACAGCCCGAAATCACCGTGCGCGTGAACCTGGGGCGCGGCGCGGCCAGCGAAACCGTCTGGACGTGCGACCTGAGCCACGAATATGTAAGCATCAATGCGGATTACCGCTCCTGAAAACCTGTTCGCAATTTATCTGTCAGTGCGAAAAGCGCGGCCTTGGGCGCTTTTGGGTTTTGCGAATCCTTGATGGAGGCCGCCAAGCCATCTGCGATTAGCGCCTTGCCGCCCGCCCCGCCTCGCGCTCCCTCACGGTCAGGCTCCGCACGGGTTCTGAATGAAAGCGGGCGCGGCCTGGCGGTAGATACCGGGCAGGTTCCGCGCAGCATAAAAAAGCCGGACCGCACTGACAAAGTGCAGGTCCGGCGCAGAGAGGTTCGCGCAGGGGGAAGTCGGTGGTCACGTTCACCCGCGCTGGCTTGGAGAACCGCAGCGATTATAGCGACAAACAAGAACGGCTATCAAGCGATTTTTACGCGTTTTTACGAAATGACCGCTTTGCTTCGTGTTTCTTGCCGGGGCTTTTTAGAGCTTCTGTGAAGGCTATGGCAGACGCCTGCGCCAAACTCTGGCCAAGCGAGGCAAGAAAAGCGGGGCGAAAAAAGGCGCTGGCAGGAAACAGATGGACTGCGGCGGGCTTGTTTCGCTCCTTTATCCGTAGCGTCATGTCCTAGTGCATAAAGCGCAGGAGCCGTTTTGATGACCCCTGAATCCGCTCCTGTTTTTGAGTGCTTCGCAGACTGCTGTTCCATTCATTGCTCCAGAGCTGCGGGTGGGATACAGGCGGCTCAGTGCCGGGTTGCGTCCGCGCGCGCGCCGCGCGCGCGCTTTTTGGCAGCGGCCGCCACGGCGGCGGCGGAAGGCAGCGGCGGGGCGGCAGCGGCCTGCGCGTCGGGCAGCGGCGCGGGCAGGCGTTCCAGGGCGGTTTCGAGCACCTGGTCGATCCAGCGGACGGGGATGATTTCCAGGCCGTTTTTCACGTTTTCCGGAATTTCCTGCAAATCCTTCACGTTTTCTTCGGGGATGAGCACCTTGCGGATGCCGCCGCGCAGCGCGGCCAGCAGCTTTTCCTTCAGGCCGCCGATGGCGGTGACTTCGCCGCGCAGGGTGATTTCGCCCGTCATGGCCACGTCGGCGCGCACGGCAATGCCGGTCAGCGCCGAGACGAAGGCCGTGGTCATGGCCGCGCCGGCGCTGGGGCCGTCCTTGGGCGTGGCGCCGTCGGGCACGTGCAGGTGGATGTCCAGCTTTTCAAAGGCGTCGTCGGCAATGCCCAGGCGGCGCGCGCGGGCGCGCACGACGGTGCGGGCGGCTTCGACGGACTCTTTCATCACATCGCCCAGCATGCCGGTGCGCAGGATGTTGCCTTTGCCGGGCATGGCGGCGGCTTCAATGGTGAGCAAGTCGCCGCCCACTTCCGTCCACGCCAGGCCCACGACCTGGCCGATCTGGTTGTTCTGCTCGGCGCGGCCATAGGTGAACTTGCGCACGCCCAGAAAGTCGCCCAGGTTTTTGGCCGTGACTTTCACTTTCGGCTTCAGCTGCCCCAGTTGCAGGCCCTTGACGACTTTGCGGCAGATGCGCGAGATTTCGCGCTCCAGCGAGCGCACGCCCGCTTCGCGCGTGTAGTAGCGCACGATGTCGCGCACGGCGTCTTCGGAGACGCTCAGCTCCGCCTCTTTGACGCCGTTGGTCTTCATCTGCTTGGGCAGCAGGTAGCGCATGGCGATGCTGGTTTTTTCGTCTTCGGTGTAGCCCGACAGGCGAATGACTTCCATGCGGTCCAGCAGCGCGGGCGGAATGTTCATGGAGTTGCTGGTGGCCACGAACATCACGTCTGACAAATCGAAGTCCACTTCCACGTAGTGGTCGCTGAAGGCGTGGTTTTGCTCGGGGTCCAGCACTTCGAGCAGGGCGCTGGCCGGGTCGCCCCGGAAATCCATGCCCATTTTGTCGATTTCATCCAGCAAAAACAGCGGGTTGCGCGTGCCGGCCTTGTTCAGGCTTTGCAGCACTTTGCCGGGCATGGCGCCGATGTAGGTGCGGCGGTGGCCCCGGATTTCGGCTTCGTCGCGCATGCCGCCCAGCGCCATGCGCACGTATTTGCGGCCCGTGGCGCGCGCGATGGACTGGCCCAGCGAGGTTTTGCCCACGCCGGGCGGCCCCACCAGGCAGAGGATGGGGGCCTTGACTTTGTCCACGCGCTGCTGCACGGCCAGGTGCTCCAGGATGCGTTCCTTGACTTTGTCCAGCCCGAAGTGGTCGGCGTTGAGCACTTCTTCGGCGTGGGCCAGGTCATGTTTGATGCGCGTTTTTTTCGACCAGGGCAGGCCCGCCAGCACGTCCACGTAGTTGCGCACCACGCTGGCTTCGGCAGACATGGGCGACATCAGGCGCAGCTTTTTCAGCTCGTTTTCCGCCTTTTTCAGCGCCTCTTTGGGCATGCGGGCGGCCTTGATGCGCTTTTCGATTTCTTCAATGTCCGCGCCGTCTTCGCCTTCGCCCAGCTCTTTTTGAATGGCCTTGACCTGCTCGTTCAAATAGAAATCGCGCTGGTTTTTCTCCATCTGGCGCTTGACGCGGCCGCGAATGCGCTTGTCCACGTTGAGAATGTCCACCTCGCGCTGGATTTCTTCCAGCAGCGCCTGCAAGCGTTTTTGCACGTCGGCCACTTCCAGCATCTTCTGCTTGACGGGCAGTTGCAGCGGCATGTGCGCGGCGATGGTGTCGGCCAGGCGCTCGGCTTCGGCAATGCCGGAGATGGAATTGAGGATGTCGGGCTGAATCTTCTTGAGCTTGGCGTATTGCTCGAACTGCTGCGTGACAGCGCGGCGCAGCGCCTCGGCCTCGGTAGGGTCGGCGGGCGCGGCCGCTTCCGGCGGCATGGGCAATACGGTGGCCGTGAAAAACTCGCCGTCTTCCACGCGCTCCAGCGCCGCGCGCTGCTGGCCCTGCACCAGCACTTTCACCGTGCCGTCGGGCAGCTTGAGCATTTGCAGCACAGTGCAAATGCAGCCGGTGGCGTACAGGTCGGTCATGGCCGGCTCATCCTTGCCGGAAGTGCGCTGCGCCACCAGGGCGATGCGGCGCTCTCCGCCCACGGCCGCTTCCAGCGCCTTGATGCTCTTGGGCCGCCCCACGAACAGCGGGATGACCATGTGCGGAAACACCACCACGTCGCGCAGGGGCATCAGCGGCATGTCCACCGGTTGGGGGGGCAGCAGGGTCAGTGTGGTCATGAAGCAGGGAATCCTTGTTCAAAAGAGGTGTCTGGAATTGGCGGCGCGCCAGGCAATTTCAAGACGCCGCCCAGCCCGCGCCGCGCCAGGGCGCCGCCGCCAAAATGTAGCGCAGCAATGCATTTGGCGGGCCAGAATTTTTCGCTACTTTATCAATAGCATGATGTCCTAGTGCAGAAAGCGCGAAGCGTGTTTTTGGGCGGCTTGAATTTGCTCCTGTTAAAGGAGCCATTCTGGTGTTTCGGAAGTCCCTGGCGGTTTTCCCAAATGGCGCACCGTGCACGCTTGCTTCCAAATCCAGCCCGAGCTCAATGTGCAAGGCGCCGGCCTGCTGGAGCAGACCTTAAAAAATCAGCTCGGCGCGCGGCACCTCAAGCAAGCTCTTGGTCATTCATGCGCAGGGCGTGAAGAATGCGAACACCCAAGGCTTGCCGCACGACTTTTGAACAGGTTTTAAACGAAGCGGGCTGCTGCGCAGGTCGTCAGCGGAAGACCACGGTTTTGTGCCCGTTGAGCAGCACGCGCCGCTCGGCGTGCCACTTCACGGCACGGGCCAGCACCTGGCTTTCGGTATCGCGGCCCACGGCGGTGAGCGACTCCACGGTGTGCGTGTGGTCGGCGCGGGCCACATCCTGCTCGATGATGGGGCCTTCGTCCAAAGCGGCAGTCACGTAGTGCGCCGTGGCGCCGATGAGTTTCACGCCCCGCTCGTGCGCCTGGTAGTAGGGCCGCGCGCCCTTGAAGCTGGGCAAAAAGCTGTGGTGAATGTTGATGGCGCGCCCGGCCAGCTTGCGGCACAGGTCATCAGAGAGCACTTGCATGTAGCGCGCCAGCACCACCAGCTCCGCCGATTCGGCCTGGATGATTTCGTACTGCCTGGCCTCGGCCTGCGCCTTGGTTTCGCGGGTGACGGGAATGTGATGAAAAGGCACGTTGTAGCTGGCCGCCAGCTGATAGAAATCGCGGTGGTTGCTGACGATGGCGCGAATGTCCAGCGGCAGCAGCCCGCTTTTCCATCGAAACAGCAAATCGTTGAGGCAATGCCCCTCGCGGCTGACAAAGATGGCACAGCGCATGGGCTGCGCTGCATCGTGCAGCTGCCAGCGCATGTCGAACTGCGCCGCCAGCGCGTCCAGCGCCGCACGCAGGGCCTGGCTTTTGGCTTCGGGGTTTTCGTCCGTCACCACAAACTGCACACGCATGAAAAACAGGCCCGTGGCCTGATCGTTGAACTGCGCCGCTTCTTCGATGTTGCCGCCGTTTTCCAGCAAAAAGCCGGAGACGGCATGCACGATGCCCATGCGGTCCGGGCAGGAGAGGGTCAAAACGTAAGTGGTCATTGCGCCAATTGTCATGGATGCACCTGACAGGCGTCCGCGCCCTTCCGGCCAGAGCGCACGTTTTCTCTTTGCCGCCATGCAGCCGTTTTGCATCAAAAAAGGAAGCAAATTTAGCGGAGCCCAAATGCGCCATAACGCCCGTTCCACTAGGACCCCATGCTATCAATAGAGGGGCAAAAAGAAGGGGGAGAAAGCTGTGAGGGCAAGGCGGCAAAGCGTTTCATGAGGAAAGCCGCATGCGAATGCCAAGGCCGGTTTTGGCGCTGGCGGCTCCGGTCCGGCGGCGCTTGTCAGGGTTTGACGCCGCCGGCCATGCCTTGCCTGATTTGCTCCCAGCTCAGGCCAAAGCGCAGCAGGTATTTGCGCAGGCGGTCGGAGTCATTGACGGCCTTGCGCTGCTGGCGCGATTGGGCAAAAAGCCGCCGGCCCGCTTCGGACAGGCTCGCGCTTTGGGCGCAAACGGGCAGCACGGCGGCCAGTTGCAGGCGGTCAAAGAGGTCGAGCGCGGCGGCTTTTTCCGGCCCCAGCAGGCGGGCGGGCCAGTCGGCGGCCGCTGGCGCGCTTTCGGGGTTGCTTTCGGGGCCGCTTTCGGAGCCGCTTTCCGGCTCCTGCCGCGCCCAGAGCCAGCGCAGGCGGGCGGTTTCGGCTTCTACTTGCGCTTGCGTGATGCGGTCGCCTTCGGCCAGGGTGGCCAGGCGGGTGATGCTGGAGGACAGGTCGCGGAAGTTGCCGCGCCAGGCGGCTTCTTCGCTTTGGGCAAAGCGCAAAAAGGCGCTGCGCGCTTCGGGGTGAAAGCGCGCCATGCGGCCTTGCTCGCTGGCGTGCAGGGCCAGCAGGTGGTCGATGTTGGGTTCGATGTCTTCGGGCCGCGCGGCCAGGCCCGGCAGGTCGTAAGTCCAGAGGTTGATGCGCGAAAACAGGTCTTCGCGAAAGCGCCCGGCGGCCACTTCGCGCCGCAGGTCGCGGCAGGTGCCGGCTATGAGCTGGAAGTTGCTGCCCACTTCGCGGTCGCTGCCCAGCGGGTAGAAGCGCTTTTCTTCGATGGCCTTGAGCAGCATGGCTTGCTCGTCCGGCCCCAGCTCGCCGATTTCGTCCAGAAACAGCACGCCGCCATCGGCGCTTTTGAGCAGGCCCGCGCGGTCGCTGGCCGCGCCGGTGAAGGCGCCTTTTTTGTGGCCGAACAGGGCGGACATGGCCCCGTCGCCGTGCAGCGTGGCGCAATTGACTTCCACGAACTGGCCGCTGATGAGCTTGCGCTCGCGCTTGAGCTGGGCCATGCGCCGCGCCAGAAAGGATTTGCCCGCGCCTGTGGGGCCGGTCAGCAAGATGGGCGCGGCAGAGCGCACGGCCACGCGCTCGATTTCGTCGATCAGCGCGTTAAAGCGCGCGTTGCGCGTGGCGATGCCGCTTTTGAGAAAGGCCACGGCGTCGCGCTGCGCGGCCTCAAAGCGCCGGGCGATGGCGTCGTAGCGCGAAAGGTCCAGGTCAATGAGCGAGAGCTGGCCCGGCTCGCCCGTGCCCCAGCGGCGCGGCGGCGAGGTTTGCGCCAGCACGCCGGGCAGGTGGCGCGATTCGGCCAGCAGGAACAAACAGATTTGCGCCACGTGCGTGCCGGTGGTGATGTGCACCCAGTACTGCCACTCGTCCGGCGCCCAGGCGTAGCCGTGCGCCCAGTCATAGAGCGCGCCGTAGACCTGGCCAAAGTCCCAGGGGTCGGCAATGGGCAGCAGGGTCAGGCGCACGTCGGTGGCGGGCGAAAAGGAGGCGATGTCGCCCTGCACGCATTCGGCCAGCCGGCGGTGGCGCTCGCCGGTGTAAATCAGCTCCAGCCGCGCCACGGGCTGACCAGGCTGCTGGCACAGCGCCACGGAGGGCCGCCACTTTTGCCAGCGGCCCGCGCCCATGCCGCTATCGAGCTGCGTGCCGAGAAAGCCAATGGCCGATACAGGTTTGATATTCATATCTCAAAGTCTAGCTTTGAATATCGAATCAACCCGCCTGCCGCCGGGCCTGAAAGGCGCGGCCAGACGCCTTCAGAAAAAATTTTCTCTTTCTATTTCAATGGATTGCATGCTTTTCCAGCCGCCTGCAAGCGGCGCTGGCATGCCGCCTGCACTGAAGAAAGCACCTGAATGGCTGCCGCCAGCTTGCAGGAGCCGCATCGGGCCACAAGCCCTGCGGCCCGGTGCGGCGCCCGGTTCGCGAAGCGCCTTGCAGCGCAAAGCGGCCTGTAGGCGCGCCGTATGCCGCTGGTGATGGTGTTCGGGTTTTGCTGGTAGCTCAGTATGGATAGAGCGCACTTTTTTCTAAGGTGAAGTCGCAGGTTCAAGTCCTGCCAGGCAAATTGTTTGTGGCTCATTCGGTAGAGCAATGCACTGTTAATGCATCGGTAGCGGGTTCGAGTCCCGCCAAACAAAACCGCATTTCGCAAGGAATGCTCAAGTACCGGGGCCGCAAGGCCCCTCCCGCCGAGTGCGGCGCGGCCTCAAGGCCACGGCTGGCGTCAAGCCTGCCCGGCCTGCCAGCCGCGCCGCCCCTGCCCCGGCGGCCCCGCGCCAGCGCGCGCACCGGGGCCGCAGCGGGCGGCCAGCGGCGGGCCGCGCCAGAGAAAAGGCCGCCTTGGCAGGGCCTTGGCCTCAAAGCAGGCTCTCTGGGCGCCGCCCGCATCGCACGCCGCCCGTCTGCGCCCGGCTCACGCGCCGGCCCGCTGCCGGGGCAGGGTTCGGCAATCTTTTTTGAACCTCTTTGAAACAAACCGGTTCGGCGTGAATGACTTGCGCGAATCGCCATAGGAGAAAAAACATGAAAACCTGGGGCTTCAAAACCATACGGGTCAAGAAAAACGAACGCGCCATGCTCCTGCGCAATGGCGACTTTGACCGCATGCTCATGCCAGGCAAGCACCGCATCGCGGCCTGGGGCGACGAGCTGCGCACCCAAGCCTTCAATCTGGAAGAAAGCGCCTTCACGCACTCTTTGAGCGACTACCTGATGGCGCGCGAGCCGCAAGTGGTGGCCGAGCACTTTGTGCGCGTGCAAACGGGCGAGGACGAAGTGGCCCTGCTCATTGAAGATGGCGTGCTGACCGCCATCATCCCGCCCGCCACGCGGCGTCTGTACTGGAAGGGCCTGCACGAAGTGCAAGCGCAAGTGCTGCCTGTGCCGCCCGATTTGCGCGTGCCCGCCGACTTGCTGGCCCGCATACGCGCCGCCCGCGCTGCGGGCATGAACCGCTACGCGCCGCTCATGGCCGAAGTGCCGCAGTTTCACACCGGCTTGCTGTGGGTGGACGGGCAAATCCGCGAAACCCTGCCGCCCGGCGTGCATGGCTGGTGGCAGCACGGGCACGCCGTGCGTGTGGACGTGGTGGACTTGCGCGCGCAAACCGCCGAAGTCGCCGGGCAAGACATCCTCACCCGCGACAAAGTCACGCTGCGCCTGAACCTCACCGCCGTCTGGCGCTACACCGACGCGCAAACCGCCTTCGGCCAGCACCCCAAGCCCGCCGATCACGTGTACCGCGAACTGCAATTTGCCTTGCGCGCCGCCGTCGGCCAGCGCACGCTGGACGCCCTGCTGGAAGACAAGGCCGCCATTGACGCCACCGTGCTCGCCCAGGTGCAGCCGCGCCTGGCTGGCAGCGGCATCGCGCTGGAGAGCGTGGGCGTGAAAGACATCATCCTGCCGGGCGACATGCGAACCATCCTCGCCCAGGTGGTGGAAGCCGAAAAGGCCGCCCAGGCCAACGTCATCCGCCGCCGCGAGGAAACCGCTGCCACCCGCTCGCTGCTCAACACTGCCAAGGTCATGGAAGGCAACCCCGTCGCCCTGCGCATGAAAGAGCTGGAAACGCTGGAGCGCGTGGCTGAACGCATCGACAAAATCTCCGTCGTCGGCGGGCTGGATCAAGTGCTCAGCGGGCTGGTCAAGCTCCGGCAGGACTGAAACGGCTGCCATCGCATGGAGGGCTGCCGCCGTGCGTCTTCATGGGTTTTGCGGCCGGTGAAGGCGCGAATTGAATTGATCTCCCAGGGGCGGCCCCGCGCCGCCCCGTCTTCCCCTCATCTTGGCCATCATGAAAAACACCCCAAGCCGCAAGCAACTGCGCACCGAACAAAAAGCCGCGCGCAAGCAGCCCTGCACACAAAGGCTGGCAGCGGACGTCAGCCGCCTGGTCCCCAACAACAGCTACGGCGCGGCTTGCAAGCAGTTTTATGAACCCGTTCCCTTCCGCTGCATGGACTGCGGCAAGGAAGAAATATGGACAGCCCGCCAGCAAAAGTGGTGGTACGAAGACTGCCAGGGCAGCATCTACAGCACCGCCACGCGCTGCCTGCCCTGCCGCATCGCCCGCCGCCAAAAGCTGGCCGAACAGCGCCAGCGCACGCAAGACGGCCTGGCCCGCAAAGCCGCCCGCACCTTTGACGTTCAAGCCTTCAAACAGGAAAAACAGCGCCGCGCCCAATTGCGGCGGCAGTGGCGCGCGTCTCAATATATTTCTAGAAAGCCGATATAATAACAGCTATATCGATTCAACAACCTGGAGAATAAGATGAAAGAAAAGTGTTACGAAAGAGCAGCGACCATTTATTTGGAAGATGCATTATCATTCGCAAAAATGTCTTCCGACTTTAGGGCAAGTTGCGCAGAAAAAGATTCGATGTTAATGGCAAGAGCGTCGATCGTATTTATTTGTCTATATACGGAATCGTGTATTAACTGCTGTATTGAATCATTATATGATAATGACGACGAATATAAGGAAAAGGAAAGATTATCGTGGAAGAAAAAGCTTCAAATATTCCTGAGCGAGAAAAATATCAAGGCCATTGATCTAGAGCAATGTGATATTGCGCATCTTATGATGTATAGAAATAAGATGGTGCATAACAAAAGGAGTGAAATAAAATGTGAGCGCATATCTAGTGATTGCACTCATATGCCTCGAGAAAATAATGAGATAGGTTTACCTAAAGCTGTGTCTCATATCCATTTTGGAGATGCGAAAAAAGCCATCGGGATTGTTAATGAGTTCTTTTGTTTAATATTTCAAAAAGAAATGAAAATGAGTCCAAGGGATGTCGCAGATCTTCTCATGTCAAGAAGGAAGGTGCAAAATATAACGGATCAAAATAAACCATTATTTGATGACAATTTATACTTCTGGCTTAAATGCAATAACTTGCTTCCATTGTATGTTGATGTTTTTTAGATCGAATATAGAGTGATGGCATTCCACACTACGGCAGATAAAATAATCCAATTGTATGGCGAAACAAGCTGAGGCACGGTTGCCGAAACTCTGATTCAGGCTTGCCTGATTTATGGGGGATCATGATCGGTATGGTATTGCAATTGAAGATAGTGCTGCGAAAGTTAACGATATATTTTGGTTGCGTGAATGGGGTATATATGTGGCAATAATATATGTTTATACGATGGGGCTCTGAGTTCTACCGTTTATTTGCGCGTATGGCATTTTTACAGTATTAATAGAGTAAGCGGGAAAAGTTCATTGTGCGAACAAAGAAATGTGGGGGGATAACAATAAATAAAAATGGGCAAAACGCCGCTGCGCCCGAAGAAGCGGCGCAAAAGCGGCTGGAACGCCGCCTGGAGGCCGCGCGGGCCAGAAATGAAAAAGCCGCAGAAGAAATGCCGCCCGAAATCATTGAGGTGAATAACGAAAACGGGCATTACCTGCAAATGCAAATCGGCGGCGCTGCGCCCATCAAAATGTGGACCCAGGGCGTGCCGGTGGAAGAAGATGCGCGCCAGCAATTAAAAAATATCGCCAGCCTGCCCGTGGTATTCAAACACGTGGCGGTGATGCCGGATGTGCATCTGGGCATAGGCGCCACGATTGGCACGGTGATTCCAACCATCAAAGCCATTATTCCGGCGGCGGTGGGCGTGGATATTGGCTGCGGCATGATGGCCTGCAAAACCACGCTGACGGCCAGCGATTTGCCCGACGATCTGGGGCCGCTGCGCAGCGCCATTGAAAAAGCGGTGCCGCACGGCATGACGCCCAAGAAATATGGCCGCGACAAAGGCGGCTGGGAAACGCCGCCCGCTGAAACAGACGCGGCCTGGACCCGTTTGGCCGATGAATTCAGGCAATTGTGCGAATTACACCCGCGCCTGGAAAAGACGAACAATTACAAACACCTGGGCACGCTGGGCACGGGCAACCATTTCATTGAAATTTGCCTGGATGAAAATCAGGCCGTGTGGATCATGCTGCATTCCGGCTCGCGCGGCGTGGGCAATGCCATAGGCACGCATTTCATTGAATTGGCGAAACAAGATGCGCGATTGCACCAGCAAAATCTGCCGGATGAAAACCTGGCCTATTTTGAAGAAGGCGCGCGGTATTTTGGTGAATATGTGAAAGCCGTGGGCTGGGCGCAAAAATTTGCCGCCGCCAACCGCGAAGTGATGATGACGCGCGTGATCAATGCCATGCGAAAAGTCATTACCAAGCCATTTGAAACGCATGTGGAGGCGGTGAATTGCCACCATAACTACGTGCAGCGCGAAACGCATTTTGGCCAGGAGGTTTTTGTCACGCGCAAGGGCGCGGTCAGCGCCGAAAAAGGGCGGCTGGGCATCATTCCCGGCAGCATGGGCGCCAAAAGCTACATCGTGCGCGGCAAGGGGCACCCCGACAGCTTCAACAGTTGCAGCCACGGCGCAGGCCGCACCATGAGCCGCACCCAGGCGAAAAAACTGTTCACGGAGGCCGACCAAATCAGGGCGACCGAAGGCGTGGAATGCCGCAAGGACGCGGGCGTGATTGACGAAATTCCAATGGCCTACAAGGACATAGACGCCGTAATGGCCGCCCAGGCCGATTTGGTGGACGTGCTGCACACGCTCAAGCAGGTGGTGTGCGTGAAAGGGTGAAGCAGAGCAAAACGCCTTCGGCCAACCCGGGACTCATGCAACACATGAATATTGCTCCTTTATTCATAGCATGATGTCTTAGTGGGAAGAGCGCAGGATGGTTTTTTTGAAATCATTGAATTTGCTCCTCTTTTTTAAGACTGCCGTTGGGCAAGGCGGCTCGGAGTTCACCTCATTTAGCCAATGCGCCGCTTGCACATCAAAAAGGCCGGGGCGCGCCTGATGGCGCGCCCCGGCCTGAGCAAAGGAGCAGAAACGGGCGTTTATTTCGGCCCAAGGGCGCCTGAAGCCGCGCCCTTGGCGGCGTTCGAAGCGGCGTCCTTGATTGCCTGCCGGCCGTCCTGTCCTGTCACCGCAGGCATTTGCGCCTGTTCGGCTGCCGTGGCGGCGGGCTGAGTGGCGGAGTGGGTGGCAGATTGGGCGGCTGAAGGCTGCGCCGTGGTTTTGGCGGCCTCATGCGCCTGTGGTCCTGCAACGGCTGAAGGCGTAGGCGCATTGGCCTGCTGATCCACGGGCTTGATGCCCGTGCCGGCGGCATGGGCCATGCCCCAGCTCATTGCCGTGGTCAGCAGCACAACGGCAGAAGAAGCGTAGATGGAACGTTTGGTCATGGAAGAACCTTTCATCGAGTTGAAGGGGAGTTGCAGTGTGTCCGCCATCGCCGTTACACACCACCTCTGGCCTGTTGGGCTTGTGTCAGGGTGCAAGCTGGCCCGCGCCGCGCGCTGCCGCCTTCCGGCAGCAGGGGCTTCCACTAAAATGGCCGGTTGCTTTACCACACATATTCGGCCCCGGACCGCCTGGCCGTCGGGCGCCGCCGAAGGAGAAATTCACCCTCATGGCAAAAGAAGAACTGATCGAGATGCAAGGCGTCGTCAATGAAGTGCTGCCTGACTCGCGCTACCGCGTCACCCTCGACAACGGCCACCAGCTCGTTGCCTACTCGGCAGGCAAGATGAAGAAGAACCACATCCGCATCCTGGCGGGCGACCGCGTCACGCTGGAGCTTTCGCCGTATGACTTGAGCAAGGGCCGCATCAGCTTCCGCCACCTCAACCGTGCGCCCGGCAGCGCCACGCCGCCCGCTCGCAGCGCGCGCTGAAAACCTGCTTTTCCCGCCGCTTCAACAGCCCTTTTTTCTGCCCGCGCCTGCGCCTTGCAGGGGCGGGCAGCGTCGTTTCCGGGGCTGGCGTATCAATATTCGCGCGTCCATCCAGCCGCTTGTTCAAGCGCTTCTTGGCTGCGCGCGGCGTGCAGTTGGGCGCTTGGCCGCCTGACTGCTTTGGGGCTGCCCATGAAGGCGCCTGTTTATTGCCCGGCTTGCTGGCCGCTGGCGGGCAGTTGAATGGCGGCAATGCGCTCCAGCGCCTGCTGCACCACGTCGCTTTGCATGCTTTGGTAGAGCATTTCGGCTTCGGCTTCCTTGGACAAGGCGGCGCTTTCGCTGTAGCTCTGGTCGATTTCGCGCAGGATTTCGGCGTCAGGCAGCGCCACGTGGCCTGCCGGGGTGACGAGGCGAAAGCCAAAGCGCACGCGCAGTTGGTATTCACGCACTTGCCCCGCCGCGTTCAGGCCGACCACGCTGCGCTCGCGGCTGTCTTGCAGGGCTTGCAGGATGACTTGCGCCCGGTTTTTTTCAGCGGCGTCGGTGATGACTTGCAGGCCCGCGCTGGCAAGCTGGCGCTTGAGTTCCGCGCCCAGGGTGGAGCTGGCGGGCATGTCCACGTAAATGGAGCGGAAGGCAAATTCAGGCGGGCGGCGCAGGTGAAAGCCGCAGGCCGTCAGCCAGGGCGCGGTGCCGGCAGCAAGGGCGGCCAGGCTGGCGGTGAGCAAAAGGCGGCGGCAAGGCATGGCGGGCGCTTTCGTCATGGTTCAGAAAGAAGGGGCACAGGCGGCATAAAAGAGGAGCAAATTTGATGGGTCTGAAATACCGCTTCGCGCAGATTCCACTAGGACGTCTTGCTATGAATAAAGAAGCAAATCAAGCACAAGAAGAGGGGCGCGAGCGCCCCCCTTCACAGCCGCACGGCCGTGCCGCTCACAGCACCACATTGACCAGCCGCCCCGGCACGACGATGAGCTTTTTGGGCGTGGCGTTCGCGCCAGCGAATTTGACGAAGGCTTCGCTGGCCAGCGCGGCCTGTTCAATCTCGGCCTTGCTGGCGCTGGCGGGCACGGTGAAGCGGCCGCGCAGCTTGCCGCCCACTTGCAGCATCAGCTCGATTTCGTCGCGCTCCAGCGCCTGGGCGTCGGGGCGGGGCCAGGGCGCGTCGATCAGATCGCCCATGAGCGCCTCGTAGCCCAGCTCGCGCCACAGGGCGTGGGTGATGTGCGGGGTGGCCGGGTAGAGCACGCGCAGCAGGATGCCGAAGGCTTCGCCCAGGGCGAAGGTGTCGCCTTCGCTGGCCGCGCCATCGCCGTCGCCCTTGAAGGCTTCGATGGCGTTGAGCATCTTCATTGCGCCGGAGACCACGGTGTTGAATTGCAGGCGCTGGTAGTCGTAGTCCACCTGGCCGAGCACGGTGTGGATTTCGTGCCGCAGCGCCCGGGCGGCCTTGCCCAAAGCGGCGGGGGCGCTTGGCTTGCCCGCTTGCGCCAGTTGCGGCAGGGCCGACAGGCGCAGGCCGCAGGCCCACAGGCGGCGCAAAAAGCGGTGGCTGCCTTCCACGGCGGTGTCGTTCCACTCCAGCGTGGCCTCGGGTGGCGCGGTGAACATGGTGTAAAGGCGCGCGGTATCGGCCCCGTATTGCTCGATGAGCGTTTGCGGATCGACGCCGTTGTTTTTGGATTTGGACATGGTGCCCACGCCTTCGTAGTCGATGGGCGTGCCGGCGGGCAGCTCGCCGTCGGCGCTGGCCACGGGCTTGACCAGTTTGGCGGCCACTTGCTTGCCGCTGGCGTCCAGCACCGGCTCCACGTCAGCGGGCCAGAAGTATTCCTTGCCGCCCTTGGCGGTGCGGCGGCTGTAGATGTGGTTGAGCACCATGCCTTGCGTGAGCAGGCGGGTGAAAGGCTCGTCGATGCGGATCAGCCCCAGATCGCGCATGGCTTTGGTCCAAAAGCGCGCGTAGAGCAGGTGCAAGATGGCGTGCTCGATGCCGCCGATGTACTGGTCCATCGGCATCCAGTGCGCCGCGCCGCTGCCCACCATTTTTTCGTCATCGTGCGCGTCGCAGTAGCGCATGAAGTACCACGATGAGTCCACAAAGGTGTCCATCGTGTCCGTCTCGCGCCGGCCCGGGCCGGCGCATTGGGGGCAGCGCACGCCCGCCTGGAAGGCTGCGCTTTTGGCCAGCGGGTTGCCGCTGCCGTCGGGCACCAGGTCTTGCGGCAGCAGCACGGGCAGGTCTTTTTCGGGCACGGGCTGCGGGCCGCAGCTTTCGCAGTGGATGATGGGAATGGGCGTGCCCCAGTAGCGCTGGCGGCTGATGCCCCAGTCGCGCAGGCGCCAGGTGGTGCGTTTTTCGCCCAGGCCCTTTTCGGCCAGCAGCGCGGCCGCCTTGTCCACGGCCTGCTGGTAGGGCAGGCCGTCCAGCGGGCCGCTGTTGATGCACACGCCTTGCTTGTCGGCGTAGTCCGGCAGCCACTCCTGGGCTTCGGCGTGGCGCAGCAAGGCGGCCTCATAGGTTTCGCGGGTGAGTTCGTCCAGCGGCTGGGCTTCGTCTTCCAGCGCCCGCATGTAGTTCATCTCCACGGCGGAGAGGATGACTTTTTTGATGTCGATGCCGTACTTTTGTGCAAAGGCAAAGTCGCGCTCGTCATGCGCGGGCACGCCCATCACTGCGCCGTCGCCATAGCTCATGAGCACGTAGTTGCCCACCCACACTTCCACCCATTCGCCCGTGAGCGGGTGGCTGACGTGAAAGCCCGTGCGCACGCCCTCTTTTTCCTTGAGCGCCAGCTCGGCCTCGGTGGTGCCGCCCTGCTGGCACTTTTCGATGAAGGCGGCCACTTCCGGGCGAAAGCGCGCGATGAGCGCCGCCAGCGGGTGCTCGGCCGCAACCGCCACAAAGGTCACGCCCATGAGGGTGTCGGCGCGGGTGGTGAACACATACAGCGGCCCGCGCGGCGGCTGCTCGCCCGCTGGCAGCGCGGGCGGCTGGCCGTCGCGCCAGGCGGCAGCGTCGTTCCAGTTGAAGGGAAAGCCAAAGCGCAGGCCCTCGCTCTTGCCAATCCAGTTTTCCTGCATCAGCCGCACGCGCTCGGGCCAGCCGGTGAGCGTGGCCTTGGGGTTGTCCACCTGCACATGGTCCAGCAGCTCTTGCGCGTAATCGGTGATCTTCAGGTAGTAGCCCGGAATTTCGCGCTTTTCCACCAGCGCGCCGGTGCGCCAGCCGCGCCCGTCAATCACTTGCTCATTGGCCAGCACGGTCTGATCCACCGGATCCCAGTTCACCACCTGCGTCTTGCGGTAGGCGATGCCCTTTTCCAGCATCTTCAGAAACAGCCACTGGTTCCACTTGTAGTAGCTGGCGTCGCACGTGGCGAACTCGCGGCTCCAGTCAATGGCCAGGCCCATCGCCTGCATCTGGCCCTTCATGTAGGCGATGTTGTCGTAAGTCCACTTCGCGGGCGGCACGCCATGCTTGATGGCGGCGTTTTCGGCAGGCAGGCCAAAGGCGTCCCAGCCCATGGGCATGAGCACGTTAAAGCCCTTCATGCGCAGGCTGCGCGTGATCATGTCGTTGATGGTGTAGTTGCGCACATGCCCCATGTGCAGCTTGCCGCTGGGGTAAGGCAGCATGGAGCAGGCGTAGTACTTGGGGCGGCGGCTGTCTTCGCGCACGCGCCAGGCCTGGCTGGCCTGCCAGTGCGCCTGGGCAGCCTTTTCAATCTGAGAGGGGTCGTAACGGTCTTGCATGATGGGGCGCGATTGTAGGAGCGAGGGCTTTTTGCTATCAGAAAAATAGCTGCCCGCGCCCGTTTCACGGGGACTTCAGGCCGATTTGGCTCTGAAAATCCGCTGGCGGCGGCGCAAACGCCACGCTCTGAACAGGCTCTCACGGCGGCCGCGTTGCCTCCTGCAAGCGCCCGCCCTGCATCACCAGCACGCGGCTGGCGCTGGCAATGGTTTCGGGGCGGTGGGCCACGATCACGCGCGTGACGGGCAGGCGGCTCACGGCCTCGCTCACCTGGCGCTCGCAGGCCACATCCAGATGGCTGGTCGCCTCATCCAGAAACAAAAACTGCGGCTGGCGGTAAAGCGCCCGCGCCAGCATCAGACGCTGGCGCTGCCCGCCGGAGAGAGCGCTGCCCATGTCGCCCGCCAGAACCTGTTCATGGTTTGGCCGTGAGGGGCAAAAGGGCGGATCGGGATGGGCTGCAAGGCGCAAACCACAGACGAGCCTTGTGGCCCGGCGAGGATTTGCAACGCCGCAGACCGCCCGAGTCCGCGCTTTTCGCCCCCACGGACAGGCCGTGAACAGGTTCTCAGACTGTGGTAGTTCATGGGCATCGCCATGATTTCGTCATGAATGGCGGCCAGCCGGGCGGCTTGCTCAATGCGATCGGGCTGAAAGCCGGGGTCGAAAAAACGGATGTTTTCGCCAATGCTGCCGGCAAACAGGCGGTCGTCCTGCATCACGCAGCCCGTCAGGCCGCGCACGCGCGCCGCGCTCGCGGGCTGCATCAAGTGCCCGCCGATGCGAATGCTGCCCGCCGCAGGCGCCAGCAAACCCAGCATCAGCTTGAGCAGCGTGCTCTTGCCGCAGCCTGAAGGGCCAACGATGGCCACCGATTCGCCCGGCTCAATGCGAAAGCTGCAATCCTTCAGCAGCCACGGCTCCCCTTGCGCATGGCGGAACGACAGGTTCTCCACCTCTATGCCCGCTCCTGCCAGCGCCGTCAGCGGCGGCAGACTCGCGGGCGCTGGCGCATCCGCCCAAGCCCCTGCTGGAACCTCCTCATGCAGCGGCCCGTCCTCTGGCTCGGCCAGCATGATGTCCGCCAGCCGCTGTGCATGCAACCGCAGCATCCTGAACTCGATGCCCTTGTCAATCAACGCCCCGGCGCGCGTGGCGAACTGGTCTTTGTACGAAAGGTAGGCTATCAGCATGCCCACGAAGAACCTGTCCGGAGTCTGGCCGTGTGGGGCAAAAGAGCGGGGCGGGATGGGCTGCAAGGCGCAAACCGCAGACGGGCTAAATGCCCGGCGAGGATTTGCAACGCCGCAGACCGCCCGAATCCGCCCTTTTGCACCCACGGGCAGGCTCCGGACAGGTTCTGGACACGCTGTCCAGCGCCAGCAGTGCGCCCAGCCAGATGACGGCGATGCGCTCCACGCCAAAAACCAATTGGCTCGCGCTGCCAAAGCCCAAATTCATGCGCGCCAGCCGCACATCCTGATTCACCGTGGCCACCATCAGGTTTTCATAGTCGGCGCGGCGCAGCGGCTCCTGGTTGGCCACCTTCACGCTCTGCATGCCGCGCAGCGTTTCCAACAAATGCGTCTGCTGGCGTGCGGCGGCCAGCAACTGCTGCTCCGTGCCATCGCGCAAGGGCGCGAAAGCCGCCAGCCGCAACCCCGCGTACAGCGCCACCGCCAGCAGCGTCACCAGCGCCAGCTTCCAGCTGTACACCAGCATCAGCGCCAGCGTCACGGCAGCCATCAGGCCGTCAATCAGCGCTTCGACAAAGCTCGTGCTCAGGGTTTTCTGAATGGCCTGCACCGCACCCATGCGCGAAGTCACATCGCCCACATGGCGCTTTTCAAAAAACGCCATTGGCAGCCGCAGCAAATGGGCGAATACCCGCCCCGCCCATTGCAGCCCCAGGCTGGACGAAAGATGAACCACCGTCCACCCCCGCAAAAAGCCAATGCCCAGCTGCACCAGCAGCGCCAGCCCGAAGCCCAGCCCCAGCACCGCCAGCAAATCACGGTCGGCAGACACCAGCACATGGTCCACCACCCATTGCATACAAGAACCTGTTCGCCGTCCAGTCACGGTTGCAAAAGGGCGGACTCGGGCGGTCTGCGGCGTTGCAAATCCTCGCCGGGCCACAAAGGCCCGTCTGCGGTTTGCGCCTTGCAGCCCATCCCGATCCGCCCTTTTGCCCCTCGCGTCTAGACAGCGAACAGGTTCTCAAAAGGCGCCAGCACCACAAACACCTGCAAGGCCGCCGAAAGCAGCAGCACTTGCGCCAGCGCTCCCCATAGCCCGCGCACCGGCCCCGTCAGCTGCCGCAGCGAAACCGCAGGCGCCGCCCGCTGCGGCCTGAACTGCGGCGCAGGCGCAAGCTCCAGCGCCACGCCCGTGAAGTGGCGCGAAACCTCCTGCAAATCCATCTCCCGCCGCCCCGAGGCCGGATCCAGCAGCACCGCCTTCTTGCGCCCCACGCGCGCCAGCACCACGAAGTGATTCAGATCCCAGTGCAGGATGCACGGCAGCTTCAGCCGCCCCAGGTCTTGCATCTCCAGCCGCAGCGCCCGCGCGTTCAGCCCCAGCTGCTGCGCATGCTCAATCAGCTGGTTCAGCCGCAGCCCTTTGAGCGAAAGCGGAACGCGCCGCCGCATCTGCGGCAAATCCATATGCAGGCCGTAATGCCCCGCCACCATTGCCAGGCAGGCCAGGCCGCATTCGGCGGCCTCAGACTGAATCAGCGGCTTCATGCGCCCGCCCCGAAACCGCCCTGAGCGCGGACGCGCCTGACTGAATCAATCGCAAACATCACGCACAGGGCGAACGACAGCACGCCCAGCGCCCAAACAGCTTTCGCCTGCGGCGCGCCAGCCAGCCACACCCAAACGCCAAAAAACATATTTGCCTAAAAATGCGCCAGCATGGCCGCCCACAAATGCCCCGTCACCACATAGAGCAGCGAGAACAGCAAGGCCGCAAAAATATAATCCGGCCTGAAATGAATGGCGGCAAAAATGACGGCGGAGACCCCTGCTCCTGCAAGCAGGCCATATTTTGTGAAATGCCCCTGTAAGTATTTTCTGTAAATCAACTCCTCCCGCACTGCACCCGTTGCCAGCATCAGAACCAGCGGCCAGCCCCATATCTTTTGAAGCCTGACGGCGTCTTCGTTGATCATCTCCTGGAATGCGCCCATATCCATCCCGCCTGCAACAAAATAAAAGGCATCATCAATCAGCCCCATGCCACTCTTGATGGCAATGCCCGCCATAATGCTTCCCGCTGCAAGCATTGCCATGTCTCTTCCGGTAAAAATTCTTTTTTCAGGGCACCAGGCGAACAGTTTCCCGCCGCTGACATGCCTGTAAACCGCCAGGAAAAACAAAAGTCCAGCCAGATTGCCAATTGCCTGGGCGACATGACGGCCCGCAGCATCTTGCAAGCCCACGCCAATCAGCACGGCAACCATCAAATGCAGAATATAGAGACAGATTATTCGCGCGTTGCTCATGAGGCAATTTTTTTCAAGGTGCTCTTCCTTTATTTCCCATCCGCACGACAAGGATCAACGCCATGATGGTGCTCCAGTCAATGCTTTTGGCGATATTCATTCATATTGCCTGTCCGGGTGAGCTTGAGGCGGCTGAAATAATTATCCATACGACAGAAACCATGTTCCATGCCCCATGAATAATCGAACGATCAACGACGCCGCAGTTTTTATATATGGCAAGCCAGGCCAGCGCCAGCCCGCCAGCAAAGGCGCTGGCCTCGTTTCCCTTGTGCACAAGGGCAAAAAGCACCGCCGTTATGGCAATGGCAGGGATATTTCCCGTCAATCCCGCCAGGCCGCGCAGCAGCAAACCTCTGACCAGTTTTTCCTCATAAAAAGGAATGAGCGCGACCGTATCGACAAATACAAGACCTATAAACCAGCCCGGGACGTTTTCATCCACCGATCCCACAATGCCCCCTGAGGCGGCAACATAAACAAAACTGGCCAAAGCGCCTGCAGCGAACAGTTTTAGCGCCCTGCCTGCTTGAGGAAATTCCAGCTTTTCCTTCTCCAAGATAAACATCATTGCAGTGACGGCCAGCAGTGTCAGCATACTGACAACTTGCCGCATGACGCCAGTTTCGCTCCAGCTTATTACGATGGAAGGAACGATACTGAAAAATAAGGCTGAAAGCACTTTCAGCAAAGCCTGTCTTCTTTTGGGCCGGAGCGGTTCCATCACTATCACACAACGTCGAGCTGAAATATTAAATCAACCTTTAATATCGCAAATAAAATAATATTGGCAATATAGCAATTCAATTAAAGAAGGTCCCAGCAATTTTCAGCCGGAACCTTCGTTGCCTTGGCAACCAGAAGGCATTGTCACCTTGCTGCTTCTGGTGTTTGAGCATCGCAAAACCACCCGACGTTCTCGCACCACCATTCCCTGATGTCACTCCATGGCACTTCGCAATAGGCCCCGCCGGGAATGCCGATGCCACAGGTTGCTTCACCTCCTGCCACAATTGCAAGCTCACTCTGAGTCAATTCGCGCATTTTGTGCTCCTTTCGATTGAAATGGCACAAACCCGGCGCCTCGAGACTGCCAGAACACCCGGCAATTCTCTGAATATGCATTCATGCCTCATGCAGGTGAGAGAAGATTAGCTGGGTGGCATGGCGATCCGCCATGTTCTGAAAGCCTGCATCAATCTTCGCAGCATTTTCAATATTTCCATAAATCAGTGAACGGCAGCGCTGCCACGGTCAATATCAAGTTGTAGGAACCATGCGCCATCGCTCTTTCAATCACCCCCATCTTTCTGTAAATGGCAAGCCATGCCAAGAGGGCTGAGAAAACAAGCGTCCAAGCGAATATGCGCCAATGAGCTGCGGCGAACATCAGGGCGGTCGCCATGATGGCGGGCAAATTTCCAAACAGCGTCCTACAAGCGTCTAGTAGTAACCCCGGACGACCTTTTCCTCCAGCAAAGGAATGATGATGATCGTATTGATCCACATGGCATGGCAATTGAACATGAAAAAATCGCCACAGGCTTCCATTCTGGGCGGCCTGCCCGCCCACATGACCACGACAGCTCCTATGACCGTGCCTGCAAGCGCCATCAGCAGCATGTTTCGCACCGTGATTCTCCTGGCTCTTTCATGATGAATCACGAAAAAAGCAGGGCCAATGACAAGGCTTGCGATAAGCAATGCTGCGTTATCTCCCATGCGTTCGTCAAGAAACACCGCCAATACTGCCATCAATACCATGACAAGCAGAGCCGCTATGACAAGCAAAACAGCCGCTTTCTTTGGCCTTTCTTCTGCCGCTCGTCTCATGGACTGCGTCATGCGCAGCCAAATTTTCATCTTCTTGTCTTTGTCCATTCAGCAGACGTCTGTCATTGATCTCAGTGCGTCACGCCTATTCCAGGCGTGACGCATGGATATATCAGCAGTCGCCAGTGGCGATGCAGAACATTTCAGTTGCAGAATTGATTGCTTCCCGATATAGATCTGGCAATTCCCTGAACCAAGTCCTCCAGAAATTAGGATCGGAGAGTTTGTCGGAAGGATCCCGAGATTGATCTGGCATATCCCTCCATAAATCATTGCGGCCACCAGTTACCTGGATGATTTCACTTTGAGTCAATTCGTGCATTTTGTGCTCCTTTCGATTGAAATGGCACAAACCCGGCGCCACGGGACTGCCGGAACACCCGGCAATTCTTTGAACATACATTAATGTCTCACGCAGGCAGGAGAAGAAAGGAAACATGCAGGTCAAGAGCAAAGTTATATGCGCCATGCGCCACTGCCCGCTCGATTGCGCCTATTCTGAAATACAGGGCCATGCAGGCCAATATCACCGCATAAACTGACATTGCCATTTCATTTCCCTTGTGGGCAAGCCCAAAAATAGCGGATGTCAAGAGGATGGCCGCCAAACTGCCTGCAATGACCTGAATGCCCCGCAACTGCAAGCTCCGGCACAGCTTTTCCTCATATAAAGGAGCAAGCACTGAATTGTACAACACGGCTACAACATAATATAACCAGGGGATGGATGCCGGATCGCCATTTATTTTTATGTCGCCCATGAAAAGAGAAAACACGGTGGCCGCCGAAACGCCGCCCAGCGCCATGAACAGCAGGCTTCTCGATGTGATTTTTCTGGCGTCTTCCTTTTGCAGTGCGAAAACAAAGGGAATGACAATGAGCAGCGAAATGCAGCTGGCCACATTCCTACCCATGGTTTCCGTGAGCGAACGGCCGATCAGGTTGGGCACGATCATGAAGACCACTGACATCACAATCCAGAAAATACCCTGTATTTTCGGATGCGCTTGTCCATACTCATGCGCCCATTGGACAACAAATTTAAATGGTTTTACAATGAAATGCGTCATGCCAAAAGCATCATGAATATCTCAAGAAATGGATGGGCGGCTTCTGCGTTTTGACGTTTGCTCAGGATGCTGCTTCTGATCCTTGGACATAAATATCAAGAAAACAAATGAATTCATGTCGGTCTGTGAACTGAAGAAGGCTTCCGCCACAAATGGCGGAGCCTTCAATCTCCTATTAACCAGGGATGTTGCTGATTAATTCTTCTGTAGTTGGGCGCCGCTTCCGCTGTGACGATCACACCACCAATCCCTAGCACTATTCCATGCTTCCCGCCAGTCTGTTCCAGAGCCAGTGCAACCAACAGAAACAGACGGAGGCAACTCAATTGTCACCCCACAATTCCATTCGCCGCCAGAAACGGTATTCAATTCATTTTGATTCAATTCGCGTATTTTGCGCTCCATTTTGATTGAAATGGAATAAACCCGGCACCTCGGGACTGCCGGAACGCACGGTGATTCTTGGATCCTGCTCAAATATCAGCCATGTAAAACAGCACATAAAATCCTATTGTGAAGTTGTATGCTCCATGAATGATGGAGCGCTCGAACGCACCCATGCGCATGCATGTCGCCGCCCACGCCAGCACGGCGCCATAAACAAACGTCAGCCACTCATTGCCGCGATGAGCTAAGCCAAACAGAAACGACGTGATGATGATGGCTCCCAGGCTTCCAGTGAATTTCTCAATACCCCTCAGAAGCAATCCTCTCACGATTTTTTCTTCGTACAATGGAATAATCAGCGAGATGTTCATCAAATGTAAACAGTAATACATCAACAAATTCACCGCGCTTGTGTCGCCATTCACATTGATGCGACCTTCTCTATTGAAGCAAAGCCACAGCGCAGCAGGCAAAATACCTGCCAGCGCCAGCATGGGTATTCTGCGGCCCATGAATTTCCTGCATTGCTCTTTTTGCAGCACGAATAGGATGGGGATGGTGATTGCCGTTACCGCGAATTCGGCAATATTTTTCCCCGTAAATTTCCATATGAATTTAACGAGTTCGTTCGGAACAATGGTCAAGATAACCGTCGAGATGATCCAGAAAATGTCCTGTATTTTCGGATGCGCCTGCCCATAATCCCTTGCCCATTGAATGGCGGTGCCTGTTTTATGAACGAGGGCATTTGTCATTCCGCATTCCCCACTTTCCCCGCCACTGAATAAAGCGGCTCCACCAGCCATTCGATGAGGCGGCGCTTTTCGCCCATGATGTCGGCGTCCAGCAGCATGCCGGGCTTGAGGTTTTCGTGGCGGCCGTAGGCGGTGATGTACTGCCGGGGCAGATCCACGGTGATGCGGTAAACCGGCTCGTCGCCCCGAGAACCTGTTCAAAGTCTGTCCGTGGGCGTGAAAGCGCGAACTCGGGCGGGCTGCCGCGTTGCAAATCCTCGCCGGGCCGCAAGGCCCGTCTGCGGTTTGCGCCTTGCAGCCCATCCCGATTCGCACTTTCGCCCCTCACGGCCAAACTCTGAACAGGTTCTGATAAACGGATGAAAGGGCCTGCAATTCGCTGCGGGTGAGGGCGCTGCGGCTGATGCTGGCCACGCGCCCGGTGTGATGGCCGAATTTCTGGTACGGATAGGCCTGGTAGCGCAGCATGACTTTGTCGCCCGGTTCGATGAAGCCGACGGCGCGGCTGGGGGCAAGCAGGTGGGCTTGCAGCGTGCCCTGGCCGGGCAGCAGGCTGAGCAGAGGCTGGCCCGCTTGCACGGCCTGGCCTTGGCGCACGAGCTGGGCGGCGATGACGCCCGCCACGGGCGCAGTGACGGCCAGGCGGTTGTCCATGCGCACCTGCACTTCGCTTTGCTCCAGTTGCGCCATGTCACGCGCGTGGTTGGCGCGGGCGGCTGCGCGCTGGCTGGGCAAGCAGGCGGCGGGTGCTGGCGGCTTGCCGCAGCAGGGTTTGCGTTTGCGCTTCGTGCTCGAAAACGGCGGATTGCTGCTCTTGCACGCTGACGACGCTGGCGGCTCCGGCTTTTTCCAGGCTTTGGTAGCGGGCCAGTTTTTCGCGGGCCAGGCGGGTTTGGCGCTGGCGGGTGGCGGCTTCGGCTTCGATTTGCAGCAATTCGCGCCGGGCGGCTTGCAGTTGTTCGTTCAGGCCGCTGGCTTGCTGGCGCAGTTGCTGTTGCTGAGCGTCTTGCGCGGCTTGCAGGCTGGCTTTCTGCTGGCGGATTTGCTGCTCCAGCGCCGCGCCGCCGTTGCCGCTTTCAGGCATGGCGCGCGGGGCCTGGATGATGGCGAGCGTCTGCTCGGCGCTGGCGGCGTCACCTTCGGCCGCGTCCAGCCGCTCGACGATGCCGGTGACAGGGGCAGGCAGCGTGACCACGCCTTGCAAGGGCACCAGCTGGCCCGCCACGCTGGCGCGGCGCGTGTAGCTGCCCAGCAGGAGAAAGGCGACGATGACCGCCGCCATACCCGTCGCCGCCAGCGTGAGCAGCCACGCGCCCAGCGGCTGGCTGATAGCGATGCCGCCCAGCCGGGCGCTGCGGTGATTGCGGATGACTTCGGGGCGAAACAGCATGGCGGCAATGCGTAGGCGTCAGGGAAATGACGGACCGCATGCTACCGGCAATGAGAATGTCTATCGACAAGTACTCAACGGAAACGCTGGCGCGCGGGCGGCTTGCCCGGTCCATGCCGTCTGAAAGGGGCTGGCCGCGCGGCTGACGGAGCCAGGCGCTTTTTGTCGTATGTGCCCGTGGCTTTGCCAGGTGAGCAGAGCGTGTTGCCTGCCCTGATTTAGCTCTTTTATTCATAGCGCAATGTCCTAGTGAACACTGCGCGGAACGGCATTTCTGCTCCCTTGAATCAGGCATGCGCCATTCGCGTTGACTTGCGGGTTTGGAAGCAAGGGCTGAGAAGCTGTTCAGAGGAAATTTGCCGCCGAAGCCTGATGGCGGCCTTGCCGCTTCCATCTCGCAGGCTGGCATAAAAAAGCACCGCCAGAAGGGGCGGTGCTTTGCAGACGGAAGCGCGGCTGCTACAGCAGCATTTTGGCCAGCAACAGGCTGAACGCCAGGCTGAACGCTAGGCTGAGCAGCCCTGGCAGCATGAAGCTGTGGTTGAAGATGTAGCGGCCAATGCGCGTGGTGCCCGTGGTGTCGAAGTCGATGGACGCGATGATGGGGCCGTAGTTCGGAATGAAGAAGTAGCCATTGACGGCCACAAAGGTGCCCACCATGATTTCCGGCGGCACGCCCAGGCCCACGCCCACGGGAAACAGCGTGGCGACTGTGGCGCCCTGGCTATTGACCAGCACGGAAAGAATGAAAAGCGCGAAAGCGAAGGTCCACGGCGCGCTTTTCACCAGCCCTGAAACCAGCTCTTTGACTTCGCCCATGTGGGCGTGCATCAGCGTGTCGCCCAGCCAGGCAATGCCGAAAATGGCAATCACGGCGCGCATGCCGGCGTGGAATACCGAACCGCGCGTGATGGCCGTGCCGTCGGGCCTGCAAATCAGCAAGATGAGCGCGCCTGCCGTGAGCATGACAATTTCAATGGTGTGCGCCATGCCCAGCGGTTTCAGCTTGCCGCTGGCGTCAGGGAAAAACGGGCGCAGGCTTTCCACCGAACCCATAATGACCACCAGCACGGCGGCAATCAGAAAAATGCCCACGGATATTTTGGCGTTGCGGTTGCCAGCGGCCGTTTCCGAGGCATTTTGTTCCTGCTGCGATTCAATCATCTCCAGATAATCCGGATCGCTTAGCCGTTTCTGGTAATGCTCGTCGTCCTTGAGTTCCTTGCCCATTTTGTTGACGAAAATGCAAGCCAAGCCAATGCCGAGAATGGTGGAGGGTATGGTGACCATGAGCACATCCAGCATGGTGATGTGGTAAGGCTCCAGAATGACCAGCGCAGATACCACGGCGGCTGCAATCGGGCTGGCCACAATGGAAAACTGCGAGGCGATGACGGCCATGGACAGCGGGCGCTCGGGCCGCACGCCGTTGCGGCGGGCCACTTCGGCAATGACGGGCAGCACAGAGTAGGCCACGTGTCCTGTGCCCGCAAAAATGGTGAATACGTACGTGACCGCTGGCGCAATGAAGGTGATGTGCTTGGGGTTTTTGCGCAAGATGCGCGTGGCCAGCCGGATCATCAGGTCCAGCCCGCCTGCGGCCTGCATGGCGGCGGCGGCGCAGACCACGGCCATGATCATCAGCATCACGTCGATGGGCGGGCTGGTGGGCTGGAGCTGGAAGCCGAAGGTCAGCACGGCCAGGCCCAGCCCCCCGAAGACGCCCAGGCCGATGCCGCCAGCCTGCGCACCCACCAGAATGCACAACAAAACAATGACAAACTGAACAATAAACAGCGTGGACATGACGTCTCCAAACTATCAACGACTGCCAGCGCACACCTGCGCGCCAATTACCGACACACGGAATGCATTAATGGCCCGCATTTTTCCACGGACGCCGTGACTGCACAAATGGCCATAATGAAGGCGGATTCTAAACCTGGCGCGGCAGCCGGGCGATGAAAAAATATGGATTATGTTGTTCTGGCAGGCGCCATTCTCGTGTTTCATGACGCAGGTCAGAAAATTGGCGCCGGTTTTCAAACTGCAAACGGGCCAGGCCGGCCAGATAATGCAGTTTCTGCCATTAGTAATGGCACACGAAAAGGCGCGGCAAATGGGCTGCCGCGTGAGGCGTGATGAAGCCGCCCATCAGGCGCCGCGCTTTCGCCGCGCCTTCACGGCTTCGGCCAGCTGGCGCAGCACGGGCGCCGTCTGCTGCCAGCTCAAACAGGCGTCAGTCACGGAAACGCCGTGTTGCAGGGGCTGGCCGGGCGTGATGTCCTGGCGGCCTTCGTTCAGGTGGCTTTCGATCATCACGCCGGTGATGCGGCGCTCGCCAGCGGCGATTTGCGCGGCCACGTCGGCGGCCACGTCGATTTGGCGGCGGTGCTGCTTGGCGCTGTTGGCGTGGGAGCAGTCAATCATCACTTGCTCGCGCAGCCCGGCCTGGGCCAGAAGCTGGCAGGCAGCCTGCACGTCGTCGGCGCTGTAGTTGGGCGCTTTGCCGCCGCGCAAGATGACGTGGCAGTCCGGGTTGCCGCGCGTTTCAAAAATGGCGGCCTGGCCCATCTGGGTCATGCCGATGAAAGCGTGGGGCGCTTGCGCGGCCACGATGGCGTCGGCGGCCACTTTCACGCCGCCGTCGGTGCCGTTTTTGAAGCCCACGGGGCATGACAGGCCGCTGGCCAGCTGGCGATGGCTCTGGCTTTCGGTGGTGCGCGCGCCTATCGCTCCCCAGCTGACGAGATCGGAAATGAACTGCGGCGAGAGCAGATCAAGAAACTCCGTGCCCACGGGCAGGCCCAGCGCCAGCACGTCCAGCAGCAGGCGGCGGGCCATTTGCAGGCCGTCGTTGATGGCGTAGCTGCCGTCCATGCGCGGGTCGTTGATGTAGCCCTTCCAGCCCACGGTGGTGCGGGGTTTTTCGAAATACACGCGCATCACCATGAGCAGCTCGCCTGCCAGCGCGTCCGCTTCGGCCTTGAGCCGCTGCGCGTATTCCAGCGCCTGCGCGTGGTCGTGTATGGAGCAGGGGCCGACGACGGCGATGAGCCGGTCGTCTTCGCCGTGCAGCACGCGGGCGATGCCGGCGCGGCTTTGCTCCACCAAGGCCAGCGCGGCGTCCGGCGCGGGCAGCCACTCTTGCAGCAGCGCGGGCGTGAGCAGCGGGCGCACGGCGCGCATGCGGATGTCGTTGGTGCGGGTGGCGTCCTGGGTGTGGGAAGGCATATGCGTTTTCCGGTCAAGCCAAAGAGATGGCCGAGATTACGCCGTCCGCATTTGTCAGAGCCTGTTTGCAAGCTGGCCGGGAGGGGCGAAAGCCAAGGAACCGGGATGAGCCGCAAGACGCAAACCGCAGATGGGCCTTGCTCCTCCCTTGCAGCCCGGCAAGGCGCCTCAGCCTGCTTGTGGCCGCGCTTTTTGTGCCCCCGGATGGGTGGCAGGCTTCCAGACCAACTCGGTATGTCCAGAAGCATCAGAAACAGGAGCAAATTCATGGGGTCAAAAATGCCGTTCTGCGCTCTTTGCACTAGGACGTATAGCTATTTTTTCAGGAGCGTTTTGTGGCTTGGCTCAGCTGTTGTGCCTGGCGTTTTTTTCAACGGCATCCATGAAGATGGCGGCCACGTTGATGCCGGCTTGCTGGTGAATTTCCTGAAAGCAGGTGGGGCTGGTGACGTTGATTTCGGTGACGTTGCTGCCGATGATGTCCAGCCCGATGAGCAGCAGACCTCGCGGAGCCAGGCGCTGGCCGATGGCCTGGGCAGTGGCGCGGTCGGTGTCATTGAGCGGCTGCGCTTCGCCCCGGCCTCCGGCGGCCAGGTTGCCGCGCACTTCGCTGCCTTGCGGAATGCGGGCCAGGCACCAGGGCACGGGCTGGCCGTCAATGATGAGCACGCGCTTGTCGCCGGCCTTGATGGCGGGCAGGTACTTTTGCGCCATGACGGTGACGGCGCCGCCGTGATTGAGGGTTTCGATGATGGAGCCGAGGTTCAGGCCGTCAGCCGCCACGCGGAAGATGCCCATGCCGCCCATACCGTCCAGCGGTTTGAGGATGATGTCGCCGTGTTCGGCGTGAAAGGCGCGGATGGCTTCGGCCGATCGCGTGACAAGCGTGGGCGCGATGTATTGCGGCCACTCCATGATGGCGAGCTTTTCGGGGTGGTCGCGCAAGGCGCGCGGGCGGTTGATGACGCACGCGCCCTCGCGCTCGGCCTGCTCCAGCAAGTGCGTGGCGTAGATGTATTCGGCGTCAAACGGCGGGTCTTTGCGCATCAAAACGGCGTCAAACGCCGTCAGCGGCTGCACGCTTTCGCCCGTGATGTCGTGCCAGACGCCGGCTTCATCGCCCGTCAGGCGCAGCGTTTGCACGCGGGCCGTGACGCTTGCGCCGCGCTGCCATTGCAGATGGCGCGGCTCGCAAAAGGCGATGCCGTGGCCTCGTGCGGCGGCTTCGCGCATCATGGCGAAGGTGCTGTCCTTGTACGTTTTGAAGGTGTGCAGCGGATCGGCGATGAAGAGCAATTGCATGGGACGAGTCTTTCTGGAGGCAGGGGACCTCTTTTTTACTGATCAGGCCGTTGCCAGATCCACAGCGCCACGGCCAGCATCACGGCGGGCACGCCCAGGCGTGCGGCCAGCGGCAGGCCGGTGAACTGGAGCATGACGCCGCTGCACAGCATGGCCAGGGTGGCGAACCACTTGGCGGAGCGTGGGATGGCGCGGCGGGCGCGCCAGCGCACGATGTAAACACCAAACAGCGGATGCGCGAGCATCCATGCCTCCAGCCGGGGCCAGCCCTTGCCTGCCGCCCAGGCGGCCAGCAGCACGAAAGGCGCGGTGGGCATGACGGGCAGCATGACGCCGATGATGGCCAGAACGATGCCCAACAGCGCCAGCGCGCGCCACAACAAAACCGTGACCGAGGTTCGCTGGCTAGCGCTGGAGGAGAAAAAGTGTTGTGAATCAGAGGGCATGGCGTGGGCTGGGCGGGAAAACCGGGCGAATGTAATCCATGCCCCTAGACCCCTGCCGGCTGACAGGAAACGAGAATTTGCAACGGAATTTGGGCGGCATTGCCTGTGTCTGCATCACTGGTATCACTGCTTACATCCGTCACTCAAGCAGGCATCGAAAAACATAACCCCACTGGTAAGATGCGGCGATTTTTCCCCCTGCGCAGTCTTCATCCATGCCTTCCGTCTCCCCTGCCAAAGCGCCTGCCAGCTTTGAAGTCAAGAGCGCCAGCTTGCCGCTGGTGGGGCTGCTGCTCAAGTCAGCCGGGCTGGATGCGCTGGCGGCGGATTTGCGCCGCCACTATGGTTCCACTCCCGATTTTTTTGACCACGACCCGCTGCTGATCGACCTCTCGCCGCTGGTTGCCAGCCAGCCCGGCGCGGAGCTGGATTTTGCCGAGCTGCTCAAGCTGCTGCGCCAGTACAAGATGGCTCCCGTGGCCGTATGCGGCGGCACGCCCGCAATGATGGAAGCCGCCCGCGCAGCCGGGCTGGCCTGCGCGCCTGATGCGCGCGTGTCACATCAAGCCGCGCGCCCCGCCCCGCGCCCTGCGCCAGCCAGAACGGCCGAGGCGGCCTTCGTTCCCAGCACGGCCATGATGGTGGATCGCCCCGTGCGCGCGGGCGTGCAGGTGTATGCCAGAGGGCGCGATCTGATCGTGAACGCTGTGGTCAATCCTGGCGCGGAAGTCATTGCTGACGGCCATATCCACGTCTACGCCCCTTTGCGCGGCCGCGCCATCGCTGGCGCTCATGGCGACGCCAAGGCGCGCATCTTTGCCATGGCCATGGAGCCGGAGCTGGTGGCCATTGCGGGCGTATACCAGACCGCCGAAGCGGGCCTGCCGCAAGGCGTGCGGGGTCGCCCTGCGCAAATCCATCTCAGCAGCAGCGATGCCGGACACAAGCTCGTGGCTGTCGCCATGTAAACGAAATTCACCTTTTCCAGCAAAAACAGTTTTCCGCAAAGAAAGACCTCTGAAGATGAGCAAGATTGTTGTCGTGACTTCCGGCAAGGGCGGCGTGGGCAAGACCACCACCAGCGCCGCGTTTTCGTCGGGCCTGGCCTTGAAGGGTTTCAAAACCGCTGTCATCGACTTTGACGTGGGCCTGCGCAACTTGGATCTCATCATGGGCTGCGAGCGGCGCGTGGTGTACGACTTCATCAACGTCATCCAGGGCGATGCCACGCTCACGCAGGCGCTTATCAAGGACAAGCAGTGCGAAAACCTGCATGTGCTGGCCGCCAGCCAGACACGCGACAAGGAGGCCCTCACGCAGGAAGGCGTGAAAAAAGTGCTCGACGAACTGGCAGAAATGGGCTTTGACTACGTGGTTTGCGACTCGCCCGCCGGCATAGAAACCGGCGCGCTCATGGCCATGCACTACGCTGATGAAGCCATCGTGGTCACCAACCCCGAAGTCTCCAGCGTGCGCGACTCCGACCGCATTCTGGGCATGCTGGGCAGCAAAACCCAGCGCGCCATTGACGGCAAAGAGGCCATCAAGGAGCACCTGCTCATAACCCGCTACAACCCGAATCGCGTAGCCGACGGACAGATGCTCAGCCTGGACGACATCCAGGAAATTCTGCGCATTCCGCTCATCGGCGTCATCCCTGAAAGCGAGGCCATCCTGCAAGCCTCCAATCAAGGCCTGCCTGCCGTTTATCTGGAAGGCACGGATGTGGCCGAAGCCTACAAAGACGTAGTAGAGCGCTTTCTGGGCGAAGAGCGCCCGCTGCGCTTTACTGAAGCGGAAAAGCCTGGCTTCTTCAAGCGCCTGTTCGGAGGCAAATAAGCCATGTCCCTGCTCGATCTGTTCTTTGGCGAGAAGAAAAAAACCGCCTCGGTGGCGAAAGAGCGGCTGCAAATCATCCTGGCTCACGAACGCGGCGAGCGCAGCGCCCATGCCCCTGACTATTTGCCTGCGCTGCGCGCCGAGCTGATCGCCGTCGTCAAGAAATACGTGCAAATCAACGACAGCGACATCCAGATTCACCACCAGGGCAATCTGGATGTACTTGAAGTCAAAATTGATCTGCCCGACACCCGCCCCGGCAATTTGGCTGGGCCGGGCGCAAACTGATCTGCTGCGCTACCGGACTGAGGCATCAGCCAGCCTGACCTCCGCGCCTTCCGGCGCAGAGACAGAATGCCTTGGGGCTTTTCCCCCGCGCAAACTGCCAGTTTGCGCGTGAGCCACCTTGCATGGCTTACTGGCCGCCCCGCTACAGTGGCGGGGCGCGTCCTGCATCTGCGCTGAACTGCTGGAGCAAGCCTGGGGCATTGCTTACGACAGCTTTGATTGCACGGCAGACACCCACGTCAAGTCCTTGCGCGCCCTTGCCGCTTGCTCACCAGTTTCTGGTGCTGCGACTTAAACGCTTCCTGTCATAAGAGCCTGTCCTTAAACCCCAAGTGAATAGCAAAATCCCCCCATTTACCCAAGCGGTATGACCGACTCACAGTGACATGTGCTGACCAAACACTTTGCTGAATGAACCCAAAAGGGTGTCTTGGGCGCTACGCACCCGGGATCTGCCTGCACGCTTACCTACCGGAAAGTGCTTTTGCACAATCTCACACTGTTCATCGGTCATGTCACTTACTTGGATACATGACAATCGTTTGCCGTAAATTTTCTTTACGTCTACGGCCAGGCCTTGAACAGGTCCTGAAAACCTCAAGAAAAGGCTTTTTGCAAGACGCCTGCGCCGCCGGGGGCGCGGCGCTCAAGCTGGCGCGCCCTTTTCCAGAATCCACTGGATCACCACCTTGGCAATAAAGCCCAGCATGCCCAGCGCCAGCGCGAGAAAGAGCACGAAAGTGCCGAACTTGCCCGCCTTGGATTCCCATGCCAGCTGTCCAATGACAAACAGCATGTAAAGAATGAACGCGCCCACGCCAAAGGTGAGGCCGAACCAGGCAATCTGCTCTTCACTGAAACCGAACATGGATGGGCGGGCAAGGAATGAAAAAGGCTGCGGAGCTTACGGCATAGCCCCACGCCCGGCCTGCGCCGGGCATGAAAGCAGCGCATAAAAAAACCGCCCGTGGCAAGCCACCGGGCGGCAGGAGGAGCAAGAGGAGTCAAAGCATGAAAGCAAGCGGCCGGCAGGAGCCGCCAGCGTCAGCCGCGCGGCGGGCGGCCATTGGGGCCATCAGGCGGCATGGCGCAAGGGGCGTCGCCGCCCCTGAATCCGGCTTTTGGACCGCCCTTGCCGCCTTGGCAGCCGTCGCGTTCATCGCGTGATTTGCCATGCGGCCGGCCGTGCGGGCGCCCCTCGGGGCGGCCATGCATGGCGTGCTGGTCAAAGGCTTTTTGCTGTTCAGGCGTGAGTTGCGCGTAGAAATTCTTGATGGCCTGGTTGCGGGCGGCCATGCGAGTCTGATCCTCGGCCTGCATGGCTTGCATGCGGTCGAGCCGTTCAGGCGTCGTAAGACGCTCAAACTCGGCACGGTCAGGGCGCTGGGCGGGCGGGGCGGGCGGCTGCATGGCGCTGGCGAATTGGTTCCACGCGTCTTCTTGTGCGGGAGAAATCTTCAGGCGCTCTTTCAGCGCGGCCATGCGCTTGGCGTGGCGCTCGGCCATGCGGGCATGGCACCGGCCAGCCTTGCCGTCGTGGCTGGCGGTTTTCTGGCGGGCCGCGCCATCAGCCTGGGCGGAGGCTTCGCCGGAAGCGGGCATTTGCGCCTGCGCCGAAGCGGCTGCAACGGCCATCAAAGCGGCCATCAGAAAAGGTTTGCGGTGATGAAACATGGCGGTTTCCTTTTAAAAGCTCCAACAGGGGAAGGGCGCCGTTGTCCGGCATGGAGAGCAAGTGTGGGTTGCGCATGTTTCGGGCAGTGCGCATGAGCGCTGAAGTTTTGTAAAGACCGCCACCCGTCGCGCGGCCGGGCGGAATGCCGCAGGGAATGAGCAGCGCTTCAATGTGGTGCCTGAGCGCTCCAAAGCAAAACCCAAACTCCGGTCCGAGCATTCCTGGGCCGACTCTGCGGATAAAAGAGTCACTCACACTAGTACGAAAGAAAGACTTAATCTGCTCTTAAAACCATAGCTAAATGTCCTAGTGCACAAAGCGCAGAATGGTATTTCATACCCCTTTAATTCGCTCCTGTTTTTCAATTCATACGGGCAAGCAACACCGGCCCGGTAGCGCGGCTGGAGTCGTCAGCTGGTGGCGCACTAGCAAGAGAGAGATGCTTCATCACCCCGTAGCCGCGCCAAGGCGGGGGCAAAGCTTGAAAAAAATGCACCTCCACACCTTGTACAAGCTGCTAACGGGCGAAGTGCGCTTCAGCACCACGGAAGCGGCGGCCTGAGTGGCTTTCCAAGCGCTATCGAAAAGTTGAGCCGGGGGTCAGCGTGGCCTCGGCTGAAGCATTCGCGAAGATTGCCTGCATTCGTCGCACGGTCAGACTTCTGGAATGACCTTGAGGACGGGTTCCTAGAACTCCAGCAGGCTCAGCCCTACGCTGAAAACCGTGCGCTTGTAGTTGTAGTCCAGCAGGCTGTCGCCATAGCCGTGGAACAGGCGCAGGTGCAGATGCAGGCCGCTGAAGCTGTTGCCTGCGCCGTTGCCCAAGGCGCGCAGCCATTCCAAGCGCGTGCTGCCACGGCCTGTGCCAACGGGGCCGGTGAAGGTGGCGCGCAGCAGGTTGCGGGAATTGACTTGCCAGGCTGCGGCGATTTCGCTGTGACCCAGGTAGCGGGTGATGTCGGGGTTGTTGTCGTTGAGCGCCGTTTCCTTGAAGCGGCTCCAGAGCTTGGCCTGCACGGTCAAGCCTCTTGGATGTTCAAAGCCAGCCATCAGATAGGCGCGGTTCCAGCTGCGCGACTGGGGGTCTGACTGGCCGTTGGACTGATGCACCAGGCCTGCGCCGGTGTAACGCCAGCGCCAGCCCAGGGGCAGGCTGGCTGTGGTGGGGTAGATGTAGATGGCTTCGGGCGCGTAATCGGTAGAGCGGAAAGGGCGCGAATGCTCCGGGCTGAACAGTTGCCAGTAAGACTGCTGGGTATAGCCAAACCACAGCGAGTCGCGCCGGGGCGAATGAGCCGGGGTGAAAAGGCCGCCCGCAATCTTCGTGCGCACGGACACCAGCAACAGTGTTTCCTCTTTGCGCCAGCTGGTGGGAGTGGGAACCACATTGGCCGCATTGGGCGAGGCTGGCTGCTGGTTCATGCGGTTGCCCACGGCTGCCAAAAGGCCCGTGGGGCCATAGCCGCGCAGGCTGAAAGTGGGGCAGGCGCTGCCCGACTCGAGTTCCCAGAAGCGCGAGAGCGCAGAAAACTGCCGGTCGCGGCAGCCTTGCTCCAGCCCCACGCCAACGATGCCGGTGGAAGCGGTAACGCCTTCAGGCGCATCGTCACGGGCTGCAGGAGCGGGCTGGGCGCTGGCCAGGGCCTGCGTGACATCGGCGCGCAACACGGAGGCCGTGGCGCTGGCAGCGGGCAGCGCGGCATCCGCCTCGCTCGTCTGGGTCACGCCCGCCACGCGCTGACTCATGGCTTGCATGAGCTTTTGCTGGCTGGCGGCCCACTGGTCAAAGCAGGCCAGGCGTTCGTCATCGGCCAGCAGGGTGCAGGCTTGCCAGGCGGCGGCCTGCTGAATTTTGGCTTGCGTATCTTCGGCCAATGGCGAGGCAAGGGGCGTGGCAGGGGCGGCTGGCGTCGCAGCCGCGCCTGTCTGGGCGGCGGCCAGCAGGGGCAAGGCCAGGGGCCACAAGGGAAATTGGGGCATGGTGCGTGAAAGCCGGTTGGGCGGCTGGAGCCGCTGGGGCGGCCGGGCTGGATGAGAAAGCGTTTTTATGGGAGCCAAATTGCCCGCAAGTCCTGATGAAATAAGCGCGGGCAGCTATCAATGCAATAGCAAAATCAGCCTGCCTTCCCAGTCCCTCGCGCCTTCAGTTCATGTCCGTGGGCGCGGAAAGTGCGGACTTGGGCGCGGCCTCGGGCATTCGCGGGTCTTGCAAATTCTCGCCGGATCGCAAAGCCCGCCTGCGGTTCGCGCCCACTGACAAATTGGAAGCAGGCTCTTACTGGCGCACAGCCTCTACAGACACAACGACGTGCACTTGCTTGCCCGCCATTTGTTCGGGGCCGTAGCCCAGATCAAACAGGGTGCGGTCAATCGTGGTTTCGAAGTCACCGCCGCACACTTCGCGCTTGACCATCTGGTTCGGGTAGCAGGTGAACTGCCGCGCCGCCAGCGTGACGGGGTGCGTCTTGCCCTTGAGCGTGAGCTGGCCTTTCACTTCCTTCACCTTGTCACCGTCAAACGTGAATTGGTCGGCCGCGAAGGTGATTGACGGGTATTTCTCCACGTCAAACAAATCGGCGCTCTTGAGGTGCTTGTCAAACGGCGGCACACCGCTGCTGATGCTGGCGGCGTCAATCTTGATATTCACCTTGCCCGTCTTGGCGGCGGGATCGAACTGCACCGTGCCCTCCTTCTTGTCAAAGCGGGCGCGGTTGATCGAAGCGCCGAAGTGGTTGATTTCAAAAAACACTTTGGTATGCGTGGCGTCAATCACGTAATCGGCGGCCTGGGCTGGCGCGGCGGCTGCGAAAGCGGCGCAAGCGGCGAGGACGGTAAATGCATGGCGCATGGGAAAGCTCCTTTTCTAGGGGTTGATAAAAAACAATTGAAAGCTGCCAAGGCGGCCAGAGCGGGTATTTTGAGCAAGGACCATCAGATTTTGTCCACGCCCGAAAGCGCCAGTCTGAAGCTGACTTTCACATCGTCAGCCACCAAAGAAGCGTCGCCCCATTCGCCGCCGCCAATGCCAAAGGCCAGCCGCTTGATGGTGATCTCGCCGCTGGCCACCGTCACCGCGCCTTGCTGGACAAGCGTGACCGGCACTGTCACAGGCAGGCTCTTGCCTTTGATGGAGAGCTGCCCCGCCACTTCAAAACGGCCGCCGCCCAGCGCCTTTACGGCGCTGGAAGTGAAAGTGGCCTGCGGAAACTTTGCCACGTCAAACCAGTCAGCCTTGGCCAGCTCGGCATCGGTTTCCTTCACGCCCAGTGTGGCGCTGCCCATGTCGATGAACAAGGTGATGCTGGCGGCGGCGGGGCGGGCCGGGTCAAACGCCACATCACCGCTGAAACGGGTGAAATGCCCTTGCACCGGCACACCCATTTGCGTGCTCACAAAGGCCATTTCGCTTTGGGCGGGCAGCAACGCCTGAGCGGCCAGGGCGGGAGTTGCGAAGACCAGCGCCAGCGCGCTGGCGGCCACGGTTTTTCTGAACATATATCTGACTCCTTCGGACAAATTCAGCGTTATTTCATGCGGCTCAACAGGCCATCGCGGTCTATCAGCTGGTGCTTGAGCGCGCCTGCCACGTGCAGCGCCACCAGCGCCATCAGGGCCATGGCCAAAAGCGCGTGCAGCGGCTTGATGCCAGCCGCCAGCGCCTTGTCAGCGCCCAGCCAATCAGGCAGCGGCAGCACGCCAAACAACACAATGGGAAAGCCCGCCGCCGAGCTGTAAGCCCAGCCCGCGAGCGGCACGGCGAAAAAGAGCAGATACATCAGCGCGTGAACCCCGTGGTGCGCCACGCGCTGCCAGCCAGGCATAGCCTCCAGCACGGCAGGCGGCAGCGCGGGCGGGCGGTGCGTCAGCCGCCACAGCAGGCGCAAAGCTGAAAGCGCCAGCACACAGATGCCCACCCATTTATGCCAGTTGATGAGCTTGAGCTTGGCTGGTGAAAACGGCAGGTTTGCCATATAGACCCCCGAGCCTGCCAGGCCGATGAGAAGCAGCGCCAATAGCCAATGCAGGGCAATGGCCGTCCGGGTGTAACGGGCCTGGTCTGGCAGGGTTTTGGTATGAGCAGAAGACATCGTGGTGGTTTGTTTCGTTGAAGGTTGTTCAAGGCCCGGGCCTGTGCGGGGCAGCCTTTGTCTTTGCCGATAGCGGAAAGTTCACGAAATTTTCATTCTTTCAGCCGGAAAACGCCCGCGTCTGGCCCAGGCACGGTCCGGAAAAAGATGTTCCTTGTCTCTGGATGTTTTTCGATTTTTTGAATTAGTCGTCGTAGTAAGCCTGCCACCTCTCTGTGGAGAACATCTCTTTTTCTTTGTTTTTCAATGGATTGCATGATTGGTGAAGGTATGGAGAACAGCCGCCCGCTTTGCGGCATAGCGGGGATAAGAAACGCTGCCGCACATCGCCCTGTGGACAAGGTGACATTTATTCCTGTCTTGTTCACAGCCTTGCCAGCAAACGGAGGAACAGAGCTGAATGAGACAAAATATTCAGCTCCTTTATCAATAGCATGAAGTTCTCATGAAATAAGCGAACAATGCCGTTTTAGGTTGCTTTAATTTGCTCTTCTTTTTGATGCGAATGTGTGAACTGGGCAGAGCTGAAAGCGCAGCGCCAAGGCAATGACCCGTCTGCGCCTTCGAGCCATGAACAGGTTTTGAATAATCCGCACCCATGTCCGCGCCTGAAGATCTTTCTGAAACAGCCCCGCCGCCTGCGCCTTCCGTGCGGCGCTGGACACTGGCGCGCCGCATTGCCGTGCTGGCGCTGGCGCCAGCCGCGCTGGCGCTGGTGGGCGGCAGCATCTGGCTGCGCACGCAAATGCACGGAGCGCTCTACCAAAGCTTTGCGCAGGCGCTGCAAGAGCGCCAGGAGCGCGTAGCCGCGCGCCTGCTGCACGTGCCCGGCGTGAAAGACGAAGTCACCGAATCAGGCGCAGGAGACGAATTCAGCACCATCTATTCCGGCTGGTACTGGCAGGTCAGGCGCACATCCGACGCCAGCACGCTGGGCCATTCGCGTTCGCTATGGGATGCCGAGGCGCAGCTGCTTGGCAAAGCCGCAGGCCCCACTGCGCTGGGGCTGATGCAGGCACGCGGCCCGCGCGCCGAGCCGCTGCTGGCGCAAAGCCGCAGCATCACCCTCAGCGGCCTGAACGAGCCAGCGACCCTGACCGTCTTCGCCCCCGCCAGCACCCTGCAAGACAACCTGGAGCGCATAGACCGCATCCTGCTGGTCAGCGTCATCAGCCTCATTGTTTTTCTCACCGTCATGCTGCTGGCGCAAGTGCGCGTGGGCCTGGCGCCGCTGCGGCGGCTCACCCGTGCCGTAGCGGCCGAACGCCAGCCCCACGGCCCGCGCCATCCGCAAATGCCCCGCATTCAGGACGTGCCCGCCGGCTCCGACCTGGCCCCCCTGCAGCGCGAACTTGGCGCCCTGCTGGCGCACAACGAACGCGTCGTCAGCCGCGCCCGCGCCCACGCGGCCGACCTGAACCACGCCCTGAAAAAACCCCTGGCCCTGCTGGCGGCCAGCGCCAGCCGCCAAAGCCAGGTGGACTCGACCGAAGCCTTGCAGCACATCACCGCCATGACGCGGCTGATAGACCGCTACCAAAGCCGCACCATGAGCGACGCCGCCCACGCCAGCGCCACCCACGCCAGCACAGCCGTGCTTGAGTGCCTGACGCCCATCGTGCAAGCCATGCGCAGACTGCACGCCGCGCAAGAGCTGGACTGGCACATGGACGCGCCGCCGCCCGCTGCCGCCTGGCGCTGGAGAGGCGACCGCACCGACCTGGAAGAAGCCACAGGCAACTTGCTGGACAACGCGGGCAAATGGGCTGCCTCCCAAGTGCGCCTGCAAGTGCGCCGAACTGGCAGCGCCCTGCGCCTGTCCATAGAAGACGACGGCCCCGGCATGAGTGCCGCCCAGCTCGAAGCGGCCGGCCAGCGCGGCCTGCGCTTTGATGAAAGCGTGGAAGGCACGGGCCTGGGCCTGTCCATCGCCAGCCAAATCGCCCAAGCCTACGGCGGAGAGCTGAAGCTGGGCAAAAGCGAGGCGCTCAAGGGCTTGCGCGTGGAGCTGACGCTAGAAGGCCTGATTTGATAAAAAAACAGGAGCAAAAAAAAGGGCAAGAAACACCGCTTCGCGCAATATGCACTAGGACATATTGCTATGAATCAAGGAGCGAAACATACCCTTCGTTCGAGCGTTTTCTTGCATTGCCAGCGCGCTGCCCTTTGCCGCCCAGGCCCGGGCTTGGGCGGCGATAATCGCCGCCCGTGAAGCCCGCCAGACCGCCGCTGGCGCAACAGGCCGCAAGGCCGCGCTGGAGGAACGTCCGGACTGCACAGGGCAGCGCAGGAGCTAACGGCTCCCCGCCGCGAGGCGAGGATCAGAGCAACAGAGACGAGCCGCTTGAGTGCGGGTGAAACGGGCAATCTCTGCGCGCAGCAACACCAAATAGGCACACAGTGAGGCGGCCCGCTGAGTGTGCGGGTAGGTGGCATCGAGCCGGGCGGGCGACCCCCGGCCCAGATTGATGGCGGTCACGGCATGGCGCGCCATGCCGCACAGAATCCGGCTTATCGGCGGACTTCACGCTTTTCTTCATTTCATCGCGCGCTGGCGCGTTCACTGAACCTGCTTACTGCCCATGCACGCCTTGCACGGGCGCGGGCGGCGGGCCGTCTTGCGCGGCCTGCTCGGCCATGCCGCGCAAGATGCCGCAGCGGGCCGCCTCTTGCGCGGCGGGGCAGCGCGCGCGCAGCGCCTTGAGCTGGCGCTCCAGCTGGCGCAGCTCGCGGATGCGCTGGCTGATGTGGCGGATGTGCTCGTCCACCATGCGGTTGACTTCGCCGCAGTCGCCGCAAGGCGCGTCCAGGCAGCGCAGCAGGGTTTTGATTTCTTGCAGCGACATGCCCAGGCCCCGCCCCTGGCGTATGAAGGCCAGCCGCTCGGCGTGGGCGCTGCCGTAGTGGCGCCAGTTGTTGCCGCTGCGGGCAGGCGCGGGCAGCAGGCCCTGGCGCTCGTAGTAGCGGATGGTGTCCACCGGCGTGGCGGTGGCGCGGGCAAGCTCGCTGATCTTCATGGCCAAACTCTTGGGAACCTGTTCAAAGTCTGTCCGTGATGCGGAAGGTGTGACGGAAATTGTGGAATCGGGCGCGGCCCGAAGGCGGTTTGCGCGGCATTGCAAATGCCTTGCAGCCCATCCCGGTTTTGCGCTTTTGCCCCTCACGGCCAGACTCTGGACAGATTCTGAGGGGCGGCCGCATCATAGGCAGCGGCCCGGGCGCTTGACCCTGGAGCGGCTCCAGGGTTTTCAATCGGCGGCATGAACTCCGCAAGCTCCGTCCTGACCGAAGTGACCTGGCGCATTCCCAACATGGATTGCGCCGCTGAAGAAAGCGAAATCCGCCATGCGCTGGCCCGTGTGGCGGGCGTGCGGCGGCTGGCGTTCCGGCTGGGCGCGCGCACGCTGACGGTGCACGCCGAACAAGAGGCGCTGGCGCACGTGGAAGCGGCGCTGCGCAACGCGGGCTTTGCGCCGCAGCCGCCAGATGCCTCGAATGCCCCGCAAGCGGCCGGGCACTGCGGCGGCTGTTGCGGGCACGGCCACGCGCATTCACATTCGCACGCACACTCGGACTTGCACGCCCGCCTGCAAGCGGCCTGGCAGGCGCTGCTGCTGCCGCCTGCGCTGGGGCGCACGCTGGCGGCGCTGGCGCTGGCGCTGGGCGCGGAGCTGTGGCACGCCTTCGCGCCTGAAGCCTGGGCCGCAGCGGGCATGGCGCTGGCGGCGCTGGCGGTGCTGCTGGCGGGCCTTTGCACATATGCCAAGGGGCTGGCGGCGCTCAGGCGCGCGCGGCTTTCCATCAGCGCGCTGATGGCCGTGGCCGTCACGGGCGCTTTCGCCATTGGCCAGTGGCCCGAGGCGGCGATGGTGATGGCGCTTTACGCCCTGGCCGAGCATCTGGAAGCGCGCGCCGTGGATCGCGCGCGCGGCGCCATCGCCCGCCTGCTGGACATGGCCCCCGCGCAGGCGGAAGTGCGCGTGGAAGGCGGCCAAGGCGGCGAAACCTGGCGCAAGCTGCCTGCCGCGCAAGTGCCCCCCGGCAGCGTGATCCGCGCCAAGCCGGGCGCGCGCCTGGCGCTGGACGGCACGGTGATTCAGGGCCAAAGCGCCGTCAATCAGGCCCCCGTCACGGGCGAAAGCCTGCCGGTGGACAAGTGCGTGGGCGACACGGTGTACGCCGGCACGCTGAATTTGAGCGGCACGCTGCTGGTGCGCGTGACAGCGGCGGCGCAAGACACGCAGCTGGCCCGCATCATCCACGCCGTGGAGCAGGCGCAAAGCGAGCGCGCGCCCATGCAGGCCTTCATCGACCGCTTTGCCGCCATTTACACGCCGGCGGTGTTCGCGCTGGCGCTGGCCGTGGCGCTGCTGGGGCCGCTGGCGGCGGGCTGGCCCTGGCACGAGTCCATTTACAAGGCGCTGGTGCTGCTGGTCATTGCCTGCCCTTGCGCGCTGGTGATTGCCACGCCCGCCACCGTGGTCAGCGCGCTGGCGCGGGCCGCGCAGCTGGGCGTGCTCATCAAGGGCGGCGTGTATCTTGAGCAGGCGTGCCAGCTGCGCACCGTGGCTTTTGACAAAACCGGCACGCTCACCCTGGGCCAGCCCGCGCTGGCCGCGCTCCAGCCGCTGTCAGACGAAGCGGATGAAGCCGCCTTGCACGCCCGGGCGCACGCATTGGCCGCGCACAGCGACCACCCCGTGGCCCGCGCCATCGCCAGCGGCCTGGCCGCGCAAGGCTTTGCCGCCAGCGTGGACTTGCCCGACGCGCAAGACGTGCCCGGCCTGGGCGTGCGCGCCACCGTGCAAGGCCAGCGCCTGTGCCTGATCAGCCCGCGCGCGGCGGGCCTGGCCCGCGCTTCTGAATCCGCCCCCGAATCCGCCCCTGAATGGCAGGCCGCGCTGCAAGCGCACCAGGCGGCGGGCCGCAGCGTCAGCCTGCTGGCGCGCGCTGAAGGCGAAGGCAGCGGAATCGGAAGCGAAAGCGGCGAAACCCTCACCCCGCTGGCGCTGTATGCCGTGGCCGACGCCATCAAGCCCGAAGCCGCCGCCGCCGTGCAGGCGCTGCACCAGCTGGGCGTGCAAACCGTCATGCTCTCTGGCGACCACGCGCAAGCCGTCGGCGCCGTGGCGCAAGCCGCAGGCATCAGTCAGGCGCACGCCGAACTGCTGCCCGACGGCAAGCTGGCGCAGCTGCGCGCCCTGCAAGCGCAAGGCCGCGTGGCGATGGTGGGCGACGGCATCAACGACGCCCCCGCGCTGGCCGCCGCCGACATTGGCATCGCCGTCGGCGGCGCCGGCGCGGATGTGGCGCTGGAAGCGGCCGACGTGGCGCTGATGAGCGGCGGCCTGAACCGCGTGGCCACGCTCATCCGCCTTTCGCGCCACACCCACCGCGTGCTGTGGGCCAACATCGCCGTGGCGCTGGGCATCAAGCTGGCCTTTTTGGCCCTGGCCGTCACGGGCCACGCCAGCATGTGGATGGCCGTGTTTGCCGATGTCGGCGCCAGCCTGCTCGTCGTCACCCTGGGGCTGCGCCTGCTGCGCTGGCGTGAAGACTGACGCAGGCAAGCCGTTTTCGCTCTTGAATCAATAGCGTGATGTCCTAGTGGAAATTGCGCTGACGCCCATTTTTACCTCTTGAATTTGCTCCTTTTTTTGATAGCATCAGGCGGATGCGGCTGCCCGGTTCAGCCGCCTGGGGCGCGGGGCCGGACTTTGCCGGGCGGGAAAAGGGGGAGAAAAGGTGAAGCAAGGCGGCAAAAGAAGCGGCAAGTGGCGAAGGCCCGTCTGCGCCTTGCAACGGCCCGCCCGGGCATCCCTCGCGGCCCGGCTCTGAACAGGCTCTTGGCGCGCCGCGCGTCCGTGCTGCCAGCTATTCCAGTCTGGGGCCAGCCGCGCCCGGGGCCAGCTCTTATCCAGCGCAGGCATACCCATATCACGCGGCGGCATCAGCGCCCGTTCAGAATGCGCGCTTTCACCACCCGCGCAAGGAGCGCCCGCACCATGAAAGCCGACAACATCCTGCAAACCATAGGCCGCACGCCGCACGTGCGCATCAACCGCCTTTTCGCCCCGCCCGCGCAGGTGTGGCTCAAGCTGGAGCGCGCCAACCCCGGCGGCTCCATCAAAGACCGCATTGCGCTGGCCATGGTGGAAGAAGCCGAGAAAAGCGGCGCCCTCAAGCCCGGCGGCACCATCATCGAACCCACCAGCGGCAACACCGGCGTGGGGCTGGCGATGGTGGCCGCCGTCAAGGGCTACAAAATCATTCTGGTCATGCCCGAGAGCATGAGCGTGGAGCGCCGCCGCCTGATGCTGGCCTATGGCGCCACATTCGATCTCACGCCCCGGGAAAAAGGCATGAAAGGCGCCATCGCCCGCGCCGAAGAGCTGGCCGCGCAAATCACCGCCTCCGGCGCCAGCGCCTGGATTCCGCAACAGTTTGACAACCTGACCAACACCGCCGCGCACGAGCGCACCACGGCGCAGGAAATCCTGCAAGACTTTCCCGAGGGGCTGGATGCCGTGATCACCGGCGTGGGCACCGGCGGCCACATTTCGGCGGCGGCGCACGTGCTCAAGGCCCAGTGGCCGCAGTTAAAAGTGTTTGCCGTGGAGCCGGCCGCTTCCGCCGTCATCAGCGGCAAGGCGCCCGGCCCGCACCCGCTGCAAGGCATAGGCGCGGGCTTCATCCCCCGCAACCTGGACACGGCGGCGCTGGACGGCGTGATTGCTGTGCCCAACGAGACCGCGCTGGAATACGGCCGCCGCTGCGCGCGCGAAGAAGGCATTCTGGTGGGCATCAGCACCGGCGCCACGCTGGCCGCCATTGCGCAAAAGCTGCCCGAACTGCCCGCTGGCAGCCGCGTGCTGGGCTTCAATTACGACACGGGCGAGCGCTACCTCTCGGTGGACGGCTACCTGCCCGCCGCCTGAAGCGCCGCCCATCCAGGCGCAAACGCCAAAAGCAAACGGCTCCAGCCTCGCGGCGGAGCCGTTTTTTCATGCCGTGCAGGCGCTGAAGGGTATCAAAAGCAAGAGCAAATTCAAAGGGGTCAAAAATCGGTTTTGCGCTCTTTTCACTAGGACCTTATGCTATTGATAAAGGAGCAAATTTTCCTGGGCACCCATTTCCCGCCCGCATCAGAACCTGTTCTCATGGACGCTCAGGCGCTTTGCCGCAGCCGCTCGATCAGGCCATTGAGTTCGTCCAGTGAAGCGAACTGCACGGCCAGTTCGCCAGAGATGGGCGCGCCCTGGCGGCGGGTTTTTTTCACGCGCACCTGCACCTGCGCCAGCAGCAGGTCGGAGAGTTCTTCTTCCACGCGGCGCACGTCGCCGGATTTTTCGGGGGCGGCCTGAGCGGCCTCTTGAGCGGCGCTGGCTGGCTGGGGCTGCGAGAGCTGGCGCACGAGGCGCTCGGCCTCGCGCACGTTCATCTTGCGGGCCACCACCTGGTTGGCGGCCGTGATTTGCGCCGCGCCAGACAAGGCCAGCAGGGCGCGCGCGTGGCCCATGTCGATGTCGCCGGCCATGAGCATGGTTTGCACTGGCTCGGCCAGGTTGAGCAGGCGCAGCAGGTTGCTGGCGGCGCTGCGGCTTTTGCCCACGGCTTGCGCGGCTTGCTCGTGCGTGAGGCCAAATTCGTCCACCAGGCGCTTGATGCCTTGCGCTTCTTCCAGCGGGTTGAGGTTTTCGCGCTGGATGTTTTCAATGAGGGCCATGGCGGCGGCGGCTTCGTCGGCCACTTCGCGCACGAGCACGGGCACTTGCGTCAGCCCGGCCAGACGGGCTGCGCGGTAGCGCCGCTCGCCCGCGATGATTTCGTAGTGCGCTGTTGCGGTTTCTTCGCTTGCGCCGTCTGCCGCTGGCAGCATCACGGCCCTGGGCTGCGCCAGCTGGCGCACAAGGATGGGCTGCATGATGCCTTGCGCGCGGATGCTTTCGGCCAGTTCGTACAGCGCGCCTTCGTCCATGCGGGTGCGCGGCTGGTACTGGCCGGGGCTGATTTCTTCCAGCGGCAAGAGCATGGGCACGCCAGCGGGATCGGCGGCGGCGGGTTCGGGAATGAGCAGGGCGTCCAGGCCACGGCCCAGTCCTTTGGTTTTTTTGGTTGCCATGATGAGTTGGAAAAAGCTTGAATCGGGTGTTGAACCAGCGGCAAGGGTCAATGGGCTTCGCCGCAGTGGCAAATGAGTTCGGCCTTGCCGCGCAAGCACAGCACGAGTACGCGCTGGCGGGGGGCGTCGTAGTGGTAGCGGGCCAGGTAGTGGTCACGGCCCCGCCGGATGGCCAGCTCGCGCAGGCCGTCGCCCACCGGGCGGCCCACGCCAGGCTGGGCAGACAGCGATTGAAGGCCATCCAGCAAAAAGGTGAAGACGGGGGCGGCTTGCGGGCCGCGCTCGCACCACAGGGTTTGCTCGATGCGCATGAGGTCTTGCAAGGCGTGGGGCGCGAGGATGAGCCTGACGGCGGCTGTGAGGGCGGCAGAAAGAGGCATGGCTTGCGGCGCAGGTTCAGTCAATGGGGCGGGCCACGGGCGCGGGCGGCAGGCTGGCATGGCCGGCGCGGTGCTGCGCCAGCCGGGCGAAGTACGCGCGCACTTCTTCCCAAGGGTAGCCTTGGCCGCTTTCGCTCAGGTGGCGTTGCGCGGCTTGCGCATCGTGCATGAATTGGTGGCCAAGCTGGTGCTGCTCGGCAGCCGCTTGCAGGGCGGCCAGCATCCACTCGGCGGTTTCCTGGCCTGCGGCCTGTGCGGCCGCTTCAATTTGCTGATGCAGCGCGGCGGGCAGCTTCAGTGTGCAAGCCGTGGCGCTGGCGTTGGGGGCGGTTTTGGGCATGGCGTGAGTCTATTCACCGGGATTCAGGCATGGCGCTCATGAAATAACTACAAAAATAATAGCTGCCTGCGCTGATTTCACGGGGACTTGCGGCGGTTTGGATGCTCAGGCCTGAAGGCCGCGCTGAACCATCTCATGGGCGAAGGCGATGAAGGCCTGGCTGCCTTTGGCGTGGGAATCGAAAACGACGCCCGGCAGACCGTAGCTGGGCGCTTCGGCCAGGCGCACATTGCGGGGAATGACGGTGTCAAACACCCGGTCGCCATAGTGGCGCTTGAGCTGGTCGCTCACTTGCTGCTGCAAGGTGATGCGCGGATCGAACATGACCCGCAGCAAGCCAATCAGGCGCAAATCGCGATTGAGATTGGCGTGCACGAGCTTGATGGTGTTGGTGAGATCAGCCAGCCCCTCCAGCGCGAAATATTCGCACTGCATGGGCACGATCACGCCCTGGGCCGCGCACAGGCCGTTGAGCGTGAGCAAACTCAAGGCAGGCGGGCAGTCGATGAGGATGAAGTCGTAATCCTCGCGCACCGCCGCCAGGGCGTTTTTCAGGCGCTTTTCACGCTGTTCAAGCTGAACCAGCTCCACCTCAGCGCCCGCCAGCTCGCGATTGGCGCCCAGCACGGCATAGCCGCAGCCCGCCTCGGCCAGATCGGCCGGGCGGCGCACCGCTTCGGCCACGGTGACGCTGCCGATGAGCACGTCATACACGCTATGCGGCAGGCTGTGCTTGTCCACGCCCGATCCCATCGTGGCATTGCCTTGCGGGTCCATATCCACCAGCAGCACGCGCTGCCCGATGCGGGCCAGCCCTGCGGCGAGATTGACGGTCGTGGTGGTTTTGCCAACGCCGCCTTTTTGGTTGGCGATACAGAAGATGCGGGACATGATGAAAACGGCGCGTGAAGAATGAAGACGCTGGCGGTGCTTTTTGGGCCGCCTATTTTCAGGCAAACCCATGCTCATCCGAAAAGCAGCAGCCCTACTGCCCTGCCCTTTTGCGCAACCAGATGATGCAGCGCTCGGCATTCAGCCTCGGAACGGTCAGATGTTCCACGTGAAACACTTCCACATCAGGCGGCAAGGCGGCGATTTCTTCATCGGGCAGCTTGCCTTTCATGGCCATCCAGACGCCATGCGGAGCCAGCGCCTTCGCGGTCCAGGCCGTGAAATCAGCCAGGGAAGCGAAGGCGCGCGATGTGATGAGGTCAAACGGGCCGTTCAAACTTTCCACGCGCGCATGCAGGCCGCGCAGATTGGGCAGTTTCAAAGTGGCCGCTGCCTGCTGAATGAATGCGGCTTTTTTGGCCACGGCATCCACGCATGTCACGTCCAGTTCAGGGCGGCAAATGGCCAGCGACACGCCCGGCAGGCCGCCGCCAGAGCCTGCGTCCAGCAGCTTCAGCGCCCTGCCCTGCGTTTGCGCCTGCAAGGGGTGCAGCACGGCCAGACTGTCCAGCAGGTGGTGCGTGAGCATGTCTGGCGCGCTGCGAACCGTCGTGAGGTTGTAAACGCGGTTCCATTTGGCCAGCAGAGCTAGATAGGCCAGTAAAGATTCGATCTGCCCATCATCCAGCGCCAGCCCCAGCGCTTGTGCGCCTTGCAGCAGGGCCGCTTTCATGGAACCAGCCCTTTGAAACCGCTTTTTTTCAGATGAATCAGCAGCAGCGAAATGCTGGCGGGCGTGATGCCGGAAATGCGGCTGGCCTGTCCCAGCGTTTCTGGCTTGTGCGCATTGAGCTTTTGGCGCGCCTCGATCGACAGCGCTGTCACCTGCATGTAATCCAGTTGCGGCGGCAGGCGCAGATTTTCAAAATGCGCCGCGCGGGCTACTTCATCTTTCTGGCGGTCGATGTAGCCTGCGTATTTGGCGGCGATTTCCACTTGCTCGATGGCGGCTGGCGTCAGGTTGGCATCGTCACGCCCGGCGGCTGCGTTCGGCAGCGTCATCAGCGCGGCATGGCTCACGCCCGGGCGGCGCAGCAGATCAAAAAGATGATGTTCGTGCTCAATGGCCTTGCCCAGCACGCGCTCCGCCTCGCTGGCAGGCAGCGTGCGCGGATTCACCCAAGTGGATTTCAGTCGCTGTGTTTCACGTGAAACAGCATCGCGCTTGCGGCAGAACGCATCCCAACGCGCGTCATCCACCAGGCCCAGACGGCGGCCCGTTTCCGTCAGCCGCATGTCGGCGTTGTCTTCGCGCAATTGCAGGCGGTATTCGGCACGGCTGGTGAACATGCGGTATGGCTCGGTCACGCCCTTGGTGATCAGGTCGTCCACCAGCACGCCCAGATAGGCTTCGTCGCGGCGCGGCAGCCACGGCGGCTCGCCCTTGACTTGCAAGGCGGCGTTCAGACCTGCAAACAGCCCTTGCGCCGCCGCCTCCTCGTAGCCTGTGGTGCCGTTGATCTGGCCGGCAAAGAACAGGCCTTCGATTTGCCTGGTTTCAAAGCTGCTTTTCAGCGCGCGCGGATCGAAATAGTCATATTCGATGGCGTAGCCGGGCCGCAGAATGTGCGCATTTTCCAGCCCGCGAATGCTGCGCACCAGCGCGTATTGGATATCGAAAGGCAGGCTGGTGGAAATGCCATTGGGGTAAAACTCGTTCGTGCTCAAGCCCTCCGGCTCCAGAAAAATCTGGTGGCTGTCTTTGCCCGCGAAACGGTTGATCTTGTCTTCCACGCTGGGGCAGTAGCGCGGCCCCACGCCCTCGATCTGCCCCGTGAACATGGGGCTGCGGTCAAAGCCGCTGCGAATGATGTCGTGCGTGCGCTCGTTGGTATTGGTTATCCAGCATGGCACTTGCCGGGGGTGCATGCTGGCGTGGCCCATGAAGCTGAAAACAGGCACGGGGTCTGCGTCGCCAGGCTGCTCCGTGCAGGCGGAAAAATCAATCGTGCGCCCATCCAGGCGCGGCGGCGTGCCTGTTTTCAGGCGCCCTTGCGGCAGCTGGAGTTCCCTCAGCCGCGCCGCCAGCGAAATGGAAGGCGCATCGCCCGCGCGGCCGCCCGCGTAGTTGTCCAGCCCAATGTGGATGCGTCCATTCAAAAACGTGCCCGCCGTCAGCACCACGGCCCGCGCCTCGAAGGCCAGGCCCATTTGCGTGACCACGCCCACGGCGCGCCCGCCTTGCACTTGCACATCATCCACTGCCTGCTGGAACAGCCAGAGATTGGGCTGGTTTTCCAGCCGCCCGCGCATGGCCGCGCGGTACAGCACGCGATCGGCTTGCGCGCGCGTGGCGCGCACGGCAGGCCCTTTGCTGCCGTTGAGCGTGCGGAACTGAATGCCCGCTTCATCCGCCGCCAGCGCCATCGCGCCGCCCAGCGCATCCACCTCCCGCACCAGATGGCCCTTGCCAATGCCGCCAATGCTGGGGTTGCAGCTCATTTGCCCCAGGGTTTCAATGCTGTGCGTCAGCAGCAGCGTGGCGCAGCCCATGCGGGCCGCCGCCAGGGCCGCTTCAGCGCCAGCGTGGCCGCCGCCCACCACAATCACGTCAAATCGGCGGGGAAAAACAGTGCTTGATTTCATAAACAAAAAAAGCCCGGCAATGAATGCGGGCCTAGGCTGAAATTATATGAAGCAGAGCCGATTGGGGCATTTGCGCCACACTTTCATGAATATATCTGAAACAATTCGTCATTTAAAATGTTTTTACTTCAACCCGCTCATGCCGCATGAAACACGCAACGACTCTTTCTTTCGCGCGCTGCCTGCTGGCTGCCTGCGCGGCCACTTTGTTTGTCTGCGCCGCGCCGTCCGTGGCGCAGGCCGGTTCCGTGCTGGATCGCATTCAGTCCACGGGCGTATTGAAAATGGGATACCGGGCCGACGGCGCGCCTTTCTCGTGGGAAACAGGGCCAAGCGCAGCGACCGGATATGCGCCTGATATTTGCCAGCGCATCGCCGCCAGCATCGCCAGCCATCTGAAACTGCCCAAGCTGCAAGTGCAGGCTGTGCCCGTGCTTGAATCCACCCGCATTTCAGCCGTCATCAATGGGGAAATCGACATTGAATGCGCTGGCACCACCAACAGCAAGGCGCGGCGCGAACAAGTGGCTTTCGGCTTGCCTTATTTCTATGCCGGCTCGGCGCTGATGGTTCGTGAAGGCAGCGACATCACGGGCCTTGGCAATTGCAGAGGCAAAAAGCTGGGCACGCTTGAAGGCTCCACCAGCAGCCAGATTGCTGAACTCAAAAACGACAATGGCGGCTGGACGCTCAAAACCTTCAAATCCATGAACGAGGCCACGGCGGCGCTGGGGCGCGGCGAGATTGACGCACTGATGTACGACGACGTCACCCTGCTCACCGCAGCGGCGCAATCCGGCGGCAAGCTTTCCGTGCTGGCGCAGCGCTACTCCATCGAACCGCTGGCGCCCATGTTCAGCAAGTCTGATCCGGAGCTGGAAAAAGTGGTGCTGCAAGCCATGCAGCAGCTTTATCGCGATGGAGAAATGGACGCCATCTACAAGCGCTGGTTTCTCTCCCCCCTGCCTGGTCTGGGCTACAACCTGAACCTGAAAATGGGCGCCTTGCTGCAAGACAACCTGCGCCGCCCCACGAGCTACGTGGCGGACTGGACGGTGATGTAAGCCCGCCTTCTCCCCCAAGGAGAATCAGCAGACAGCCTCTCTGTGTATCTGCACAGGAAATACTGAAACGAACTTTGCTGCAAGCGCTTTCACCCGCGCAAGCAGAATGCAATCCATAATTGCATTCCCTCGGTGAAAACCCTTGCAAATCATGACAATCGCTTCTGCTTCTTTCTCCCGCCTGGCCCTGCGCCTGCTGGCGGGCTTGGCTGCCTGCGCGGCCCTGGCGTCGCCTGCGCATGCGGGGCCGGTGCTGAACCGCATCCAGACCACCGGCGTGTTCAAGATGGGCTACCGCCCGAATGGCGTGCCCTTTTCATGGGAAACCAGCCCCGGCGCTGCAACAGGCTACGCGCCTGACATTTGCCAGCGCATTGCCGCAGGCATTGCCGCCCATCTGAAACTGCCCAAGCTGCAAGTGCAGGCTGTGCCCGTGCTTGAATCCACGCGCATTCCCGCCGTCGTCAATGGCGAAATCGACATGGAATGCGCCGGCACCACCAACAACAAGGCGCGGCGCGAACAAGTGGCTTTTGGCCTGGCCTATTTCTATGCCGGCTCGGCGCTGATGGTTCGTGAAGGCAGCGGCATCACGGGCCTGAGCGGCCTCAGGGGCAAGAATCTGGGCGTGCTCGAAGGAGCCACCGGCAACCAAATCATCGACATCCACAAAAACCGCAGCGGCGGCTGGACGCTCAAAACCTTCAAATCCATGCGCGAAGCCACAACCGCGCTGGAGCAAGGCGAGATCGACGCCCTGCTCGACGACGATGTCACTTTGCTCACCATCGCCGCGCAATCCGGCGGCAAATTTTCCGTTCCGGCGCAGCGTTACTCCATTGAACCGCTGGCCCCCATGTTCAGCAAGAGCGATCCGGAGCTGGAACGGGTGGTGCTGCAAATCATGCAGCAGCTCTACCGCGACGGAGAAATGGACGCCATCTACAAGCGCTGGTTTCTCTCTCCCCTGCCCGGCCTGGGCTACAACCTGAACCTGAAAATGGGCGCCCTGCTGCAAGACAACCTGCGCCGCCCCACGGCTTACGTGACCGACTGGACGGTGATGTAGGAGCCTGCTCAGCCCGCCTACAGGCATCAAAAACAGGAGCGAATTCAAGGGCCAAAAATGCCGCTTCGCGCAGTTTCCACTAGGACATCGCGCTATGAATAAAGGAGCTGAATAACTCTGCCTGCTCCCTGCGTGTTCCAGCGGTTCCTCAAGGCCGCCGCAAGCCGGCCTGCTGTGCGTCGGCGTCTTTCGCTTCATCTCAAGGCAAAACGCCAGTCTGGCGGAAAATCCGCCGGATTTTTTTAGTGTGTTTCAAAATCCATTTCCCAAATTGCGGCAAAGGCTGCCATGCGTGGCCTGGATATATTCACTGAGCACGGCATGATTACTTTCAAAATCAATGAACCCATCAGCGGCAGCCAATTCGTGGAATTGCTGAAAAATACCAGCCTGGGCGCGCGGCGGCCTCTGGATGATTCCGCTCGCATCGCCGCCATGCTTGCGCATGCCAATCTGGTGGTGACGGCCTGGGATGCAGCCTCGCTGATCGGCGTGGCCCGCTGCGTGACGGATTTCGCCTACTGCTGCTATCTGTCTGATCTGGCCGTGCGTGAATCGCACCAGAAACAAGGTGTCGGCATCGCCTTGATTGACAAGGTGAAATCGGCGCTGCATCCCGCGTGCAAAATCATTTTGCTGGCCGCGCCGGACGCCGCTAATTACTATCCGCACATCGGTTTTTCACAGCATATGAGCGCTTGGGTCAAGGCGTGATCGTTAATCCGTTCATTTTGACCCGGGTATATCGCGAATAAACCGCCAATATCCTATTGGCAAGCAGTATTCACGTATTTTCAGCTTGGGGCGGCTCCAATCAGCCAGCAGCCAGCCAGAAACCCCCTCTTTGCGCAAGCGCCGTGGCGGTGAAAAAGCGTGGAAAGCCATATTCCGGTAATATTCCACGCTTTGTTGCGCTGGGTCCGTCGCATTCCTGCGACAAGGCTGCGAATGAGGTTGATGAAATGCTGTTGAACAACTCTGTCCGCCGCGCTGTCTGCGTGTTTTCCTTGGCTTTGCTGGGCGCAGGCAGCGCATGGGGGGGTGAAACCCTGGATGCCATCAGAAACACGGGGCGCATGACCCTGGGTTACCGCGAAAACGCCATACCGTTCTCATGGAAAACCAAAAGTGGACAAGTGGTGGGCTACGCCATTGAAACCTGCCAGCGCCTGGCCGCCGCCGTGCAGGAGCATTTGAAGCTGCCTCGCCTGGAAGTGCGCTACGTTCCCGTGACCTCGGCGGATCGCGTGCGCTCCATTCTTGACAAGCGCATTGACCTTGAATGCGGCGTGACCACCAACACGCCCGCCCGGCGCGAGCTGGTGGCCTTGGGGCTGACCTACTTTTATGCGGGCGCGCGCCTGCTGGTGCGCGAAGGCGAGGGCATCCTCTCCTTGCAGGACATGAAGAACAAGACGCTGGGGCTGGTCAAAGGCACCACGGGCGAGCTGGTGATGCAAAAACACCAGCGCCAGCACACCGACAGCTGGAAAACGCAGCTGTTTGACAGCACCAATGACGGCGTGACCGCGCTGGAGCAAGGCAGGATCGACGGCATCCTGACAGACGACGTTCAGCTGCTGGTGCGCGCGCGCCAGTCGTCCCGGCATCTGGAATTGGTGGGGCCTGCCTTGTCCATTGAGCCGCTGTCCCTGGCATTCAGCAAGGCCGACCGGGAGCTGGGCAGCCTGGTGGATGACGAAATGAAGCGCCTGTACCGCAGCGGCGCCATGCAGGAGATGTACCAGCGCTGGTTCCGCAGCCCGCTGCCCGAACTGGGCTACAGCCTGGACTTGGCCCCCGGCAGGCTGCTCAACGACAACTTCCAGCGGCCCAGCGCCTATGTGGCGGACTGGGTCATGCTGTGAGCGCCCGCTCGCGGCTGGCTGCGCGGGGCCGAATGTGAAGGGCGGATGCGCAGCATTCTTTTGCTCCTTGAATCAGAGCAAAGGGTCCTAGTGGAATCTGCGCAAGACGGTATTCTTGCCGCTTAAATTTGCTCCTTTTTTTCATGCATCATGGCGGCGTGCGCCGCCTGGCGAACCCTTGTGAATCCTTATCGGGCAGATGCAGCGCGCCCTCTTTTCATTACAGAAACCACGACATGAGCTGGCTTTTTCTCATCACTGCCGGGCTGCTGGAAATCGGCTGGCCGCTGGGCCTCAAATACGCGCAGCAAGACGGCTGCCGCCTCGCGGGCATCGCCGCCGCCGTTCTCTTCATGGCAGGCAGCGGTTTCCTGCTTTTTCTCGCCCAGAAGGAAATTCCGATGGGCACCGCCTATGCGGTGTGGACGGGCATTGGCGCGGCAGGCACATTTCTCGTGGGCGTTCTCTTTTTCAACGACGCAGCCACCTTTGGCCGCTGGCTCGGCGCGGCGCTGATCATCAGCGGCGTGGCCGTGATGAAACTCTCAAGCGGACGCTGAAAACGCCCGCTCGTGAAATGGCCAGTCCCATGCGTTCAGCACAGGTGTCCCGCGCCTTTCAATGTTGAGTTTCCGGGGGCCTTTTGAGCCGCTTGCGCCCGTGAAACAAGCCCGGGCAGCTATTATTTTCATAGTCAAACAGGCCAGCGAAAAATGGAAGGGAGCCGAGCATGGGATTGAGTCTGGTGCAGGGCCGCGCCCTGATGGGGCTGGCCGCGCCCGCCGTGGCGGTGGAAGCGCACCTGGCCAATGGCCTGCCCGCCTTCACGCTGGTGGGCCTGGCCGATGTGGAGGTGAAAGAAGCGCGCGAGCGTGTGCGCAGCGCCTTGCTCAACAGCGGCCTGCAATTTCCGCACAACCAGCGCATCACCGTCAATCTGGCCCCGGCTGATTTGCCCAAGGATTCGGGCCGCTTTGATCTGCCCATTGCGCTGGGCATTCTGGCGGCCAGCGGCCAGATTGACGGGCGCAAGCTCGCGGGCTGGGAATTTGCGGGCGAGCTGTCGCTTTCAGGCGAGCTGCGCCCCGTGCGCGGCGCGCTGGCCACGGCGGCGGCCCTGCACGCGGCGCAGACGGAAGACGCCGCCCGCGTTCGTCTCGTGCTGCCGCCCGGCAGCGCGGAAGAAGCGGCGCTGGCGCCAGGCATTGACGTGTACCGCGCCCGCCATTTGCTGGACGTGGTGGCGCAGTTTCTGCCTGACGGCGCGCCGCCGCCCGCTTCAGACGCGGCCAGCGGCTGGGCCAAGCTGGCCGGCGCCACGCCCGCCGCTGCGCCCCAATACCCCGATCTGGCCGATGTGAAAGGCCAGGCCGCCGCCAAGCGCGCGCTGGAAATCGCCGCCGCTGGCGGCCACAGCCTGCTCATGTCCGGGCCGCCGGGCACGGGCAAATCCATGCTCGCGCAGCGCTTTGCGGGCCTGCTGCCGCCCATGAGCGCGCCAGACGCGCTGCAAAGCGCCGCCATCGCCAGCCTGGCCGGGCGCTTTTCGCTGGCCCAATGGGGTTTGCGCCCTACTTGCGCGCCGCACCACTCGGCCAGCGCCGTGGCGCTGGTTGGCGGCGGCTCGCCGCCCAAGCCGGGCGAAATTTCGCTGGCGCACAACGGCGTGCTGTTTCTGGATGAGCTGCCCGAATTCCCCCGCGCCGCGCTGGAAGCCTTGCGCGAGCCGCTGGAATCGGGCCACATCACCATCTCGCGCGCCGCGCAGCGGGCCGAATTTCCGGCGCGCTTTCAGCTCATTGCCGCCATGAACCTCTGCCCTTGCGGCCACCTAGGCGATGCGCGCCACGCCTGCCGCTGCACGCCAGACCAAATCGCCCGCTACCAGGGCAAGCTCTCCGGCCCGCTGCTGGACCGCATCGACCTGCACGTGGAAGTGCCCGCCCTGCCCGCCGCCGAGCTGCTGGCCGCCCCGCCTGGCGAAAGCAGCGCCGCCATACGTGCGCGCTGCACCGCCGCCTGGCAGCGCGCGCTGGCGCGGCAAGGCACGCCCAATCAATATCTGGCCGGGCAGGCGCTGGATGAATATCTGCATTTGCAGCCCGAAGCCGCCCGCTTTGCGCAAACCGCCGCCGAGCGCCTGGGCTGGAGCGCCCGCGCCACGCACCGCGCCTTGAAAGTGGCCCGCACCATTGCCGACCTGGCCGGCAGCGCCACCGTGGCCGCCGCCCACGTGGCCGAAGCCGTGCAATACCGGCGCGCACTGGGCGCGGCCGCCGCGCGCCATTAATGAATGCAAAGAAAGAGACAAGCGCGCCTATTACATGAATATGGCACGAAAAATGCTATGAAAAACCCGAAAAGCGTGTCATGCTAGATAGCTCCGCATCGTTGTTTGATGTTTTTTCGCGGCTGATTCGCCGCAGGATTTTTTAGAAGTATTGAAATGTCCAACTCCAAAGACGCCCTTGTTTTCCTGATCGACGACGATGCCAGCGTGCGCGAAGCCCTTGCCTGGCTGTTGCGCTCGCGCCGCCTGGTGCCTGAGGCTTTTTCCAGCGCCGAAGCCTTTGAGGCCATGCTCGGCCCGGCCCCGGAGCTTGACGGCGATGAGCCGCCCCCCGTGCCGCCGCATCCGGCCTGCATCGTGCTGGACGTGCGCCTGGAAGGCGGCATGAGCGGTCTGGAGCTGTTTGAAAAACTGCTGGCGCGCGGCATCGCCTGGGTGTGGCCCGTCATCTTCCTCACGGGCCATGCCGATGTGCCCATGGCCGTGGCCTCCATCAAGCGCGGCGCTTTCGACTTCTGCGAAAAACCCTTCTCCGACAACGCGCTGGTGGACCGCATCGAACAGGCCCTGCAAGTCTCCGCCGAGCGCATGGAAGTGCTGCATGACCGCCATGACGTTGTCGCCCGCATCAACGAGCTGACCGACCGCGAGCAGGAAGTGATGTACTGCATTGCCCGGGGCCTGGCCAACAAGGCCACGGCAGACGAGCTGGGCATCAGCGTGCGCACGGTGGAAGTGCATCGCGCCCGCGTGTTTGACAAGATGCGCGTCAAATCCGCCGTCGATCTGGCCAACTTGTTGCAAGCCTTGTGAGCGCCACAGGCCGCAGAGCAGGTTGAGCCTGAGCAGACAACGCGCAAGCGGGCCGCCCGGCCCGCTTTTCTTTGAACAGGTTCCGGGGCCGCGAGGATTGGCTGCCCTTATTTCTGAAGCAGACCCATGCGAATCATCATCCTTGGCGCAGGCCGCGTTGGCGAAAGCGTGGCCGAAAACCTGGCCAGCGAGCAAAACGACATCACCGTCATCGACCCCGACCCCGAGCGCCTGCGCCGCCTGGAAGACCGCCTGGAGCTGCGCGGCGTCATCGGCAATGGCATCCAGCCCTCGGTGCTGCGCAATGCGGGCGCGCAAGATGCCGACATGTTCGTTGCCTGCACCCCGCAGGACGAAACCAACCTGGTGGCCTGCAAGATCGCGCACGACGTGTTCAACGTGCCCACCCGCATCGCCCGCGTGCGCTCCCCCGAAATCAAGGACAGTGAGGCGCTGCTGGGGCCAGACGGCTTTGCGGTAGACCGCGTCATCTGCCCTGAAGACTCCGTCACGCGCTACATCCGCCAGCTGGTGGAATACCCGGAAGCGCTGCAAGCGCTGCAATTCTCGCAAGGCCGCGTCTGCCTGGTGGCCGTGCGCGTGTCAGGCCACAGTGACCTGGCCGGGCGTACCGTGGGCGAATTCAGCCAGGAACACGGGGAGATGAATTTCCGCATCGTCGCCATCTACCACCTGGGCGAAGAAATAGCCTGCGACTCGGCCTCGCGCGTGTGTGCGGGAGATGAAGTATTCGTGCTGGTCGCCCGCGAGCAGGCGTACCAAGTGTTGCGCGCCATCGGCAACGCCAACCAGCCCGTGCGCCGCGTGATGATTGTGGGCGGCGGCCGCGTGGGCCTGAGCCTGGCGCGCAGCCTGGCGGGGCAATGCGCCGTCAAGGTCATCGAGCACGACCGTCTGCGCTGCAAATACCTGGCTGGCGAGCTGCCCGATTCGCTCGTGCTGCTGGGCGACGCCGCCGACGAAGACCTGCTGCGCAACGAAAACGTGGGCGAAATGGATTTGTTCGTGGCCGTCACCAGCGACGACGAAGACAACATCCTCTCGGCCATGCTCGCCAAGCGCATGGGCGCGCGGCGCGTCATGGCCCTGGTCAATCGCCGCGCCTATGCCGACATGCTTGAAGGCAGCGCCATCGACATTGCCATCTCGCCCGCGCACGCCGTCATCGGCGAGCTGCTCACCCACGTGCGGCGCGGCGCAGTGGTTGCCGTTCACAGCCTGCGCCGGGGCGCCGCCGAAGCGCTGGAAGGCGTGGCCCGGGGCAGCGCCAAGACTTCACGCCTTGTGGGCCGCCGCATCGACGAAATCGAACTGCCGCAAGGCGCGCGCGTTGGCGCCATCGTGCGCCCTTCCACCCTGGGCACGCAAGTGCTCATGCCCCACCATGACACCGTCATCGAAGCCGATGACCACGTCATCCTCTTTCTGCCCCACAAACGCGCCATCCGGGAAGCAGACAAGCTCTTTCAGGTGCGCGCCACTTTCTTCTAGATTGCTCCTCTAACAATAGCGTAATGTCCTGGTTAAACGTGCTCAATCCTGATATTTTGGCCATTTAATTCGCTCCTATTTTTGATGTTTCCTGGCAATCGGCCCTGCCCGGAGACTTGCTCCGCCCGCGCCTGCTGCAAGCACCCCGTTGCTATCATGCGCAGTTGCATTTTTCGCGGGCAACCCCCACCCTTCGCTCTCATGGCCGACAAGCAAAACTTTTCGGGCGACAAGCCCCTTCACTGCTCCTTTTGCGGCAAAAGCCAGCATGAGGTGCACCGACTCATTGAAGGCAAGGTGGGCAGCCATTTCGCCTTCATCTGTGACGAGTGCGTCAAGCAAAGCTCCAGCATCCTGCAAGAAGAGCTGAAAAATGACGCGGCGGCTTGCGCCAGCGACAGCCTGCCCACGCCGGCGGAGCTGAAGGCGCACCTGGACAACTACGTGATCGGGCAGGAAAAGGCCAAGCGCACGCTGGCCGTGGCCGTGTACAACCACTACAAGCGCCTGCGCCACAAGGACGACAGCCTGGGCGGCGATGTGGAGCTGGCCAAAAGCAACATCCTGCTCATCGGCCCGACCGGCTCCGGCAAAACGCTGCTGGCGCAAACCCTGGCGCGCCAGCTCAATGTGCCCTTCGCGATGGCCGACGCCACCACGCTCACCGAAGCCGGCTACGTGGGCGAAGACGTGGAAAACATCATCGCCAAGCTGCTGCAAAACTGCGAATACAACGTGGAGCGCGCGCAGCGCGGCATTGTCTATATCGACGAAATCGACAAGATCACCCGCAAGGCCGACAACCCCAGCATCACGCGCGACGTTTCGGGTGAAGGCGTGCAGCAGGCGCTGCTCAAGCTCATTGAAGGCACCGTGGCCAGCGTGCCGCCGCAAGGCGGGCGCAAAGTGCCCAACTCGGAATACCTGCAAGTGGACACGACCAACATTCTGTTCATCTGCGGCGGCGCGTTCGCCGGGCTGGAAAAGGTGATCGAGGCGCGCATGGAGTCGGGCGGCATCGGCTTTGGCGCCACCGTGCGCAGCAAGCAGGAGCGCTCGCTCACGCAGGTGTTCGCCGACGTGGAGCCGGAAGACCTCATCAAATACGGAATGATTCCCGAGCTGGTGGGCCGCATGCCCGTGGTGACCACGCTGGCGGAGCTGACGGAAGACGCGCTCGTTCAAATCCTCACCGAGCCGAAAAACGCCCTCGTCAAGCAATACGAGCGCCTGTTCGCGATGGAAGGCGTGGAGCTGGAAATCACCCCCGCCGCGCTGCGCGCCATTGCCCGCAAGGCGCTGGCGCGCAAAACGGGCGCGCGCGGCCTGCGCTCCATCATGGAGCAGGCGCTGATCGACACCATGTTTGACCTGCCCAATACGCCAGACGTGGCCAAAGTCGTCATCGAGGAAGCCGTCATCACCGGAAACCAGCCGCCGCTGCGCGTGCCGCGCGAGGCCGCCAAGTCGGCTGCGTGAGCGGGGCGCCAAGGCGCGGGCTTCGATCAAGGGCCAGGCATCAGGTTCAGGCATCAAACCGGCCGTTTGTCCTAGTGAAATCAGCGCAGGCAGCTATCAAAAGCATAGTCAATACAGCGATCTCCTTGCATCATGAGCACCCCGAAGACTCTGGCCGAATGGCTCGCGCATGCCGAGCGCCTGCATCCTGAAAACATCGCGCTGGGGCTGGAGCGCGTGCGCGAGGTGGCCTCGCGCATGGGGCTGGCGTTTGCCTGCCCTGTTTTCACCGTGGCGGGCACCAACGGCAAAGGCTCCACTTGCGCCATGCTGGAGGCCGTGCTCACGCATGCGGGCTACCGCGTGGGCGTCTATACCTCGCCGCATCTGGTGGATTTTGAAGAGCGCTGCCGCGTGCGCGGCCAGCCTTGCGACGCCCAAACGCTGGCGGCGGCCTGCGCCGCCGTGGAGCAGGCGCGCGGCGGCGTGGCGCTGACCTACTTTGAGTTCACCACGCTGGCCATCTTGCATGTGCTCGCAGGGGCCGGGCTGGATGCCGTGGTGCTGGAAGTGGGCATGGGCGGGCGGCTGGATGCCGTGAACATCATCGACGCCGACTGCGCCATCATCACCAGCGTGGACATCGACCACGCCGAATTTCTGGGCGCCACGCGCGAGGAAATCGGCCGCGAGAAGGCGGGCATCTTGCGCGCGGGCCGCCCCGCCATCGTCAGCGACCCCGTGCCGCCGCAAAGCGTGATCGAGCGCGCCACGGCCATCGGGGCGGATTTGTGGCTGTCAGGGCGCGACTTCAACGTCAGCGGCGACAAGCAGCAATGGGCCTGGGCCGGGCGCGGGCGGCGCTACAGCGGCCTGGCCTACCCGGCCCTGCGCGGCGCCAACCAGCTGGTGAACGCCGCTGGCGCGCTGGCCGCGCTGGAGGCCCTGCGCAGCCGCCTGCCCGTGACGGCGCAGGCCGTGCGCAACGGCATGGCGCACGTCACGCTGCCAGGGCGCTTCCAGATCGTGCCGGGCAAGCCCGCCCTGGTGCTGGATGTGGCGCACAACCCCCACGCCGTGGCCACGCTGGCGGCCAATCTGGACGCGATGGGCTTTTACCCCACCACCCGCGCCGTGTTCGGCGCCATGCGCGACAAAGACCTGCCGGGCATCCTTGCGCGCATTGACCCGATCATCGACCACTGGTATTTCACCGATTTGCCCACGCCCCGCGCCCTGCCCGCCGCCCAATTGCAGGCTTTGTGGCAGGCGCAAACCCGGCGCAAGAACGTGCCCGCCGAGTGCTTTGCCAGCCCCGCCCAGGCCCTGAACGCCGCAGCGCTGGCCACTGAGGCGACCGATAGAATCGTCGTCTTTGGCTCGTTTTTCACCGTCGGCGGCGTGCTGCGGCATGGCGTGCCGCATCTGGAGCCGGGCCAGCCCGTGCCGCCGCCCAGGGCCACGCCAGACTGACGAGCCGCCGCACGGCTTGCCTTGGGCGGCGCGCCTATCCGCCTGACCGGCCCCGCCCGCCTCCAGCACGCCTTCACGCCTTCGCCTTCACACTTTCGTCCGCCTTACCGCTCATGGCCTTTCCTCCTTTTCGCCCCCCCGGCCAGGACAAACCCTCGCCTGCTCGTGCGGGCCGCAAGCGGTCAGAGCCGGCGGCGCCCGCCCTGTCGGTCGATGAGCTGCGCCGCCAGGCGCGCGTGCGCCTGCTGGGCGCGCTGGTGCTGGTGGCTGCCGCCATCATCGGGCTGCCCATGCTGTTTTCTTCGCAGCCCAGGCCCGTGGCCGTGCAAGCGCCCGTGGTCATTCCAGACCGCGATCAGGTCGCTCCACTGCCGCCGCCTTCATCCGCCGCCTCCGCACGCAGCAGCCAGATTGACACGGCAGACAGCCTGAATGAGCGCGAAGAACTCATTGCCGCCACTGGAGCCGCGCCTGAACCGCCCGCCGCGTCTGCGCGCCCGCAGCCGCTCACGCCCTATCAACCACAACCGCCCCAGCCCCGGCCTGCGGCGGACAAGCCAGCGGAAAAACCGGCTGAAAAACCGGCTGAAAAACCCGCAGCCAAGCCCGCCAAACCTGAAAAAACCGTCGAGAAACCAGCCAAGCCCGCCGAGAAACCGGCCAGGCCGGCGGAAAAGCCAGCTGACCGCAAACCCGTCAAGCCTGCGGACAAGCCGGCGGAGAAACCTGCGGAAAAACCGGCAGACAAGGCTGCCGACAAGCCTCGCGCCGCTGCGCGCGAAAGCAGCGGCGACGCGCAGCGCGCCCTGGCCCTGCTGCACGGCCAGGGCGGCAAGCCTTCGCGCGCGGCCGAAGCCAGCGACGGCGACCGCGCGCGCGCGCTGCTGGAAGGCCGCAGCGCCAAGCCGGCAGACAAGGCTGCCGACAAGGCCGCAGACAAACCCGCCAGCAAGCCCGCCGCTGGCGGCAGCCGCTTTTTCATCCAGATTGGCGCGTTTGCCGATGCGGCAGGCGCGGCCAGCGCCCGCCAGAAAGCCGAGCGCGCGGGCGTGCACACCTACACGCAGGCGGTCAGTACGGCCTCTGGCCAGCGCACCCGCGTGCGGGCCGGCCCTTTCAGCTCCCGCGAAGAGGCCGACAAGGCCGCCGCCGCGCTCAAACGCGCGGGCCTGCCCTTCGCCGTGCAGGCGCAGTGAGGGCGCGCATGCTGTGGCGCAGGCTCCAGGGCGCTGACGCCTGTTTTGGTTTTTTCACTCACCTTCAAGGAGCGTGAACGACATGTCTGCCGAAATCTTTCCAACTCCCCTGGACTGGGTGGCCCTGGCAGTGCTGCTGGTGTCGCTGCTGGCGGGGTTCATGCGCGGTTTTCTGATCGAGGCCATTGCGCTGTGCGGCTGGGTGGGCGGCTTTTTTCTGGCCCGCGCCTTCGCAGCCGATGTGGCGGCCTGGCTGCCCATGGAGAACTCCCTGCCTGGCGTGCGGCTGGCCGCAGGCTTCGCGCTGATTTACGTGCTGGCGGTTTTCGCGGGAGGCTTCGTGGCCTGGATGGTGTCGCGCGGCGCCGAGGCCGTGGGCCTGCGCGCCGTGGACCGGGGCCTGGGCGCGGTGTTCGGCGTCTGCCGCGCGCTGCTCATCGTGGTGCTCATGGTGTGGCTGTGCGGCGCTACCCCGCTGGCCCGCAAGCCGTGGTGGCCGCATTCCTGGAGCTTGCGGGTGGCTTCCGGTTTCGTGCCTCTGCTGCCCAAGGAGCCGCCTTCGCTGCCGCCTGCCGATGCGTGGGCCGCCCTGCTGCATGACCCGTCCCTGCTGGGCGGCGGCGCGCCAGCTTCTGTTCCCGCCCATCCGGCCTCCGCGCCGCCGCCTGACGTGGCGCCGCCGCCCGCCCAAGCTGCGCCGGTGGCCCCTGCCGCGCCTATCGCGCCAGCTGAGCCTGCCGGGCATGGCGCAAGACCGCATCGCGCGCATGGCACGGAGCATGGCGCGCACGGCCGCCGCCATGCAACCCCTGCCCCTGTTTCCGTCCCGGCTCCTGCGGTTGCGCCCGCCCCCGTGCCTGCGTCCACGCCCGCCGTGGCGCCGCCGCCCGCCCAGGCGCAGCCCGCTGCCGCTGAACCCCAGCCCGCCGAGCGCCGCAGCATTACCCTGCGGCAGGGCGTGCATTACTGAAAAACTGCTTTTTCCCACCTCAACCCGGAGCCAACCACCATGTGCGGCATTGCTGGCGCAGTCCATAGCGCCCCTGTCAATCAGATTCTTTATGACGCGCTTTTGCTGCTGCAACACCGGGGTCAGGACGCGGCGGGCATCGCCACCCAGCACGAGCGCCGCTTTTTCATGCACAAGGCGCGCGGCATGGTGCGCGATGTGTTCCGCACCCGCAACATGCGCGCGCTGCCCGGCAACATGGGGCTGGGCCAGGTGCGCTACCCCACGGCGGGCAACGCCTACAGCGAAGAAGAGGCGCAGCCTTTCTACACGAGCGCGCCTTTTGGCATCGTGCTGGTGCACAACGGCAATCTCACCAACGCGCCGGCGCTCAAGGCCGAGCTGTTTTCCACCGATCACCGCCACACCAACACCAGCAGCGATTCCGAGGTGCTGCTGGGCGTGCTGGCGCATGAGCTGGAGCGCGTTTCGCGCGGGCACACGCTCACGCAAGAGGATGTGTTCGCCGCCGTGCGCGGCGTGCACCAGCGCGTGCGCGGCTCGTATGCCGTGATTGCCATGATTGCGGGGCATGGCCTGCTGGCCTTCCGCGATCCGCACGGCATCCGCCCTTTGTGCATGGGCCGCAGCGCCGACGGGCTGACGATGGTGGCCAGCGAATCCGTGGTGCTGGAAGGGCTGGGCTGCACGCTGGAGCGCGATCTGGAGCCGGGCGAGGCCGTGTTCATTGGCGCCAGCGGCGAGCGCAGCGCCATGCAGTGCGCTCAGCAGCCGCGCTGCACGCCCTGCATCTTTGAATACGTGTATCTGGCCCGGCCCGATTCGGTGATGAATGGCATCTCCGTCTATCAGGCCCGCATTGCGCTGGGCGAGGCGCTGGCCAGGCGCGTGGTTTCCACCGTGCCGCCCACGCAAATTGACGTGGTCATTCCCGTGCCCGAAACCAGCCGCCCCAGCGCCGCGCGGCTGGCGCAGCTGCTGGGGCTGCCGTGCCGGGAAGGCTTTGTGAAAAACCGCTACGTGGGCCGCACGTTCATCATGCCGGGGCAGGCCGTGCGCAAAAAATCGGTGCGGCAAAAGCTCAGCCCCATCGCCAGCGAGTTCGCGGGCAAGAACGTGCTGCTGGTCGATGACTCCATCGTTCGCGGCACCACCAGCCGCGAAATCGTGCAGATGGTGCGCGACGCCGGGGCCAGCAAGGTTTTCCTGGCCAGCGCCGCGCCGCCCGTGCGCTTTCCCAACGTGTATGGCATCGACATGCCCACGCGCGAGGAGCTGGTGGCGCATGGCCGCAGCACGGAAGAAATTTGCCAGCTCATCGGCTGCGACGCGCTCATCTACCAGGACGTGGAGGCGATGAAGCAGGCCATCGGCCAGCTCAATGCGGCGCTGCCGGGCTTTGACGCTTCGTGCTTTGACGGCATCTACGTCACGGGCGACATCACCGAAGAGACGCTGGCGCGCATGCAGCAGGAGCGCCGCGCCGCCGAGGCCGCCCAGGCCGCCAAACAGGAAGACGCGGATGCCTGAGCAAGCGGCTTATTTCGCTCCTTGATTCATAGCATGATGTCCTAGTGGAATAAGCGCAAGGCCTATTTTTTGGGCCTTGAATTTGCTCCTCTTTTCTTTAATCCGCCCTGAAGGCCTGCCATGACCCAACCCACCGACACCCTGCCTCTGCCCCCCGGCCTGCACCCGGACACCCTGGCCGTGCGCACCACCATCCCGCGCAGCGGCTACGGCGAGCACTCCGAGGCGCTGTATCTCACCAGCTGCTTTGTGCAGCCGGACAGCGAAACATCGGCGCGCAACTTCGCCAGCCCGGACGAGGGCTACACCTACAGCCGCACGGGCAACCCCAGCGTCACCGCCTTCGAGCAGCGCCTGGCCGCGCTGGAAGGCGCGCAACGGGCGCTGGCCACGGCCAGCGGCATGTCGGCCATCTTGCTGCTGGGCCTGGCGCTGCTCAAACAGGGCGATCACGTGATTTGCTCGCGCTCCATGTTCGGCTCCACCATGCGGCTGTTCGGCACGGACTTCGCGCGCTTTGGCGTGCAAACGAGCTTTGTCTCGCAAACCGACCCCGCCGCCTGGCAAGCCGCCGTGCGCCCGGACACGCGCCTGCTGTTTGCCGAAACGCCGACCAATCCGCTCACCGAGGTGTGCGACATCGCCGCGCTGGCGGCCATCGCCCATCAGGCCGGCGCCTTGCTGGTGGTGGACAACTGCTTTGCCACGCCCGTGCTGCAACGCCCGCTGGCGCTGGGGGCTGACTTGGTGGTGCATTCGGGCACCAAATTTCTGGACGGGCAAGGCCGCGTCATGGCCGGCGCCGTGTGCGGCAGCGGCGAACTCATTGGCCAGCTCGCGCCCGTGGCGCGCGCAGCGGGGCTGACGCTCTCGCCCTTTAACGCCTGGGTGGTGCACAAGGGGCTGGAAACGCTCTCGCTGCGCGTGCGTGCCCAAAGCGAAGCCGCCTTGCAACTGGCCCGGTGGCTGGAGAGCCAGCCCGCCGTGGAGCGCGTGTATTACCCCGGCCTGCCCTCGCACCCGCAGCACGCGCAGGCCATGCAGCAGCAAGGCGGCCTGGGCGGCGCCGTGCTGGCCTTCAGCCTGCCCGGCAGCACGCCCGATGAAGCGCGCCGCCGGGCCTTCCATCTCATTGACTCGCTGCGCGTGTGCAGCATCGCCACCAACCTGGGCGATGTGAAAACCATCGTCAGCCACCCCGCCAGCACCTCGCATGGCCGCCTGAGCGAAGAGCAGCGCCAGGCCGCCGGCGTGACCCAGGGCCTGATTCGCGTGGCCGTGGGGCTGGAGCACCTGGACGACATCCGCGCCGACTTGCTGCGCGGGCTGCAAGGCTGAACCGCCGCCGTTTTCTTTTTTCCCAATCCCATGACCAAGCCATCTTCCCCAACCCCCGCCCGCGTGCGCACCCGCTTTGCCCCTTCGCCCACGGGCTTCATTCACCTGGGCAACATCCGCTCTGCGCTTTACCCGTGGGCCTTCGCCCGCGCCAAGGGGGGCGATTTCGTGCTGCGCATCGAAGACACCGACCTGGAGCGATCCACCCAGGCCGCCGTCGATGTCATTTTGGAAAGCATGGACTGGCTCGGCATGAAGCCGGATGAAGGCCCCTACTACCAAATGCAGCGCATGGACCGCTACAAAGAAGTGCTGGCCCGGCTGCAAGCGGCCGGCCACGTCTACCCCTGCTACATGAGCAAGCAGGAACTCGACGCGCTGCGCGCCCGCCAGGAAGCCGCGCGCGAAAAACCGCGCTACGACGGCACGTGGCGGCCCGAACCGGGCAAAACGCTGCCGCCCGTGCCCGAAGGCGTGCAGCCCGTGCTGCGCTTCAAAAACCCGAAAGACGGCGTGGTGGCCTGGGACGACAAAGTCAAGGGCCGCATTGAAATCAGCAACGCCGAGCTGGACGATCTGGTCATCGCCCGCCCCGACGGCACGCCCACCTACAACTTCTGCGTGGTGGTGGACGACATGGACATGGGCATCACCCACGTCATACGCGGCGACGACCACGTGAACAACACGCCGCGCCAGATCAACATCTTCCGCGCGCTGGGCCACGAGCCGCCCGTTTACGCCCACTTGCCCACCGTGCTCAACGAACAGGGCGAAAAAATGAGCAAGCGCAACGGCGCCAAGGCCGTGACGCAATACCGCGACGAAGGCTACCTGGCCGACGCCATGATCAACTACCTGGCCCGCCTGGGCTGGAGCCACGGCGACGATGAAATCTTCAGCCGCGAGCAATTCCTGGCCTGGTTCGACCTGGATCACCTGGGCAAAAGCGCCGCCCAGTTCGACGAAGCCAAGCTGCGCTGGGTGAACGCCCAGCACATCAAGGCCATGCCCGACGCCGAACTGGCCCCGCTGGTGGCCGGGCAGCTGCAAAAGCGCGGCATCGCGCAAACCGACGAACGCCTGCCCGCCATCTGCGCCCTCTTCAAAGACCGCTGCGAAACCACCGTGGCCCTGGCCGGCTGGGCGCGCGCCTACTACGCCGACGTGCAGCCGCCGCAACAAGAGCTGGACCAGTTCGTCACCGACGCCATTCGCCCCGCCATCGCCAGCCTGCATGACAGGCTGAAAGCCGTCAGCGAATGGAACGCCGCCGCCATCTCCGCCGCCGTCAAGCAAACGCTGGCCGAGCACGGCCTGAAAATGCCCCAGCTGGCCATGCCCGTGCGCGTGCTCGTCATGGGCACGCACCAGACGCCCAGCCTCGACGCCGTGCTGGCGCTGCACCACCAGCAAAAAGTTCTGGACTGCTTGCGCAAAGCCTGAAAATTGATATAGAATTCGCGCTTTCGCTGCAAGGCAAAAGCCAGCGCAGATGAAACGGGGGTATAGCTCAGCTGGGAGAGCGCTTGCATGGCATGCAAGAGGTCAGCGGTTCGATCCCGCTTACCTCCACCAAAAAATCGGTTTTTGACCCTATCGTCTAGAGGCCTAGGACATCACCCTTTCACGGTGAGTACCGGGGTTCGAATCCCCGTAGGGTCGCCAAGTTTTGCGGCGCTTGGCTTTCGCAAGAAAGCAAAAAGTCGCACCGGCGCGGAGTGGTAGTTCAGTCGGTTAGAATACCGGCCTGTCACGCCGGGGGTCGCGGGTTCGAGTCCCGTCCACTCCGCCAAAGGATTCAAAAAGCCGCCTGATTATTCAGGCGGCTTTTTTTTGCCCATTTTCTTCTCCGTTCTTTTCCGGATTGGCGGCGCATTCATATTCAAAATGGCCCGCCGCCCTGGCATTCAAAGCCATGGCTCGTCCGTGAGCGTGAAAGCGCGGATTGGGATGCTCCTGGGCGCCGCAAATCCCTGATGGGGCGCAAAACTGCGCCTTGCAGCCCATTCTGAACCGCCGCCGCCCCCAGGGTCAGACTTGAAAAAGGGCCTCAACGCTGCCTGCCCACAGTCCGCATGAGCCGCCAGGAGCGCAGTATTTACACCAAAAACAGGAGCAAAAGCAAAGGCACCAAAACGCCATTCTGAACAGATTCATCTAGGACCCATTGCTATGGATACAGGAGCTAAATCATTCTCTCGGTTCCCTGTTTGCGCCTGGCCGTTATGGGCGGGTCATGAAACGGCTCCATGCACAATTCGCGGGTTTCTTCAGCCGCTGTGATGAAGGCTTTCCTGCCGCTGCATCTTGCGCCATGCCAAGCGGCGCGCGGCGTGCAAAACTGTTTTTCAATCCAGGAGAATCATGATGAAAATCTCTCGAATCATGGCTGCCGCTTTGGCGGCGTGGGCTTTTTGCTCATCCGCGCATGCCGCCGGTGAATGCGACAAATACACCACCTCGTATGACCGGACTTATTGCCTTGCGAAGCTCTTTATTGAATCAGACAAGGAACTCAACGAGGTTTACAAGGCGCTGGGCAAACAAATCAATGCCGACGTCCGCGAGGACTTGAAAATCATCCAGCGCAAATGGATGAAATACCGCGACAGCGTTTGCCAGCCTGAATCCGGCACCATCAATGTGGATTGCAATTACCGCCTCAACCGCGAGCGAACCGAATATTTGCGCGACCGCCTGCGCGAATGCAAGGTTGGCACCTGCCGCCCCGACATGATTGCGCAGCAAAGCTGGTAATGCCGCGCCCTGTCATGTGGAAGTGGAAGCGGCGCCTGGCCCTGGCCGCCGCTGCCTGCTGGCTGGCGTGGCCTGCCGCCGCGCTGCCCGCCAGCCAGCGGCAGCCCCTGCTGGTGCTGGACGCCGGGCACAGCCCTGCCGCTCCCGGCGCGCTGGGCGTGCGCGGCGTTCATGAACTGGCCTACAACGACCGCCTTGTGGCCCAGCTGGCCGCCGCGCTGCAAAAAGACGGCTGGCGCGTGCGCCTGACGCGCCAAAGCGGCCAGGAAATGGCGCTGGGGCAGCGCCCCGCCCTGGCCAACCGGCTCAAGGCCGACGTGTTTTTGTCCATTCACCACGATTCGGCGCAATTGCAGTTTCTGGAAAAAAAACAGACGGAAAATGGCGAGGTTTATGAGGCCACGCGCCCCATTCGCGGTTATTCGCTGTTTGTTTCGGGCCAGAACCCGCAATTTCGCAATTCCTATTGCCTGGCCGAAAGCCTGGGCGAAGAAATACTGGCCCTGGGCCGTCCGCCCACGCTGCACCACGCCGAGGCGGTGGAAGGTGAAAACCGCCCGCTGCTCCACCAGCGCCTGGGCATTTACCAATATGACGGGCTGGCCGTTTTGCGCAAAACCGCCATGCCCGCCGTTTTGCTGGAAGCGGGCGTGCTGGTGGATCGCACGGACGAAGCCTATGTTTCCAACCCGCACAACCAGCAGGCCCTTGTCGAGGCTGTCACGCGCGCCTTGCGCCCCTGGCGCGAGCGCCTGGCCCGCAGCCTGGCCGGCCAACGCCTGACGCCTTGCGAAGCCGCCGCCGCCCTGCCTGAGCCGGAAATCAAGCCGGAAGCAAAACCGGAAAAGCCGGGGAAAAAACCATGAAAGTCATCTTCGCTGGCACGCCTGAATTTGCCCGCGTGGCGCTGGAGCGCCTGTGCGCGGCCCGCTTTGAAGTGCCGCTGGTGCTCACCCAGCCTGACCGGCCCGCCGGCCGGGGCATGAAAGAGCAGGCTTCGCCCGTCAAGCAATGGGCGCTGGCGCACGGCCTGGCCGCCAGCCAGGTGCTTCAGCCGCGCAGCCTGCGGCTGGATGGGCGCTTTGCCGACGAGGCGCAAGCGGCCCGCGCGGCGATGGAGGCGGTGCAAGCCGACGTGATGGTGGTGGCCGCCTACGGCCTCATCCTGCCGGTCTGGGCGCTGCAAATGCCGCGCCTGGGCTGCCTGAACATTCACGCCAGCCTGCTGCCGCGCTGGCGGGGCGCGGCGCCCATACACCGCGCCATCGAGGCGGGCGACGCGCAAACGGGCGTGACCATCATGCAAATGGACGAGGGCCTGGATACGGGCGGCATGCTGCTGACCGAGCGCTTGCCCATCGCCGCGCAAGACACCACGGCCACGCTGCACGACAAACTGGCCGCGCTGGGCGGGCGGCTCATCGTCGAGGCGCTGGAAATCGCCGCTTGCGGCGGCTTGCGCGCCACGCCGCAGCCTGAAGAAGGCGTGAGCTACGCGCGCAAGGTGGAAAAAGCCGAAAGCGCCATCGACTGGGCGCTGCCGGCGCGGCAGATTGACTGCCGCATTCGCGCGTTCAACCCCTTTCCTTGCGCCAGCGCCCGCCTGGGCGCGGAAACGCTCAAGCTCTGGCGCAGCGCCCTCAGCCCGTTGCCCGTGCCCGCCGGCAGCCGGCCGGGGCAGGTGCTGGCCATTGACGGGCAGGGCATACACATCGCTTGCGGGGCTGACGCTGAAACAGGCGCGGGCGCCAGCGCGGTGTGCGTGAGCGAGCTGCAACGCGCTGGCGGCAAGCGCCTGCCTGCCAGCGATTTCGTGCGCGGCCTGCCCGCCTTGCAAGCCGGAGCGCTGCTTGACTGATGCCGGCGCGCGCGCGGCATGCGGGCAGCGGCGGCGCGCTTTTTTTCAGCTGCTGCACAACCCTTTCTTTCGCGCCGGTGCGCAAGACATGGCGGGCGTGGCCCTGGGCACATCCGTCTGGTCGTTCATGACGGGGGTGGCCATGGTCAAGTCCGGCATGTCGGTGGCTGAAAGCGTGCTGATGGCGCTGCTTGTCTATGCAGGCAGTGCGCAGCTGGCGGCGCTGCCCCTGATTGCCGCTGCCGCGCCGCTGTGGGTCATTTGGCTGACGGCGCTGTGCGTGAACTTGCGCTTTGTCGTCTTCAGCCTGCATTTGCGCGCCTACCTCATTCACCTGCCGCTGCTGCGCCGCCTGCTGCTGGGCTACACCACGGGCGACTTGAGCTATGTGCTGCTGGTGCGGCGCTTCCCCGCGCCGGGCCGCACGCCGCGCCAGCGCCGCGCGCGGCTGGCTTATCTGTGGGGCGGCAACGCGCTGGGCTGGTGCAGCTGGCAGGCGGCGGGCCTGGCGGGCATCTTCGCCGGTCATGCCATGCCGCCGGGCTGGGGGCTGGAGTTTGCGGGCACGCTGGCCTTGCTGGGCGTGACGCTGTCGCTGGCAGGACGGCGCTTGCGCGGCATAGCCGCCCTGGTGGCGGGCGCGGCGGCCGTGGCCGCCCATGCCATGCCGTATCGCCTGGGCATCGTCGCGGCCATTGCCGCTGCCGTGTCGGCCGGGCTGGCGCTGGAGGGCCTGGCCCGCCCGCGAGGGCAGTGCCCATGAGTGCGGGCGCAACCGACGGCTGGACGCTGCTGGCGCTGGCGGGGCTGACGGCCCTGACGGTCATCACGCGCTGCCTGTTTTTCATCTCCGCGCGCCCGCTGCCCATGCCCCGCTGGCTGGAGCGCGGCCTGCAATACGCCCCCATTGCCGCGCTGGCTGCCGTGGTGGCCCCGGATGTGCTGGCGCTGCAAATGCAGGACTTTTTCCAGTGGCGCGACGCCCGCCTGTGGGCCGCGCTGGCGGCTGCGCTGTTTTACAGGCGGTTTCAGGGCCGGCCCTGGACGCTGCCGGGCGTGATCGGCGCGGGCATGGCCGTGTATTTGCCCTTGCGCCTGGGGCTGGGCTGGGCGTGATGGTTACGGCAAGTCCTGGCAGCGGCCAACCATCAAATTCTTTTTGCCTTCCGGCATGTCCATGGAGAAGAAATTCGCTGAGAACAATCTCTGGCGAGTGAATAGCCACCTGGGATTGCCGCGCTCCGCCTGTAGCGGTCCGCCTTTTCCTTTTTTCACGGCCTGGCCATGAAGGGGCGTGACCGTCACCTCATGAAACAATTGAGCCATGTCAGTCACACCGCCATTGCCGCCTTCACCGTCCTTCGCGCCGCCGCCTTTGCCAGCGGCGGCGCAGCGCCCCGCCATTGAGGCCCATGCCGTCCGCTTCACGGGGCTGGGCAGCGAATATTTCAGGGTGTGGATCGTCAATGTGCTGCTGATGCTGGCCACGCTGGGGCTGTACACGCCCTTTGCGCGCTACCGCAGCATCAAATACTTTTACGGGCACACGCAGGTGGCGGGCAGCCCGCTGGAGTTTTCGGTGCGCAGGCCGTGGCGCATGTTTCTGGGCTTTGTGGTCATGCTCTCGTTCTACGGCCTGTTCGAGGCGGCCAATCACTTCGGCTTCCAGAAGCTGGCAATCGGGCTGTGGGCAGCCTTTCTGGCGGTGCTGCCGTTTCTGTGGGGCAGCGCCATGCGTTTTCGCTTTGGCTGCACGCGCTGGCGCGGGGTGCGCATGTCGTTTCGCGCCACCTGGGGCGAGGTGTACAAGGCCAGCTGGCCGCTGGCGCTGGCGGGCGCGCTGATGATGGGCGTGGGCTTCGCCGCCGCAGTGCTGGAAGACGGAAAAGAAACGGCCGCCAGCGCGGCATCCTCTGCCGCATCTCATTCCGCTGCCAGCGGCAGCGGCCCGCAGGCTGCGACGCCGGACGGACTGCCGCCAGAAGGCGATGCAGCTGAAGCGCGCGCGCCTGAATCCGGCGAACCTGGCGCAGACAAGAGCGAAGCCGGAGAGAGCGAATCTGGCGAGCTTGACGAATCCGGCGATGAACCCGCCGGCGATGCCCGCGAGCCGGAGCTGCCGGAACACATGATGCTGGCGCTGGGCGGCATGCTGCTGGCCGTGCTGGGCGGCTGGCTGGCGTTCATGCGGCTGGAATACAACTACTGCGTGCTGCGCGTGCGGCGCGCCTTTCTGGGTCAGCAGCCGGGGCGGCTGCGGCTGGCCTTCAGCGAGTGGGTGGTGATGTACGTGCAGATAGGCATCATCGGCGCCATCGGCATGGTGGCCGCCTGGGTGCTGATGACGCTTGCCTTTGTGGGCATCATGGGAGCGGCGGCGGGCGGGGGGCGCCCCGGCAACATTGGCATGTTGGTGATGGCGGCGCTGGTCATCCTCACGCTCGTGGTGGCCGTCACGGTGCCCGCGCGCGCCTTCCGCGTGGCGCGCCGGTTCCAGCTGGTGTGGAACGGCGCCGGGCTGGGCGGCATGGCCCGCTCCAAAACCAGCCTCAAGACTGGCGCCTACGTGTGGCTGTGCGTCAGGAACATGCTGCTGACGCTGCTCACCCTGGGCTTTTACCGCCCCTATGCCGTGGCCAGCGAATACGCGGCGCGCGCCAATTCCGTCACGCTGTACGTGCGCGGCGGGCTGGACCAGGTGAGCGGTGAAATGGTGCGCCAGCAAGGCGCTTTCGGCGACGCCGTGGCCGATGTGCTGGGGCTGGATCTGATCTGAGCGCCCCGCAATGCCCCCCTTGAACGTTCACTGGTTCGATGGCCGCAGCACCCGCGCGCGGCCCGCGCAGGCGCTGCTTCAGGCCAGTCCGCAAGGCCCCGTGCTGTGGCTGCGCCCCGAAGGCGGCGCGCCCTTTGCCGTGCCCCGCAAAGACGTGCAGTGGCCCGAACGCTGGAGCGCGCGCCGCACGCCCGAAACCCTCTCCATCGACTTGGGGCCTCACGGCAGCCTGCAAGTGCACGATCCCGCCGCCTGGCAGGCCGCCTTGGCCGCTGCTGGCGGGCGGCCCACGCTGGCCGAGAAAATGCAAACGCGCTGGCCCGCGCTGCTGGGCATGCTGCTGCTCGTGGGCGCGGGGCTGTGGACCTTCTACCACCACGGCACGCCCTGGGCCGCCCGCCATCTGACGCGCGCCGTGCCGCTGGCCTGGGAGCGGCAAGTCACCCGGCAAGTGCTTGATCAGCTGGACGGCGGCTATCTCAAGCCCAGCAAAATCCCGCCCGCGCGCCAGGCTGAGCTGCAAGCGCAATTCGCCCGCCTGGCCGCCGCCGTGCAGCAAGACGCCGCCCTGCACCACTACAGCGGCTACGCGCCCCCGCTGGAGCTGCGCTTTCGCTCCGGCATGCCGCCCAACGCCTTCGCCATGCCCGGCGGCGCCATCGTCATGACCGACGCGATGGTGGAACTGGCCGGCAGCACCCCCGGCGCGGGCGACGAAGCGCTCATGGGCGTGCTCGCCCATGAAATCGGCCACGTGCAGCACCGTCACGGCACCCGCTCCGTGCTGGAGCAAAGCGTTATCGGCCTGGGCCTGGGCTTCGCGCTGGGCGACTTGCCCACCGTCACCGCTTCCGCCACCACGCTGCTGGCCGCCACCTCCTACAGCCGCAGCCACGAACGCGAAGCCGACTGCTACGCCCAGCGCCTGCTGCACGCGCTGCACATGCCCGCCGCCCCGCTGGGCACGCTGCTGCTGGCCGCTGAAAAATGGAACGACAAGCCGCCCGCGCCCTCCCCATCCCGCAAGGCGGGCCAGGCCCCCAAACCTGAAAACCAGCCTGAACGGCGCAAACCAGCCGACTCTCCGGCCCCCGGCGGTGACAACTGGTTCAGCACCCACCCCGACACGCATGACCGCGCCCGCCGCCTGCAAAACGGCACGGCCTGCGACATAGACTGACCACGCGGCCCGCCCTCTCTCGCCTATTTCGCGTCTGTCTCCCGCGCCTGTTTGCCCGTCTGTTTCATCGCCCGCCTTCTCTCGCGCCAGTCCGGGCGGCGGGGCCTACACTGCCCGCTCCCCATCATTCACAGGAGAGCCAGGCCATGAAATCACGCGCCGCCGTTGCCTTTGAACCCGGCAAACCCTTGCAGATTGTCGAAATCGACGTGGCCCCGCCCCGCGCGGGCGAAGTGCTGCTGCGCATCACCCACACCGGCGTGTGCCACACCGACGCCTTCACCTTGAGCGGCGATGACCCCGAAGGCGTCTTTCCCGCCGTGCTGGGGCACGAAGGCGCGGGCGTCGTCGTGCAAGTGGGCGAGGGCGTTACCAGCGTGCAGCCGGGCGATCACGTCATCCCCTTGTACACCGCCGAGTGCCGCCAGTGCCTGTTTTGCAAAAGCGGCAAAACCAATCTGTGCACTGCCGTGCGTGCCACGCAAGGCAAGGGCCTGATGCCCGACGGCAGCACGCGCTTTTCATACCAGGGCCAGCCCGTGTATCACTACATGGGCTGCTCCACTTTCAGCGAATACACGGTGGTGGCCGAAGTCTCGCTGGCCAAGATCAACCCCGCCGCCAATCCGGAGCAAGTCTGCCTGCTGGGCTGCGGCGTGACCACCGGCCTGGGCGCCGTGAAAAACACCGCCAAAGTGCAGCCGGGCGACAGCGTGGCCGTGTTCGGGCTGGGCGGCATCGGCTTGGCCGTTATCCAGGGCGCAAAGCTCGCCAAGGCGGGCCGCATCATCGCCATCGACACCAACCCCGCCAAATTCGAGCTGGCCCGCACCTTCGGCGCGACCGATTGCGTCAATCCCAAAGACCACGCGCAGCCCATCCAGCAAGTCATCATCGAAATGACCGGCTGGGGCGTGGACCACAGCTTTGAATGCATTGGCAATGTTCAAGTCATGCGCGCCGCGCTGGAATGCGCGCACCGGGGCTGGGGCCAGAGCGTCATCATCGGCGTGGCAGGCGCGGGGCAGGAAATTGCCACCCGCCCCTTCCAGCTCGTCACCGGCCGCCGCTGGCTGGGCAGCGCCTTTGGCGGCGTCAAGGGCCGCAGCGAGTTGCCCGGCATGGTCGAGCAGGCCATGAAAGGCGAAATCGAACTGGCCCCGTTCGTGACGCACACCCTGCCGCTGGAAAACATCAACGAGGCGTTTGAATTGATGCACGCGGGCCAATCCATTCGCAGCGTGGTGCATTATTGATTTCGCCATTTGCGCGATTCATGTTATTTGAATCAATATGAATGAACCTATTAAGCGCGGTTTCTGAAAAACACGCCAAATCAGGAAAAACCATCATGCAACGCCTTGAACAGCACGCCAGTTTTGGCGGCCGCCAGGAAGTCTGGCAGCACGACTCCGACAGCACGGGCACGCCCATGAAATTCGGCATTTACCTGCCGCCAGCGGCATTGGCGGGAGAAAAATGCCCGGTTTTGTATTGGCTTTCGGGGCTGACCTGCACCGAGCAGAACTTCATCACCAAGGCCGGGGCGCAGCAGTGGGCGGCGCAGCACGGGCTGATCGTGGTGGCGCCCGATACCAGCCCGCGCGGCGCTGGCGTGCCGGATGACGCGGCCTATGACCTGGGCCAGGGCGCGGGCTTTTACGTGAACGCCACGCAAGCGCCCTGGGCCGCGCATTTCCGCATGGAAGATTACGTGGCGCAGGAGCTGCCCGCGCTGGTGGAGCGGCACTTTGCCGCGCTGCCCGTGCGCGGCATCAGCGGCCACAGCATGGGCGGGCACGGGGCCATCACGCTGGCGCTGCGGCATTCAGGGCGCTATCGCAGCGTGAGCGCCTTCGCGCCCATTTGCGCCGCCGCGCAAGCGCCCTGGGGGCGCAAGGCGTTTGCCGCCTATCTGGGCGATAACCCCGCCGCCTGGCTGGCGCACGATGCCACGGCCCTCATCGCCCAGCCTTTGGGCGAGCGCCTGCCGCTGCTGGTCGATCAGGGCGAGGCGGATGAATTTCTGCCCCAGCTGCGGCCCGATTTGCTGCAAGCCGCCTGCGAGCGGGCGGGCCACCCGCTCACGCTGCGCATGCACGCGGGCCATGACCACAGCTACTACTTCATGGCCAGCTTCATGGCCGATCACATGGCGCACCACGCGGCGGCGCTGCGCGCGCCCTAGCCTTCAGCCCAATCCGGCGGCCAGCTCGAGGAGCATCAAAAACAGGAGCTGATTTGAAGGGGCAAAAAGACGCCTTGCGCAGGTTTCACTAGGACATCTTGCTCTTGATAAAAGAGCGAATGAAGGGGGTGAGCGGCGCAAGACAGCGCCGCGCCGCCGTCTTGCGCATGCGCCGCTCACACTTGACCAAGCTGCGCGCGCCCCCAGTCCAGCCATTGCAGCAGCACGCGCACATCTTCCGGCTCCACGGTGGCGCCGCACCAGATGCGCAGGCCCACGGGAGCGTCTTTGTAGGAGCCGATGTCGTAGGCCACGCCTTCGTCTTGCAGCAGTTTGGCCAGCTGTTTGACTTGCTCGTCTGGTAGCGCCAGCTTCAGGCACACGCTGGTGCATGAGCGCGTGGCCGCATCGCGCGCCAGAAAGCTGATCCAGTCGCGCTGCGCCACAAAGGCCTCGATGTGCGCCAGGCTCTGGCGGCTGCGGGCCGCCAGGGCGGGCACGCCGCCCATCGCTTCGGCCCAGGCCAGGGTGTCCAGCCAGTCGGCCACGCAGAGCATGGAAGGGGTGTTGATGGTTTCGCCCCGGAAGATGCCTTCGTTGAGCTGGTTGCCGCCCGTTTGCTTGTCGGGCGTGGTCATGCGGAAGATTTTGGGCATGGGCCAGGGCGGCGTGTAGCTTTGCAGCCGGGCCACGGCGCGCGGCGACAGCACGATGACGCCGTGCGCGCCTTCGCCGCCCAGCGCCTTTTGCCACGAGAAGGTGGCCACGTCCAGCTTGTGCCAGGGCAGCTCCATCGCAAAGGCGGCGCTGGTCGCATCGCAAAGGGTCAGGCCCTGGCGATCGTCGGCAATCCAGTCGCCATTGGGCACGCACACGCCGCTGGTGGTGCCGTTCCAGGCAAAGACCACGTCGCGGTCGCAATCGACTTGCGCCAGGTCAGGCAGCTCGCCGTAAGGGGCCTGGAAAACGCGCACGTCGGGCAGCTTCAGCTGCTGCGTCACGTCTTTCACCCAGGTCAGGCCAAAGGTTTCCCAGCCGAGCGCGTCCACGCCGCGCGGCCCCAGCAGGCTCCACAGGGCCATTTCCATTGCGCCGGTGTCCGAGGCGGGCACGATGCCCAGGCGCCAGTCGGCTGGCAGCCCCAGCAGGCGGTGCGTTTCGCTGCATGCCCTGGCCAGCGCCTGCTTGCCGATGGCCGAGCGGTGCGAGCGGCCCAGCGTTTGCGTCTCCAGCGCCGCAAGGCTGTAGCCGGGGCGCTTGGCGCAAGGGCCGGAAGAAAAATGGGGGCAGCGGGGCTTGGCGGCAGGGCGTGGCAGGGTCATGACAGCATCGCAGGAAGTGAAGAAAGGGGCATTCTAGGTTTGCGCGGCCTGGCTGCGTCTGCTGTCCACATTAAAAACAGGAGCGAATAAAGATGGGGTGAAATGCCATTCCGCGCAGTTTCGACTAGGACTTATTGCTATGAATAGAAGAGCTAAGTTTATGCCTGTGCATTACCGGGCCAGGCGCGCTCTTTCTGTGGCTTGTTGGTAGAGGCAAAAGCTGGGAAGCCCTTGTGGCGTCAGTATTTGCAGCTCTGCCTTCAATTGGAAAAGCCCGCGTGTGCGGGCTTTTTTGCGTGAGCAGAGGGCCGTTTTTACGGCTTGGCCGATTCGGCTGGTTTTTCAGCCTTGGCCGCCTTCTCGGCTTTCTTCCCCTTCCGGCCTTCGGCGGCAGGCTTTTCCGCAGCGGCCGGGGCGGCCGCCTTGGCTTGCGGGTAAGCGCCGCCGCCCACGGTCAGCCCGGCGTCAGAGAGCTTGGCTGCGTTTTTGTCGCCAACGCCCTTGACGCGGGTTTTGAAATCTTCCCAGTCCTTGAACGGGGCTTTTTCGCGCTCGCTCATGATGCGGGCGGACATGGCTGGGCCGATGCCCTTGATCGCGTCCAGCTCGGCGGCAGTGGCTGTATTGACGTCTGCGGCAAACAGGGAGGAGCAGCAGAGCATGGCGCCCAGGAGCAGCAGTTTTTTGAACACGGTGCGTTCCTTTCAAGAAAAAGAGGGAGAAAAAGTGCGTGCTTTCAAGTGCGTGCTTTTGCGCACGCGCGGGCAGTGTAGGCGAGCCGCCGTGCCCGCCCGGCGTGGCGGATGAATTGCCGCGCCAGCGCCTGCTTTGCGCCATTTCATGTTTGAGGATCGGCGCTTTCGCCCTCAGCCAGGCTGGGCTCCACCATCGGTTGCAGCGGCAGGGGCGTGCCCGCCAAGCGTTCTTGCCGGTTGCGAAAAAGCGCTGCGCGAGCGAGCAGCACCGTGGCGATGGGCACCGTGATGGACAGCAAGATGATGATGATCCACACATGCAGCACCAGGCCGTGCCCCTGCGCTGAAAAGTAGGTGATGGAAGCCAGGGTGACGCACCAGGCTGCGCCCGTATAGATGAGCGCGGGCGGATGCATGCGCTGGAAAAAGCTTTGCAGGCGCACCAGGCCAATGGCGGCGGCCAGCGTGAAAACGGCGCTGGCCAGCAGCAGCAGCGACACCAGGATTTCGGCCCACAAAGGCACGGGCAGGGCAGCGGCGCTCATTCGATGACCTCGCCGCGCAGCAAGAACTTGGCCATGGCAGCCGTGCCGACGAAGCCGAACAGGGCAATCAGCAGCGCCGCCTCAAAGTACATCTGGCTGGCGTAGCGGATGCCCGCAACCAGCACGATGAGCATGCCGATGGCGTAAATGGTGTCCAGCGCCAGCACGCGGTCTTGCGCGCGCGGGCCGCGCAGCAGCCGCCACAGGCATAGCAGCATGGCCAGGCCATAGGCGAACAAGGTGGCGAGGATGGAGCCGTGAAGCAGGGGATTCATGATTCAAAAATCTCGATCAGCGGCTGCTCGTAGCGCTGTTTGTAGTGGGCGATGAAGGCGGCTTTGTCCTCCAGGTCCCACACGTGCAGCAGCAAGGCGCTGCCATCGCGCGCCATCTCGCACCACACCGTGCCGGGCACGACGGTGGTGACCATGGCCAGCGCCGCCAGTGCGGAAGGGTCGCGCAACTGCAAGGGGATGATGACAAAGCCATCCTGCGCGGGCGCGCGGGCCGAGACGCGCAGCACGCCGCGCAGCACTTGCAGGTTGGACAGCAGCACGTCCCAGCCCACGGTGAGGATGTAGCGGGCCAGCACGAGGGGCCTGCGAATGCGCGGGCGGTGCGGGCGCAGCGAGGCGAAGAACCAGGGCATGGCCCAGCCCGCCAGCGCGCCCAGCAGCACCTGCCCCAGGGTGTAGGAGCGCACCAGCAGCAGCCACATGACCAGCAGGGCCAGCGACAGCAGCGGGGCGGGCAGCAGCTTGCGCATCATGGCTGCGCCTCCTCTGCGGGCGCGGGGGCGTTGTCAGGCAGCGCCTGGCCGCCCAGTTCTTCGCCGGCGCCGTCCGTCTCGCCGGGCGAAGGCACGGGGCGCGTGCCGATCACGGTGTTGATGTAGTTGCGCGGCTCGTGCAGCCCTTGCGCGGCCCAGTGCGCGAACTGCATGACGGGCTGCGCCTGCCACACCATGACCACTGTCACCAGCAGCAGCGCGGCAATGGGCAGCGTCTCGATCACCCGCAGGCGCGGCGCCGGCCTGCCCTGCGGCGCCCAGAACAGGCGGATGCCCGCGCGGGAAAGCGCAATGGTGGACAGCAGCCCGCCCGCAATCAGCAGCGCCATGAAGGTCCAGGCGGCCACTGGCACGCCCGCCGCTTCAGCCATGCCCGGCAAGGCGGCCGCTGTGTCAACAGGCAGGCTGGCGGACAGACCTGCGGCTTCATCAACCGGCAGGCTGGCAGCCTCTGGCATGGCCGCGCCCATGCCCGCTGGCTGAAGCAGCGCCGTGAGCATGGCGAACTTGCCAATGAAGCCCGACAGCGGCGGCAGCCCCGCAATCAGCAAGGCGCAAAGCGCGAACGACAGGCCCAGAAACGCCATGGCGAAGGGAATGGCGCGGCCAATCAGCGCCTGCTCGTCATCGTCCAGATTCACGTCGGGCAGCGAGGCGGGGCTGGCCTGGTAGTCGGCAAAAGCCTCGTCTTCTTCGAAAACCGTGTCGCTGATCAGGGCAATCTGCTCTTCGCTCTCGCTGGCGCGCTTGACCAGCTCAATCAGCAAAAACAGCGCCGCAATCGCCAGCGTGGAGCTGAAGGCGTAATACAGCGCCGCGCCCGTCACGGCAGGCTGGCCAAAGCCAATGGCCGCCAGCAGCGTGCCTGATGACAGGATGGCGGCAAACGCCGTCATGCGCGCCAGCTGCTGCGTGGCCAAAACGCCAATGGCCCCGAAGGCAACCGTCGCCAGCCCCATCCAGATGAGCAGATCGCCGCCAAACAGGGCCGATACGCCCGCGCTGGCCGGAAACAGCAGCGTCCACACACGCAGCACGGCATACACGCCCAGCTTGGTCATGATGGCAAAGAGCGCAGCCACCGGCGCGGCGGCGCTGGAGTAGGCCGCTGGCAGCCAGAAATTGAGCGGCCAGGCCGCCGCCTTGACCAAAAAGGCAATGGCCATGATGGCCGCACCCGCGTGCAGCAGGCCCCGGTCGTCTTCGGCGATGGCGGGCACCATCATGGCCATGTCAGCCAGATTCAGCGTGCCCGTCACGCCATAGAGCATGGCAATGCCGATGAGAAACAGCGTGGAAGCCATCAGATTGACGGCGATGTAGTGCAGCCCCGCGCGCACCCGCGCCGGGCTGGAGCCATGCAGCAGCAGGCCGTAGGAGGCCGTGAGCATGATCTCGAAGAAAACGAACAGGTTGAACAAGTCGCCCGTGAGAAAAGCCCCCGACAGGCCCATCACCTGCAACTGGAACAGCGGGTGGAAATACACCCCCGCCTTGTGCCAGCGCGCCGACGAATAAAGCACCGCCGCCAGCGCCAGCAGCGAAGTCAGCGCCAGCATCATGGCCGAGAGCCGGTCCAGCACCAGCACGATGCCGTAAGGCACGGGCCAGTTGGAAGGCATGTAAATGCCCACTGCCGCTGCGCCGCCCTCGGTCAGCGTCCAGCGCAGCAGCGCCAGCGACACGCACAGCCCCAGCAGGCACGAAGCCACGTTCACCACGGCCTTCAGCGGCCTGCGCTGCGGCCCGAGCAGCAGCATGAGCGCCGCCGTGCCCAGCGGCAGCAGCACGGGCATCACGATCAGATGCGGCATCAAGCGGGCAATCAGCGCATCCATCAGCCGTCCCTCTCCTGCCCGTCCACGTGATCGTTTCCGGTCAGGCCGCGCAGGGCCATCATCACTACCAGAAACAGCGCCGATGTGGCAAAGCCGATGACGATGGCCGTGAGCACCAGCGATTGCGGCAGCGGGTCGGTGTAGTTCTCCAGCGTGGGCGCGACGCCCGCCTGCACGATCGGCTCGCGCGCCAGCAGCAGGCTGCCCATGGCAAAAATGAACAGATTGACGGCATACGACAGCAGCGACAGCCCCATGAGTACCTGAAACGTGCGCGGCCGCAGCACCAGCCACACGCCGGAGCCGCCCAGCACGCCGATGACGATGGCCAGAATGACTTCCATCAGTCTTGCTTTCCTTCGCCTTGCGGCGCGGCGGCATGTGCAGCGGTCTTCTTGAGCGCCGTGCGGTGCGCGCGCAGCGACTGGTGCGCCAGCGCCGTGAGAATGAGCAGCGTGGCGCCCACCACCACGGCGAACACGCCCGCATCAAAAAACGTGGCGCTGGGCACATGCACTTCGCCCACCAGCGGCAGCGTCACGTGCATGGTGTGCGTGGTCAGAAACGGGTAGCCGAACCACAGCGACCCCAGCCCCGTGGCCAGCGCCAGCAGCCAGCCCACGCCTATCCAGCGAATCACCTGAAGCTGAAACCGCGCTTCCACCCACTGCGTGCCCGCCACCATGTATTGCGCCAGCAGGGCGATGGACAGCACCAGCCCCGCCACGAAGCCGCCGCCCGGCTCGTTATGCCCGCGCATGAAGATGTAAGCAGCCACCACGCCCGCAATCGGCAACAGCAGCCGCACCAGCGTGGCAGGCACCTGCATGTAGCCCAGGGCCGAGTCCTTGGCCGTGCGCGGATTGATGAGATCGGTATTCAGGTCTGCCGGAATCACGCGCTGCTGCTCTGGCGCTTGCACGCTCTCGCGCGGGGGGCGAAAGCGCCTGAGCAGCGCATACACCGTCAGCGCCACAATGCCCAGCACCGTGATTTCGCCAATCGTGTCGAAAGCGCGAAAGTCCACCAGCATCACATTCACCACGTTGGCCCCGCCGCCTTCGGGCAGCGCGCGGTCAATGAAAAAGGGCGAAATGCTCTGCGGCGCAGGCCGCGTCATCATGGCGTAAGCCAGCAGCGCCATGCCGCCGCCCGTCACCACCGAAAGCACCAGATCGCGCGCGCGCCGCACCCGCACCCGCAGCCCCAGGCGCGCCGGCTCCGTATCCAGCCGCTTGGGCAGCCAGCGCAAGCCCAGCAGAAAAAGAATGGTGGTCACCACTTCCACCGCAATCTGCGTGAGCGCCAGATCGGGCGCAGAAAACCACATGAAGGTCAGGCACACCATCAGCCCCACGCCGCCCACCAGGATGAGCGCCGCCAGGCGATGGAACTTGGCCTGCGCCGCAGCCGTCAGCGCGCACAGGCCGCCTGCCGTCCACAGCAGCGCGAAAAGCACGCTGCCCGGCACGCGCTCGCGGTCGCCCCAGTTGATGCCATTGCCGCCCAGCGACGCCGCCGCCACCGCCACGGCCGCGAACACCAGCAAAAACATCTGCGGCTGCAAGCGCTGGCTGCTGGCCAGGCGCAGCGCCCGGCGCACGGCGCCATCCAGCCACACCAGCGCGCCCTGAAACAGGCGCTGCCCATCCAGCCCGCCAATGAAAGGCGGCCTCTTGAAGCGCCCCGCCTCCATCGCGCGGCCCAGCAAAAGATAGAGCGCAAAGCCGCCCGCCAGCGCCACCAGGCTCATCACCATGGGCTTGTTAAAGCCGTGCCACACCGCCAGGCTGTAATGCGGCGTTGGCCCGTTCAGCACCGCTTGCGCCGCCATTTCCAGCACCGGCCCTACCGACCAGTTGGGCGCCATGCCCACCACCAGGCAGGCCACCACCAGCAGCTCCACCGGCAGGCGCATCCAGCGCACGGGTTCATGCGGCTTGCGCGGCAAATCGGTTGCCAGCGGGCCAAAGAAGATGTCCACCGTAAAGCGCAGCGAATACACCACTGCAAACATGCCCGCCACCGTGGCGGCGATGGGCAGCGCGTCTTCCACCCACGGCTGGGGACTCATGAAGTCCACCGTTTCGGCAAAAAACATTTCCTTGGAGAGAAAGCCGTTCATCAGTGGCACGCCCGCCATGGCCGCGCTGGCTACGCAAGCGAGCGTGCCCGTCACCGGCATGGCCTTGAACAGGCCGTCCAGCCGCCGGATATCGCGCGTGCCCGTCTCGTGATCGATGATGCCCGCCGCCATGAAAAGCGAAGCCTTGAACGTCGCGTGATTCATCACGTGAAACACCGCCGCCACCGTCGCCAGCTCGCGGTTCATGCCCAGCAGCAGCGTGATCAGCCCCAGATGGCTGATCGTCGAATACGCCAGCAGCCCCTTCAAATCGTTCTGGAACATGGCCGCATACGCCCCCAGCACCAGCGTGCAAGCGCCCGCGCCCGCCACAATCCAGAACCACTCCTGCGTGCCCGACAGCGCCGGCCACAGCCGCGCCATCAGAAACACGCCCGCCTTCACCATCGTGGCCGAATGCAGATAGCTGGAAACCGGCGTGGGCGCGGCCATCGCGCGCGGCAGCCAGAAGTGAAAAGGAAACTGCGCGCTCTTGGTCAGCGCCCCCAGCAGCACCAGCGCCAGCATGGGCGCATACAGCGCGTGCGAACGAATCTGCGGCCCGGCGGCCAGCACGGCGTCCAGGTCATAACTGCCCGCAATGCGGCCCAGCACCAGCACTCCCGCCAGCAGGCACAGGCCGCCCGCACCCGTCACCGTCAGCGCCATGCGCGCGCCGCGCCGTGCGTCTTTGCGGTGATGCCAGTAGCCGATGAGCAAAAAAGAAAACAGGCTCGTCAGCTCCCAGAAAAACACCAGCTGAATCAGATTGCCCGACAGCACCACGCCCATCATCGCGCCCATGAAGGCGAGAAAAAAGGAGAAAAAGCGCGGCACCGGATCGTCCTTGCTCATGTAGTAGCGCGCGTACACCGCCACCAGAAAGCCGATGCCCGTCACCATCAGCGCGAACAGCCAGGCAAAGCCGTCCACCCGCACCACAAACGCCAGCCCCGCCTGCGGCAGCCATGCCGCTTGCTCGCGCAGCACCTGCCCGCCCTGCACCTGCGGATACAGCAGCAGCACCCCGCCCAGCCCGCCAGCGGCCACCAGCGCCGCCCAGCTTGCCGCCGCATTGCGGGCCTTGGTTGGCATCATGGCAGCCACAAGACTGCCGACGAAGGGGAGCAGGATGAACCAGTAAAGAGGCATGGAGAAGGCGCGGGCAAGCGTGCGAGTCTAAGGGACAGACGCCGCCGCCACGCAGGCGGCGCCCCCCTTCCGGAGCTTGCTGGCGATCATGTTTCTGCCACGTTCCAGTGCGCCCATGAGAGTCGGAAGAAAACACCCGTGCGCGTTTCACGGTTTTGCAATGCGAGTGCCGGCCTGGCTTGCTCCTGTGGTCATCAGAGCGCGCGGGGCTGCTCCCTTGATTTGCTCCTTTAAAAATAGCATGATGTCCTAGTGGATAAAGCGCGGAACGGCATTTATGCCCCTTTGTTTTTGCTCCTGTTTTTGCCTGGGCGTGGTCAAGGAGCGGGCCGGAGCGCAGGTTCTCAGTGGCCGCAGCCGGCGCTGCCGGACAGGGCGCCTTGGGCCTGCTGATCGGCGTGGTAGCTGCTGCGCACGAGGGCGCCGACGGCGGCGTGGGTGAAGCCCATTTCGTAAGCCTTGGCTTCAAACATCTTGAAGGTGTCGGGGGTGACGTAGCGCTGCACGGGCAGGTGGGCGCTGGTGGGGGCCAGGTATTGGCCGATGGTGAGCATTTCGATGTGGTGCGCGCGCATGTCGCGCATGACGGCCAGGATTTCTTCGTCGGTTTCGCCCAGGCCGACCATGAGGCCGCTTTTGGTGGGGATGCCGGGGTGCTGGGCCTTGAATTTCTTGAGCAGGTTGAGGCTGAATTCGTAGTTGCTGCCGGGGCGGGTTTGTTTGTACAGGCGCGGCACGGTTTCGAGGTTGTGGTTCATCACGTCGGGCGGGGCGCTCTTGAGGATTTCGAGGGCGCGGTCGTCGCGGCCACGGAAGTCGGGCGTGAGGATTTCGATACGGGTGCCGGGCGAGGCCTGGCGCACGGCGCGGATGCAGTCCACGTAGTGCTGGCTACCGCCGTCGCGCAAGTCGTCACGGTCCACGCTGGTGATGACGACGTATTTGAGGCGCATTTGGCCGATGGCGCGGGCCAGGTTGATCGGCTCCTGGGCGTCCAGCGGGTCGGGGCGGCCGTGGCCGACATCGCAGAAAGGGCAGCGGCGCGTGCACTTGTCGCCCATGATCATGAAGGTGGCGGTGCCGCGCCCGAAGCATTCGCCCACGTTGGGGCAGCTGGCTTCTTCGCAGACGGTGACGAGCTTGTTCTGGCGCAGGATGTCCTTGATTTCGTAGTAGCGCGTGCTGGGGCTGCCGGCCTTGACGCGAATCCAGTCAGGCTTGGGCAGGGCCGGGCCGGTGTGCTGCACCTTGATGGGGATGCGGGCGAGCTTGGCGGCGGCTTTTTGCTTGGCGCTGGGGTTGTAGGCGTGGGGAGCGGGCGCTTCGCGGATGACTTCGGTCATGACGTGTTTTTTCTTGCAAGGAGGCGGGTTTCAGGGGGCCAGCAGGCGTGTGAGGTGCGCGGCCAGGGCGCTGGCGGCTTCGTCCCAGGAGGCGCGCACGCCGATGCTGGAAAGGTCAATGGCGGGCAGGCCCGCGTGGCCGCAAGGGTTGATGCGCTCAAAGGGTTCCAGCGCCATGTCCACGTTCAGCGCCACGCCGTGGTAGGCGTGCTGGCGGCTGACTTTGATGCCCAGCGCGCTGATTTTGGCCAGGCCCGTGAAGTCGGGCTGCGGCGCGGGCGTGCCGGGCAGGCGGCGCATGGGGCGCTGGGGCAAGGGGGCGTGGCTGTAGGGGTCTTGCAGGCGGATGTAGATGCCCGGCGCGCCCGCCACGCGGTGGCCGGGCAGGCCCCATTCGCCCAGGGTGCGGATGACGGCTTCTTCCAGCCGGTGCACGTATTCCTTGACGAAGTAGGGACGCTCGCCCAGATTGATGAGCGGGTAGGCGACCACCTGGCCGGGGCCGTGATAGGTGGCCTGCCCGCCACGGTCGGTTTGCACCACATCAATGCCGCCTGCGGCCAGCACGTGTTCGGGGCGGCCGGCCATGCCCAGGGTGAAGACGGGCGGGTGTTCGCACAGCCAAAGCTCTTCGCCTTCCATGCCGAAGGGCCGGGCGGCGAAGGCTTGCATGGCGCGCCAGGTGGGCACGTAATCGGCGCGCCCGAGATGGATGACTTTCATGGGAATTTTTTCAGCGCCCGGCGGCTACAGCGCCCATTTCACTTTGGGGTGGCTGGTGATGGCGCGGTAGATGCCGTCCAGCTGCTCGCGGCTGGTGGCCAGCACGGTGACGGTCACGCTCAAGTAGTTGCCGCCGGAGCTTTCGCGCAGCTCCACGGTGGCGGCGTCAAACGTGGGGTCAAAACGGCGGGCGATTTCGGTGATGGCGTGCACGAAGCCGTCTTCATTCTTTCCCATGACCTTGATGGGAAAGCGCATGGGAAATTGCATGGGGTCAGGCTGCGGCGCAGGCTGGGCGGGATCGGTCGTGTCGGGTTTTTCGGGCGTGTTCATGGGCGAAAGGCTGCTCAAGGAATGACAAAAAACAGGAGTTGCCGCCGGGCCGGTGCATTTCAAGGAAAGGCGGGGCGGCTCAATCCAGCAGCCCCTGCGACTTGAAGAACGCGCGCCAGATTTGCGCCTTTTGCAGCAGCGGCATGGGATAGGCGCGCGAGGTGGATGGCAGGCGGTACAGCTGCAAGCTGCGGCCCGCGTAGCCGTAAGGAATGCTGTGGCCGGGTTTGGGCAGCTGGGGCGCAGGGGCTTTGGGTGACTGGGCCGCCAGCAGGCCCAGCAGCACTTCGGCGGCCTTGCCGCCGGTGGCAAACAGGGTGCGGCAGTGCGGCACCTGGGGCAGCACGGCAGCCAGGTTCACCGGCTCGATCACGGTCAGGAAGGCGTCGGACGCATTGCCCTGCTCGCGCCGCGCGCGGCGCACGGCGGGGCACAGGGCAATGCCGCGCTCCATGAGAAAGGCGCGGATGCGCACGGCATCAAAACGCTTTTTGCCCGCCACCTGAAAGTGCGCCACGTCGCCAAAGAAGGCCAGCCCGTAGATGCGCCACATGTCGTTTTGGTAGTTGGGATAGTGAAAGTCCATGCAGCGCTTTTCGGGCGCGGGCGGAAAGCTGCCCATCATCATCACCGTGGCCTTCGGCGGCAGCACGGCGGCGAAGGGGTGCGTTTCGATGGGCTGCTGGGCAGGCGGCGGCGCGGAGGATGGCGCTGCGGAAGATGGCGTTTTCGGCTCAGGCATCCAGCACTTCAAAAGAGGTGGTGATTTCCGCCGTCTTGCCCAGCATGATGGCTGCCGAGCAGTATTTGCTGTGGCTCAGGTGGATGGCCCGCTCCACGGCCTGCGCGGGCAGCTCGCGCCCTGACACGCGAAAGTGCATGTGAATGCGGGTGAAAACCTTGGGGTCGGTTTCGGCGCGGTCGGCGCTCAGCCGCACCGTGCAGCCGCGCACGTCATGGCGGCCCCGGCGCAGGATGAGCACCACGTCATACGCCGTGCAGCCGCCCGCGCCTGCCAGCATGGCCTCCAGCGGGCGCGGCGCCAGGTTCTGCCCGCCCTGCTCGGGTCTGCCAGCGTCGGGCGCGCCGTCCATGGCCAGAACGTGGCCGCTGCCGGTTTCGGCGATGAAGCTCATGCCCGAGCGCGACCCGGCGGGGGCGCTCCAGCTGACGGTGCATTCCATGATGGGTTTCTCCTGTGGTGAAGGGTTTGGGAAGCTGTTCAGAGTCTGAGGAAAACGCGCAAAACCAAACGCGAAAGCGCCAATTTTTGGCCCGAAAGCAACATGCCTGGGCGCTTCGCCGCAACAAAACGACCGTCTGTCAGGTTGGATGGCGGGTTGGCGTGCAGAAAAACGGGGATGGGTCTACACTCCGCGCCCACGCAGACAGCCTGGCTGAAACGGTCAGACCGCTTTGCACTCCTTGTCTCCTCCACCCCTCCTAAGGTGGATTCAAGCCCCAGGCCCTTCGGCCCGGGGCTTTTTTTTGCACCGAAAACCCGCTTGCGCGCTGTCAAAGAGGCTGAATAGGTTCAGAAAAAGGAGCGAATTTAGAGGGTCTAAAAGAGGCTTCTGCGCTCTTTCCACTAGGACCTAATGCTACGAATGCAGTAGCTAAATAGGAGCCAGAAATCCAAGTTGAATGCCCGGGCCTGGGAGGCGGTTTCCAGCCAGACTTTGAACAGGTTCTCACAACCCCAGCATCAGCCGCAGGTTCTGCACGGCCGCGCCGCTGGCGCCTTTGCCCAGGTTGTCCAGCCGGGCCACGCACACAGCCTGATGGTGGGCGGCGTTGCCGAACACGCGGATTTCCAGCGTGTCGGATCCCGCCAGCGCCAGGGCGTCCAGCTTGCCGTTTTCAGGCGCGGCCTGCACCGTGACCCATTCACTGCCCGCGTAATGGGCGGCGTAGATTTGCAGCAGCCTTTCAGGCGAAGGCTGGCCGGGCAGCAAATCCAGATGCAGGGGCAGCTCCACCAGCATGCCTTGCGCGAAGCTGGCGACGGCGGGCATGAAAACCGGGCGGCGCGTGAGCGCGCCATAGCGCATGATTTCAGGCAAATGCTTGTGCGACAGGCCCAGCGCATACAGCTCGTAGGCGGGAGCCTGCCCCGCCTCGTAAGCCTCGATCATGGCGCGGCCGCCGCCCGTGTAGCCGCTGACGGCGGGCAAGGTGACGGGGTAATCGGGCGGCAGCGCGCCTGCATCAACCAGCGGGCGCAGCAAGGCGATGGCGCCGCTGGCGTAGCAGCCGGGGTTGGCCACGCGCTCGGCCTGACAAATGGCCTCGCGCTGGCCGGGCGCCAGCTCGGCAAAGCCAAACACCCAGCCAGGCGCCACGCGGTGGGCTGTTGAGGCATCAATCACGCGCGGGCGGGGCGCGGGCAGCCCGTCAATCAGCGCGACGGATTCGCGCGCGGCGTCGTCATGCAGGCAAAGAATGACCAGATCAACGCCTGCCATGAGCGCGCGCTTGGCTGCGGGGTCTTTGCGCAAGGCCGGATCAATGCTGACCAGCTCCACGCCAGCCATATCTTGCAGGCGCTGGCGGATTTGCAGGCCGGTGGTGCCTGCTTCGCCGTCGATAAATACTTTTTTCGTCATTTGCGTTCAATCAGGGAAAACCGCTTTGCGCCGCTCACAGACGGGTTTGGGGCAGTTTTTGGGGCGGCCAGGGTGTTGCCGCATGATACATTTGCCCTGCGAAGATTCTTTCGTTCATGCAGGCCCTCCGGTCTGCTTCTCTTTTCACAGAGGAAATCCATGAAGATTCACGAGTACCAAGGCAAGGAGATTCTGCGCAGCTTCGGCGTGCCTGTGCCGCGCGGCATTCCCGCTTTTACCGTGCAGGAAGCGGTTGAGGCTGCGCAAAAGCTGGGCGGCCCCGTGTGGGTGGTCAAGGCGCAAATTCACGCAGGCGGCCGTGGCAAGGGCGGCGGCGTGAAAGTGGCCAAGACGCTGGATGAAGTCAAGACGCTGGCCGGCCAGATTCTGGGCATGCAGCTCAAGACGCACCAGACCGGCCCCGAAGGCCAGAAAGTGCGCCGCCTCTACATTGAAGAAGGCGCGGACATCCAGAAAGAGTATTACCTGTCAGTGCTGACCGACCGCGCTTCGCAGAAGGTGGCCATCATCGCCAGCAGCGAAGGCGGCATGAACATTGAAGAAGTGGCGCACAGCCACCCCGAGAAGATCGTCAAGGTCTTCGTCGATCCGCTGACGGGCCTGACCGACGCGCAAGGCCAGGAGCTGGCCAAAGGCGTGAACATGCCCGAAGGCAGCGTGCCCCAGTTCATCGACGTGTGCAAGAAGCTCTACAAGTGCTACATGGACACGGACGCCTCGCTCGTTGAAATCAACCCGCTGAACCGCGACAGCAAGGGCAACATCATCGCGCTGGACGCCAAATTCAACTTCGACAGCAACGCGCTGTTCCGCCACCCCGAAATCGTGGCCCTGCGCGATCTGGACGAAGAAGACCCGGCCGAGCTGGAAGCCAGCAAGTTCGACCTCTCCTACATCAGCCTGGACGGCAACATCGGCTGCATGGTCAATGGCGCGGGCCTGGCCATGGCGACGATGGACACCATCAAGCTCTTCGGCGGCGAGCCGGCCAACTTCCTGGACGTGGGCGGCGGCGCCACCACCGAAAAAGTGACCGAAGCCTTCAAGATCATGCTCAAGAACCCCAAGGTCAAGGGCATTCTGGTCAATATCTTCGGCGGCATCATGCGCTGCGACACCATCGCCACAGGCGTGGTGGCCGCCTGCAAGGCCGTCAATCTGCAAGTGCCGCTGGTGGTGCGCATGAAAGGCACCTTTGAAGAAGAAGGCAAGAAAATCCTGGCCGACTCGAAGCTGCCCATCATCTCGGCCGACACCATGGCCGATGCGGCCACCAAGATCGTCGCCGCCGTCAAGTAAACCAGCCCCGGAGCCACACATGTCGATTTACGTCAATAAAGACACCAAAGTCATCACCCAGGGCATTACCGGCAAGACCGGGCAGTTCCACACGGAAAAGTGCATTGAATACGCCAATGGCAAGCACTGCTTCGTGGCGGGCGTGAACCCGAAAAAAGCCGGCGAAAAGATTTTTGACGTGCCCATCTACGCCACCGTCAAGGAAGCCGCCCAGCAAACCGGCGCCACCGTGAGCGTGATCTACGTGCCGCCCGCAGGCGCTGCCGCCGCCATCTGGGAAGCCGTGGAGGCCGATCTGGACTTCGTCATCTGCATCACCGAAGGCATTCCCGTCAAAGACATGCTGGAAGTGCGCAGCAAGATGCGCGCCAAGGAAGCCGCCGGCGGCAAGAAAACGCTGCTGCTCGGCCCCAACTGCCCCGGCATCATCACGCCGGAAGAAATCAAGATCGGCATCATGCCCGGCCACATTCACAAAAAAGGCCGCGTCGGCGTTGTCAGCCGCTCCGGCACACTGACCTATGAGGCCGTGGCGCAGCTCACCGAGCTGGGCATTGGCCAGTCTTCCGCCGTGGGCATTGGCGGCGACCCGATCAACGGCCTCAAGCACATTGACGTGATGAAGGCCTTCAATGACGACCCGGACACCGACGCCGTCATCATGATCGGCGAAATCGGCGGCCCCGACGAAGCCGATGCCGCCCGCTGGTGCAAGCAGCACATGAAAAAGCCCGTGGTGGGCTTCATTGCTGGCGTCACCGCGCCTGCGGGCAAGCGCATGGGGCATGCCGGCGCGCTGATTTCCGGCGGCGCTGACACGGCCAACGCCAAGCTCGCCATTCTGGAAGAGTGCGGCTTCAAGGTCACGCGCAACCCGTCTGAAATGGGCAAGCTGCTCAAAAGCCTGCTCTGAAGCGCGCGCCCCATGAAGGGCGCCGCCAGCCAGACCGGCAAGCCGGATTCTCCTTCGGGATAATCCGGCTTTTTCATGCACTTGAGAAAGACGCGCGACCGTGGAAGAGTTCCTGACAGCCCATTTCTGGGTGGCCGTGGGCCAGATCATCCTGATCGACATCCTGCTGGGCGGGGACAACGCCGTCGTCATTGCGCTGGCCTGCCGCCAATTGCCTGAAAACCAGCGGCTCAAGGGCATTCTCTGGGGCACGGCGGGCGCCATTTTGCTGCGTGTGGCGCTCATTGCCTTTGCCATCTCGCTGCTGAAAGTGCCTTTTCTCAAAATAGCCGGCGCTGCTTTGCTGATATGGATTGGCGTGAAGCTCATCACGCCGCACGACGAAGACGCGCACGGCAACATCCAGGCCAGCGACAAGCTCTGGAGCGCCGTCAAAACCGTGATCGTGGCCGATCTGGTCATGAGCATCGACAACGTCATCGCCATTGCCGGAGCGGCGCAAAATGCGGGCGAGCAGCACCAGATGGCGCTGGTCATTCTCGGCCTCGTCGTCAGCATTCCCATCATCGTCTGGGGCAGCCAGATCGTTCTCAAGCTCATGGACCGCTTCCCCGTCATCATCTTGCTGGGCGGCATGCTGCTGGGCTGGATTGCGGGCGGCATGTTCCAGACCGACCCCATGCTGAAAGACCTCATTCCGCAGGAACAGTCCTGGCATTACGCCCTGGGCGCGGCGGGCGCCCTGCTGGTGCTGGCCATTGGCCAGGCGCTGAAGGCGCGGCGCGCCAGGGGCAAAAAGGCGGCTTGCCATGCCCAGTGAAGCCAGCACAGGCCCGCTGTGGCGCTACGCCACTCTCACCGACGTGGGGCGCGTGCGGCAAAACAATGAAGACGCCATCGTCATCCACCCCGAGCAGGGCGTGGCCGTGCTGGCCGACGGCATGGGCGGCTACAACGCAGGCGAAGTGGCCAGCGCCCTGGCGACCGAGCTGGTGGCCAGCGCCCTGGCGCAGTGGCTGGCCGAAAGCTGCGGCGAAATCGCGCCAGAAGACATCGCCCGCGCCATGCATGCCAGCGTGGCCAGCGCCAATCACGCCATCTTCGAAGCTGCCCACACGCGGGCCGAATGCCTGGGCATGGGCACCACGCTGGTCATGGCCGTATGCCACGGCGACTGTGTGCACGTAGGCCACGTGGGCGACTCGCGCGCCTACCTGTGGCGCAGCGGCGAACTCACGCGCATCACGCGCGACCATTCCCTGCTGCAAGAGCGCATGGATGCCGGCCTGATGACGCCCGAAGAAGCAGCGGAATCGGGCTTTCGCGGTTTTGTCACGCGCGCGCTGGGCGTGGAAGACTGGGTGCAGCTGGACGTCAGCGAAATGCGCGCACGCACGGGCGACGTCATCTTGCTGTGCTCCGATGGCCTGACCGACATGGTGGACGACAGCCGCCTGGCCAGCCTGCTGGCCCAGTCGGCCGAGCTGCACGAAGCGGCGCGCGCCCTGGTGGACGAGGCCAACGCCAACGGCGGGCGCGACAACGTTTCAGTGGCGTTGTGCCGCTTTACCGGGCCGGCAAAAAAAACAGGATTTCTTTCAAAATTGCAACGAAAATGACGATCCGCACCAAACAGGGCGAGTCCATGCGTGCGTGAGCGGGCCTCAGAGGAGAAAGATACATGCCAAAGCTGGTGATTTCGGTGGACGGAGTGGTGGTCAAGGAAGCGCAGCTGACCAAAGACCGGACCACCTTGGGCCGCAGGCCCTACAACGACATCGTGATTGACCACCTTGCCGTCAGCGGCGAGCACGCCGTCATCCTCATGCAAAACGGCGACGTCATCCTGCAAGACTGCCACAGCACCAACGGCACCTATGTCAATGGCGCGCGCATCACAAGCCAGAAGCTGGCCGATCGCGATCGCATCGAGGTGGGCCGCTACAAGATTGATTACCACGCCACCGGCTCCGCCCGGGCCACGCCGTCCATGCCCCAGACGCCGCCTGCCAAGCCGGCGTCTTCACCCGCAGCGCCAGCCCAGCAGGCGGCTGGCGCGGCATCGGCCTTTGCCGCCACGGGCTTTCAGGACTCGCGCCCGGCCGCGCCCAAGAAAGCGGGGCCGCGCGTGCGCGTGCTCAACGGCTCGGCCACGGGGCGCGAGCTGCTGCTCACCAAGGAAGTCACCACCATCGGCAAGCCGGGCGTTTCAGTTGCCTCCATCACGCGCAAGCCGCAAGGCTTCGAGCTGGCGCTGATGGAAGGCGCATACGTGCCCACCGTCAATGGCGTGGCGCTGGATGACGGCCCCATCATGCTGCGCAACCATGACCGCATTGAGCTGGCGGGCATCCGCATGGAGTTCATTGACGGTTGAGTCTGCCGCCGCTTCACCCGTTGCGGCAGCCTCTCCAAGAACGGGCGGGTGCGGGTTGCCAGCGTGCAGATATTCAAAAAGAAGAGCGAAATCAGCGGCATCAAAAATGGCATCAGCGCTCATTCCACTAAGACCTATTGCTATTGATAAAGGAGCGAATTTCGTGTCTGCCCGCCGCCTGCTCGCCAGCGCGCCGCAGCCTTCGCTTCGCTGCTGAAAGCCTTGCTCCATGCGCCTGCCCTTCCACCGCTTCTGGCGCATGGCCTTGGCGCTGGCCGTTCTCGCGCTGTCCCTGCTGCACGCGCTGGGCGTTCATGAATCGGACCTGCTGACGCTGGCCGACCAGCGGCTGTATGACGCGCGGCTGCGCCTGTTCATGCCCGCCACGCTGGACGAACGCGTGGTCATCGTGGATGTGGACGAAGCCAGCCTGGCCGAACTCGGCCAGTGGCCCTGGCCGCGCGAGCGCATGGCAGAGCTGGTGGAAGAAGTGCTGCGCCGCCAGCGCGCCAGCGTCATCGGCTTTGACGCCGTGTTTGCCGAAGCCGGGCGCGGCAGCGAAGAAAGCGACGCGCGCTTTGCCGCCGCCTTGCAAGGCCGGCCCGCCGTGCTGGGCTACTACCTCACCAGTGACCGCCAGGGCCACCGCAGCGGCGCGCTGCCTGCGCCCATCGCGCCGCTGCTGGCGGCGCAGGACACGCCCGCCCTCATGCTATGGGATGGCTACGGAGCCAGCATCGCCAAGCTGGCCAGCGCCGCGCCGCAAGGCTTTTTCAACGCACTGGTCGATAGCGACGGCATCGTGCGCTCCGTGCCGCTGGTCGCCGCCGTCGATGGCGGCTGGCGTGAATCGCTCGCGCTGGCCGTGGTGCGCCAGTACCTGTATGGCGGCGTGGCCCAGGCGTCTTCGCGGGCCTTGCCCGCGCCAGCGCTTCAGTGGGCGGGCGAGCCGCCCCTGTTGCAAGGCCTGCGGCTGCCGCACACAAGAGGCGGGCCGGGGCAGGCGTTGCAAGTGCCGCTCACGGCCAGCGGCGCGGCGCTGGCGCCCTATCGCGGCCCGGGCGGAGCGCGGGGCGGGTCTTTTCGCTACTACCCGGCGGCGGACGTGCTGCGCGGCAGCCTGCCCGAAGGCGCGCTGGCAGGCCGCATCGTTTTGCTGGGCTTTACGGCGCCGGGCCTGATGGACTTGCGCGCCACGCCCGTCAGCGCCGTCTATCCCGGCGTGGAAGTGCACGCCAACCTCATCTCCGGCATGCTCGATGGCCGCGTGCCCGCCCACCCCGGCTACGCCCCCGTGCTGGACGCCGCCTTGCTGCTGGCCAGCGGCCTGCTGCTGGCGCTGCTGCTGCCCGCCCTGGGCGTGGCAGGCGCGCTGGCGCTGGGCCTGGGGCTGGCGGCGGCGCTGGCCGCGCTCAACTTCTGGCTCTACGCCGCCCAAGGGCTGGCCCTGCCGCTGGCCGCGCAACTGTTCGTGGTGATGGCGCTGCTCATGCTCAATCTGGGCTATGGCTACTTCATCGAAAGCCGCGCCCGCCGCCGCCTGATTGACCTCTTTGGCACCTATGTGCCGCCTGAGCTGGTGCAACGCATGGCCAGCCAGCCGGAGCTGTACACCATGCGGGCCGAGGCGCGGGAAATCACCGTCATGTTCTGCGACATGCGCGGCTTCACCAGCCTGTCGGAGACGATGGCGCCGCTGCAATTGCAGGCCCTGCTCAACCGCATCTTCACGCGCCTGACGCAAGTCATCCGCGAGCACGAAGGCACCATCGACAAATACATGGGCGACTGCGTCATGGCCTTCTGGGGCGCGCCCCTGCGCAGCAGCAACCACGCCGCCCGCGCCGTGGCCGCCGCGCTGGCCATGCACAAGGCCATGCATGAAATCAACGCCGAGCGCGTCTGCATGGGCCTGCCCGCGCTGGGCGTGGGCATCGGCATCAACACCGGCGTGGCCTCCGTGGGCGACATGGGCTCCAACGTGCGCCGCGCCTACACCGCCGTGGGCGACGCCGTCAATCTGGCCGCCCGGCTGGAAGCGCAGACGCGCACCTGGGGCGTCACCATCCTGGCAGGCGACGCCACGCGCGCGCAGGCGGAAGACGTAGCCGTCTGGCAGCGGCTGGACCGCATCTCCGTGCGCGGCCGCCAGGAAGAAGTCACCATCCACACCCCGCGAGCGCCCGCAGGCCCCGTCGCCGCGCTGCTCGCGCAGGAGCTGGCCCTGTGGCAACAGGCGCTCGACGACTGGCAGGCCAGCCGCCTGCGCCCCTTCGCGCAAAAGCTGTACGCCCTGCGCGCCATCCGCCCCGACTTCGAGCCTTACGCCATCTACGCCAGCCGCCTGCAAGCCCGGCTGGCGGAAAACCCGCCTGCGGCAGAGCGCTGCCAAGTGTGAAGAGTGAAATGCAGCCACCGCCGCAAGAAACCACTCACGAGCCGCCGCGCAGCCAGCCGGAAAACACCAAAAACAGGAGCGGATCAAAACAGGTGAAAACGCCGTCCCCCGCAGTTTTCACTAGGACCTATAGCTACAAATAGAGTAGCAAAAATGTGCCTCTTCGCCCGTCCACTCTGGCTGGCTCTTTCCGCTTTCCACGGCCAGAGCGCAAGGAGCAAAGAGTGGATTGGGATGGGCTGCACAGGCGGGATTGTTGCTCGCTTGCTTGCGCGTCCGGCGAGGCATTTGCAATGCCCAAGGCTGCTCCGGCCTCGCCCGGATCCGCGCGTTTTTGCGCCTGCGGGATGGACTGCGTACAGGCCCTCAGGGCAGCTCGCCCAGCAGCGTGCCGGTGTACGGCCCCTTGTACAAGGCCCAGCGCTTGCCGGCTCCTTTGGGCAGCAGCTCCTGCTGCGAGTGGGCGACGGTGTGCGCCTGCACCCAGGCGCCCGGGTAGCCCGCCATGTCGCCCTGGGCCGTGCGCGGCAGCGCCTCCATCATCTGGGCGGCTTTTTCGTCGCTGTCCAGCAGCCACAGCCAGGCGTTTTTCTCCTTGGCGTGAACGGCCTGCGCCAGCGTCATGATCTGCGCGTCGCTCAAGTTGGGCGAAACCAGCAGGTAGAGGCGGCGAATGCCGCGCGGATCGGTGTATTCGCCCAGGGTGCGCAAAGGCGCGGCGGCGGTGGCGGCGGAAGACGTTTTCATGTCACTGTTACCTTCTGACGTGGCTTGGGGTGAAACGGCCTGGGCTGTGGCGGCGCCGAGAGCGCCCAGCAGCAGCGCGGCAGCTCCGATGTGGCGGATTGGCATGGCTCAAAACCTCCTGAATGATCGGCCCTCCCGCCATCTGGCTGCGGGCGGGCGCTAGCAAAAAAACAGTGCCAGACACTGATGAGCGCGGGAGCATACGTGCTGCGGCACAATGCTTTTTTTGCTTTTTGTGTCTGACTTTCGCCCTGCCCGGGGCCTGCCGCCATGCCCTCATCTTCCGCCTTGCTCACCAGCCAGCTTTCCAGCCTGCCGCTCATCGCGCGCGGCAAGGTGCGCGACAACTATGCCGTTGGCAATGACCGCATCCTCATGGTCGCCAGCGACCGCATCAGCGCCTTTGACGTCATCATGGGCCAGCCCATCCCCGGCAAGGGGCGGCTGCTCACGCAAATGGCGCAGTGGTGGTTTGAGCAGCTCAAGGGCATCTGCCCCAACCATCTCACGGGCATAGACCCGGCCAGGGTTGTCAGCGCCAGCGAAGCGGAGCAAATCCGGGGCCGCAGCATGCTGGTGCGGCGCTTGCGGCCCATCGCCGTGGAAGCCGTGGTGCGCGGCTACCTGGCGGGCAGCGGCTGGCAGGAATACCGTCAAAGCCAAAGCGTATGCGGCGTGCCCTTGCCGGCGGGCCTGCAAAACGCCAGCAAACTGCCCCGGCCCATTTACACCCCCGCCGCCAAGGCCGCCGTGGGCGAGCATGACGAAAACATCAGCTACGAGCGCACGGTGGAAATCGCCGGGCCGTCCGTGGCCGCGCAGATTCGCGATTTCTCGCTGGCCCTGTACACCCGCGCGGCCGCCCTGGCGCTGCAAAAGGGCATCATCATTGCCGACACCAAATTTGAATTCGGCCTGGACGAAACCGGCCAGGTTGTGCTGATGGACGAGGTGCTGACCCCCGACTCTTCCCGCTACTGGCCCGCCGCCGAATACCGCGAAGGCATCAACCCGCCCAGCTACGACAAGCAGTATCTGCGCGACTGGCTGGAAACGGCCCAGGTGGATGGCCGCCCCTGGCCCAAACACGCCCCCGCGCCCGAGCTGCCCGCCGAAGTCATCGCCAACACCGCCGCCCGCTACCGCGAAGCCCTGAAGGCGCTGACAGGGCAGGAGCTGGCCGAGTGAAGCTGCGCCGCTGAAGCGGCTTGCAGGTCAGAAAGAGGAGCAAATTTGGCAGGGTAAAAATGCCGCTTTGCGTAATGTCTACTAGGACATCGTGCTATTGGTAAAGGAGCGTTTGGCGCTGCATGCTTCGCACATCCTGGCCTGTTTGGTTCAGCGGGCCGTTGGAGCACGATCTGTGGCGGGAATACGTGCGTGATGGCTGCACGGGGCAGTCTCTGGAGCGGGGCAGGGCAGGCGGGATGACGGGCTGATCCGCCTTTGTGTTCCCGCAAACGGCTGTGAGCGGGTTCTGAAGCGCCGATGCGGCAAGTCCGCAGCAGGCTCTTGATGGAGACGGTGCGGGAGCTTTCGTGATGCCCCGCTCCGCAAAAACAGGAGCAAATTCAGAGGCTGAAAATGCCGCCTTGCGCGCTTTTGACTAGGACGTCGCGCTATTGATTGAGTAGCTAAATAATGCCGTGCGCCTGCGGTTTGTTGAAGACCTTGCCGCGTGCGGGCGGATTCGCGAGCGGCTTTTCAGGACAGCAGCTGCGCGGGCTGGGCGTCCAGCCGGGCCAGGGCGTCGCGGGTGGCGCGCACCGTGAGGGCTTCGTCTTCCACCAGCGCCAGCAGGCCAGCCTGGAGCCAGGCGGCCAGGCGGCGGGTTTGCACCATGTAGTTCTTGTTGCCGCCGGTGAAGATGTGCAGCTGCCCGCGCGGGCTGCGCCAGACGTATTGCACGCGCACCAGGCTGCCGCCCTGCTCCATTTCAAACCACGCGCCCAGCTCCAGCTCGCGCGCCCAGGCCACGGTGGCGGCGCTGGGCATGGAGCCGCCGGATGAGATGACGATCAGATCGCCCGCGTCCACGCCGAGCATGAGTTCGATGGCGCCCGGATCGAGCATGACGTCGCCCACGGCATCGTCGCTGACCACGTCTTCCAGCGCGTTGAGCTTGCGGCTGAGCGTCTCCAGGGTTTCGTCGGAAATGGCTTCGGAGCGGGCCATGAAGGCTTCGGTCACGGCGTCGCTCAGGGTTTTGACGTGGCGGTCCTGCACGTCTTGCGGCATGCCCAGGCCGCTCATGCCCTGGCGCAGCGTCTGGATGAGGCCGGGCAGGCTTTGCAGCACGCGCGCGCGCTCGTCGCGGTTGGGCTTGGCGCTCACGGCCCAGAGCAGGTCGTGCGCGGCGCGCTTGAATTCGAGCGCCTGCCGGCTTTGCGCGCCGTGGCGCACGGAGGCGGTGGCGAGCACTTCGGCCCAGGTGTGAAAGAGAAATTCGCGCACCTCTTCTCGCACGGGCAGATTGGCGAGCATCTTGTTGAGTTCGATGGTGTATTGCACCGCGAGCGCTTCTTTTTGCTCCACCTGCTGCGCTAGCGTGGCCACGCGCTCGGCGCTGCCGCCTTCGGTGAGGAACTGGGCCAGGAATTTCCTGAATTCGTCCAGCACGAGCTGGAACACGCGCCGCCCGGTTTCCGGGTATTGCTCGATCACTTGCACGATGCGCTTGATTTCGCGCTCCAGCCGCGCGTTGCTGACGCTGGCGGCTTCAAAGCCCATGGCGCAAGCGCCCATGCGGTCGATCAGCTGGCGGGCGGGGTGGTCGATGTTGCTGAAAAAGTCCGGCTCGGCCAGCGCGAGGCGCAAAACGGGAATTTGCAGGCGCGCGAACCACACGCGGATGCCCGCCGGAATGCGCTCCTCCGCCAGGATGGCCTGGAACATGAGGGCCACGATTTCGATGATGGCCTTTTCGTTCTTGGTGCCCGCTTCCTGCTTGAGTTCGGCGGCCTGATGGCGCAGGCGGCTGGCGACTTGCTCCACGCGCTGCACCTGCACGGCGGGCGGCAGGGCGGCAATGGTGGGGCGGTACGGGTCAGTGGCCGCGCCATCCAGCTGGGTCAGCGCCGTATCCAGCGGCGAAGGCGGGTGCGCGAGCGCCTGCGCCAGCTGGGGGCTGGGTTCAATGGGCTGGGTGTGGCTGAAATCGGTGACGCGGTCGCTGAGCAGGCGGCGCAGCTTGCCCAGCACGCCCTGGGCGCGTGCGCGCATGCGCATCATGGGCGCAGCGCCCGTGAGCATGCGCGTTTCTTCGGCCACGCGCATCAGGTCGGTGGGGCGCACGGGCGCCATGCCGGGCTGGCTCTGGCCCGCTGGCGCGAAGCTGCCTGAGGCGGCCCGGCCATTGCCTGCTGCATCGCCTTGCCAGCCGCCACTCCAATCCGGGCTGGAGCCGGGCGCGCTATCTGGCGAACCGCCCAGCCCGGCACTGCCTGTGCGCGGGCCGCCTGCGGTTCTGCGCACCATGGCTTTGAGGTTGATTTGCGGCATCACGCCGCGCTCGATCAGGAATTTGTTGGCGTTCTGATAAGCCTGCGCCAGCGCCAGCGCCAGCGCGGCCCGCACGGTTTCATGCACCACGCTCCACATTTCGCGCGAAAGGTCGCAGGCGCGCCACTGCTCGATAAGGATGCCTGGCAGGCACTCCGGGCGCAGCACGTCTTTTGGGCTGATGTCAGGCGTCTGCTCCAGAAACTGGATGCGGACGTTCAGGTCGTTCAGCTCGGCTCCGCTTTTGTCGATGGCCGCCAGGCTCAGGCGCGAAGCGATGATCTTGTTTTCCACCACCTCGTCATCCAGCAGCGAAAAAGCCGTCAGCCCGGCAGGGGCGGCTGCCGGGGCGGGCTGGGCCTGGGCCAGCGCCTTTTCCAGCGCCTGGCGCACCTGCCGCTCCCAAACGTCGCGCTGAGGCTCGAAGCCCATGCGCGCATCCAGGGCCAGGCGCTGCTCCTGCATGCTGGCGGGCATGTCGATGGCATTGGACAGGCGCTCTCGCATGGTGGCCACCAGTTGCGGCAGCCAGCGGACCAGCTCCGCGACAAACTGTTCTCGCGTCTGGCGGGCCAGACGCATCTGCGGGGAATTTGCGGGAGGAGGTGTCATGTGCGTTCTTGGGCCTCGCCTGGCTGCCCAGAAGAAGCTGGCTTACACCACGGCGCCAGCGTTCGGGTCGTCGGGATCGTGCTCTTTGCGGGACTTGACCAGGTCTTCGCGCTTGACGCCCAGCCACATGGCGATGGCCGCCGCCACGAATACCGATGAATAGATGCCAAAACAGATGCCGATGGTCAGTGCCAGCGCGAAGTTGTGCAGCGTCTCGCCGCCAAACAGCAGCATCGACAGCACCATGGCTTGCGTGGACGCGTGCGTGATGATGGTGCGGCTGATGGTGGATGTGATGGCGTGGTCGATGATCTGGTGCGCGTTCATCTTGCGCTGGCGGCGGAAGGTTTCGCGGATGCGGTCAAAGATCACCACCGATTCGTTCACCGAATAGCCCAGCACGGCCAGCACCGCCGCCAGCACGGCCAGCGAAAACTCCCACTGGAAGAAGGCGAAAAAGCCCAGGATGATCACCATGTCGTGCAGGTTGGCGATGATGCCGGCCACGGCGTACTTCCATTCAAAGCGCACCGACAGATAGATGACGATGCCCAGAATGACGAAGCCCAGCGCCTTCAGCCCGCCCGTCAGCAACTCGTTGCCCACTTGCGGGCCGACGAATTCCGTGCGGCGCAGCTCCACGCCGGGGTCGTCGGCCTTGAGCGCCTCCATCACCTTTGCGCTCTGTTCGGCGGGCTTCACGTCCTTGTGCACGGGCACGCGGATGATCACGTCCCGCGACGAGCCGAAGTTCTGCACCTGCACTTCGCCATAGCCCAGCTTGGCGATGGCTTCGCGCGCCTTTTCCAGATCGGCGGCCTGCTGGTAGCTCACCTCCATGACGGTGCCGCCCGTGAATTCCACCGACAAGTGCAGCCCTTTGTGCACCAGAAAGAACACCGCCAGAATGAAGGTGATCAGGGAAACGGCGTTCAGCACCAGCGCGTGGCGCATGAACGGGATGTCACGATGGATGCGGAAAAATTCCATGATTCAGCTCCCTTTCATTGCCCGCTGGTTTCGCGGGGCGCGAGCGCGCCGGCGGCGCCTGCCGTTTCAGGCCGCCAGACGGTGCCGATGGACACTGTTTTCAGCCGCTTGCGCCGCCCGTACCAGAGATTGACCAGCCCGCGCGAGAAGAAAACGCCGGAGAACATCGAAGTCAGAATGCCGATGCAGTGCACCACGGCAAAGCCCCGCACCGGGCCGGAGCCAAAGGCCAGCAGCGCCAGGCCGGCGATGAGCGAAGTCACGTTGGAGTCCAGGATGGTGGCCCAGGCATGCTGATAGCCCGCGCTGATGGCCGCCTGCGGCGATGAGCCGTTGCGCAACTCTTCGCGAATGCGCTCGTTGATCAGCACATTGGCGTCAATGGCCATGCCCAGCGCCAGCGCCATGGCCGCCATGCCCGGCAGCGTGAGCGTGGCTTGCAGCATGGAAAGAATGGCCACCAGCAGCAGCAGGTTGAACGCCAGCGCGATGCTCGAAAACACGCCGAACATCATGTAGTACAGGCTCATGAACACCACAATGACGGCAAAGCCCCACATCACGCTCTTGAAGCCTTTGGCGATGTTTTCCTTGCCCAGGCTGGGACCGATGGTGCGCTCTTCCACGATTTCCATCGGCGCGGCCAGCGAACCGGCGCGCAGCAGCAGCGCCAGGTCATTGGCTTCGTTCACCGACATGGAGCCGGAGATGCGGAAGCGGTTGCCCAGCTCGCCCTCGATCACGGGCGCCGTCAGCACCTCTCCCTTGCCCTTTTCGAACAGGACGATGGCCATGCGCTTTTTCAGATTGCGGCGGCTGGTGTCGCGCATGATCTGGCCGCCCTTGGCGTCCACCACCAGGTCCACGGAAGGGCGCTGGTTTTCGTCAAAGCCGGGCTGGGCGTTGTCCAGGCTGTCGCCCGTGAGGATGACTTCCCGCTTGACGATGACGGGATGCCCCTCGCGCGTCATGAACCGCTCGGAGCCGAACGGCACCGGCCCCGTGCCGCCCTCCGCCGCGCGGCCTTCGGCGCTTTCGTCCACCAGGCGCATCTCCAGCGTGGCCGTGCGGCCCAGAATGTCCTTGGCCTTGGCCGTGTCCTGCACGCCAGGCAGCTGCACCACCACGCGGTCAGCGCCCTGCTGCTGAATCACCGGCTCGGCCACGCCCAGCTCGTTCACGCGGTTGTGCAGCGTGGTGATGTTCTGCTTGATGGCCTGCTCCTGCACCTCATGCAGCGCCGCAGGCTTGAAGGTCACGGTCAGGCGGGAGCCATCCGGCGCGGCCGCCACATCCATTTGAGGCTGGTTCTGCGCGATCTGGCGGCGCGCGGCATCCAGCATGTTGGCATCGCGCATGCGCACTTCAATGGCGTCGCCCGAGCGGCTCACGCCGCCGTGGCGGATGTCTTTCTGGCGCAGCAGCATGCGAATGTCGCTGGCCGTGGTGTCCAGCCGCTTGGTGATGGCCGCGCGCATGTCTACCTGGAGCATGAAATGCACGCCGCCGCGCAAATCCAGCCCCAGATACATGGGCTTGGCGTGCAGCGCCGTCAGCCAGTCAGGCGAGCGGGAGACCAGATTGAGCGCCACGATGTAGGCGCCTTCTTCCTTGCCAGCGGCCAGGGCGCGTGCAATCACGTCCTTGGCCTTGATCTGCGTGTCTTCGGTATCAAAGCGCGCGCGCACCGACTGGCCGTCAAACACCACGCTGTCAGCGGTAATGCCCGCTTCCTGCAAAGCCTTCTCCACCTGCTCCAGCGTCTGGCCATCCACCTTGACGGTCATCTTGCCTGCGGACACCTGCACCGCAGGCGCTTCGCCATACAGGTTGGGCAAGGTGTAGATCACGCTGATGAGCAGCGACACGGCAATCAGCGCGTATTTCCAGAGCGGGTAGCGGTTCATGCGAATAGTCTTTTGATGCACAAAAGCCCGCAGACAGGCGCTGCGGGCGAAGAAAACAAGGGCGGCCAAGCCGATTCCGGCGGCTCGCCGCGCCAGGCGGCCTACTTCAGCGACCCTTTGGGCAGCACCTGCACCACGGCGTGGCGCTGCACCTGCACCTGCACGCCATCGGCCACCTCCAGCGTCAGGTGGCTGTCGCCCAGCTGAACAATGCGCCCCAGCAGCCCGCCAGCCGTGGCCACCTCATCGCCTTTGGCCAGCGCGTCCAGCATGGCGCGCACTTCTTTTTGCTTTTTCATCTGCGGGCGGATCATGATGAAGTACAGCACCACCAGCATCACCACCGGCAGCAGCAGGCCCGAAAAAGGCGATGCCGCCGCCGCATTGGCGCCCGCTTCGGCGGCCGGGGCGGTTTGCGCGAAGGCGCTTGAGATGAACATGAGCCAGGCTCCAGAAAATGATGGGTGAATAAGCAGAGGCGAGAGCAGCAGCCATGCCGGCCCTGCGCGAAATCGCGTATTGTATGTGCCGCCCTGCTCCAGCCAGCCCTCTGGCGGCTCTGGCAGACCGGCTGGCCGCCCTGCCTTCGCCCCGCGTTTTCATCCATGCCCATTTCCCTCAAAGCGCGCGCCCTGCGCCTGCTGTCGCAACGGGAACACTCCCGCGCCGAACTGGAGCGCAAGCTGTCTTGCCATGAGGAGCAAGCGGGCGAACTGGCCCGGATGCTGAATGAACTGGCGGCCCAGGGCCTCATCAGCGAAGAGCGCGTGGCCGAATCCGTCATGCGCCGCCGCGCCCCGCGCCTGGGCGCGGCCCGCGTGCTACAGGAAATGCGCGCCAAGGGCCTGAGCACCGAAGCGCTGGCCGAAGCTGCCGGGCAGCTGCGCGCCACCGAGCTGGAGCGCGCCCGCGCCGTCTGGCAGAAAAAGTTTGGCGCCCCTGCCGCCGATGCCGCCGCCCGCGCCAGGCAAGCCCGCTTTCTGGCAGCCCGTGGCTTCGCCGCCGACGTGGTGCGCCGCGTGCTGAACGCTTGGCCTGACGCGGACGAAAGCTCCAGTGACTTCAGCGAATGAAGCGCGCAAGTTCAGGCGCGCAAAACCAGCCGCCGCGTCCGATGTCCACAGGCCGCCCGCTTGCCGAGCAGCATGAAGACGCACGGGAAACGGCCGGCAGATGCCTCTGAACAGATTCCAGACTCTCACGCGAGCAGCGCCAGCGCGGCCACGGGCGCGGTTTCGGCGCGCAGCACGCGCGCGCCGAGGCTGACAGGGGTGAAGCCTGCCGCCAGCGCCTGAGCTTCTTCTGCGGCGCTCAGGCCGCCTTCGGGGCCGGAAAGAAGGGTGACGGTTTGCGCGGCGGGCAGGCCGGCGCATGCAGCGCGCAAAGAAGCGGCGCCGGGCTTCAGGGAGAGGACAAAACGCGCGCCGTCCCCGGCTTCGGCCTGGCCTGCAAGGCCCTCCGCCAGGGGGCGGGGCGGATGAATGAGGGGCAGGCGGTTGCGGCCGCTTTGCTCGCAGGCGGCCACGGCCACGGCTTGCCAGTGCGCGTGCTTTTTGGCGGCATGCGGGCCGCTCAGGCGCAGGGCGCAGTGCTGGGTGAGCAGGGGGGTGAGGCTGGCAGCGCCCAGTTCGGTGGCTTTTTCCACCAGCCAGTCCATGCGCTCGCTGGCCATGAGGCCCGCCAGCAGATGCACGCGGCGGGCCGCTTCGCGCTCAATGGCGGCATGAGCGCCTATGCGCGCCTGCACGCTGCTGCGGCCCATGCGGATGATGGTGGCGCGGCATTCGCCGCCTTCGCCATTGAACAGGGTCAGCGCGTCGCCCGGCTGCAAGCGCAGAACCTGGGCGTGGCGCGCCGCGCCGTGCGGCAGATCCAGCTCGCCGCCTTCAGGCAGGGCTTGCGGCACATACAAACGCGGCGCGGCGGCCTGCGGTTTGCGGACAGGAGACAAATTAGCTCCGCTATTCATAGCAAGAGGTCCTAGTGGAACCTGCGCAGAATGGCATTCTTACCCCCTTGAATTTGCTCCTGTTTTTGGGTGCGATTGGGAGCTGTCTCAAGCTCAAGCCAGCGCCGCGCTCATGCGCCGGGCGCGCTTGGCGGCGCGCTTTGCCAGCCAGCTTTGCATCAGGCCAGCTTGGCGCGCAGTAATTCATTGACTTGCTGCGGGTTGGCTTTGCCCTTGCTGGCTTTCATGACCTGGCCGACCAGGGCGTTGAAAGCTTTGTCTTTGCCGGCGCGGTATTGCTCCACGTTGGCGGGGTTGGCGGCAATGACTTCGTCGATGATTTTTTCCAGTGCGCCGGTGTCGTTCATTTGCTTGAGGCCCTTGGCTTCAATGACGGCATCTGCGTCGCTGGCTTCGCCGCGCCAGAGGGCGTCGAACACTTGTCTGGCGGCGTTGTGGCTGATCGTGCCGTCTTGAATGCGCTGGATGATTTGCGCCAGTTGCTGCGCCGTGACCTGGGCCGATTCGATGCCGATTTCTTCGGCATTCAGGCGTTTGGAGATTTCGCCCATGACCCAGTTGCTGGCGAGTTTGGGCTGCCCGCTTTTTTGCGCGGCTTGCTCAAAATAGGCCGCCATTTGAGGCGATTGCGTCAGCGTGGCGGCGTCATATTCAGGCAAACCATATTCGGCCACGAATCGCTCGGCCATTTTGCGCGGCAATTCGGGCATTTGCGCGCGGGTTTGCTCTATCCACTCAGTAGAAATACATAAAGGCGGCAAATCGGGGTCGGGGAAATAGCGGTAATCGGCGCTGTCTTCCTTGGTGCGCATGGCGCGGGTTTCGCCCGTGTCGGGGTCAAACAGCACGGTGGCTTGCTGGATGGCGTGGCCGTCTTCCAGTTGCTCGATTTGCCAGCGGATTTCAAAATCAATCGCTTGCTGCATGAAGCGGAAGCTGTTGAGGTTTTTGATTTCGCGCCGCGTGCCCAGGGGCTGGCCGGGTTTGCACACGCTCACGTTGGCGTCGCAGCGGAAGCTGCCTTCTTGCATGTTGCCGTCGCAAATGCCGATCCAGGTGACGATTTTGTGCAGCTCTTTGGCGTAGGCCACGGCTTCTTCGGTGCTGCGGATATCGGGTTCCGTGACGATTTCCAGCAGCGGCGTGCCCGCGCGGTTCAGGTCAATGCCGCTCATGCCCTGAAAGGCGTCATGCAGCGATTTGCCGGCGTCTTCTTCCAAATGCGCGCGCACCAGGCGCACGGTTTTGCGCACGTTTTTTTTGTCGCCATCCAGAAAAAAGGAAACTTCGCCGCCTTGCACCACCGGAATTTCAAATTGGCTGATTTGATAGCCCTTGGGCAAATCGGGGTAGAAATAATTCTTGCGGGCAAAAACGCTGCGCGGCGCAATATGCGAACCCAGCGCCAGCCCCAGTTTGATGGCGCAGGCCACCGCTTCGCGGTTCATCACCGGCAGCGTGCCGGGCAGGGCCATGTCCACCACGCTGGCTTGCGTGTTGGGCGCGGCGCCAAAAGCCGTGGATGCGCGGCTGAATATCTTGCTTTTGGTTTGCAGCTGGGCGTGCGTTTCAAAGCCGATGACGACTTCGTAGCCCTGGATGAGTTGGGTGGTTTGCGTCATTTTGGTCATTCCCCTCAAAACCCGCCCGGGCGCTGCGTGTGCCAATCGGTTGCCAGCTGGAACTGGTGCGCGGCGGCCAGCAGGCGGCTTTCCTGCAAATAGTTGCCGATGAGTTGCAGGCCGACGGGCAGGCGGTTTTCGTCAAAGCCTGCGGGCAGGCTCATGCCGGGCAGGCCGGCGAGGCTGGCGGGGAGGGTGTAGATGTCGGCCAGGTAGTCGGCCAACGGGTCCTGGTGCGCGCCCGCCGCCCAGGCCGTGGTCGGGGCCACGGGGCCGGCGATGAGGTCGCACTGCTTGAAGGCCTGCTGGAAGTCGTCGGCAATCAGGCGGCGGATTTTCTGGGCTTGCAGGTAATAGGCGTCGTAGTAGCCGTGCGAGAGCACGTAGGCGCCGATCATGATGCGGCGCTTGACTTCAGGGCCGAAGCCTTCGGCGCGGGTGCGCTTGTACATGTCTTCCAGGTCGGCATAGTCTTTGGCGCGGTGGCCGAATTTCACGCCGTCATAGCGGCTGAGGTTGCTGCTGGCTTCGGCCGGGGCAATGATGTAGTAGACGGGAATGGCCAGCTCGGTGCGCGGCAGCGAGACGGGCACGAGGGCGGCACCTTGCCGCTCGAATTCCTTGAGTGCGGCGTTGAGCGCCTGGCGCACGCCATCGGCCAGGCCGTCGCCGAAAAACTCTTTCGGAATGCCGATGCGCAGGCCCTTGAGCGGCGCACCCAGCGATTGGGTGAAGTCTTCGGCGGGCATGTCCAGCGAGGTGGAGTCGTGCTCCACGTCGGGGCCGCACATGTGGGTGAGCAGCAGGGCGCAGTCTTCGGCGGTGCGGGCCATGGGGCCGGCCTGGTCAAGGCTGGAGGCAAAGGCGATCATCCCGTAGCGGCTGGCGCGGCCATAGGTGGGCTTGATGCCGGTGATGCCGCAAAAGCTGGCGGGCTGACGGATGGAGCCGCCCGTGTCGGTGCCAGTGGCCGCCGGGGCCAGGCCCGCCGCCACGGCGGCGGCGCTGCCGCCGGAAGAGCCGCCCGGCACGCGCTGCGCGTTCCACGGGTTGAGCGCGGGCTGGTAGGCGCTGTTGCGGTTGGCGGAGCCCATGGCGAATTCGTCGCAGTTGAGCTTGCCCAGGCACACGGCGCCAGCGTCTTTCAGGCGGCTGACCACGGTGGCGTCAAAGGGCGAGCGGTAGCCTTCGAGCATCTTTGAGGCGGCGGTGGTGGGCCAGTCGCGGGTAACGAAGATGTCTTTGTGCGCGATGGGCACGCCCGCCAGCGCGGGGGCCTGGCCACGGGCCAGCAGGGCATCGGCCGCGCGGGCCTGGGCCAGCGTGGCCTCTTCGTCCACGCTGAGGAACGCGCCCAGCGCCTCATGCTGGCGCATGCGGGCCAGAAAGTGGCGGGCGGCTTCTTCGGCGGAAAACTCTTTCTGGCGCAGGCCGGCGGCCAGGCCGGCCACGGTGCGCAGGTGCAGATCGGGCTGGCTCATTCGATCACCTTGGGCACGAGAAACAGGCCGTCTTCCACGGCGGGGGCGCTGCGCTGGTTTTCCTCGCGGCTGCCGCAGGGCTGGACTTCATCAGGGCGCAAGCGAAGCTGCACGTCCTGCACGGCGGCCAGCGGGTGGGCCAGGGGTTCCACGCCCGTGGCGTCCACGGCGCGCATGGCTTCGACAATGCCGAAAAAGCCGTTGAGCTGGCCCATCAGGCGCTCGGCTTCGTCTGGCTGCACTTGCAAACGCGCCAAATGGGCGATGCGCTCAATATCCTGCAAATCAAGTGACATGAAAGGGAGAAATACCGCGTGTAAATGTGTGTGAAATGGCCCGCCAGGCGTTGTCTGCGCCCAGTTGCTGCCTAGGGGATGAAGTATTATCCGCCGCTACCCGCAACGCGCCTGAAAAGGCGCTTTTTTGCACCCATCTCCCCCCTTTTCACCAGAATTTTCTGCGGCCGCGCCTGCCGGCCAGGCGTGGCCGCGCCAAGGAAAGCATTTGCATGTTCGGTTTGTTCCGCCGGTATCTCTCCACCGACCTGGCCATTGACTTGGGCACGGCCAACACCCTCATCGTGGTGCGCGGCAAAGGCATCGTGCTCGACGAGCCTTCCGTGGTCGCCATCCGCCACGAAAGCGGCCCGCAGGGCAAAAAAACCATTCAGGCCGTGGGCCACGAAGCCAAGGCCATGCTGGGCAAGGTGCCCGGCAACATCGAAGCCATCCGCCCCATGAAAGACGGCGTCATCGCCGATTTCACCGTCACCGAGCAAATGCTCAAGCAGTTCATCAAGATGGTGCATGCGCGCGGCTGGTTCAGCAATCCGCGCATCATCATCTGCGTGCCCTGCGGCTCCACGCAAGTGGAGCGCCGCGCCATCCGTGAATCGGCGCTGGGCGCGGGCGCCTCGGAGGTTTACCTGATTGAAGAGCCGATGGCCGCCGCCATTGGCGCGGGTCTGCCCGTGAGCGAAGCCAGCGGCTCCATGGTGGTGGACATCGGCGGCGGCACCACCGAGGTGGGCGTCATTTCCCTGGGCGGCATGGTCTACAAAGGCAGCGCCCGCGTGGGCGGCGACCGTTTTGACGAATCCATCGTCAATTACATCCGCCGCAACTACGGCATGCTCATTGGCGACCCCACCGCCGAACTCATCAAGAAGGAGATTGGCAGCGCCTTTCCCGGCAGCGAGCTGCGGGAGATGGAAGTCAAGGGCCGCAACCTCTCCGAAGGCGTGCCGCGCAGCTTCACCATCAGCAGCAATGAAGTGCTGGAGGCGCTGTCCGAGCCGATCAACAGCATCGTCTCCGAAGTCAAGCGCGCGCTGGAAGAAACCCCGCCCGAGCTGGGCGCCGACATTGCCGAGCGCGGCATGATGCTCACTGGCGGCGGCGCGCTGCTGCGCGATCTGGACCGCCTGCTGGCCGAGGAAACCGGCCTGCCCGTGCTGGTGGCCGAAGACCCCCTGACCTGCGTGGTGCGCGGCTGCGGCATGGCGCTGGAAAACATGGACAAGCAAGGCGGCATCTTCGCCAACGAGTGAGCGCCTGTTTCAGGCCAGCCAGGCGGCGGACGCGCCTTTCAAAAGGCCCGCGCTTGCACGGAGATAATGCTTTTCGCGCGGGCTGACTGGCCCGTGAGCGCCTCAATGAAAGGCCGCAGCTTCGCTCTCGAATCCGTAGCAGTATCTCCAGATTACACTAGGACGCCACGGTTTTTTGCCCCTCTGAATCTGCTCCTTTTTTCTGATGCAGAACAGCCCGCCCGCTCCAGCCGCCCACTGCCGCCAGCCGCTGCCGCCAGCCCGCTTCGTCCATGCCGTTTGAACCTTACGACCACTCGCCTCCGCCGTTCTTCCGGCGCGGCCCGTCGGTTGTTTCCCGGCTTCTCATCTGCGTGGCGCTGGCGCTGGCGCTGATGGTGGCCGATGCCCGGTTCGACCTCATGCAGCCGCTGCGCGCCGCCATTGCCGCCGTGCTCTACCCCGCGCAATGGCTGGCCTTGCAGCCCGTGCAATGGGCGCGCAACGGCTACGGCTACCTGACCGAGCTGAAAACCGCGCAGAAAACCGAAGAAGCCGCCCGCGCCCGCCTGGCCGAACAATCACGCCGCGCCGGGCAAGTCGAGCAGCTCCTGCTGGAAAACGAACGCCTGCGCCAGCTGCTGGCCCTGCGCGAACGCACCAGCACGCCCGCCACCGCCGCGCAAGTGCTCTATGACGCAACCGACCCCTACACCCGCCGCGTCATCATCGACAAAGGCAGCGCCCAGGGCATTCAGCCCGGCTCGCCCGTCATGGACGAATCGGGCGTGCTCGGCCAGGTCACGCGCGTCTATCCCTTCGTGAGCGAAATCACCCTGCTCATCGACCGCGACCAGGCCATTCCCGTCATCAACACCCGCTCTGGCGTGCGCAGCGTGGCCTATGGCGACCCCGCCCCGCGCAGCGGCCTGATGGAGCTGCGCTACACCTTCGCCACCGAAGACATGCGCGAGGGCGATTTGCTCACCACCAGCGGCATCGACGGCATCTACCCGCCCGGCCTGCCCGTGGCCCGCGTGCTGGCCGTTGACCGCCAGGGCGAAGCCACCTTCATGCGCGTGCAATGCGCGCCCGTGGCGGCCCTGCACGGCGTCACCCACGTCATGGTCTTGCAGCCCGTGCGCTTTGAGCAGCCCGCCCCAGATGCCAGCGGCGCGCCAGCCGGGAGAACTTCATGATCATGCGCACAGGCCAGCCGCTGCTGCTGCCCGTCTCGCCCGCCTTCATCTGGATCACGCTGGGGCTGGCCTTTCTCGTCAATCTGCTGCCGCTGGGGCGGCTGGTGTGGATGCCCGACGTGCTGGCCGTCGTTCTCGTGTTCTGGAACGTGCACCAGCCGCGCCACGTGGGCCTGGCCGCCGCCTTCGTCTTCGGCCTGTGCCTGGACGTGCACCAGGCCGCCTTGCTCGGCCAGCATGCGCTGGCGTATTCGGCGCTGAGTTTTGCCGCCATCGCCTTGCAGCGCCGCATTCTGTGGCTGCCCGTGCTGGCCCAGGCGCTGCAACTGCTGCCGCTGTTCGCCCTTTCCTACGCGCTCATCACCCTCGTGCGGCTGATCGCCGGCGGCGTCGCCCCCGGCTGGCTCACCCTGCTGGCCCCGCTGCTTGAAGCCGCCCTGTGGCCCGTGCTCACCTGGCTGCTGCTGGCTCCCCAGCGCCGCGCGCCCAACCCGGACGCCGACCGCCCCCTTTGAGAGGCCGTTCACAGTCTGCCCGCAGGTGCGGAAAGTGTGAATCAGAACCTATAGCGGCAAAAAGCGCAGCACGCGCGCGCCGTCTTCGGGGTCGGTCAGCACGCGCAGGCGCACTTCAAACACCTGCTCCAGCAAATCGGCTTGCAGCACGTCGTCGGGCGCGCCTTCGCACACCAGGCGGCCTTGCTGCATCACGGCCAGCCAGTCGCAGTGGCGGGCCTGGTTGAGGTCGTGAATGGCCATGACTTTGGTGCCGGGCAGGCGGTGAATGAGCTGGCCGAGCGCGAGCTGGTGGTGGATGTCCAGGTGGTTGCCCGGTTCATCCAGCAGCAGCACGCTGGTTTGCTGGGCCAGGGCGCGGGCGATGTGCACGCGCTGGCGCTCGCCGCCGGAGAGGGTGTTCCACACGCGGCCCTTTTTTTCGGCCATGCCTACGTCGGCCAGGGCTTGTTCGACGATGGCGTCGTCGCGCGCCGACCAGGTTTGCAGCGCTGACAGCCAGGGTGTGCGGCCCAGCTCCACGGCGTCTTGCACGGTGATGGCGTCTTGCGTGTCGGCCATTTGCGAGACGAGGGCGAGCTGGTGCGCAATCTGGCGGCGCGTGAGGCGCTGCATGGGCTGGCCGCCCAGCAGCACTTCGCCCGATTGCGGCTGCGTCACGCCTGCCAGCAGGCGCATGAGGCTGGATTTGCCGGAGCCATTGGGGCCGATCAGCCCCACCGTCGTGCCTGCGCGCACGGTGAGCGAGACGCCGCGCACGATGGGCGCGCCGCCGCGCGTGGCGCCCCAGACCAGATCGCGCCCTTGCAGGGCGGGCAGGGCCGTGCCGGTTGGCGAACTGGCCTGCGGGCTGGTTTGCAGATGGGTTTGCAGATGGGTTTGCGTGCTCATGAGCGGCCTCCCTGGCGCTGGCGCAGCAGCATCAGCGCGAATATGGGCGCGCCCACCAGCGAGGTGATGACGCCAATGGGCAGCACTTGCCCGGCTATGAGGATGCGCGAGACCACATCCGCCGCCACCAGAAACACCGCGCCCAGCAGCGCGCTGGCTGGCAGCAGGCGGCTGTGGCGCACGCCCACCAGCAGCCGCGCCACGTGCGGTATGACCAGCCCCACAAAGCCGATGGCTCCGGCCACCGACACCATGACGGCCGTGACCAGCGCCGCCGTGAGCAGCAGCACGATTTGCACGCGCCGCACGGGCACGCCCAGCGCGGCGGCCGATTCGGTGCCGAAGATGAAGGCGTCCAGTGCGCGCGCAAACCACAGGCACGCCAGCACGCCTGCCACGGCCACCGTGAGCGTGAGCCACACGCTGGGCCAGCGCGCGCCCGAGAGGCTGCCCAGCAGCCAGAACATGATGCCGCGCGCCTGCTCGGCGCTGCCCGATTTGGTGATGATGAGCGAGGTGAGCGCGTTGAAAAGCTGCGATCCGGCGATGCCCGCCAGCACGATTTGCCCGCTGTTGTGCAGCCCGCCGCCGCCGGCGGCGTGCGCCAGCAGCGCCACCAGCGTGAAGGCCAGCACTGCGCCGCCAAAGGCGCCTGCCGTCATGGAAATGGCGCCCGCGCCCAGCCCCGCCACGGTCACCAGCACCGCGCCGGTGGAAGCGCCCGCCGAAATGCCCAGCAAATACGGATCGGCCAGCGCGTTGCGCAGCAGCGATTGCAGGATGACGCCCGACAGCGCCAGCCCCGTGCCGCAGCACATGGCGACGATGGCGCGCGTGAGGCGGTAGTTCCACACGATGCCCTGGTCAATCGGATCGACCGCGTAGCCAGCGCCGAAAAGCTGGTTGGCCAGCACCTGCCGCACCATCTCCAGCGGAATGCGCGTTTCGCCAATGGCCGTGCCCAGCAGCAGCGTGACGGCCAGCACGGCCGCCGCGCCCAGCGTCAGCAAGGCGATGCGCAGCCACGTCCGGGCGGTTGAATGAGTTGTCATGAGAGGAAAAGACGGAGAGGGTCGCAGGAAAACGGCCGCGCAGGCCCCGCGCCAGGCAAGCGCGGAAAACCGGAAAAAAGCCCCGCCAGGCGGGGCCTTCATGCGGCGCGTTACTTCTTGAGCTTGAGCACCGCGTCGGCAATCTGGTCCATGCCGCTGGCCATGCGGATGGAGCCTTGCAGCGCGTCGGCGTCCACGATCACGATGCGATCGTTCTTGACGGCGTCCATTTCCTTGGCGACCGGATCGGTTTTGAGAAATTCGAGCTTTTTCTCGTAGTCATCGGCCAGAAAGCGGCGGCGGTTCATGCGGGCGATGACGATGACCGAAGGATTGGCCTTGGCAATGGTTTCCCAGCCCACGGTGGGCCACTCTTCATCCGACTGCACGATGTTGCGCAGCCCCAGCGTGTTCAGCATGTAGCCGGCCACGCCCTTGCGGCCCGCCACGTAGGGGTCCACGGTCAAATCGGCGCTGGAAAACCACAGCACGGCCGAGAGGTCTTTCAGCTGCGCGTTTTTCACCTTGGCGACGGCCTTGGCCTCACGCTCTTTCAGCTCTTTGACCAGCGCCTCGCCCTTGGGCTGCACGCCAAAAATGGCGGCCAGCTGCGTGATGCTCTTGTAGAGCGTGTCCACATGGAAAGCCGTCTTGCGCGTGCCGTCGGCGCCGGTTTCGTTGTCCTTGCCTTCGCAGTCGGTGGGCATGGCATAGACGGGGATATTGATTTCCTTGAACTGCTCGCGCGTGCCGACCACGCCGTTTTTGCCCACCATCCACTCGAACTGCGAAACCACCAGGCCGGGGCGCTTGTTGATGACCGATTCAAAGCTCGGAATGTCATCGGCCAGGCGCGGCGCCTTGGCATTGATGCTTTCGAACTGCGGCTGCACCGGGTTGAACCACAGCGCCGTGCCCACGACCTTGTCGCCCACGCCCAGCGCGTAGAGCATTTCAGTGCCCGCCTGGCCAATGGTGACGGCAGACTTGGGCGCTTGCTCGAATTGCAGCGTCACGCCGCAGTTGTCAATCTTCACGGGATGGCTGGCCGCCTGCGCGGCCTGGCTGGCGGCCAGACCTGCGGCCAGCAAGGCGGCAGCGGCAACGAAGCGAGAGGTTTTCATGGGGAGGTTCCTTCCAAAAAGCCGCTAGTGAACGCCCGCCGTACAGCAGGCTGCGCATCCGCTGGCAGCAAACACAAAAAAAGCCCCGGCAAGCGCCAGAGCGGGCGCGATTGTAGGCAGCCATCAGGAATGACTTTCATCTGCCGCCGGCCCCGGCGGCGGAGACAATGCGCGCCGCCGCTCCCTGGCCCCTCGTCTTCACACTGTTTTTTCGCATGAACGCCTACATCGCCACCTGCCGCGACTGGCCGCAGGGCAACGCCGGGCTGCAAGCGCTGGCCGCCGCCTTGCGCGCCACGCTCGCGCCCTGGCAGGACATCCGCCCCGCCGCCCTGGCCGCCCAGCCTTCTCCTGCCGCCGTGCTGCCTCTGGCCGCATGGGACTACAGCGAAACCCCGGACGCTTTTCGCGACTGGCTGCACGCCTTGCAAGCCGCAGGCGCGCGCGTGTTCAACCCGCCCGCGCTGCAACTGTGGAACATGGACAAGCGCTACCTGTGCGAGCTGGCCGCGCGCGGCCTGCCCGTCACCCCCAGCCTGGCGCTGCTGCCGCAGCACGCGCCCGATTGGGCGCGGCGCGTGGCCGAATGCGGCTGGCCGCGCCCGGTCGTCAAGCCGCTCATTGGCCAAAGCGGGCGCGGCGTGCGCCGCCTGGCTGAAGGCGAAGCGCCTGCGCTGGCCAGCTACCCGCAAGGCGCGCTGCTGCAACCTTTCGTGCAGGCCAGCTTCGGCGAGGTCTGCCTCATTTACCTGGCCGGGCGCTACTCGCACGCCGCGCGCCGCCGCCTCGCGCCCGGCGAGTGGCGCGCCAACTCCGCCTATGGGGCGCAAATCGAGTCCGTCACGCCCCGCCCGGAATGGCTGGCCTGCGCCGAAGCCGCCTTGCGCTGCCTGCCCGAGCCGCCGCTTTACGCCCGCGTGGACGGCCTCATCAGCGAAGGCGGCAGCGGCGAAAGCGGCTTTTCCATCAACGAAGTCGAACTCATCGAACCCGCGCTCTACCCCCAGCTGCGCCCCGCCTTCGCGCGCGAGCTGGCCGCCGCGCTGGCAAGCAGACTGGCATCCTGAAAACCGGAAGAAAACATGCCCTCCCCTGACCTTCAACAAGCCCAGCGGCGCATCGACGAAATCCAGTCCCTCTACCGCCAGTGGCTGCGCCTGCTGCCCGCGCTGCAAGCCGCCCAGCGGCAATGGCGGCAAGCCAGCGGCCTCATGCGCCAGCTGGAAGACTTTTACGAGCAGGAATACGGCCCCCTGAACCAGGCCATTTCGGCGGGCCTGCCCGTTGATTTGCGCACCGAAGGCGAATACAGCGTGATGAGCGAAGACGCGCTCTACGACGCCTTCGGCGAGCGCCAGAACCTGGCCTGGGCCTGGATGCGGCTGGCCATGAAAGACCTGGACCGCTGGGGCGAAAGCGAAGAACAAGACGCCCAGGACGCCCAGGACGCGGCCCCGCCCGAAGGCTGACTCTGGCCGCCCCCGCGCCGCCTATTTCTCCAGCGGCAGCGCCGCCTGCTCCAGCGCCTGCATGAACGACTTGGCCAGCAAGCCGCCATGCGTCAAACCGGCAAAGGCGGCGTAATCGGCGCGCAAGCCATGCCCGGCCAGGCGCTGGGCCAGCTGCGCCGCCGCTTCAGGCGGCACGGCGCGGGTCATTTCCTCGCGGCGCGCCAGCATGGCGGCCTGCTGCGCGTTGGCGGGCCGCTTGTCATCGGCGCGCCCGCTTTTCTGAATCAGCATCCACCGGCCGCTGAAGGCGGAGCGCTCAAGCCGCTCCAGCGCCTGCTGCGTGTATTGCAGCATCAGGCCCTTTTGCCACCACAGCGAAGGATCGGCGGCGATATAGCGCGTGAACGCCTGCGGCTGATTCAGCAGGGTGTAAAGCACGAACAGCCCGCCATATGAATGCCCCCACAGCGTCTGCCGGCGCGCATCGGTGCGCGCCAGCTGCTCCACGCGCGGCCTGACCTGGCGCTCGATGAAGCGCAAAAACGCCGCCGCGCCGCCATTGACGCGCTCCTTTGCCACCGGATCGGGCAGGGGCTGGCCTTGCGGACCGGGCGGGGTGTAGTCCCAGGCGCGGGCGGCGGTGTCAAAACGCCGCTCGGTCGGATAGCCGATCAGCACCAGCAGCGGCAGCTGCTCCAGCGGCGGCCGCAGGCGGGCGGCGGGCAGAAATTCAAGCAGCGCATTGCCATCCAGCGCATAAAGCGCGGCAAAGCCGCCTTCAGGCGGCGCGGCCTTCGGAACGGCCACAAACACGCGGTGCGGGCGGCCGTCTTCGTCATTCAAATCAAAACGGTGAAAAGCGTAGCCCTCATGCTCGCTGGTGAGCACGCTGGTGTCGGCCAGGCGGCTGATTTCGCTATTGACCGGCGGCTCGGGCGGCGCGGCAAAAACGGCCGTGGCCGCCAGCAGAAAAAGAGCGGGCAAGAATTTCAGCATTTTCCGGTTCCGGCAGGCAAATGAAGCGGGCGATTGCAGGCCGGAAGAATAATGCGTTTTGCATTCGGCGGATTTCATGTCTGCACAATGGATAAGGCGATTTTCGGCATGATTTGCCTGCCGGAAATCGATGTGTGAAACCGGCGGGCCATCATTGCGTTGCATCCTATTTTGATAATCTGGTTTTCAAATGGCGCTCAACCGCCAGACCGCACGCCATTCGGCAAGGCGCAGGGCATCAAAAAGAAGAGCAGATTTTCCATCCCATAAACAGCCTTGGCGCGCAACCCTCCTGCGCTGGCAGCTGTCAAAGCAGGAGCAAAAAAATGACGGCGCAAGCTTGAATTCGCCGCGCCGTATTTTTCCTTTCTTTCACGGCGCGCACCGTCTGGCCCGTATGAGTGAAAACCCATTTCCAGCCGCGCCAGGCGCAATGCCTGCCCGCCTGCGAATCATGGGCCGCCGCGCAGTCTGAAAATCCGTTTCAACAGCATGCCACTCGCCTTCTGCCATGCCGCTGGCAGGCGTTATCCGCAAATGAAAAATGGCGGATGGGCCATTTTCCGTTGCGCCGCCAGCGGGGCAAGGCCGATGCCGGTTTTTTCATGCATGAGCGGCAAGCCGCAACCTGCCCGCTGGCGCCATGCCGAACCGGGAGGGAAAGCAGAGTAGAAAGGATGATTTCGCTCCTTGATTCATAGCATGATGTCCTAGTGGAACGTGCGCAACGCCAGTTTTCAGGTCTCTGAATTTGCTCCTTTTTTTGGGGCATCAGCTTCGCTCGGCCATCGGGCTGGCAAAGCCTGGTGAAACCACCTGGCGCTGTTCGGGCCGCTTGGCCATGGCTTTGGAAAGCGACAGGTGCAGCACGAACGTGATGATGAGCGCCGCCAGCCCTGACGGAAAGTCAAACGGCAGCGGCAGCTTGTACTGGAACGCCACGCCCGCCACGGCTCCGGCGCTGAATGAGAGGATGGCGGGCCAGCGCACGGGCGGCATGTCGTTGGGGTTGGCCGTGGCGTATTCGGCGCGGCGCACGAAGTAAAAGTCCGCCAGGATGGGGCCGGCCAGCGGCACGAAGGCCGCGCCCAAAATGGTGATGAAGTGCCCGAAAAGATGGCTGTAAAAGCCCAGCGCCCCCAGCACGGAGCCAAGAGCGCCCACGATGATGACGATGCGCCCGCGCGGCCAGCGCGCGCCCAGCGATTCGGCGCTAGGCCCCACATACAGCGCGTTGCAGTACAGCTCGGACATATTGGTCGTCCACAGCGCCAGCACCCACAGCGCCACGCCCAGCACGGTGAGGATGACGCCCTTTTGCACCATCCAGGCGATGAAGTCCGAATTGCCCGTGGCCACCGCCCCCAGGTAGCCCACCACATTGAGCAGCGGATTGGTGAGCACGAAGCAGGCCGCCGCGCCCACCAGCACATGCGCGGCGTTTTTCGCGTAGCGGAAGATGTCCACGCCCATGATCACGCCCGCAATCCACGCGCCAATCAGCACCGTGACGGCCGTGCCGGGCGTCATGCCCGAGCGCGTGGCCGCCTGCCGCAGCACCGCGCCCATGCCGCCGGCCTCGCCCACCATCATCACGGCCACCACCACGGCCACCACCAGCACGAAGGGCGTGGCCGCCGACGAAATCTTCTCGATCGCGGCAATGCCCCGCCAGGCCGAGTAGGTGAACACCGCGCCCCACAGCAGGCACAGCAGCACGTATTCGAGCGACAGGCCATTGACCACCGTCACGCCCGTCACATCGCCCAGCGCCGCCTTGAAAATGTCGCCCACCATGCCGGTGATGGAAGCGAACCAGCCCAGCGTCAGGCAGGCCATGATGAGCATGGGCAGCACCATGCCCTTGCGCCCGTAGGAAATGCGCGAAATCAGCGAAAGATTCAGCCCCGTGCGCATGGCCGCGTAACCCAGCAGAAAAGTCAGCGCCAGCAGCAGCCCCTCGCCCGTGGCAATGGCCAGCAGCGCCTGGCCAAACGGCATGCCTGGCTGGCCGCCCTGGCCCGCCAGCTGCCCGCCCACGATCAGCCCCGTGGGCACATAGCCAAAGCCCACCCAGATGGCGAACATGGCCCACCAAGAGCGGCGCGCGCCGCGCGGCACCGGCTCCAGCATGAACTCCTCATTGCCTTGCGGCTCCTGGCGGCCGCCGGCTGCGGGCAGATCAGACACTTTTTCACTCCTTGCGAAATGGCGTTGCAAAGCACGGCATCTTGCGCCCGAAATGGACTCTTGTAACTTGTGGGTATTCACAATGTGATTGGCGTTTCTCCGCTTCCTAGAATCCGGCTGTTTCCACCCACAGAGAAAGGCCCATGCCATGCCCAGCCCGGAACAAATCGCCAAAAACCACTGGTATCGCAACGACGACCTGCCCGGCGTCAGCGGCCCCGAGCGCGAAATCATTGGCTACGGCGAGCGCCCGCCCCGCATCCGCTGGGACGGGGGCGCCAAAGTCGCCATCAACATCGTCGTCAATTACGAAGAAGGCTCCGAAAAAACCTTCGCCATGGGCGACCGCATGAATGACGGCATGTACGAGCTGCCCTTCAACGTGGACGACCAGCGCGACCTCGCCAAGGAATCCATGTACGAATACGGCTCGCGCGCCGGCGTGTGGCGGCTGCTGCGCATCTTCGACCGCTGCCAGGTGCCCGCCACCTTCTTTGCCGCCGCCGTGGCGCTGGAGCGCAACCCCGAAGTCGCCCGCAAGCTCAACGAACGCGGCGACGAAGTCGTCGGCCACGGCTACCGCTGGATTGACCACTACGAATACTCGCGCGAAGAAGAAAAAGCCCTCATCAACCTGGCGATGGACTCGTTCCAGAAAACCCTGGGCCGCCAGCCCAGCGGCTGGTACTGCCGGGAAATGTCCGTCAACACCCGCGAGCTGCTCGTGGAAGACGGGCGCTTTCTCTACGACTCCGACTACTACGGCGACGACCTGCCGCACTGGACCTTCATCAACGGCAAATCCCACCTCATCGTGCCCTACTCGCTGGTCACCAACGACTGCCGCTACATCATGGGCACCGGCTTTGCCGCCGCCTCCGACTTCGTGGAAATGGCCTCGCGCACGCTTGACCAGCTGCTCGACGACGGCGACGACTGCGGCCGCATGATGTCCATCGGCCTGCACCCGCGCATCACCGGCAACCCCGCCCGCGCCAACGGCCTGGCCGAATTCATCCGCTACGCGCAGTCCAAGAAAGACGCCGTCTTCATGCGCCGCGACGCCATCGCCCGCAAATTCATCGAACAAGTGCCCCGCCCCGCCACCCCGGCCGACCGGCCCAACCGCTGAGCCGCCCCCGCCACCAAAGCCTGCCCTCTCCCGGCAGGCTTTTTTTGTGCCTGTCACGGCCGTCAGCGCAACAGGCGGCGGAAAGAGAAACGTCAATTTGCTTCTGAATCCATAGCGTGATGTCCTAGTGGAAAGAGCGCAAACGCTGTTTTCTACCCCTTTAATTTGCTTCTTTTTCTGAAGCGAATACCGCCGCGCAGGCGCTGGCGCCGCCTGGCGGCGGGCCGCGCTGCGCCACAATCGCCCCCGGCCGCCGCCTTGCTCCCATGCGCCATCGCATGCGAAAAGGGCGGCGGCCAGCTTGACAGGTGCCCCAAGGCTGCTTTCTTGCGGTCAAAGGGTTAAACGGGAAGCAGGTGCGCGTCTTCAGGCCATGCCGCAACGGCATGCGCCCGGGCCGCAAAGCCTGCGCTGCCCCCGCAACGGTCAGCGGAAACCAAACCCCGACAGCCAGCGCGCCCCTCGCGCGCGGCAGCCACTGCGCTTCTTGCCCTGAGCTATTCAGGGCTGGCGCGGGAAGGCCGGGGCCTCGCAGCAAGCCAGGCGCGCTTTCGCCAGAAGCCGCGCGCCGCCTGCGGCGGTCCGCAAGCCCGGATACCGGCCTGCCCTCAAGCCTTTCCGTCGGCGGCTGCGGGCGTGCGGCTGGCCGGCCAAGGCCCATGCACCTGCCATGCCGCAAGGCGCGCGCCGTTTGCCGCGCCGCCGTCCCGCATGACTTTCGCGCTGCCCGGCCCTGACCGCGCTTTTGCTCCCGCCTGCGCTGCCTTTTGGCAACCCACGCCGCTCGCGGGAGAAGCGGGCGGCCAGGAGATCAGCGCATGTTCCACGCTTTACCCCCGGCCTTTGTGGCGCAGTCCGCCCGTGGCCTCATCCACAGTCATTCCCGCCGCCATTTCCATCGCCGTTCGCGCTGGCTTTTCAACGCTTTCGCGCTCCTCGCGCTGGCCTGCGCCGCGCACGCGCCCGCGCCCGCCTGGGCCAAAACATGGGAGGTGAAGATGCTCAACCGCAACGCCACCGGCCCCATGCCCTTCGAGCCGGACTATCTGCACATCGCCCCTGGCGACAAGGTGAAATTTCTCGCTGTTCACAACGGTCACAACGCTGCCTCCATTCCCGGCATGGCTCCCGAAGGCGCGCCGTCCTTCACGGGCAAGATCAACGAGGAAATCGAGGTGGCCTTCGAGCAGCCGGGCCTCTACGGCGTGCGCTGCATGCCGCACTACACCATGGGCATGGTCATGCTCATCCGCGTGGGCGACGGCCCCGGCCCGCAGCAAATGCAGATTCCGCCCGAAGTGCCCGCCGCCGCGCAAAAGCGCTTCCACGAAATTGCCGCCCGCGCCCAGCAGGCTGGCAAGTGAGCCGCGCGCGGGTGAAGAAGAGCAGCAGGCGGCAGTGAAAAAGGGGGGCACGGAAATGGCCGGAAGGCCAGCACCGTATTTGCTCCCAAATCCATAGCTTGAGGTCACGATGGAGACTGCGCCATGCGGTATTTTTGCCCCTCTGAATTTGCTCCTGTTTTTGCGCTGAAAGTTCCGCCCCGCCTTTCAGCCGCCCACGCTGGCTGCGGCTTGGGAAAAGGGTTGAGGCCCAAGGCGGGGCGGCCGCTTTATCCGGCCTGCGGCAGCAGGCGGCGCAGGCGGGCCACTTCTTCCATCAGGTCGGCGGCAAGCGCTGCCAGCTGGGGGTCGGCGTCAAAGGCGCGCTCCAGGTGGGCGATGCGGCGCGCGCGGGTGAGGGCGGCGCTGGCAAAGCGCCAGGTGGCAGCGCTGTCGCCGCTCACCGGCTCCAGCACGCCGGCCTGCACGCGGGCGCTGACCCATTCGAGCGTCATCTGGCAGCCGCCGGCCAGGGTTTGCGGGTCGAGCGCGTCATCGGTCATCAACTGGGCGGCGCTGGCAAGGGTGTCGTCAAAAAGGGTTTGCATGCGTGTTCTCTCCTTCAGGCTCGGCGCGGATTGAAGTCAGGGTAGGCGTCGCGCAAGGCGGCCCAGGCGGCTTTTTGCGGCTCGGTCACGGCGCTGGGCACCGCCACTTGCAGCTCCAGATACAGATCGCCCGGCGCAGTGGCTGACGGGATGCCCCGGCCTTTGAGGCGCAGTTTGCGCCCGTGGCCGCTGCCTTCGGGCACGGTGACGGCGATGGCCTTGCCGTCGGGCGTGGTGATTTCGATGCTGCCGCCCAGCGCCGCTTCCCACGGGGCCACGCGCACTTTCAGCGTGACGTCGCGGCCTTGCACTTGCCAGCGTTCATCGGGGCGCAGGCGCACTTCCAGAAACAGGTCGCCCGCTTCGCCGCCGCCCAGGCCCGGGTGGCCTTGCCCGGACAGGCGGATGAGCTGGCCTTCTTTCACGCCTTGCGGAATCTTCACGCGCAGCGTGCGGTCAGCGGCTTCAAGTTCGCCTTTTTCGTTCACGCGGCTGCCGCGCAGGGTGATGTGGCGTTCGGCGCCGTGGTAGGCGTCGGCCAGGTCCAGCTCGATGCGGGCGTGTTCGTCGCGCCCTTTTTGCGGGCCGGATGCACGGGCAGCCCGCGCCTGGCGCGCCTGGCCGAACATCTGCTCGAAAAAGTCGCTGAACTGGCCTGCGTCTTCACCGGTGTAGCCTGAAAAATCGCCTGTGAAGTGGTGAAAGCCGCCCGCGCCGCCTTCCGCGCCGAAACCTGAACCAAAGCCCGCGTTCCAGCCGGGCGGCGGGCGCACGTCGTCGCCGGAGCGCGCGCCTGCGGCCCAGGCTTGCGCGCCCACGCTGTCATAAATCTTGCGTTTTTCGGCATCGCCGAGCACGGTGTTGGCCTCGTTTACTTCGGCCATGCGGGCGGCGGCGTCTGGCTCTTTGCTCACGTCGGGGTGGTATTTGCGGGCCAGGCGGCGGTAGGCTTTTTTGATGTCGTCCTGGCTGGCGCTTTTGTCCACGCCCAGGATCTGGTAGTAGTCCTTGAATTGCATGGCTTTCTACATGGAGTTGGGAAAAGGGGTTTCAACGCGAAAGGCCCTGCGGGAAAACGGGCCTGATTGTCGTGTGCGCGGCAAGCCCCGCCTGCCCGTGAGACCCGCGCCTGGATTCAGCATCAAATGGGCCGTTTGCGCCCGTGCAGACTGGACTTGCAGCTATGGTTTCAATAGTGGGCGGAAGGCGCTTCAGCGCCGCATCAGCACGGCCAGCAAGGCGGCGGAAAGAATCATGGCGCCGCCTGCCAGCGTGCCCGTGGCAAGGGCAGCGGCGCCCAGCGCCACGGACGAGACGCTGGCGAACACCACTTCAGCCAGCATGATGAGCGAGGCCGTTTGCGCGGGCAGGTGCGCCGTGCCGTATTGCAGGGCCATGTTGCCCGTGAGCAGCGCCGCCGTCAGGCCCAGCGCCCAGGGCAGCCAGCCGACCCAGTTGGCCAGGGCAGGCGGCGCGGCCAGATGGGCGGCCTGCGCGGCCAGCGCCACGCCAGCGGAGACGATGGCGCTGCCCAGAAACATGGCGAAGGTGCGCGCCGTGGCGGGCGTGCCGCGCCAGCGGCGCAGCAGCACGCCTGTCAAGGCAAAGGAAAAGCCCCCGGCGATGGCCAGCCAGTCCGCCTGGCTTTCGGGCCAGGGCCAGGCCACGCCGGGTTTTTTGAGCACCAGCGTCACGCCCGCCAGCGCCAGCGCCAGGCGCAGCAGCGCGCCCGCCGTGGGGCGCTCGCCCAGCAGCGCCCAGGCCAGCAGGATGGACCAGGCGGGCATCAGATAAAAAAGCAGCACCACGCGCATCACGTCGCCCACGGTGACGGCCCAGTTGAAGCAAATGTTGGTCAGCCCCGCCGCAAGGGCCAGCGCGGCCAGCTTGGGATGGCGCGCCAGCTCGCCCAGCACGCGCGGCCGCCACGCCAAAAACAGCGCCACGCCGCACACATACACGAACACGGTGCTCCACAAGGGGTGCGAGCCGTGCTCGCGCAAGGCGCGAAAGGGCAGCCAGGAAGTGCCCCAGATGAAGGCGTTGAACAGCAGCACCAGCGCGGGCAGCGCGGCATTGGCGGGCCGCGCCACTGGCGCCGGGGCGGACTTCATTGCCCCTGGCCCCCGTGGCTGCTGTGGCGGTCGCTGCGGGCCGCTTGCAGCAGGCGCTGCACTTCACTGCCGTGGCAGCGCAGGTTGCGCGCATGCCAGAGCCAGATGCCCAGCATGACCGCCGCCACCAGGCCGCCAAACAGCCCCAGCGCCAAAAAGACGGACATGTCCGCCCCCATCGCCAGGCTGTATAGCCCGCCCAGGCCGAGGATGCACGCCTGCTCGTTGAAGTTCTGCACGGCGATGGAGCGGCCCGCGCCCATCAGGTTGTGGCCGCGATGCTGGAGCAGCGCATTCATGGGCACCACGATGTAGCCGCCCAGCGCGCCCAGCGCGATCAGAAACGGCACGGCCACCCACAGGTGGCGCACGAACACCATCGCCCCCACCAGCAGCCCCATGACGATGCCCAGGGGAATCACGCCCGGCGCCTTGTCCAGCCGCACGCGCACGGAAGCGAGCACCGCTCCGGCTGCCGTGCCCAGCGCCACCACGCCCACCAGGCTGGCCGCCTGCGTTGTGCCGTAGGCCAGCGCCGCGCCCGCCCAGGCCAGCACGATGTAGCGCATGTTGCCCGACACGCCCCAAAACAGCGTGGTGGACGCCAGCGACACCTGCCCCAGCCTGTCGCGCCACAGCAGCGCGTTGCAGCGCCAGAAATCGGGCAACAGCGCCAGCGCGTTGCGCGGCATGGGGTGCATCTGCACGCCTGTTTTCGGAATGTGCAGGTTGAACCAGGCCGCCAGCATGTACACCAGCGTCAGCGCGGCAATGGCGGCGTGCGGCGCGCTGCCCAGGCCCAGCGTTTGCGCGGTGGGCATTTGCAGCAGCCACTGCGAAACCGCCGGCCCCACCAGCTGCCCGCCCAGCAGCACGCCCAGGATGATGGAGCAGATCGTCAGCCCCTCGATCCAGCCGTTGGCCCGCACCAGCTGCGAAGGCGGCAGCAGCTCGGTCAGGATGCCGTACTTGGCGGGCGAGTAGGCCGCCGCGCCCAGCCCCACCACGGCGTAAGACAGCAGCGGGTGGCTGCCAAACAGCATCATCAGGCAGCCCGCAATCTTGATGGCGTTGCTGATGAACATGACGCGCCCCTTGGGCTGCGAATCGGCGAACGCGCCCACCCACGGCGCCAGCGCCACGTAAAACAGCGCAAACATCGGCACCAGCGCCGCGCCCTGCCATCCGGGCGCGCCATCGGCCTTGAGCAGCTCCACCGCCGCGACAAACAGCGCGTTATCGGCCAGCGAGCTGCAAAACTGCGCCGCCATGATGGTGTAAAAGCCCCGCTTCATGAAGCTGCGTGCGCGGGGCGCGCCTGTCGTTGTGTCAAGGGAACCGCCTGTTTGCGTGGGAAAAAAATGCGGCGGGTTATATCACGCGCCCCCTGCGCGCCAGCCCGTGGGAAAGACGGCAAAAAAGCGGCTGAAAAACGGAGCGCGGCCCTCATTCGTCCTTCATTCGCCCTTGGCGGCCTGCGTCAGCGCGGCGGTGTTGTGACGCATCATGTCCACGTAAGTGGCGGCGGGGCCATCTGCGGGCGAGAGGGCGTCCGAATACAGCGCGCCAGCGGGGCGGATGCCGGTTTCGCGCGCAATCTGCTCCAGCAGGCGCGGGCTGGCCAGCTGCTCGACGAACAAGGCGCGGATTTTTTCGGCCCTGATCTGGCGGATGAGGCGGGCCACGTCCTGCGCGGAAGGCTCGCTGTCGGTGCTGACGCCCTGCGGCGCGAGAAACTGCACGCCGTAGGCGCGCGCGTAGTAGCCAAAGGCGTCGTGCGAGGTGATGACCTTGCGCCGCGCGGGCGGCACGCCCTGCCAGGCGGCGCGGATGCCGGCGTCCAGCCGCGTGAGTTCGTCCAGGTATTTCGCGGCGTTGTCGCGCCAGACGGGGCAGTTGGCGGGGCGGGCGGCGCACAGGCCATCGGCAATGTTGCGCACGTAGCGCATGGCGTTGGGCACGCTCTGCCAGGCGTGGGGGTCTTGGCCGCCGTGGGCGTGATCGTGATGACCGTGGCCGTGCTCGTGATCATGGCCGTGCTCATGCTCGTGGCCGCCGCCCTCGCCGCCTTCTTCGCTGGCAATGGGTTCGATGCCCTGCGTGGCCACCACGAGCTCGCCCTTGTAGCCGGCGGCCTGCACCAGCCGGTCGATCCAGCCTTCAAAGCCCAGGCCATTGACGAACACCAGATCGGCGCGCCCCAGCGCGCGCGCGTCGGCGGGCGTGGGCTGGTAAACGTGCGCGTCGCCGCCAGCGGGCACGAGCGGCTGCACGCTCACCTGCGGGCCGCCCACCTGCCGCACCAAGTCGGCCAGGATGCTGAAGCTGGCAACCACGCGCAGCGGCGGCTCTTCCTGCCCGGCATGGGCGGGCGCGGCGGCCAGCAGCACGGCGGCGATCAGGGCGGAAGGCGCAAGGGGTTTCATGAGAGGAATTCCTTTGAAGCGTGAAAAGAAGCCAGAAATCATCAGAAAGAGGAGCAAATTCAGAGGGGTATAAAACGCAGTTGTCGCAATGAATACGGGGACTTCATGCTATTGGTTAAAGAGCGAATTGAAGGCTTTCAGAACCGCTCCCCCCGTCCGCGCCACAGGCCATGCCGCCCCAGCGCAAGGCTGGCGGCATACAGCGCCCCCAGGCACAGCACGATGACAGGGCTGGCGGGCCAATCCAGGTAATACGACAGCAGCAGCCCCGCCACGCTGGCGGCCAGCGCCATGCCGGCCGCCAGCGCCAGCAGGCCGCCCAGGCTGCGCGCCCACAAGCGGGCGCTGGCGGCCGGCAGCACCATGATGCCCACGGCCATGAGCGTGCCCAGCGCGTGAAAGCCCGCCACCAGGTTGAGCACCAGCAGCGCCAGAAAACCGTAATGCGCGGCGGCGCTCCAGCGCGGCGACACGCTGCGCAAAAAGCCGGGGTCCATGCACTCGGCGGCCAGCGGGCGCAGCAGCAGCGCCAGCGCCGCCAGGGTGAAGCCGGTGATGCCGCCAATGAGCCACAGCGCCGCGTCGTCGAGCGCCAGCACGGTGCCAAAGAGCACGTGCAGCAAATCCACATGGCTGCCGCGCGTGGAGACGATGAGCACGCCCAGCGCCAGCGAGAGCAGGTAGAAGGCGGCCATGCTCGCGTCTTCGCGCAGCACCGTGGAGCGCGCCACCACGCCCGAGGCCACGGCCACCAGCAGCCCGGCCAGCGCGCCGCCCGCCGTCATGGCCGGCAGCGACAGGCCCGCCAGCAGGTAGCCCACCGCTGCGCCGGGCAGGATGGCGTGCGCCATGGCGTCGCCCGTCAGGCTCATGCGGCGCAAAAGCAGGAACACGCCCACCGGCGCGCAGCCCAGCGACAGCGCCACGCACCCGGCCAGCGCCCGGCGCATGAAGCCGAATTCCAGAAACGGCCCGGCCAGCAGCGCCCACAGGCTGGCATCCGCAGCGGCTGGCGTCATGGCGCGGCCCCTTGGCAGGCCATGCCGGCTGGCTCGCCAGACCCATCGGGCATGCGCAGCCGCAGCAGGTTTTGCGGCGTGAGCACCGACTGCGTGGGGCCATAGGCCAGCACGCGCCCGGCCAGCAGCAAGGTTTGCGTGAAAGCCTGGCGCACCTGCGCCAGGTCATGCAGCACGGCCAGCACCGTTTTGCCCTGCGCCTGCCAGCCGCGCAGCAGGGCCAGCAAATCCTGGCATGTGCGCTCGTCCATCGCGGCGAAAGGCTCATCGAGCAGCAGCACCGGCGCGTCTTGCAGCAGCAGCCGCGCAAACAGCGCCCGCTGCATTTGCCCGCCTGAAAGCTCGTGCAGGCGGCGCTGCGCCAAATCGCCCAGCCCCACTTGCACCAGCGCCGCCTGGCAGCGCGCGCGCTGCGCCGCCGTCAGCTGCCCCAGCGCGCCCGTTTCGTGCCACAGCCCCAGCGCCGCCAGCTCCAGCACCGTGGCCGGAAAGCTGCGATCGAGCGTGCCTTGCTGCGGCATGTAGGCCACGCGCGCGCCAGCCAGCCCTTCCATGCGCCCGCGCAAGGGCGCAAGCAGCCCCGCCAGCGCCTTGATCAGCGTGGACTTGCCCGCGCCGTTCGGCCCCACCACCGCCAGCAGCGCCCCCGGCTCGATGGTCAGCGACACATCTTGCAGCGCCACGCGGCCTTCATAGCCCAGCGTCAGCTCATGCAGGGTGATGCGCGGCGTCATGCCTGTTGCCGTCATGGCCGGGTCACTGAACGGGCGAGACGGCCCAGGCCAGCAGCCCCCAAAGCCCCGCGCACGCCAGCAGCGCCCACAGCAGCCGCTGCGCGGCAGAAGCCAGCAGCAAGCTGGCGGCAGGCGTGGCAGGCAATGGATGAGGCAATGAATCCGGCGGGGGCGGGGCCGACGACGCGGCCTGGGCGGGAACAGGAGCGGGCATGAATCGTGGGCGCTTCGGGCCGCCGCGCCAGCGGCGCAGGCAGGCCGCTGCCAGCGGAAAAGAGGCGCGGATGATACCCGCGCCGTTATCGTGTAACCCGCGTATGGCCCGCAGGCGCCAAAGCGTGAGGGCCAAAAGCGCGGCCCCGGGCGGCCTGCCTGGGTGTTGCAAAAACAATAGCTGCCCGCGCTGATTCCATCAGGGCTTGCGGCTTATTGGGCCCGTTTCATGGCCTGTTTTTCGCCAGAATCGCCGCTATGCCCGCCTTCCGGCGTCAACAGTCCCAGAACCTGCAACCTTCTCGCGAACCTTCGCCTTGAAAACGCTGCCATGAAAGCTGCCGCCATCCAGACCGTTTCCACGCCGCGCGTGGAAGAAAACCTCGCCACTGCCGCCGCCTTGCTGGAGCAGGCCGCCCGCGCCGGGGCGGAGCTGGCCGTGCTGCCGGAGTATTTCTGCCTGTTTGGCCAAAGCGACGCCGACAAGCTGCTCATCGCCGAGCCGTTTGGCCAGGGGCCGCTGCAAGAGTGGCTGGCCAGCCAGGCGCGGCGGCTGGGGCTGTGGCTGGCGGGCGGCACCATCCCGCTGCGCGTGCGGGGCGAAGAAGACGCAGAAGCAGGCGCGGATGCGCGCGCGTTCAACGCCCTGCTGGTTTTCTCGCCCGAAGGCCGCTGCGCCGCGCGCTACGACAAGATGCACCTTTTCCGCTTCAACGACGGCCAGCGCGCCTACGACGAATCGCAAACGCTGAAAGCGGGCCTCAAGCCGGCGCTGTTCGATCTGCCCTCGCGCGACGGGCACACCTGGCGCGTGGGCCTGTCCGTCTGCTACGACCTGCGTTTTGCCGAGCTGTACCGCCACTACGCGGCGCAGGGCGCCGATCTGCTGCTGGCGCCCAGCGCCTTCACCTGGGTGACGGGGCAGGCGCACTGGCAAACGCTGCTGCGCGCGCGCGCCATCGAAAACCTGGCCTGCGTCATCGCGCCCGGCCAGGGCGGCACGCATGAAAACGGCCGCCGCACCTGGGGGCACAGCATGCTGATCAACGCCTGGGGGCAGGTACTGGCCATGCAGGCCGAAGGCGCGGGCGTGGCGCTGGCCGAGCTGGACGCCGCCCACACGGCGGCCTGCCGCGCCAGCCTGCCCGCCCTGGCGCACCGCGTGCTGTGAGCGACTTTGCCTTTCTCTCCACCCCCACGCGGGAGCTGCCCTGGCACAAGCGCGCGGCCCTCTCGCCGCGTGGCTGGGGGCTGTGGCTGCTGCTGATGACGCTGCTGGCGGCCCTGCTGGGCGCGCTGATCTGGCTGGCGCACGAGCACGGCCAGCAGCGCGCCCAGCGCGCGCTCGCCCGCGACGCCACAGACGCCGCCATCGAACTGGGGCGCGCCCTGTCGCACAACGCGCAAATCCTGCAAGGGCTGCATCTGTCGCAGGCCGATCCGGCGAGCTGGGCGCTGCACGCCCGCCCCTTGCTGCAAAGCCACCGCGAATGGCTCCAGCTGGACTGGCTGGACAGCCGCCTCAGGCCCGTGGCCAGCGAAACCAGCCCCTGGCACGCGCGCCTGGACCCGCCTGGCCGCAGCCTGGCCGCCGAAGCGCAAGCCGCCTGCGTGACGGCGGAGCGCCTGAACGGCCCCGCCTACGCGCCCAGCCTGTTCATGCCGCAGCACGACGGCGGCGCGGGCCACGAAGTCATGCCCCTGTGCGTGCCCGTCGATCGCGGCTACGTGGTGGCCGCCTACTCGCTCAGCGCCATGCTGGCGCACATGGTGGACACGGCCTACACGCGGCGCCACCAGGTGTCGCTCGCCGAGCCGGACGGCACGCGCCTGGCCGTGGCGGGCGTGGTGCGGCATGGCTCCCGGGCCATCTCGTTTCAGCGCGTGCTGGATCTGCCGGGCGCCACCCTGGTGCTGCGCATGGACAGCCGCCGCCCCGCCGCCAGCTTGCTGAGCAGCGAAATGACCGCCCTGCTGGCCGGTCTCGCCCTGGCGCTGCTGGCCGTGCTCACCCTGCTGGCCTATGACCACGCGCGCCGCCAGCGGGCCGAAAGCGCGCTGGCCGAGGCGCTGGCCGTGCGCAAGGCCATGGAAGACTCGCTCATGGTGGGCTTGCGCGCGCGCGATCAGCAAGGCCGCATCGTCTATGTGAATCCCGCCTTCTGCGAAATGGTGGACTGCGACGAAAGCGAACTGCTGGGCACCGGCATTCCCGCGCCCTACTGGCCGCCGGAGCTGGCCGCCGAATACGCGCAGCACCAGATTCAGTGGCTCTCGGGCCTGTGGCGCAAGACGGAAGAGGGCCAGCAAGCCATTTACCAGCGCAAGGACGGCACGCGCTTTCCCGTGCTCGTGTTCGACGCCCCGCTGGTCACGCACGACGGCCGCCATATCGGCTGGATGAGCGTGGTCATGGATGTCAGCGAGCAGCGCCGCATCGAGCAGATGACGCGCGACAGCCAGGAGCGCCTGCAAGCCACCGCCCGCCTGGCCGCCGCAGGCGAAATGGCCTCGCACCTCAGCCACGAGCTGAACCAGCCGCTGGCCGCCATCTCCAGCTACGCCACCGGCTCGCTCAACCTGCTGGAGCAGCTGCACGGCGGCCAGGACGCGGCCATCGTGGCCGATCTGCGCACCGCCCTCACCCGCATCGCCGGACAGGCCAATCGCGCCGGACAAGTCATCCACAGCGTGCACCTGGCCGTGCGGCGCGGCAGCGACCAGCGCGTGAACATCACCCCGCAGGCGCTGGTGCAAGCCATCCTGCCGCTGGTTCACCTGCACGCCGATCGCCAGAACGTGATGGTGGAAGTGGACGTGCCGCATGACCTGCCCCCCGTGTGGTGCGCCCAGGTGATGGTGGAGCAAGTGCTGCTCAACCTGGCGCGCAACGCCATCCAGGCCATGAGCGGCACCCCCCCGCCGCTGCGCAGCCTGCGCTTTTCGGCCCGCCTCGCGCTCTCGTGCGACAAAGTGATCTTCAGCGTGGCCGATCACGGCTGCGGCATCGCCCCCGGCGTGGCCCCGCGCCTGTACACGCCCTTTTTCACGACCAAGAGCGAAGGCATGGGCCTGGGCCTGCCGCTGTGCCGCACCGTGGTGGAGCAGCACGGCGGCACGCTCACGCACGAAGCCAACGAACCGCAGGGCACGGTGTTTTCATTCACCCTGCCAGTGGCTGTGGCCGGGCAGGCGGAGCCGTTTGAAGATGGAGCGATCAAAAAAATGGCCGATTTCCATTGAGCGGCAAGGCATTGCGCCGCCCAAAACCAGCGCCCAAAGGATGCGGGCATGAAAAAAGGGAGCGGCGGCGCTCCCTTTTTCATGCCCTCCGTTCCGCTTTCATGCGCAGGGTGTTATTTAGCTCCTCTATCCATAGCATGATGTCCTAGTGGAATCTGCGCAGGGCGGCATTTCAGCTGCCCATATTTGCTCCTGTTTCTGATGTGATTTGCGGGCTGTTTGCGTTCAGACGCTCAGGAGCCGACCGCTTCCGGCAGGGCGGCGGGCGCGCCGCCGGAAGAAGCCGGGGTGATGTCGAGCACGGCCTTGCCCTCGGCGTCCAGGTCCACCGTCAGGCGGCCGCCATTGACGAGGCGGCCAAAGAGCAGCTCGTCGGCCAGTGCCTTGCGGATGGTGTCCTGAATGAGGCGCTGCATGGGGCGCGCGCCCATGAGCGGGTCAAAGCCCTTTTTCGCCAGCGTCTGGCGCAGGTGGTCGGTGAAGGTGACTTCCACCTTCTTTTCGGCCAGCTGCTGCTCCAGCTGGAGCAGGAATTTGTCCACCACGCGCAAGATGACAGGCTCTGTCAGCGGCTTGAAGCTGACGATGGCGTCCAGCCGGTTGCGGAACTCGGGCGTGAACAGGCGCTTGATGTCGGCCATTTCGTCGCCCGCCTGGCGGGTGTTGGTAAAGCCGATGGCGGCTTTGTTCATGGTTTCGGCGCCCGCGTTGGTGGTCATGATGATGATGACGTTGCGGAAGTCGGTTTTGCGGCCGTTGTTGTCGGTCAGCGTGCCGTGGTCCATCACTTGCAGCAGCACGTTGAAGATGTCGGGGTGCGCTTTTTCGATTTCATCGAGCAGCAGCACGCAGTGCGGCTTTTTGGTGATGGCCTCGGTCAGCAGGCCGCCCTGGTCAAAGCCCACGTAGCCGGGAGGCGCGCCAATGAGGCGGCTGACGGCGTGGCGCTCCATGTATTCGCTCATGTCAAAGCGTTGCAGCTCCACGCCCATGATGTAGGCCAGCTGGCGGGCCGCTTCGGTTTTGCCCACGCCGGTGGGGCCGCTGAAAAGGAAGGCGCCGATGGGCTTGTCCGTCTTGCCCAGGCCCGAGCGCGAAACCTTGACGGCAGCAGCCAGCGCCTCCAGCGCGGCGTCTTGCCCGAAAACGACGGATTTGAGATCGCGCTCCAGCGTTTGCAGCTTGCTGCGGTCGTCATGGCTGACGCTGGCGGGCGGGATGCGGGCGATTTTGGCGACGATGGCCTCGATCTCGCTGCGGTCGATGGTTTGCTTGCGCTGCTCGGGCGCGCGGATGCGCTGGGCCGCGCCGGCTTCGTCGATGACGTCGATGGCCTTGTCGGGCAGGTGGCGGTCGGTGATGTGGCGCGCAGCCAGCTCCACGGCCGCTTGCAGGGCGGCGGGCGCGTAAACCACGCCGTGATGCGCCTCAAAGCGCGGGCGCAGGCCATTGAGAATTTCCACGGTTTCGGCTACGGAAGGCTCGGGCACTTCCACTTTCTGGAAGCGCCGCGAAAGCGCCGCGTCTTTTTCAAAAATGCCCCGGTATTCGGTGAAGGTGGTGGCGCCAATGCACTTGAGCTGCCCGCTGGAAAGAGCCGGCTTGAGCAGGTTGGAAGCGTCCAGCGTGCCGCCGGAAGCCGCGCCCGCGCCAATCAGCGTGTGGATTTCGTCAATGAAGAGGATGGCGTGGGGCTTGTCGCGCAGGCTCTTGAGCACGCCCTTGAGGCGCTGCTCGAAGTCGCCCCGGTATTTGGTGCCTGCCAGCAGCGCGCCCATGTCCAGCGCGTAAACGACGGAGCCGGCCAGCACTTCAGGCACTTTGCCTTCGGTGATGCGCCAGGCCAGCCCTTCGGCAATGGCGGTTTTGCCCACGCCTGCCTCGCCCACCAGCAGCGGGTTGTTTTTGCGGCGGCGGCAAAGAATCTGGATGGTGCGCTCCAGCTCGTGCTCGCGGCCAATGAGCGGGTCAATGCGCCCTTCGCGCGCCTGCTGGTTGAGATTGACGGTGTATTGCTCCAGCGGCGTTTGCTTTTCGTTTTTTTCAGCGGCGGCGCCGTCAGCGCCCGCAGCGGCTTCGCCGCTTTCGGCGTCGGCTTCGTCCTTGCGCACGCCGTGGGCGATGAAGTTCACCGCGTCCAGCCGCGTCACGCCCTGCTGGTGCAGGAAATAGACGGCGTGCGAGTCTTTCTCGCCAAAGATGGCCACCAGCACGTTGGCGCCCGTGACTTCCTGCTTGCCGCTGGCTGTGGACTGCACGTGCATGATGGCGCGCTGGATCACGCGCTGAAAGCCCAGCGTGGGCTGCGCGTCCACCTCGCCTTCGCCCGCCACTTGCGGGGTGTTGTCGGCGATGAAGCTTGAAAGAGAGGCGCGCAGCTCTTCCACATTGGCGGCGCAAGCCGTGAGCACTTCGGCGGCGCTGGGGTTGTCCAGCAGGGCCAGCAGCAGGTGCTCCACCGTGATGAATTCATGGCGCTGCTTGCGCGCCTCGACAAAAGCCATGTGCAGGCTGGCTTCCAGTTCCTTGGCAATCATGGTGTGTCCTTTCTTGCTGCGAGAGCAGCGGGTGTGTGCGAATGCAGACCGACATGGGGCCGCTGGCGGGCGCTTTCAACCAGACCCGGCAGGCTCGGCCACGCATTGCAAGGGGTGGCCTGCCTGGCGGGCCGCATCTTGCACCTGTGCGGCTTTGGTGGTGGCCACATCGCGCGAATACACGCCGCAGATGCCTTTGCCCTCGAAATGGATCTTTTGCATGATCTGCGTGGCCGTGGCCTGGTCTTTGCCGAAAAATTCCTGCAAAACCACAACCACAAACTCCATGGGCGTGTAGTCGTCATTGAGCATGACCACCTGATACATGGGCGGAGGCTGCACGCGCGAGGGCGCACGCTCCAGCACCACCCCGCCGCCTTCGTCATGCTGGGGGCCGGCAGGAGAATCAGGGGGACGGGAGGAGGGAAGCGAAGCCATGAGAAGTCATTCTATCGGCGCAGGGGCCGGGCGCGGCCTGCTCCAAATGATCGTAAAACCACGCCATGCAAGCCAGGCCAGAAAATTTTCAGAAAAAACACGTAATACACCGTATTCGCACTTGACATTAAAAAAATCAATCCCAAAATGGGGCCGTAAACGGCAGCAACCTCATCAAGAAAAGGAGTTTTCATATGTCTGACAATGTGTTGGGTGAGTCCGACGGCACCGTCAAATGGTTCAACAATCAAAAAGGCTTTGGCTTCATTGAGCCTGATGGCGGCGGCCCTGACGCCTTTGCCCACTTTTCAGCCATTGAAATGGAGGGTTTCAAAACGCTCAAGGAAGGCGAGCGCGTGAAATTCGCGCTGGAAAAAGGCCCCAAAGGCCTGCTGGCTTTGCGCATCCGCACGGCCCGCAGCAGCAACCCTGAAGTCGAAGCTGAAGCGGCCTGAAGCCAACAGGCCCTGAGCCTGGAAACAGCGGGTGGCGGGCCTGACAATCACCGGCCATGACTGCCACCACCACCCGCTCCACTTATGAAGACTTCATGCGCCATGTCTACACGCATGGCACGGCCAAAACCGACCGCACCGGCACCGGCACGCGCAGCGTGTTTGGCTACCAGATGCGGTTTGCCCTGCAAGAGGGCTTTCCCCTCGTCACCACCAAGAAAGTGCACCTCAAAAGCATCATCTACGAGCTTTTGTGGTTTCTGAGCGGCAGCGGCAACGCCCGCTGGCTGCAAGAGCGGGGCGTGACCATCTGGGACGAATGGGCCGATCCGCAAACGGGCGATCTGGGCCCCGTTTATGGCGTGCAGTGGCGCAGCTGGCCCGCGCCCGATGGCCGCCACATCGACCAAATCGCGCAAGTGGTGCAGCAGCTCAAGACCACGCCCGACTCGCGCCGCATCGTCGTCAGCGCCTGGAATGTGGCTGATCTGGACCGCATGGCGCTCATGCCCTGCCACGCGCTCTTTCAGTTCTACGTGGCCGACGGGCGCCTGAGCTGCCAGCTTTACCAGCGCAGCGCCGATGTTTTTCTGGGCGTGCCCTTCAACATTGCCAGCTACGCGCTGCTCACCCATATGCTGGCCCAGCAGTGCGATTTGCAGCCAGGCGACTTCATCTGGACCGGCGGCGACTGCCACATCTACAACAACCATTTCGCGCAAGTGCAAGAGCAACTGGCCCGCCAGCCCGCCCCCTGGCCCACTCTGCGCCTGCTGCGCCGCCCGCCTTCGCTGTTCGACTACGAATACGGCGACTTTGAAATCACCGGCTACCAGCCCCATCCCGCCATCAAGGCGCCCGTGGCCGTATGAGCGCCGAAACCAATGCCCAGCCCCAAACCCAGGCCAGACCGGCCCGCCTGGGCCTGATCTGGGCGCAGGCGCGCCGCCGCGTCATAGGCCGCGAAGGCGCGCTGCCTTGGCATTTGCCGCAAGACATGGCCCACTTCAGGCAGGCCACCGCAGGCTGCGCCGTCATCATGGGCCGCAAAACCTGGGATTCGCTGCCGCCGCGCTTTCGCCCCCTGCCGGGCCGCGTGAACATCGTCATCACCCGCCAGCCGGGCTGGAGCGCCCCGGGCGCGCGGCCTGCCGCCAGCCTGCCGCAGGCGCTGGCGCTGTGCCCGCCGCAAGCGGGCGCCTGGGTCATTGGCGGCGCGCAAATCTATGCCCTGGCCCTGCCGCTGGCCGATGAGGCGCTCATCACCGAAATCGACGCCGACTTTGAAGGCGACGCCTTCGCCCCCGCTCTGGACCCGGCCCAGTGGCGCGAAGCCAGCCGCGAAAGCCACACCGCCGCCAGCGGCCTGCCCTTCAGCTTTGTGCGCTACGTCAGGCGCAGCGGCTGAACCCGGCGCCAGTGTCCGCCCGCCCGAAATGCACTTCGTGTCGCCTCGGCGCGTTTCTTGATTCAAGAAGAGGAGCAAATTCAGTGGCTCGGAAAATAGAGCCTGCGCTCTTTCCACTAGGACGTATTGCTATTGAATAAGGAGCTAAATCCCGCTTTCCATAACTCGCGGCCAGGCTTTGAACTGGTTTTCAGTGGCGCGCACTGCCGTGCTGGCAAGCGGGCAGGTGGGCCAAGTTTCTGCGTGGGCATCTTCGACTCTCAATTGGTCAAGCCCGTCTCAAAAGGGGGCAGCGATGACGCAAGCGCCTGGCCGTCACCCGATGGGGCTGCTGCTGGCTGTGGTGGGCCTTCGGCTGGCATTCAGGACCGGGGATCTGGTTTGCTGCCAACCCGAAACTTGGCGCCCTGTTCGGCGCGCCCCCACAATCGCTCCATGCTTTTTCTTCTTTCACCAGCCAAGGCGCTGGACTACCAAACCCCGCTGCCGCCCGGCCTGCCGCATACGCTGCCGCAGTTTGCGGCGCAGGCGGCGCAGTTGATTGAGAAGCTGCGGCAGCTTTCGCCGCAGCAGGTGGCCAGCCTGATGGGGCTTTCCGACAAGCTGGCGGCGCTGAATGTGGCGCGGTACGAGGCATGGTCGCCCGTGTTCACGGCCAGCAACTCGCGGCAGGCCGTGATGGCGTTTGATGGCGACGTGTACGGCGGCCTTCAGGCGCGCACGTTCAGCGCTGAACAGCTGGCCTGGGCGCAGGAGCGCCTGTGCATTCTGAGCGGGCTGTATGGCGTGCTCAGGCCGCTGGACTGGATGCAGCCCTACCGGCTGGAGATGGGCGCGCGGCTGGCCACGGATGCTGGCGGCAATCTCTACCAGTTTTGGGGCAGCCGCATTGCGCAGTATCTGAACGAGCGGCTGGCGCAAGAAGGCGAGGCGGAGCCGGTGGTGGTGAATCTGGCCTCGCAGGAGTATTTCAGGGCGGTGGACCAGAAGGCGCTGCGCGCCCGCGTGGTGACGTGCGTGTTTCAGCAATACCGTGGCGGGCAGTACAGGGTTGAAAGTTTTGCCGCCAAGCGCGCCCGTGGCCTGATGGCCCGCTGGGCCGTGCAACGGCAGGCCGCCACGCCTGAAGCCCTGCGGGGCTTTGACGAAGAGGGCTATGCGTTGGATGCCGCCGCTTCCAGTGCCAGCCAGCTGGTGTTTCGCCGCCAGCTTTCATAGTCCAATTTCATGGCCCAATTCCATGGCTAATCGGCCGCAAGTCCCCGTGGAATGGGCGCAGGCCGCTATCAAAAACAGAGTAACCGGAGCTTTCTTTCATGCCAGACCGCTCTCCCCTGACCGAACACGCCGCTGCGCTGGCGGGCACCTTGCTGGGCAAGGCCACGCACTACCCTGACCGTTATGACGCCAGCTTGCTGGAGCCGCTGCCGCGCGCGCCCAAGCGGGCGGAGCTGGGCCTGGCCGGGCAGCCGCCTTTTGTGGGGGCGGATGTGTGGACGGCCTACGAACTCTCGTGGCTGAACACGCGCGGCAAGCCGCAGGTGGCGCTGGCGCATGTGACGGTGCCGTGCGAGAGCACGCACATCATCGAAAGCAAGTCTTTCAAGCTCTACCTGAACGGCTACAACGGCACGCGCTTTGCCAGCGCGGATGAAGTGCGTGAGCGCCTGCTGGCCGACGTGAACGCTGCCATCTGGCACGGCGGCGCCATGCAGGCGGGCGCAGGCGTGCGGCTGACGCTGCCCGAAGACTTTGGCGCCGAGCGCATGCAGGAGCTGGCGGGCCTGTGCCTGGACAGGCTGGACATTGCCTGCGACCGCTACGGCCCGCCCGCGCCGGAGCTGCTCACCGCCGCTTTTGACGAGCAGCCCGTGCAGGAGACGCTCACCAGCCATTTGCTCAAGAGCAACTGCCCCGTCACCTGCCAGCCCGATTGGGGTAGCGTGCAAATTGCCTACAGCGGCCCGCAAATCGACCAGGCCAGCCTGCTGCGCTACCTGGTGAGCTTTCGCGAGCACAACGAATTTCACGAGCACTGCGTGGAGCGCATCTTCATGGACATCACCCGCCACTGCCGCCCTGCGCGGCTGATGGTGCAGGCCCGCTACACGCGCCGTGGCGGGCTGGACATCAACCCTTGGCGCGCCAGCCACCCGCAGGCCGCGCCTGCCAGCGCGCGCACGGCGCGGCAGTAGCCCGGTCGGCAAGCACGGGCCGGAACGCAGGGAACACGAGGAATTGAGCCAGGGCCTGCTGGGCGTCAAACCCTTCCCATGCAGCTACGCGGCCTGCCGCCAGGCGCTGGCTCCGTCTTCGCGCAGCAAATCCAGCTGGCGTATGCGTTGCACGTGCGCATGCAAAGACTTGCGGGCGGCGGCATGCGCCTCGGGAGGAACGTCTGCATAGGCCAGAGGCAGCCAGTCATCGAGCGTGCCGCTGGGGCGCTGGCGCATGGCGGCGAGCACTTTGGCCTCGCGGGCCAGCCGGTGGGCCTTGAGGCGGACGATGGCCTGCTGCGCTTCATGCAGCACGTGGCCGTGGGCCGGCAAGATGAAGTTCGCGCCATAGGCGGCGCAGGCGGCGGCCAATTTGTCAAGCGAGGCCAGATAAACGGTCATGTCGCCATCGGGCGCATCAATAACGGTGGTGCTGCCGCTCAGGATGTGGTCGCCTGAAAAAAGCAAGCCGTCTTCCTCCAGCACAAGGCACAGGTGGTTGGCGGTGTGGCCGGGGGTGTGGATGACGCGCAGGGTGTGCGTTTGCTCGCCTGCCAGTTGCAGGCGTTCGCCGTCATACAGCGCCCGGTCGGGGGTGAAGGCGCTGTCTGGGCGCCCCTGTGGCGACGAGGGCAGGCCCAGCACGGGCACTTGCTTGGAGCACATGGCTTGCAGCAGCCAGCCGCCAGGAGCGTGGTCGGGGTGCGAGTGAGTGCAGATGATGGCGCGCACCTGCCCGCCTGCGGCCTGCCACAGGCGCTGCACATGAGCCTCATCAGCCGGGCCGGGATCGATCACGATGAAACCTGCTGCAGCGTCGCCCACCAGGTAGCTGTTGGTGCCCGGCCCGGTCATGAAGCCGGAGTTGGCCGCCGTCAGCCGCCGCACATTGCGCAGCAGGGGCACGGGCTTTTCGTGCTGCCAGCCAATTTCGTGCTCGCCTTGCCCATCGGGACAGACCAGCGCCAGCTCGCCAAAGGGCAGCTCGTGTTCCATGAAGCGCGCAATCCGTCCCTGCCGGCGGGCCGCGCGCGGGCAGCTCGTCCACAAAGGAGCCTCGCCTGCGCAAGCGGCCAGCACGGCGGCCACGTTGGGCTGGCTCCGGAGCCATTCCAGTGTTTTCAGCGTGGGAAACATGAGCGGCAGGCGGCCTGCGGCATGCCGGGCCAGCGCGGCGCTGGCCGTCAGCCACTGGGCGTTGAGCTGCTCCTGTCCATCCGCCTGGGGACGCTGCCCCGATGGCATGCGGGCCACGAAATGGGGCACGTCATAACGGCGTGGCCAGTCGCAGCCCGTGATCCAGCGCGCCAGCAGAAACAGCTCGCACGCTGCCAGTTTCAGCCCTCGCGCCTGGCATTGGGGCGCCAGCGGGGCGTGGCGCTCCAGCCCGGCCACGTCTTGCGCTATGGCAGGCAGGCCGTCAGGGCGGCGGGCCAGCAGCACGCCCATTTCTTCAAAGGTTTCGCGCAAGGCAGCCAGCGCGGCTGTCAGCGCATGCCCCCGCTGGCGGGGGCGGGTGGCAGCGGGCAGACGGGCATCGTCTGCATCCACGCAGCCGCCCGGAAAAACGTAGGCGCCGGGCGCGAACCGCGCCTGGGCGGAGCGTTGCGTGAGCAGCACTTGAAGGCCCTTCGGGCCGTCGCGCAGCAAAAGCAGGCAGGCCGCAGCCTGAGGCTCGGCAGGCGGGCGGGCCGGATACAGAAGCTGGCTGGAGCGGGGCATGACGACTTCTTTTCCATTATTGGAGCCGGCAGCGGCGGCATGGCCGCCTGGGCTGATCAAGCATATTCCTGGAAAGGACAGGGTTCATTTATTTTCTGAAAATCAATGAACCAATGCTTTTTTACCAATGAAGATACTCAAGACGGCTGAATTTGAAAATCAGCCTGCGGCCAGATTGGTTAAATCATAAGAAAAAGCATCGGCAGACGGATTCAGGAGACAAAATCCGCTTCGCCAGAGCATGCTTGATGGCAACGCCTGTGCAGCGCGCTTCTGGGAGGGCAGGGCACGGCAGCGCTTGAATATCGCAGTAAAAATGCATACGCGGCGCATTCACGTCAGCCTCCTTCTCTTGACGGTTCTTTTAAACAAACCCTGCCTTGCCAAGGCAACGCAGGGCGCTCGCCTTGTTTACATTATAGATACATTTGTTGCGGCGCGCCATCGCCGTGAAAATAAATGCCTGCGATGCGCCTCATGGCGCGTATTCATTGCAATACATGCAATACGTGCGCGAAGGTATTTCGCAAATTTCAGTCAGGCGCAAGTCCTGAGGTTGAGAACCTGTTCAAAGTCGGACGCGAGAGTGAATGAGACTGGGTGGCCATGCGCAAGCCGCAGACGGACAGGCCAAGCGGCTGGCCGGTTGCAGCGCCGCAGGCCGATGGAGCTGCTTTTCGCGCCTGCGGACGGGCGTTGAATAGAGTTTTCCTGCTTCTCTATTCATAGCATGATGTCTTGATGGATACAGCGCTGGAAGGTGTTTTGGAGCCATCAGATTTGCTCCTGTTTTTGAGAGACTGTTCAGAGCCTGGCCGTGAGAGGCAAAGAGTGAATCGTGATGAACTGCCAGGCCCAAGAGAACCCGGCTCTGTGCTGTTCACACCCACGGGCAGACTTTGAACAGGTTCCGGGAACAGGCACCCGCTGAAAGCGCCTTCACCAATCCAGCAGCGCCTGCACCGCCAGCCCCAGCACCAGCACGCGCGCGTCCGTGCCGGCGCAGCCAGCCAGCATCAGTGCGGCGGGCGCTTCGCCGGGCGGGTGCATGGGCAGGCTCAGGGCGCAGCCGTCCAGAAAGTTGATGAGGCTGGTGTTGCGCAGCATCAGCGCGTTGGCGCGCCAGTAGGCTGCGTCGTCGGTTTGCAAGCTGGCGATGGCAGGGGCGGCAATGGGCACGGTGGGCATGAGCAGCGCGTCAAAAGCGGCCAGGCGCTGCTCCACCTGTGCAATCCAGCGGCGGCGGGCGGCCAGCAGGTCGATGTAGTCGGCGCAGTCCATTTGGCGGCCCGCCTCGATGCGGGCGCGAACGCGCGGGTCGTAAGCCGCGCCTTGGGCCGCCAGCCGCTGTCGGTGCCAGGCCCAGGCTTCGGCGTTGGAGAGCGTGCCTTTGGCGTGCAGGGCGGCCAGCTCGCGCCACTCGGGCAGGGGCAGGCGCGTCACGCGTGCGCCCGCGCTGTGCAGACGCTCCAGCGCGCGGTCAAAGGCGGCGGCCACGTGGGCGTCCATGTCGTCCAGCGCGATTTCTGCCGGGCAGGCCAGCCGCGTGCCTGCCAGCGGCCGGGGCTGAAGCTGCCATGTCTGGCCGCTGAGCACGCCATCGGCCGTGATGCAGCACTGCACGCTGGCGGCCAGCGGGCCGACGGAGTCCAGCGAGGCAGACAGCGGCAGCACGCCTTGCCGGCTCACGCGCCGCTGCGTGGGCTTGAAGCCCGTCAGCCCGCACAGCGCCGATGGAATGCGCACGGAGCCGCCCGTGTCCGTGCCGATGGCCAGCGCGGCCATGCCGTCCGTCACCGAAACAGCCGCGCCGCTGGAGGAGCCGCCGGGGATGCGGCCCGTGGCCCGGTCCCAGGGGTTGCGCGGCGTGCCCCGGTGCGGGTTCAGGCCCAGGCCGGAAAAGGCGAACTCCGTCATGCTGGTGCGCCCCACGATGACCGCGCCCGCCGCCAGCAGCCGGTCAATGACGGGCGCGTTGCACGCGGCAGGCGGCGCATCGGCCAGCACGGCCGAGCCGGCCGTGGTCACTTGGCCGGCCACGTCGAACACGTCTTTGACCGACACCGGCAGCCCTTCCAGCGGCGAGCGCACGATGCCCGCCTTGCGCAGCGCGTCGCTGGCGGCGGCCAGCGCCAGCGCGCGGGGGCGGTCAATCAGGGTGAATGCGCGCGCGCCTTCGCCAGCGGCATCTTCGGCGCGCGCCAGTGCGGCTTCAGCCAGCGAGCGGGCGCTGGCGCGGCCTTCGGCCAGATCAGAAGCCAGGCGCGCCAGAGTAGGAAGGGTGTTCATCAGCGGGAATCCGTAGCGGGTGAATGCTCTGGAAAGGGCGGCATGATGTTCTGGAGCCTGTCATGCATCAACCCTGCTTTCACTTGTGCATCCCGTGACGAGCTTGATTTGTCGCAGACACATGCTGGCTGTGGTGATGCTTTCAGAAGATGTTCAGGACCGGGTGGGAGCCAGGGCTTTGCTGTGAGGCTGTTCATGCGCTTTGAGTGCCTCAAGACTTTTTGTCGATGGCGGCTACGCGGGTGCGCTGATTGGATGAGCGCTGAGCATGTTCGGCTGAAACATGCGGGTGATCAAGCGCAGTAAGCGGCATGGTTTTAAGGCGCTGCCCAAGCACTGGATTGTGGAGAGAGCCTTTGCCTGGTTGAATCAATCGAGAAGGCTGAGCAAGGACGACGAGGCCACTGTCGCTTCAGCCTTTCAAGGGCAGTCTCTCAGACCGCCTGGCGCCATGCAGGCAGCTCCTGCTCACGTGCGGCATGGGCCGCATGAAAGAGGCCGTGGCGAAGCGCGCCGTGGCCACGGCGCATGGTGTCAATGCCCAGCAGCTCAAACAGGCTGATGAGCACCGACAGCCCGCCGCCAATGATGGCCTTGCGGTCTTCGCGAATGCCTGGCATATCCAGCGCGTTGATGTCGCCCGCATCAATCAAGCGCTGGCGCAGCCAATACAGCTGGCTCAGGGCGATGGCGTCGTCCATGCTGGTGCGTCCTGACTTGCGCAGCGCCGCCAGCACGGCGCCCACGGTGCCTGAGGCGCCGTAGGCCGCATCCCAGCGGGGGCGCGCAAAGCGCGTGGCGGCTTCAGCCAGCGCGGCCTTGGCATCGGCTTCGGCATTGGCGAAAGCGAGCGCGGTGAACTGACCGCTGGCGAAGTGGCGCTGTGAGCAGGTCACGCTGCCGATGGGGTAGGACTCCATGTCTTGCGCCTGCCGCCCCTGGCCAGTGATGATTTCTGTGGATCGGCCGCCGATGTCCACTACCACGCGGCGCTCGTCGCCTTCAGGCAACAGGCTGGTTACGCCCTGGTAAATAAGGGCAGCCTCCTCGCGTCCGCTGATGATGGCGATGGGCAATCCCAGCAACTCCTCGGCCTTTTGCAAAAAGGCGGCGGCATTGCGCGCTTCACGCAGGGTTTGCGTGGCCACGGCGCGGGCGCGCGCCTGGGGCAGCTCTTTCAGGCGCTGGCCAAAGCCCTCAAGGCATTGCCAGCCGCGTTGCATGGCTTCAGGCGAAAGCTGGCCTTGGGCGTCCAGCCCGCCGCCCAGACGCACGGTTTCCTTCAGATAGTGCAGGCGCTCGAAGCGGCCTGGAGCGGTTTCTCGGGCGATTTCCAGGCGGAAGCTGTTGGAGCCGAGATCGACGGCCGCCCAGAGAGCTTGAGACGGGGCGGCGCTGCGGCTTGTGTCGTCGGTCATGAGAAGGTGGGTTGTTTTGAGGTTCTTCTGGTCTGGGGGCCAAGCCAGCATAGCACCGGGCTGCGCGAGGCCGAATGGCCTGCCGCCGCGTGGGGTTGGGTGGCGGACCGTTGGAGGGAAAAGCGCGGAGGTGTTTCGCTCCTCTATCCATAGCAATAGGTCCTAGTGGAACGTGCGCAAACCGAACTTTTAAGCATCGTTATTTTGCTCTCTTTTTTGGATATCTGAACGACAGCTGCCAGTGCCGGAAAAGCCCAGAGCTTTGGATTTCTGGGTTTCCCTTGGGCTTGGGGTTTGGGTTGCTCGCCTGGCAGGCTGGAGACGGCCTATTCAGGCGGGCTTGCGGGCCAGCATGGTCACGAATTTGAGTTGAATGGGCTTGCCTTGCGCGTCGGTGGCGTGCATGGAGCCGATTTCTTCGCGGTATTCGGCCATTTCCCAGCCTTCGTAATATTTTTTCAATTCGCCTTCGCGGAAGGTGAATGAAAATGGCATGACGCAAGGGTGATCTTCCGTATCCATGGCCGAAACAATCAGGTTGTAGCCGCCCGGCGTAGTGTGCGCCTGCATGTTTTCAATAATGGCGGGCACGCGGCCGGCATCGAGAAACATGAAAACCACGGTGGCCACGAGAAAATCGTAATTTTCAGCCAGCGCAGCGGTATTCATGTCGTAAATGCAGGTTTGCACGCGCAGGTTTTCCGCGTCGGCCATGTCTTCCAGCGCGGCCAGCGGGGCCGGGTTGTAGTCGCTGGCGGTCACGTCAAAACCCAGCAGGCCCAGATAGAGCGCGTTGCGCCCTTGCCCGCAGCCCAGGTCCAGCGCCTTGCCGGGCGGCACGCGGCGGGCGGCGTCCACCACGGCGGAGTGGGTGGCCGTCATGCCGTATTTCTTGCTGAAATAATCTTTTTTCTCGCAGTGAAATTCAAGCTGGAAAGCCGAATCGTCATCCAGCAATTCGGCCTTGTGCCAGGCTTGCGGGGCAATGGTCCATACTTCGCTTTCCGGGGTGAGAATATGTTCGGCCAGGGTTTCTCCGGCTTCGTTCATCTCGTGGAATTTCACGCGGCCTTTTATCACGCGCAGTTTGCCCCAGGTGCCTGCCTTGGTATTGTGGCGGGACAAGATGCTGGGCGGAATATTGTTTTTCGTCCAGACGGGCATGGTTTTGTAGCAAATCAAATCGGGCGTGGCGCTCATGGTTTTTTCCTTGGGTGAATGATTGCCGGGCATCATACCCGCCGCTTCATAACCGCACTGGTTTTGTCGTATTTGCAATTGAAATGGGCACAATCAGGGCTTTTTTGCTGGCGGTTTTCACTCATGGCCTTGCTGACTTTGCTTGATGCCCAACTGGCCTTTGGCCACTTGCCTTTGCTTGACCACGCAGACTTTGCCTTGCAGGAGCGCGAGCGCGTGGGGCTGATTGGCCGCAACGGGGCGGGCAAGTCTTCGCTGCTGAAAATTCTGGCCGGGCTGGAAAAGCCCGATGACGGTGCGCTGCAAATGCAGCAGGGCCTGCGGCTGGCCTATGTGCCGCAAACGCCTGCGCTGCAAGGCTTTGAAACCGTGCAAGACGCCGTGAGCGCAGGCATGGCGCACATGGCGGCGCTGATTGAGCAATACACGCAAGGCGAAGGCGATTTGGCCGAGCTGCAAACCCGCATCGAGGCCGAAGACGGCTGGAACTGGCCGCAGCGCGTGCAGCAAACCCTGCAAAAGCTGGGGCTGGACGGCGCGCGCCGCGTGGCCGAGCTTTCGGGCGGCAGCCAAAAGCGCGTGGCGCTGGCCCAGGCGCTGGTGGCGCAGCCGGATGTGCTGCTGCTGGACGAGCCGACCAACCATCTGGATTTGGCCGCCATTGGCTGGCTGCAAGAGCTGCTGCTGGCCTACAAAGGCAGCGTGGTTGTCATCACGCACGACCGCGCTTTTCTGGATGCCGTGGCCACGCGCATCGTGGAGCTGGACCGGGGCCGCCTGCGCAGCTACCCCGGCAACTTCGCCGCCTATCAGGCGCAAAAAGAAGAGCAGCTGGCGCAAGAAGCCACACTCAACGCCCGGGCCGACAAACTGCTGGCGCAAGAAGAAATCTGGGTGCGCAAAGGCGTGGAAGCGCGCCGCACCCGCGCGCAAGGCCGCATCAACCGCCTGCACGTCCTGCGCGCCGCCCGCGCCGCCCGCCGCGAGGCGCTGGGCCGCGTGCGCATGGAAGTGGCCAGCGGCCAGCCCAGCGGAAAAATCGTGGCCGAGCTGCACAACGTCAGCAAAGCCTTTGGCGGCCCGCCCGTGGTGCAAGGCTTCAGCGCCACCCTTTTGCGCGGCGACAAAGTCGGCCTCATCGGCCCCAACGGCGCGGGCAAAAGCACGCTGCTCAAACTGATCCTGGGCCAATTGGCGCCCGACAGCGGCCGCGTGCGCCAGGGCGCCAGCCTGCAAGTAGCCTACTTTGACCAGATGCGCGCGCAGCTCGACCCGGATGCCACGCTGGAAGACTTCATCAGCCCGGGCAGCGAATGGATCGAAATCGGCCAGCGCCGCCAGCACGTCAAAAGCTATCTGGGCGACTTTCTTTTCAGCCCCGCGCGCGCCGCCTCGCCCGTGCGCAGCCTCTCCGGCGGCGAGCAAGCCCGCCTGCTGCTGGCGCGCCTGTTCGCCCGCCCCGCCAATGTGCTGGTGCTCGACGAGCCGACGAACGATCTGGACATCGACACCCTGGAACTGCTCGAAGAGCTGCTGCAAACCTACGACGGCACCGTCTTTCTCGTCAGCCACGACCGCGCCTTCATGGACAACGTCGTCACCAGCACCATCGCCTGGGAAGGCGGCGGCCAATGGCGCGAATACGAAGGCGGCATCACCGACTGGCAGCAGCAAAGCGAACGCGCCCGCGCCTGGCTGGCGCCCGAAACCGCCGCCGCCGCGCCTGCATCCAAAACATCCAAAGCACCCCGCCCGGCCGCGCCGCCCGCCCCGGCGACAGCCCAAACCGCCGCCAAATCTGCCGCCCAACCCGCCGTCAAACGCAAGCTCAGCTACAAAGAGCAGCGCGAGCTGGACGCCCTGCCCGCCCGCATCGACGCACTGGAAGCTGAGCAGGCCGCCGTCCGCGCCCAGCTGGCCGACGGCACGCTCTACCAAAGCGACCTGCCCAAAGCCATTGCCCTACAGGCCAGAGACAGCGCCATCGAAGAAGAACTGCTGCACGCACTGGAGCGCTGGGAAGCGCTGGGCGCATGAAACGTCAGCTCCGCATGCGGGTAAACACCCATTTGCGTCACTCTTTTCTCGCGTTGGCACGATCTGACACACATTGATGCCGCAACTTGCCAGCCCGATTGCACAAAAAGTGTCACTTCCGGAAGGCTAGAGCGCCACTTCTGTGACCAAATGCGCACTTTCTCCGCTCATTCCGGCGGCACCCTCAACCTTGGCATGCGCTGGCACACCGGCTGCAAGATAAAAGGCGTCGGCGGCGCATCAGTATCCGCCCCGAATTCCAAAGATCCATTTCACAACTCTCTCAAGGAGAAAATCATGAAAGCAATGCAAAAAGGTTTCACCCTCATCGAACTGATGATTGTCGTGGCGATTATTGGTGTGCTGGCCGCCGTAGCTCTGCCTGCCTATCAGGATTATCTGGGCCGTTCTCAAATGTCTGAGGCATTCATTTTGGCCAGCGGTCAGAAGGGTACAATGGCTGAATACTATTCTAATCATGGTCAGTGGCCAGCCAACAACGCTGCTGCAGGTGCAGCTGCTGAGGGTGATATCAACGGAAAATACGTCCAGAAGGTCAACATTACTGGTGACACGGCGACTGCATACCTGAGAAGCACGGGCGTGAATGCAGGCATCAAGGGTAAAAAGCTGATACTGAAGGGTACCGCAGGCACTACATTGGGGTCCTTTACATGGGCTTGCTCTTCAGATGCGGCCCCAAAATATCTGCCTTCCTCTTGCCGCTGATGTTTAAGTCGCTTTAAATAGCGAATATGGAAAGGGTGCCTGGTAAAGGCACCCTTTTCCCTTTTAGGAGGTGCTCAATGAGAAAACAGGATGGTTTCACTTTAATTGAGCTGATGATTGTTGTCGCCGTCATCGGTGTGCTGGCAGTTGTAGCATTGCCTGCCTATCAAGACTATCTTGCACGTTCGCAAATGGTCGAGGCCGTGACGTTGGCTGCGGGTGCGAAACCAGCGGTGGTAGATGTATGGTGGAATACCGGCACGATTCCTTCTAATAATTTGCAAGCCGGCCTGGCAGACAAATCAATGATTAGCGGTTCTTACGTGGCAGAAACCGCCGTAGGAGCAAATGGCGTAATTACTGCAACCATGCGAATGAGCGGTGTTTCAGAATCTATACGAGGAAAAACCTTGAGTCTGACGCCGAGTTTTCCTTCGACACGTGAAGGATCAGTGATTTGGACTTGTTCGTCGAACGCAGCAAATAAATATTTGCCCAGCAGCTGTCGCTAAATTATTGCTCATAATGAAGCTAGAAGGAAAACTCAGGGCCGCGTCTTGGCATGCTGCTATCAGCTTGCTTGTGGCCTTATGCGTTGTATGGCTGATATTGGGAGTTTGGTACCCGGCTCCTTATCTTTATTTATCTGGCGGGATTGAATTATTACGGCTGGTAGTTGGTGTAGATGTTATTGTCGGTCCTTTCTTGACTTTGCTTGTGTACCAGGAATCCAAGACGCGCCGGGCAAAGGTGTTTGACTTTTTCGTAATTGGTTTGTTGCAAATTTTCGCCTTGGCCTACGGTGTATTCACTGTCGCAGCGGCGCGGCCCGTTCACATGGTTTTCGAGAAAGATCTGCTGCGTGTAGTCCATGCCAGTGATGTATATCAATCAGTTGGGACGTTGCTTGTCGAGTTGCCATGGACTGGGCCAACGTTAAAATCTGTACGGATGCCTGAAAGCAGTAGTGCGCGTAACCAGATTCTGACAGACGCCCTCAAGCATGGTATTTATGAGGCGTATCGGCCAGAATTGTGGCGCCCTTACGATGAAGCTCGTGTACAGATTAGAGAAAAAGCCAGGCCGTTGATGGAAGTGATGCCAAGTTGGCCATTGCCTATCCAGAAACAGGCGAGAGAACAACTGGATAAACTTGCCACGAAGACAGATCAGGTATTGGTCCTACCCGTAGTTGGAAGGAATTTTGCAGAAGCTACAGCGTTACTTGATGCTTATACATTACAGCCTATAGCTTTTATAAACGGATGAAGGCGAAGAGTCCTACATTATTGACATTCGAATGAATTGCAAATTGTCTAAGAAGAATTCGTAATTGAAACATGTGTTTTCCGAGAATTGTCTTTGCCCTATGTGGAGCGTCTTTGGCGTTGGCTCCAACATTGATATTTTTGTTCTTTTATGAAAGAGCGACGTCCTTTTTGCCTGGAATGGGCGCTCATCTTTCCCATATTAATATAATGGCTTGTATCTGGGGAGGAGGTATTGCTCTTTGGATCATCTTCAGGAGATTTTTCTCTTCACGTATGTCTGCCATCTTGGCTGCGTGTGTCTGCTCCATAATATCATTCTCTAGCGTGATATATTATTTGATAGTGGCGGCTGGTCTTCACGGTTTCGGAAAGGTTATCACTTGGCCCATACTGCGTCCCTATGTAATTAACGTTAGATCGACATTTGAGTATGCAGGGGTGTCCATGACGCTGTGCATGGCGATATGCGTACTTTTTTTATCACTCCTGCTTTATCTCTGGAAGAGTATTTTCCTCGCCAATGACTGGATGTTTCCTTTCATAGAAAGAGGTGTCATATGGGGCGCCATCTTGACAGGTTTGACGTTCGTTATAGCAGTTAGGGTATTCGAGTTTTTCGATAATCCTCCGACCTATCTAAATGAGCCTGTTAGCATGACGTTTTTTCCTAAATCATTTGATGAAGGGTTCGCGAAAACCTATCGATATGACAAAACGATGGAAGAAGCTGAAAATAGAGCGCGCGAGATCCTCAGAGCAGATATCACTGGACCAGGAAGAAACATTATTCTTATAATAAGTGATGCGCTGCGCGCAGATCACATGACGCCGTTCGATTACGAGCGCAATACTACGCCATTGTTGATGGAGCGAATCGGAAAAGCGGCAGCTGGTAGACCTATGCGGGCGGTATCAGTATGTGCGGAGACGATTTGCGGCATGCCTGGATTGCTTTATTCGAAGCAGCCTGAAAACATGCATGCGAATGCTATCGGCATGGCTGAAGCTTTAAAGATTCGCGGATATGAAAATTATATTTTGCTGACGGGAGATCACACAAACTATTTTGGATTGTCGAAGATATACAGGCCAGCAGATCTCTATTTCGATGCCTCCACGCAGAGCAAAAGATTTGTCAATGATGACAAGATGCTATTCGATGCCGCAATGCAGCTACCTGATTTTAGTGGGCATCCCGCCTTTATTCAGGTGATGCTGCTTTCAAATCATCCGCTTGGCGTTCGTTGGCCGGGTTCGAAATGGTATGAGCCGGTCGAGAGTTACGCCCCCTGGTTGGCAAAAGGCGGAGAACTAGATTTGTCCGAAAGGCAGATAGAGCTAGCTAAAAATTATTACGATAATGGCGTACGTCAGGCGGATGAAGTAATTGATGAGTTGCTAGATATATTGGAGAATAAAGGATATTTGGCGAATGCCATCGTCTTGATTACAGCTGATCATGGCGAAATGCTTGGTGAGCATGGTATTCTTTCGCATGCTGCTGGTGTTTTTCAACCTGTGCTTGATATACCGGCTATATTTCTGCGTTATGGCTATACAGGCGGACAATTGCCATATAAAAAGTGGATATCGCAGGTTGATTTGGCGCCGACTCTATTTATTGAGGCGGGGATCAAGCCGGTTCCTACATGGAAGGGGATTGCATTACAATCAAATGACGATAGAAGTTATTTTTCTTTTCAACAAAAGGGAGAATCTGGATTATTGTCTCTCGAAGATGGTTTCGTTGGATATAAATATTGGGTGAATGCGGATGACGGTCGGGAATATGTGTTTAATCTGGGTTCGGATTGGGGTGAAAAAATAAATTTGATAGACAGGCTGCCTTCGCACTATGTTGACAGATGGAGAAATATAGTGTTGGAAAATATAATAAAGATGAGCGATAAATGACTGCTACGTTTGTTGCGTTTAATTTTCGTGTATTGACGCGGCAGGATGTTGGTTCTTCTAGAGTTTATGACATGATGTCTAGCTCTACAAATTCTCTTCAATTCATTGAGGCATTTTAATGGATCAAATTGGCTTCTTATCATAATTTACTTGTCAGATTGGTGATTGTGTTGAATTGTGTCTGTGGCTGTGTGAGACTTTAGGTTGGGGCTTAGAAAGCAGGCATGTGCTTAATTGCCATTGAGGAATTGAGTGTGTTAGAAATCATTTCATTGCCACTGGTTGAGCTGGGAGTCAAGGCGCGCATCGTCTCCATCGTCCCCAGCGCCGAGTTCGGCGACATTGATCCGCTGGTGACCCAGCGGCTGGCGGACTTGGGTTTTTCCGAAGGCATGTCCATCACGCTGCTATCGCGCGGCTTGCTCAAACGCGGGCCTTACGCGGTGCGGCTGGGCAATTTGTCCCAGTTCGCATTGAGGAGACCGGAGGCGGCGAAGATCATGTGTCGCGTGGAAGAGTGAAAATCACTCTTTTTTCACGAAGAATCCTGTGATGACTGCGAGTCGATTCGCCCTGCTGGGCGCGCCCAACTGTGGCAAGACGGTTTTGTTCAACGGCCTGACCGGCTCCAATGCCAAGGTGGCCAACTATGCCGGTGTGACGGTGGACCGGCGCGAAGGCCGGTTTGTTGACGACCCGAACGTGGTGGTGATTGACCTGCCCGGCACTTACAGCCTGCGAGCAACCAGCCCTGATGAAAAGGTGGCGCGCGACGTGGTGCTGGGCAAGCTCGGGCAGCAGCCTGACGCCATTGTTTCCGTGGCCGATGCGACCAACCTGCGCATGACGCTGCGCATGGTGCTGGAGGTGAAGACGCTGGGCTTGCCCATGGTGGTTTCGCTCAACTTGAGTGACGTGGCGCGCCATCGTGGCCTGAAGATTGACGCGGCCAAGCTCAGTGAACTGCTGGGTGTGCCTGTGCTGGAGACGGCGGCCATTGACAGCCGCAGCATGCGCGCCGTGCGCGAGGCGGTGGCCAGGCTGCCGCGCAAGACTGAAGGTGCCGCTCATGCCCTCACGCTCGAAGAGGCGGAAAAACGGCTTGACGCGCTGGACAGCAACGCCCTTTATGCGCAGGTCGAGGACATCTTGCGCCAGGTGGTGCGCCACGAACTCACCCTGCCCGCTTGGCACCGCCAGCTGGATGCAATCGTGATGCACCCGGTCTGGGGCATGCTGATTCTCATGCTGATCCTCATGCTGGTGTTCCAGGCGGTTTACGCCTGGGCCGAGCCGGTGATGGGGATGATTGAAGATTCGTTCGCCTGGCTGGGCGATGTGATCACGGAGAACATGGATGAAGGTCCGCTAGCCAGTCTCATCAAAGACGGCATCCTGGCCGGCGTGGGCAGCGTACTGGTGTTTCTGCCGCAAATCACGATCCTGTTTGCCTTCATCTTGCTGCTGGAAGACTCCGGTTATCTGCCGCGCGCGGCGCTGCTGCTGGACAACGCCATGTCGCGCAGCGGCCTGTCGGGCCGCGCCTTCATTCCGCTGCTGTCCAGCTTTGCCTGCGCCGTGCCTGCCGTGATGGCGGCGCGCACCATTCAAGACCCGCGCGAGCGCCTGGTCACCATCGCCATTGCGCCCATGCTCACCTGCTCGGCGCGGCTGCCCATTTACGCGCTCATCATCGCCGCCGTCATTCCTGACGAAACCGTGCTGGGCATCTTCAACCTGCAAGGCCTCACGCTCTTTGGCCTTTACCTGGCGGGCATTGTGTCAGCGGGTTTCACGGCCTGGGTGCTCAAGGTGCTGGCGCGCAAGCGTGGCCACGTGCAGCAGTTTCCGCTGCTGATGGAGCTGCCCACCTTCCGCATGCCCAACTTCAAGCACATCCTCATCAGCCTGTGGGGCAAGGTCAAAGCCTTTTTGATGCGCGCAGGCACGGTGATTTTTGCCCTGAGCGTGGTGCTCTGGGCGCTGGTGAGCTTTCCCGGCGCGCCCGAAGGCGCCACGCAGCCGGCCATTGACTACAGCATCGCAGGCCATCTGGGTCATCTCATTCAGCCGCTTTTCGCGCCGCTGGGCTTTACCTGGCAGATGTGCATTGCCATGATCCCCGGCATTGCCGCGCGTGAAGTGGTTGTTTCGGCCCTGGGCACTGTCTATGCCATGACAGCCAGCTCCGAAGAAGCGCTGGAAACGGCCCTCATCCCCGTGGTGCACGACAACTGGGGTCTGCCCACCGCCTTTGCCTTTCTGGCCTGGTACATCTACGCGCCCATGTGTCTGGCCACGCTGGCCACCATCCGGCGCGAAACCAATTCGGCCCGCCACACTCTGATGATCACGGGCGGCCTGTTTGCCGCAGCCTACTTGTTCGCCCTCATCGTCTATCAGATTGCATCAAGGATTTTGGGATGACACAGCAAATCATCGTTGGCCTCATCGTCGCCGCCTGTTTTATCTACATGCTGCGCAAATTCGTTTTTCGCAAGAAAACCGCTGGCGGCGCCCCAGGCTCTGCCTGCAGCAAGTGCAACGGTTGCAGTGAAAGCAGCAAGAGCGGCGGTTGTCATTAAAGTCGCGCGCGGGGCGAGGCGGGGCGCGACTGGAAAATGAAAGAAGAGATTTCGAACCGCTACCTCAAAAACTGTTTGCGAGAGGTGCTGTTTTGCCATAGCGTGTGACGGACGGTGGCTTGATACAGCTTGAGTTTGGCAAAGAAGTTCTCAAAACCTGCCTTCAAAGTACTCCCAAAAGCCTAGGGCGAGTCATCAATCACCAAGTGCCGAGCTTGAAGCCTGCTGGAGAGAGCCCAGAAGAAGGGCCATGACCAGAAGATGCGCGTTGCGCGACGATCAGTGGGAGCGCATCAAGGATTGGCTGCCCGGGCGTGCCGGCCAGCCAGGAGCACAGGACAACCGCTTGTTTGTCGATGCCGTGCCGCTACCGGGCCGGCATCCCCTGGCGCGATCTGCCGGCACGTTTCGGAGACTTCCAGGTGGCGCACCTGCACCACGGTCGCTGGAGCTACAGCGGTGTATGGCAACAGGTCTTTGAAGCCCTGGCGCAGCAGGCCGGCAACGAGTACGCGATGATCGGCTCGACCATCGTGCGAGCGCACCAGCACGGTGCTGGGACAAAGGGGGGGCCGCAAGCCATCGGACACAGCCGCAGCGGGCTGAGCGCCAAGATTCAAGCGGCGGCGGATGCACTGGGCCACCGGATTTCATCTCACGCCAAAGCCAGGCGCACGGCCTCGAAAGAGCCGACATGCTCTTGGCTCAAACAGCAGCCGAAACCGTGATCGCCGACAAGGGCTATGACGCCCAAGCTCGAGTGCTCGAGGCGTTGTCATTGCCTCACGCAGCAACAAGAAGGCAGCTCGGGACTACGACCCGCATCTTTACCAAGCCCCCGCCATCTGATCGAAAACTTCTTTGCCAGGCTCAAGCAGTGCCGGGCCATCGCCACGCGGTACGACAAGACGGCTCGCAACTTCCTGGGCGCCATCCGTCTGGCAGCGACTGGCGTATGGCTCGCCTGATGACACGCCCTAGGCCGAATCGACATTCATCCGGTATCTCCGGCGGATGTCCGAGACCAAGCATCCGCGGCCCAGCCGCTACGAATTGACCCAAACCCAATGGGAGCGGATCGAAGATCTGCTCCCAGGCAAGGCCAGTGACCCTGGGCGTACGGCAGCGGACAACCGCAGCTTCGTCAATGGCGTGCTGTGGGTGTTGCGCTCCGGGGCGCGCTGGAGTGATCTGCCGACGCGCTACGGAGCCTGCAAGAGCGTGCACAAGCGCTTCACCCGCTGGGCGGCCAAGGGCATCTGGGAGCGGGTGTTGCAGTCCCTGATTCAGGATCGAAGCAACGAGTATCTGATGATCGACAGTAACATTGTCCGGGCGCACGCACAGGCGGCGACCGCAAAAGGGGGGCAACGCACCCGGCTCTGGGGCGTTGCCCAGGAGGGCTGAGCACGAAGATCCACATGGCGGTGGATGGCCAGGGCCGCCCGGTGCGATTTATCCTCACTGGCGGCCAGCGTAACGACATCACGCAAGCCCCAGCGCTGCTGGCCCGGTTCAAGCCCAAGTGCGTCTTGGCCGACAAAGGCTATGACAGCCGGCAACTGGTGGCGCAGATCCACTCGCTCGGCGCCCAGCCTGTGATCCCGCCTCGCAGCTGCCAGCAACCGCGTGCCTGCGACAAGGCACTGTACCGGCTACGCAATCGCATCGAACGTTGCTTTGCCAGGCTCAAACAGTTTCGCCGCATCGCCACTCGCTTCGACCGCAAGCCCTCCCACTTCCTGGCTTTCCTCTACCTCGCATCGATTCCCTTGTGGGTGGGGGGAATGTCGATTCGGCCTAGTGGAACCTGCGCAAGACGGCTTTTAAGGCCCCCGAATTCGCGCCTGTTTTTGAGGGTTTGTCAGAGACTGCCGCGGAGGTCGAAGGGGGCATCCGGGGGCGGCAAGACGCAAATCGCAGACGGGTCTTGCGGCTCAAGAGAATTTGCAACGCCTCAGAGCCGCTCAAGGCCGCATTTTTCGCTCCACGGACAGACTCCAATCTGGCTCTTAAAGCAGGAGCGAATTCAAAAGCGTGCAAAGGCTGCTTTGCGCACTGTTTATCAAGGCCTGTTGCTATGGTTTTAGAAGCGAAATTGAGCCGTTCCTCTGTCTTGCACGCATGAGGCTGCGCCTATTTGCCATCTGCGCTTTTTTCTTGCAGGCTGCTGAGGTGCGCGCTCTGAAGAGGCCGGGCCGCCGGGCTTGACACTTGAGGCGCACTTTCCGCCGCGCCCTGCTGAGCCGCAGGGCCGCGCTCTGCCTTCGGCCAGCCGTTCTTCAGATCAGCGCGCCGCGCAGGGAGTGCGGCATGGCTTCGGTGATGCGCACATCAATCATCTGGCCGATCAGGCGGGCGGGCTGCTCGCCGCCGCTGAAATTGACGGCGCGGTTGCATTCGGTGCGGCCCATGAGTTCCTGCGGATTCTTGCGCGAGGGGCCTTCCACCAGGATGCGCTGCACGGTGCCCACGCGGCTGGCGCTGATGGCGCGCTCGCTTTGCTCCAGCGCGGCCTGCACGCGCTGCAAGCGGCGCAGCTTGACTTCGTGCGGGGTGTCGTCTTGCAAATTGGCGGCGGGCGTGCCGGGGCGGGGGCTGAAGATGAAGCTGAAGGAGTTGTCGTAGCCCACATCGTCGATGAGCTTCATCATCTTGTCGAAATCGGCGTCGGTTTCGCCCGGAAAGCCCACGATGAAGTCGCTGGAGAGGCTGATTTGCGGGCGCACGGCGCGCAGGCGGCGGATGATGCTTTTGTATTCCATGGCGGTGTAGCCGCGCTTCATGGCCATGAGGATGCGGTCGGAGCCGTGCTGCACGGGCAGGTGCAGGTGGCTGGCGAGCTTGGGCACCTTGCCGTAAACGTCAATCAGGCGCTGGGTGAATTCGTTGGGGTGGCTGGTGGTGTAGCGGATGCGTTCGATGCCCGGTATTTCGGCCACGTATTCGATGAGCAGGGCGAAGTCGGCGGTTTCGCCGCTGCCGCCCATCGGGCCGCGATAGGCGTTCACGTTCTGGCCCAGCAGCGTCACTTCCTTCACGCCTTGCGCGGCCAGGCCGGCGATTTCGGTGAGCACGTCGTCAAACGGGCGGCTGAACTCTTCGCCGCGCGTGTAGGGCACGACGCAGTAGCTGCAATATTTGGAGCAGCCTTCCATGATGGAGACAAAGGCCGTGGCCCCTTCCACGCGGGCGGGCGGCAGATGGTCGAATTTTTCGATTTCGGGAAAGCGGATGTCCACCTGCGGCGCGTTCTGGCGGCGGCGCTCGGCCAGCAAATCGGGCAGGCGGTGCAGGGGTTGCGGGCCGAAGACGACATCGACATACGGCGCGCGCTCGATGATGGCCTCGCCCTCCTGGCTGGCCACGCAGCCGCCCACGCCGATGAGCGTGCCTTTGTCCTTGAGGTGCTTGATGCGGCCCAGGTCAGAGAAGACTTTTTCCTGCGCCTTCTCGCGCACGGAGCAGGTGTTGAAGATGACCAGGTCGGCCTGCTCCGGGTCGTCGGTGGACTCGTAGCCTTCGGCGGCGGCCAGCACATCGGCCATCTTGGCCGAGTCGTATTCGTTCATCTGGCAGCCAAAGGTCTTGATGAAGACTTTGCGGGACATGGCGAAAGTTTCGTGGGAAGTTTGATGGAAGCGGGCAGCGGCAGCTTCTGAAAAAGGAGCAAATTCAAGGCATCTGAAAACACCGCCTGCGCCCATGCAGCATGGACGTCATGCTATGAAACAAGGAGCGAAACTTGGTTCAAGGCGGCGCTTCGCGTGCGTCTGCCCGTTCACGGCTCGCGTTCAGTTGCCGCGATACGGGTTGCGCTCCGTGTCGTTGAAGGGGCGCGGGCGAATCAGGCGGGACTGGTTGATCTCGCTGATTTCCTCGGCCGTGAGAATCCAGATTTCACGCAGTTCACCGCTGGGGCCCAGCGCGTAATTGACCATGTGCGTCTGTCCGGTGAGCGCGCCGGAGAGCATCACGCGGTTGGTTTCGCTGCGGATGCGTGTGCCTGCCGCCAAAAGCATGGGCTTGCCGTCCAGCGTGATGTGAGGCGGCTCGCCAAAAGCGATGATGCCGTGTTCCACGCCAGCCGGGAAAAAGCGCCGCACCTGCTGGGCCTGCACCTGTTGCGCTTGCGCGCTGCCTGCCAGCGCGCACAGCGCGAGGCCGCAGGCAGCCAGGGTGGATGCAAGTGCGGGGCGAATGGGTTTCATGATGGTTCCCTGAAAGCGAGATGGCAAATGAGAAAGCGGCTGCGCCAGGCAGAAAAAAAGGCACTGGGCGAATCAGCCCGGTGCCTTGATGCTGCGCTGCGCGAAACACGGGCGCTTGCGAAGGTTTTTTGAAAGGAAGTCTGGTGGCGCTTCACGGACTCGAACCGCGGACCTGTGGATTATGATTCCATCGCTCTAACCGACTGAGCTAAAGCGCCAAAGGCGCGAATTGTATCACCGGTTGGCAAACTGCGCGGGGCGCTTGTTCAGGAAAGCGTCCATGCCTTCTTTCTGGTCTGCCGTGGCAAACAGGGCGTTGAACAGGCGCCGCTCGTGCATCACGCCATCGCTCAGGGCGCTTTCAAAGGCGCGGTTCACGCATTCCTTGGCGGCCATCACGGCCACCTGGCCAAAGCTGCAAATGGCCTCGGCGGCCTTCAGCGCCTCGCCCATCAAATCTTGCACGGGCACGACGCGGCTGACCAGGCCGGCGCGCTCGGCTTCCTGTGCGTCCATCATGCGGCCCGTGAGGATCATGTCCATGGCCTTGGCCTTGCCCACGGCGCGGGGCAGGCGCTGCGTGCCGCCTGCGCCGGGGATGATGCCCAGCTTGATTTCAGGCTGGCCGAATTTGGCGTTGTCGGCGGCAATGATGAAGTCGCACATCATCGCCAGCTCGCAGCCGCCGCCCAGCGCGAAGCCGCTGACGGCGGCAATCACGGGCTTGCGAATGCTGCGGATGGTTTCCCAGTTGCGGGTGATGAAGTTGCCCTTGTAGGCATCAACAAAGCTCAGCTTCTGCATGGCCGCAATGTCCGCGCCAGCGGCAAAGGCGCGCTCGCTGCCGGTGAGGATGATGCAGCCCACTTTGTCATCGGCGTCAAACGCCTTGAGCGCCAGCCCCAGCTCGTCCATCAGCTGGTCATTGAGCGCGTTGAGCTGCTGCGGGCGGTTGAGGGTGATGACGCCAATGCGCTCATTGCTTTCGGTGCGGGTCTGAATCAGTTCATAAGACATGGTTTGTTGTCCCCGTGCGGGGCGTGGTTGATAACGGGCGCGCACTATAGCCCTGGCATGCGCCCTGCCCGGCCTGTTTCTTTCCTTTGTGCGGGCGGACGCACAATGCGCATTCGCTTCTTTTTGCTTGCACGGAAAGGATTTGCCATGAGATTCACCGCCTTGCTTGCCGCTGGCGCTGCCGCGTTCTTGCTGACCGCCTGCGCTGGCGTGCGCCAGATTGACGCTGATGTGGAATCAGCCGCCGTTGCAGCGCCCGCTGCATCGGCTGGCGCTGCCGCCCTGGCGGGCGCGCACTACCGCTTCGAGCAGCTGCCATTGCAGGCGGGACAGCCGGGCACGGCGCGCGTGCAGGCGCTGGCGCAGGCCGCGCTGGCGCGCGCCGGACTGGTGCGCGATGACGCAGCCGCCCGCATCACCGTGCAAGCCAGCGCGCACGTCACGCCGCAGTGGGTCAATCCCTGGGGCGATCCTTATTACGGCTGGGATGACGGCTGGGGCTTTTGGCCGGGGCGCTTTTATTTCGGCCTGGGCACGGGCAGCTTCTATGGCGGCGCGTGGATGTGGGACACCCCCACGCGCTACTACGCCAGCCGCGTGAGCCTGATCATGCGCGACGCCCGCAGCGGCCAGGTGCTGTATGAAACCCGCGCCCAGCACGATGGCGCGCGCGGCGCATCCGACACCGTGCTGCAAGCGCTGTTTGATGCCGCGCTGCAAGGCTTTCCCACCCCGCCCGCAGGCTGGCGGCGCGTGGTCATTCCGCTGGGCGAGGCCAGCCGCTGAAGCGCGCGCCAGCGCTCCGCCCCATCTGACGCCCCATGCAGGCCACGCGCATCATCGCCATCCGCCACGGCGAAACCGACTGGAACCGTGCCAGCCGCATGCAGGGCCATCTGGATGTGCCCCTGAACGCGCACGGCCAGTGGCAGGCGCGGCAAACCGCCCGCGCGCTGGCGGGCGAGAGCGTGGCCGCCGTCTATAGCAGCGATTTGCAGCGCGCCAGCGCCACCGCGCGCGCCATTGCCCAGGCTTGCGGCGCGCCGCTCGTGCTGGAGCCAGGCTTGCGCGAACGCAACCTGGGGCGCTTTCAGGGCTGGACTTTCGCGCAAGTGCAGGCGCAGTTTCCCGAAGAAGCCGCGCGCTGGCGCGGGCGCGACATCACCTACGCCCCTGAAGGCGGCGAAACGCTGACGGACATCCAGCGCCGCATCCTTTCCACCGCCGCCCGTCTGGCCCAAAGGCACGCAGGCGGGCAAATCGTCCTCGTGGGCCACGGCGGCATGCTCGACATGCTCTACCGCCATGCCATGCGCCTGCCCCTGCAAGAGCCGCGCAGCTGGCCGCTGGCCAACGCCGCCATCAACCGCCTGCTTTACACGCCCGAGGGCCTGACCCTCATCGCCTGGGCCGATACTTTCCACTTTGACCAACAGGAACCGCTTGATGAACGCAGCCAGTAATCACCAAAGCCGCTTTGCCGCCCTGCAAGGCCAGAAACCCGACGCCATTGACACCCCCGCCCTCGTACTGGATGCCGAAGCCGTCAATCGCAACATGCAGCGCATGGCTGAATTCGCGGCCAAGCACCAAATCAAGCTGCGCCCGCACGCCAAGCTGCACAAAAGCGCCGACATCGCGCGGCTGCAAATGCAGGCGGGCGCCATCGGCGTGTGCGTGCAAACCGTGGGCGAAGGCGAGGCGCTGGCCGCAGGCGGCGTCAATGACATCTTCATCAGCAACGAAATCGTCTCCCCCGCCAAGCTGCGCCGCGTGGCTGGCCTGGCGCAGCTGCTCAAAAACCGCAGCGGCAAGCTCGCCATTGCCGTGGACAGCGACGAAGGCATTGACCGCCTTGCCCTGGCCATGCAAACCACCAGCGCCGCCATTGACGTGTTCATTGAAATCGACGTCGGCCAGGGCCGCTGCGGCGTTGCGCCCGGCCCTGCCGCCGTCGCCCTAGTCCAGCGCCTGCAAGGCAGCGCCCGCCTGCGCTACGCGGGCCTGCACGCTTACCACGGCGGCGCGCAGCACCTGCGCACCGTGGCCGAGCGCCGCAACGCGATCGGCCAGGCTGCCTTGCGCGTGGCCGCCACGCGCGACGCGCTGGCCCAGGCCAATCTGGCGCCCGCCATCATCACCGGCGGCGGCACCGGCACCTTCGGCCTTGAAGCGGCCAGCGGCCTGTGGAACGAGCTGCAACCCGGCAGCTTCCTGTTCATGGACGCCGACTACGCCCGCAACGAACGCGACAACGCCCAGCCCGCCTTCGAGCAGGCCCTTTTCGTCAAATCGCAAGTCATCAGCGTGCAGGACGGGCACGCCGTCTGCGACGCAGGCTGCAAGAGCATCGCGCTCGACAGCGGCCCGCCCCTCGTGCATGCCCTGCCTGGCCAGCCCGCCCTCATCTACGCCAGCGGCGGCGACGAACACGGCATCCTGCGCCCCGCCACGGCTGGCGGCCCCCTGCCCGCCGTGGGCGACACCGTCTGGCTCATTCCCAGCCACTGCGATCCCACCGTGAACCTGCACGACGCCATGATTGCCGTGCAAGGCGGCCTGGCCGCAGGCGCCGTCTCCGCCGTGGTGCGCGTGGACGCGCGCGGGGCCTGAGAACCTGTTTGGCAAACGGGTTTTAAGTTCCAGGCCGCGCGCCGCAAGCTTGGCACGGCGGGCTAGAAGGCATCAGAAAAAGGAGCAAATACAAAGGGGTCAAAATGCCTTATGGCGCAATGTCTTCTAGGACATCATGCTACGAATAAAGGAGCGGAATAAAGGAGCGGAATAGGCCGCTTGGCTGCGGCTTTCGCCCTGCCTGCCCTGATTCGTCTTGCGCGCTTTCGCGGGCCAGCGCGCGAGCAGGCGCTCACGCCGCTGGCAGGCGCAGGCTCATGCGCAGGCCGCCAGCGGGGGATTCGCCCGCCTCGATGCGGCCGCCGTAGGTTTCGGCCATGTCGCGCACGATGTCCAGGCCCAGGCCGGAGCCGGGGCGGTTTTCGTCCAGGCGCGCGCCGCGCTGGAAGATGCGCTGGCGCTGCCCGGCGGGGATGCCGGGGCCGTCGTCATCCACGGTAATCAGCAGACTGCCGCCTTCGATGGCGGCGGCGGCGGTGATGCGCCGCGCGGCCCATTTGCCAGCGTTGTCCATCAGATTGCCCAGCATTTCGTAGAGGTCTTGCGGCTCGCCCTTGAAGGCCAGGGCCTCGCCGGCCTGCACATCGAAAGTCACGCCGCGCCCGGCGTGCAGGCGCTGCATGGTGCGCGCCAGCGCCTGCATGGCGGGCCGCACGGGGGTGCGCAAGCCGGTGGCGCGGGTGGCGGCGGCGGCGCGCGCGCGGGCCAGGTGGTAGTCCACCTGGCGGCGGGCGTTGTCCACTTGCTCTTGCACCAGGCGGGCCAGCGGTCCGCTTTCAACGGCGGCGGCGTTGCCCATGATGGACAGGGGCGTGTGCACGGCGTGCGCCAGGTTGCCCGCTTGCGTGCGGGCGCGCTGCACCATGCGGGCGTTTTCGCCGAGCACGTGGTTGAACTCGCTGACCAGCGGCTGCACTTCTTGCGGAAAGCGGCCTTGCAGCGCGTCGGCCTCGCCCCGGCGCACGGCGGCCAGGCGCTGGCGCAGCAGGTGCAGCGGGCGCAGCGCCAAGTGCAGCTGCACGGCCACGGCGGCAGCCAGCCCGGCGGCCAGCGTGCCCAGGGCGATGAGCAGCAGGCGGGTAAAGCCTTGCAGCGGCTCGGCCACCAGGGCGTGGTCGGCCGCCACGGTCAGGCGCAGCGGGGGCGCTTCGTCTTCGGGCAGTTGCAGGATGCGGGTGAGCGCCAGCAGCTGCCGGCCTTGCCCGTCTTGCAGCCGCGCAGCGGCAAAGCTGCCAGCGCCGCCGCCCAAGCCGCCGCCAGAGCCGTCTTGGGCCGATGGCGGCGGGGCCGTGGCCGTGGCAGGCAGGGGCAAGGTCTGGTCCCACAGCGAGCGTGAACGGGCGGCGGCAGGCTGGGTCACGGCAAAAGCGCCATCGCCACGGGCCTGGAGCCGGTCGATTTGCCAATACACACCCGAGAGCGGGCGCGACAGGCGCGGATCGCCCGGTTCGGGCGCAAGCGTGATGCTGCCGCCGGGCGAGAGATTGACAGCCGCCGAGAGCTGGTCCAGCTGCACCGCCAGCTGCGCCTGCCACTGCGCGGTGATGTGTTCCTGAAACAGATTGCGCAGCCCCCAGCCGGCCAGCGCCAGCGCCAGCGCAATCCACGCCAGCGCGCCCGCCAGCAGCCGCGCGCGCAGGGAACGCAGCCAGCCGCCGCCAGCGGATGACTCATGGGCAGGGCCGGATGGGGCGGCATCAGCCGCAGCGCTCGCGCCGCCTTCGCCCGGCGCAGCCTGGGCCTTGTGCGCTGCGCTCATGCCGCTGGCGCTTCCACCAGCCGGTAGCCCATGCCGCGCACGGTTTCAATCAGGCCGGGCGGCAGCTTTTTGCGCAGGCGGCCCACGAACACTTCGATGGTGTTGGAATCGCGGTCGCCGTCTTGCGGGTAGATGTGCTCCGAAAGCTCGGTGCGCGAGAGCACCTGCCCCTTGCGCTGCATCAGCAGCGACAGCAGCTTGAACTCGTGGCTTGTCAGCGTCAGCGGCATGCCGTCCACCAGCACGCGCGCCTGGCGCGTGTCCAGCAGGATGGGGCCGCAGCGCCACTCGGCGCTGGTGTGCGCGCCCGCGCGGCGCAGCAAGGCGCGCAGCCGTGCCAGCAGCTCTTCCATGTGAAAGGGCTTGGCCAGGTAGTCATCCGCGCCTGCGTCAATGCCCGCCACCTTCTCGTGCCAGGCGCTGCGGGCCGTGAGAATGAGCACCGGCATGCCGCGCCCCACGCTGCGCCAGTGCCGCAGCACCGTCAGCCCGTCCATGCCCGGCAGGCCCAAATCCAGCACGGCGGCGTCAAACGACTCCACATCGCCCAGGTAGTGCGCCTGCTCGCCGTCGGCCGCTTCTTCCACCGTGTGCCCGGCGGCGGCAATGGCCTGCACCAGCTGCCGGCGCAGCGTGGCTTCGTCTTCCACAACGAGGATGCGCATCTTCAGTCCTTCCTTGACTTTTGCTTGACCTTGAGCACCGCGCCGCTGGCGGCGTCCACCTCCAGCTTCACCACCCGCCCATCGGCTTGCAGCAGGCGGATTTCATAAATCAGCCGCCCGTGCTCGCGCACCAGCTCCACGTTCACGGCCCGGCCCTGAAACTGGCGCTCCACCTGATCGAGCACCACGCGCAGCGGCAAGGCGCGCCCCTGTTCCACGGCGCGGCGGGCGCGGTCGTGATCATCGTCATCGTCGTCATCATCGTCGTCGTCATCGGCGCGCGCGGGCAGCGCGGCCAGCAGCGTGGCGGCCAGGGCGGAATGCAGGGACTGAAACAGGAAATGGCGGCGCTTCATGGCAGGGCGGATTGTGGGAGTGAGAAACGGCGGCACAGGCAGCAGCACGAGCGCCGGGCGGCGCAAACGCCTTGTGTGTAACCGCAACCGTAACCGCGCGCGCCTGAATGCAGGCTGAACACGCCTTTCAGCCCTGATTCAGCGCAGGCGCTGAAAATGCGCAAGCCGTTTGCAAACCGGGTCTGAATGGAAAATGAACGCCTTTTTCACTTTTCATTCGGCGGCGCTTTTGAAAAACAGGCGCTCCGCTTTTGCCGGCCTGCGTATTGAAAACCTGAATGCGGAATGAATAAAACCTTCAGCCTGAATTCAGTCTGGTTTTTCAACAATACGCAGCGCCGCCATTGAGGCGGATTTTCAACCCTTTGATTCATACAGGAGAAACCTTCATGAACGCCACCCGATCCCTCCTCGCCGCAGCCGCCCTCGCCTCGGCCATGCTCGGCGGCGCCAGCGCCTTGGCGCAGGCCGTCCAGCCCGCTGCCCCCCGCGCCGCGCAAGCCACCCAGACCGCCGCGCCCGCCCTGAATATCCGCCAGATTCATGACCGCGTGGAAGCCGCCGGTTACGTGAATATCCGGGAAATCGAGCTGGAAAAATATGGCCATTACAAAGTCAAGGCCCGCAACGCCCAAGGCGACCGCGTCAAACTGCACGTGAACGCGCAAACCGGAGAAATCGAACGCAACCGCTTTGACGACTGAAAGCCGCCATTTCACTGAACCCCTTTTTCATTCAGCAAAGGAAAATCCATCATGATGACTCCCCGCTTTTTGCGCCCGCTTTTCGCCGCCGCTGCCCTGGCCGCCACGCTCACCGGCGCAGCCGCCCATGCCCAGCAAGCCGCCGCCACGGCGGCGCAGACCGCGCCCGCTGCCGCGCAGCCCATCCTGAACATCGGCCAAATCCATGACAAGCTGCAAGCGGCAGGCTATACCGACATACGCGAAATCGAGCTGGAAAAGCGCGGCTTCTACGAAGTCAAGGCGCGCGACGCGCAGGGCCAGCCCGTCAAGCTCCACGTGAGCGCCGCCACCGGCGAAGTGGCCCGCAGCCGCGCGCGCTGAGAACCGGTGCAAAGCGCGCAGAAGGCCGGGCGGGCAAGGCATGCGCAGAGGCCGGATACAGCGCTTTATTCAGCTCTTTTATCCATAGCAATACCTCCTGGTAGGTATTGCGCAGAACGGCATTTCATGCCCTTCAAATCCGCTCCTGTTTTTGGTGCCGTGCTTTGATGCCCGGCGCAGGCGGGGCCGGCGCGGAGGGCTGCCCTGCCTGCCCGCCTGGCCTGCGGCCCTGCGCCACAATGCCGCGCATGACTGAACAACACACCGACAGCGGCCTGGCCGCCCTCATGGACACCCTGGGCCGCCAGGCCCGCGCCGCCGCCGCGCACATGGCCCGCGCCAGCGCCGCCAGCAAAAGCCGCGCCTTGCGCGCGCTGGCGCGGCTGCTGCGCGAAAACGCCGCCGCCTTGCAAGAGGCCAATGCACGCGATCTGGCCCGCGCCAGCGAACTGAGCGCGCCCATGCGCGACCGCCTCAAGCTCACGCCCGCCATCATCGAAACGGCCGCGCAAGGCTGCGAGCAGCTGGCGGCCATGCCCGACGTGATTGGCGAAATCACCGGCCTGCGCCAGCAGCCCAGCGGCATCCGCGTGGGGCAAATGCGCGTGCCGCTGGGCGTGTTCGGCATGATTTACGAAAGCAGGCCGAACGTGACCATCGAGGCGGCGGCGCTGTCCATCAAAAGCGGCAACGCCTGCATCCTGCGCGGCGGCAGCGAAGCCCTGACGTCCTGCCAGGCGCTGGCTGCCCTGTGCGCGCAGGCGCTGGAAGAAAGCGGCCTGCCCGCGCACGGCGTGCAGCTGGTGCCCACGGCCGATCGCGCCGCCGTGGGCGCGCTCATTGCCATGCCGCAATACGTGGACGTCATCATCCCGCGCGGCGGCCGCAGCCTGATCGAGCGCATCAGCGCCGAAGCCAAAGTGCCCGTCATCAAGCACCTGGACGGCGTGTGCCACACCTACGTGGACGAGCCGTGCGACGAAGACCTGGCCCTGAAAGTGGCCGACAACGCCAAAACCCAGAAATACAGCCCCTGCAACGCCACCGAAACGCTGCTGGTGGCCCGTGGCGTGGCCGCGCGCTTTCTGCCGCGCATGGCCGCCATCTACGCGGCCAAAGGCGTGCTCATGCGCTGCGACGCCGAAAGCCTGGCGCTGCTTGAAAAATGGCGGCAAAGCCTGCCGCCCGGCCAGCCGCAGCCGCAACTGGCCGCCGCGCAAGAAGAAGACTGGCGCGCCGAATACCTGGCGCCCATCATCGCCATCAAGGTGGTGGCGGGGCTGGATGAAGCCATGGCCCACATCAACCACTACGGCAGCCACCACACCGACGCCATCCTCACCAGCAGCCACGCGCACGCCCAGCGCTTTTTGCGCGAAGTGGACTCGGCCAGCTGCATGGTCAATGCCAGCACGCGCTTTGCCGACGGCTTTGAATACGGCCTGGGCGCGGAAATCGGCATCAGCACCGACAAATTCCACGCGCGCGGCCCCGTGGGCATCGAGGGGCTGACCTCGCTCAAATGGGTGGTGCTGGGCGAAGGGCATATCCGGCAGTGAGCGCGCGCGGCAATTTGCAGGCCGTTTTCCGGGTGCTGGAAAGCATGATTTGCGCTCCTTGTTTTAGAGCATAACGTCCTAGTGAAACGGGCGCAGGAGCCATTTTCAAGGCGCAAAATTTGCTCCTGTTTTTGATGTGCAGAGCTGCGCTGGCAAGCAAAGCGGGCGGGGCGGGCCTTGAGCCTGGAGCGGCCGGTTCACGGCCTGCCCGCAGGAAGCCGTCCTTTTCGCCGCTTTTTTCGCGCCTGCGGACAGGCGCTTGCAAGACTGCGCACCTGGGAGCCTTTCGCAAAAGGCCGGCATCTCGCGGCCTAGAATGCGCCAGCTGCTGTCTGGCCCCTTTTCCCTTCCTGCCGCGAAAGACCCTGACACATGGTTCCCCACCTCACCACCGCCCTGACCGGGCCGATCAACGAGCTTGAACAACGCATCCTCGACGCCACGCCCGTCATCGAGCGCTGGTTCCGCCTGGAGTGGATGGAGCACACGCCGCCCATTTATTGCGCCGTGGACGTGCGCAACGCCGGCTTCAAGCTCGCGCCCGTGGCGGCCGATCTTTTCCCGGACGGCTGGCAGCACCTGGCCGACAGCATGATGCCCCTGGCGGCGCAGGCGGCGCAGGCGGCCATCGAAAAAATCTGCCCTGAAGCGCGCAACCTGCTCATCATTCCCGAAAACGGCACGCCGCAGCCGGACTACCTGGCCGGGCTGGAGCGCCTGCGCGACATCTTCCGCATGGCGGGCCTGAACGTGCGCTACGGCTCCATCGACCCGGCCATTGCCAGCGCGGCCAGCTACGCCGCCGCCGATGGCCAGCTGCTCACCTTTGAAGCCGCGCAGCGCAGCGCCTACCGGCTGGGGCTGGATCACTTCACCCCCTGCACCATCTTGCTCAACAACCGGCTCAACGCGGGCGCGCCGGGCATTCTGGAAGAGCTGCACGAGCAATACCTGCTGCCGCCCTTGCAGGCGGGCGGCAGCGTGCGGCGCAAGAGCGTGTTCCACCACTGCTATGCCGAGGTGTGCAAGCGCTTTGGCAAGCTCATCGGCATTGACGCCTGGCTGCTCAACCCGCTGTCAGCCGTCACCGGCCCCATTGACCTGCACACGCAGGCCGGGGCCGACCAGCTGCGCGCCGCCGTAGACGCGCTGCTGGCGAAGGTGCGGCGCAAATACAAGGAATACGGCATTCATGAAAAGCCCTTCGCCGTGGTCAAGGCCAATCTGGGTTCCAGCAGCATGCCCGCCATGGCCGTGCATGACGCGCGCGACATCGCCCCCTTGCCCGCGCCCAAGCCAGCCAGGGGCAAGGGCAAGGCCGCTGCGGCGGAGCTGGCCGAATACGTCGTGCAAGAAGGCGTGCTCACGCAAGAGCGGCTGGACAGCGCCACGGCCGAGCCGGTCATCTACACCATTGACCGCTACGTGGTCGGGGGCTTTTACCGCCTGAACGCCGGGCGCGGCTCCGGCGAAGTGCTGGACACGCCCGACGCCCGCCAGCGCCCCCTGGCCCTTGCAGGCAGCGACCACCTGCCCCGCCCCGGGGCCAAACCCGGCGCCAGCGCCCCCAACCGCTTTTACATGTACGGTGTGGCGGCCCGCCTGGCGCTGGTGGCCGTCAGCTACGAGATGGAGTCCACCGACCCCGAGCTGATGGAAGCGTGAGCCGCTGCAAAACCGGGCTGCCGGGGCGGCCCTGAAGAAGCCCGCGCGGCGGCGGCGAAAGAGGAATGCGGCCTGAATCCGCTCCTCAATCCATAGCATGATGTCCTCGTGGAATGGGCGCGAGAGCGGTTTTATCCCCTTTGAATTCGCTCCTGTTTCTGATGCCTCTTGGCTGGCCTGCCCGAAGTCAGGGCGGCAGGGGCTGCCAGCGCACGCGGTGCGCGTCTTCAATGCGGTCCAGCTTCAATTTCAGCTTGCCGGGGGCGGTCACGGGCACGGTGTCCAGATGGCTGATTTCGCGCAAGTCCAGCGAGCCGCCCGCCGCGCGAATGCGCAGCGCCTGCACGTGGCGGGCGTTCACCTCGATGTCGGGCTGCTCCACCCAGCTGCGCGATTCCTCTTCTTCTTTGGGACACAAGGCAGAGCTGTCCGTGGCGTCGATATGCAGCTGGCCGATGTGTGTTTCGCCCACCACGGCGATGCGCTGGCCGCGCAGCGTCAGGGCGGGCAGCGTGTCTTTTTCTGCCGTGTCCGGCTTTTGGCCGCAAGGCTGGCATGACGTGTCAAACAGGTGCAGCGAACAGGCTTGCACTTCGGCTACTTGCATGGGCAAGGTGATCGAGTTCACCTCTGGCCCGCGCGCCTGTTGCGCCGCATCCGCGCGGGGGCGGATGTAGAGGGTGTCGCCCTTGACTTCCAGATTGACAGACGCACCGGTCTCGCCGCCCACGGCCCGGTCAATCCTGATTTCAGGCGCTTGCGTGGTAGACCATTGCAGCCGGATACCGGGGACGTAGCGCGCTTCGGTTTGGCTCTGGTCCACCACCACGCGCCGCACGCTTTGCGCCGCGCCTTCGGGCCAGGCCAGGCGCTTTTCGTCAAATGTGCGGGGCATGAGCCACTCGGGCAGGGCAAAGCACAGCCAGAACAACACGATGGCCGCTGCCAGCAGCGGCGCGGCCAGAGAGCGGGGACGGCCGGGCGCGTTCATGCCAGCTCCTTTTCGCGCAAGGCGCGCCAGCTTGCCAGCCACAGCAGCGCGGGCACGCCCAGCCAGAAGGCCGCCGCCAGCAGGCTGGCCCACAAGGGCAGCGGGCGCGGGCGCAGCCAGGCGTCAAACAGCACGTAGCCCCATCTGGAGCTGTTGCCCAGGCCCGCCAGCAGCACCAGCGTGATCAGGCCCAGCGCAATGAGCAGCAGCAGCGCGCGCAGCGCCGCATGGCGGCCAAACCAGGTGAGCGTGGCCGCCGCGTAGCCCATGAGCGCGGCATAGGCCAGCGCCAGCATGCCCTGCGCCACCAGGCCGGGCGCGTTTTTCAGCTGGCGCAAGGGCACAAACAGGGCGTAGTCGGCCGCATCGGGCGGGCGGCTCCAGTTGCCGCCGTGCCGCAGCATCTCTTCATACGCGCTCACGGCCAGCCCGTAGCCCACTTGCGCCGCCACGCCATACACCACGGCAAACACGGCGCTGTAAATCAGCGGCCAGACCAGCAGCGCCAGCAGCGCGGCCAGCAGCCATTTCTCGAAAACGGCGGCGGGCCGCATCAGATACACCAGCGCCGCCTCGCGCGAGCGCCACACGCCATGCAGACGGTGCGCCGCCAGATAGCCCGACAGCAGCAGGCCGGTGTAATAAAAGCCGGCTTGCGAGCCGGATTGCATGCCTTGGCCGTAAGAGCCGATGGACAGCACCATGACGGCCAGCAGCGCCAGCAGCACGCCCAGCGCCAGCGCCGCCACGGCCCAGCCGCGCCCATGCTCGCGCGCGTATTGGCGCGCCAGCCGCGCAAAGCGCCGGGGGCTGAAAAATGACTGCTTCATGGCTGCGTCTCCTCTTGCGGCCAATGCCCTTGGGGCGGCTCGCCGGTTTCAGCGCCTTCATTGCCTATGGCCGCCAGCAGCGCCTGCGGCGCCAGGCTCAGCGCCTTGTAAAGCAGCTCCAGCTGCACGGGCGCGGCGGGCGCGTCAGGCGCTGGCTCGCGGCGCGCCACCCAGGCCCAGGGCGCGTGGGGCGATGGCGCGCCCAGCGGCTCGCGGTGCAGCGTGGCGGCGGGCAAATCGGCCTCGCTGGCGGCCACGCCCATGTGCAGGCGCTGCGCCAGGCGGGCCATGCTCGCGTCCAGCACGATGCGGCCCTGATCCATGAACCACAAATGGCTCAGCACGCTCTCCAGGTCATGCGCCTGATGCGTGCTGATGATGACCGTGCGCCACGCCTGCTCGGGCCGCGCCATGAGCGCGCGAAACTGCGCGCGGCTGACGATGTCCAGCCCGTTGGTCGGCTCGTCCATCAGCAGCAGCGGCGTTTGCGCCGCCAGCGCAAAGGCGATGGCCGCCTTCTTTTTCTGCCCCAGGCTCATGCCCGCAAAAGGCTGCGCCAGCGGCACCTGCAACGCTTGCAGGCAGGCGGCGTACAGCGCCGCGTCAAAGCGCGGCCAAAAACCGCCTTCCGTACGCTGAAGCTCCAGCGGCGTGAGATTGGGCAGATGAAACTCCTCCGGCAGCAGATACACCTGCGCCAGAAACTGCGGCAGCCGCTGGCGCGGCACAAACCCCAGCGCCCGCACCTGCCCGCGCTGCGGCGCCAGCAGCCCCGCCAGCAGCTTCAGCAAGGTGGATTTGCCGCAGCCATTGCGCCCGAACAGGCCATAGACGCCCGGCTGGCGCGCCCGCACCGACAGCCCCTGATACAGCAGCTGCCGCCCCCAGGCAAAGTGCAGGCGCTGCACCGAAACGGGTTCTTCAGCAGGTGGGGGCAAAGTCGCAGCGGGCATGGCGGTCAGCGGGAAACAAGGCCCGGCACTATATCGCGCCAGGCATCACAAAAACAGGAGCAAAATAATGGCACAAAAAGACCGCCTTGCGCAGTTTGCACTAGGACATCATGCTATGAATCAAGGAGCGAAATAAGCCCCTTTTCAGCCCCCTTTTCAGCCAGCCATGCGCCATTCGCTACCCTGCCGCCCATCTTCTTGCTCCCTTTCTTGCTCCCTTTCTTGCACCCTTCCTTGCCGCCATGTCCGCACCTGACCGCTATGCCGTCATCGGCCACCCCATCGGCCATAGCCTCTCGCCGCAAATTCACGCCCTGTTCGCCCGCGCCACGGGGCAGCGCATGACGTATGAGGCCATAGACGGCGGCGCGCAGCCCGGCGGCTTTAAGGCTGCGCTGGCCGCCTTCATCGCCGCTGGCGGGCGCGGCCTGAATGTGACGCTGCCCTTCAAGCTGCGCGCCCTGGCCGCCGCCCACGCCGCCAGCGACGAGGCCCGCCTGGCCGGTGCGGCCAACACCTTGCGTTTTGACGCCGCAGGCCGCATCGAAGCGCACAACACCGACGGCGCGGGCCTGGTGCGCGACATCACCGCGCGCTTGCGCCAGCCCCTGCAAGGCCAGCGCGTGCTGCTGCTGGGCGCGGGCGGCGCAGCGCGCGGCGCACTGCTGCCGCTGGCCCGCGCGGGCATTGCCTGCCTGCGCATTGCCAACCGCAGCGCGGACAAGGCCGAAGCGCTGGCCGCCGAATTCGCCCCGCGCCTGCCTGGCTGCCCCGTGCGCGGCATGGGGCTGGAGCAGCTGGCGGCGCTTTCTGCGCCGCATGAGGGCTTTGACATCGTGATCAACGCCACCTCGGCCTCGCTGGCCGCGCAGTCGCCTGCCGTGCCCGCCGCCCTGCTGGCCGCCGCCGCTCTGGCGTACGACATGGTTTATGGCGCGGCCCCCACGCCCTTCATGCAGGCCGCCCGCGCGGCAGGCTGCCCGCGCCAGTCGGACGGCCTGGGCATGCTCGTGGAGCAGGCCGCCGAATCCTTTGCCTGGTGGCGCGGCCTGCGGCCCGACACCAGCGCAGCGCTGGATGCCGTGCGCGCCGCCTTGCAGGCGCAGCAGCGCGGCGCGGCGGCAGATCAGCGGCCATAGCAGCCCATCCGTCAAGGCCGTCTGGCGCAGCGGAACACGCGCCAGACATGCGCCAGCCGGTGCGCCAGCAAGGCCGGAATCACTTCTGAAACAGGAGCAAATCCAGGCCCTGAAAAACGGCATTTGCGCACGCTTCACCAAGACGTAATGCTACGAATCAAATAGCAGAAATCATTCCGCTACAGCAGTCCTGCGCCAGCTCCGGCGGGCGGATTGGCCCCCCGGCTGCCAGGCCAGGCGGGCTGCGCCAGGCCGCCCTTGCGTCGCTATGCTTGCCGCCCTTGCTTCTTTCTGTTTCAAGCCCCAACACCCAAACACAAGACATGACCCAGCCCAAAGTCCTGAACGTCGGCGGCAACTCCAAAGCCATTGCCCTGCCGCCCATTTTTGACGGCTACGAGCATCTGCTGCTGGACATAGACCCTACCGGCAAGCCCGATTTGCTGTGCGATGCACGCGAGCTGACCAGCACGCCCGCCGCCCAGTACGACGCCGTTTACTGCTCCCACAACCTGGAGCACTACTTCCGCCACGACGTGCCCAGGGTGTTGGCGGGCTTCATCCACGTGCTCAAGCCGCAGGGTTTTGCCTTCATCCGCGTGCCTGACATTCAGGAAGTGATGCGCATCGCCGTCGAGCGCCGCCTGGAGCCGGACGATGTGCTCTACCAAAGCGCCAGCGGCCCCATTCAGGTGCTGGACGTGCTCTACGGCTGGGGCGCGCAGATCGCCCGCAGCGGCGTGGACTTTTTCGCCCACAAAACCGGCTTCAGCCCCGCGCTGATGAACAAGACGCTGCGCGCCGCAGGCTTTGCCAACGTGTACATCGCCACAGGCAATCTGGAAGTGGGCGCGCTGGCCTTTCTGCAGCCGCCCGACGCCGCCACGCGCCAGAAGCTGGGCCTGCCAGCCAGCGGTTGAGCCGTCTTTTTTGCTCCTTTATCCGTAGCGTGATGTCCTGGTAGAAACTGCGCTAGGCGGCATTTCAGCCTCCTGATATTTGCTCCTGTTTCTGATGCAACGCAGGCAGGCTGGACGCGAGCAGGCTCTCAGCCCACGCGCCGCCAGGCCAGCGCCTCGCCCGCGCGCAGGGGCTTGAGCGAGCCTTCGCCCCAGGCGAAGCTCTCGGGCGCCGTCCAGCTCTCGCGCGCGAGCGTGATCTGGCTGCTGTTGCGCGGCAGGCCGTAAAAGTCTGGCCCGTGGAAGCTGGCGAAGGCTTCCAGGCGGTGCAGCGCGCCTGCGGCTTCAAAGGCTTCGGCATACATCTCCAGCGCGGCGTAGGCTGTGTAGCAGCCCGCGCAGCCGCTGGCGCACTCTTTCAGATGCGCGGCGTGGGGGGCCGAGTCGGTGCCCAGGAAAAAGCGCGGGTTGCCGCTGGTGGCCGCTTGTAGCAGCGCCTGGCGGTGCTCCTCGCGCTTGAGCACGGGCAGGCAGTAGTAATGCGGGCGGATGCCGCCGGTGAAGATGGCGTTGCGGTTGTAGAGCAGGTGGTGGGCGGTGATGGTGGCGGCCAGCCCTTCATCAGCCTGCGCCACGTACTGGGCGGCGTCTTGGGTGGTGATGTGCTCGAACACGATGGGCAGCGCCGGAAAGTCGCGCCGCAGCGGCGCGAGCACGCGTTCGATGAAGACAGCCTCGCGGTCAAACAGGTCCACGGCCGGGTCGGTCACTTCGCCGTGCATGAGCAGCTTCAGCCCCAGGCGCTGCATGGCCTCCAGCGCGGGCCAGGTTTTGCGCAGATCGGTCACGCCCGCGTCGCTGTTGGTGGTGGCGCCGGCGGGGTAGAGCTTGAGGGCGTGTATGCCGGCTTCGCGCGCGCGCTCAATCTCCGCAGGCGGGGTGTTGTCGGTCAGGTAAAGCGTCATCAGCGGCTCGAAGGCCGCGCCTTCGGGCAGGGCTTGCAAGATGCGCTCGCGGTAGGCCTGCGCCTGCGCGACGGTGGTCACGGGCGGGCGCAGATTGGGCATGATGATGGCACGGCCAAACTGCGCGGCGGCATGCCGCATCAGCAGCGGCAGCACAGCGCCATCGCGCACGTGCAAGTGCCAATCATCGGGGCGGGTCAGAGTCAGGGTTGCGGGGGCAGTCATGGCGCGGGATTGTCCACGGGCCACGGCAGGCCGGAGGCCATGAATCAATAGGGCGCGCCGCTTTTGAGCAGCCGGGCGGCTTCGCGGGCGAAGTAGGTGAGCACGCCATCGGCGCCGGCGCGCTTGAAGGCCAGCAGGCTTTCCAGCATGGCGGCATCGTGCGCGAGCCAGCCGTTTTGGGCGGCGGCCTTGAGCATGGCGTATTCGCCGCTGACCTGGTAGGCAAAAGTGGGCATGGCGAATTCGTCCTTCACGCGGCGCAGCACGTCCAGATACGGCAGGCCGGGCTTGACCATGACCATGTCGGCGCCTTCGGCAATGTCCAACGCCACTTCGCGCAGCGCCTCGTTGCTGTTGGCCGGGTCCATCTGATAGACCTTTTTGTTGCTTTTGCCCAGGCTGGCGGCGCTGCCCACGGCATCGCGGAAAGGGCCGTAGAAGGCGCTGGCGTATTTGGCGCTGTAGGCCATGATGCGGGTGTGGATGTGGCCGGCGGCTTCCAGCGCCTGGCGCACCGCGCCGATGCGGCCATCCATCATGTCGCTGGGCGCAACGATGTCCGCGCCCGCTGCGGCATGCGCCAGGGCCTGCTTCACGAGCTGGGCGACGGTGGGGTCGTTGAGGATGTAGCCGCTTTCATCGAGCAGGCCGTCCTGGCCGTGGCTGGTGTAGGGGTCAAGCGCCACATCGGTCATCACGCCCAGCTCGGGAAAGCGCGCTTTCAGGCCGCGCACGGCGGCGGGAATGAGGCCCTCGGGGTTGGCGGCTTCGCTGCCTTGCGCGTCTTTCAGGCTGGCGTCAATCACGGGAAAAAGGGCCAGCGCCGGGATGCCCAGCGCCAGGCATTCCTCGGCCACGGGCAGCAGCAAATCGAGCGAGAGGCGCTCCACGCCGGGCATGGAGGGCACGGCCTCGCGGCGGCCCTGGCCTTGCAGCACAAACACGGGGTAGATGAAGTCATCGGCGCTCAAGCGGTTTTCGCGCACCAGGCGGCGGGTGAAGTCATCGCGGCGCAGGCGGCGCGGGCGGCCTGCGGGAAAGGAGGCGTAGGGAGTGCTCATGGCCGCGAATTATCTGCTTGCGCGACAGGCGTTTGGCGAAATACGGGCGGGGCAGATAGAATGCGCGGTTCCGTTTGGCCCGCACGGGCGCTTTCCAAACGGAGCTTTTCATTTCACTGAGAGGATTTTTTCCATGTACGCAGTCGTAAAAACCGGAGGCAAGCAATACCGCGTGGCCGCCGGCGACAAGATCAAGGTAGAACAGATTGCTGCGGACGTTGGCCAGGAAATCGTGCTGGAGCAAGTGGTGGCCGTGTTCGACGGCGACACCGTCAAGCTCGGCACGCCGCTGGTGGCCGGCGCGAGCGTCAAGGCCAAAGTGCTGGCGCACGGCAAGCACGACAAAGTGCGCATCTTCAAGATGCGCCGCCGCAAGCACTATCAAAAGCGCCAGGGCCACCGCCAGCTGTTTACCGAGCTGGAAATCGGCGCCATCGCCGCCTGAGCTGCGCTTCAGGCAAACAGGCATACACAGTCTTTCTGACCCAATAGGAGAAACAGACATGGCACACAAAAAAGGCGGCGGCTCCACACGCAACGGCCGCGATTCCAAACCGAAGATGCTGGGCGTGAAGGTGTTTGGCGGCCAAAGCATTCCCGCCGGCTCCATCATCGTGCGCCAGCGCGGCACCAAATTCCATCCGGGCGCCAATGTGGGCGTGGGCAAGGACCACACCCTGTTCGCGCTGGTGGATGGCAAAGTCTCTTTCGTGACCAAAGGCGCGCTGAACCGCCACACCGTGGTGGTCACGCCCCTGGCGGCCTGAAAACCCGTTCCAAGAGCCGGTTCAGGCTTTCGCCAAAGGCACAATGCCCGGCCCCGCAGCGCTGCCTGCGGGGCTTTTTTGTTTTCGCAGCCGGAGCAATTTCCATGAAATTCGTTGATGAAGCCCTGATCGATGTGGCGGCAGGCGATGGCGGCAATGGCTGCGTGTCATTCCGCCACGAGAAATACAAGGAATTCGGCGGCCCCGATGGCGGCGACGGCGGGCGCGGCGGCCACGTTTACGCCGTGGCCGATGCCAACCTGAACACGCTGGTGGACTACCGCTATGCCCGCCGCCACGAAGCCAAACGCGGCCAGCACGGCATGGGGTCTGACCGCTTTGGCGCGGCAGGCGAAGACGTGACGCTGAAAATGCCCGTCGGCACCCTCATCTGCGACGCGCAGACGGGCGAAGTGCTGCACGAGCTTTTGCGGCCCGGCGAAAAAATCATGATCGCCAAAGGCGGCGAAGGCGGCCACGGCAACCTGCGCTTCAAAAGCGCCATCAACCGCGCCCCGCGCCAGAAAACGCCCGGCAAGCCCGGCGAGCAAAAAAGCCTGAAGCTGGAGCTGAAAGTGCTGGCCGACGTGGGCCTGCTGGGCATGCCCAACGCGGGCAAATCCACCTTCATCGCCGCCGTCAGCAACGCGCGCCCCAAGATCGCCGACTACCCCTTCACCACCCTCTACCCCAACCTGGGCGTGGTGCGCGTGGGGCCGCAGCAAAGTTTCGTGGTAGCTGACATTCCCGGCCTCATCGAAGGCGCCAGCGAAGGCGCGGGCCTGGGCCACCAGTTTCTGCGCCACTTGCAGCGCACGCGGCTTTTGCTGCACATCGTCGATCTGGCCCCGTTTGATGAGGAGACCGACCCCGTGGAGCAGGCCCGCGCCATCGTGCAGGAGCTGAAAAAGTACGACCAGGCGCTGTACGAAAAACCGCGCTGGCTGGTGCTCAACAAGCTGGACATGGTGCCGCCACAAGAGCGCGCGGCCCGCGTGCAGGACTTTGTGCGCCGCCTGCGCTGGAAAGGCCCGGTTTACGAAATTTCCGCCCTCACGCGCGAAGGCTGCCAGCCTCTGATTCACGCCATCTACGAACACATTCGCGGCGCGCAGCAGGCCGAATGCGGCGGCGCTTCCGCCGACCCGCGCTTTGCGCCTGAAGCGCAAGAATAAAAAGCGGACTGCTCGCAAAACGAAGGCGGCACCAGCCTCGCTCGCCAGGAAACATTAAAAACAGGAGCGGATTCGATAGGGTGAAAATGCCGTTTCGCGCAATATCTACTAGGACATATTGCTATTGATAAAGGAGCTGAATAACGCCGCACATTCAGCATTCAGCCCGGCGTTTCAGCTCCCCGTCTTGCGTGCGAACGGCGCAGCCCCGAATGGCTTGCACCTTGCGGCGCATCCTGCCTTGGCCCCTCATGGGCAGACTGCAAGCAGGCTTTCAGAAAGCCTCGATGCCCAGCAGGGCGGCGGCGGTCTGGGCGTTGGCGCGGGCGGCCTGGGGGGTGGGGCCGGTGAAGGTGAGGTGGCCCATCTTGCGGCCGGGGCGCGCTTCGGTTTTGCCGTAGAGGTGCAGGTGGGCGCCGGGCAGGGCCAGGATTTGGCGCCAGGGGGGCTGGCGCGGCTGGCCGGCGGCGTCGAGCCAGAGATCGCCCAGCAGGTTGAGCATGATGGCGGGGCTGTGCTGGCGCGGTGCGGGCAGGGGCAGGCCGGCCAGGGCGCGCGCTTGCAGCTCGAACTGGGAGAGGTCGCAGGCGTCGATGCTGTAGTGGCCGCTGTTGTGCGGGCGCGGCGCCATTTCATTGACGATGAGCGAGCCGTCCTCCAGCACGAAGTATTCGACGCAGAGCACGCCCACGTAGCCCAGCTCGTGGGCCAGGTGGCAGGTGGCGGCCTGCGCCTGGGCGGCCAGCGGAGAGGGGATGTTGCCTTCGTGGATTTCGGAGACGGCGAGGATGCCGTTGCGGTGCAGGTTGCGCTGCACGGGCAGGGAGACCGTCTGGCCGTCGCGCCCGCGCGCGACGATAACGGAGCATTCGGCAGCCAGCGGCAGGCGTTTTTCAAGCACGCAGGCGCGGCGGCCCATGCCGTGCCAGGCGTCGGCCAGCTCCTGGCGCGTGCCCACGCGCGCCTGGCCTTTGCCGTCGTATCCCAGGCGGGCGGTTTTGAGCACGCCGGGCAGCAGGTTTTCAGCAGCGGCAGCCAGGTCAGCCTCTGTTTCGATCACGGCGTGGGGCGCAGGGGGCACGCCGCTTTGCGCGGCGCATTGGGCGAAGCAGGCTTTTTCACGGATGCGGTCTTGCGCGATGGCAACGGTGTCCGCCGACGGGGTGACGGGGCGCAGGCGGGCCAGTTCGCGCAAGGAGGCGGCAGGCACGTTTTCAAATTCGGTGGTGATGGCGTGGGCCAGGCGCGCCATTTCGCGCAGGGCCTCGGCGTCTTCGTAAGCCGCCTGGATGAAGTGGTGGCAGGAGCGTCCGGCGGGGCTGGCGGGGTCAGGGTCGAGCACCACGGTTTCAAAGCCGAGCGCCTGCGCGGCGCGCACGAACATGCGGCCCAGCTGGCCGCCGCCGAGCACGCCGAGCGTGGCGGGGCGGCCTTCAATGATCTGGCCGGGCAGAAGGGGCAGGAAGGCAGTCGCGGGCATTTGGGGTATTTCAGTGATTGGACGTGGGCGATGGGACGCGGGTCATGGGGCGGGCGGCTTCGGGCCTGCGCCAAAAGCGCGGGCCGCGCCGGGGCGGCCCGCCGAGAAGCTGTTCAGGGAAAGCGCCAGTCTGGCGCCCGGGCGAATGGATTCAGAAAGAGGAGCAAATTCAGAGGTGCCAGAAACAGCTTCTGCACCCATTCCAGTAGGACATCATGCTATTGATAGAGGAGCGAAATACAGCCCCTGGAAGCGGCTTTCAGCGCGGGGCCTCGCGGTATTCCACGTAGGCGCGGCCGCGCACTTCGCGCGCCCAGGTGTCGAAGGCTTCTTCGGCCTTGCGCTCGCGCAGCACGTTGCGGGCCAGCTGGCGCTGCTCGGCGGCAGACAGCGATGCCTGGCGGCGGTCTTCCACTTTGATCAGGTGCACGCCAAAGCGGCTGACGACAGGCTCGCTGATGCCGCCCACGTCAAGGTTGTTCATGGCCTGCTCGAATTCGGGCACGTACTGGCCGGGCGTGGCCCAGCCGAGGTCGCCGCCTTCGGCGGCGCTGCCGTCTTGCGAGTTTTCGCGCGCGAGCTGCTCGAAGCTGGCCTGGCCGGAGAGGATGCGGCGCCTGAAGTCGGCCAGGCGCGATTTGGCAACCTGCTCGCTTTGCGTGGGGCCGGTTTGCAGCAGGATGTGGCGCGCACGGGTCTGGGGAATGGTCACTTCCGGCAGGGTTTCGCTGCGCTTGCGCTCCAGCAGCTTGAGGATGTGAAAGCCCGCGCCGGAGCGCACGGGGCCAACGATGTCGCCTACGCGGGCGCGGCGCACGCTGTCCACGAACAAGGCGGGGTAGCGGTCTTCATCGCGCAGGCCGAGCACGCCGCCGTCGCTGCCCCGGTTGTTGGCGTCGGAAAACTCGCGCGCCAGGGCCGCGAAGTCTTCGCCCGAGCGGGCGCGGCGGGCCACTTCTTCGGCGCGCTTTTGCAGGCGGGCCGTTTCTTCGGCGCTGGCGTTTTCGGGCACGGCCACGAGGATCATGGCCAGGTTCAGGGCCTGCTGCGGCGTGGCTTTCTGGCCGGTTTGTTCCTGAATGTAGGCATCGACTTCCTTGTCGGTCACACGCACGCGCGGCTCGATTTCGCGCTCGCGCAGGCGTGCCAGCAGCACCTGCTCGCGCACGCTGTTTTGAAAGTCCTTGACGGCGATGCCTTCCTGCGCGAGCTGGCGGTGCAGGGCGGCCACGTCGGGCAGCTGGTTCTGGCGGGCGATGGACAGCTCGGCCTGCTTGAGCGCGCCTTCGTCCACTTCCAGCCCGGTTTCCTTGGCGTACTGAAGCTGGGCGCGTTCGGCGATGAGGCGCTCCAGCATTTCGCGGCGCAGTTCGGCTTCGCCTGGCGCATCGCCGCCGCGAGACCGGAGCTGGCGCTCGGCGCGGGCCATGCGGCCGCGCAGCTCGTTGTTGGTGACTGGTTCGTCATTGACCACGGCCACGATGAAATCGGCCTGTTGCGCGGCGGCAGGCCTGGCGGGTTCGGGCGCTGCGGAAGCGGCGGGCGCGGCGGGCTTTGCCGCAGCCGGTTTGGCGGCGGGCTTCGTTGCCGGTTTTGTCGCCGGTTTTGCGGCAGGTTTGGCCGCAGGTTTTGGGGCAGCGGCCTTGGCAGGCTTGGGAGCGCGCCGGGCGGGCTTTGAGGCCGCTTTTTGGGCGGGCTTGTTTGTCTGCGCCTTGCCGGGCTGTGTATCGGCGGCGGCGTCAGTGGCGCGGGCGGGCAGGGCCAGCAGGGGCAGGGCCAGCAAGGCGGCAGCGAGGGCCGCCCGCTGGGGGCGGCGGCGCAGGAAGGAGTTAGTCATAGCGTGTAAAGCGGCTGGGAGCCACGGTTTCGTCGCGCAAGGTCTGGTAGCCAGGTATGTTGTTGCGCAGGGTTTGCAGCGGGTTGTTGTTGCCGATGCGCGCCAGCCCGGTGAATTCGAGCTGGAACATCAGGCTCTTGGTGGCCGATGTGGTGTTGGTTTGCAGGCGGCTCATGACCACGCGGCCTATCCAGCAGCCGGCGGCGTACTCCACGCCGAGCACGGCATCGACCAGCTTGCGGTCGGGCACGCTGTAGTTCATGCGGCCCACGCCGTACCAGCGGCCCGTGTTGCAGCCGCTGGCGGCGCTGGCCTGGCCGCGCCAGCTTTCGTGCTGCCAGATGCGGTCCAGCGGCCATTGCCAGCCCAGGTCGATTTGCTGGGAGCCGAGATCGCGCTCGCGCCGCCAGGCCACGTTGACGGTGCGGTATTCGCCAGGCGTGTAGCGGGCCGAGACGGTGGTGCGGGTGGATTCGTGCTTGTCGAGGTTGTATTGCGCCACGGCGTCAAAAATCCAGCGCGCGCCGCCATCGGTCTGCCAGCGGGTGCTGGCGCCCAGCATCACGTCAGACAGGCCCTTGTTGGTGCCCGTGCCGTGGGGCAGGGTAACGCGCTGGGGCGCGAAGCGGTAGCGCTGCGCCACGGCCAGGCGCACGGTTTCGGCGCCGCTGTCAGCGGCCAGCAGGCGGCTGGTGAGGCCAAAGGTGACGAGGTTGTTGTCCACCACGCGGTCATGGCCCGCAAAGGCGTTGGCGGCCCAGATGGTGGCGAAGTTGAAGTCGTACAGACCCGAGTCGTAATTGGGCAGATGGCTCTGGTCGCGAAACGGGGTGTAGACGTACATCAGCCTCGGCTCCAGCGTCTGGCGGAAGGCGCGGCCAAAGTAGCTGGCGCGGCGCTCGAAGATGAGGCCGCCGTCCAGGCTGGCGGTGGGCAGCGCCCGGCTGGCGCTGCGGCGGCCATTGCCCAGCTCGCCGTCAAACTGGTAGCTGGTGGCGTGCACTTGCAGCCGGGGGGTGAAAAAGCCCCAGGCCGCCGTCCAGGGCCGGGCCGCCTGCGCGTGAATGTAGGCGCGGCTGGCATTGGGCTGGCCGGTGAGATGGGCCAGCGCGCGAAAGCGGGTGAAGTCGGCTTCCACGGAGTAGTCCAGCGCCCCGGCGTCGCTGGTGCGCGCCCAGCGGGCGGCCAGCTGCGGCAGGCGGTCGTAAGGGGGGACGATGGGCGAGTCGGCGTCTTGCAGCGTCTGCCACTTCAGGGCGCGGGCGGTGAGTGAAAAATGGCCGCGCGACCAGCTCAGCCCCCCGTCGGTGGCCAGCAGGCGCGTGGAAAGCGACACGCCACGGTGCGTGAAGTCGCGCCAGAAATCGTTGTCGCTCACGCGGTTGATGTTCATGTACAGCCCGATAGGCCCGCCTGCGGCCAATGGCGCGCGCAGCGTGCCGCTGTGGCGCGTGAACAGGCCCCAGCGCGTGCGGCCGCGCAGGCGGTCATTGGGCAGCACATTGGCATTGATTTCGCCCGCGTAGTCGCTTTCCAGGTAGCGGAACTGCCCGGCCAAATCCAGCCCGCGCTTGCTCATCAGCGCGGGGGTGACGGTGGCGTCACGGTTGGGGGCGATGTTCCAGTAGTAGGGAACCATCAGGTTCAGGCCCGACGTGCTGTCCAGCCCCACGGTGGGCGGCAGCCAGCCTGATTTGCGCTGGCTGCCCAGCGCGAAGCTCATGGAAGGCAGCGGCAGCAGCGGCACGCCCTTGAAGCGCAGCACCGCGCCTTTTGCGTGGCCCATCTCTTCTTCCTGGTCGATCTCCAGCACGTCAGCGCGCAGCAGCCAGTCGGGCGCCCAATCGGGGCCGCCGCGCTGGCAGGTGGTGTAGTCGCCCTGCTGCACGGTGAAGCGGTCCTGATCCAGAAAGTCCAGCCGCGCCGCCTGCCCGTGCGCGCCCGTGGCCAGCAGCTCGTAGCCTGGCTCCAGAACATGGCCCTCAAAAGCCTCCACTTGCATCTGCCCTTCGCTGCCTGTGTAGCGGTCGCCCGCGCGGTTGATGCGCAAATGGCCCCGGGCGCGGGCGGTGTCGCTCACCTGGTCGTATTCCAGCCAGTCGGCCTTGATCGTCAGGCCCGGTCGGCGCAGTTCGGCGTTGCCTTGCAAAGTCACACGCTGGCGGCTTTGCCCTGTGAACGCGTCAGCGCGCACCGCCACGGGCAGCGCCGCGCCGCTGGGCGGCAGGGCTTCGCGCAATTGCGGCGTGGCGCGCAAGGCCAGCAGCGCGCTGCTTTTAGAGCCTTGCGCAGCCGCCGCCGCACAGAAAAAAGCGGCGCAAGCCAGCGGCGCAAGGCGTGAAGCGGCATGAAGAAAAGAAGGAAGGGGCGCTTTCGGCACGGCGGGGGCAGGAAAAAGCCGCCCGGGGCGGGCAGCGCAGCGTTCGTAGAATGAATTTGAATTATCCATGAGCACCCTTTGGGCTCCTCTTTGGCCTGCTTTTGCCCGTCCCCCTTTCCGGCCGCCTGCCGGTTTCCCGGCTTGCCTTTCACGGCGTTTTTCTCCGTTTCGCACCTTTTCAACGCTTTCAACGCTGTCACGTGGCCGCCCCGCTTTCTCCTTTTTTCTTTCTTTTCTTGCACCGTCCGCTCCATGACTGCCGATTCCGCTTCTCTGCCCGCCGTTGCGTGGCCTGACGCCGCCCGCCATGCCGCTTTTGACGCCTGGCTGGCCCGCGTGGCCCCGGCCCACGGCCTGCTGCCCGCTTCCGCGCGTCTGGCTTCAACGGATGCCAGTTTTCGCCGCTATCTGCGCGTGGATGCGGCAGACGGCGGCTCTTTCATCGTGATGGACGCGCCGCCCGCGCACGAAAACTGCGCTCCCTTCGTACACGTGGCCGCGCTCACGCAGGCGGCGGGCCTGCACGTGCCCCGCGTGCTGGACTGGGCGCAGGAAGACGGCTTCATGCTGCTGACTGACCTGGGCGCGCAAACCATGCTTCAGGCGCTGGAGGCCACCCCGCCCGAAACCCGCGCGGACGCCGCCCGCCCGCTGTTCATGGCCGCCGTTGAAAGCCTCATCCGCTGGCAGGCCGCCAGCCGCCCCGGCGCGCTGCCGCCGTATGACGCGGCTTTGCTGCGGCGCGAGCTGGAACTCTTTCCCGAGTGGTATCTGGCCCGGCACAAGGGCGTGGCCGTGGACGGCGCCATGCGCCAGACGCTGGATGGCGTTTTCAGCCTCATCACCGCCCGCAACCTTGCAGCACCGCAAGTCTTTGTGCACCGTGACTACATGCCCCGCAACCTCATGCTCCCCGCGCAGGCCGGCGGCCCGCTGGGCGTGCTGGACTTTCAGGATGCCGTCTGCGGCCCGGTCACCTATGACATCGCCAGCCTCATGCGCGATGCTTTCATGAGCTGGGACGAGGAATTCGTGCTCGATATCACCATCCGCTACTGGGAGCAGGCGCGCAAGGCCGGCCTGATGGACTTTGAAGACTGGCATGCCGACTTCGCCAGCTTCTGGCGCGCCGTGGAGTGGATGGGTTTGCAGCGCCATCTGAAAGTGGCTGGCATCTTCGCGCGCCTCACCTTGCGCGACGGCAAGCCCCAATATTTGGCCGACGCCCCGCGCTTTCTGGCCTACATCCGCCACACCGCTGGCCGCTACGCTGAACTGACTCCGCTGCTGCGCCTGCTTGATCAGGTGGAAGGCGCGCCCGCCGCCATCGGCTGGGCCTTTGGCCGCATGTGAAAACCTGTCCACGGCGCGCCAGTAAGCGCGGAAAAGCGGACGTGGGCGACAAGGCGCAAGCGCGGCTGACGGATAACACACTCGCACATCTAGCAGCTGCGCCACATTGGCGCGCATGGCCTGCCATGCCAGACCGCTTGATTGAATGGATGAGCCAACTTTGCTGGCGGGGCTTTGTGTTTGAGGGCGAGTTCTGAGCGCGTTGCAGCAAGAAACGCCGCCTTGCATGCCTTTGCGCACAATCGCGCCCCATGCCTCAAACAACCCATTTCAGCGCCTGGCTGATGATGCTGGCGCTGGCCGCGTGGCTGGCTGGCTGTGCCAGCGTCCCTCATCCTGATGAAAGCGAGCTGGCGCCTCCGTTGCCGCCTATGGCGTATGACCCTGCGGATTTAGCCCCGCTGCCGCCGCCCATGATTCGCGCGCGCAGCCGCTGGACGCCGGTGCGCTGGGCCGAGCTGCCCGGCTTTGAGCAAGACGATACCAATCAAGCCTGGTATGCATGGCTGCAAAGCTGCGAGCGCCCTGGCCCAGTTTTTGCGCCGCTGTGCGATGAAGTGCGCCGCCTGACACTGGCGACGCCGCAGGAGCAGCAGCAATGGATGCGCGCGCGGCTGCGGCCCTATCGCGTGGAGGCGCTTGCCAGTGCGAGCAGCGAGGGTCTGCTGACGAGCTACTTTGAGCCGGTGGTGCGAGCTTCGCGCGTGCAGCGCCCGGGTTTTGCCGTGCCGCTGCATCGCCCGCCGCCAGGCGTGAGCGCGCGCGGGCCGTGGTATTCGCGCCAGCAGATGGAGCAGCTGCCGCAGGCGCGCGCGGCGCTGGCCGGGCAGGAGCTGATGTGGCTGGCCGATCCGGTGGATGCGCTGATGCTGCAAATACAAGGATCGGGCCGGGCTGTGGTGAGCGAGCCAGATGGCAGCCAGCGGCTGGTGCGGCTGGCCTACGCTGCCACGAACGGTCATCCTTACAAGAGCGTGGGCCGCTGGTTGCTGGACCAAGGAGCAGTGTCAGACGCGACCTGGCCGGGCATCAAGGCATGGGCGGCGCAGAACCCGCATCGCCAGCAGGAGATGCTGTGGAGCAATCCGCGCGTGACTTTTTTTCGCGAGGAAGCCATGAGCGAGCTGGATGCGAACTTTGGTCCGCGCGGCGCGCAAGGCGTGCCGCTGACACCCGGGCGCTCCATCGCCGTGGATCCGCAAAGCATTCCTTATGGCACGCCCGTGTGGATTTCCAGTTCGGGGCCGCAAGCGCAGCTCAACCGGCTGGTACTGGCGCAAGACACGGGCAGCGCCATTACGGGCGCAGTTCGGGCCGACTACTTTGCAGGCTGGGGCGAGGAAGCGGGCGCATTGGCCGGACGGCTGAAGCAGCCGCTGCGCATGTGGGCGCTTTGGCCCCGGTGAAGCGGGGTTGCGGATCAGATTAAAAAATGCCGCAAGTCCCCGTCAATACAGCCCGTGCAGCTATGGTTCTGATAGCTGCTGCGCTGCCAGGATGTGCCGCCATGCTCGATGCACCGCGTTTGCGCTACCACTGTCCGTACGAGCTGCAATTTGAGGCCCGCCTGTATCAGGACATGGCCATTGTGGAGGGGCTGCGCGGCTTTGTCGTGCTGGAGCGCCAGGCCGGTGCGGATGCTGGCGCGCTGCAGTATGCCGATGAAACGCTACGGGCCGAATTCGGCCTGGGGTTGCACAAACGCTTGGTGGCGCTGCATTACACAGGCATTCCCGCTCCCGTTTTCTGCGAACGCGACGAAACCCAAAACAGCCCGGTCGCTGCGATGGCCCGCCCCGGCCCGCGTCCGCAGCCGCTGATTGATCCCGATGCGCCCGTGCAAACCAATCTGCGCCTGGGTGACGGTCCTTGGCCTAACTAAAAGAAAGAAGCGGAAGCGCGCCCCATCTGCTGCTTTGAATAAGGGTTCAAAAGGAGGCGGAAGGGCAAAAGATTGTCCATATAATTGCAAAAGTTTGCGAAAACCTTGAAGGAGACGTTGAGATGGCTGAATGTGCCGCGCAGGCGTCGTCTGAAGTGGAATTCGCAAGTTTTCCTGATGAGGATGGAGTCGAGACAACACCGCCCCCATTGACTGCCCAGCAGGCGCAGCAATGGCGCAAGAACCACCGGTCTCTGTCGCTGACAGGCACGCTGCTGATGCAGATGACTGCCGGCGCGTTTGTGAGCTTGTTGGTCTGGGCGCTGACGCAATCGCGCAGTGCGGCTGGATCAGTCGCATATGGCAGCGCGGCGGTAGTGTTGCCGGCAGCGCTGTTTGCCTTTGGCACAACGGGCCTGTGGCGGTCGCAGGCCCCGCTGGCGGGCGTGTCGCTTCTTCGTCTTTTTGTCTGGGAAGGTGCCAAGATTGCGCTAACGGTAGCCATGTTGTGCATGGCGCCCCGGCTGCTGGGATCGCAACTTGACTGGCTGGCGCTGCTGGCTGGTTTCGTGCTGGTGATCAAGTCGTACTGGTTATCTCTTTGGTGGCAGTCGGCGCGCCGGAAAGCGATGTCTTAAAGGGCATGAGAAAACAAGGTTTGTGACGGATCAACATGGCTTCTGAAACTGTTGGGCACGCGCCATCAGCTGGGCAATACATCCAGCATCACTTGCATCATCTGCAAAGCAATTTCTCTTTTGAGGCCGCCTCGCAAAAGAGCATTGTCGATTTCAGTCTCTTCAATGTCGATTCGTTGATTTGGTCTATTGTTTGTGGCGCACTCGGTTGCTGGCTGTTGTGGCTGGGGGCGCGAAAGGCTACTTCTGGTGTTCCGGGCCGCTTTCAGGCGGCTGTCGAAATACTGGCTGAAATGGTTGAGAATCAGGCGAAAGGCGTGATTCATAATGCCAAGAGCCGTAAACTGGTTTCTCCCCTGGCGCTTACCGTGTTTGTCTGGATTTTCATGATGAATGCCATGGATATGCTGCCAGTTGACTGGATACCCGCCATGTGGCATTCGGCAGGCCCGGCGATGGGTTACAAGGATTACATGCGCGTCGTTCCAACAGCCGATCTTTCTACCACGCTGGGTCTGTCAGTCAGCGTTCTTCTTGTTTGCCTGTTCTATAACGTAAAAATCAAGGGCGTGGGCGGCTGGGCGCATGAGCTGGTAGCAGCGCCGTTTGGCGACAAGGTATTTTTGTATCCAATCAACTTCGTGATGCAGATTATCGAATTCATCGCCAAGACGGTTTCGCATGGCATGCGGCTGTTTGGCAATATGTTCGCGGGCGAACTGGTGTTCATGCTGGTGGCTTTGATGGGCGGTGCGTGGGCGTGGCAGTTCAATCCCGTTTCCGGTGGTTTCTGGCTGGCGGTAGGACACGTGATTGCGGGTTCCGCTTGGGCTATCTTTCATATTTTGGTGATTACCCTGCAGGCGTTCATCTTCATGATGCTGACGTTAATTTATGTGGGGCAGGCGCACGACTCGCACTGAGTCTCAACGATTTCCTTTTTCTTTTCCTTTTCTTATCAGGAGCAATCATGGAAAACATTCTCGGCCTCGTCGCTTTGGCTTGTGGATTTATTGTGGGCCTGGGCGCCATTGGCGCCTCTATTGGCATTGCGCTCATGGGCGGCAAGTTTCTTGAATCCTCTGCCCGTCAGCCCGAACTGATGAATGAGCTGCAAACCAAAATGTTCATTTTGGCAGGGCTGATTGACGCCGCTTTTCTGATTGGCGTCGCTGTTGCTCTGTTGTTCGCATTTGCCAATCCTTTCCAGATCGCCGCTTGACCGGTTCTCCCTTTCCGGGATGAAAGGAGTTGAACCGTGAATATCAACGCGACCCTGTTTCTGCAGGCCGTTGTTTTTGCGATCCTGGTTTGGTTCACGATGAAGTTCGTGTGGCCGCCGATCACAAAAGCGCTGGACGAACGTGCCCAGAAAATTGCCGACGGACTGGCCGCCGCCGATAAGGCAAAAACCGAGTTGGCTGCCGCCAATCAACGTGTCGAGAAAGAGCTGGCTGCTTCGCGCAATGAAACGACGCAACGCTTGGCAGATGCCGATCGCCGGGCGCAAGCCATCATAGAAGAGGCCAAAGCCAGGGCGGCAGAAGAAAGCAACAAAATCCTGGCTGCCGCCAAAGCTGAAGCCGAGCAACAGGCCGTCCGTGTGCGCGAGGCTTTGCGGGAAGATGTGGCCGCATTGGCAGTCAAGGGGGCGGAGCAAATCCTGCGCAAAGAGGTGAATGCCAGCGTTCATGCGGATTTGTTGAATCGCCTGAAGGCTGAGCTGTGATCTGAAAAGCGAGGAGTGCTCATGGCTGAACTAGCCACTATTGCGCGTCCGTATGCGGAAGCGTTGTTTCAGGCGGAGCGGTCAGATTTATCTGCGGCTCAGGAGTGGCTTGATGCATTGGCTGCCGTTGCAGCTGATGGTCAGCTGCTTGAGTTCGCAGCTGATCCGCGTGTCGATGCGCAGCAGGTTTTTCAGCTTGTGTTGGGGTTGCTTCCCAAAGCCTTGCCTGAGCGCGGAGCAAATTTTCTGCGCGTAGTCATTAACAACGAACGTTTGGCAGCGCTGCCGGAAGTGGCGCGACAGTTCCGTGCGCTGACCAGCAGTGTGACGGGAGAGGTCGATGCAGTTGTTTACAGCGCATTTCCTATTGCCGAGCCGGATCTGAAGGCGCTCAAATTAACACTCGAAAAACGCTTTGGCTGCCAATTGCGGCTACGAGTAGAGCAAATGCCGGATTTGATTGGCGGCATCCGAGTCAAGGTGGGCGACGAAGTGCTTGACACCTCAGTGCGCGCACGCTTGCAGCAAATGAAGATGGCCCTTTCCGCCTGACGGCGCAAGCGGACCGATAACCCAATGAACAAAGGAAAGAGTCATGCAGCTCAATCCAGCCGAAATTTCTGAACTTATCAAAAGCCGTATTGAAGGGCTGGGCGTTGGCTCCGAAATTCGCAACCAAGGCACAGTAGTCTCTGTCACTGATGGCATTGTTCGCATTCATGGCCTCTCCGATGCCATGCAGGGCGAGATGCTGGAGTTTCCCGTGGCGCCTGATGGCCAAGCCACTTTTGGTTTGGCGCTGAATCTGGAACGCGATTCCGTTGGCGCCGTGATCTTGGGGGGCTATGAACATATTTCGGAGGGTGATACCGTCAAATGCACGGGACGCATTCTGGAAGTGCCCGTGGGACCTGAATTGATTGGACGCGTGGTCAATGCGCTGGGGCAGCCAATTGACGGTAAAGGTCCAATCGACGCCAAATTGACGGACGTTATTGAAAAAGTGGCTCCTGGCGTGATTGCGCGTCAGAGCGTCAGTCAGCCTGTTCAATCTGGCTTGAAAGCGATTGATTCCATGGTGCCTGTGGGACGCGGTCAGCGCGAACTGATTATTGGCGACCGCCAGACTGGTAAAACGGCCGTAGCCATTGATGCCATCATCAATCAGAAAGGTCAGAATATGACCTGCGTGTATGTGGCGATTGGGCAAAAGGCGTCCAGCATCAAGAATGTGGTGCGCGCGCTTGAACAGGCCGGAGCCATGGAATACACCATCGTGGTGGCAGCGTCAGCTTCTGAATCTGCCGCCATGCAGTATGTGGCCGCGTATTCTGGCTGCACCATGGGCGAATATTTCCGTGATCGCGGACAGGATGCGCTGATTGTTTATGACGATTTGTCCAAGCAGGCCGTGGCTTATCGTCAGGTTTCCCTCTTGTTGCGCCGCCCGCCTGGGCGCGAGGCCTTCCCGGGCGATGTGTTTTATCTGCATAGCCGTTTGCTCGAGCGCGCAGCCCGTGTGAATGCGGACTATGTTGAGGCTTTCACCAAAGGGGAAGTGAAAGGCAAAACGGGGTCTCTGACTGCTTTGCCCATTATTGAAACGCAGGCGGGTGACGTGTCTGCCTTTGTTCCGACAAATGTGATTTCGATCACGGATGGGCAAATTTTCCTTGAAACTAATTTGTTCAACGCTGGCATCCGTCCTGCCATCAATGCGGGTATCTCCGTTTCTCGTGTGGGCGGCGCGGCGCAAACCAACTGGATTAAAGGTTTGTCGGGCGGTATCCGCACCAATCTGGCGCAATATCGCGAATTGGCGGCGTTTGCCCAGTTTGCCTCTGACCTGGACGAGGCGACTCGCAAGCAGTTGGATCGTGGTGCACGGGTGACTGAATTGCTCAAGCAGCCCCAATATAGCCCTCTGCCTATCAGTCTGATGGGAGCTTCGCTTTTCGCCGTGAACAATAATTTCATGGACGATGTGGACGTCAAAAAAGTATTGGCGTTTGAAAGCGGCTTGCACGCTTATCTGAAAGATAAGCATGCTGCATTGCTTGAAACCATTGAAAAGAACGGCGCCAAATGGGATGCCAAGCCTGCCAAAGACTCTGATAGCGACGAGAAAAAGGCGTTCAAGAAGCTGTGCATTGATGCAGAAGCCGAATTGAGTGCGGCCATTCAGGCGTTCAAGAAAACCTTTGCCTGACCAGGCTGGGCCTGATACAAGGAAGCAGCAATGGCAGTTGGCAAGGAAATACGCGGCAAGATCAAATCGGTGGAAAACACCAAAAAGATCACTAAGGCCATGGAAATGGTGGCCGCCAGCAAGATGCGCAAAGCGCAGGACCGCATGCGTGCGGCGCGCCCTTACGCGGAGAAGGTGCGCAATATAGCCATTAATCTGGGGCAGGCGCATCCAGATTATGTGCACCCTTTTATGCAAATCAATAAGGCTTCCGCTGTGGGGCTGATCGTTGTCACGACTGACAAAGGGTTGTGCGGCGGTCTGAATACCAATGTCATGCGTCTGATCACGGGCAAGCTGCGCGAGCTTCAAAGTGAGGGCGTTGCTGCGCAAGCCGTGGCTATTGGCAATAAAGGCCTGGGCTTTCTAAATCGCATTGGGGCGCCTGTGGTGGCGCAGGTTACTCAACTGGGCGATACGCCTCATCTCGAGAAGCTTATTGGCCCAGTAAAAGTGCTGTTGGATCAGTACGCAGCGGGTGAATTGCAGGCGGTCCATATTGCCTATACGCGCTTCATTAATACCATGAAGCAGGAAGCGGTGGTTGAGCAATTGCTGCCCCTGTCAGCCGAACGAATGCAGCAGCAGGCGCGCGACAGCAATGTGCGCAATATCAATTGGGATTACATCTACGAGCCTGATGCCCAGTCCGTGATTGACGATCTGCTCGTTCGCTACGTTGAGGCGCTGGTTTATCAATCCGTCGCTGAAAACATGGCGTCCGAGCAGTCCGCCCGCATGGTCGCCATGAAAGCGGCAACAGACAACGCGGGCAATGTCATCAATGAATTGAAGCTGGTCTACAACAAGACGCGCCAGGCGGCCATTACGACCGAGCTGACTGAAATCGTGGCAGGCGCAGCAGCCGTTTGATTTCGGGAAAGCCCCGTACCGCATCTATATAAAGAAATTCAGTATTGGAGCAAATATGGCCCAAGTTCAAGGAAAAATTGTTCAGTGCATCGGTGCTGTCGTGGACGTCGAGTTTCCGCGCACGCACATGCCCAAGGTGTATGACGCCCTCAAGATGGAGGGTTCTGCGCTGACGCTTGAAGTTCAGCAGCAGCTGGGTGACGGCATCGTCCGCACCATCGCGCTGGGATCGTCTGACGGCCTGCGCCGTGGCATGGTGGTTAGCAATACCAGCCACCCCATTACGGTGCCTGTAGGCAAAGCCACGCTGGGCCGCATCATGGATGTGCTGGGCAATCCCATCGACGAGCGAGGCCCCATCGAACAGACGATGACGGCCTCCATTCACCGCAAGGCGCCTGCCTATGACGAGCTTTCGCCTTCACAGGAAGTGCTGGAAACGGGCATCAAGGTGATTGACTTGGTTTGCCCCTTTGCCAAGGGTGGCAAGGTGGGTTTGTTCGGCGGTGCGGGCGTGGGCAAAACCGTGAACATGATGGAGCTCATCAACAACATTGCCAAGGCGCACTCCGGCTTGTCGGTGTTTGCTGGCGTGGGCGAACGCACCCGCGAAGGCAATGACTTCTATCACGAAATGTCCGACGCGGGCGTGGTCAATCAGCAGAACCTGGGCGAGTCCAAGGTTTCGATGGTGTACGGCCAGATGAACGAACCGCCCGGCAACCGCCTGCGCGTGGCGCTGACAGGGCTGACCATTGCCGAATCCTTCCGCGACGAAGGGCGTGACGTGCTGTTTTTCGTGGACAACATCTACCGCTACACCCTGGCGGGAACGGAAGTGTCCGCCCTGCTGGGCCGCATGCCTTCCGCCGTGGGCTATCAGCCAACACTGGCCGAAGAAATGGGGCGCCTGCAAGAGCGCATCACCTCCACCAAAGTGGGGTCCATCACGTCCATCCAGGCGGTGTATGTGCCAGCGGATGACTTGACCGACCCGTCGCCCGCCACCACGTTTGCCCACCTGGATTCCACGGTGGTGCTGTCGCGCGACATTGCCGCGCTGGGTATTTACCCCGCAGTTGATCCGCTGGATTCCACCAGCCGCCAGCTGGATCCGCTTGTTGTGGGCGAAGAGCATTACAACGTGGCGCGCCAGGTGCAGGGCACGCTGCAACGCTACAAGGAGCTGCGCGACATCATTGCCATTTTGGGTATGGACGAACTCAGCCCTGAAGACAAGCTGGCCGTGGCCCGCGCCCGCAAGATTCAGCGCTTTTTGTCCCAGCCATTCCACGTGGCGGAAGTGTTCACGGGATCGCCCGGCAAATATGTGCCACTGAAAGAAACCATTCGCGGCTTCAAAATGATCGTCAATGGCGAGTGCGACCATTTGCCTGAGCAGGCGTTCTACATGGTTGGCACGATTGACGAGGCGATGGAAAAGGCCCAGAAGATCTGATTTCCTGCCGGAAATCCAGCGACTGGCGCGGGTGCGTGGCGCAAGAAAGGGCAAAGCCCTGGCTTGCGGCCAGATAGCCCGCGCCCCAGCACAGGAGCAAGCATGGCTGAAACCTTTCATGTCGATGTGGTCAGCGCGGAAGAGTCCATCTTTTCCGGCACGGCTACTTTCGTGGCGCTACCGGGCGAATTGGGAGAGCTGGGCATCTATCCCCGTCATACGCCGTTGATCAGCCGCATCCGGCCGGGGTCGGTGCGCATTCACACCAGCAAAGGGGAAGAATTCATTTTCGTGGCAGGCGGCATTCTGGAAGTGCAACCCGATCGCGTGACGGTGCTGTCCGACACGGCCATTCGCGGAAAAGACCTGGACGACAAAAAAGTCCAGGCCGCCAAAAAAGAAGCGGAAGAAAACCTGCGCAATGCCAAGAGTGAAATCGATATGGCCCGCGCCACATCCGAGTTGGCGGTATTGGCCGCTGAAATTGCGGCCCTGCGCAAGTACCGTCAAAAACGTTGATTCTGTTTGAAAATAAGCCAGGCGTCGATATCAATCAAATAATGCGCGCTGTTCGATGGAGTCTTTTCATTCGGTGCGTGCGACTCAATCCTTGCGTTAATGTGAACAGATCGAGATTCGATGCCAAATGGCTTATATAAACGATAAGGCCCCGCATTTTATGCGGGGCTTTTTATTTGTAAACGAAATATGCTTGTCCAGCAGGTGAGATTGGCGCAAGAATTTTGTTTAATACGAACGCCATGAGGCACCGCTTTGGGATCTGCAAGCTATTTTTCGCGCAGGCGTAAAATGACCGGGGCAGATGTTTTGCGGGAGAATGCGGCAAGCATGTCTTGCCGCTCATGATTCACGAAGAACGCTTTGGGAAAATAATTCGATTTATCGGAAAATACATGCCCGTTGGTTAAAGAAAACTTGCCATGTATCATGGGAATGGGAAAAACCCTTGCGCCTTGGCCGCTGGCGGCGTTTCTGATTTCGTCTGGCATGCGCCGCGTTGGCGGATATGGCCTGTGCTAGAACCTGTTCACCGTCTGTCCGTGCGTGGCCCAGGGGCGGATCAGGATGGGTTGTGAACAGGTTTTCAGGTTTTGGAGGCTGGGATGATGAGTGATTCCGCGCAGGAAAGAGCCGCGCAGCTGCTGGTATCGGGCGGCGCGCGGCTGGGATTGAGCCTGGCTGAGGCGCGCCTGATCGTGGGCTACATGCACCCGCAGCTGGTCAATGCGGGCGAAGTGCTGATTCGCGAGGGCGAAGCTGCGGGCAGCGGCTTCATGGCCCTGGTGGTTGATGGCGAAGTTACCGTGGAAAGCGCCTCCGCCTCTGACGAAAGCGTGGTCGTCACCATTCTTGGCCCTGGCAGCCTGATTGGCGAGATGGGCTTCATTGCCGATGTGCCCCGCTCGGCCACCTGCATAGCCGCCACAGACCTGGCGCTGGCCGTGCTCACGCGCGACACGCTTTTGCAGCTCACGCAAGAGCAGCCCAAGGTGGCTGTGCATTTGCTGATGACGCTCTCGCAGCGCATGGCGGAGCATTTGCGCGAATCCAACCGCAAGCTGTCCGCGCTCATGCAGGTGACCAAGGCCATGAAGCAGGAACTCGAAGCCGTGCACAGCGTCAATAAGCGGCTTCTTGACCAGCTGGCCGCCAAAAAGCCTGCCCCGGCTTCTGCCGCCGCGCCTGTTTCAGCTCCTGCACGGGCCGGGCTGCATGGCGGCAGCTAGAAAAAGCAGCGTTTTCTCCTTCATTTCTTCTTTTATTTGGCGAAAGCTTTTCTCAAAAAGGCGCTTCATGCAAACCCTGCACACACCCAATCTCGTTATCGGCTTTGGCAAGGCTGGCAAAACGCTGGCCGCTGATTTGGCCCAGCACGGGCAGAACGTTCTCCTGGCCGAGGCATCTGCCCAGATGTACGGCGGCACCTGCATCAATGTGGGCTGCATCCCTTCCAAAAAACTCATCGCCGAGGGCGAACGCCGCGCGCTGGAAGCCGACAAGGCCGCCGTGTTCGGCGCCGCCATGCAGGCCAAAAACGGCCTCATTCCCAAACTGCGCGCCGCCAACTTCGCCAAGCTCGATGGCCTGGAACGCGCCCGCGTCATCAATGCCCGCGCCCGCTTTGAAGACGCGCACACCGTCATGTTGAGCGGCCCCGAAGGCGAGCTGCGCGTGACGGCTGATCGCATCTTCATCAACACCGGCAGCCTGCCCGTTGTGCCCCGCATCGAAGGCGTGGACGGCAAGCGCATTTACGACAGCACCGGCGCGCTCTCCCTGGCCGAGCGCCCGCAGCGCCTGCTCATCGTCGGCGGCGGCTATATCGGGCTGGAATTTGCTTTCATGTACCGCGCCTTCGGCAGCGAAGTCACCGTGCTGGATGCAGGCGAAACCTTCCTGCCGCGCGAAGACCGCGACATCGCCGCCGAAATGCAGCGCATTCTGGAGGCCAAAGGCGTGCGCCTGGTGCTGGGCGCGGCCACGCAGCGCTTTGAAGAGGGCGCGCAGCACACCACCGCCGTCACCTCCAAAGGCCGTTTTGACGCCGACGCCATCTTGCTGGCCACGGGCCGCCGCCCCAATACCGACGGCCTGGCGCTTGAGAAAGCAGGCGTGGCCGTGACCGAGCGCGGCTTCATCCAGGTGGATGAACACCTGCGCGCCGCCCCGCATATCTGGGCCATGGGCGACGTGGCGGGCAGCCCGCAGTTCACCTACATCTCGCTGGATGACTGGCGCATCGTGCGCGATCAGCTCTTTGGCCAGGGCCAGCGCAGCACGGCAGACCGCGCGCCGTTTCCCACGGCCGTCTTCACCCAGCCGCCGCTGGCGCACATCGGCATGACAGAAACCGCCGCGCGCCAGGCGGGCCGCAACATCAAAGTCGCCACGCTCAAGGCCGAGGCCATTCCGAAAGCCAAAATCCTGGGCCAGACCGACGGCCTGCTCAAGGCCGTGACCGATGCCGGCACGGGTGAAATTCTGGGCGTCACCCTGCTGTGCGCCGAATCGCACGAAATCATCAACCTCTTCAAGATGGCCATCGACCACCGCGTGCCCGCCAGCTACGTCAAAAGCCAGATCTTCACCCACCCCACCATGAGCGAGGCGCTCAACGACTTGTTTGCCAGCCTTTGAGAGACGGCGCAAGGGCTGGCCCCAGGCGGGGCAAGAGGAGCAAAACATTTGCTCCTCTATTTGGAGCATGAGGTCCTGGTGGAGATTGCGCAAGGCACTGTTTTGGCCCCTTGAATTTGCTCCTTTTTTTTAGTGGGCCGAACCTGTGGGCTGCGCGCCCGGCGCTTTTCCTGCTCCTCTTGCACAGGGCGCGGAGGGCACGCCGCCGCCGCGCGTATTCCGGACAGCCCGGGGCAGCTTCCGGAGAGCTGCGGCAGCCAGGGCCAGGGCGCTGAAGCCACGGCGGCTGCCTTTCTTGCAGACGCTTTCTGGCGCTCGCCGCCCTGCGCACCGCCGAAAATGGCGGCAAGCGCAGAAAAACAGCCCCTCCATGACCCTGATTGAACTCAAATACATCGTCGCACTGGCCCGTCACAAGCACTTTGGCAAGGCCGCCGAGGCCTGCCACGTCTCGCAGCCCACGCTATCGGTTTCCGTCAGAAAGCTGGAAGAAGAGCTGGACGTCAAAATTTTCGAGCGCGGCGCGGGAGAAGTCACCGTCACCCCGCTGGGCGAAGAAATCGTGCGCCAGGCCCAAAGCGTGCTGGAGCAGGCTAACGGGGTGCGCGAAATTGCCAAGCGCGGCAAAAACCCCCTGAGCGGCCCGCTCAAGCTCGGCGTCATTCCCACCATCGGCCCCTACCTGCTGCCCGATCTGGTGCAGCAAAACATTCGCCTCTCGCCGCAAATGCCCCTGCTGTTGCAGGAAACCTTCACCGTGCGCCTGCTGGAGATGCTGCGCACGGGCGATATCGACTGCGCCATCCTGGCCGAGCCTTTCCCTGACGCGGGCCTGGCCATCGCGCCCCTGTACGACGAGCCTTTCCTGGCCGCCGTGCCCGAATCGCATCCGCTGGCCGCGCTGCCCAGCGTGACCACCCGCCAGCTCAAGAACGAAACCATGCTTTTGCTGGGCGCAGGCCACTGCTTTCGCGACCACGTGCTCCAGGTCTGCCCCGAGCACGCCCTTTTTTCCAGCAACGCCGAGGGCATCAGCAAGAGCTTTGAAGGCTCCTCGCTCGAAACCATTCAGCACATGGTGGCCGCCGGCATGGGCATCACCCTCGTGCCCCGCATGGCCGCGCCCAAAGACTGGCAGCCGCCAAACGCATCCAACGCGCCGGACGCGCCCGCGCGAGGCCGGCGCGCGAAGGCCCACGCCGTGCGCACCAGCTTCATGCACCCCCATGTGCGCTACCTGCCCGTTGTCGCCCGCGGCGAAGGCCAGCAAGCGCCCACCCGCCGCATCGTCCTTGCCTGGCGGCGCAGCTTCACCCGTTACGAAGCCATTGCCGCCCTGCGCAACGCCATCTACGCCTGCGAGCTGCCCGGCGTCAAACGGCTGACGGCGTGAGCGGCTGCGGCCTCATTTCGCGGCCTTATTTTGCTCCTTACTTCGTAGCATGACCTCCTAGCCGAACGTGCGCAAAAGCCGTTTTTGATGGCCTTGAATTCGCTCCTCTTTTTCATGTCTTCCGCCCCGCCCGCCCCTCGCCCGCCCNCGTTGCATGAGGATAGGACATGTGTATAAAAGAAAGGTAGAGAATATGTTGTGTGAGATTGTCTATTTTTTTTTGTTGTATGACAGCAAGAGGCAGGGTTGGGGGAGGGGAGTCGGGTGGGGGGGGGGGGAAAGGGGAAAGAGGGCGGGCGCCGGGGGGTGGGTGGGTGTATTTTTGGCGGGGGGGGGGGGGGCCATGAGCGAAGCCGAATGCCGCGCGCGCTTTCTGGGCGTCACCGTGCGCAGCCAGCGCACCGTCATCGAGCGGCACACCGGCCAGCCCCTGACGGAGGCGTGGATGCAGGCTTTCTACGCCCGCCGCAATGCCGAGCTGGCCGCGCGCCTGCAAGCCGTGCCCGGCGCGCGCGAAGCCGTGCACGCCGCCCACGCCCGCACTGGCGGCCGCATCGCCTGCGCCTCCGGCGCTGACCGGCAGAAAGTGCAAATGCAGCTGGTCCAAACCGGCCTTGCGCCTTTGTTTGGCTCCGCCGTTTTCAGCGGCCACGAAATGCCCGCCAGCAAGCCCGCGCCTGACGTCTATCTGGCCGCCGCCCGCCACTTGCGCGTCAGCCCCGGGCGCTGCCTGGTCGTGGAAGACACCGTGCCCGGCATCACCGCCGGCGTGGCCGCTGGCTGCACCGTCTGGGCCTACTGCCCGCCAGACGATCCGCACGCCAGCCCGCACCCGCTGCGGGCCGCAGGCGCGTCGCGTGTGCTCGCCCACATGGGCGAGCTGGCCGTGCTGTTGCAGGCACACCGCGCGCCGCCTTTCTTCTTATCTTGAATCAAGAAAACTGCAAGCAGCGCCAGCGGCGCGCGGCGGCGTTTTCAGATGCCTGCGTGCAAGCTGCGCCGCAGGCGTGAAAAGCACGAAAAGCACGGGCTTGGGCGCTCTGGAGCCTTGCGAACGCCCTGCCGGAGCGCGAGGTTCGTGCATCCCCCTCACGGCCAGACGCTGAACAGGTTCCAAACGCCGCACTCGGGCGGCTTGCAGGCAGCTTGCGGACGCTGGATTTTTGGCGCGCATGCCCCTACACTGCGCCACCTTTTTCCAAGTCTTGTTGCAGTTTTCGGGGCTTTTCTTGACTGTTCGTGCATTTTCCCGGCCTGGCGTGCTGTGCCGCCTGCCTGTCTCCGCCCGGCGCTTCTGGGCGCTGGCGGCGGCGCTGCTCGTACTCTGGGCGGCGGCGCATCCGGCCCTGCTGAACGCAGCGGCGGGCGAGCGGGTGCTGCTGTGCACGGCGCAAGGCATGGAGTGGGTGGCCGTGGCAGGCGAAGCCCAGGACGGCGCTCCTTTCCAGCCGCTGGCCCAGTCTGCGCTTGCGGGCTGCCCGTGGTGCGTCTTCATGCAGCTGCTGCTGCCTGCGCCGCCCGCGCCTGCGGGGGCGCTGGCGCGAGCCAGCGCGGCGCGCCTGGTTCGCGTGCTGACCGCGCCCGCATGGCGGCCGCCCGTGGAGGCAGCGCGCCACCTGCGCGCCTTGCCAGGGCGCGGGCCGCCCCTTTGACGGCCTTTTTGGGCGAAGCGGGGCCGCTGGCCGCTGTGCGCCAGTCTGCGCCTCCTCTCAAACCCTCTTTTCCGCTGACTTTCCCCTGACGCTTGCTGACTGCCAGCGCGCCCTTGCGGCGGCCGCGCGGGCCTGCAAGGCATCACGCGCCTGCGCGGCATGGGCTGATGCGCCCAGGCGCGCGGCGATCCGCTTTTCCATTCCTTTTCCATTCCATTTCACAAGAGGGGCGCCGCGCGCGCCTCCGGATACCCATCATGAATTTCCATCAAACCCCCTCGCGCCTGGCTCTCAGGCCCCTGACGCTGGCGTTGGCGCTGGCCCTTCCCGCGCTGGCGGCGGCGCAGGCATCCGTGGCCGACGAGCAGGCGCAAGACCCCAAGAAGATTCAGACGCTGGAAGAAGTGCGCGTGACCGACAGCGCCGAATCGTCCGGCTACATCAGCAAAACCACCGTGGGCGGCAAAGAGCGGCTGAGCGCGCGCGAAGTGCCGCAGTCGGTTTCCGTCATCACCAGCGAGCGCGTGCGCGACCAGAACGCCGCCACGGTGACGGAGGCGCTGAACATGGTCACCGGCGTGACGGTGATCAGCAACGACATGCACCAGAGCCAGTTCCTCTCGCGCGGCTATCACATGAACGTCAGCTACGACGGCGTGCCTTCCTACAACTCGTTTTCCGGCGTGCAGCAGCTGGACATGACCATTTACGAGCGCGCCGAAGTGCTGCGCGGCCCGGCGGGCGTGTTCGCGGGCAACTCGGGCGGCGATATGGGCGGCACGGTGAATCTGGTGCGCAAGCGCGCCAAAAACGCATTTGCCTTGGAAGGCAGCGTGGGCACGGGCACCTGGCGCAACCACCAGGCCAGCGTGGACGTGACGGGGCCGTTGAACGCCGCCGGCACGCTGCGCGGCCGCGCCGTGCTGGCGCTCACCGACAAGGGCTGGTCCATCGAGCGCGCGCATACCAGCAAGCAAGTGGGCTACGCCACGCTGGATTGGGACGCCACGCCGCAAACCACCCTGTCGCTCTCCGCCGCTTACCAGCGCGACCGCCTGCGGGCGGGCATGTCGGGCCTGCCCGCATGGACTTCGGGCGGCCTGCTGAACGTGCCGCGCAGCACCAACACCTCGCCGGACTGGAACCGCAGCGGCTGGACGCACCGCATGTTCGTGGCCGACGCGCAGCACCGCTTTGCCAGCGGCTGGCAAGCCACGGCGCGCCTGATGCGGCTGGAGCAAGACCAGTTCTTTCATGACGCCTTCACCTGGTCGGGCGTGAATCCCGCCACCCATACCCTCAGCTACCGCAGCCGCTATGGCGACTACGAAAACACCCGCCATTCCGTGGATGTGTATGCCAGCGGCCCCTTCACCCTGTGGGGCCGCGAGCACCGCGCCCTGTTTGGCTACCAGAGCGAGAAGTGGGATCAGTCTTACCAGGGCTTTGGCCTGGGGCGTCAGCGCATCGTCACGGACAACGTGCCCTTTGGCCGCCACGACCTCGTGCCCGACCCGCGCCGCCCCTACACCCAGGGCGGCGATACCGACACGCGCCAAAGCGGCGTGTATGGCCAGCTTCGCCTGCGCGCGGCCGAGCCGCTGACCGTCGTGCTGGGCGGGCGCTGGAGTTGGTACAAAACGCGCAGCCGCAGCAACTGGCCCGCCACGCCCACGCCCTGGGAAGCGGGCGGCGAGCGCGTCAGCGGCCACTTCACGCCCTATGCCGCCGTGCTGTATGACATCAACCCGGTCTGGACAGCGTATGCCAGCTTTTCCGACATCTTCGCTCCGCAAGACGAGCAAACCGTCAGTGGCGAAACACTCAAGCCGCGCGAAGGCCGCCAGTTTGAACTGGGCGCCAAGGCCGGATTCATGGACGGGCGCTTGCTGCTGACGGCCTCGGTGTACGACATGCGCGATGTCAATCGCGCGCGCACCGATTTGCAAAACCCCGACTACTACGTCAATGACGGCGAAGTGCAAAGCCGGGGCTGGGACGTGGAAGTGGTGGGCCGCCCCGCGCCCGGCTGGGAAGTGCAGGCCGGTTACACGCGCCAGAACTCCAAATACACCAAAGACGCGCGCAACCAGGGCCTGAAATTCCGTTTCTGGGAGCCGCGCCACATCCTCAAGCTCTGGGGCATGCGGCACTTTGAATCCGGCCCGCTCCAGGGCCTGAGCGTGGGGCTGGGCGTCAATGCCTACAGCGCCAGCGCCTCCGAGGCCAATTCACAACGCCGCCAGGGCGGCTACGCCGTCGCCAGCCTGATGGCGCGCTACCGCATCAACAGCCACTGGGACGTGCAGCTCAACGCCAACAACCTGTTTGACCGCACCTACTACACCCGCCTGGGCGGCTTGGGCACCTACAACACCTACGGCGATCCGCGCAACTTCCAGCTCACGCTGCGCGCGCAGTTCTGAAAACCCGCTCGCAGTCCGTGGGGGCGGAAAGCATGGATGGGGTGCGGATCCGGGCGGTCTGCTGCCTCGCAGTCCATTCCGATCCGCGCCTTCGCCCCTCGCGGCCAGATCATGGGCAGGCCCTGAGCGCCCGCGCCCCGCTTGCGGGGCGTTTTTCATCTCTGAATTCGCTTCTTTATCAATAGCATGAGGTCCTAGTGGATACTGCGCAAAACGGGGTTTCTACCCCCTTGAATTTGCTCCTCCTTCTGATGCCTTCGAGGCCCCTACGCACATGAGCGCCCCCGCTTCGCGCGCGGGCGCGTGGCCCATCATCCGCGCCTACTGGGTCTCGCCCGACAGCGGGCCGGGCTGGCGGCTGCTGGCCGCCGTCATCGCGCTGGATCTGGCGCTGGTGTGGCGCGCCGCGCGCATCACCTACTGGCAAAAAGACTTCTACGACGCGCTCCAGCAGCTCAACGAAGCCGCCTTCTGGCCGCAACTGGCCGCGCTGGCCGCGCTGGCGCTCACGGGGCTGGTGCTCAACACCGCCCGCACCTGGCTGGCGCAATCGCTGGAAATGCGCTGGCGCGCCTGGATGACCGAAGAACACCTGCGCCGCTGGCTGGCGGGCAACGCCTTCTGGCGGCTGGAGCGCGATCAGGGCGATCAGGGCGATCAGGGCGATCAGGGCGAAGGCGGCGGCCATCGCGGCGGCGGCCTTGAAAACGCCGACCAGCGCGTGGCCGAAGACCTGCGCATGGTCGCCAGCGGCACGCTCACCCTGGGGCTGGGGCTGATCAGCAACTTCGTCAGCCTCTTGACCTTCTCGGCCATCGTCTGGGGCCTGTCGGGCGCACTGGCCATCACCCTTGGGGGCCAAACGCTGCAAGTGCCCGGCTACATGCTTTGGGTGGCCTTCATCTACGCGCTGGGTGGCTCGTGGGCCATTGAAAAAATCGGCGGCCGCATGGTGCAAATCGACTACCGCCAGCAGCAGGCCGAAGCCGACTTTCGCGCCGCGCTGCTGCGCATCCGCGAAAGCGCCGAACAAATCGCCCTCTACGGCGGCGAAAGCGCCGAAAGAGCGCGCCTTTCGGCCCGCTTCGCCGCCGTGCGCCGCAACTGGCGCGACATCATGAACTACACCAAGCGCATCACCATCGCCGACAACACCTACACCGAAGTCGGCGCGCTCGTGCCCTACATGCTGCAAGGCCCGCGCCTGTTCAAAGGCATCATCACCCTGGGCGACCTCACCCAGCTCATCCAAAGCTTCATGCGCGTGCGCGTGGCCCTCTCGTGGTTCATCTACAAATACAAAGACCTCGCCCTGCTACGCTCGGCCCTGGCGCGCCTGGCCGAATTTGACGCCGCCTTGCAAGCCGCCAGCGGCGCAACGGCCAGCGCCCCCCGCATCACCCGCCAGCGCGGCCCCGCCGCCAGCGGCTACGCCCTGCAAGGCGTGCAAGCCCTCGGCCCCGGCGGGCGGCCCCTCACCCCCGTGGTGAACTGGCGCATCGCCCCCGGCGAGCGCTGGATGCTGCGCGGCCCCTCCGGCGCAGGCAAAAGCACCCTGCTGCGCGCCCTGGCCGGCCTGTGGACGCACGGCCACGGCCACATCGCCACCCCGCCCGGAACCGCTGAAGCGCCCGAAACCGCTGAAACGCCCAAAACAGCCACAGCGCCCGGCGCTGCGGCAGCCCCCCGCGCCGAAACCCTCTTCGTGCCCCAGCAAAGCTACCTGCCCGCAGGCACCCTGCGCGCCTGCCTGGCCTACCCCGCCCTCGAAACCGCCTTCAGCGACGACGACTGCCAGGCCGCCCTGCGCTGGGCCTGCCTGCCCGCCCTCACGCACCGCCTGCACGAAAGCGCCCACTGGGCGCGCCAGCTCTCCCCCGGCGAGCAGCAGCGCCTGGCCTTTGCCCGCATCTGGCTGCACCGCCCCCGCTGGCTCTTTCTGGACGAAGCCACCAGCGCCCTGGACGAAGAAACCGAAGAGCGCCTCTACGCCCGCCTCACCCGCGACCTGCCCGGCCTCACCCTCGTGAGCATCGCCCACCGCAGCAGCCTGCGGCGCTTTCACGAGCACGAAATGCAGCTGTAAGGCCGCTGTGAAGCCGCCATGAAAGCCTGCTCGCGGCCAGCCCCGGGCAAGTCCCGGCACGCCTGCCAGAAGGCGTCAAAAACAGTAGCGAATTTGAGGGGGGATAAAAACCCATTCACCGCAGGTTTCATCAGGACATCATGCTATTGATGAAGGAGCTAAAAACGGCGCGCCTGCATGTCTGCGGCATGCCGGTTTCTCGGCGCTTGGGGCGGCTGTTGCGGGCATGAAAAAAGCGGGCCTCGGCCCGCTTTTTTTTCTCATGGTTCGCCAGCGTTAGTGCGCGGCGCGGCGGCTTTGCGCTTCGGCCACGGCCAGGGCGGTCATGTTGATGAGGCGGCGCACGGTGGCGCTGGGCGTGAGCACATGCACCGGCGCAGCCGCGCCCAGCAGGATGGGGCCGATGGTGACGCCATTGCCGTCGGTGGTTTTGAGCACGTTGAAGAGGATGTTGGCTGCGTCCAGGCTGGGGCAGATGAGCAGGTTGGCCTCGCCGCTCAAGGTGCTGTCGGGCACGCTGCGGGCGCGCAGCTCGGGCGAGAGCGCGGTGTCGCCGTGCATTTCGCCGTCGCATTCCACATCGGGCATCTGCTGGCGGAACAGGTCGCGCGCGGCGCGCATCTTCAGCGCCGAGGGGCGCGTGGATGAGCCGAAGTTGGAGTGCGAGAGGAAGGCGACTTTGGGCGGCAGGCCGAAGTTGCGCACTTCCTGCACGGCCAGGCGGGCGATGCTGGCGAGCAGTTCGGGGCCGGGGTCGCTGTTGATGTAGGTATCGGCAATGAACAGGGTGCGGCCGCCGGCGATGAGAGCGTTGAGCGCGGCCATGCAGGGCGCGTGCGGTTCCTTGCCGATGATGTCGCTGACGTGCTGGAAGTGCACGTCAAAGCGGCCCAGGGTGCCGCAGATCATGGCGTCGGCGTCGTTCATGCGGACCATGAGGGCGGCCAGCACGGTGGTGGAGCGGCGCACGGCGGCGCGCGCGGCTTCTTGCGTGACGCCGTTGCGCGCCATCAGGCGGTGAAATTCCTTCCACCAGGTTTCGTAGCGGCTGTCGGTTTCGGGGTCGCACACCTGCACGTCGCGCCCCACTTTCAGGCGCAGGCCGGCTCTGGCGATGCGGCGTTCAATGACGGACTGGCGGCCCACGAGCAGGGGCGTGGCCAGGCCGTCGTCCACCACGCTTTGCACGGCGCGCAGCACGCGCTCGTCTTCGCCTTCGGCATACACCACGCGTTTTTGCGCGGCGGGCACGGCCTGGGCGGCGGAGATGACGGGGCGCATGAGCATGCCGGACTGGTAGATGTAGCGCTCCAGCGAGGCGCGGTAGGCCGCGATGTCGGTGATGGGCCGCGTGGCCACGCCCGAGCGCACGGCCGCTTCGGCCACGGCGGGGGCAATGCGCAGGATCAGGCGCGGGTCAAACGGCGTGGGGATGATGTAGTCGGGGCCGAAGTTCAGTTCCTTGCCCGCGTAGGCGGCGGCCACTTCGGCGCTGGATTCGGCCTTGGCCAGCGCGGCGATTTCGCGCACGCAGGCCAGCTTCATTTCCTCGGTAATCCGGGTGGCGCCGCAGTCCAGCGCGCCACGGAAGATGTAGGGAAAGCACAGCACGTTGTTCACCTGGTTGGGGTAATCGCTGCGGCCCGTGGCGATGATGCAGTCGGGCCGCGCCAGGCGTGCTTCGGCGGGGTCGATTTCAGGGTTGGGATTGGCCAGCGCCAGGATGACGGGCTTGTCGGCCATGCTTTTGACCATGTCGGCGCTGAGCACGCCGGCGGTGGAGCAGCCCAGAAAGACGTCTGCGCCGCGCACCACGTCGGCCAGCGTGCGCGCTTCGGTTTTTTGTGCGTAGCGGGCCTTGGATTCGTCAAAGCCGCCGGGGCGGCCTTCGTAGATGACGCCTTTGGAGTCGCACACGAAGATGTTTTGCGGCTTCGCGCCCAGGCCCACCAGCACGTCCAGGCAGGCCAGCGCTGCCGCGCCCGCGCCGCTGACGGCCACTTTGGCGTCTTCAATGCGCTTGTCCACCAGCTCCAGCCCGTTGAGCAGCGCCGCGCCCGCAATGATGGCGGTGCCGTGCTGGTCGTCATGAAACACCGGAATGTTCATGCGCTCGCGCAGCTTGCGCTCGATGTAAAAGCACTCGGGCGCCTTGATGTCTTCCAGGTTCACGCCGCCCAGCGTGGGCTCCAGCGCTGCGATGATGTCCACCAGCTTGTCGGGGTCGCGCTCGGCCAGTTCGATGTCGAACACGTCGATGCCCGCGAACTTCTTGAACAGGCACCCTTTGCCTTCCATCACCGGCTTGCCCGCCAGCGGGCCGATGTCGCCCAGCCCCAGCACGGCCGTGCCGTTGGTGACCACGCCCACCAGATTGCCGCGCGCCGTGTATTCGGCCGCCAGGGTTGGATTGGCCTGAATGTCCAGGCACGGATAGGCCACGCCCGGCGAATACGCCAGCGACAAATCATGCTGGTTGGACAGCGGCTTGGTGGGCACCACGGCCACTTTGCCGCGCGTGGGCTGGCGGTGGTAGTTGCGGGCGGCGTCGCGCAGGGCGGCCTGGGCGGGAGTGAGGTCTTGCATGGTCAGTCTGCCTTTCGATTTGCTGGAATTCGGGAAGCGTTTTGAAGGGAAAGAGGGGGGTCAGCACAGCACTACGGCATCGGGCAGCTGGTTATCCGGCGCCGGGCGGCAGGCGGCATCCGGCGGCTCGGGAAAGTGCTTTTCAAGCAGGGCCGTGACTTCAGCCAGCGCGTTCGTCAGCCCTTCTTCAAAGCGCCCGGCCCCCAGCGCGCCAGCCAGCCGTTCAGATACGGCGGCCCACTCGGGCGGCGGCGCGCGCTCGGCCAGGCCGCGATCGGGCACGATTTCAATGGCGCGCGCGGCCAGGTTCAGATACACCAGCACGCCGTTGCGCTGGCGCGTGTCCCACACGCGCAGCTTGGCAAACAGCATCAGCGCCCGCTCGCGCAGCACTTGCGGCATGGGCTGGCGGCGGCGCACGTGCCGCCACAGATAGCTGATGGGCAGCGAGCCTTCCACGCACAGGCGCACTTCGCCCTCATGCCGCGCCTCGCTTTCGGCAACCAGCCGCGCCAGCCGCTGCGCCAGAGCCGGGGGCACAGCGCGCCGGGCATCGGCTTCATCAAGCCAGAGATGGTGCAGCAATCGAGAGGAATGGAGCATGAATGTCACCGTTTCGCATCAGCCTGGCTGATGATAGGGGCAGGCCAGCCGCCCAAGGCCCGCTCCCAAGCCCGGTTTTGAGGGCCAAATCGCCCGCAAGTCCGCATGGAATGGGCGCATGCAGCTATTTTTTCGAGAGCACCCGGGGCCGTTTCAGCCTTGCGGGTATTCCACGGCCAGCACTTCAATCAGCCGCGCGCCTGAAGGCGTGATCAGCTTGATTTCGTCGCCCACGCGGGCGCGCAGCAGGGCGCGGGCGATGGGGCTGATCCAGCTGACCTCGCCGCGCGCGCTCTCGGCTTCATCAATGCCCTTGATGGTCACGCGCCGCTCTTCGCCCGTGTCGCAGTCCAAGTAAGTCACGCTTGCGCCGAAGAAAACCTGGTCGCTGCCGTGGTGGGCGCTGGGGTCGGTGACGGCGGCGATTTCCAGCCGGCGCGTGAGAAAGCGGATGCGCCGGTCGATCTCGCGCAAACGCTTTTTGCCGTAGAGGTAGTCGCCGTTTTCGCTGCGGTCGCCATTTTTGGCGGCCCAGTGCACGGCTTCCACCACTTGCGGGCGTTCGTGGTCCATCAGCTGCATCAGCTCGGCGCGCAAGGCGGCGTAGCCTGCGGGCGTGATGTAGTTGCGCCCGCCCGGCGGCAGGGGCGGCAGCGCCGGGGCGCTGTCTTCGCTGTCATCGCCATCGGTTTCTTTGGTGAAGGCTTTGCTCATGTCTAATCGTTTGTTCTGCCTGAAGGAATTGCCGTGACCAGCCCCGATGAATTTGCCGCCCACACGCCGATGATGCAGCAGTATCTGCGCCTGAAAAAAGACTATCCGGACACGCTGCTGTTCTATCGCATGGGCGACTTTTACGAGATGTTCTATGGCGATGCGGAAAAGGCGGCGCAGCTGCTGGACATCACGCTGACCACGCGCGGGCAATCGGCGGGGCAGCCCATTCCGATGGCGGGGGTGCCGTTTCATTCGGTGGAGAGCTATCTGGCGCGGCTCATCCGGCTGGGCGAGGCGGTGGCCATTTGCGAGCAGGTGGGCGAAGCAGGCGCGGCAGGCGCTGGCAAGGGGCCGGTGGAGCGCAAGGTGGTGCGCGTGGTCACGCCCGGCACGCTGACGGACAGCACGCTGATGGCGGAAAAAAGCGAGTCCATGCTGCTGGCCGTGCATTTCGGCCCGCGCCAGCAGTGCGGGCTGGCCTGGCTGGCGGTCACGCAAGGGCAGTTGAACCTGGCCGAGTGCGCGGCGGATGACTTGCCCGCCTGGCTGGCCCGCATTGCGCCCAGCGAAGTGCTGGTTTCGGCCAGTCTCACCGCCGCGCAGCAGCAGCGGCTGGAAGCGGCTTTGCAAACCGCCTTGCAAACGGCCCAGCCGGCCGCGCCCGTCACGCGCCGCCCCGAATGGCAGTTTGACGCCGCCCTGGGCGCGGCCCGCTTGCAAGAACAGTTGCAGGCCGCCAGCCTGGCCGCCTGGGGCGCGCAGGGCTGCGCGCTGGCCCACGCCGCCAGCGCCGCGCTGCTGGCTTACGCCGAGCACACGCAAGGCCACGCGCTCACCCATGTGCGCAGCCTGCAAGTGGCGCGCGCGGGCGATTTGATCGATCTGCCCGCCGTCACGCGCCGCAATCTGGAGCTGGTGCAAACCTTGCGCGGCGAAGACGCGCCCACGCTGTTTTCGCTGCTGGACACCTGCCAGACCGGCATGGGCAGCCGCCTGCTCAAAACCTGGCTGCTGGCGCCGCAGCGCGACCGCGCCGCCGCCAGCGGCCGCCACGCCGCCATTGCCGCGCTGCTGGCCCCGCAAGGTGACGCGGCCCCGCTGTGGCAGCGCTTGCGCGCCCTGCTCAAAGGCACGGGCGATGTCGAGCGCGTCACGGCCCGCATCGCCCTGGCGCAAGTGCGCCCGCGCGAGCTGGCCGCCTTGCGCCAGGCGCTGCAAAAAGGCGAGCTGCCCGCCCTGGCTGCGCAAGCGCAGGCGGCGCTTTTGGCGCAGCTGGCGCAAGACCTGGCCCCGCCCGCCGAATGCCTGCAAGCGCTGCAATCGGCCATTGCCCAGGAGCCGGCCGCCCTGGTGCGCGACGGCGGCGTGATCGCCCCCGGCCACGATGCCATGCTCGATGAGCTGCGCGCCATTGCCAGCAACTGCGACGCCTTTTTGCTGGAGATGGAAACGCGCGAGCGCCAGCGCACCGGCATTGCCAATTTGCGCGTGCAGTTCAACAAAGTGCATGGCTTTTACATTGAAGTCACGCAAGGCCAGGCCGCCAAAGTGCCCGCCGACTACCGCCGCCGCCAGACGCTGAAAAACGCCGAACGCTTCATCACCCCCGAACTCAAGGCGTTTGAAGACCGCGCCCTGTCGGCGCAAGAGCGCGCGCTGGCCCGCGAAAAATGGCTGTTTGACGAGCTGCTGCGCCGCTTGCAGCCGCACATTCCCGCCCTCACGCGCTTTGCCCGCGCGCTGGCCGCGCTGGACGCGCTGGCCGCCCTGGCCGAGCGCGCCCACACGCTGGAGTGGCGCAGGCCCGAATTCACGCGCGAGCCGGGCATTGACATCACCGCAGGCCGCCACCCCGTCGTGCAGGCGCGCCTGCAAGAAAGCGGCCAGGGCGCTTTCATCGCCAACAGCACGCACCTGGGGCCGCGCCAGCGCCTGCAAATCATCACCGGCCCCAACATGGGCGGCAAAAGCACCTACATGCGGCAAGTGGCCCTCATCACCTTGCTGGCCAGCATGGGCAGCTACGTGCCCGCCGAAAGCTGCCGCCTGGGGCCGGTGGACGCCATTCACACCCGCATCGGCGCGGCCGACGATCTGGCCAACGCCCAGTCCACCTTCATGCTGGAGATGACCGAAGCGGCGCAAATCCTGCGCAGCGCCACGCCGCAGTCGCTGGTGCTCATGGACGAAATCGGGCGCGGCACCAGCACGTATGACGGCCTGTCGCTGGCCACCGCCATTGCCGCCTGGCTGCACGACAAGGCCCAGTGCCTCACCCTCTTTGCCACCCACTACTTTGAACTCACCGAACTGCCCGCCGCCTGCCACGCCGCCATCAACGTGCACGTCAGCGCCGCAGAAACCGGCGAAGGCGGCGCCATCGCCTTCCTGCACGAAATCCAGCCCGGCCCTGCCAGCCGCAGCTACGGCATCCAGGTCGCCCGCCTGGCCGGCGTGCCCGCCGCCGTGGTGAACCACGCCCGCCACGTGCTCGCCAGGCTGGAAACCGCCGCCGCCAGCCAGCAGGCCCAGCCCGATCTTTTTGCGCCCCTGCCAGAGCCTGAACCCGCGCCCGCCGCCGAACCGGCCCCGCCCAGCGCGCTGCAAGCCGCCCTGGCCGCCCTTGACCCCGATGAACTCAGCCCCCGGCAGGCGCTGGAGACGCTCTACCAGCTCAAGAAACTGGCCTGAATTCGGTTTGAATAGTGGCAGCGCCCCGTATCCAGGGCGCTCTGGCGGTTTTCAGGCCCGTTTTTTTGCTCCTGTTCTGTGGAGCGGCCCTTCGTCTGGCTGAGCAAGGACGAGGAGGCCGGCATGGCTTGGCTCAAGCGTGGCCCAGATTGCCCGTGGTTTGATTTGGCAAGAGGCTTTCAGAACCTGTTCTGGGTCTGACCGTAGGGCAAAAGCCTGGCTTGGGATGGCCGCAAGGCTCAAACCGCAGACGGGTTTGAGTTCCAGCAAGGCATTTGCAACGCCGCAGAGCGCCTTCAGGCCGCGCCTTTTGCCCTCACGGACAGGCCGTGAACAGGTTCTCGGCCACTCAAGTGCCAGCCTGGGCGGCTGGGATATGCATGCGGAGTGCTTGAAAGAGGAGCAAAAAACAGGTACCCAAAAAGCCGTCTTGCGCCCGTTTTACTAGGACCTCATGCTACAAATCAAGGAGCGAAAATAATCCTTCACTCCCAAGCCCCGCATCACGCCTTCAGATAGTCCATGCGCGCGCCCAGCCAGCGCTGCACGTGCTGCCCGGCCAGGGCGGGGTAGCGCGCCAGCATTTGCGGCGCGGCCTGGCGCGCCCATTCGATGAGCGGCTCGTCTTGCTGCAAATCGGCAAAGCGCAGCAGGGCCGCGCCGCTTTGGCGCTCGCCCAGAAATTCGCCGGGGCCGCGCAGCGCCAGATCGCGCCGGGCGATTTCAAAGCCGTCGTGCGTTTCCAGCATGGCCTTCAGGCGCTCGCGGGCCACTTCGCCCAGGCGGCCGCCCTCGGGCACTTCGTAGAGCAGCACGCAGGCGCTGGCGGCGCTGCCCCGGCCCACGCGGCCGCGCAGCTGGTGCAGCTGGCTCAGGCCAAATCGCTCGGCGTGCTCGATGACCATGAGGCTGGCATTGGGCACGTCCACGCCCACTTCAATCACGGTGGTGCTCACCAGCGCGGCCATCTGGCCGCTGGCAAAGGCGTCCATCACCGCTTTTTTGTCGGCGGCGGGCATGCGCGAGTGCAGCAGGCCCACGTTCAGGCCGGGCAGGGCGGCGGCCAGCTCGGCGTGGGTTTGCGTGGCGCTTTGCAAGTCCAGCGCCTCGCTTTCCTCGATCAGCGGGCACACCCAGTAAGCCTGCGCGCCGCGCCGCAGCTGCTGGTGCAGGCGTTCGATGACTTCGCCGCGCCGGTGGCTGGCAATCAGCTTGGTGAGCACTGGCGTGCGCCCGGGCGGCAGCTCGTCCAGCGTGGACACGTCCAGATCGGCGTAGCAGCTCATGGCCAGCGTGCGCGGAATGGGCGTGGCGCTCATCATCAGCAAATGCGGCTCCTGCCCGGCCAGCTTTTGCCGCAAGGCCAGGCGCTGCGCCACGCCAAAGCGGTGCTGCTCGTCAATCACGGCCAGCCCCAGCCGCGCGAAGTTCACCTGCTGCTGGATGACGGCGTGCGTGCCCACCACCAGCGCCGCCTCGCCCGATTCAATGGCCTGCAAGGCGGCGGCGCGCTCTTTTTTCTTCTGGCTGCCCGTCAGCCACGCCACGCGCTGGCCGCGCGCTTGCAGCAGGGGCGCAAGCCACTGCGTGAGCTTGTCAAAGTGCTGGCTGGCCAGAATTTCCGTGGGCGCCATCAGGGCGCACTGCCAGCTGGCGTCCATCGCCACGCAAGCGGCCAGCGCGGCCACCACGGTTTTGCCCGCGCCCACATCGCCTTGCAGCAGCCGGTGCATGGGCTGGGGGCGGGCCAGATCGCGCGCAATTTCTTCGCTCACGCGGCGCTGCGCCGCCGTCAGCGCAAAAGGCAGCGCCGCCAGCAGCTTCTCATGCAGCCCGCCCGGGCGCACATGCAGCGCGGGCGCGGCCAGCGCCGCGCGCTCTTGCCGCGCGCGCCACTGCGACAGCTGCTGGGCCAGCAGCTCCTCGGCCTTCAGGCGCAGCCAGGCCGGATGCACGCGCTCTTGCAAAGCGGCCAGCGGCGCATCGGGCGGCGGCTGGTGCAAAAAAAACAGCGCCTCGCGCAAGGTGGGCGGCGGGCTTTGCGGAGGCACGCCCGCTGCGCCCTTCAGCCCCGCAAACATGCCCGCCGCCAGATCGGGCGGCACGGTCTCGCCCAGCTGCCCGCTTGCATCGGCGCGCGCCAGGCCCGACTGCACCGCCTTGCGCAAATACGCCTGCGCCAGCGCGGCCGTGGCTGGATACACGGGCGTGAGCCGCTCAGGCAGCGGCGCACCGGCCGCGCGCACGGCCGGATGCAGCATCACCGGCCCCGCCAGCCCGCTGCGCAACTGTCCGCGCACCCGCAGCCGCGCGCCCACGGCCATCTGCTTCATCAGCGAAGGGTAGAAGTTGAAAAAGCGCAGAAGGCACGTGTCGCTGCCGTCATCCAGCGTGACCAGCAGCTGCCGCCGCCCGCTGGCCGCCACTTCCTGATGGCGCACCACGCCCTCGATCTGCACTTCATCGCCCTCGCGCGCATCGCGCAAGCGGGTGATGTGCGTTTCATCCTCATAGCGCAGCGGCAAATGCAGCGCCAAATCCATATCGCGCACCAGCCCCAGCTTGCGCAGCGCCTTTTGCGGCGCAGACAAGGCCCTGACCGCTTTCTTTGCGGCGGCATCCGGCGGCGGGGGTGAAGAGGGTGCTGCGGGCATGGAAGAATTTTGCCCTTCGGGGTTTGGACGCCATGGCATCCAAACCCCGCCTTTCGTGAATGACAACAGCCGCCAGCCAAGCGCCGACTGACATGACTTGCCCCCGCACCTACGCCACCAGCGATTTCGACTTTGACCTGCCGCCGCAGCTGATTGCCCAGCACCCGGCGGCCACGCGCAGCGCTTCGCGCCTGCTGGACGGCACGGGCGCAGCGCCCGCTGACCGGCGCTTTGCCGATTTGCCCGGCCTGCTGCGCGAGGGCGACTTGCTGGTGCTCAACGACACGCAAGTGGTCAAGGCGCGCCTGTTTGGCGAAAAGCCCAGCGGCGGCAAGCTGGAGCTACTGGTCGAGCGCGTGCTGGCCGACGGCACCGTGGCCGCGCACATGCGCGCGAGCAAAAAGCCGCCCGTGGGCGCGCGGCTGCGCATGGCTGGCGGCACGGAGCAAGGCGGCTTCGAGGCCGAGCTGCTGGGGCGCTGGCCGCAGGCGGACGGCGCGCTGTTTCACTTGCGCTTTTCGGGCGACGCCTACGCGCTGATGGCCGCGCACGGACACGTGCCGCTGCCGCCTTACATCACGCATGCCGATGGCGCGGAAGATGAGGCGCGCTATCAGACGGTGTTTGCCGCGCGCCCCGGCGCGGTGGCCGCGCCCACGGCTTCGCTGCACTTTGACGAAGCCGTTTTGCAGGCGCTGGCCGCGCGCGGCGTGCAGCGCGCCTTCGTCACCCTGCACGTGGGCGCGGGCACCTTCCAGCCGGTGAAAACCGAGCGCCTGAGCGAGCACCAGATGCACGCCGAGCGCTACGACGTGCCCGCCGCCACGCAAGAGGCCATTGCCGCCTGCCGCGCGCGCGGCGGCCGCGTGGTGGCGGCAGGCACCACCAGCGTGCGCAGCCTGGAGGCATGGGCGGCCACGGGGCAGGCAAGGGGCGACACGCGCATCTTCATCACGCCGGGCTTTCGCTTTCAGGTGGCGGACATGCTCCTGACCAATTTCCACCTGCCGCGCAGCACGCTCATGATGCTGGTGAGCGCCTTCGCAGGCCACGCGCACGTGATGGCGCTGTACCGCCACGCCATTGCGCAGCGCTACCGCTTTTTCAGCTATGGCGACGCCATGCTGCTGGCGCGGCAGGTGTGAGGGGCGGCTCCGCGCCCTGCGCCCGCCCATGGAAGACGACGGCCCCGGCATGAGCGCCGCCCAGCCCGAAGCAGCCGCTCGAAGGCTTGATCTGAAGCAAAAACAGGAGCAGATACAGGGGGCAATAAATGCCGCTCTGCGCAATCTCCACTAGGACGTCATGCTATGAATAGAGGAGCTGACGATTGCCATGACCCGGGCCGTTCATTGCCTTTCGTCGATTTGCGCGTCTTTGGGCCATTGGATGGTGTGTTCGGCACTGAAGCTGACCGTGGCGCCGGCGGCCAGGCTTTGCTGCCAGAGGATGAGGCCGGGCTGTTTGAGAAAGGCAGTGTCAGCGGGCTTGGGCGTGTAGGCCGATTGCACGGTGATGCGCTCGTTTTTGGAAACGGGCGCGGCGTCAATCACTTGCAGCTCAATGGGTGTTTTGCGGCGGTTTTGCACGCTGAAGGCGCGGCGGGTTTTGCGCTCGCCCTTGCTGCCCATGAAACCGGTGGTGCCGCTCCTGTCTTGCGCCGCTTCGGCCTTGACGCTGACTTGCTCGTCAGGCCCGAATGAGAGGGCGATGGGCGCGGGCTGGGAAAAGTCGAGCCGTCCGCTGCCGACCAGCGCGCCGTCGCGCGTGAGCTGCATGGGGCCGGCGGGCCATATGCCGTCGGGCGGGGTGATTTCGGCAATGAGGTAGGCGGCTTCTTCCACCGCCGGAGCGGCGCGGGTGATGAGCCGCGCCGGCACAGTGACGCTGCCCAGCGTGAGGGTGACGCGCTCGCCGCTGGCGGGCACGGTGATGCGTTGCGGCGCCCTGAATTCGGTGGCGTAGGCGCGGTCCGTGGTTTCCACTTCAAAGCGGGGCATTTCGGGGGCGCTGCCGGCTTCTTCAGCGCTGGCTTCCTGGGACATCACGGCAGGCTCCACTGCGAGAGAGTAGGAGCGGCCGCTGAAGCTGGCGCTGCGGGCGCGCTCAAGTTCGGGCTGGCTGATGTCCAGCGTCCAGGGGCGGGGCAGTTCGGCCTGCGTGGCGCGGCCGGGCTGGCCGGTGGAAAGGGTCAGGGCCACGTCTTGCCAGTCTTCGCCGGTGTCTTGCGCCACGAGGGCCAGGCGTTCCAGCTTCACGCCGGGGCCTGCGGGATCGAGCGCGGCGCGGTAGCCCGGCTGCCAGCCGGGGCCGCGCACCTGGTAGCTCAGGCGCGCCTCGCCCGCTTTTTCGGCGGCCAGGGTCACGGTGACGGTGGTCACGCGGCTGCCGCCCAGACGGCGGCTTTCGGCCAGCAGGGGCTTGAGCTGGCGCTGCAAGTCTTCCTTGCGGCGATCCAGTTGCAGGGCGCGCAGGGCGTTGTCCTGCCCGCTTTTGCGCAGGGCTTCCGCCGTGGCGGTGATGGCGCTGGCGTTGGCAGGGGCGCGCTCGCCGCCGTCTGGCGCGGCCTGCACGGCTTTGATGACGGCTTTGAGGTATTCGGCGCTCAAGTCCAGCGCTTCTTTTTCCGCATCAGCGGCGGCGATCTTGTCCTGCAACTCGCGAATGCGTTCCTGTAGCGGGCTGGCGCAGGCCGCTGCCTGCTCGCGCGGCAAGGTTTGCACGCTGATTTCACCCACGCGCACGGCCGCGCTGGCGCTGGCTGTCAGGCTTTGTTCATCCAGCTTGGCAGGCAGGCATTCAAACACCACGCGGCGTGCGCCAGCGGCCACGGGCGCGGCGCGCTCCACAACGGCCGCGCCCGGATAGACCGTGACGCGGGTGATGCGCGAAGCCGCGCTTTCAGGCGCGGCAGCTGCGGCAGGCAGGCTGGCAGCCAGGCTGACCAGGGCCGCAAGGGCGGGAAAACGCAACAAGCGCATGGGCATGAGCGGGCCTTTCATGAGCGGGGTGAAAGCGAAGCGGAAATGCTAGCAGCGCCCTGGCTGGCACTGGATAATTCGCGGCTTTGCCCATTCCAGAGTTGCGCCATGAGCCTCCAGATTCGAAACGACCCATTCACCCAGCGCCTGCAGAAAATCGGCCAATGGATTGCGCAAGGGCTGTTGCAGCCAGCTGCGCAGGCGCTCACTGAGGCGCAGGCGCAGCATCCGAAGGACGTGCGGGTGGCTTTGATGGGCGTGCGCCTGGCGCAGCAGGCGGGCAATCTGGCGGGCGCCGTGCAGGCCGCGCGCCGCGCCGTGGCGCTGGAGCCGGGCTGGTTCGTGGCCGTCACCGAGCTGGCCCTGCAACTGGCCGCCCAAGGGCAATTCAGCGAAGCCATGGAACACGCCCGCCACGCCGTGGCGCTGGCGCCGAAAGAGCCGCGTGTGCTGCACTCCGCCGCCAACGTGGCTGAGGTGGCTGGCGACGGGCAGCAGGCCCTGACCTGGGCACGAACGGCGTTGCAGCTTGACCCGCAAAACCACCCGCTTCGGCAGGATTACGCTGGCATGCTGTACCGCGATCGGCAATACAAGCAGGCGCAAGACGAATACAACCGGGTGCTGCAAGCTCAGCCCGGCAACGAAAACGCGCTGAGAAACCTGCTGACTTGCGCCTTGCAACTGGGCGACCAGAGCGAAGCCCAGCGCCTGGCTGATGTGCTCATCATCCGCAACCCCGATGATGAGCAGATGCGCTACTGGCATGCCGTGGCGCACGGCCAGACGCCGGCAACGCAGCCCGAAGCTTCGGTGACAGGCTTGTTTGACGACTACGCGCAGCGCTTTGACCGGCACCTGGTCGGCGGCCTGAAATACCGCGCGCCCGAGCGCGTGGCGCAAATCTTGCTGGCGCTGCGGCCCGACCGGCGCTTCAACGTGCTGGACCTGGGCTGCGGCACGGGCCTGCTGGGCGTGTACCTGGGCCGCCTGCACGGCCACCTGATTGGTGTGGACCTGTCCGAGAAGATGATTGAACAGGCCGCCCGCCACGGCGTTTATTCGCGCTTTCACCACGTGAACATTCTGGATGCGCTGCGCGACACGCCAGCCGACCACTACGAAGTCATCACCTGTCTGGATGCGCTGGTTTACGTGGGCGATCTGGCCCCCGTCATTCCCAACGCCTTGCGCATTCTCAAAGCGGGCGGGCATTTCATCTTCACCTGCGAAGCCGCCAGCGAGGACGAAGCCGATCTCGTGCTGCGCCCAGGCAGCAACCGCTACGCGCACAAGGCCAGCGCCGTGGAGCGCCAGTGCCGCGAGGCGGGGTTTGACGAAGTGCAGTTTGAACACCTGGAAAGCCTGCGCAATGAAGGCGGCAAGGCCCTGCCGGGCTTCATCGTCATCGCCCGCAAGCCCCTGGCCGCGCCGGCCGGCGCCCCTGCTGCCGCGTAAAGCCGCCATGCTGCAATTCGAGCTGCTGGCGCAAGACCCGGCCAGCCACGCCCGCCGCGCGCGCCTTGTGCTGCGCCACGGCGTGGTGCAAACCCCCGTGTTCATGCCCGTGGGCACCTACGGCACCGTCAAAGGCGTGATGCCGCGCAGCTTGCATGAAATGGGCGCGCAAATCATCCTGGGCAACACCTTTCACCTGTGGATGCGGCCCGGGCTGGACGTGCTGCAAGGCTTTGGCGGCCTGCATGGCTTTGAGAACTGGCACAAGCCCATCCTCACCGACAGCGGCGGCTTTCAGGTCTGGAGCCTGGGCGAGATGCGCAAGATCAGCGAAGAAGGCGTGAAGTTCGCCAGCCCCGTCAATGGCGACCGGCTGTTTCTCACGCCCGAAATCAGCATGCAGATTCAAACCGTGCTGAACAGCGACATCGTCATGCAGTTTGACGAATGCACGCCGTACGAAACCAAAGGCCACGTCACCACCGAGCGCGAAGCGCGCGCCAGCATGGAGCTTTCCCTGCGCTGGGCCAGGCGCTGCCAGGCCGAGTTTGCGCGGCTGCAAAACCCCAACGCGCTCTTTGGCATCGTGCAAGGCGGCATGTTCGAGCACCTGCGGCAAGAGTCGCTCGAAGCCCTGGTGGCCATGGACTTTCCCGGCTACGCCGTGGGCGGCGTGAGCGTGGGCGAACCCAAGGAAGACATGCAGCGCATCACCGCCCACACCCCGCACCGCCTGCCCGCGCACAAGCCGCGCTACCTCATGGGCGTGGGCACGCCCGAAGACCTGGTGTTCGGCGTGCAGCAGGGCGTGGACATGTTCGACTGCGTCATGCCCACGCGCAACGCGCGCAACGGCCACTATTTCACCCGCTTTGGCGACTTGAAAATCCGCAACGCCCGCCACAAGGCCGACCCGCGCCCCATCGACGAAACCTGCACCTGCCACGCCTGCGCGGGCAGCAGCGGCGTGCCTTGGGCCGAAGGCGGACGCGAAGGCTTTTCGCGCGCCTACCTGCACCACCTGGACCGCTGCGGCGAAATGCTCGGCCCCATGCTGGCCACCGTGCACAACCTGCACTACTACCTGAACCTGATGGCCGAAATGCGCGCCGCGCTTGACGCAGGCGCCTTCGGCGAGTTCGTGCGGCGCTTTCACGAAGACCGCGCGCGCGGGATTTGAGAGCCTGTTCAGCGTCTGGCACCTGCAATGCCCGCTCTCGTACCTGCCGCGCTGGCGTGGCGGGATAGGCACGGCTGGCCGGTTATTCAGCTCCTGTATCCATAGCATGACGTCCTAGTGGAAGCTGCGCGAGGCGGTATTTCAAGCCCCCTGAATTTGCTCCTGTTTTTGATCTTGCCTGATGGACGGAGCGGCCCGTTTTTTCAGCGCATCTCGAACAGCTCTTGATGAAAGCGCCCGGCGGGCAGGCCGGCGGCCGTCAGCTCACGTTGCAGCGCCTGGCCGAAGGCCGTGGGGCCGCAGAACCACACGCTGGCCGTGGCCCATTCGGGCGCGCGCTCGCGCAGGCGCTGGGCGGTCAGGCGGCCTTCGCTTTGGCTGGCGATGACGTGCAGCGTCACGCCCGCGCGGGCGGCCAGGGCCTGAAGCTCGCTGGTGAAAGCGGCATCGGGCTGCTGCACGCAATAGAACAGGCGGATGTTTTGCGCGCCTTTTGCATCGCCTGCATCGCCTGCATCGCCTGCATCGCCTGCATCGCCTGCATCGCCTGCACTGCCCGCAGCATCACTCGCATCACGCAGCCGCGCCAGGTGTTCCATGCGCGCCATGAAAGGGGTGATGCCGATGCCCGCGCCCACCCAGATTTGCGCGCTCGCGCCGTCTTCAAACGTGAAGCAGCCATACGGCCCCTCCAGCGTGGCGCGCTGCCCCGGGCGCAGCCACTCGTGCAGGCGGCTGGTGTAGTCGCCCAGGGCCTTGACGAGAAGGGTGATTTCGCGCCGCTGCCCGTCCCACGCCGAGGCGATGGTGTACGGGTGCGCCCCTTCGGCGCGGCTGAAAGAAACAAAGGCGAACTGCCCCGGTGCGTGCCCCGCCCAGCCTGGCGGCACGGCCAGCCGCATGCGCAGCGTCTGTATGGGTGCCAGCCAGTCGGCGGCCTGCACCGTGGCCTGCACCCGGCGCTTTGCGCCCACGCGGCCGGCCAGCACCATCAGCGCTGCCACGCTGCCAGCGAGCATCAGCGCCGCCTCCACCCAGCCCACCGGCTGCGCCCAGTAGGCAAAGCGCGTGCGAATCACCGAGTGATACACCAGCGCCAGATACGCCACCGCCAGCAGCGTGTGCGTTTTGGCAAACCAGCGGTAGGGAAAGCGCTTGATGAGCGCCAGCACGATGAGCGCCGCGCCGCCGTAAAAGGCCCATTCGCCCAGCGTATCGGCCAGCCCTTTCTGGCTGTTGAACCACAGCTGAACCGGATCGGTCACCTTCGGGCGCGGCCCGCGCTCGGGGCGCACCAGCCAGCCCCAGCCCACCATCCACTTGGTGCCCAGCGCCAGCCACCAGTGCGCCACCGAAGCGGCCAGCGCCGCAATGCCCAGCCATTTGTGCAGGCGGTAGGACTTGTCCAGCCCGTCCAGCCAGCGCTCGGCCCAGGCCGGGCGCGCGGCCAGCACGAGGATGACGCTCATCGCTCCAATGGCCAGCACCCCCGTCCACTGCACGGCCACCGAGCGGAAGGTGAAGTAGTGAAACGGCTGCGGCCACAGCGTATCGGCCAGCAGCCACAGGCCCGTCAGGCCCAGCAAAACGGCCCAAAGGGCGATGCGGATGTTTTTCATGGCGGGAAAAAAGAGAAAGGCCGCCGCAGAAGGCCGCCTGGGCAAAGCCCGGAAAGGCGCGGATTCTCGCGGCTTCCCGTCAAGCGCAGGTAAAGCTCGGGCGCAGCGCCGCCACTGGGCGGAGCATCCGCAGCAGAGGCTGCATTGGCATCAAAAAAAGGAGCTAATCAAAGGGCCTTAAATAACCGGTCGCGCAATATCTACCAGGACATTATGCTATGGATAGAGGAGCAAAATGAAGGCAAAAGCCCCAAGCTGCACGCGCAGCCTCACACGTGCAACGGCAGCCAGCCTGCGCGCGCGGCCAGCGCCACAGCCAGCAAGGTGCAGGCAGCGGCCACCAGGTCATCCAGCATGATGCCCAGCGCGCCCAGCCAGCCGCCCCGGTCATGAAAGAGCTGATCGGCCCAGCGCACGGGGCCGGGCTTGGCAGCGTCAAACAAGCGGAACAGCGCGAAGGCCACGGCTTGAGAAGCCCAGCCCCAGGCCGCAGGAATGAGCCAGAGCACCAGCCAGAAAGCGGCCACTTCATCCCACACGATAGCGCGCGGATCAGGCTGGCCCAGCTTGCGCGCCGTCACCGCGCAGGCCCACCATCCCAGCGGCAGCGCCGCTGCTGCCAGCGCCCCTTGCGCGGGCGCTGACAGCCAGGGCGCGATCAGCCAGGCCCAAACGCCCCAGGCCCACAGCGTGCCTGCCGTGCCCGCTGCCACGGGCGCCAGCCCGGAGCCAAAGCCCAGGGCGATGCAGTGTGCCGGATGCCGCAAAAAGCGCCAGCCGGGGCGGGCGGCGGGCGGGGGGGCATTGCCTGCTTCGCGTGCGCTTTCGCGCCTGCACGCCAGCTCGCGCAGGCGATCCAGTTGTTCCAATCGTTGTGGCGGCTCGGCGTTGCGGTCAGGCTCGGTCATGGCAGGGGCGGATGAAGGGGCTTGCTATCAAAAACCATAGCTAAAGGGTTCAGCAGAGACTGCGCAGGCAGGTGTTCATGACCTCTCTGATTGGCTCATCTTGTGAGTGCAGCCTGGCTTGTCTTTTCAGGGGGCGGGCGTTGCCGCAGGCACGTCAAACACCGCGTAGGCGAACGGCATGGCGCGGGGAAAGGCCCAGCCGTGGCGCTGCGCGGTCAGTACGCGCGGCGCGGCGGGCTGGCCGCGCGCGGCCAGCCAGGCTTGCGCTTGCGCCACGCATTGGGTGGCTGGCACGGCGGCAGGCTGCGGAGCCTGTGAAAGCGGCCCCAGCGGGCAAAGCAGCAGGCCATTGAGGCTTTGCCAGGGGCCAGGCCAGGTCAGGCGCGCGGGCAGGCTGTCAGGCAGGCCGGGCACGGTGTGCAGATGGGGCTGTGCGTAAAAGGCGAGCATGGCGTTTTCCGCCCATTCGCCGCCTGCCCAGTGCAGGGGCTGGCCAGGATGGCGGGCCTGCCAGTCCTGCACGATGGCTTGCGCCGCTTCTCGCGAGGGGCGGTAGTAGTCGGCCTGCCCCGTGAGCGCCCTGAAGGCGGCCACGCCCAGCGCCAGCGCCAGCGCCACGGCCAGCGCGGGCCACCAGGCGCGTTGCAGGCGCGCCAGCGCCGTGTTCAGCGCCGCTGCGTCCAGCGCGCGCAAATTGCGCAGCCATAGCAGAGAAAAGGCATAGCCGATGGGTATGGCCCAGGGGATGGACAGCTCCGCCACGCCCGCCACGCCAAAGCCCAATGTGAGCGCCCAGGGGGCGAAAGCCAGCCAGAACAGCGTGTCGCCCCAGCCTTGCGGGCGCCAGCTTTGCCAGGCCGCGCGGACTGCCGCGCTCCGCCAGCCGCCGGCCTCGCGCCGCCCGGCTGCGGCGTGCGCCAGGCACAGCGCAAGCCAGGCGGGCAGCCAGTACAGCAGGGGCGAGAGCGCGAAGCGCAGCACGTGACGCCATACCGTCTGGCCGCCGTTCTGGTCGGCCGCGTAGGCCAGCGTGGCCCAGCCATGTTGCGCCACCCAGTCCAGATGCGGCCACAGCGCCAGCGCGAACACGGCCAGCGCCAGCCAGGGCCGGGGCGTGAGCAGCCAGCGCCGCCCCTGCGGGTGCAAAAAAACAGGCGCCAGCAGGCCCGCCAGGAAGACGCCGCTGTAGTACTTGCCCAGCATGCAGGCGGCTGCCAGCAGGCCCAGCAAGACGCTGGCGCAGCCGCCGCGCCAGCCGCTGGCGCGCCAGCTGGCCAGCAGCAGCGCCGCTGTCCACGGCCACAACGGCAGAAGCTGGCTGTTGGCGTTGAACTTGCCCGCCAGCGTGGTGTAGGGAAAGCTCCACAGCAGCAGCAGCGCCCCCCATTGCGCCAGCGTTCCCAGCCCTAGGCGGCGGCCCAGCGCCGCCACTCCGGCCAGCGCCACCCAGACATTGGCGTACGAAAGCAGGCGGTAGGCCCAGTCCGTTTGAGGGAACACCGCGAACCACGCGCCCACCACCCAGGCAAATAGCGGCGGGTGCTTGTGCGTGCCCCAGCGGAAAGATTGCGACCAGGCGTAGTTCTCCAGCATGTCGAACTGGCTGTCCAGATTGCCATTGGCCACGGTGGACATCCATGCCCAGAGCAGGCACGCCAGCGCCGCCATTTGCCACCATGCCTGGCGTGGCGCGGCGGGCTGGCTGCCAGAAAAAGCTGAATCAACGGAAGGCGCAAGGGGCGGCATGGGCGGGCAGGCGAAAGCGAGAGGCTGGGCAAAGACGGCGATTGTGGCGATGAACCGGCCTGGCCAAGCCCCGCCGCCCGGCCTGGCCGCAGGAGGCGGTGCCATAATGCGCGGCTGCACATACACAAGGCAAACGGGTCACGGCCCGGCGGCGCCACTCATGCCCGCCCATGGCCGCTGGCCTCAAGTCCTGACGCGGCCCCACAAGGGCTGGCAAGGGGCACCCAAGGTTTTTCTCGACTGAAATTTCCGAAAGGTTGATCACGATGGACTCATGCACGTCTGACACGTCCGAGCGCGCGCCGCAGGAGCTGCGCGGTTCGGAAATTCTCATCAAGGCCTTGCAGGCCGAAGGCGTCAGGCAGATTTTTGGCTACCCGGGCGGCGCGGTTTTGCACATTTATGACGCGCTGTTCCAGCAAGACAGCATCCAGCACATCCTCACGCGCCATGAGCAGGCCGCCGTGCACGCGGCTGACGGCTACGCGCGCGCCACGGGCGAGGTGGGCGTGGCGCTGGTGACGTCCGGCCCCGGCCTGACCAATGCCATCACGGGCATCGCCACGGCTTACATGGATTCGATTCCGCTGGTGGTCATCAGCGGGCAGGTGCCGCTGCCGCTCATTGGGCAAGACGCCTTCCAGGAGTGCGACGCCGTGGGCGTGACGCGGCCCGTGGTCAAGCACAACTTTCTGGTCAAGGATGTGCGGCAGATGGCCGATGTGATGAAAAAAGCCTTCCACATCGCCCGCACAGGCCGCCCCGGCCCGGTGCTGGTGGACATTCCGAAAGACGTTTCCTTCAACAAAACGCTCTGGACGGGCTACCCCGAGTCCGTTTCGATGCGCTCCTACAACCCCGTGCGCAAGGGCCACGCGGGGCAAATCCGCAAGGCGCTGCAACTGCTTTTGTCGGCCAGGCGGGCGCTGATTTACGTGGGCGGCGGCGTGCTGCTGGGCAATTCCTGCCAGCAGCTGCGCGAGCTGGAAGACTTGCTCAATGTGCCCGTGACCGCCACGCTGATGGGGCTGGGCGCGTTTCCCAGCACCGACCGGCGCTTTGTGGGCATGGTGGGCATGCACGGCACGCTGGAGGCCAACCACGCCATGCAGCATTGCGATGTGCTGCTGGCCGTGGGCGCGCGCTTTGACGACCGCGTGATCGGCAACGTCAAACACTTCGCGCAGCAAGAGCGCAAGATCATCCACATTGACGTGGACCCTTCCAGCATTGCCAAGCGCGTCAAGACCGACGTGCCCATTGTGGGCGACGCCAGGGAAGTGCTCTCGGAGCTGATTGCCATGCTGCGCGAAAACCCGGCCCGGCCCGACGCGGCCGCGCTGGACGCCTGGTGGAAGCAAATCGAGCAGTGGCGCAGCCGCGACTGCCTGCAATACGACCGCGCCAATACCGAAGTCATCAAGCCCCAGCACGTGGTCGAGACGCTGTGGAACATGACGCGCGGCGCCGACGCCTACATCACCAGCGACGTGGGCCAGCACCAGATGTGGGCGGCGCAGTTCTACAAATTCGACGAGCCCCGGCGCTGGATCAACTCCGGCGGCGCGGGCACGATGGGCGTGGGCCTGCCCTTTGCCGTGGGCATCAAGATCGCCCGGCCCGACAGCGAAGTGTTTTGCATCACCGGCGAAGGCTCCATCCAGATGAACATCCAGGAGCTGGCCACCTGCAAGCACTACGACGCGCACGTGAAAATCATTGCCCTGAACAACCGCTACCTGGGCATGGTGCGCCAGTGGCAGCAAATTGAATACAGCAGCCGCTACAGCCACACCTACATGGACGCGCTGCCCGATTTCGTGAAGCTGGCCCAAGCCTACGGCCACGTGGGCATGCTCATCGAACGCCCGCAAGACGTGGAGCCTGCCTTGCGCGAAGCGCGCAAGCTGCGCGACCGCACCGTCTTTCTCGACATCCGCACCGACCCCACGGAAAACGTCTTTCCCATGGTGCGCGCAGGGCGCGGCATCACGGAAATGATGCTGAGAACGGACGCGGCCTGAAGCTGCGGCCTGCCAGCCTGCGGCGCGGCCTTGCCAGACGCGCGCAGGCCATGACCCACAAGCCAGCGGCGCGCCAGCGCAAGGCGCTTCGGCCAGCGCCGGCGGCCTTCAGAGGAACCAGACACCATGAAACACATCATCGCCGTTCTCATTGAAAACGAAGCCGGGGCGCTCTCGCGCGTGGTCGGCCTCTTTTCCGCGCGGGGCTACAACATCGAATCGCTCATCGTCGCGCCCACGGAAGACGCCAGCCTCTCGCGCATGACCATCGAAACGCGCGGCTCCAACGACGTGATCGAGCAAATCACCAAGCACCTGAACCGCCTGATTGAAGTGGTGAAAGTGATCGACCTGACCGAAGGCGGCTACATCGAGCGCGAGCACATGATGGTCAAGGTGCGCGCCATCGGCAAGGAGCGCGAAGAGATGAAGCGCATGGCCGACATCTTCCGAGGCCGCATCATCGACGTGACCGACAAGAGCTACACCATCGAACTCACGGGCAACCAGTCCAAGAACGACGCCTTTTTGAACGCCATTGAGCGCAGCGCCATTTTGGAAACCGTGCGCACCGGCGCCAGCGGCATCGGGCGCGGCGAGCGCGTTTTGCGGGTGTGAAGGCCCGCCATGAATCAAGAAAATCACAAACCAATCCCACGGCCGGTTTTTCACCAACCTGGAGATTAAAGATGCGGGATATTCTCGATTTCAAAGTCATGGTCACGCCGCTGATTGCCAAAGGCGTTTATCTGCTGTTGTCGGCCTTCGTCATTGTTTCGTCCTTTATTCAGATGTTCAAAGGCAGCTTTTGGTATGGCATTGTCATGCTGTGCCTGGGGCTGCTTGTCGTGCGCATATTCTTTGAATGGCTGATTCTGTTTTTCAGAATGCACGAAGCCCTGCAATCCATCGACCGCAAGCTGGGCGGCCAGCCCCAGCCGCCAGCCGCGCCATGAAAAGGCGGCAAAACGCCATGAGCGGAAAACCGGCGGCAGAAAATGCCGTTTCATGACGGGATTTCCCGTGAAAATCAATCCATTCAAACCAGGAGAAAATCCATGAAAGTGTTTTATGACAAAGACTGCGACCTGAGCCTGATCAAGGGCAAAACGGTGGCCATCATCGGCTACGGCAGCCAGGGCCATGCGCACGCGCAAAACCTGCACGAAAGCGGCGTGAACGTGGTGGTCGGCCTGCGCAAGGGCGGCGCAAGCTGGCCCAAGGCCGAGCGCGAGGGCCTGAAAGTGGCCGAAGTGGCCGAAGCCGTCCGCCAGGCGGACGTGGTCATGATCCTGCTGCCCGACGAGCACATCGCCAAGGTGTACCGCGAAGAAGTGGAGCCCCACATCCGCCAGGGCGCTTCGCTGGTTTTCGCGCACGGCTTCAACGTGCATTACGGCCAGGTGGCGCCCCGCGCCGATCTGGACGTGTGGATGGTCGCCCCCAAGGCCCCCGGCCACACCGTGCGCAGCACCTACAAGCAAGGCGGCGGCGTGCCGCACCTGATTGCCGTGCACCAAAACCCCAGCGGCAAGGCGCGTGATCTGGCCCTGTCCTACGCCATGGCCAATGGCGGCGGCAAGGCCGGCATCATCGAAACGAGCTTCCGCGAAGAAACCGAAACCGACCTGTTCGGCGAGCAGGCCGTGCTGTGCGGCGGCGCGGTGGAGCTGATCAAGGCTGGCTTTGAAACGCTGGTGGAAGCGGGCTACGCCCCGGAAATGGCCTACTTCGAGTGCCTGCACGAACTCAAGCTCATCGTGGACCTGATTTATGAAGGCGGCATCGCCAACATGAACTACTCCATCAGCAACAACGCCGAATACGGCGAATACGTCACCGGCCCGCGCGTGGTCACCGAAGCCACCAAGGCCGCCATGCGCCAGGCGCTCAAAGACATCCAGACCGGCGAATACGCCAAGAGCTTCATTCTCGAAAACCAGGCGGGCGCGCCCACGCTGCAAAGCCGCCGCCGCCTCAATGCCGAGCACCCCATCGAAATCGTGGGCGAGCAGCTGCGCGCCATGATGCCCTGGATCAAGGCCAACAAGCTGGTGGACAAGTCCCGCAATTAAGGACTTTTTTGCGGGCTTTTTCCCGGCTCCGCCCCACTCCCAAAGCTGCCTGCGGGCAGCTTTTTTTGCGCCCGCAGAAAAGGAAAGGGCGCGCGCGGGCAGGGTTTCCCCACGGCCTGGCATCACGCGCCTTGCGGGCCAGGCCCGCTGCTGGCCTTTGCCGCAGCCCGTTTGCCATGCGGCCCGGCAGCGCCTGCCGGGGGCCACAATGGGCGCATTCAATCCATTCATGGAAAACGAGGAGAGCTGCCATGCACCTTCTGCACTTCAATATGGCCGCCGTCAGCATCTGCTGCCTTTTGCTGCTGGGCGGCTTTTCATACCGCCAGAGCAAGCCGGGCGTCTGGGCCATGCTGGTTGGCGCGCTGGGCCTGCTGGCGGTCATGGCCATCAATATCTACGCAACGCTGGGGTATGGCGACTGGCGGATGTGAGCGCCTGCCCGGACTTGCCCAAATACATCAAAAAGAAGAGCGAATTTAAGGGCAGGAAACACCATTTCGCGCAATATCCACTAGGACATTGTGCTATGGATAACAGAGCAAAAGATACTGCTGAAGCAGGACGCAGCCCATTCAGCCTTGCCCATGCTGATTCGCGGATATCTCTCCGCGCCGTGCAGCCATCTCAGTTCCCGGGCCTTTGCTCCTTGCGGCCCGGCTCTGAACAGCTTCTTACTTCACCAGCCAGCTTTTGATGCGGCTTTGCCAGTGCGGCGGCACGGCGCGCGCCAGGCTGGAGAGCACGGGCAGGCTGCGCAGCCAGGCGAGCAGGCGCAGGGCGGCGCTGCGGGGGCCGCTGGCCTGGCCGGTGGCGGGCAGGTGGGCTTCGAGCACGGCGCGGTCGGGGCCGCCGGGGCGGGGCTGGACGGCGGGCAGGCGGGCCAGGTAGTCGGTGAGATACCAGTCCACGGGGCGCTCGGGCGCGGGCGGGATGTGGTGCGTGGCTTCTTCGGGCTGCGCGGCGGCGCAAGGCTGCGGGGCCTGGCCGGTGAGCCAGTGGCGCTGGCGGATGTCTTCAAAGAAGGCCAGCCACTGGGCGGGTGTTTGGTCCCAGGGCTGCACCCAGGTCCAGCCGCGCCCTTGCAGCCGTTCGGCGAATGCGCCCAGATCAGGCGCGACGACGGGCCAGCCGCCCTGCAGGCAGGCGCTCAAGGTGTAGCTGTAGGTTTCGGGCCACTGGGCGGGGAACCAGACGAGGTCGGGCGCCAGCCAGTCGAGCAGCGCGGGCAGGTCGGCTTCTTCGTAGCGGCCATAGACGGTGAGGTGGGTGCGCGGGCGCGCGCGCAGGGTGCGGTAGCCGTAGCCGATGAGGTGGAATTCGACGGGTGCGCCGCTTTTGCGGGCGGCGGCGGCCACGTCTTCCAGCACGTCGGCGCCCTTGATGGCGCTGAGCGCGCCGACCACGGCCACTTTGAGCGGGCGGCCGCCTTGCAGCGGCTTGGGGTGCGGCGCGGGCAGGGGGCGGGCGGGGTCGATGTCGGTGTGCGGCACGTGGCGCAGGGGGGCGCCGGGCAGGTAGCGGGCCAGGCGTTGGAGCACGTCGCGCCCCGGCCCGATGAGGTAGCGCGCCTGGTTGGCAAAAGCGATGTGGCTTTGCCGCCAGGCGGCCAGCGCGGCGGGGCTGCCGCCGGGCGGGCCGTCTTCGCCGCAGTAGCGGCCGTCGGGGCCGGTGAGGGTGATTTCGGGGCAGATGAGGTAGAAGTCGTGCGCGGTGAAGTCGTAGCCCACGCCCAGGCGCAGCGGCAGCCGGCGCACTTCGTCGCCGTGGCCCAGCAGGTGGTGGTAGTGGATGTGGCACACGCCGAACTGGCGCAGCACGTCCAGCAGCAGCGGGTATTCGCTTTGCAAGGAAAAGACCAGCTCGAAGCCTTCATCCGGATCGGGCAGGCGCAGGCTCACGCGCTGGCCGGGCAGGGGGCGCAGCACGATGAACTGGGCGCGCTCGCGCAAGGCGGCGGCCAGCTCGTGCACGTGGCGCTCGGTGCCGCCCTGGCGGTCGTGCAGCACGGCAAGGATGACGGGGCGCGGCTGGCCCTCCTGGTTGGGCGCGAGGATGCGGGCCACGTCCACGGCCATGCGCGCGGGGCGGGCCGGGTCGGCCTGCACGAAGCGCAGCACATCGCCCTCGTAGCGCGGGTGCAGGCGGCGCAGGGTTTGCATGGCGGCGCGCTCGCGCGGGCTTTTGGCCTCGCCAAAGCTCACGCCGCCAAAGTGGCGCACGAAGGTGTCGAGCGCGTGCAGGTTGCGCCAGCCCGCCTGGGCGGCGCGGATGCAGAAGTCGTTTTCTTCGCCATAGCCTTTGCCGAAGTGCTCTTCGTCAAACAGGCCCACGGCCTGCAAGGCGGCGCGGCGGATGTACATGCAAAAGCCCACGCCGGTGGGCACGTCCGCCACCTGGCCGGCGTTGGCGCGGGCAAAGAGGGCGTCCAGCCGCGCGGTGTCGTAGCCGGCGGGCAGCTCGTTGTCTTTGCAAAACTGCGGGTAGCTGCAAATGGTGGCGTTGTTGGAAAAGGGCGTGACGGTGGCCACGCGCTGGTCGCCATAGGCGGCGGCGCGGATGCGGTCGAGCCAGTCGCCAGCCACTTCGGCGTCGCTGTTGAGCAAGAGCACGTCATGCGCATCAGACAGGGCCATGCCGCGATTGACGGTGCCTACAAAGCCCAGGTTCTGCTCGTTTTCCAGCAGGGTGATGCGCGGCTCGCTGGCGGCCTTGGCGCGCAGCCATTCGGCCAGCTCCGGCTCCGGGCTGGCGTCGTTGATGACGATGAGCCGCCAGGCTGTTTTGCAGCCGCTGGCCAGCACCGATTCGATGCAGCGGCGCGTGTCTTGCAGCCCGCGATAGACGGGGACGATGATGTCCACGGGCGCATCAGGCGGGGTCAGGGGTTGGGGCGCGACACATCCGGCGC
>NZ_LT964854.1:898667-983409 GCF_900240305.1 Ottowia massiliensis | reverse complement strand
TCGATTCGAGGCATGCCCGGCGGTCACATATGCGCTTAGTCGGCGGCGTAAGAGGTGTATAAGAGCCACGGTCTGTATGTTTCGCCAGAGATGCGGACATATCAATGCTAACTAAATGATCGTGAGCATCAAAGAAAGTCGCAGCTAAGGTATGGGCGAAGGCGGAGGAGCGTCGGCGGGGTCGGATGTGTATAAAGGAAGGGGCCGAGCCGATGCCCAGCAGGCGGTCGATGGACATCTTGGCGTGGACGATGGGGCGCGTGGCGCGAAAGACGGTGGAGTTTTCAATGTCGCGCAGCAGGCGGCGGGCGTCATCGTTTTCGCGGGTGAGAACGCTGGCGCGCTCCAGCAGGGTTTTGCCCTGCTCGCGCAGGCTGTCGTTTTGCTGCTCCAGCGCGGCCACCTGGCGGGCCAGCTCGCGCCCTTGCGCCTCGGCGGCGTGCAGGGCGCTGGCGCGCTCGTGCATCTGGCGTTCCCACTCGGCGTGCTGGCTGGCAAAAGCGGCTTGTTCCACCTGGCGTGCGGCGTGATCCATCTGGCGTGCGGCGCGTTCGCTTTCGGTTTGCTCGCGGGCATCGGCAATTTCGCGCTGGGCCGCGCCAGCCAGCGCCAGCCAGTCGGCGGACATGGGCCAGCCCGCCACCACTTCCAGCGCGCCGCCGGCAGCCAGCGCCAGCGCGTCTGGCGGGATGGGCAGCTCCATCCACGGGTCGTCATCCAGCAGCAGCGCCACCAGCGCGCCTTGCGGCGTGGCGGGCGGCTGCAAGGCCATGCCGCTGCGTTTGGCTTGCAGCAGGGGCAGGGCGTTGCGGCTGTCCCATTGCCAGAGCGGCTCGCCTGAAGCGCTGCGCAAGGTGATGGCGTGCAGGTAGAAAAAACCGGGGCGGTCGGCGGGGTCGAACTTCAGGCCCGTGGGCGGCTCGCCCGCAGGCAGCTCAAAGCGCAGGGTTTGCTGCGGCTGGCCCATCACGCCTGCTGCGCGCAGCTTGTGCTCTTCGGCAAAGCCGCCGCCGGGCTGGCCCAGATACAGCTCGCTGCTGAACAGCGCTTGCGCGGGCAGCAGCGGCTCTGCCGGGGGCGGCTCCACGCGCTCGCCCGGCGCGGCGGCGCGCGCCACGACGATGAACTGGTAGGTCAGCGCGTCGGGCAGCGCCAGCAGGTGCCGCGCCACGGGGGCGGGCAGGGCGTCAAAGGCCGCGCGAAATTCCGATTCGGGCAGCGCGCGCTGGATGGTTTCCAGACTGTCGATGGCCCAGCCGTTTTCGGCCAGAAAGCGCGTGAGGGCGCGGCGGGTGAAAAAGCGCAGGTGCGTTTCATCCAGCAAGCCTTCGGGGCGGTAGCGGAATTCGCCCGCCATCAGCTCCGCAATCAGGCCGCAGTAGCCAGCGTTGGGAATGGAGATGAGCACGCGCCCGTTCCCGGTCAGCAGGCGGCGGGCGCTGGCCAGCACCTGCTGCGGGTGGCGGGTGTGCTCCAGCACGTCGGCACAGACGATGGCGTCGTACTGGCTGCCGGCGAACAGGGCGGCGAGGTCGGCGCTGTCCAGGTTGGCCACTTCCACTCGGCGGTAGTCGGGAGCGGCCAGGGCGGCTTCTTCGGTGTTGAGGGTGAGGCCGTCAATCACCGCGCCATCGCCGCGCCGCGTGAGAAAGCGGCCCACGGCGCCGCTGCCGCAGCCCAGGTCCAGCACGCGCGCGCCGGGCGGAATGTGGGCGCTCAAAACGGAAAGGGAGGTGCGCTCGCTGCCGTGAATCTCGCGGTCATACACGTGCAGGGCGGAAGAGGACATGGTCATGGGCTGGCATTCAGCAAGGAAAGGAGCGGCGCGCGCCTGAAAAGCCAGGCGTTCGCGCTCGCTTGATCAGGCAAGAGCCTGGGTTGTGGCCGCCTTTGCGATTAAAACAGTAGCAAATTCAGGGCATCCAAAAACAGGGTTGTCGCTTTATCTGCGGGGATAGTTTGCTACCAATCAAGGAGCAAAAAATTTCTCTTTCCTGTGGCCCGCTCGCATGTGTGGATGGGCAAGGGCGAACCGGCGCCGGAAACCCGGAAAAACGCCCCTGCGGAGAGGGGCGGCAAGGGGGAGGCAAGAGGGCGTCCAGATGGCGGCGAATGCTACCATGCGCGAATTTTTTGGCACTTTTCCCCCCACATGACTTCGCTGGCGCTGTTTGCCTTTCTGGTGTCGCTGGTGGCCACCTTGCTGGTGCGCCGGCTGGCGCTGCGCTGGCACACCCCTTATGCGCAAGATGCCTCGCAGCGCCTGCATGTGGGCTATGTGCCGCGCCTGGGCGGGCTGGGCGTGCTTGCGGGCTGGGCCTGCGCCCTTGCGGCGCTGCCGCTGCTCCAGCGGCTGGGCATGGCGGGCAATATTGATTGGGCCCGGCTGGCCCTGCCTTGGTGGGCGGCCGCGCTGCTGCCCGCCTTTGCCGGCGGCGTGCTGGAAGATTTGACCCAGCGCCTGACGGCGCGCTGGCGGCTGCTGCTCACCCTGGTTTCGGGCCTGCTGGCCTGGGCGCTGCTGGGTGCGCAGGTGCCGCGCCTGGGCTTTGGCTGGCTCGACGGCTACTGGAGCGCTGCCCCGTGGCTGGGCGTGGCGCTGGCCGTTTTTGCCGTCACGGGCCTGCCCCATGCCTTCAACCTGATCGACGGCGTGAACGGCCTGGCGGGCACCGTGGCGCTGGTGGTGTGCCTGGCTTTCGCGCATGTGGCCATTCAGCTGGGCGACCGGGAGCTGGCCTCCATCGCCATTGCGCTGGCCGCCGCCACGGCGGGCTTTCTGTTCTGGAACTACCCGCGCGGGCTGGTTTTTGCGGGCGATTCGGGCGCTTACCTGTGGGGGCTGGTCATTGCCATGCTCAGCGTGCTGCTGGTGCAGCGCCACCCGGGCGTGTCGCCGTGGTTTCCCGTGCTGGTGCTGATGTATCCGGTGTGGGAGACCATTTTTTCCATCTACCGCAAGCTGGCCCGGGGCGACTCGCCCGGCATGGCTGACGCGCTGCACCTGCACCAGCTCATCTACCGCCGCCTGGCGTGCAGCGTGCTGCAAGAAGACGAGGCCGCTGCCATGCTCAAGCGCAACAGCCGCACTGCGCCCTATCTCTGGGGCTTTTTGCTGCTCACCGTGGCGCCGGCCGTGCTGTTCTGGCGCAACAGCGCCGTGCTGCTGGCTTTTTGCCTGCTTTTTGCCGCCAGCTATGTGGCGGCTTATCTGAGCCTGATTCACTTCAAGGCCCAAAGGGTTTTTGGCCGCAGAAGCGACTCGTGATCCGCCGGGCGGCCATTGCGCGCGGCGGATGGGCCAGACAGGGCCTGCGCATCAGCCTGAGAGCGCCAAAAACAGGAGCGAATTCAAGGGCCGGAAATGCCGCTTCGCGCAGTATCCACTAGGACGTTATGCTCCGAATAAAGGAGCGAAATAGGGAGCGAAATGGCAGATGCTTTGGCCTTGCTCTGCCGCCTCTGCGGGCGGCGGGTGAACCGGTTCTAGGCCGCTGGCGGCAGCTTCATGGCGCGGGCCGCTTCGGTCTGGGCGGCGCGGAATGCGTCGAGCTTTTGCCGCAAGGCGGCGTCGCGGCAGGCCAGCATGGCAACGGCAAACAGCGCCGCGTTGGCTGCGCCCGCCGCGCCAATGGCGAAGGTGGCCACGGGCACGCCCTTGGGCATTTGCACGATGCTGTGCAGCGAGTCCACGCCTTGCAAGTGGCGCGAGGCCACGGGCACGCCCAGCACGGGCACGGGCGTTTTGGCCGCCAGCATGCCGGGCAGGTGGGCGGCGCCGCCTGCGCCCGCGATGATGGCTTCAAGCCCCCGGCCGCGCGCGCTTTCGGCGTAGGCGAACAGCTCGTCGGGCATGCGGTGGGCCGAGACCACGCGCGCCTCGTGCGGCACGCCAAAGGATTGCAGCATTTGCACGGCGTGCTGCATGGTTTCCCAGTCGCTGCTGGAGCCCATGAGCACGCCGACGAGAGGGGCTTGGGAAGAGGTTTGAGAAGGGGTTCCGGAAGGGGCGGGCGTGTCGGTCATCATCTTGCACAATGGTTTTTTGGCCCGATTTTCCCTGTTTCACTGATTCATCCAGAGAGCGTTTTTCATGATTGAAGTCACCCTGCAAAACTTTGAAAGCGAAGTCATCGCCGCTTCCATGCACACGCCCGTGCTGCTCGATTTCTGGGCGGCCTGGTGCGGCCCCTGCCAGTCGCTTGGCCCCGTGCTGGAGCAGCTGGAGGACGAATACGCAGGCCGCTTTGTGCTGGCCAAGGTGGATTCAGACCGGCAGCAGCAACTGGCCGCAGCCTTTGGCATACGCAGCCTGCCCACGTGCATCTTGCTCAAGGGCGGCCAGCCGGTGGACGGCTTTACCGGCGCGCTGCCTGCCGGGCAGGTGCGCCAGTTTCTGGACAAGCACGTGCCCAGCGAAGGCGCCGTGGCCGCCGAAGGCAGCGTGCAAGAAGCCGACGCGCTGCTGGAATCGGGCGACCCGGCCGCCGCCCTGGCCAAGCTGGCCGATGCGCTGGCGCAAGACCCGGCCAATGACGAGGCCCGCTTTGACTACGTGCGCCTCTTGATTGCCACGGGCCGGCTGGACGAAGCGGGCGCGGCCCTGCAAGAGCCGCTGGCGCGCGAGCCGCGCCCCTTGCGCTTTGACGCGCTCCATCACTGGCTGCAAGCGGCGCGCGCCGTCCAGGCAGGCGACTGGGGGCAGTGGAAGCTGGCGGAGCTGGATGCGGCCATTGCGCAAGACAAGCGCAACTTCACCGCGCGCTACCAGAAAGCGCAAATCCTCATGGCCGAAGGCGTGTGGACGCAGGCGATGGACGAGCTGCTCGAAATCATCCTGCGCGACCGCCAATGGGAAGGCGATCTGGCCCGCAAAACCTACGTGGCCATCTTGGAGCTGCTCACGCCCGCGCCCGACAAGGCCAAGGCGCATGAAGGCAAGAGCGCTGGCGGCATCGAGCTGACCGGCAAGGCCGCCGCCGCGCAGCAAGACCCGCAGGCCGAACTCGTCTCGCGCTACCGCCGCAAGCTCTCCATGGCGCTGAACTGAAGGCCGGGGCGGCCAGGCGCGGGCCGCCGCATGGCGCGCCATTGCCCCAAAAAGAGGAGCGAATTTGAGGGGGTGCAAATGCCGTCTGGCGCAGTTTCTACTAGGACATCATGCTCTTGATTCGAGAGCTGAATTAAGCGCGAAATCAGCGTGCCTGTTTGCCTGACGGCGGCGGCCTGCCAAAAGCGGCCAGCGGACAATCGCCGCTGTCTTCTTTTTCTCTTTTCCTTTTCCTCTTTTCATTTCCCGCGCCCTATGCCAGCTCCCATCCAGGCCGTCATGCTTGACTGCGACGGCACGCTCGTCGATACGCTGGGCGACTTTGACGCCGCCCTGAACGCCATACTGCGGCAGATGCGCCGCCCCCGCATCGAGCGCGAGCAGATCGCCCGCTTCGTGGGGCGCGGCACGGAGCATTTGCTGCGCTGCGTGCTGGCCCTGCAAGATGGCGGGGCAATGCCCGATGAGGCCACGTTCAATCAGGCCTGGGCCGCTTACTTGCAGGCGTACGGGCAAGTCAATGGCACGCACAGCCGGCTCTATCCGGGCGTGCGCGAAGGGCTGGCGGCCTTGCAGGCGCAGGGGCTGCCGCTGGCGTGCCTGACCAACAAGCCGCAGGCTTTCGCCCGCGAGCTGATGCGCAGGCTGGGGCTGGCGCCGTTTTTCCGCTTCATTCACGGCGGCGACACCTTCGCGCGCAAGAAGCCCGATCCGCTGCCGCTGCTGGAAACCTGCCGCCTGCTGGGCGCGCCCCCTGCGGCCACGCTGATGGTGGGCGACTCGCGCAACGACGCGCAGGCTGCGCGCGCGGCGGGCTGCCCCGTCTTCTTGCTGCCCTATGGCTACAACTACGGCTGCCCAGTCGAGCAGGAAGGCGCAGATGCCGTGCTGCCGGATTTGCCCGCCATCGCCAAGCGCCTGCAAGCGGCTTGATCACGCGGGCGGCCCGGCAGCCGGATACTTCAATAAGAAGAGCGAATTCAAAGGGGCAAAAAAGCCACTTGCCGCTTTATTGGCGCGATAGTGTGCTATGAAACAAAGAGCGAATCAAAGCGCTTTTCCCGCGCCGTTTCCAGCCTGCTTGCCGCCGCCAGCTCGTTTGCTGGCCCTCCAGTAAACTGCCCGCCCCATGTTGCCGCTGCTTTTTTCTTTTGCTGATGCGGGCCGCCGTGCCCGGGGGGCGTGGCCCTGGCGCAAGCCTGCGCGCTGACTTTGCCCCTGGCTTTCGCGTCCGCAATGGGCGCGCGCGGCGGAGGCCGCCGCCGCAGCCTTTTTCCCCTTTCCAAGTTTCTTTCGCGCGCGCCAGCGGCTGGCTTTGCGCGCATGTTTTTCTGATGACAGGAAACCGATTCATGACCGAGCAGGAATTCAAGGCCCTGGCCGCGCAGGGCTACAACCGCATTGCGCTGGTGGCCGAGGCGTTCGCCGATCTGGAGACGCCGCTGTCGCTGTATCTGAAGCTCACGGCCACGCCGGGCAAGCCGGATGACACGGGCGGCCGCCGATACAGCTTTTTGCTGGAGTCGGTGGTGGGCGGCGAGCGTTTCGGGCGCTACTCGTTCATTGGCCTGCCCGCGCGCACTTTTTTGCGCGCCAGCGGCTTTGGCGAGCAGGCGAAAACCGAGGTGGTGACCGATGGCCAAGTGGTGGAAACCGCGCCGGACAATCCGCTGGATTTCATCGAGCGCTACCAGCGCCGCTTCAAGGTGGCGCTGCCGCCAGCGGCGCCGCGCTTTTGCGGCGGGCTAGCGGGCTACTTTGGCTATGACACGGTGCGCCACATCGAGAAAAAGCTGGCGCACACCTGCCCGCCTGACACGCTGGGCTGCCCGGACATTTTTTTGCTGCACTGCGAGGAGGTGGCCGTCATTGACAACCTCACGGGCAAGCTGCATTTCATCGTCTATGCCGATCCGGCCCAGGCGGGCGCTTTCGAGCGTGCACGCGCGCGCCTGCACGAGCTGCACGAGCGCCTGTGCCAGCCCGTGATTCCGCCGCGCCTGCGGCCCGCGCCCGCGCAAGCCGTGCACCGCGAGTTCGACAAGGCCGATTTCCTGGCTGCCGTGGCGCGCGCCAAGGAGCTGATTGCGGCGGGCGACTTCATGCAGGTGGAAGTGGGCCAGCGCCTGTCCAAGCCCTTTGCGGGCGATGCGCTGTCGCTCTACCGCGCGCTGCGCTCGCTCAACCCGTCGCCCTATCTGTATTTCTATGACCTGGGCGATTTCCACGTTGTCGGCTCCAGCCCCGAAATCCTGGTGCGCCACGAGCGGGCCGAAGGCGGGCAGAAGATCACCATCCGCCCGCTGGCGGGTACGCGCCCGCGCGGCGCCACGCCCGAGGCCGACCAGGCCGCCGAAGCCGAGCTGCTGGCCGACCCCAAGGAGCGCGCCGAGCACGTCATGCTCATTGACCTGGCCCGCAACGACATTGGCCGCATCGCCCGCATTGGCAGCGTGAAAGTGACCGAAGCCTTTGCCGTGGAGCGCTACAGCCACGTCATGCACATCGTCAGCAATGTGGAGGGCCTGCTGCTGGACGGCATGAGCCACATGGACGTGCTCCGGGCCACCTTCCCCGCCGGCACCTTGAGCGGCGCGCCCAAGATTCACGCGATGGAGCTGATAGACGAGCTGGAGCCGAGCAAGCGGGGCGTGTATGGCGGCGCGTGCGGCCACATCAGCTACGCGGGCGACATGGACCTGGCCATTGCCATCCGCACCGGCATCGTCAAGGGCGGGCGGCTCTACACCCAGGCGGCCGCCGGCATCGTGGCCGACAGCGACCCTGAAATGGAGTGGCGCGAAACCGAGGCCAAGGCCCGCGCCCTGCTGCGCGCCAGCGAGCTGGTGGAAGAAGGGCTGCACTGATCATGAAAGCCATTGCCCAGGTTCGCCACTGCGAAAACATGGCCGAAGTGCGCGCCTGCGTGGACGCGCTGGACGACGCCCTTGTGCCCCTGCTCGTGACCCGCTGCGGCTACATGACGCAAGCGGCCCGCATCAAGGGCGATGCCCGGCTGGTTCATGACCAGGCCCGCATCGACCAGATCGTGGCCCGCGTGCGCGAGCAGGCCGCCGCCGAAGGCGGCAACCCCGGCCTGCTGGAGCGCATCTACCGCGCCCTTATCGACTGCTGCATTGCCCATGAGCACGAAGAGCTGCGCCGCTTGCAGGCTGGCCCCGATTCCGCTTCATCCTCTTGTGCAGGAGCCGCGCCATGAACCTCTTGATGATTGACAACTACGACAGCTTCACTTTCAACATCGTCCAGTACTTTGGCGAGCTGGGCGCGCGCGTGAGCACGCTGCGCAACGACGAAACCACGCTGGAAGATTTGCAGGCGCGCTTTGCCCGGGGTGAATTCAGCCGCCTGTGCATCAGCCCCGGCCCTTGCGCGCCAGCGCAGGCGGGCGTGTCGGTGGCCGCCATTCGCCACTTTGCGGGCAAAGTGCCCATTCTGGGCGTGTGCCTGGGCCACCAGGCCATAGGCGAGGCGCTGGGCGGGCGCATCGTGCGCGCCGGACGGCAAATGCACGGCAAAACCAGCGTCATCACCACCGATCAAAAAGGCGTGTTCGCCGGGCTGCCCAGGCAGTTCACCGTCAATCGCTACCACTCGCTGGTGATTGAGCGCGCCACCTGCCCGCCGGAGCTGGAAATCACCGCCGCCAGCGACGATGACGGCGAAATCATGGCCGTGCGCCACAAAACCCTGCCCATCGAAGGCGTGCAGTTCCACCCCGAAAGCGTGCTGACCGAGCACGGCCACGCCATGCTCAGAAACTTTCTGGAGCAGCCCGCCGGCTGATCTGCCGGCAGGGCATGTGGTTCGCGCCGTCATGCATCAAATCGGCCTGAAGTCCTGGTGCAGACTGGATTTGCAGCTATTGATTTGATAGTGAACGCAGGCGAAGAGCGCCGCCCCTGCATACACTCGCCCCTCTTTTTCAATACCGCTGCGTGTGCTTCATGACTGCCGCCCCTTTGCCGACCCATCGATCTGAGCTGATGCAACGTCTGGCCCGGCCCGGGCGGTATGACGTGGCGGTGATTGGCGGCGGCGCCACGGGGCTGGGCGTGGCACTGGATGCGGCAGTGCGCGGCCTGAAAGTGCTGCTGCTGGAAGCGCATGACTTTGCCAAGGGCACTTCGTCACGCGCCACCAAGCTGGTGCATGGCGGGGTGCGTTATCTGGCGCAGGGCAATGTGGCGCTGGTGCGCGAGGCGCTGCACGAGCGCGCGCACATCCTGGCGGCGGCGCCCCATTTGGCGCAGCCGCTGGCGTTCGTGATGCCGTCTTACAGCTGGTGGGAAACGCCCTGGTACGGCATGGGGCTGAAGGTTTATGACCTGCTGGCGGGCCAGGCCAGTTTGGGGAGTACGCAGTGGCTGGGCACGATTGCCGTGCAAAACCGCCTGCCGGGCGCGCAGCCGCAGGGCCTGAAGGGCGGCGTGCAGTATTGGGATGGGCAGTTTGACGATGCGCGGCTGGCGCTGGCGCTGGCGCGTACGGCGGCGGCGCATGGCGCTTTGCTGGTGAACCATTGCCCCGTGACGCAGTTGCGCCACGCAGGCGGCAAGGTGGCGGGGCTGCGGGCAAAGGATGCCGAAACAGGGCGGGAATATGACATTGAGGCGGGCTGCGTCATCAACGCCACGGGCGTATGGGTGGATGCCTTGCGCCAGCAGGACGCCGCAGCCACAGGGCGCAGCGCAAGCGCGCTGGTCGCGCCCAGCCAGGGCGTGCATGTGGTGGTGGACCAGGACTTTCTGCCTGGCCGCCGGGCGCTGCTGGTGCCCAGCACGGCGGACGGGCGCGTTCTGTTTGCCGTGCCGTGGCTGGGCAAGCTCATTTTGGGCACGACGGACAACCCGCGCCATGATTTGCCGCTGGAGCCTTGCCCGCAAGAAGATGAAGTGGACTTCATCTTGCGCGAAGCGGGGCGCTACCTGCGCCGCCCGCCCCGGCGCGCCGATGTGCGCAGCCAGTGGGCGGGGCTGCGGCCGCTGGTCAAGCCGCAGGGCCAGGCTGCGACCAAGTCAATCAGCCGCGAGCACACCATCCTGATCGACGCAAGCGGGCTGGTGACCGTGACGGGCGGCAAATGGACGACTTACCGTGCCATGGCCCAGGACGTGCTGGCCCGCTGCGCCGACGCGGGCCTGGTGCCGCAAGGTAAATCGCGCACGGCAGGCTTGAAGCTGGTGGGCGCCTTGCCGGATGGCGCGCAAGCCGTGCCGTTGAACGAGGCGCCCGGGCCGCATTTGTATGGCGGCGAAGCGGATGCGCTGGCGCAACTGCCGGGGCATGAACGCTGGATGACGGACGGGCTGAGCGAGGCCATGGTGCGCTTTGCGGCACGGCATGAATACGCCCGCAGCGTGGAAGATGTGCTGGCGCGCCGCTCGCGCCTGCTGTTTCTGGACGCTGCGGCTGCGGCTGCCGTGGCGCCTGCCGTGGCGAATGTGCTGCAAGAAGAGACGGGCCGGGATGCCGGGCTGGAAAGCTTTCTGGCCTTGGCTGCTCAATATGGCAGTCTTGGGGGCGCAAAAAGAGCTTGACAAGCTTGTTTCAGGTTGCCATAATCCGCCGCTTCACTTGCTTTCGAGTTGCTCAAAGCGGGTGGCTCAAGCAAATTCTGCCCATACACGGGCCCAAGACTGTTCCTGTTGGTGATATGACAGGGTGCAAGTTGGGAAATTGAAATGATCCAGACTGAATCTCGACTCGAGGTTGCCGATAACACCGGCGCCAAGTCCGTCCTGTGCATCAAGGTGCTGGGCGGATCCAAGCGCCGTTACGCAAGTGTTGGCGACATCATTAAGGTGAGCGTGAAAGAAGCCGCTCCGCGTGGCCGCGTCAAAAAAGGCGAGGTTTATAGCGCCGTGGTGGTGCGCACGGCCAAAGGTGTGCGCAGGCCTGATGGTTCGCTCATCAAATTTGACGGCAATGCCGCCGTTTTGCTCAACAACAAGCTGGAGCCGATTGGCACCCGCATTTTTGGTCCGGTGACGCGCGAGCTGCGTTCCGAGCGATTCATGAAGATCGTGTCGCTGGCCCCTGAGGTCATCTGAAAGGGCTGTTGCCATGAAGAAGATTCGCAAAGGCGATGAAGTCATCGTGATTGCCGGGCGCGACAAAGGCAAGCGCGGCAAAGTGCTTTCGCGCGTTAGTGAAGAACGCGTGATTGTCGAAGGCGTGAATATTGTGAAAAAGCACGTCAAACCCAATCCCATGATGGGTGTGCCTGGCGGCATCACTGAAAAGACGATGCCGATTCATCAATCCAACATCGCCATTTTCAATGGCGCAACAGGCAAGGCTGATCGCGTGGGTGTTAAGACGCTTACGGATGGTAAGCGTGTCCGCGTGTTCAAGTCCAGCGGTGAAGAAATCAGGGTGGCGTGAGATGGCACGACTGCAACAACACTATCGCGAAAAAGTGGTGCCCGAACTGATGCAAAAGTTCGGCTACAAATCCGTTATGGAAGTTCCTCGTCTGAGCAAAATCACCCTGAATATGGGTGTGAGCGAAGCTGTGGCTGATAAGAAGGTGATGGATCACGCGGTGTCGGATCTGGCGCGCATTGCCGGTCAGAAGCCTGTTGTGACCAAGGCCCGCAAGGCCATTGCTGGCTTCAAGATCCGCGAGGGGCAGGCGATTGGCTGCATGGTGACGCTGCGTGGTGTTCGCATGTATGAGTTTCTTGATCGCTTTGTAACCGTTGCATTGCCTCGCGTGCGAGATTTTCGGGGTATTTCGGGACGTTCTTTTGACGGGCGCGGCAATTACAACGTGGGCGTCAAAGAGCAAATTATTTTCCCCGAAATCGAATACGACAAGGTGGATGCTTTGCGAGGGTTGAACATCAGCATTACGACGACGGCCAAGTCTGATGAAGAGTGCAAGGCGCTGCTTTCAGCTTTCCGTTTTCCGTTCAAGAACTAAAGGGTAACGTTGTGGCAAAAACCGCTTTGATCGAGCGTGAACTCAAGCGCAAAAACCTGGCCGCCAAATATGCGGCTAAATATGCCGAACTAAAGGCTGTCGCTGGTGATGTCAAACGTTCCGAGGAAGAACGTGCACAAGCCCGTTTGGCATTGCAGAAACTGCCGCGAAATGCCAATCCAACACGCCAGCGCAATCGCTGCGAAATTACAGGGCGTCCACGTGGCACATTTCGTCAATTTGGACTGGGGCGAGCCAAGATTCGCGAAATGGCCTTTTCTGGCGATATCCCTGGCGTAACCAAGGCAAGTTGGTAATCTGGGCAGGAGATACATAATGAGCATGAGTGATCCCATTGCCGACCTGCTCACGCGCATTCGCAATGCGCAAATGGTCGCAAAATCTACAGTTGTAGTTCCTTCTTCCAAAGTCAAGGTGGCAATTGCCCAGGTGCTGAAAGATGAGGGATATATTGATGGTTTTCAGGTGAAGGCTGATGGCAAGAAGTCAGAGTTGGAGATCACTCTGAAATACTACGCTGGCCGGCCTGTTATCGAGCGTATTGAGCGTGTAAGCCGCCCTGGCCTGCGCGTTTATAAAGGGTGCGAGAAGTTGCCTCAGGTGATGAATGGTCTGGGGGTGGCAATCGTGACGACTCCAAAAGGCGTTATGACGGATCGCAAGGCGCGCGCTGCCGGTGTTGGTGGCGAAGTGTTGTGCTACGTGGCCTAATGCGCGGAATAAAGGAGAGATGAAATGTCCCGTGTAGCAAAAATGCCCGTGGCGATACCTTCTGGCATCGATGTCAACTTGAAGGATGATCAAATTACGGTCAAAGGCGGCGGAGTAGAGCTGAAATTGGCTCAGAACGCTTTAGTGAAAATCTCGTCTCAAAATGGTGTTTTGTCTTTTGAACCTGCTGATGAAACGCGGGAAGCAAATGCCATGAGTGGAACCATGCGGCAGCTTGTCAACAACATGGTCGTTGGCGTAAGCAAAGGGTTTGAAAAGAAGTTGGCCTTGGTGGGCGTGGGTTACCGCGCTCAGGCACAAGGCAATAAGCTGAATCTTGCGCTTGGGTTTTCGCATCCTGTAATTATTGAAATGCCTGCAGGTATTTCTGTAGCTACTCCTTCGCCGACGGAAATCGTGATTAAAGGAGCTGATCGCCAACGAGTCGGCCAAATCGCTTCTGAGATTCGTGCAATACGGCCTCCGGAGCCTTACAAAGGCAAGGGTGTGCGTTATGCTGACGAAAAGGTCATCATTAAAGAGACCAAGAAGAAATAAAGGCTTCTCATCATGTTGAATAAAAAAGAACAGCGTCTGCGTCGCGCCCGGCAGACCCGTATCCGTATTGCAGAACAAGGGATCGCGCGTCTTGCGGTCAATAGAACCAATTTGCATATTTACGCCAGTTTGATTTCCGGCGATGGCGCCCGTATATTGGCGAGCGCTTCAACGATAGAGCCAGAAGTTCGCAAGCAATTGGGTGGATCTGGAAAGGGTGGCAATGTGGCGGCTGCAGAGATCGTTGGTAAGCGTATCGCCGAGCGTGCCAAGGCTGTTGGCGTAGAAAAGGTCGCTTTCGATCGGTCTGGCTTTTCTTATCATGGACGTGTCAAGGCGCTGGCCGATGCTGCGCGTGAGGCTGGATTGCAGTTTTAATTTTTGCGAGGCGAATCAAAATGGCTAAATTTCAGGCGAAAATGCAAAGCGATGGCCCTGAGGATGGCTTGCGCGAAAAGATGATTTCAGTCAACCGCGTTACTAAAGTTGTTAAAGGGGGCCGTATTCTCGGCTTCGCTGCTTTGACTGTTGTTGGCGATGGCGATGGGCGAGTTGGCATGGGTAAGGGGAAATCCAAAGAGGTGCCTGCCGCAGTGCAAAAGGCCATGGATGAGGCCCGTCGCAACATGACAAAAGTTTCTTTAAGGGATGGCACCATTCACCATAATGTAACGGGGGTGCATGGCGCCGCTGTTGTCATGATGGCGCCTGCTCCGAAGGGTACGGGCATCATTGCTGGCGGCCCTATGCGCGCTGTATTTGAGGTGATGGGAATTACTGATATCGTGGCGAAAAGTCACGGTTCTTCTAATCCATATAATATGGTACGGGCCACATTTGACGCGCTTGCCAACTGTACGACTCCTGCGGAAGTTGCTGCCAAGAGAGGCAAAAGTGTCGATGATTTGTTTGCGTAATTCGCAGGGATGTGAGAGATGGTTAAGGAAAACAAGACGTTAAAAGTTCAGCTTGTCCGCAGCCCGATTGGATGCAAAGAGTCTCATCGTGCGACCGTCCGTGGTTTGGGTTTGCGTAGGTTAAATAGCGTGCGTGAGCTGGAAGATACTCCGGCAATTCGAGGCATGATCAATAAGGTTGACTACCTGGTTAAATTGCTTTAATCGGTTGTTAATTAAAGGATTGCAAATGGAACTTAATGGAATTAAGCCCGCTGCGGGAGCTAAACACGCGCGTCGCCGCGTTGGGCGTGGCATTGGCTCTGGTCTGGGGAAAACTGCTGGCCGAGGTCACAAGGGCCAAAAGTCGCGTTCTGGCGGTTACCATAAGGTCGGCTTTGAGGGAGGTCAGATGCCTTTGCAGCGTCGCTTGCCGAAGCGAGGGTTCAAGTCTGTTTCCTTGAGATTTAACGCGGAAATTACGCTCTCGGATTTGGCTTGTTTGCAAGTTGAAGTGATTGATTTATTGCTGCTGAAAGAAAGGGGTTTAGTACCTGCTCATGCCAAGACTGTCAAGGTGATCAAGTCCGGAAATCTGACGAAGGCTGTTAAATTGACGGGTGTGGCTGCGACGGCAGGGGCGAGGCTGGCAATTGAAGCGGCTGGTGGTTCCATTGTCTGATTAGAGCGGACATCGTGGCAATAGACGCAGTGCGGATCGCGAAAACGGGAAAATATGGTGACCTACACCGTCGCCTTGTTTTTCTGCTGCTGGCGCTCGTGGTATATCGAGTTGGCGCGCATATACCAGTTCCGGGCATCAATCCAGACCAATTACGGCAGTTTTTTTCAAGCCAAGGAGGGGGCATATTGAATTTGTTCAATATGTTTTCCGGTGGGGCGCTTTCTCGTTTTACGGTTTTTGCATTAGGGATCATGCCTTATATTTCGGCATCGATCATCATGCAGCTTGTTTCCTACGTTGTTCCATCTTTCGAGCAGCTCAAAAAAGAGGGTGAGGCTGGTCGGCGCAAGATCACCCAATACACACGATATGGAACCTTGGCGCTGGGAATCTTCCAGTCTTGGGGAATTGCAGTTGCGTTGCAATCGTCGCAAGGATTAGTACTGAATCCGGGATTGCTTTTTCAATTGACAACGGTGGTTAGTCTGACTGCTGGAACTATGTTTTTGATGTGGCTTGGTGAGCAGATTACCGAGCGAGGCTTGGGGAATGGTATTTCAATACTAATTTTTGCGGGTATCGCTGCTGGGCTGCCAGGAGCCATTGGTGGCATGCTTGAGCTGGTTCGTTCAGGAGCGATGAGCGAGATAGTGGCGCTGTTTATCTGCGCACTGGTTGTGCTGGTAACTTATTTTGTCGTGTTCGTTGAGCGTGGACAGCGAAAAATCTTGGTAAACTATGCCCGCAGGCAGGTTGGCAACAAGGTTTACGGGGGGCAGTCGTCTCATTTGCCGTTAAAATTAAATATGGCAGGCGTTATTCCGCCGATTTTTGCCTCTTCTATTATCTTATTGCCGGCAACAGTCGTTGGGTGGTTTGGTGCAGGAGAGTCTACTCATTGGCTTAGTGATATTGCTGCGGCGCTTTCTCCTGGGCAGCCAATTTATATTATGCTGTATGCGACAGCTATTATTGGTTTTTGTTTTTTCTATACGGCGCTGGTTTTTAATAGTAGGGAGACTGCGGATAATCTGAAGAAGAGTGGTGCTTTTATTCCTGGCGTCCGGCCTGGAGAGAATACTGCTAAGGCTATCGATAGAATTCTGGCGCGTTTGACTTTTGTTGGCGCTATTTATGTGACTTTGGTTTGCTTGTTGCCAGAGTTTTTGATACTGAAATACAATGTGCCGTTTTATTTTGGCGGAACCTCGTTGTTGATTTTGGTTGTCGTGACAATGGATTTTATGGCGCAGGTTCAGACGTACATGATGAGTCAGCAATATGAGTCTCTGTTGAAAAAAGCGAGCTTCAAGGCGTCTCTGTAGAAGTGAATATTTTGGTTTAGGAGAATTGGATGAGAGTTTCCGCATCAGTAAAGAAGATTTGTCGCAACTGCAAAATTATCAGGCGCAAAAATGTCGTGCGCGTGATTTGCTCAGATCCGCGGCATAAGCAGCGTCAGGGTTGAGTGGCGTCACTTTCCTGCGATAAATTTTTAGAGGCTAGAAACTATGGCTCGTATTGCTGGTATCAATATCCCACCGCATCAACACGCAGAGATCGGGTTGACGGCTATTTATGGCATTGGTCGTGCGCGAGCGCGCAAGATTTGCGACGCTTGCAGCATTTCGTATTCTAAGAAGGTTAAGGATCTGAGTGATGCCGATCTGGAAAAGATTCGTGACCAGGTTTCCCGATTCGTAATTGAAGGCGACCTTCGCCGCGAAACTACGATGAATATTAAACGCCTTATGGATATCGGGTGTTATCGAGGTTTCCGTCATCGCCGGGGACTGCCTTTGCGTGGGCAACGCACGCGCACAAATGCACGAACCCGCAAGGGGCCTCGTAAGGCGGCTCAGTCTTTGAAAAAATAATTTAAGAGAGAACAGTTATGGCAAAGTCTCCTGCAGGGAATGCTGCACAGCGCGTACGCAAGAAGGTCCGCAAAAATATTGCGGACGGGGTCGCTCATGTGCATGCTTCATTTAACAATACCATTATTACTATCACTGATAGACAGGGGAATGCCTTGTCTTGGGCTTCCTCTGGTGGGCAAGGATTTAAAGGGTCACGCAAATCTACCCCCTTTGCTGCGCAGGTTGCTTCAGAGGTGGCAGGCCGTGCAGCACAGGATCAGGGTATCAAAAATCTTGATGTCGAAATCAAAGGGCCAGGTCCGGGTCGGGAGTCTTCTGTTCGTGCGCTGGCAGCTCTTGGAATTCGTATTACATCGATTTCCGATGTGACGCCTGTCCCTCATAATGGGTGCCGTCCTCAGAAGCGGCGACGCATTTAATACTATCGTTGCCAGGATCGGTTTGTTCTGGTGTTTGCAATCAAGACCACTGCCGTCGCATTGTTCAGCGTGAAGGCTCCCTCGCTTAATAAGTGAGGAAGAAGGAAAAAAGGAATTTAAGGTGGCACGTTATATCGGACCCAAGGCTAAGCTTTCTCGTCGCGAAGGCACAGACCTTTTTTTGAAGAGCGCCCGTCGCTCGATTAGTGACAAGGCGAAATTTGATACGAAACCCGGTCAGCATGGTCGGACTTCTGGCTCACGCACCTCAGATTATGGCTTGCAGTTGCGCGAAAAACAGAAGGTTAAGCGCATGTACGGTGTTTTGGAAAAGCAGTTTCGCCGTTATTTTTCGGAGGCTGATCGCCGTCGCGGAAATACGGGCGCGAATCTCCTGTTTTTGCTCGAATCTCGTCTGGACAACGTGGTTTATCGTATGGGGTTTGGATCGACTCGCGCCGAAGCGCGTCAGTTGGTTTCGCACAAGGCCATTCTCGTGAATGGCCAGTCTGTGAACATTCCCTCATATTTGGTGAAAGCGGGCGATATCATCGCTGTCCGCGAGCAGTCCAGAAAACAGACACGTGTCCAGGAGGCCTTGCAATTGGCTACCCAAGTGGGTATGCCATCTTGGGTTGAGGTCAGCGTCGACAAAGTGGAAGGCGTTTTCAAGAAGGTGCCAGACCGCGATGAATTTGGTGCTGATATTAATGAATCGTTGATCGTTGAATTGTATTCACGCTAGTTTTGGGTCTCGTCCCTTAGTGTTCCACGCCCGCCACCTTGGCGGGTTTGGTGCTTCACCAACCTTGCCGGTGCAACGAACCGCAGGTATTGAGAGGAAGTTCGGAATATGCAAACAAATTTGCTGAAACCCAAAAGTATTACGGTCGAATCTTTGGATGACAATCGAGCTGAGGTGATATTAGAGCCTTTTGAGCGGGGATATGGTCACACCTTGGGTAACGCTTTGCGGCGTGTGTTGTTGTCATCCATGGTAGGATATGCTCCTACTGAGGTAACGATTGCGGGCGTTGTTCATGAATATTCAACTCTGGATGGCGTACAGGAAGATGTCGTTAATATTCTGCTGAATCTCAAGGGAGTCGTCTTTAAACTGCATAACCGCGATGAGGTGACGCTAACTCTGCGTAAGGATGGAGAGGGGGTGGTAACTGGAGCAGACATCCAGGTGCCTCATGATGTAGAAGTTGTGAACCCTGGGCATGTTATTGCTACGCTTTCGCAGGGCGGCAAGCTGGATATGCAGATTCGGGTGGAGAAGGGCAGAGGTTACGTTCCTGGCAATGTCCGGCGTTACGCTGATGAGGGATCTAAGCCAATTGGGAAAATAGTGCTTGATGCGTCTTTTTCGCCGATTCGCCGCGTTAGTTATGCCGTAGAAAGTGCGCGTGTAGAGCAACGCACTGATCTTGATAAATTGGTTTTGGATATTGAGACAAATGGCACGATCAGTGCTGAGGATGCTGTTCGTGCGGCAGCCAAGATTTTGGTTGAGCAGTTGGCAGTATTTGCTCAGCTGGAAGGGCACGAGCTGGCGGCCTTCGACCAGTCAACACAGAAGGGGGCGGCGGATCGTTTCGACCCAATCTTGTTGCGCCCTGTTGATGAATTGGAATTAACGGTGCGCTCGGCCAACTGTCTGAAGGCTGAAAACATTTATTATATAGGTGATTTGATTCAGAGAACGGAAAACGAGTTGCTGAAAACACCGAATCTTGGGCGTAAATCACTTAATGAGATCAAAGAGGTCCTGGCTTCTCGTGGACTGACGCTTGGCATGAAGCTGGAAAATTGGCCGCCCTTGGGTTTGGATAAGCGCTAATTGAATGAGTGAGAAGTTTTGGAATGATGTCCGCTGGATGTCGTTCTTTTGTGCGCCATGAATGGCGCCATGTGCCGAAGGCCGTACCTGATACGGCGGTCTTTTATAAGCAAAGAAAGGAAGCACTATGCGTCACCGTCATGGTTTACGCAAACTCAACCGCACCAGCGCCCATCGTCAAGCGATGCTGCGCAATATGATGAATTCGCTGATTGAGCATGAGGCGATCAAGACGACTTTGCCTAAGGCCAAAGAGCTGCGCAAGGTCATTGAACCCATGATCACGCTTGCGAAGAAGGATTCTTTGGCTAATAAACGCTTGGCGTTTAATCGTCTGCGCGATCGCGATAGTGTTGTCAAGCTGTTTGCCGTACTGGGGCCTCGCTATCAAGCCCGTCCTGGAGGATATACGCGCATTTTGAAGATGGGGTTTCGCGTAGGGGATAACGCTCCGATGGCTTTTGTTGAGCTGGTAGACAGACCTGATGCCGTTGTTGAGAGCAGTGACTTGCAGGAAGCTAAAGAATAAGGTACAATATAATTTCTTTTATCGCGCGGTGGAGCAGCCTGGTAGCTCGTTGGGCTCATAACCCAAAGGTCGGAGGTTCAAATCCTTCCCGCGCAACCAATATTAAGGCCTGCCAGCTATTGGTAGGCCTTTTTGTTTGCTGGATGAAGAAGGACGAATATCGATAGTAACTCCAATTGCGTTTGCTCTTCTGACTTCGCTAACAGCGGAGTCGTTGCATTCGATGACTCCATCGAAGGGGCCACCGAGTTGCGTGAATTGAGAAGAACAGCTACTAGGCCGAATCGACATTCATCCGGTATCTTCGGCGGACGTCCGAGACCAAGCATCCGCGGCCCAGCCGCTACGAATTGACCCAAACCCAATGGGAGCGGATCGAAGATCTGCTCCCAGGCAAGGCCAGTGACCCTGGGCGTACGGCAGCGGACAACCGCAGCTTCGTCAATGGCGTGCTGTGGGTGTTGCGCTCCGGGGCGCGCTGGAGTGATCTGCCGACGCGCTACGGAGCCTGCAAGAGCGTGCACAAGCGCTTCACCCGCTGGGCGGCCAAGGGCATCTGGGAGCGGGTGTTGCAGTCCCTGATTCAGGATCGAAGCAACGAGTATCTGATGATCGACAGCAGCATTGTCCGGGCGCACGCACAGGCGGCGACCGGAAAAGGGGGGCAACGCACCCGGCTCTGGGGCGTTGCCCAGGAGGGCTGAGCACGAAGATCCACATGGCGGTGGATGGCCAGGGCCGCCCGATGCGATTTATCCTCACTGGCGGCCAGCGTAACGACATCACGCAAGCGCCAGCGCTGCTGGCCGGGTTCAAGCCCAAGTGCGTCTTGGCCGACAAAGGCCATGACAGCCGGCAACTGGTGGCGCAGATCCACTCGCTCGGCGCCCAGCCGGTGAACCCGCCTCGCAGCTGCCAGCAACCGCGTGCCTACGACAAGGCACTGTACCGGCTACGCAATCGCATCGAACGTTGCTTTGCCAGGCTCAAACAGTTTCGCCGCATCGCCACTCGCTTCGACCGCAAGCCCTCCCACTTCCTGGCTTTCCTCTACCTCGCATCGATTCCCTTGTGGGTGGGGGGAATGTCGATTCGGCCTAGGAGCATTCATGTGCAGCGTTGCTGGTTTTATCGCGAAAACGCTGCTAATAGAACGGTACGCCTTAAAGACCGTCTCAAAAAAGCGGGCAGCACGGATATGATGCAGGCAAAAGAGTCAAAGGGCGCAAGCGCCACATGGCCGTAGACACAATGGGGCTGCTGCTGGCCGTGGTGGTGTATTCGGCAGGCATTCAGGACCGAGTGGGTGTCAGGGCTTTTTTGGTGAGGCTGTTCTTGCGTTTTGAGTGCCTCAAGACTGTTTTTGTGAATGGCGGCTACTCGGGCCGTCTGATCAATAGGGCACTGAGCATGTTTGGCATGGAACATGCAGGTGATCAAGCGCTGCCAGCAGCGCATCTTCAAGGCGCTTCCCAAGCGCTGGATTGTGGAAAGAACCTTTGCCTGGCTGAGTCAATCGAGAAGGTTCTCCGAAGGCTATGAAGTACTGTCGCTTCAGCTGAAGCCTTCGTCAAGATCGCTTGCATTCGGCGCACGGTCAGGCTTTTTGGATAACTTTTATAACAGGTTCTTAAAACGGCCCTTTCCCGCCCATTCCGGGAGGCATGGGCGGCAGGCCGCCGCCGAGCAGGCCGCCCAAGCCCTTCATGCCGCCCATGCGGCGCATGAGCTTCATCAGGCCGCTGCCTTTGAGCTGTTTCATCATGCCCTGCATCTGCTCGAACTCTTTGAGCAGGCGGTTGACCTCCTGCACATGCACGCCCGCGCCCTGGGCGACGCGGCGCTTGCGGCTGGCCTTGAGCAGCTCGGGCTTGCGGCGCTCTTCGGGGGTCATGCTGTTGATGATGCCTTCCTTGCGGCGGATGTCTTTTTCGGCGCGGGCCAGGTCGGCTTCGCTGGCTTTGGCGGCCAGCTGGGTGGGCAGTTTGTCCATGAAGCTGCCCAGGCCGCCCATTTGCTTCATTTGCTGGAGCTGGCCGAGAAAGTCTTCCAGGTCGAAGCCGCTGCCTTTTTTCATCATTTTTTCGGCCAGCTTCCGGGCGGCGGCCAAATCCACGCCTTCGGCCACTTGCTCGACCAGGGCCACGATGTCGCCCATGCCGAGGATGCGGCCCGCGTGGCGTTCGGCGTCGAACACTTCCAGGCCGTCGATTTTTTCGGATGTGCCCGCGAATTTGATGGGCGCGCCGGTGATTTGCCGCACCGACAGCGCCGCGCCGCCGCGCGAGTCGCCGTCCATCTTGGTGAGCACGATGCCGGTGAGCGGCAGCGCCTGGCTGAAGGCTTTGGCGGTGTTGGCGGCGTCCTGGCCCTGCATGGCATCGACCACGAACAAAGTTTCCACGGGCTTGAGGGCGGCGTGCAGGGTTTTGATTTCCTGCATCAGCGCTTCGTCAATGGCCAGGCGGCCTGCGGTGTCCACCAGCAGCACGTCGTAGTACTGGCGGCGGGCGTGGTCCAGGGCGGCGCGGGCGATGTCCAGCGGCTGCTGATCGGGCGAGGAAGGGAACCAGTCGGCGCCGGCCTGCGCCGTCACGGTTTTGAGCTGCTCGATGGCGGCGGGGCGGTACACGTCGCCCGAGACGGTGAGCACTTTTTTCTTGCGCTTTTGGATCAGGTGGCGCGCCAGTTTGGCCGTGGTGGTGGTTTTGCCCGCGCCTTGCAGGCCGGCCATGAGGATGACGGCGGGCGGCTGCGCGGCCAGGTTGATGTCGCTCACGCCTTCGCCCATGGTGGCGGCCAGCTCGCGATTGACGATGCCCACCAGCGTCTGGCCGGGCTTGAGGCTGCCCAGCACTTCCTGGCCCAGCGCTTTTTCTTTCACGCGGGCGATGAAGTCGCGCACCACGGGCAGGGCCACGTCGGCTTCCAGCAGGGCCATGCGCACTTCGCGCAGCATGTCGGCCACGTTGCTTTCGGTGATGCGGGCCTGGCCGCTGATGTGCTTGACCAGGCGCGAGAGTTTTTCGGTAAGGGCGGAGGCCATGTCAGGAAGGGCGATGGAAAAGGGCGCTGGAATGCGGCGCGGACAAGGGAAATCGGGAAATCGCGCGCCAGGCGCGAAAGAAGAGCCAAGAGGGCAGCAGCGGTGGCGAAAGCGTGAAAGAGCCATGAAAAAGCCCCTTGCGCAGAGGGGCCAGCCGCTAAACTTGTGCGCATGATTTTAGCCAGCCCCCCTCTTGAAGGCGTGCTTTTGGGCGCGGGCGCGGCGCTGGCTTACGCCGTGCCGGCGCTGGCCTGGCGTGCGCTGGGCGAGAGGCGTGCGCGCTGGGCGCTGGTGGTGGCCTGGGCGTTGCATGCGGCGGCGCTGGGCTGGGCGCTCTTGGGCGGACATGGCGGCGCGCGCTTTGGCTTCGCGCAGGCGCTGTCCGTGACGGCTTGGTTGGTGGTGACGGTGTATGTGGTGGAAAGCCAGGTGCTGCCCCAGTTGCGTGCGCGCTGGGCGCTGGCCGGTTTTGGCTCGGCGGCGGTGCTGCTGGCGCTGTTTTTCCCGGGGCAGAAACTTCCGCCCACGCAATCGCCCTTGCTGCCGCTGCACTGGGCGCTGGGCATCGCTTCCTACGGGTTGTTTGCTGCCGCCACAGCGCACGGCTGGCTGATGCTGCGCTCCGAGCGCCTGCTGCGCCAGCGCGCACAAAACGCCAGCGGCGTGCCGCTGCTGACGCTGGAGCGGTTGATGTTCCGGCTGATCACGGCCGGCTTCATCGTGCTGTCGGCCACGCTGCTGGCTGGCGGCATTTTTGGCGAAACGCTGTATGGCAGCCAGCACACGGGCTGGCGCTGGGATCACAAACGCGTGTTCACGCTGCTGTCGTGGGCCACGTTCGCCGTGCTGCTGCTGGGCCGCTGGCAATTGGGCTGGCGCGGGCGGCGCGCCGTGCATGTGCTCTACGCAGGTGCGGCGCTGCTGCTGCTGGCGTATGTAGGCTCGCGCTTTGTGCTGGAAGTGCTGCTGGAGCGCACGGCATGAAGCTGCTGGTGCTGCTGGCCGTGGTGGCCGGGCTGTGGTGGCTGCGGCGGCTGGCGCAGGTGGGCCGCCTGGCAAGGCAGCTGCGGCAGATGCGCCAAGTCAGCCGCGAGGCCCCGCCCCGCCCCGCCCCGCAGCCCATGCTTCGCTGTCTGGTGTGCGGCACGCAGACGCCTGCCAGCGAAGCCTTGCAAGATGCCCGTGGCGCGTATTGCTGCGCGGCGCATCAGGCAAAGGCTGAGCAGGACGCGTCATCCCGCACTGGGGAGAGAAAAGAGTGAATTCTTCCTCCGCAGAACAGGCCCGTTTTGCCGAAGCGCGGCTGCTGAACCGCCTGACCGCCGCCAGTGCGGCCGAGTGGCCCCAGCCGCCAGAGACGCGCCGCAGCTTCACGAGACTGTGGAATGCCTTTTTGACGGCGCGCACGCTCATCGCCCTGGCGCTGCTGGCCTTGCAGGGCTTGGCGTGGGGCATGGGCCGCCCGGCGCCGCAGGTGGCGGTGTGGGTCTGCGTCACCTATCTGGTTATCACGCTGGTCACCCGCCTGTGGCTGACGCCGCCGCCCGCCCGCGCCGCTGGCGTGCGCTGGCTGTGGGTGGCGGGCGTGGATCTGCTGGTATTCGCCCTGCTGCACTGGTGGCAGGAAGCCGCCAGCTACACGCCGCTGTTCGTGGTGCCGGTGCTGATGACGGCCATGCTGGCCACCCGGGCACTGGCGTTGGGCACGGCGGCCGTGGCGACGTTGCTGCTGCTGTCTAACGCGGGCTGGACCTATCTGACGGAAAGCCGCGTGTCGGTGGACAGCTTCTCGCAAGCGGCGCTCAGCGGCGCGGGCCTGTTCGTGCTGGCTTTGCTGACCAGCCAGCTGGCCGCGCGGCTCAAGCAGGAAGAAAGCCAGGGCCGGCGCGCGCACGCCGAGGCTCTGCTGCAAACGCTGGTTAATGACCTGGTGATCGAATACATGCACGATGGCCTGCTGGTTGTGGACGAGCAGCTTGCGGTGCGCGCCGCCAACCCGGCCGCGCGCGCCATGCTGGGCACGGACGAGGTGGTCACGCCCGCCTCTTTCGCGCTGACGGACGATGCCGCCTGGGCCGATCTGGTGGCGCTGGCCCGGCAGGTGTTGGCCGACGGGCAGGAGCGCACGGCTGAAATCACCCTGCAACGCGAGGGGCAGACTGCACGCCACGCGCTGGCGCGCGTGCAGCACACGCCCGCGCCCATGCCCAGCGCCAAGGGCCTGTGCGTGTTTTTCATGCAGGATTTGCGCGAAATGCAGGCGCGCGTGCGCACTGAAAAGCTGGCCGCGATGGGGCGTTTGTCGGCCGCCGTGGCGCATGAAATCCGCAACCCGCTGGCGGCCATCAGCCAGGCCAACGCGCTGTTGCTGGAGCAGCTGGACGATCCGGCCATGCGGCGCCTGTCGGGCATGGTGGCGCAAAACGCCCAGCGGCTGGGCCGCATCGTCAATGACGTGCTGGACGCTGCCCGCGTGCAGCACGAAGGCAGCACGGGCACATTGCAGCAAATCGCGCTTGACGAAGAGGTGGCCGATATCTGCACCGGCTGGGTGCGCCAGCACGGCATCAAAGGCAATCTGCGCATCACGCTCAGGGGCGAAGACGCACAGGTGCGCTTCACCACTGACCATCTGCACCGCGTGCTGGTCAATCTGCTGGACAACGCCTTGCGTTATGCCGCGCCAGGCGAAGGGGCCATTCAGGTCGTGACGGAACTCGTCTCTGCGAAGCAGGCCCGCCTGGCGGTCTGGAGCAAAGCCCCTGCGCTGGAGCCGGGCGTGCAACGCCACTTGTTCGAGCCGTTTTTTTCTTCCGAAAGCCGCTCCAGCGGCCTGGGGCTTTTCATCTGCCGCGAGCTGTGCCAGCGCCACGGCGGCGCCATCGCCTACGAACGCGCCTCGCGTCTGTATGAGGGGCAGCTTGTGGAAGGCAACGAATTCTTCGTCACCCTTGAGCGCGTTGCCGCGCCCGCCGCCGTGCCCGTGCAGCCCCAGCTTGCGCTCAATGATCCCGCCTGACCGCCATGACTACAGCCGCACGCATTCTTGTCGTTGATGACGAACCCGACCTGCTCACCCTCTACGAGCTGGCCCTCATCCGCGAAGGCCATCAGGTGCAGACCGCCAGCACGCTGGCCGAAGCCCGCAGCGCCCTGGCTGAAACCACGTTTGACGTGCTCATTACCGACATGCGCCTGCCTGACGGCCTGGGCATGGAGCTGCTGCGCGAACTGGCCGCCGCCAGAAGGCCGGAGCGCAGCATCATGGTGACGGCCTACGGCTCTCCCGAAACCGCCGTGGAAGCCCTCAAGGCCGGCGCGTTTGACTACCTCACCAAGCCGGTCGAACTCAAACAGCTGCGCACCGTTGTCGCCTCCGCCTTGCAAGACGCGCCCGCGCCTGCCAGGGCTGCTGCCCCGGCAGCATCTGCTGCGCCCGCCGCTCCGCAAGCTGCGGCGGCGCGCCCGGCTCCGGCCACCCTGCCCCCTGCCGCGCCTGCTGCACCCGCTGCGCCTGCATTCGAAGGCGAAGACATCAGCCCGCAAGGCCAGGCGGCGCTGGCGCGGCTGGTAGGCCAGTCGCCCGCCATGCAAATGGCCAAGCAGCGCATAGCCAAAGTGGCCCGCAGCATGGCCCCCGTGCTGGTGCACGGCGAATCGGGCACGGGCAAAGAGCTGGTGGCAAGTGCCGTGCATGCATGCAGCCACCGCGCCAGCGGGCCGTTCGTGCCCGTCAATTGCGGCGCCATTCCTGAGAACCTGCTCGAAGCCGAATTTTTCGGCGCACGCAAAGGCTCCTACACCGGCGCCACGCAAGACCGTGCCGGCTTTTTTCAGGCCGCTGCGGGCGGCACGCTGTTTCTGGACGAAATCGGCGACCTGCCCCTGGCCATGCAGGCCAAGCTGCTGCGCGCCATACAGGAGCGGCGCGTGCGCCCGCTGGGCGCCACCCAGGAAGAGCCTGTAGACGTGCGCATCGTCAGCGCCACCCACAAAGACTTGGCCGCCCAAGTGCAGGCCGGCCACTTCCGGCAAGACTTGTATTACCGCCTGAACGTCATTGAACTCATCGTGCCGCCCCTGCGCGAGCGCCGCGAAGACCTGCCCCTGCTTTGCCAAGCGCTGCTCGCGCGCATCGCCAGCGAGGCGGGCAGCCCGCCGCTGGCCCTGACGCCGCAGCTCATGCGCGACATTGCCTCCCAGCCACTGGAAGGCAACGTGCGCGAACTTGAAAACCTGCTGCACCGCGCCGTGGCACTGGGCGAGGTAGCACCTGCTGGCAGCCCCGGCGCGCTGGACTGGGCCGATGCCGCGCGCATTGCCGCCGCCGCCACGCCCGCCTGGCCGCCGCCTGCCGCCGCCATGCCTGCGCCAGCGCTCGCGGCGGCATACCCGGCTGCGCCGCCGCATGCCCAGCCTCCCCAAGCGTTTCAGACGCCTCAAACGCTGCCTCAAATGCCGCCTCAAACACCGTCTCTTCAGGCGCCGCTCCCGCAAGCGCCGTTTTACGGCCAGCCTGCCGCGTCCGCGCAGCCGCCGCAGCCTTACCCGCTGCCATCCGCCGTGGCGGCGCAGCCTTTCGTGCCGCCTCCCGCGCCTGCCGCGTTCCAGCCGCCCGCGCCCACCTTCGCCGAGCAGACGGCCCGCGCGGCCCAGGCGTATGGCGCTCCTTTTTCGCTGGAGCCTGCGCCTGCCGCGCCGCCCGCCGCGCCCGTTTCAGATGCGGGCCTGCCACCGGGCGAGGCCGTTGCCAGCGGCCAGACGCCCCTGCCGTCTGATCTGGAAGCCTGGCTCAACGAGCAGGAGCGCCAGGTGCTCATCCGCGCGCTCAATGAAACGGGCTTCAACCGCACGGCCGCCGCCGCCCGCCTGGGGCTGAACCTGCGCCAAATCCGCTACCGCATGGCGCGCCTGGGCATCGTTCCGCCCGGCAGCCACGCCGAAGAAAGCGGTAACGACGGCGATGACGGCGAAGCAGCCTGACCCCGCTTTTCCCGCTACTCCCGCCGCCTCCGTCTGGCAAGCCGGCTGGTTAGCTGGCGCGCGCCGCTGCCCCTCGCCCAACATTGGCGCGCGTCCTGCGGGCGTGATGATCGACCTCGTCGTCATCCACTCCATCAGCCTGCCGCCCGGCCAGTACGGCGGCGACGAAGTGCAGCGCCTGTTCACCAATACGCTGGACTGGGACGCCCACCCCTGGTTCAGCCAGATACGCGGCCTGCAAGTGTCGGCCCACTTCTACATCCGCCGCACGGGCGAACTCTGGCAGTTCGCTCCCGTGCAGGCGCGCGCCTGGCACGCGGGCGCTTCCAGCTACGAGGGCCGCCCCAACTGCAACGACTACTCCATCGGCATCGAGCTGGAAGGGCTGGAAGGCGGCCTGTTTGAAGACGCCCAGTACGCCACGCTGGCCGCCCTGTGCCGCGCGCTGGCTACTGCCTTCCCCATCCGCGCCGTGGCAGGCCACGAGCACATTGCCCCAGGCCGCAAGCATGACCCCGGCAGCGGCTTTGACTGGCCGCGCCTGCGCCGCGCTTTGCAAGATCTTCATTGGCGTTTCCCATGCACTGATGCGCCGCCGCAACCGTAGTGGTCCGCACCAGGGCGCGGGACGGGTATCAACAGCAGACGGATAGACGTTATTTTTGCTACTTTATTTGTAGCGCAATGTCCTAGTAAATACTGCGCCACTTGATATTTTGATGCCCTGTTTTTCGCTCCTTTTTTTTGATTCATTCAGGCTTGCGGTGCATGCACATAGCCCGCCTGCGGGCGGCGAAAAACCGCTTGTGCGGGGTCTGTATCGGGCGGCAGCGGCAGCCGCGCGCAACGGCCGCCTAGCGAGTAACACCAGCCGGGAACGATCCCCGTTAGCAAATTGAGGCTGTCAGCATTGAAGGGCCTCTGGCGGCTTTTTAGTCAAGCCGAACCGGTTGCTTTCCCATTTTTTCCATGAAAGGCTTTATATGGAGGGTTTTTTTTTTTCTTTCAGCTGCTAGCCAATGCGCCTGCTCTCAAGTGGGTGGAGGCGGCGGAGCATCAGCCGCAGTCAATAAAACCCATGGAGGAGGTAGCCGATTTACCGAATGAAGATGCCAGTGCGGTGGTGAGCAAGCTTTCAGAAGCAGCCATGGCTATTTATGCCAAATCGGTCATAAATGCCAAAGCGTATAGGCAGTTGGGCGATTCAGGTTCGTTTGGCACGGGGCAATGACTTGAAGGAAGATCACGCAGAGTTGTTCAATAGCCCTAATTTCAGTGACGCCAATAAAAGGTAAAAACCGTCAATGCGTTAATCAGCAACACGGTCGCAGTGGTGGTTCTGAGACTGCCGCCTTTGGGCGGTGCCGGTGTAACTGCGGGCGCGACGGGAAGTGGTGTTGCAGCCAAAGCCTTCTACGATCAATCCGTCAGTGCCAAGCACGATGCCGTGGCCAAACTGCTGGATGCCTCTTTGCCTGTTGGCAGCGCCCGCCAGCGTCCGAACGGAGAAAAAGATAAGGAGACAGCATATAAGTCGAATCCGATTGACCTATTTCGTAGCGACATGGATTCTTGTCAGAAACAGCGCGCAGCCATGAAACCAGGGACGCTTATCCGCCTGACGCACAGGCGCAAGGCTGGGCTGGACCATGCATGGCTGCTTGTCAACCTGATTGCGCTGTTGGTGGCGTGCAAAGATGCGTGTTCACAACCTGTCCGGCACGACGCCGAAGCCACCCCCAGCGCCGGGAGCACTTTCATGACCGCTCACCACAAACCCAAGCCCCAGCAAGCTGCGCAGACCATCGCCAGCTTGCGTGATGCTTTGCGCGCAGGCAATGCGCAGGCCGTAACGCAAGTGACGGCGCTGGTGACCGGCACGCAGGCCCCCGAAGTGGTGCAGGCCTTGGCGCTACACGCACAAGAGCGCGACGGGCGTGCGCTTCACGACTGGGCGCGGGCGCTGCTGCGCGCGGGCGACACCCAGCCCCTGGCCGATGTGCTGGCACGGCTGGTGTTAGGAGGGCAATTGCAGCAGCCAGCGCCACAGCGCTTTAACACGGCCACTGCGCCATCGACATCCCATGCCCCAGCTGCGCCCTATGCGCCGTACACCCCTGCGGCAACGCTGGGCTATTGGGCTGGTGTTTTGCAGGCTGCCTTGGTATCGGCAGCGCCCGACGAAAGCGCGCGTGGCAAGCTGGTTGAACGCCTGTTGGCTTATGCGGCCAGCCTGGCTGATGCCACGCCAGCCGGTCGTCAATGGCGCATGCTGAATCTGGATTCAAATACGGCTCGCAAGATGTCTCCAGACACCCGTCTGAGCAACGCCATGCGTCCACTGGCTGTCAATGGCATCCGGGCCAATGGTGAGCCGGATGTTGAAACGGCAGACGAGAGCGGGCCGTTTTCCGCGTTCATGGGCGCTGCTAGGCTTGTGCGTGAAGGCCTGGAGCGCAATGCCAGATAGAGAGCTGCGGATTTCAACGGCTCACTTCAACTGTCCATCAGCGGCTGGCAGGCAAGGGCAAAGCCCTCAGAGCCTGTACGAAATCCGCCCATGGGTGCAGCCCACGTTTTGTTCGCGGCTGCCTGCCGCCACGCAGCAAACCACACCGCTATCGCTACAAGGCTTCACGCATGCTGCACAGCAGCCCGCGCTGCGGCATGCATGTCGGCCATGCCGGAAAGAGAAAGAGGGGAGGCGAATTTGCCCCTGATTTCATAGCATGAAGTCTTGGTGAAATCAGCGCGAAAAGGGTTTTTTGGCCCTGCAAATTTGCTCCTTTTTAATTGAGATTCCGCCCTTAAAACGATCCCAAAAGTCTGGCCATGCGCCGGACGCAAGCGATCCTGATGAATGCTTCAGCTGAGGCCACGCTGACTTCGTCGTCCTTACTTAATCTTCTCGATTGACTTATTAGCCAGGCAAGCATGAACAGCCTGATCAGCAAAGCCCTGGCTCCTGCCCGGTCTTGAATGCCAGCCGAGTGCATCACCACGGCCGACAGCAGTCCCATCGGGTCTACGGCTATGTGGCGCTTGCGCCCAAGATTTTTTTTGCTTGCGTCATATCCGCGCTGCCCCTTTTGAGACGGTCTTGACCGATTGGGAGTCGATGACGACCGCGCTGGGTTTGGCCCGCATGCCTTGGCGCGCACCTTCTGGTACAGCAGCGTCAGCAGCACGTCCCACACGCTGCGCTGACGTCAGCGGGCAAAGGTGTTGTAGATCTGTTTTAAAGCGACTGCGCGCCGAAAGTGTCGCAAGCCGCCACGCTGCCGCTTTTGTATCCCGTCAAAAACCAGCGCTGGCGCTGGGCGCTGGTGCCGTGGGTGAAGGTGTCGGGCCGGGCCACGCCAGACTGCTCGCGCTGGAGATGGTCATCGCCGATCTGGGCGGCGGCATTGATGGCTGATTCCAGATCGCCTTGCTCCAGCCACTGTTTGGCCCGTTGCGACTGGTGCGCCCAGATGCCCGCATAGCAATCGGCTTGCAGCTCCACGCGCACCGACAAGGCGTTTTGCTCGCGCTGGCTGATGCGCCCGCGCAAGGCATCTACCTTCTGCGTGGTGCCCAGCAGCGTCTGCACGTGGTGCCCCACCTCATGCGCAATGACATAGGCCCGCGCGAATTCGCCCGGCGCGCCCAGTTGCCGGCTCAGGGTGTCAAAAAAATCCATGTCCAGATACACCTTGCGGTCACCAGGGCAATAAAACGGCCCCATCGCCGCCTGCCCTGTGCCGCAAGCCGTAGGCGTTGCGCCCCGGTACAGCACCAGACGCGGCGGCTGGTACCGCGCCCCTGCCGCAGCGAACACCTGCTGCCAGGCATCTTCGGTTGAAGCCAGCACGGTAGATACAAAAGCGGCATCCCGGTCATTGGCGGGCGGCTGCCTTGCAGGCGCCTGATGCGCCACCTGTGTTTGTCCGCTGCCCGCCAGCAAACCCAGCGTGGTCAGCGGATTGATGCCAAACACGCCCCAGGCCACCAGCGCAATGACGACGCTGCCCACGCCAATGCCGCGCCCGCCCACGCCGAAGCTACCGCCGGAACCACGCCGGTCTTCCACATTGTCAGACTGTCGATTGCCTTCCCATTTCATCGCAAATGCTCCCGCGTTCCAAACCTGCAAATGAAAAGATGGTAGCCCCGGACAGAGGCTGCCTTCTGGCTGGCGCGCCGGTCTTCTGCTCCGGACGAAGCACGCCTCTTTCCGCGCGCAGGCCTTGTGGCATTTCATTAAACAGCAGGCCGGTCATAGATACTTTTGTGCCAGCCTGATCCGGATGGTCTTTTATTTCTGCCCATCTGGAGGCTGTTCTAAAAATCATCCTCAATACCGCACCATCGTTTGACGATATTACAGTCAACCTGTCGTGTGGGTATTATGTTAGCGTATTGAAAACACGCGCCAGAAAACATACTCATGCGAAATTTCCAATTCAAGTTGTTCACTCAGTAATATGCTGTACATTTACAGCATCCTCCGCCCAGAAACCAAACCAAAAAAGCTCTGCGCATGGCCTGATGAAGAGGGATGAAAAGCAACCCAAAATACCCAACTGAAATATCCAAGCGACATTAACCGAAAACAGCTTGAGCGCATCTGCCCCCTATTGGAGAGGTAGGGCGCACGCAAGAGCACCCATCCGCGTAAGATGGCCCCTTACGATGTGTTTTGTGCCGCGCTGTTTTCTTGTGCGCGCTCTTTCTTTAACAGGCGCCTGGGGCCTGCTTCAATGTGCTTATGCCGCTCGTTTCAGGCTCGCTGCATTTGTGCCAGCAGGCAGCATGCCCTGCCACGTTGGAAAACCGGGTGGTAAATAGCACCACAGGCAGTCTGTGACGTTTTAAAGCAAGAGCGAGTTCAAGGAGAAAAAAGGCATTCATGCCCGTTTTGCCAGGACTCGGTGCTATTGATAAAAAAGCGCAACAAGCCGATACCAGCTGCCTGTTGCGCAGCCTGCCTCGCATCCGCGTTTCTTGCTATTTTCCGCAAGCCTTGATGCACGGCTTGGCAGACGTCGTTTCCTCTTGAGGCGAAGCGCCTCATTCGCGCCCACGGACTGCTGACAGGGTCTTATTTGTTCAGCTTGCCCGGCTCGCTGTCAGGAGGCAGGCCCATGAGGTCGGTGAGATTGGCCGGGCTGGTGGTGGTCGCCGCTGGTTTGCCGCCAGCCTGGCTGCCGCCTTTGTCTTGCTTGATGTAGTAGGAGGCGATGGGGTCGCGCGCGCGGCCCAGCGATTCGGCCAGCTTGGCGGCGAATTCTTCGGGCGGCGGCAGCTTGCTGACCGAGCGCTGGATGCGCAGCAGCCGCAAATCCACGCTCTTGAGCACCAGGGTTTTGAAGGCGGTTTCGCGGCGTTGCTGGTTTTCGTCGATGTTGGCGCTGCGCATGCGCACATCGAACACATGCTCGGCCTTGCCGTCAGGCGTGCAGACGACGAAATCCACCACATGCGCGGCCAGTTGCGCGGTGGCCAGAGCGCGGTTTTCGGAGTGGCGCACGGAAATGATCTGATCCATGCGGGGGCGGAACAGCACGGCGCGGCCCGGGAAAGCCTCGCGCAGGTACATCAGCAAGCTGATGTGCGCGGGCGAGATGGCTTCTTCCGTCGCGTAGCGGTTGTCGTCAATGGAGGCGGTGGATGACTTGTTTTGCTGCTTCATGTACAGCCACGCGCCAACGCCTGCCAGCACGGCGACGATGAGCAAAAGCCCCAATCCCAAAGACATGATGCGTGTTCTCCCTAGTGAAAAATGACGGCATGATAAGCGACTTTTTTCAACATTTGAACGATTTTTCTTGCAAGGAAACACCATCATGAACGCAATTGCGAGCGCAGCCTGCCCGCCGCTGGCGGCGCAGACCGTACTGGTGACGGGCGGCGCGCGCGGTCTGGGCCGCGCCATTTCGGAGGCCTTTTTGGCGCAAGGCGCACGCGTGCTCATCAACTGCCTGCATAGCCTGGAGGCGGCCCGCGCGCTGGCGGCGCAGCACCCCGGCCAAGCGCTGGCCGTGCAGGCGGATGTGCGTGACGCGCAGGCTGTGCAGGCCATGCTTGAGCAAGCGCGCGCGCACTTTGGCGCGCCTGTTTGCACCGTGGTGAACAACGCGCTGCCTGCCTTCAGCTTCAACGGCGACGCCCGTCCGCATGCCGATGCGCTGAGCTGGCAGGCCGTATCCGGCCAGCTCGAAGGCGTGCGCGCCGCGCTCAACACCACGCAGGCGGCGCTGGCGGGCATGCGGGCGCAGGGCTTTGGCCGCATCGTCAATATCGGCACCAATCTCGTGCAAAACCCCGTGGTGCCTTACCACGACTACACCGCAGCCAAGGCAGCGCTGCTGGCGCTCACGCGCACGCTGGCGCAGGAGCTGGGGCCGGAGGGCATCACGGTGAACATGGTCTCTGGCGGCCTGCTGCGCACCACCGACGCTTCTGCCGCCACGCCCGCAGCGGTGTTCGATCTGATTGCCGCCAGCACGCCCCTGCGCCGCGTGACCACGCCTGCCGAGCTGGCCGATGCCGTGCTGTTCTTCGCCTCGCCCTGGGCGCGCGCCGTGACGGGGCAGAACCTGATTGTGGATGGCGGCCTGGTCAAGCACTGATCGGCGCTGGCAGTCCGCCCGCAGCTGCCGTGCGGGCACAAGCAGGCATCAATTCAGCTCCTTATTCCATAGCATTAGGTCCTAGTAGAACGAGCGCGAGCGCCCATTTCTGGCTCCTAAATTTGCTCCTCTTATTGATGCAAAAAACCTTCTATTCGCGCCCGGGCCGCTTGGCCTTGGCCCTGCTGGCCGCCAGCCTTTTCGCGCCCGCCGTGGCGCAAGGACAGGACGGCGTCACGCTGTATGGACGCCTGGACGTCAATCTCACCCGCGCCCGAGGTCAGAAATGGCACATGGATCGCGCCTCGCACAGCCGCATCGGCCTGCGCGGCAGCGAAGATCTGGGCGGAGGCCTGCGCGCCCAGTTCCAGCTTGAAAGCCGCATCAGCCTGAAAGACGGCGCTGTGGACGCCGCCCGCCCCTGGGGCCGCCAGGCCTGGCTGGGCCTGCGCGGCCCTTGGGGCGCGCTGCGCATGGGGCGCTCTTACTCGCCTTCGCGCTACGCCGCTTCCAGCTATGACGCAATGGACGGCGGCATCGGCACGCCAGGCACGCGCGCCCTGCTGCTGGGCCACGCTTCAGCCACCTTCGTGCGTTTTGAAAACGGCGTGTATTACGAAACCCCCCGGCTGGCGGGTTTGGCCTTGTCTGCCGCCGTCTCGCTCCATGCCGCAGGCGGCGCAAAGCCCCGGCGCCGGGCGCGTTCACTTCGCCTGCACTATCGGCGTGGCGCGGCAGATCTCTCCGTGGCCTACGGCCAGTCAGGCGAAGGCGGGCATGTGGCATCAGCGGGCCTGGCATGGGATTTCGGCTTCATCAAACCAATGGCCCAGTTCCATGCAGGCGCCCGCGAGGGGCGCCGCCGCGCCGCCTGGCAGATCGGTCTGGCGCTGCCCAGCGGCGCGGGCGAATGGCGCGCCGCTTTTTCGCGGCTCGATGACCGTGGCCCTGCGCCGCAGGCCGACCGCAAGCTGCTGGCTTTGAGCTACCGCCACAAGCTCTCCCGGCGCACCCTGCTCTACGCCACGGTGGCGCATGACCAAGCCCGCAGTCAGCCAGGCCGCAAAGGCATTGAGCTGGGACTGCGGCATTCTTTTTGAGCATGGGTTCTGAAGGCCCGTTCAAAGTTCGCCTTGGGTGCGGAAAGCGCAGCCTCGGGTGATCTGGGGCGTTGCAAATCCTCGCCGAAGCACGAGATCCGTTTGCGCCTTGCCGTTCGCGCTGATCCTCTGCCCCTGACGGTCAGATTGCAAACAGGCTCTGGGGGCGTGAAGCGGCGCATCGCGGACACGGTCTGTTTCCTGCTGTTCATCGCTGTTTCCGTCTGTTCATTCCGATAGCATCCGCCAGGCTGCTGGCCGCATGGAGCTGGCGGCGCGCTCCCATTTCCCATTCCACATTTCCCATTCCATCCCGCCCGCCTGATCCGCCAAGGACCGCCCTCATGAATGCCCCTGAAGAACGCAACGCCGAACGCGCCGCCGAAAACCCCGAAGCCGCCGCCGTAGATGCCGTGGATGCCGCCGTGGCCGCCAGCAGCAGCTATGAGCTGCTGAAAAAGCGCCTGCAAGCGCAAGGCGGTGCGCTGCTGGACAAGGCGCTGGCGCTCAACGCCGGGCGGCAGGCGCAATTCGGGCAGACCGAGCAGCGCCTGGTGCTGCGCACGCGCGCGCGCACCGAGCACAACTGCGTGGCGCGCGACATGGTGCGCATCGGCCCCGGCAAGCTGCTGTTTGGCTTCAACGTGTTCATGGGCTTGCGGCAGGAAACGGGCGTGGGCGACGTGTTCGCGCTCTACGAGCTGGCGCACACCGAGGGCGAGGCGGAAAGCGACGAGCTGATCGCCCTGCCCATTGAGGGTAGCTTTTTGCAAGACGCGCGCTTTGTGGCCGATTTCCGCGAGCTGTATACCTATTACAAACATGCCACGCTGCGGCAGCTCACGCACACGCAAGAATATGTGCTGGCTTCATTTCAAATCGGGCAGCAAAACCAGGATATTCGCGTATTCCGCTGGCGCTATGAATCCGACGGCAGCCTGACTTATGTGGACAACCGCGGCGAGCGCGATATTGCCCTGCCCGCCAGCCATGATTTTGAATGGACGGCCGTCACGCGCGAGCAGCACGTGAGCGGGCGGCATCCGCACATCAATATTCTGGACACGGTTTTTGTTGAAACCACGGGCGGCGATTTGACCGTGAAGGTGGAAAACAATACCGAATCGGGCCTGGGCATTTACAGCGAGCCGGTGGAAGACGCCAGCCAGGCGCTGGGCGATGCCGAAATTGCCTACGCGAAACTGGGCCGGCTGATTTTGCTGCGCATACGCCCGTACCGTGAAAGCACGGTGCGCTATCTGGTTTACAACCAGCGCACGCAGCAGGTGGTGCGCATTGATGCCATCGGCGCTTCCTGCGTGCAATTGCCCGAAGACCACGGCATTATCTTTCCGGGCGGCTATTATTTGCAATCAGGCGAATACAAGCAGTTTGATTTGCCGGCCGAAACGGCGGCCAATTTGCGTTTTGCCCGCATGTTGCGCTCGCCCAATGGCGAAGATGTGGCGTATATCTTTTACGGCAGCACGCCCCATAACGGAAAATCAGGCCAGGGCCACTCCGATATTTCGCATCTGGATATTCCGCATTACGCCCTGTTTACATACAACCTGATTGAAAAGCGGCTGGCCGCGCCGATTATGGCCAACGGTTTTGCCCGGTTTTATGACGGGCGGGTGCTGGTTTTTCAGGCCACGCAAGGCGAGGCCACGCGCATACACCCCATGCAGCTGTGGCAAACGCCTTTTGCCACGGAGGAATACGCCAGCCGCCAGCCGGGGCGGCACGGCACGGGCTTTTATGGCCGCGTGGGCAATGCCGATTTGGTGCGCGGCATTTCCGACCTGAACGGCATTGCCCGCGCGGTGCGCGAGCAAGCGCCCACGCGCACGGCGTATGAAGACCTCATCCGCCAGTGCCAGCGCGCGCGCGATGCCTACTTCTGGCTGGACGCGCCAGAGGCCGGCCAAGCCGCGCAAGACCTGCACGCCATCGAGCAAACGGCGCAGGCCACGCTGGCCGAGTTCGAGAAAGTGGAGGCCATCCGCGCCAGCACGGCGCGCGCACTGGACGCCGCCGAATCGAAAACGCGCGAGCTGCTGGGCGAGCTGGCCGCGCAGATGTGGCGCCAGCCCGCCGATTTCGTGCACGCGCTGGAGCAGCTGCGCCAGCGCCAGGGCGAGATGCATGCGCTGCGCGAATTGCGCTATGCCGATGTGCCGCGCATCGACGGCATGGCGCAGCAGCTGGCCGCCGAGCAGCAGCGCGTGGGCGAGCGCGCCCTGCAATTTCTGGGCGGCGAAAAAGCCTTTGCCGCGCAAGAGCAGGCGCTGGCGCAACTGACCCAGCAGCTGCCGCAGGCGGGCAGCGCCACGCAAGTGGGCGACATGCTGGCCGGGCTGGACGCGCAAGCGGCCGGGCTGGACTTGCTGAGCGAGCAAATCGGCCTGCTGCCGGGCGGCGACGCCGTGCAGCGCACCGCCATCCTGGACCGCATTGCGCGGCTGTATGCCGACATCAACCGTCTGCGCGCCGAGGCCCGCCAGCGCCGCCGCACGCTGGGCGCAGGCGAGCAGCGGGCCGAATTTGGCGCGCAGTTCAAACTGTTCGGCCAGGCCGTGGAAAACGCGCTGGAGCTGGCCGACACGCCCGAAAAATGCGACGAGGCGCTCACCCGCCTGCTGGCGCAGCTGGAAGACATCGAGGCGCGCTTTGCCGAGCAGGAAGACTTTCTGGCCGACATTGCCGCCCAGCGCGAAGCCGTTTACGAAGCCCTGGGCGCGCGCCGCCAGAGCCTGCTGGACGCGCGCCAGCGCCGCGCCAAGGCCCTGGCCGACGCGGCGGGCCGCATTCTGGACGGCGTGCCGCGCCGCGTGGCCAGCTTTGCCGACATGGCGCAAGTGCACAGCTACTTTGCCGCCGACCCCCTGCTGGCCAAGCTGCGCGAGCAGGTGGCCGAGTTGCGCCGCCTGGGCGCGGCCGTGGCGGCCGATGACCTGGCCACGCGCCTGAAGGCCGCGCAAGAGCAGGCCATGCGCGCCGTGCGCGACCAGCGCGACCTGGCCGCTGAAGACGCCGCAGGGGGCGCGGGCGGCATCCGCCTGGGCCAGCACGTCTTTACCGTCAATCGCCAGCCCATCGACCTGACGCTGGTGGCGCATGAAGAAGGCGGCCAGCCCGCGCTGGCCTGGCAGATCACCGGCACCGACTACCTGGCCCCCGCGCGAGACGAGCGCCTGCTGGCGCTGCGCCCTTTCTGGAACCAGCCGCTGGCGTCTGAAACGCCGCAACTGGCCCGCGCCGAATGGCTGGCCGCCCAGTGGCTGGACGCCGTGCAGGCCGGCCAGGCCGAACCCGGCTGGGACGCGCTGCTGGCCGCGCTCGCCGAATCTGACCTTGCCGACCCTGCCGCCCCTGCTGAATCCGCTGAAAACGGCGAAGCGGCCGCCCCCGCTGCCCTGCTGGAGCCGCTGCGCCGCTTTGCCGCCGCCCGCTACCAGGAGGGCTACCAGCGCGGCATTCATGACGATGACGCGCTGGCCATCGTGCGCGCCCTTGCCCCCATGCAGGCCGCCGCCGGGCTGCTTATCTACAGCGGCGCGGCCCGCGCGCTGGCCCTGCTGATGTGGGAAAACGGCCTGCGCGACGAAGCGCGCGAATCGCTGGCCCGGCGCGCGCGCGCCGCGCAAGGCATTGCGCTACTGTTTTCAGAGCGCCAAAGCGTTGATGCGCTTGCGGCAGAGGCGGATTTGATGCTGCAAGCCTTCGCGGCCGAACACCCCGATGTGCTGCAAGAGCTGCTGCCCGCCGACGACGCGCAAGAGCGCGCCAGCCTGTGCCGCGAAGCCGCCGCCTACCTTGCGCGCGAGCTGGCGCAAGGCGAAGCCGAAGGGGGCCTGACCTGGGCCGCCAGCGGCAGCGGGCAGGACTTGGCTGCCGCGCTGGAGCGCTCGCTGGACAGCGGCGGCCAGCTGGCGGCCTGGCAGCGCGACCTGGCCGCCGCCGCTGCGCTGGAGAAGTGGCGCATCGCCCGCCAGTGGGCCAGTGCCTTCGCGCAAGCCCAGGGCAAAGACAGCGCCGCACGCCCGGACAGCGTGGAAGACGCCGCCACCTGCCTGGCGTGCGCCGCCGCGCGCCGCCGCGTCAATGCCGCTCTCACCGCCACCGTCACCGGCCTGCGCAGCGAGCACCCGCGCATCACGAACGGCGCGCTGGCGCTGGATCTCAATGACTTCTGGCAGCGCGTGCGCCGCCACCGCGAGCGCGTGCTGCCCGGCTTTCACGCCTTCCAGACCCTGCGGCACGAGCTGCTGGAGCAAGAGCGCGCCCGCCTGCACCTGGCGCAGTTTCAGGCCCAGCCCCTCACCACCTTCGTGCGCAACCGGCTCATTGACGAGGTGTATCTGCCGCTCATCGGCGCCAACCTTGCGCGGCAAATCGGCGCGGCGGGCGAAGCCAGCCGCAGCGACCGCAGCGGGCTGCTGCTGCTCATCTCCCCGCCCGGCTACGGCAAAACCACGCTCATGGAATACGTGGCCCAGCGGCTGGGGCTGGTGTTCGTGCGCATCAACTGCCCGGCGCTGGGCCACGGCGTGACCAGCATCGACCCCGCCGCCGCCCCCAACAGCGCCGCGCGCCAGGAGCTGGAAAAGCTCAACCTCGGCCTGGCGATGGGCAGCAACGTCATGCTGTATCTGGACGACATCCAGCACACCCACCCCGAATTCCTGCAAAAGTTCATCGCCCTGGCCGACAGCACCCGCCGCATCGAAGGCGTATGGCAGGGCCAAAGCCGCACCTGGGACATGCGCGGCAAGCGCTTTGCCATCGTCATGGCCGGCAACCCCTACACCGAATCGGGCGAAGTCTTCCGCATCCCCGACATGCTCGCCAACCGCGCCGACATCTACAACCTGGGCGACGTGCTCACGGGCCGCGAAGAAGCGTTTGCCCTTTCCTACATCGAAAACAGCCTCACCAGCCACCCCGTCACCCAGCCGCTGGCCAGCCGCGAGCCGCAAGACGTGCAGCTGCTCGTTCGCATGGCCCAGGGCGAGACCGTGGACGCCGCCCGCCTGGCCCACCCCTACAGCGCCGCCGAACTGGAAGAAATCCGCAACCTGCTGGTGCGCCTGATGAGCGTGCGCGACGTGCTGCTCAAGGTCAATCAGGCCTACATCCAGTCCGCCGCGCAAGACGACCGCTACCGCCAGTCGCCCCCCTTCCGGCTGCAAGGCAGCTACCGCAACATGGCGCGCCTGGCCCCGCAAGTCACCCCGCTGATGACACCGCAGGAAATCGGCGATCTGCTGCGCGACCACTACCGCGCCGAAGCCCAGACCCTCACCAGCGGCGCGGAAGAAAACCTGCTCCAGCTCGCCCAGCTCACCGGCCAGGCCACTGAAGCAGAAACCGCCCGCTGGCAGCAAGTGCAGGCCGAATTCCGCCGCCAGCGCCAGATGGGCGGCGCCGATGACGACCCCGCCATCCGCATCACGCGCGGCCTGCTCGATATTTCACGCAGCCTCGAAGCCCTCAACCCCGAAAAAACCGCCGAGAAACTCGCCCGCCAGCTCACGCAAGGCCACATGCTCCTGGCACGGCCCCTGACCGCGCTGGCCCGCAGCATCAAGGAAGGCGACGCGGCCACCCAGCGCCAGCTGCAAGACACCCTGTCCGCCACGGCAGCCGCCCTCAAGGCCTTGCAGGGCGCCGCCGCCGATCTGGCCCAGCACAGCGACCGCGCCCAGGAAAAGCGCATGGTCGAAGCGCTGCTGTCGCTTTCCGTCACCTACCGCCAGCTCATCATGCCGCTGGTGCGCGGCATCGAAGCGCGCCTGGGCCACGACGCGCCAACACGGGCGCAGACACACGCGCAAATCGAACAAGTGGAAAAAGAGCTGCGCAAGCTGGAGCAAAAGGAACACGAGCCACGAAGCTCATGAACGGCGAAACGAAAAATCCCTGCGCGTGAAATGGCTCATGGGCCAAGCGGCATGCCGCAAGCGCATGGATGCCACCGCCGCCCGCGCGGGCAGCCCCCGCTTTGCGGAGCGGGCTGCATTTCAGGCGAGATCATGTGCGGCGGAGAATGGCTTTTTAGCTCCTTTATCCATAGCGCGATGTCCTAGTGGATATTGCGCAGAATGATATTTATGCCCCTTTGAATTTGCTCCTGTTTTGATTCATCTTGACGGTGCAGGCTTGCCCGCCCCGGCGCGGGCCGGCTGCAATCAGACGCCGGGCGTCATTGGCTCACGCGCATCGGCCCGTGAATGCGCCATGAAGCCGCGCTGGCAGGCGAAGCGGCGCGGCAGCCCTTTTTCAGCTTGCCTTCAGCAGCGCGCGCTGGCGGAAGACGGGGCGGAGGTGCACCGCCATCGGCAGGCAAGGCGGACGCGAGGCTGGCTGACCATGCTGATGGCGGTGCCGGACAGGCGACAGCTTCCGTCACGTCGTGCGAGACCATGGACGCGGCCAGCTGGCAGCGGGCCATTTCAGCCAGCAGCTGTGCATCTGGCCTTTGAAAGCCTGTTCATGCTCTGGCCGCATGGGACAAAAGCCCGCAGGCGGACCTTGCTGACCACTTGCAGATAGTGAACAGTTTTTTAGCTGGCCAAGGCACAAAAAAAGCCTGCCAAGTGTTCTTGGCAGGCTTTTGTGGCCCCGGCGGGCAAAGCCGAAGAGGAAAAGCAGCGGAGTCTGGAGGGACCGCCACGTAAATGGCGGTTTGTGGCGAGTTGCCGTGGCTTGCGCCTGGCGCGGCCCTGGCCGCGCTGCCCACGCTCTGGCTCCGGACTGGCGGCCTTATTCGGCGGCTGGCTGATCAGCCGCTGGCGCTGGCGCCTCGTCTTCGCTTTCACTGCTTGCCGCAGGCATGACCACCGTGACCAGCACGGGATCATTCTTGCCATGCAGAACAGGCTTGACGCCCTTGGGCAGAGCCACATCGCTCAGGTGCAAGGTAGCGCCGATTTCCAGCTTGGACAGATCGACCTCGATGGCTTCAGGCAGATCAGCGGGCAGGCACGAGATTTCGATTTCGGTCAGCACGGGGCTGATCAGCGCCTTGCCCAGCTTGACGGCGGGCGATTCTTCTTCGCCCTTGTAGTGCAGCGGCACTTTGGTGTGCAGGCGCGTCTTGGCCGACACGCGCTGGAAATCAACGTGCAGGATTTGCTGGCGCACGGGGTGCATTTGCAGATCGCGCAGCAGCACTTTGCTGGTTTGGCCGTTCAGCTCCATTTCCAGCACGGAGGCGTGGAAGGCTTCCTTTTTGACGGCTTGCCACAGCGCGTTGTGGTCCAGCTCGATCATTTGCGGCTGGGCTTCGCCGCCGTAAACAATGCCCGGCACCTTGCCAGCGTTGCGCAGGCGGCGGCTCGCACCCGTGCCTTGCGTGGATCGCTCAAAAGCGACAAATTTCATGTGTGACTCCTGTTTGAACCGTGCCGCGACCAGCCCGGTTCTGATGAAAAAAGGCCCGCACGCTGATGCCGTGCAGGCCCGCCTGGCCGTCTCCAGAATCAGAACAGGCCGTCCTGCTCCAGAAACAGACTCATGACCGATTCGCCGCGCGCAATGCGCTGCATGGTCTGCGCAAACAGCGGCGCGACCGAGAGCTGGCGAATCTTGTGGCACTGCGTGGCAGCGCCGGAAAGGGGGATGGTGTTGGTGACGACCACTTCATCCAGCGCCGTGCCGTTGGCGATGCGGTCAATGGCAGGGCCGGAAAAAATGGGGTGCGTGCAGTAGGCGTAAACCTTTTTCGCGCCGCGCTCCTTGAGCACTTCGGCGGCTTTGACGAGCGTGCCAGCGGTGTCGATCATGTCGTCCATGATGACGCAGTTGCGCCCGTCGATGTCGCCGATGATGTGCATGACTTCGCTCACATTGGCTTTGGGGCGGCGCTTGTCGATGATGGCCAGATCGCAGCCCAGCTGCTTGGCCAGCGCACGGGCGCGCACCACGCCGCCCACGTCAGGGCTGACGACCAGCAAATCGGTGTAGTTCTTCTGGCGCAAGTCGCCCAGCAGCACGGGCGAGGCGTAGATGTTGTCCACCGGAATGTCGAAAAAACCCTGGATCTGGTCCGCGTGCAGGTCCATCGTGAGCACGCTGGCCACGCCGACGGTTTGCAGCAGATTGGCCACCACCTTGGCGGAAATGGGCACGCGCGTGGAGCGCGGGCGGCGGTCTTGCCGCGCGTAGCCGAAGTAGGGGATGACGGCGGTGATGCTTTCGGCTGACGCGCGCTTGAGCGCGTCCACCATGATCAAAAGCTCCACCAGGTTTTCATTGGTGGGCGCGCAAGTGGGCTGCACGACAAAGACGTGGCGTCCGCGAATGTTTTGCTTGATTTCGACCGTGACTTCCCCGTCGGAGAAGCGGCCAACGGCGGCTGCGCCCAGGTTGATGCGGAGGTTGCTGGCGATTTCCTGCGCCAGCGCGGGGTTTGCGTTTCCGGCGAAAACCAGAAATTCGTTGGATGTGGAAGGCTGCATAAGCTGGCGCAGGATCAGTGGGACTTGTATGGCGCGCCGCGCAGCATGGCGCTTACCCAGAATGTTTGGCAGGGGAGGAAGGACTCGAACCCTCGCATGTCGGAATCAAAATCCGATGCCTTAACCAACTTGGCGACTCCCCTGCGCGGGATGATTCGCAATGAATCACCCTGAAATCTTGCCTGCCGCCCATCCGGCCAGCGGGTGGGCGGCAAGACTGCTGCATTCCTTCATCAGCCAGCCTTGCGGCGGCGTGATTAGGCCGCTTTGCCGCTCCTGATGAAGCGGCGCAAAAACAGCGCTGCCAGAGCCTGTCATCCGCGCATTCAGACCCGCAGATTGCAGCAGTTGAATGCCTTGGGTGACTTGCGGATTGAGCCGCTCGGCCACTGGCTGCAAATCGTTTTTGCCAAAGGCAAGCGGGCTTGCAGCGAAAGCGCGGACTATAGCAGGTTTCGTATTGCGCCGCAGCTCAGGCGAGCGAAAAATTTGCGCGGTATCCAGGCCGGCAGGCGGCTTGAGCACCACAAAGCGCGTGGGCGGCAGGTGAATGGCCTGCAGTTTTTCGCCCACGCCTTCGGCCCAGGCGTGGCGGCCAAAGAGGAAGAACGGCACGTCCGCGCCCAGTTGCAGGCCGATGTGCGCCAGCGCCGCGCCATCCAGCCCCAGTTGCCAAAGGCGGTTGAGCGCCAGCAGCGCCGTGGCGGCGTCTGAAGAGCCGCCGCCCATGCCCGCTTGCGCGGGAATGCGCTTTTCAATGGCGATGTGCGCGCCTTGCGTGCAGCCGGTGGCCGCTTGCAGGGCGCGGGCGGCGCGCAGCGTCAGGTCATCGGCAGGCAGCGGCGCGCCAAGGTCTTCGCGGCTCAGGCGGCCACCGGCGCGCCGCTCGATGTGCAGGGTGTCGCACCAGTCGATGAGCGCGAAGGCCGATTGCAGCAAGTGATAGCCGTCAGGGCGGCGGCCCGTGACGTGCAAAAACAAATTGAGCTTGGCTGGCGCGGGCAGGTCGTGTAGCGAGTGCATGGCAGCGAGGGAGTTCTGGCATGAAAAATACCGCAGGGGCAAAGACCGATCAAATTTCCTCCGGCCCGGCCAATGGCAAAAAAGCGTATTGATCGGCGGGCAATAAGCCTCGCGGCTTCGATGGCGCCGCATTGTTGTCCGCGCGGCTCTTTTCCCCAGCGCTGCGCTCGGGCATTCGGCATGGCGAACATGGAGTGCGGGCGGATCTATAAATTTCGCGGCTCCGCTTGAACCGCAACAAGAAAGAGTGGCTCGGCCCGCACGCTTTCTGGAGCAATTGCCGTCAGGCCGTTCACCTCCGATGCGCTGCCCGGACACCACACGCCATGAGCGACACATCCAAATCCTCCGCCCCCATCATTGCCGCCTCTGCGGCCGCCCTGCTGGCCCTCATTGCCTTGGCTTGGCTGTTGCCTTCACCCGCTGACTATGGCAAGTCTTTGCCCAGTGCTACGCAAGAGCTGGATATGGCCCGGCGCATTCAAAAGGTGGGCAGCATCCGGTTTGCGCAGGCCGCCAAAGGCCCGCGTGAGCCGCGCGCGGGCGAAGCCGTTTTCAAGGCGCAGTGCGCCGCCTGTCATGCCGCAGGCGTTTCTGGCGCACCCAGATTTGAAAATGGCAGCGAGTGGGCGCCGCGCATCTCGCAGGGCTTTGACGCGCTGGTCAGCGCGGCCGTCCACGGCAAAGGTGCCATGCCTGCCCAGGCGGGCGGTTCTGCGACCGAGCTGGAGGTGGCCCGCGCCGTTGCCTATATGGCCAATGCCGCTGGCGCCCAGTTTGAAGAGCCTGCCGCCCCCGCAGCCCAACAAGGCGAATAAGGACTTGCTCGCCGGTCTGCCAGCAAACGCAGACAGCGCAGGACGGGCCTTGCCAAGGCAAGAACGCGGGAACAAGCGCGCCCGCGCTTCGCGTTCACTTCAATTGGAATCCCTTTGCTTCAAGGCGGATCGAAGTTGGCGAAGCACTGGAGTATTTTGCTCCCACATTAATAGCGCCATGTCCTAGTGAATTCTGCGCAGATAGGCATTCCAGGCGCTTTTCATTTGCTCCTGTTTTTGATGTGGCTCGTCGGAGCAATCAGCCCAAAGGCGCGCCTCACCGCAGCAGATAGCTCCCGCCTAACAATAGATTAGGCAGAATGAATTGGAATAGTTGATAGTTTGCCTTGATAATTCAGCCCGTCGCCCAGCCAGGCGCGCTTTTCAGAACCTGTTCGCAGGCGTCCATCTCAACCTCTCAACTCAAGGAGCCTCTCATGTCCGTACTCAACACCGAAATCAAGCCCTTCAAGGCCAGCGCCTACAAAAACGGCCAGTTCATCGAGCTGACCGAAGCCGATGTCAAAGGCAAGTGGGCCGTGTTCTTCTTCTACCCGGCCGATTTCACCTTCGTGTGCCCCACCGAGCTGGGCGACGTGGCCGACCACTACGCCGAATTCCAGAAGCTGGGCGTGGAGATTTACTCCGTTTCCACCGACACGCACTTCGTGCACAAGGCCTGGGCCGACGCGTCCGAGACCATCGGCAAGATCAAATACACCATGATTGGCGACCCCACGGGCACGATCACGCGCAACTTTGAAAACATGCGCGAAGACCAGGGCCTGGCCGATCGCGGCACCTTCATCGTTGATCCGCAAGGCGTGATTCAGGCCGTGGAAATCACCGCCGAAGGCATCGGCCGCGATGCGGGCGATTTGCTGCGCAAAGTCAAGGCTGCCCAATACGTGGCCGCGCACCCCGGCGAAGTCTGCCCCGCCAAGTGGAAGGAAGGCGAGCAAACGCTCAAGCCTTCGCTGGAGCTGGTCGGAAAAATCTGAACCGCTGCTGATGCCTCACGGCCTTCGGGCCGCTTCATGCAAACCGGGCCGGATGGCAGGCAAGGCGGGCGCGCGACCCGCTGGCCGTCCGGTTTTTTTTCGCCTGGCTGTTCTCCGGCAGTCGGTGCAAAGCTCCTTTTCCAGGAGCGAATTTGAGGGCCTGAAAACGGCCGTGGTCTCCGTGAAACGTGCGCAGGCAGCTATTAAATAAAGAGCGAATATCCATCGCCCATCAGTCCCATCGGATACGAAAGGAATCTTCATGCTTGACAAAGACATCTCCGCCCAGTTGCAGCAATACATGGGCATGCTGCGCCGCCCCTTCACCCTCACGGCCACGCTGGGCAGCGACGCCAAATCCGCCGAATTGCGCGAGCTGCTGGAGCAAGTGGCGGGCATGAGCGACAAGGTCACGCTGCACACCGACGGGCAGGACACGCGCGCCCCGTCCTTCGCCCTCACGCGGCCCGATGGCGAGCAGCACCTGCGCTTTGCCGCCATTCCGCTCGGCCACGAATTCACCAGCCTGGTGCTGGCGCTGCTGTGGACGGGCGGGCACCCGCCCAAAGTGGCCGAAGACACGCTGGCGCAAATCAAGGCGCTGGAGCCGGCGCAAGACCTGAATTTCGAGGTTTACATGAGCCTGTCGTGCCACAACTGCCCCGACGTGGTGCAGGCGCTCTCGCTCATGGCCATCTTCAACCCGCGCATTCGCGTGACGGTGATTGACGGCGCGCTCTTTCCCCAGGAAATCGAAGCGCGCGAAATCATGGGCGTGCCCGCCGTCTATCTGAACGGCCAGTTCTTCGCCAGCGGCCGCATGACGCTGGAAGAAATCCTGCAAAAAGTGGACACGGGCGCCGCCGCGCGCGACGCCGGAAAGCTCTCGTCCAAAGCGCCGTTTGACGTGCTGGTGATTGGCGGCGGCCCCGCTGGCGCCACGGCGGCCATTTACGCCGCGCGCAAAGGCATCCGCACCGGCCTGGTGGCCGAACGCTTTGGCGGCCAGGTGAACGACACGATGGAAATCGCCAACTACCCCGGCGTGCCCGAAACCAACGGCCCCGCCTGGGCCGCGCAGCTGGAGCAGCACGTGCGCAATTACGAGGTAGACCTCATCAGCGCCCAGCGCGTGGCCGAAGTCATTCCCGCCGCCCAGCCCGGCGGCCTGATCACCGTGCGGCTGGAAAACGGCGGCACGCTGCAAAGCCGCACGCTCATCGTGGCCACCGGCGCGCGCTGGCGCAACGTGAACGTGCCCGGCGAGCAGGAATACAAAACCAAAGGCGTCGCCTATTGCCCGCACTGCGACGGCCCGCTGTTCAAGGGCAAAGACGTGGCCGTCATCGGCGGCGGCAATTCCGGCGTGGAAGCGGCCATTGACCTGGCCGGCGTGGTGCGGCACGTCACCGTGCTCGAATACAACCCCGACCTGAAAGCCGACGCCGTGCTGGTCAGCAAACTCAAAAGCCTGCCCAACGTCACCATCCGCACCCATGCGCAAACCACCGAAATCACTGGCAGCCAAGGCAAAGTCAGCGGCCTGAGCTTCAAAAACCGCGACAGCGGCGCCAGCGAACACGTGGCGCTGGAAGGCGTGTTCGTGCAAATTGGCCTGGCGCCCAACACCGAATGGCTGGGCAGCGTGGTGCAGCGCAACCCGATGGGCGAAATCGTCATCGACGCCAAAGGCGCCACCAGCGCGCCCGGCATCTTCGCAGCGGGCGACTGCACCACCGTGCCCTACAAGCAAATCGTCGTCTCCGCCGGCGAAGGCGCCAAAGCCGCCCTGGGCGCGTTTGACTACCTCATCCGCACCCCTGCGGCACAGTGAGAGCCTGCCAAAGGCAAGCGCAAAAGCCCGCGTCGGCGGGCTTTTTCATGGTCATTGGGTCCATGAAGGGCAACGCTGAATCTTTTGAATGCCTGCAAGCGCCTTGGAACGGTCTTGAGCGCTGAAAGCGCCGTGCCACAATCGCGCGCCATTGTCATGTTCACATTCACACACACTTTCTCGCGCTGTCTGCGCCGCTGGTGCGCGGGCGCGGCGGCAGGGCTGCTGGCTGGCGTGGCGCTGGCGCAGCCCGCGCCTGAGCCGCAGGCGGCGCATCAGGAGTCCTTTCAGGCAGAAGCGCCGCCGGAGCCGCAACAGGCTTTGCCAGCAGCTCTGGACGAGGGCGAAGAAGCGCCCGTTCGCTTCGCACCCATTGCCGCGCAGCCGCAGCCAGGCGAATCAGGCGCGCCGCAAGCGCAGGAGAGCGCCAGCCAGCCGCCAGGCGTTTTGCAGCCGCCTTCGCCCGACGCGCAGCAGATTTACCGCGCCGCGCGCGACAAGCTGGTGCAAATCCGCACGCTGCGGCGCGCCACCCGCACGCAAAGCAGCATTGGCTCCGGCTCGTATGTGGATGCGTCGGGGCTGATCCTGACCAATTTCCACGTCATCAGCGATCTGGCGCTGGAGCCGGACAGCCACCGGGGCGTGAGCGTGAACGTGAATGGCCAGGAAGCCGAAGTGGCCTTGCTGGCTTTTGATGTGCTGCACGATCTGGCCGTGCTGCGCCCCGTGCAGCCGCCCGCCGACCCCGTGCCTGCCTTGCAGCTGCGTCCGCAAGGCGAGCCGCTGGAGCAGGGCGAACGCATCTATTCGCTGGGCAACCCGCTGGATGTGGGTTTTGCCATCACCGAGGGCAATTACAACGGGCTGGTGCAGCGCAGCTTTTATCCGCGCATCTTCTTTGGCGGCGCGCTCAACCCTGGCATGAGCGGCGGCCCGGCGCTGGACGCGCGCGGCCGCGTGATTGGCGTGAACGTGGCCAAGCGGCTGGACGCCGAGCAGGTGAGCTTTCTCGTGCCCGCCGGGTTCGCGCGCGCCTTGCTGGACAAGGCGCGCCAGGCCGCTCCCATGCAGGGCGCGGCCCATGAGGAGATGGCGCGCCAGCTGCTGGAGCACCAGCAGACGCTGATGGAGCGCCTCATGGCCTCCACGGCGCGCAGTGAGCGCTACGGCCGCTACACCGTGCCGCTGCCCGCCGAAAGCCTGTCGCGCTGCTGGGGCAATGGGCAGGAGCACGAACCGCGCGCCCTGTTCACGTACGAGCGCAGCGAATGCCGCATAGACAGCAGCGTGTTCACGGGCGATACCGGAGAGGTGGGCGGCATCCAGCTGCGCTACGAGGCGTACGACGCGCCGCGCATACGCGAGCTGGCCTTCGCCTATCAGTATTCGGCCAGCTTCGCCAATGAACCGCTGCCGCAAAACGGCGACGCCCGCCGCAGCGCGGCCGAATGCCGGCAGGACTTCGTTCAGCTCAAGGGCATGCCCGCCCGCGTGGTGCTGTGCATGCGCGCCTACCGCAAGCTGACGGGGCTGTATGACCTCACCGTGCTGGTTGCCAGCGTCAATCAGCCCAAAAGCAGCGTGCTGGGGCGCATGGATGCCGCCGGCCTGTCCTTTGACAACGCCTTGCTGCTGTCGCGCCACTTTCTGGATGGCTTTGCCTGGCAGGCCGATGCCCAGGCCAGCGCGCAAGAGGGGGCCGCGCCATGACCGCCGCCGCGCCTGTGGAACCCGTTCTGTCGCGCGATCTGCCGCAGGACACATCGCCCGGCCAGCCGCCGCTGCCGCCCCGGGCCGCGCCAGCCGCCCGCGCGCTGGCCGTGCTGGAAGTCAGCGAGCGCGGCCGCCATCTGGCGCAGGCTGTGCCCATCATGCGCTGGCCCTGCACGCTGGGCCGCGCCGTCCATGCCGATGCCGTGCTGACCGATCCGGCGCTGGCTGCCGAACATCTGCGCCTGGGCGTGGATGAGGCGGGCCGCGTGCATGTGCGGGTGCTAGACCGCGTCAATGGCGTCTGGCTGGGCCGCCGCCACATGCGCGGCGGGCAGTCCTTCATCTGGGAGCCGGGCGCGGCGCTGGCCGTGGGCCGCACCCAGCTCATGCTGCGGCTGGCCAGCGCCGAGCCGCCCCCGCCCCAGCCCTGGCGGCCCGCATCGCGGCGGGGCCTGGCTGTCACGGTGCTGGCCGTGGCCGCGCTGCTGGGCTGGGTGGCGGTTGAAACGCTGCTGCGCATGAACACGGCGGGCAATGTCGCGGGCCGCATCCTGTCGGAAAGCCTGGGCGTCTTTCTGCCGCTGCTGGCGTGGGTGCTGCTGTGGATGATGGCCAGCAAGCTCTTCGCGGGCTTTGCCATGTTTGGCCGCCATCTGCGCATTGCGGCTCTGGGGCTGCTGGCTTTTGGCGGCATCGGGGCTGCGCTGCACGCAGGCGCCTTTGCCTTTTCATGGCCTGCGCTGGCGCGCTTTGACCGCAGCCTGGCTTATGCCGTGCTGGCGGCCACTGTGTGGCGGCACCTGTGCGCGGCTACGCCGCTGTCGCGCCGCCTGCTGGCGGGCGGCATGGCCTGCCTGCTGCTGGCGGCCCTGGGCCTCCAACTGGGCTTGCAGTGGCAGTCGCACAAGCGGCTGGGGCAGGGCACGCTCTATCTGTCGCACCTGTATCCGCCTTCCTGGCGGCTGGCTCCCGCGCAGCCGCTGGATGACTTCCTGACGGGCGCGCAGGCGCTCAGGCCCGCCCTGGCCGGGCGCGTGACCGAGCAGGACGAGCACGAAGACAGCGAGCTGGATGAATAAGCCCGCAAGCGCCGCCGCCCTGCAGGAAGCTTCGCGCCTGGCCAGCCAGGGCCGCCTGCCGCAGGCCGCGCAGCTGCTGCGCCAGCATCTGCAAACGCAACCGGGCGACGCGCTGGCTTGGCAGATGCTGGGCCTGACGCGTCTGATGGCCGCGCAGTGGCCCGACGCAACCAGCGCCCTGGAGTAATCGGCCGCGCTCAACGGGCAAGACGCCCGCACCTGGGCCATGCTGGGCGTGGCCTGTAGCCAGCAGGGGCGCGTGCAGCAGGCCATCAGCCACTTTGACGCCGCCGTGGCGCTGGCTCCGGCGGATGCCGCCCTGTGGTGCGACCGGGGCCGCGCGCTGCATGCCGCCCAGCGGCTGGAGGAAGCGCTGGCCAGCGCCGACCGCGCCCTCTCGCTCAATCCGGCGCAGCCTGCCGCCTGGCTGCTGCGCGGCAATACGCTGCGCGATTTGCGGCGTCTGCCCGAGGCGGTGCAAAGCCTGCAACAGGCCGCGCGGCTGGCGCCTGCCGACGCCCTTCACTGACACGCGCTGGCGGCGGCGCTGGAAGACGGGCGGCAGTTCGAGAACGCCCTGGCCTGTGCCCGGCGCGGCCTGGCCGTGGCGCCACGGCACAGCGGCCTGTGGGTCAGCCGTGGCAATGCCGAAATGGCGCTGGATCAGCCGCAGCCCGCCGCCGCCAGCTACGAACAGGCTTGCCAGTGCGATCCGGGCAACGCGGACGCGTGGGTGGGCCGCTCGCGCGCGCTGTTCAAGCTGGGCGAAGACGAACAGGCGCTGGACTGTCTGGAAAAAGGCGTGGCGCTGGATGACAAGCCGCCCTTTCTGGCGGAGCTGATGCGCTACAGGCAAAAGCAGGCCCGCTGGGACGATCTGCCCGCGCTTTGGGCGCGCGTTCTGGCGCAGCTGGATGAGCACAACGCCTACAGCATGGCTTTTCCCATGCTGGCGCATCCGGGCGCCACGGGCGCCGATTTGCTGCGCAGCGCGCGCGCCTGCATGGCGGCCGAGCGCGCCAAGCTGCCCCGTCCGCTGCCCGCGCGCCCCAAACCGCCCGAACCCGTGCCCGCGCCCGCCGCTGGCCGCCCCTTGCGGGTGGGCTACCTCTCGGGCGACTTGCGCGATCACGCCGTTTCCTACCTGCTGGTGGGCGTGTTCGAGGCGCACGATCGCAGCGCCTTTCGCGTCATCGGCATCGACGCCTGCGCCAAAGCCGTATCTGACACGCCCATGCGCCGGCGCGTGCTGGCCGCCTTTGACGAATCCATCGCCCTGGGCCGCTGCACGCCCGAAGAAGCCGCCAGCCGCATTCGCGCGCTACGGCTGGATGTGCTGATCGACCTCATGGGCGCCACGGGCGACGGCCAGGCGGGCGTGCCGCTGCTGCGCCCCGCACCGCTGCAAGTGACTTGGCTGGGCTTTCCTGGCACCAGCGGCATGGACGAAATCGACTACATCCTGGCCGACCGCCACGTGGCCCCGCCCGGCAGCGAAGGCGAATTCAGCGAATGCATCGTGCGCCTGCCCGACACCTTCCAGCCCAACGACAGCCAGCGCGCCATCAGCCCCGCCGTGCCCACGCGCGCCAGCCAGGGCTTGCCCGAAAGCGGCTTTGTCTTTTGCTGCCACAACAACACCTACAAAGTGCTGCCGGGCATGTTCGATATCTGGATGCACCTGCTGCACCGCGTGCCCGGCAGCGTGCTCTGGCTCGTCAATGACGGCGAGCACGTTTGGGCCAATTTGCGCGCGCAGGCCGCGCGGCGCGGCATCGACGGCGGGCGGCTGGTCTTTGCCGAGCGCTGCGCCTACGGCGACTACCTGGCCCGCTACCGCCTGGCCGATTTGTTCTTGGACACCCTGCCCTTTAACGCCGGCACCACCGCCAGCGACGCGCTTTGGGCCGGCCTGCCCGTGCTCACGCAAACGGGCCGCAGCTTCGCGGGCCGCATGGCCGCCAGCCTGCTGCACGCCGTGGGCCTGCCCGAACTCGTCACGCAAACGGCCGATGAATACGAGGCCCTGGCCTTGCGCCTGGCCACGCATGCGCAGGAGCTGGCCGCCTTGCGCCAGCGCCTGAACCAGCAGGGCCGCGCCAGCGCGCTGTTTGACACCGCGCGCTTGACGCGCCATCTGGAGCAGGCGCTGCTGACCATGTGTCAGCGCCAGCAGCAAGGGCTGCCGCCGCAGGGTTTTGACGTGCCTGCGCTGCCTGCGGCATGACGGCGGGCGCCGCCATTTCGCCCGCTTTCATTCCTTTGCCTTATTTCGCTCCTGGTTTGATAGCGTGATGTCCTAGTGGAAACTGCGCAGACGCCTTTTTTCGTGCCTTGTATTTGCTCCTCTTTTTTAGGTCAAAAGAGGCGCAGAGGCGCGGCTGGAGGCCGGCTCCCCGTTGCCGCGCGCTGCGGGCGCAAGCAAACAAGCGGGCCGCGCGGCCCGCTTTTTTCGCAAGCGGACTGGCTGCGGCTCAGCCGGGCTGCCCGTCCGGCGTCTGGCTTGGCGCAGCGTCCGCCTCGTCCGGCTCCTGCGCGCGGGGCTTGAACAGCGCCGCCACCTGCCGCCGGGGCTTGATGTTGGGCGAGAGCAGGCCGGGCCGGGCGATGGCCGGGGCGCTGCGGGCGGCTTTTTCCCAGGCGGGCAATTCGGCGGCTTCGCCTTGCGCGGCAGGCTCGTAGGGCTGGTCGAAAAAGGGGTCTGTCGGCTGGCCTGGCAACTGGCGCGTGGCATAGACGCTGTCGCGCGCGCTGGCATCTGAGCGGCCATCTGAACGGCCGTCCCTGCGGTCGCGGAAATCGCGCCGCCCACGGTCTTCGCGCCCTTCCCGCCGCTCGCCGCCGGGCAGCGCCAGCGGCTGCACCTGCGCTTTTTTCTTGATGAGCTTTTCCACCTCGGCCACCAGCCGCGCGTCGCCTGGGGCCACCAGCGTGACGGCCAGCCCCGAAGCGCCCGCGCGGCCCGTGCGGCCAATGCGGTGCACATAGTCTTCGGCGTTGAAAGGCACGTCGTAATTGAAGACGGCGGGCACGTCCTTGATGTCCAGCCCGCGCGCGGCCACGTCGGTGCAGACCAGCAAATCGACTTCTCCGGCCTTGAAGGCCTCCAGCGCCTTCAGGCGCTCGTCCTGGCTTTTGTCGCCGTGCAGGGCGGCGCAGCGCAGGCCGTCGCGCTCCAGCGCGCGCGTCAGGCGCGCGCAGCCCAGCTTGCTGTTGGTGAAGATGAAGGCTTGGCGCAAATCGCGCTCTTTGAGAATGTGGCGCACGGCGCGGCGCTTGTCGTCGCCGTCCACGCTGAAAAAAAGCTGCTCGACCGTGGCCGCCGTTTCGTTGGGGCGGGCCGCTTCAATGGCGACGGGCTGGTGCAGGTAGCTTTCGGCCAGCCGCCGGATTTCAGGCGAGAAAGTGGCCGAAAACAGTAGCGTGGTGCGGCTTTTGGGCAGGTGGCTGAGGATGCGCTGCAAGTCGGGCAGAAAGCCGATGTCCAGCATGCGGTCGGCCTCGTCCAGCACCACGTATTCCACCTGGCCGAGCACGGCGTTTTTGGCTTCGATGTGATCGAGCAGGCGGCCCGGCGTGGCCACCAGCACTTCAACGCCCTTTTTCAGCTCGGCGGTTTGCGGCTTCATGTCCACGCCGCCAAAGACGACGGCGCTGCGCAAGTGCGTGTATTTGGCATACAGGGCGATTTGCTGCGCCACCTGGTCGGCCAGCTCGCGCGTGGGCAGCAGCACCAGCGCGCGCACGGGGTGGCGCGCGGGCGAGGCGGAGGTGTTTTCGTGCTTGAGCAGCCTTTGCAGCAGCGGCAGCGAGAAGGCCGCCGTTTTGCCCGTGCCGGTTTGAGCCGCGCCCATCACGTCTTGCCCGGCCAGCACCACGGGAATGGCCTGCGCCTGGATGGGGGTCATGTTTTCGTAGCCCATCTCGGCCACGGCGCGCTTGAGCGGCTCGGCAAGCGCCAGTGTTGAATAAGCGGTGGTCATTTGGGGCGGCATTCTCGCACTGCGTGCCGGGCCAATGCGGCAGCGCGGCCCGCTGCGCCAGCGGCTGCGGGCCGCGCGCCAAAGAGGCGAACTTCTAGAATCCCGCGCTTTTTCCGCCGCCCTGCTTTTCCTGAACGCTCCGTTCAAAACGCTTTGCCATGACCGCCACGCCGAACCAACCCCAACAGCCCGGCCTCGCCCGCCTTTCCAAGTCATTTGAGCCTGCCGCCATCGAATCCCGCTGGGGGCCGCAGTGGGAAGCGATGGGGCTGGGCCGCGCAGGCTTTCGCGGCACGGGCGCGCCCAGCGCCGAGGCGGCGGCCCGGGGCGAGAACTTTTCCATTCAGCTGCCGCCGCCCAACGTGACGGGCACGCTGCACATGGGGCATGCCTTCAACCAGACCATCATGGATAGCCTCACGCGCTACCACCGCATGCGGGGCTTCAACACGGTCTGGATTCCGGGCGCCGATCACGCGGGCATTGCCACGCAAATCGTGGTGGAGCGCCAGTTGCAGGGCCAGGGGCAAAGCCGTCATGACCTGGGCCGCAAGAATTTCGTGGCCCGCGTGTGGGAGTGGAAGGAGCAATCGGGCAACACCATCGCGCAGCAAATGCGCCGCATGGGCGACAGCGTGGACTGGAGCCGCGAGTACTTCACGATGGACGAGCGCCTGTCGGAAGTGGTGACCGAAACCTTCGTGCGCCTGTATGAGCAGGGCCTGATTTACCGGGGCAAGCGCCTGGTGAACTGGGACCCGGCGCTCAAAAGCGCGGTGAGCGATCTGGAAGTGGAAAGCGTGGAGTCCGACGGCAAGATGCACTACATCTGCTATCCCTTCGTGGACGGCCCGCAAATGATTGACGGCAAGCTGGAGCGCGGCATGACCATTGCCACCACGCGCCCCGAAACCATGATGGCCGACGGCGCGCTGGCCGTGCACCCCGAAGACGAGCGCTACCGCCACCTGGTGGGCAAGTGGGTGGAGCTGCCGCTGAACAACCGCAACATTCCCATCATTGCCGACGACTTCGTCGATCGCGAATTCGGCTCCGGCTGCGTGAAGATCACCGGCGCGCACGACTTCAACGACTACGCCTGCGCCCAGCGGCATCACTTGCCGCTCATCACCATCTTCACGCCTGAGGCGCGCATCAATGAAAACGGCCCCGCGCCCTACCAGGGGCTGGACCGCTACGAGGCGCGCAAGAAGTTCCTGGCCGATTTGCAGGCGGGCGGTTATGTCATCGACATCAAGCCACACAAATACATGCTGCCCATTTGCGCCCGCACGGGCCAGGTGGTGGAGCCGATGCTGACCGACCAGTGGTTCGTCGCCATGAGCAAAGTGGGCGAGGGCGAGACGAAATCCATCGTGCAAAAAGCCATCGACGCCGTGCAAAGCGGGCAGGTGCGCTTTGTGCCCGGGCAATGGGTGAACACCTACAACCAGTGGATGGGCAACATTCAGGACTGGTGCATCAGCCGCCAGCTCTGGTGGGGGCACCAGATTCCGGCCTGGTATGGCGAAGACGGGCGCGTGTTCGTGGCCCGCAGCGAGCAAGAGGCCCGCGCCCGGGCCAGCGCGGCAGGCTATGAAGGCGCGCTGGAGCGCGACCCCGATGTGCTCGACACCTGGTATTCCTCCGCCCTGGTGCCCTTCAGCACACTGGGCTGGCCCCGGCAGGGCGAAGAAGCCGCCAGCGACTACAACCTGTATCTGCCCAGCAGCGTGCTCGTCACGGGCTACGACATCATCTTCTTCTGGGTGGCGCGCATGATCATGATGAGCTGCCACTTCACGGGCCGCGTGCCTTTCCGCGACGTCTACATCCACGGCCTGGTGCGCGATGCGCAAGGCAAGAAGATGAGCAAAAGCGAAGGCAATGTGCTCGATCCGGTCGATCTGATTGACGGCATTGCGCTCGAACCCCTGCTCAAAAAGCGCACCACCGGCCTGCGCAAGCCCGAAACCGCTCCGCAAGTGGAAAAAGCCACGCGCAAAGAGTTTCCGCAAGGCATTCCCGCCTACGGGGCCGACGCGCTGCGCTTTACCTTCGCGGCGCTGGCCAGCCTGGGGCGCAGCATCAACTTCGACAGCAAGCGCTGCGAGGGCTACCGCAACTTCTGCAACAAGCTCTGGAACGCCAGCCGCTTTGTGCTCATGAACTGCGAAGGCCACGACTGCGGCGATGAAAGCAGCGCCCGCCGCCGCTCTGCCGCCGACCGCTGGATCGTCAGCCGCCTGCAAAAAGCCGAAGCCGCCGCCGCGCAAGGCTTTGCCGACTACCGGCTCGACAACGTGGCCGCTGCCATTTACGACTTTGTGTGGAACGAGTTCTGCGACTGGTATCTGGAAATCGCCAAAGTGCAAATCCAGACCGGCGCGCCCGAACAGCAGCGCGCCACGCGCCGCACGCTGCTGCGCGTGCTCGAAGCCGTGCTGCGCCTGGCGCACCCCGTCATTCCCTTCATCACCGAAGAACTCTGGCAAACCGTGGCCCCGCTGGCGGGCCAGGCCGTTCAGCCCGGCCAGAGCATCGCCTGCGCGCCCTACCCGCAAGCGCAGCCTGAACACATCGACGAAGCCGCCGAAACCGAAGTGGCCCACCTGAAGGCGTGGGTGGACGCCTGCCGCGCCCTGCGCGGCGAAATGCAGGTCTCCCCCGCCCAGCGCCTGCCCCTGTATGCCGTGGCGGACACGCCCGAAGCCGCCGCCAGCCTGCGCGCCGCCGCCCCCGCCCTTCAGGCCCTGGCCAAGCTCAGCGAAGTGAAAGTGTTTGACGACACGCCCGCCTGGCAGGCCGCCGCCCAGGCCGCCCCCGTGGCCGTGGCCGGCGGCGCGCGCCTGGCGCTGCACCTTGAAATTGACGCGGCCGCCGAACGCGCCCGGCTGGGCAAGGAAATGGCCCGCATCGAAGGCGAAATCGCCAAAACGCAGGCCAAGCTCGGCAACGAAGCCTTCGTGGCCAAAGCGCCGCCCGCCGTCATCGAGCAGGAAAAAAACCGCGCCGCCACCTTTGGCGCCACGCTGGCGCGCCTGCAAGAGCAACTGGCGCGGCTGCCCAAGTGACCCCGCCCGCCGCCCAAGCCCGCGCTTTCGCCCGCAGGCGTGCTGCGGATCGCTTTTCAGGATGGATGGAGCGCCTCTGAATTCGCTCCTCTATCCATAGCGTGAGGTCCTAGTGCAAAAAGCGCAACGGGCATTTTTATCGCCCTTGATTTGCTCCTGTTTTTTTAAATGATGCCTGGCGGAAGGAGCGGCCCAGCAAGCCATCTCACCCGCCCGCGCCATCCGCATCCATTCCGGCCTGCGGAGCGGATGGGCCGCCATGAAGGCATGTCTGTCATGCGGTGCGGTGGCCCCGCGCGACATACTTGCCAGCCCGTTCAACTTCGCCACGCCCGCAGTTCATGACGCCCCGCATCGTTCATGGTGATTTGCTGGATCAGCCCGCGCAGGTGCTGGTCAATGCCTGGAACCGCAACATCATCCCCTGGTGGCTGCTGCTGCCGCAGGGCGTGTCCGGGGCCATTCGGCGGCGGGCGGGTTGCGCGCCTTTTCGCGAGCTGGGGCGCATGGGGCCGATTCCCTTGGGCGGTGCGGTGCTCACGGGCGCGGGGCGGCTGCCGTGCAAGGCGCTGATTCATGTGGCGGGCATCAGCCTGTGGTGGCGCGCGAGCGAGGCGTCCATTGGCCAGTCGGTGCATTCGGCCATGCGGCTGGTCAATGAGCACGGCTTTGCCAGCGTGGCGTTTCCGCTGATTGGCGCCAGTACCGGCGGTTTTGGCGCAGAAGGATCGCTGCGCGTGATGCTGTCGGCATTCAAAGACATTGAGTCTGCCGCAGAGGTCACGATAGTGCGCTACCCGGACTGAGCCAGCCGCGCAGCCCAAGAGAATCGGGCGGATCAGGGAAAGTAGACTTTCGTTGTATAGATAGATACCCTTATATCTAGAAAAGGCGCCTAGTAACGATCCTAGCTGTGCATGATGAAAACAATGTCCTACAGTCGCAATGCAGCTTGTCGGGTGCAGGGCTGCATTCCATTTTTTGCACCTCTGTCTAAGGAGATGCATCATGGCATCCATCTCAAGTCGTGTGGGTCCTTCCTTCGCTGCCTATGCGCAACAGACTGCGTCGGATAAGGCAAACGTTTCCGGCACAGCCACAGAAGTTGAAGCAGTCGAAACGCCACAGGCAAACAACAGCCAGGCAAATCGCCCGGAAACGACTCGGGCGGGCGCCGTAACGAATTTGCGTGACTTGCCTGGCGCACATCCATACTCCCTTTTGCAGGAAGGAAAGCGTGAGGGAAAAAACAGCGCCCAATCAACAGATGCTCGAACCAAGGCCAACGATGATCATACTGATCAGTCTGGAGATTATTATGGTTTTTCTGCGAAGGCCGCAGAATCGATATCGATAGCCGGCAGCGCAAGCAAAGCAGCGAACTGCCATTACTCGATTACTCTGCAAACGTTCGCTTGCACATCAAATAATCCCAATACTCCAAATTTAAGAAAAAGCATTGATCCGGGCTGCATTCATTCTGGTCGCGGCGACCATAAAAACAATCCTGACTCCGTTCATGTAAAAGATCACGGGCCAATTTGGCCGGGATTGTTTACGATGAAGCCGAATACCAAGCCGGGTCATGAGGGATGGTATGCATTGCAGCCCGTTGGATGGAGCAAGGTCGATTCCTTTCTCTATCATATGGGCATTATCAGAGGGGGAGCGAACTTGCATATTGGAAATGTATCCCACGGATGCATCACGGTTCATCCGCGTTGCCAAGACCAGTTTAATGACATGATCAATCTTCTGAATGATGGAGCTAGATATGGAGATGGAAACGTACTCAAGGTCATAAAATGAAGAAAATACTATTTATTATATGTATCTTTATCGCAATCAGCCTGGCTTCATACATATGCGCGAGAATCTTTTATAGCATCAAAATGGACGAGGCCACTGTTTCGTGGAAAAATGGCGATATTCATCGCGCGATCATTCAGTACGAGGAAATACCGTATTTGATATACCCTGCGGCAGATGAAAATCTATTTGAAATTCACGCCGACAGGAAATATAAGGTGAATGATGTGCAAAAAGCATTCTCCTATATTAAGAAATATGACTGCAAAAAACAGGGCGCCCTGATAAATGGAGCCATTAATCATTACGGCCTTTCCAATAGTGATAGATATTATTTGATTAATAAACTGTCGGAGTGCATATAATATTCCCGCGCTCTGGATTGCATCTCCTGCGATGGCGCACGCCTGCTGTTATGTTCTGCTTTCATTTTATTGCAACGAAAGTTCGGGGAGAAAGTCTTTAATGGTTTCAAACGGATAGGAAATTTCGCCAACCCTTGCAAGGCAGGCGCCAAGGCTTTTCTGGGCAAAGTTATGGGCGTCAAACCGCGATCTGATTTCTTGAGTTGGCGCCCGTGATCTTTTCGGCCCGTGATCTTTTCGGCTTGCTGGATGCTTATTGCAAAATAGGTGATATCGGTAAGGCTGTTGGGAAAGGAGCGCTTTCTGCAATAGCCAGTGTAGGTCCGTTGGAAGGAGCTACTATTGGATCCGCCATTGGAGGTGTTCCGGGGGCATGTATTGGAGCAGGAGCGGGCCTTATTGTTCAAGGCATCAAGTTTGTGAAGCCTAAATTCTTTGACGATCCCGTTCAAGGAACAAAAAATATCATGAGCAAAATTGGCAGGGGTATCCAAGGAGCAACAAATACCGTTTCCAGCGTTTTTGGCGGCATTGGAAAGGCACTGGGATTTACGTCATAAGCAATGATAAAAAAATCGGTATTTCAAGCCAGCTTTGAAGAGAGTTTGAATCTGGAGAATGACGAATTCCGGAAATTGCAGGACACGCAGCATCTCAAAACGGCCAAGCATTTTGACAAGGGAAGCTCTTCTCTGAAGTTCAAGCTCTATAGTTTTATATTGGCGGTAGTCTTTGTCATAGGACTCAATTTTGCGGTGTTCGTTATTTCCGTCATGCTCCATAACGATGCCGAGGAATTGAGGGTCCCTATATATGAGAAAAGTTTCCTGACGGCTGAAGTCTTTCTGATTTGCCTATTTCTTTGGCTATTGCTGGTGCTGGCCGGGAAGGCGATAAAACGAAACTATATATTGCCTTATCGCTATAATTTCCATGTCTTTACGGCAATGATCTGGTTCTTGTTGGAGCTGGATCTGCTGTTTACTGATTTTCTTTTGCCTGCTCTGTCATTCTTTTGGGTTGGCGCTATTTATGCTTCCATGATATTTCTGGCTTGCTGGATGCTTGTTGTGAAACTGAAGTATCTGAGAAGGCTTTTGTATCATGAAGCCGCAACGCCCGCTCTACAGGATAAAGTTGCCGGCCTCATGGCTGTGTATGGAATGGGGATTCTAGGTGTGGGGATTATGATCAAAATGATGTTGGAAAGCTCTTCGCTGGAACTGTCAACATCAATACAAGCTTTTGGATTTTTATTGGCGTGGCTCATCATCAATGTCGGATCCATTGCCGCCGTTATCTTCGTAGGATTTCCTTATTTTCTGTTGGCGTATTACAAATTCAGATACCCTGAAGAATACCGGAAACGAGAAGGAAAATCGCTGGAGGATTGGTATGGCAGGCGTTTTTTGAAGCAACACAAGGAGTTGTTGGAAAATGGATAAGTCAAAAGTTCAGCTGGCGCTCGTACTGCTCACGCACGCCCTGCGGGTTGGTATTCAGGACGTTCTCCATGCCTGCGCAACCATCCTCCAACTAGGTCTCGATCTCCGACGGCGGCGGGTCATGGCTCCTGCTCGCCTCCGACACGCTAGGGCCTGCTGAGAATTACCGAGATTGAATCACAGCCGAAGCCAGATAGATCGCTGCCTTGAAGCTGGCATCGGTCTTGTCACTGCGCATGGCTATGCGCTTGAACTCCTTGAGCTTGCCAAAGAAGTTTTCTATGAGGTGACGCCAGCGGTACATGTGCTCATCAATGGCCAAAGGCCGACGTCGATTGGATCTTTGCGAGATCACGATTGGCACGCCTTGTGCTTGCAATCGCTCTATCAGCCATTGAACATCAAACGCTTTGTCTGCCAGCAGCGCCTCAAACTTTTGGTTCCGGATCATCTCTTCGACTCCTTTGCTGTCATGCCGCTGGCATGGCATCAGAGCGAACTTGAGCAGATTGCCCAGCGCATCGCACAGGGCCAGTATCTTGGTGCTCACGCCCCCACGCGAGTGCCCTATGGCCTGGCTTTGAGTCCTGCGCCCTGGCCGTGACGGTGCACTTTCACGATCGTGGCATCGACCATGGCGTATTGCATATCCGGCTGGCCGCTGACGGCATCAAAGAGTTTTTGCCAGATATCGGCCTTGACCCAGTCACGAAAGCGTTTGAAAACGGTGTTGCATTTGCCGAATTCTTCAGGCAAATCGCGCCAGGGGCTGCCTGTGCGCACGATCCACAGCACGGCCTCTACAAACAAACGGTTGTCCGTGCCTCTTGGCCCTGCATCGCCAGGCTTGCCCAGGCAGTGCGGGGCCATCAGTGCCCACTGCTTGTCGCTCAATACTCTTCTTTCCATGGCGGGATTGCAGCATGAGAGGGGATTCTCAACAGGCCCTAGTCTTGCCCCGGATGATCTCCAGCACCAACGTCGTCTTGCTCTTGGCCCTCCAACGCTTGATCTCTTCGTCCATCAACGTAATCATGGTGTCTTCCTCTCAACGGTAACACCTGAGCAGGTTTTCACTGGGGCAATACACGCGGAGGGCGTGAGCGCCAAGATACTGGCCTTGTGCGATGCGCTGGGCCATCTGCTCAAGTTCGTGCTGATGCCGGGCCTGACAGCAAAGGAATCCAAGAACTAATCCGAAACCCAAAGATTGGGGCGCTGCTGGCAGACAAAGCGTTTGATGTCCAATAGCTGATAGAGCTATTGCAAGCGCAAGGCGCGCCAATCGTGATCTCACAAAGGCTCAATCGACGCCAGCCTTTATCCATTGATGAGTGCATGTACCGCTGCCTCACCTCAATAGTAGAAAACTTCTTTGGCAAGCTCAAGGAGTTCAAGCGCATAGCCATGTGCAGTGACAAGACCGATGCCAGCTTCAAGGCTACGATCTATCTGGCTTCGGCTGTGATTCAGTCTCGGTAATTCTCAACAGGGCCAAGAAAGCAACCTTGCCCGCCCTATCCGGGTCAATTTCAGCTTTCGGAGCGGGCTCATGCAGCATGCCTATTGGTTTACATACATATGTCCATGTATAAATATACACCTAGTATTTGCACTGTATAGCTGGAATGTGAGTATATGGCCTATAATCTTGGCGCGGGTTGCTGTATGCAAACTGCTTTTTGTTCATGGCGTTATCTAGGAGATATATTATGCCTTCTATTATGAGCTCTGTGGGTCCTTTCTTTGCTTCCCTCTCTCAACAAGGCGAGCAGGGTCAAGGCGTGCAGGGTTACGCAGGCGCTTCTGGCGCGAGCGTTGAGACTGCTGAAGCAGCGCCTGAAAATTATGCAAATAATCAGCCGTCAAACAGTTCAAATGCACTGCAAGAAACCCCTGCGACAAATCTGCGCGACCTTCCAGGCGCACATCTATCATGCACTTATACACAAAGTACAGGCAATCTGACTTGCCATGATACGCAAGGCAATGAAATCGTCAATCATAATGGTTATTCTGGCCGCAATGTGTCAGGAGGTGGTCAGGGAAGGAATAATCCTGATGCGCAAAATGTGCGCAATATTGGTCCAATTCCACAAGGCAGTTATACATTAGAGGCAGATAGGCCCAACGATGGAAGGCCAATTGCTTTTCCATTGACTCCAGACTCAGATAATAATATGTATGGTCGGTCTGGTTTTATGATTCATGGTGATAATGCGCAAAACGACGCATCACAAGGGTGTATTATCATGCCTCGTGATGTTCGCGAGCTATTGCATGAAGGAGATCGACTAGAAGTCATCAGATAGCCGTTGCTATTTCTGAACTCAGGCAGGGTAGTTTCTGCTCCTCCTGTCTAATGAATAATGAGAAAAAGGATGAAGGATGCGCGTGAAAAATATGGCCGGGATAATGCTTTTGCCAGTATTCATGACGCCTTGTTTTGCAGCCCCGCCACACTGGTGCAGCCATGCCGTCAGGCTGGAAAACAGGCCGCTGATGCTGGGAGAAACGACGGCTGAAGATATCGCCAAGGCATTCGGGCATGCTGCTGAGTTTGACGCCAGCGATTCAGCGCCGCCATCCGTTTGCTACCGGTCGGGGCGGGTTTTTCTGACATTTTCCTTTCAGCCCGGCGGCAGGCCCATGCGGCTGAGGGAGGTCAGTATTTCTGCCCTGCCGCCTGTGCAATGGCACGCAGATTTTTGCCGTGCCTTACCGCAAGATGCGCCGCTGCGGCTGGATGGGAAAGCCATAGGCATGATTGTGGAAAATAATGAAAATGCAGATTCACCGGTTCATGAAAAAGCGCAAAGCCGCATTGTCGCCAAATCGGGCCAATTCGATTGTCATTACTGGAGCCGATCAGCTTATATGGGAAACAGGCTGATTTTCCATGCCGTGGGAATAATGGAAAGCGATTAATGGCCTGTTCAGCGTCTGGCCGTAAGGGGCAAAAGGGCGGCATCAGGGGCGGCAAGGCCCAGCAGCACCCGGGTTTGTGCTTTTCGCGCACGGGCTTTGAACAGGCTCTCGGCGCACAGACCGGGCGGGCGTGAACGGGCAAGGAGATAAGGGAAAAAGGGGCTTTCCAGCCCCTTTTTCATTGCCGCGCCTTGTGCAATAGATGCATGGCCGCCACCAGCAAGGCGCCTGCGGCCAGGCCCGCGCCTGCGTCCAGCAGCAGCGGCAGCAGCGCGCCGGTCAGGCCGCCCGCTGCCTGCCAGCCGTGGGCCAGGTGGTGCAGCGCGGGCACGCCGTGAACGAGGATGCCGCCGCCGACCAGAAACATGGCGGCGGTGCCGGCCACCGTGAGCAGCTTCATCAGCCACGGGGCCAGGCGCAAGATGGCGCGGCCCGCCGCCTGCGCGGCGCGGCTGGCGCGCCGGCTGAGAAACAGGCCCGCGTCGTCGAGCTTGACGATGGCGGCCACCAGGCCATACACGCCCGCCGTCATGATGAGGGCGATGCCCGCCAGCACGGCCAGCTGCGTGGGCAGCGGCTGGCCTGTGACATTGCCCAGGGTGATGGCGATGATTTCGGCAGAGAGCACGAAATCGGTGCGCACGGCGCCTTTGACTTTGGCTTTTTCCAGCGCGGCCAGATCGGTTTCAGCGCGCGCGTCTGCTCCGGGCGCGGCTTCATGCTCTTTTTCATGCCCGCCCAGAAAGCGGTGCGCGAGCTTTTCGGCGCCTTCAAAGCACAAAAAAGCGCCGCCGGCCATGAGCAGCGGCGTCACCAGCCACGGCGCCAGCGCGCTGATGGCCAGCGCGGCGGGCACCAAAATGGCTTTGTTCACGAGCGAGCCTTTGGCCACGCCCCAGACCACGGGCAGCTCGCGGTCGGCCCGCACGCCCGCCACCTGCTGGGCGTTGAGCGCCAGGTCATCGCCCAGCACGCCCGCCGTTTTTTGCGCGGAAAGTTTGGTGAGCACGGCTACGTCATCGGCGGCGGCGGCGCTTTTGCGGGCGGCCACCTTGGTCATGAGGGCCACGTCATCCAGCACGGAGGCAATGTCGTCAAGCAGGGCAAGCAAGCTGGCGGCCATGAGAAGTCCTTGGGTTGAGGTGAAGAATCAAAAGCGGTGTCAAAGCTGTTCGAGATAGGCGGTGATGGGCGCGGTTTCGCTCATGCGGCGCAAGTCGCCAAAGGCGGCGGCCGCTTGCGGATAGCGCGCCTGCAAGGCGTGCAGCCACTGTTTGAGCCGCCCGGCGCGGTGGCGCGGCTGCACGCGCCGGCACACATCGCGCCAGAAGCGCCGCAGCAGCGGCGGCAGCGCCGCCCAGGGCAGCGCGCCGCCGCCTGCAATTTGCAGCGCCAGGCCCGGGTTGGCGACCATGCCGCGCCCGATCATCAGCGCCTGGCAGCCCGTGACGGCGCGGCAGCGGGCGGCGTCTTCGGGCGTGAGGATGTCGCCATTGGCCACCACCGGCACGGCCACGCTGGCGCGGATGTCGGCCACGCGCTCCCAGTGCGCAGGCGGGCGGTAGCCCTGCGCGCGCGTGCGGGCGTGCACCACGATTTCGCCAGCGCCGCCTGCGGCCAGCGCCTGCGCGCATTCAATGGCGCGGGCATCGTCCATGTAGCCCAGCCGCATCTTGGCCGATACGGGCAGGTGTGCGGGCACGGCGCGGCGCACGGCGGCGGTGATGGCGTGCAGCAGCTGCGGCTCGTCCAGCAGCACGGCCCCGCCGCGATGGCGGTTCACCGTTTTGGCCGGGCAGCCAAAGTTCAGGTCTACCCCGTGCGGGGAAATGGCCGCCAGGCGCGCGGCGTTTTCAGCCAGGCAGGCCGGGTCTGAACCCAGCAGCTGCGGCCGCAAGGGCACGCCCGCTGGCGTGAAGCCGCCGTTGAGCAGCTCCGGCGCCACGCGCGTGAAGCTGCGCAGCGGCAGCAGCTGGTCGGTCACGCGGATGAATTCCGACACGCAGCGCTGCACGCCGCCCACTTGCGTGAGCGCGTCGCGCAGGGTGCAATCGAGCAAGCCTTCCATGGGGGCCAGAAGAATCGTCATGGCGCTGCAATCGTCGTGGCGGCCCGCCGTCAGAAGCCGCTGCGCAGGCCGTCCGCCGGTTGGCGCTTTCGCAGGCGGGCTGGGCGGGCGTGAGCGCATGCACCAGAGCGCCGGAGCGCGCCCGGAACCCGCCCCTCACCTTTGCGGCCAGCGCAAAGTTGCGTGCAGACCGGGATGGAAGGCATTATTTCGCTCCTTTATTCATAGCTATATGTCCTAGTAGAAAGTGTGCAAGGCGGCATTTTGGCCCCCTTGAATTTGCTCCTGTTTCTGATGCCATGAGCCGCCCGGCTCAGGCCACCCTTTGCACCTGCTGCGGCTTGAAGCCGAAGTGGCCGTCGCGCCCCTTGCGCGCGCGAGCGGCCAGGGCATTGTTCAGGCTGCGGATTTCCAGCACTTCCTCGCGCGCCTTGCCGCCGCGCCCTGTGCCGGTGACGCGGATGCCGCGCGCGTAGCTGGCTGCGCCGGCCAGGGCGTCGCCTTTTTCCAGGGCGATGAGGGTCAGGCCGCGCCCGCCTTTTTCCATCAGCCTGATTTCTTCGAGCGCGAAGGTGAGCAGCCGCCCGCCGGTGGAGACGCAGGCCACGTGCGTGTCCGCCGCGCCGGTTGTCTGCCCGCTTGATGCCTGCCCGCCTGCTGGCGCTTCGCCTGTGTGCACGAGGGCCGGGCGGCAGATGCGGGCGCCTTCGGCCAGGGTGATGAAGCTTTTGCCGCCTTTGTGGCGCGAGAGCATGTGCTCCACCTGCGCCAGAAAGCCGTGGCCGCTGCTGGCGCAAAGCAGCAGCGTGGCGCTGGCCGGGCCGGCAAAGTAGTGCACGGGCTGGCTGCCCGCTTGCAGCTCGATGAGCGTGGTGACAGGCTGGCCGTCGCCGCGCGCGCCGGGCAGGCTGGCGACGGGGGCGCTGTAAACGCGCCCGTCGCTGCCGAAGATGAGCAGGTGATCGACGCTGCGGCACTCGAAGGCGGCATACAGCCCGTCGCCCGCCTTGAAGGCAAAGGCTGCCGCGTCGTGCCCGTGCCCTTGCCGCGCGCGCGCCCAGCCTTGGGCGCTGATGATGACGGTGACGGGTTCATCAGCCACTTTCACCTCGGCCACGGCTTTTTTCTCGGCGTGAATGAGCGTGCGGCGCGCGTCGCCGAATTCTTGGGCGTCGGCCTCGATTTCACTGACCATCAGGCGGCGCAAGGCGGCGGGGCTGTCCAGAATTTCCTGCAAGGCGGCTTGCTGCTGGCGCAGCTGGGCCAGCTCCTGCTCGATGCGGATGGCTTCCAGCCGCGCCAGTTGCCGCAGGCGGATGTCCAGAATATCGTCGGCTTGCGCCGGCGTGAGGGCAAAGCGGGCGATGAGCGCGGCCTTCGGTTCGTCGCTTTCGCGGATGATGGCGATCACTTCGTCGATGTTGAGCAGCACGATTTGCCGCCCTTCCAGAATGTGGATGCGCTCGCTCACCTTGCGCAGCCGGTGCTGGCTGCGGCGAGTGATGGCGCCCTGGCGGAAGGCGATCCATTCGGTGAGCATGTGCCGCAGCGGCTTTTGCACGGGCTTGCCGTCCAGCCCCACCACCGTCAGGTTCACGGGGGCCGAGGTTTCCAGGCTGGTGTGCGCCAGCAGCGTTTGCGCCAGCTCTTGCTGGCTGATGGCGCGGCTTTTGGGCGCGAGCACGATGCGCACGGGCGCCTGCTTGCCCGATTCGTCGCGCACTTCGTCCAGCACGGCCAGCAGTGCGGCCTTGAGCTGCGTTTGCTCTTGCGTCAGGGCCTTTTTGCCCGCGCGCACCTTGGGGTTGGTGATTTCTTCAATTTCTTCCAGCACTTTCTGCGTGGAAACGCCGGGGGGCAGCTCGGTCACCACCATCTGCCACTGGCCGCGCGCCAGCTCTTCCACCTTCCAGCGCGCGCGCACTTTCAGGCTGCCGCGCCCGGTGCGGTAGGCGTTTTCGATGTCGCTGGCGGGGCTGATGATTTGCCCGCCGCCGGGGTAGTCAGGCCCGGGCAGGAGGGCAAAAAGCGCTTCGTCGCTCAAGGCCTCGTTGCCAATGAGCGCCACGCAGGCATCGGCCACTTCGCGCAGGTTGTGGCTGGGAATTTCGCAGGCCAGGCCCACGGCAATGCCGCTGGCGCCATTGAGCAGCGCAAAGGGCAGGCGCGCGGGCAGCTGGCGCGGCTCTTCGGCGCTGCCGTCGTAGTTGGGCGCGAAGTCCACCGTGCCTTCGTCTATTTCTTGCAGCAGCAGCTGCGTGATGCGCGACAGGCGCGCTTCGGTGTAGCGCATGGCGGCTGCGCCGTCGCCATCGCGGCTGCCGAAGTTGCCCTGCCCGTCAATGAGCGGGTAGCGCAGCGAAAAGTCTTGCGCCATGCGCACCAGCGCGTCATACGCGGCGCTGTCGCCGTGCGGGTGGAACTTGCCCAGCACGTCGCCCACCACGCGCGCGCTTTTCACGGGCTTGGCCCCGCTGGCCGCGTTGGCGCCCGCAAAGCCCAGCCCCATGCGGCCCATGGCGTAGAGAATGCGGCGCTGCACGGGCTTTTGCCCGTCGCACACATCCGGCAAGGCGCGGCCCTTGACCACGCTCAGCGCGTATTCCAGATACGCCTGCTGCGCGTAGGCCGCCAGCGCCGGGGCGTCATCGTCGCAGCCGGCGCCGGTCTGCGCGCTGAAAAGGTTTTCGTCACTCATGCTGTGCAATCGCTCGTTTTTTGATAGCTGCCCGCGCCCATTCCACGGGGACTTCAGGCCAATCGGGGGCCTGAAACCGGAGCCGGAAAACAGCCGCCGCAGCCCGGCGGCGGCCTGCGGCAAAAAGGCGCGAGTATGAAGCGCCGAGCCGCGCGCCCTGATGCCCTGATGCGCCCGGCGGCGGGCTACGACGCAGGCGCGTCAGCCTGCGCCCGGTCTGCCGCGTCTGAATTGCTGGCCGGGCCTGGCCCGTCCGCGCCGCTGGCCGCTGGCAGCGCCACGCGCAGCCAGGAAGGCGCGCCCAGCTCCGCCGCCGCAATCGCCGGACTGACCTGCCCCGGCGCCTGCGGGCGGAAGGCGCCATACAGGTGCATCACCTTCTGCACATAGCCTTGCGTCTCGCGGTAGTCCGGCACGCGGTTGCCCGCGCGGCGCACCGCGCCCTCGCCCGCGTTGTAGGCGGCAATGGCCAGGGCGGGCCGCCCTTCAAACTTTTGCAGCAGGTAATTGAGGTGGCGCGCGCCCGCCTCGATGTTGGTGCGCGGATCCGCCAGCCCATCGGCCTGCACGCCGTACTGGCGCGCCGTGGCGGGCATCAGCTGCATCAGCCCCACCGCCCCGGCGTGCGAGACCGCGCCGGGGTTGAAGCTCGACTCCGCCGCCGCCACCGCCTTGAGCAGCCCGTAGTCCAGCGCGTACTTGCGCGCCGCATCGCGCAAGTGCGGCTGCACCGCGTGGTAGCGCGGCGATGTCTCCAGCCGCGCCATGCCCTGCGGCAGCGGCGCATGGCGGTTGATCTCCTTCAGCCGCGTCGTTGCATCCTTGATCTGCGCCAGCCGCTCCATGCTCGCGCCCTTGACCAGAAACTGCCCCGGCGTGCCCAGCGGCTCCGCCGAAAAATAAATGGCCCCCGCCGCGTCCACGTGCATCCACAGATCAGCCCGCGCCTGCGCGCTCCAGGCCAGCGCCAGGGCAGGCAGCGCCACGCGGCAAAGCAGGCAGGGCAGCGGAAAAGACGGTTTCATCAATCTGCGATTCGGTTCAAAGGCGCGGGGCCAAGATGTGAAGGCCAGGCTCTGCGCCTTGGTCATCCGGTCTTTGTATCAGAAAGAGGTTACAAAATGAATGGAATCGTCAAAACCATCGTTCATTCCCCGGCTTTCTTTGCGCGCAGGCAACAGCCGCTGCGGGCCGCGCATGATATTTGCCCTGGCTATAATCCGCGCTTTCGCCGACTTAGCTCAGTTGGTAGAGCAACGCACTCGTAACGCGTAGGTCGCCAGTTCGATCCCGGCAGTCGGCACCACCGCTTCAGGCCGCATGGTTTACCGCCATGCGGCTTTTTCTTTGGCCTGCCTGATTTCCAGCCCGCGCGCGTACAGCGCGTTGCGGCTGCCGCCGGTGGCCTCGGCGGCCAGGCGGGCGGCGGTTTTCAGCGGCAGCTCGTCCATCAGCAGGCACAGCAGGCGTTCTTCGTCAATGGCGCGCGGCGCGCGGGCGTACGGCGCGGGGTGCAGCACGAGGGCGAACTCGCCGCGCTGGCGCTGCGCGTCAGCGGCCAGCCAGGCGGGCAGCTCTTGCGCGGGCAAGGTGGCGATTTGCTCAAACTGCTTGGTCAGCTCGCGCGCCACCGTCACGGCGCGCGCGCCCAGCGCGGCCAGGTCGCCGGCCAGCGCCTGTATGCGGTGCGGCGCTTCCAGCAGCACAACGGCGCGCGGCTCGGCGGCCAGGGCCTCGATGGCTTCGCGCCGCGCGGCGGCCTTGCCCGGCATGAAACCGGCGAAGACAAAGCCCCGGTCATCGCCTTGCGCGCCGCCAGCGGCGCCCGCAACGCTCAAGGCCGCTGTCACGCTGCTGGCGCCCGGCAGGGGCACGATGGCATGGCCTGCGGCGCGCACGGCAGCGGCCAGGCGCGCGCCGGGGTCGCTCACGGCGGGCGTGCCCGCGTCGCTGACAAAAGCCACGCGCTCGCCGCGCGCCAGGCGGGCGATGACGGCTTGCGCGCCTTCGGCCTCGTTGTGCTGGTGCACGGCCAGCAGCGCGCGCGGCTCCACGCCGTAAGCGCCCAGCAACTGGCGGGTGTGGCGCGTGTCTTCGCAGGCAATGGCATCGGCCAGCGCCAGCACGTGCAGCGCGCGCAAGCTGATATCGGCCAGGTTGCCGATGGGCGTGGCCGCCATGTACAGCGCCCCTTTCGGATAATGCTGCGCCCCGGCGGCGGCCTGCGCGGCAGGCAAGGCGGCATGCAGGGCGCGGGCGGCAAGCGAAGGCGTGAAAGCGGTCATGGCAGGCAAAGGCGAAAAGGCGCGCGCGGCGCTATGGCAAAAGATGCAGCGGCAAATGCAGCAATGGGTGCGGCAATGGACAAAACATTGGGCGCGGCCGCGCGCTGGCGCAAGCCCCCGCAAGGCCGGTGCAGCGGCGGAAGACGCGGCGCTGGCCCACTTGCAGGCGGCCGGTCTGCGGCTGGTGGCGCGAAATTATGAGACGCCCGGGCGCGGCGGCGGCGAAATTGACCTGATCATGCAAACGCCGGACGGCACGCTGGTTTTCGTTGAAGTGCGCCAGCGCAGCGGCAGCGCCCACGGCGGGGCGGCCGCCAGCGTCGGCGCCCTCAAGCAGCGCCGCGTGGCGCTGGCCGCGCGCCACTTTCTGCGGCGCTACGCCGCGCCGCCGCCTTGCCGCTTTGATGTGGTGGCCATCGAAGGCGGCCGCATCGAATGGTTGCAGGCCGCTTTCCACGCGCCATGAGCGTGGGGGCAAGCCCGGCAACTCAAAAAGAGGAGCAAATCTGACCGGCAAAAATGCCGTTCAGCGCAAATTCCACTAGGACCTCATGCTATGGATTCAAGAGCTGAATCGGGCGGTCTCTTGCAGGCCTGGAATGCCTGCGCGGCGCTCTGAGGCAGACTCGCTTTTTTGCTTTTTGCTCCGCTTTCCGCCATGTCTGAACAACGCATCCAGCAGTATTTCACCGGCAGCGCCGCGCTGCTTGTCCAATGGGCCGGTTCCTTGAGTGCGCCCATTGCCGCCGCCGCGCAAACGGCGCTGGAATGCGTGACCAACGGCGGCAAAGTGCTCACCTGCGGCAGCGCTGCCGCCGCCGCTTTGGCGCAGTACGCCGCCGCCTTGCTCATGGGCGGCCTTGCGCGCGAGCGGCCCGCCCTGCCTGCCCTGGCCCTGGGGGCCGAGGCCGCCACTTTCGCCGCCCTGGCGCAGCGCAGCGAAGGCGTCGGCGCGCTGGCTGCCCAGGTGCATGCCCTGGGCCAGCCCGGCGACGCGCTGATGGTTTTCGCCCACCCGGCCAGCTCTGATCACGCCAGCCTCGCCCTGGCCGTGCAGGCCGCGCACGAGCGTGAAATGCCCGTGATCGCCATGACGGGCGAGGGCGAAGCCGCCGATGCCCTGGGCAGCTTGCTGCTGGCTGCCGATACCCATATCGCCATCGCCCATGCTCACGCCGCCAGCGTGCTGCATGCGCAGCAACTGGCGCTGCACTGCATTTGCGAAAGCCTGGATGCCCTGCTGCTGGGCGACGAGTAAGGGCCTGGCTGCGATGGGCAGCTGCGGTTTGAGCGGGCCTGGGTTCCCGGACAGGCCCGGCCCTGCTGCTGGCATGTCACGCATCTTCTTGCCGCCGCAGCAGCTTTTGCAGCGCCACTTTGTCGGCGCGGCGCTGCGCGCCGCTTTGGCGTATGTGCTTGCCTGCCGCGTTCGAGGCGCTGCGCGCGGCCAGCGCCATCGCCACGTGGTTGCGCGGCGGCGGTGCGGCCGCTGAAAGCGCCAGCGGCTGGCGCATGCGTTGCCGTTTCCTGGGATTGCCTTGCGAAGGCCCCTGAAGCCATTCGCGTGAGAGTTGCCTGGCGCTCATGGCGCACTCCATTTCAGAGCCTGTTTGCCCGCCTTGCGGGCTGCGTGTAAGAAAAAAGCGGCAGATTGTGCGGCGCGCCAGCGCCAGCGCCAAGGCGCAGGGCAGTATTTCGCTCCGCTATCAATAGCAAGAGGTCCTAGTGGAAACTGCGCAGGATGGCGTTTTCATGCCCCTGTATTTGCTCCTGTTTCTGATGCCTTCTGGCCGGGAGAGCCAGGCCGGGCATCCATCAGCCGCATTCAGCGCCTGCGCCCGGGGCCGCCGCGCCCGCCTTGGCGTTCACAGCCTTGGCGTTTGTTGCGGGGCGGGTTCTCAAACGTCCACTTCCACCGCGTCGCCGTGGCGCTCCATCAGCTCGCGGCGGGCGGCGGCTTCGCCTTTGCCCATCAGGCGGTTCATGTGCTCGGCGGTGGCGGCTTCGCCCAAGGGGCCGAGGCGCACGGGCATCAGGCGCCGGGTGTCGGGGTTGAGGGTGGTTTCCCAGAGCTGTTCGGCGTTCATTTCGCCCAGGCCCTTGAAGCGGCTGATGGTCCATTTGCCTTCGGGCACGCCTTCCTTGCGCAGCTTGTCGAGGGTGGCGTCCAGTTCGGCCTGATCCAGCGCGTAGAGCTTGGCGGCGGGCTTTTTGCCACGCGCGGGCGCGTCGATGCGGAAAAGCGGCGGGCGGGCCACGAACACATGGCCCGCGTGGATGAGCGCGGGAAAGTGCCTGAAAAACAGGGTGAGCAGCAGCACCTGGATGTGCGAGCCGTCCACGTCGGCGTCAGAGAGGATGCAGACTTTGCCGTAGCGCAGGCCCGAGAGGTCGGGGGCGCCGCCCGCGCCGTGCGGGTCCACGCCCAGCGCCACGGCGATGTCGTGGATTTCGGTGTTTTTGAACAGCAGATCGCGCTCCACTTCCCAGGTGTTGAGCACTTTGCCGCGCAAGGGCAGGATGGCCTGGGTTTCCTTGTCGCGGCCCATCTTGGCGCTGCCGCCGGCGCTGTCGCCTTCGACCAGAAAGATTTCGTTGCGGGCGGTGTCGCGGCTTTCGCAGTCGGTGAGCTTGCCGGGCAGCACGGCCACGCCGCTGCCTTTGCGCTTTTCCACTTTCTGGCTGGCGCGCTGGCGCGTTTGCGCGGCGCGGATGGCCAGCTCGGCCAGGCGCTTGCCGTGTTCCACATGGGCGTTGAGCCACAGCTCCAGCGCGGGGCGCACATAGCCGGACACCAGGCGCAGCGCGTCGCGGCTGTTCAGGCGCTCCTTGATTTGCCCCTGAAACTGCGGGTCGAGCACCTTGGCCGAGAGCACGTAGCTGGCGCGGGCGAACACGTCTTCGGGCATGAGCTTGACGCCTTTGGGCAGCAGCGCGTGCAGTTCGATGAAGTTCTTGACGGCGTGAAACAGCCCGTCGCGCAGGCCGCTGTCGTGCGTGCCGCCAGCGGGGGTGGGGATCAGGTTCACATAGCTTTCGCGCACGGGCTGGCCTTCTTCGGTAAAGGCCACGGCCCATTCGGCGCCTTCGCCTTCGGCAAAGCTGCCGTCGTCGCGGCCGGCGTGGCCCGCGCCTTCAAACACGGGAATCACGGCGTCGGCGGGCAGCGTTTGCATCAGGTAGTCGCGCAGGCCGCCCTTGTATTGCCAGCTTTGCCGCGTGCCGCGTTTTTCGTCGATGAAAGTGACGCTCACGCCGGGCATCAGCACCGCCTTGCTGCGCAGCAGGTGCGTGAGTTCGGCCAGGGGCAGCGCGGCGCTTTCAAAGTAGCGGGCGTCGGGCCACACGCGCACGGTGGTGCCTTGCTTGCGGTCGCCCGCCGCTGCGCCGCCGTCATGGGCGGGGCGCACGGTCAGCGGCTCGGCCACGTCGCCGCCCGCAAAAGCCAGGTGCGCCACTTGTCCGTCGCGCCAGATCGTGGCCTCCAGCCGGATGGACAGCGCGTTGGTCACGCTCACGCCCACGCCGTGCAGGCCGCCGGAAAAGCTGTAAGCGCCGCCCGCGCCCTTGTCGAACTTGCCGCCCGCGTGCAGGCGCGTGAACACGAGTTCGGCCACGGGCGCGTTTTCTTCCGGGTGCAGGCCGAAAGGAATGCCGCGCCCGTCGTCTTCCACGCTGACCGAGCCGTCGGCGTGCAGCGTGAGCTTGATGCGCTTGCAAAAGCCGGCCAGGGCCTCGTCGGCGGCGTTGTCAATCACTTCCTGAATGATGTGCAGCGGCGTGTCGGTGCGCGTGTACATGCCGGGGCGCTGCCGGACAGGCTCCAGCCCCTTGAGCACGCGGATGGAGCTTTCGGCATAGGCGGGTGTGGACATGGCGTGAAGGTGTTGCGGTGGCGAAAAAAGAAAGCCCGCCACGGCGGCGGGCGGGCATGAAGAACGGGCGGGCCGGCATGCAGGCAGCATGGCTGGCAGCTTATTTGGCGATGCGCCAGCCTTCCTTGCTCTGGCTGTCCTTGAGCAGCAGCACGCGGCCCATGTTGGCGAAATAGCTGTTGCCGCCGCGCGTGGCGGCCATCATCACGCTGCCATCGGGAAAGCTGGCGGAAAACATTTCGGCCACTTTTTTGTCGGGCGAAAACAGCACATACACGGCCAGCGCGGGGTTGTCAGGGTCAGTCAGGCGGATGTCGGCCACGTCAAACACCTGCACGCAGGCCTTGCGCAGCTTGGACCACGTTTGCCCGGCCGAGGGCAGGCAGTCGCTTGGGTCGCGCCCGCTGCCCGCCAGCGGCGCGGCTGGCGCCAGGTCTGCCTTGGCCACGGCTGGGGAATTGGCCTGGGCCTCGGCCCCGGAGCCAGTTGAAGAAGCGGCCTTCGGGGCCGTGGCGCCGCAGCCAGCCAGCAGGGCCGCCACGGCAGCCAGCGCCATCAAGCGTTTGTGAGACATGGGAACGCTCCTTTTCAAAAGAAAGCGGCGGATTTTATCTGCGCGCAGGTGCGGCGCGCGCCGCCAAAATCTCCTCGAAAACGCCTCGAAAACCGCAGTCAAGGCAGCCGGAATTTCCATTTGTTTTATGAAGGAGATAATCGACGGCGCGTTCATTGAACAAAGCGGCGCATTCAGCGTATCCGGCAAATCTTCCCCGGGCTTCCGAGAGCGTCCGTCTGCAAAAGACAGCCGGGAAGAAACGGCCGGATCATGCGGAAAACAAGCAGGCGGAAGAAAGAATGCCAGCCCGGGCGGTATTTTCCAAAGCAAGGCCGAATTCCTCATGGCGGCGCAATGGCGCCGCAAATGAAATTCACGCCGCCTGATATTGGTGAATATCCAATTCAATCTGCATCATGAAGCCCATTGCTTCATGACTCTGGCGGGCCTGCCTGGCCGCCGCCGTTTGCCGCTATGCTTTTGCCCGCCCTTGCCCGCCCGCCCTTGCCATGAACGCCCCTGCCGCGCTGCGCCGCCTACCCCTTTACCTGGACTTGATCCGCTGGAACCGGCCTGCGGGCTGGCTGCTGCTGCTGTGGCCCACGCTTGGGGCGCTGTGGCTGGCGGCGGGAGGCTTTCCGGGCTGGCACCTGCTGGCGGTGTTCACGCTGGGCACCATCCTCATGCGCAGCGCGGGCTGCTGCGTCAATGACGTGGCCGACCGCGAGTTTGACCGGCACGTCAAGCGCACGGCGCAGCGCCCCGTGACCAGCGGGCGCATGCGCGCACGCGAGGCGCTGGCCGTGGGCGCGGCGCTGGCGCTGGCGGCGTTCGCGCTGGCGCTGACGACGAACGCCGCCGTGGTCAGATGGTCTTTCGGCGCGCTGGCCATCACGCTGGCCTACCCCTACGCCAAGCGTTTCGTGGCCATGCCGCAGGCCGTGCTGGGCGTGGCCTTCGGCTTTGGCATTCCCATGGCCTATGCCGCCACGCAAGGGCAGGTGCCGCCGCTGGCCTGGGCGCTGATGGCGGGCAACCTGTGCTGGGTGCTGGCGTATGACACCGAATACGCCATGGTGGACCGCGACGATGACCTGAAGATAGGCATCAAGACCTCCGCCATCACCCTGGGGCAGCGGGACGTGGCGGCCATCATGGTTTTCTACTTGCTCTACCTGGCCATCTGGGGCGCGGCGCTGGCGCTGGCGGCGCCGCCCGCCGTGACAGCGCTGACGCTGGCGGCGGCCCTGGCGCAAGTGGCCTGGCACTACACGCTGATTCGCGCCCGCGAGCGCGGCGGATGCTTTCGCGCCTTCAGCGCCAACCACTGGCTGGGCCTGACGCTGTTTGCGGGCCTGGCGGTCGGGCTGGCCGTCCGGCCGGCGTCCTGAGCGCAAGCGCGCTCCCGGCCATGAAGCCCAAAAAGCGAATGAGCAAAATGCGCAGGCTGCGCGAATGCAGCGAGACAGCAAGCCGTCATGAACGGGATATTTGCTCTTTTATTCATAGCATAAGGTCCTAGAAAAACGTGCGCTGACTGGTGTTTTGAACCTCTTATATTTGCTCCTGATTTTGCTGCTTTTGCCTGGGCGGGCGGTGTCATCCAAAACGCCTGCCTTGGTGGGCGGATTGACGCCCGGCACGCTCTCACGGTCAGGCGATGGAAAGATCTTGAGACACACGGACTGCCCGCAGCCTGGCTGCCACCTGGCCACCTAAAATCCGGCGCTTGAGTTCAAGGAGAAACTTGCTATGGGTACCTTTTCAATTTGGCACTGGCTGATCGTGCTGCTCATCGTGGTGATGGTGTTCGGCACCAAAAAGCTCAAGAACATTGGCACCGATCTGGGCAGCGCCGTCAAAGGCTTCAAGGAAGGCATGAAAGAAGCCTCGGCAGACGAGGCGCAGCAGCCTGCCGCCGGGCAAGTGACCAACGCCGCCAGCAAGGCGTCCGCCGACGCGATTGACGTGCAGGCCAAGGAAAAAAGCTGACCGCCGCTTTGGCCCTGTTGCCTTGTTGATTTGCAAGCATGCTTGACCTCGGCATTTCCAAAATGGCGCTCATCGGTGCGGTGGCGCTGGTTGTCATCGGCCCCGAAAAGCTGCCGCGCGTGGCCCGCACCGTGGGCACGCTGCTCGGGCGGGCGCAGCGCTATGTGGCTGACGTGAAAAGCGAAGTCAATCGCGCGATGGACCTGGAAGAACTCAAGAAGATGAAAGAGTCCGTCGAGCAGGCGGGCCGTGAGGTTGAGCAGTCCATCCACAAGGCGCAAGCCGAAATGGATGCCCAGTGGCGCAGCACGAAGGCCGCGCTGCAAGGGGCAGGCCACGCGCCAGACGCGCATGCCGCAGGCGGCAGCGACGAAGAAGACGCCTGGCAGCCGCCGCCGCCGCAGTACCGGCACCCCGGCAAGAAATGGCGCCTCCGGCGCAGCGCCACGCCGCAATGGTTCAAGGCGCGCGCGGGCGTGCGGCGGCAAGTGCAATCGGGCGCGGCGCGCATGGTGCGCTACCGCCCGAAAAAGCGGTGACGCACCGGGCGATTCAGCCGGACGAGCAGACAGTCCAAACCGATTCAAGAGGCGGCCCTGATGCCGCCTTCGCTTTCATGAACCAGGCCAACAAACCCGATCCTGATGCGCCAGAAGACGAGCTGGCGGGCACCGAGCAGCCCTTCGTGGCGCACCTGATGGAGCTGCGCAGCCGGCTGGTCAAGTCGGCTCTGGCGGTGATTGCGGTGGCCATCGTTCTGGGCTTTTTCCCCGGCGCCAAGGCGCTGTATGACTGGCTGGCCGCGCCGCTGGTGGCGCACTTGCCGCAGGGCGCGACGATGATCGCCACCTCTGTCATTTCGCCCTTCATGGTGCCGCTGAAAATTTTGCTGATGACGGCTTTTCTGGCGGCGCTGCCCGTGGTGCTGTATCAGGCGTGGGCCTTTGTCGCGCCGGGGCTTTATTCGCATGAAAAGCGGCTGGTGCTGCCGCTGGTGGTTTCCAGCACGCTGCTGTTTTTTGCGGGCGTGGCGTTTTGCTACTACGTGGTGTTTGGCACGGTGTTCGCCACCATTCAGAAGCTCGCGCCGGCCAGCATCACGGCCGCGCCCGACATCGAGGCCTATCTGAGTTTTGTGCTCACCATGTTCATGGCCTTCGGGCTGACGTTTGAGGTGCCCATCGTCGTGGTGGTGCTGGTGCGCCTGGGCGTGGTGTCGGTGGCGCAGATTCGCAGCTTCCGGCGCTATTTCATCGTGCTGTCTTTCATCATCGCCGCCATCGCCACGCCGCCCGATGTGGTGTCGCAGCTGGCCCTGGCCGTGCCCATGTGCCTGCTCTACGAGCTGGGCCTGTGGGTGGCGCGCCTGATTGCGCCCAAGAGCGAGGAAAACGCCGACGCGGGCGAATCCGCAGAGCGCTTGCCTGCGCAAACCCCGGAATGAGGCTTTTCCGTCTTGCCCCGGGCAGATCGGAGCGAGCGGTTTGCATCAAAAAAACAGGAGCAGATTCAAGGGCTTTAAAACCGGTCTTGCGCAGATTCCACTAGGACATCATGCTATGGATACGGGAGCATGAATGTGGCCTTGGTTGCGCCGCTGGCAGCGCGTGTGTTTGCAAGCTGCTTGCGTTCAGGGGCTGAGCTGAAACCCGTCGATACAATCCGCCAGCCTCGCAGGCAGCTCTGATGCAGGGCGCTGGCTTTCAGCCTGCGGGAAGCGTCTCTTTCAGGCTCTACCCAAGGAATCTGGCCCATGCAACCCTGGCAGCAGAACTACGACGCGGCGGGCAATATCTGGCTTTCAGCCCTGGCCGCGCTCATTCCCATCATTTTTTTCTTTCTGGCGCTGACCCGCTTGCGCATGAAAGGCTATGTGGCCGGCACGGCGGTGGTGCTGCTGGCGCTGGGCGTGGCGCTGTTTTTCTATCAAATGCCGCTGGCCTCGGCGCTGGCGGCGGCGGTGTATGGCTTTTTCTACGGGCTGTGGCCGATTGCCTGGGTGATTTTTGGCGCGGTGTTTCTCTACAAGGTGTCGGTCAAGACGGGGCAGTTCGACATCATCCGCGCCTCCATCCTCTCCATCACGCAAGACCAGCGGCTTCAGCTCATTTTGGTGGGCTTTTGCCTGGGCGCGTTTCTGGAAGGGGCGGCGGGCTTTGGCGCGCCGGTGGCCATTACGGCGGCGCTGCTGGTGGGGCTGGGCTTTCAGCCGGTGTATGCGGCGGGGCTGTGCCTGATTGCGAATACGGCGCCGGTGGCGTTTGGCGCGATGGGCATTCCCATCACGGTGGCGGCCGAGGTGTCGGGGCTGAGCGCTTTGTCCATAGGCCGGGTGGCGGGCACGCAGCTTTCGCTCATCATCATTCCGGTGCTGCTGTGGGTGATGTTCATCATGGACGGCTGGCGCGGCGTGCGGCAGACCTGGCCGGCCGTTCTGGTGGCGGGCAGCTCGTTTGCCGTGACGCAGTTTCTGACGGCCTGGCTCATCGGGCCGGAGCTGCCCAATATCACTTCGTCCATCGTGTCGCTGGTGGCGCTGACGGTGTTTCTGAAAAAGTGGCAGCCCGCTTATATCTTCCGCTTTGAAAACGGGGCGGGCGGCGGGCAGGCGCAGGGCGCAAGCGCCGCGCAGGCGCCGCTGACCACGGGGGCCATCATCAAGGCGTGGTCGCCTTTCATTTTTCTGACGGTGATGGTCACCCTCTGGAGCCTGGCGCCGTTCAAGGCGCTGTTTGCCGCTGGCGGCGCGCTGCAAGGCTGGGTCATCAAGATTCCCGTGCCCATGCTGGATCAGCTGGTGCAGAAGATGCCGCCCGTGGCGGCCGCGCCCACGGCTTACGGCGCGGTGTATGTCTTCAACTGGTTTTCCGCCGTGGGCACGGCCATCGTGCTGGCGGCAGTCATCAGCATCCTCTTCCTGCGACTCAAGCCGGCGGCGGCCTGGCAGACGGCGGGCGAAACCTTGCGCGAGCTGCGCTTGCCCATTTACTCCATCGGCATGGTGCTGGCCTTTGCCTTCGTGGCCAACTATTCGGGCCTGTCGGCCACGCTGGCGCTGGCGCTGGCGCATACGGGCAAGGCGTTTTCCTTTTTCTCGCCCTTTCTGGGCTGGGTGGGCGTGTTTCTGACCGGCTCCGACACATCGGCCAACGCCTTGTTTGGCGCTTTGCAGGCCACCACCGCGCAGCAGCTGGGCCTGCCTGAAGTGCTGACCGTGGCGGCCAACACCACGGGCGGCGTGACGGGCAAGATGATTTCGCCGCAGTCCATTGCCATTGCCACGGCGGCCGTGGGCCTGGCGGGCAGGGAGTCGGATCTGTTTCGCTTCACCGTCAGGCACAGCCTGATGTTCGCGGCGGTGATCGGCGTTCTCACCACGCTGCAAGCCCATGTATTGACCTGGACCCTTCCGGGAAATTGAATTTGAAAGCCGGAAACCGAAAGAGGAAAAACACCATGATCATTTCATCCACCACCGACTACCGCGAAGCGGCCCGCCGCCGCCTGCCGCCTTTTTTGTTTCACTACATCGACGGCGGCGCGTATGCCGAGCACACGCTGGGGCGCAATGTGGCCGACTTGGCGCACGTGGCCTTGCGCCAGCGCGTGCTGCAAAAAGACATGTCCAACCTGGAGCTGGGCATCGAGCTGTTCGGCGAAAAACTTTCCATGCCCGTGGCGCTGTCGCCCGTGGGGCTGACGGGCATGTATGCCCGCCGGGGCGAAGTGCAGGCCGCCCGCGCGGCCGAGAAAAGGGGCGTGCCCTTCACCATGTCCAGCGTGTCGGTGTGCCCGATTGAGGAAGTGGTGCCCGCCATCAGGCGGCCCATGTGGTTTCAGCTTTACGTGCTCAAGGATCGCGGCTTCATGAAAAACGTGCTGGAGCGCGCCAAGGCGGCTGGCTGCTCCACGCTGGTTTTCACCGTGGACATGCCCACGCCCGGCGCGCGCTACCGCGACGCGCACTCGGGCATGAGCGGCCCCTACGCCGCCTTGCGCCGCTACCTGCAAGCCGTGCTGCACCCGCAGTGGGCGTGGGATGTGGGCGTGCAAGGCCGCCCGCACGATCTGGGCAACATCTCCACCTACAAGGGCCACGCCGTGGCGCTGGAAGACTACATCGGCTACCTCACCGCCAACTTTGACCCGTCCATTTGCTGGAAAGACCTGGAATGGATTCGGGAGTTCTGGACGGGGCCGATGGTGGTCAAAGGCATTCTGGACCCCGAAGACGCGCGCGAAGCCGTGCGCTTTGGCGCAGACGGCATCATCGTCTCCAACCACGGCGGCCGCCAGCTGGACGGCGTGCTCTCCACCGCCCGCGCCCTGCCCGTCATTGCCGATGCCGTCAAAGGCCAAATCAAAATCCTGGCCGATAGCGGCATCCGCACCGGGCTGGATGTGGTGCGCATGCTGGCCCTGGGCGCCGACTGCACCATGATTGGCCGCGCCTACATCTATGCCCTGGCCGCCGCAGGCGAAGCGGGCGTGGAAAACCTGCTGACGCTGATGGAAAAAGAAATGCGCGTGGCCATGACGCTCACCGGCGCACGCACCATTGCCGACATCACGCCCAGCTCACTCGTGCCGGAAAGCGACTGAAGGCAGGCTTCGCATCTACAGCACCCGCAAGAACGTAGCAGATGCGGCCTGCTTGCGCGCCGCCGCGCTCATCTTGGCTCTGGCGCGCCAGATAGATATCGCCAGCCAGGCGAAGGGCTGGGCAGCCCGTTCAGGCGGAAGCGGAAAAACGGGGTTGGCCCTTGCCGGGTCTGCCAGCAGCTGCGATTCAAGGCCCAAAACGCCGCAAGTCCTAGTGGAATCAGCGCAGGCAACTATCTTTTTCATAGTAAACATGCTCCTGGAATCTCTCTTGATGGCGCTGGCTGACGCGCTGCGCGCCCGCCGCTGGATGCTGGCCACGGCGGAAAGCTGCACGGGCGGCCTGATCGCAGGCGCTTGCACGGAAATGGCCGGCTCCAGTGAGTGGTTCGAGCGAGGCTTTGTGACCTACAGCAATGCCGCCAAGAGCGAATTGCTGGGCGTGCCTGCCAGCCTGATTGCCCGGCACGGCGCTGTCAGTGAACCCGTGGCGCGCGCGATGGCTGCCGGAGCGCTGGCGCATTCACATGCGCAAGTGAGCGTGGCGGTGACCGGCATCGCCGGACCGGGCGGCGGCAGCCTTGAAAAGCCGGTGGGCACCGTGTGGCTGGGCTGGCAGGTGAAGGATGCGGGCTTTGCGCAGCGCTGCCACTTCAGCGGCGACCGGCATGCCGTGCGCGCTGCCACTGTGACGCACGCGCTGCAAGGCGTGCTGGACCGGCTGCGCCAGGAGCCGTCTTCATGACTGGGGCGCACTGAAAAGAACAGGACGCTGCACCACGGCGGCCAGTTGCTGGCGATCGCGGGTGTTTTTCCAGCGCCAGGCCCAATTGCCTTCCAGCGCCCACGGTCCCAGTGTGACGATGGCGCGCCGCGCGCCGCTTTGCATTGTGCGAATCTTGGGCGCGAAAGGCACATTTTTCAGTGATCCGCCAAACAGCGTGGCGTGCAAATTGGCTTCTAGCGCAGGGCCAGCTTCAGTGGGAGCGTCGTACGGCACCACGAAGATCTGACTGTGGCTTTCGCTTTGCAGCCGCCGGTTCAGAGCGACTTGTCCATCTTCCAGCAGCTTGACGCCACTGTCTTGCAGCCATGCGGGCGTATCGGACTCCAAGGCAAGCAAAGGCGCGTCGCACACCAGCGCCGCGCCGCTTTCCAGTTGCAAGCTCTTGGCGGAAAAAGAAACACACACTTCGTGCAACACCGTGATGTTCAGCGCCTTGAGCCGAGCCAAAGCGCATTTGCGCAAGGCTGGAGGCGCGTCTTGCATCACCGGCGCGCCATTGGTGAGCAGCGTAACGCGGCTTCCGTGTGGCGCGGCCAGCATTTCAGCGGCGGCCAATGCCAGTTCCACGCTGAATTTGTTGTGCCCAATCACCGCAATCTGCAAGGGACGCTTTTGCGCCAGCGCCAATAATTGAGGCCATAGCTCCAGGAAGACGTAGCGCGGATAGGCGAACATGGCATTGGCGCGCACGCCGGGCATCAGCTTGTCCAGCCGCGCACGATCCAACTCAGGCTCTGCATTCAAAGACAGCGCGTCGTAAGGCAGGATCTCGCCACTGGCCAAATGAAGACACTGCGCCTGCGGATCCAGCGCCTGCACAAGATCAGGCACATAACCAATACCGCTGCCATCCAGCAGATGTTCCAACGGAATCACAAAGTCTTCCAACGCCTTCTCGCCCAGGAGATGACCCGCCAACATGGCTTCATCCAGATAGTTCAGCTGAGGCGCTACCAATGTGACGGCCAAGCCGCCAATGCCTTGCGCCACCAGCTTCTTGAGCACGCTCATGTTGGCGCGCCCCGTGCCCAGCAAAACCAAGTGTTTGCGTG
>NZ_LT964854.1:361167-888667 GCF_900240305.1 Ottowia massiliensis | reverse complement strand
CGTAACGATGGCCACACTGTCTCCTCCTGAGACTCAGCGAAGTTGAAATGTTTGTGATGATGCAATCTCCCCGCGGATAGACGGAAAGACCCCATGAACCTTTACTGTAGCTTTGTATTGGACTTTGAACAGATCTGTGTAGGATAGGTGGGAGGCTTTGAAGTGGTGACGCCAGTTGCTACGGAGCCGCTGTTGAAATACCACCCTGGTGTGTTTGAGGTTCTAACCTGCGTCCTTGAATCAGGACGGGGAACAGTGCATGGTAGGCAGTTTGACTGGGGCGGTCTCCTCCCAAAGCGTAACGGAGGAGTTCGAAGGTACGCTAGTTACGGTCGGACATCGTGACGATAGTGCAATGGCGCAAGCGTGCTTAACTGCGAGACTGACAAGTCGAGCAGGTGCGAAAGCAGGACATAGTGATCCGGTGGTTCTGTATGGAAGGGCCATCGCTCAACGGATAAAAGGTACTCTGGGGATAACAGGCTGATACCGCCCAAGAGTTCATATCGACGGCGGTGTTTGGCACCTCGATGTCGGCTCATCTCATCCTGGGGCTGTAGTCGGTCCCAAGGGTATGGCTGTTCGCCATTTAAAGAGGTACGTGAGCTGGGTTTAAAACGTCGTGAGACAGTTTGGTCCCTATCTTCCGTGGGCGTTGCAGATTTGAGGAAGCCTGCTCCTAGTACGAGAGGACCGGAGTGGACGCACCTCTGGTGTACCTGTTGTCACGCCAGTGGCATTGCAGGGTAGCTATGTGCGGAAGAGATAACCGCTGAAAGCATCTAAGCGGGAAACTCGTTTCAAGATGAGATCTGCCGGGGATTGATCCCCCTGAAGAGTCGTTCAAGACCAGGACGTTGATAGGCTGGGTGTGGAAGTGCAGCAATGCATTAAGCTAACCAGTACTAATTGCTCGTGAGGCTTGACCCTATAACTTTGATGCTCAATGAAACATCAAGAAAGAGCCGGATGCGTGCAGTCATGATTGAATGCTGATAGAATTCTATGGATTGACAATGAGTGCGCTTGAATCATGCGAACATTCTGAGCGTTCTTTATTGCAAAAAGTTAAAGCTTGATGACCATAGCAAGGCGGATCCACTCCTTCCCATCCCGAACAGGACAGTGAAACACCTTAGCGCCGATGATAGTGCGGACTCCCGTGCGAAAGTAGGACATCGTCAGGCTCATTGATTGAAAAGCACCCGAATGGGTGCTTTTTTTATTTGGGGATTAGGAAGTGAGACTTGTTCATGGTGAATCTTCTCTTGATTTGGCGGAGCGCTATTTGTTGGCTCAAGATGACTTGACATGGCAAAGCCTCAAAGATGCCTTGAATTTAATTGGATCTCGATGCGTTGATGATGCGGATATTTTTCTCCAATATTCGTGCGCTGAGAACTGGGGGTTTGACGAGGGGAGCATCAAGACGGGGGGATTTAGTATCAGTCAAGGAGTGGGCGTGCGGGCAGTATCTGGTGAGAAAACTGCTTTTGCATATTCTGATAGCCTGTCCAAGCTTGCTGTGATGAATGCGGCTAAAACTGTGCGGATAATGGCGCGCACAGCTCAGACTCCTTCAAAGTCAATTGGTATCAAGGCGGGATGTACGCAAAAAGGCCGTTTGTATGGCGAAGCCAATCCCCTGCTTTCCCTTAACAGTCTTCAGAAGGCTGCCTTGCTGGAACAAGTAGACAGGAAGGCGAGAGCGGTGGATCCGCGTATCGTGCAGGTAATGGCTAGCCTGTCCTCTGAGTGGGAGATTGTGCTCATTGCGCGATTGGATGGAGCCGTAGTTGCTGATGTCAGGCCATTGGTTCATTGTTCCTTGACGGTCATCGCGGAGCAAAACGGTCGACGCGAAGTGGGGTCGGCGGGTGGCGGTGCCAGAAGCGGATTGGAATATTTTTCAGAAGATCAGCTTGACACCTATGTGGCTCGAGCTACTCGAGCAGCCCTGACAAATCTGGAAGCTAGATCTGCTCCTGCTGGTGAAATGACCGTGGTGTTGGGGCCTGGCTGGCCTGGAATTTTGTTGCATGAAGCAGTGGGACATGGATTGGAAGGGGACTTCAATCGCAAAGGGGCCAGTGTCTTCGCGGGCCGGATTGGCGAAAGAGTTGCGGCCCGAGGCGTGACTGTTTGGGATGATGGCACTATATCAGGGCGGCGCGGCAGCCTGAATGTGGATGATGAAGGCAATCCAACGCAAGCCACTCTGCTCATCGAAAATGGCGTTCTAAAAGGGTACATGCAAGACGCCCAGAATGCGCGTCTCATGAAGCAAGCTTTGACGGGCAATGGCCGAAGGCAGAGCTATGCCCATCTGCCTATGCCGAGAATGACTAACACTTATATGGCAAATGGCGATTGCGCGCCGGAAGAGGTGATTTCCAGTATTAAAAAGGGCTTGTACGCCCTGAACTTTGCTGGAGGGCAAGTGGATGTGACTAGCGGAAATTTCGTTTTTTCAACCAGCGAAGCTTTCTGGGTAGAAAACGGAAAAATTCTCTACCCCGTCAAAGGGGCTACGCTGATTGGCAATGGGCCGCAAGTGCTTCAGAGGATTTCCATGATAGGAAATGATATGCGCTTGGATGCGGGTGTTGGCACTTGTGGCAAACAAGGACAAAGCGTGCCTGTGGGCGTGGGCCAGCCCACGCTGCGCATTGAGCAAATGACGGTGGGCGGTACCGCTTGAGGTTGTGTGATTGTTGTTTTTTGGCAGATGACGAAGGCGAAAATCGCTTTCACTGTCGTTAGATTGCAACAAGCGGGAGGCGAAACGCATCATTTGCTTTGCAGTTTTCACGAGAGTCTGGCCCAATACATATGGCTTCCCGTGCGGGGGGTTGGCTGGGTCCAAATCAACGCGGATGCTAGTGCTTCGCTTGGCCTGCGCCTTATGTGTTTAACCTTGGAGAATTTGCAATGAAAAAATCCCTGATTGCGTTGGCTGTGCTGGCCGCTTCCGGTGCCGTTATGGCCCAATCTTCTGTGACGCTGTATGGCGTTGTTGATCTTGGTGTTGGTCGCGTTGATTACAACCCTGCGACATTGGGCGTAAAGCGTCCGAATGTTAAAACTCAAATGCATGGCAATGCCATTGTAAACAATGGTGCAAGTCGGATTGGCTTTCGCGGTGTAGAGGATCTGGGCGGAGGCCTTAAGGTTGGTTTTAATTATGAGCAATCTATTAATGCAGAAAATGGTGCCGCTATTAGTGGTTATGGGCGCCAAGCTAATGTGTGGGTAGAAGGAGGCTTCGGTCAATTTAAGATGGGACGTGCGTTTACGCCCAGCTATAATGGTATGGAGGTGTGGGAGCTGCTTGGAGCTCCTGGTTATTCTGTGGTCGGTAATACATATGGCTTTGTTGGTCGTAGTTCTGCGCGCAATAATAGCCAATTTAGCTACAAGACACCAGTTTTTGGAGGCTTTAGCGGTGAGATTGGTTTTGTTACGAAGGGTGATTATCACCTCAATGGTAAGAATCATAAGATTGATGCCAACCTGATTTATGCCAATGGGCCGTTGGGTGTTGGTTTCTCATATAATAAAGTTAGCAAGGAAAAGGCTAATTATGCGTTAGGGGCTAAATATGATTTTGGCATGTTTACTCTGGCGGCAAGTTATAACGACGCTCGCAATCATGAGGTCGCGGATGATGCAGGAAACGTGCTTGGCGTGAATCGTCGCAGCGGGTTTACGATTGGCGGCTTGGTCAAGTTTGACAATGTGAGCGTGGCCCTTGATGTTGCACGCGATACAAAGCATCAAAACGCTTATGACTCCACTGTGAAGTACAAGAAATACACCAACGCTGTAGTCGAAGCTAAGTACGCTCTGTCCAAGCGCACATTCCTGTATGCAGACTACCTGCGCCTCGATAGCACCAATAACTACGGTGTCGGTCTGCGCCACAACTTCTGATGATGAAGACAGCTTGAAGCTGTGTCAGCTTTGAAAAAGCCGCCTTTGGGCGGCTTTTTCTTTTCTGATTGGTATTTCGCGGTGGCCTCCGGATTGCACTGAGTTGGTGCACAGGTTAATTCTGGTTGTGAAGATAATCTGATGTCTTATTCGGCTGAAGTAATTAATATCTGGATTCGCAGGGAGTGCCAGGCGTTTGCTAGGAATTCGATTGGTTATATAGTTTTGTGCTTAATACAAGGACAGGGCTGCCACAACTCTGAAGTGAAGTCTTGCTGATTGATATTGAGGCTCAGCGACTGATAATCAATGAATGGCAGTGACGTGCTGTTGCCCGCTCGCTTACATGAACTGCTGAAAGGCTTGATAGGGCCAGAGTCATCCCAGAGTTTGTCTGTTCATAACTGAGGGAGGGAACGAGGGCGCGGCTTTGCGCTCAGCCGAAAAGGTGCTGCCATACGGCCTGGATGGCGGCGCGTTCGCTGGCGAAGGCGGGTTCGTTGAAATGGTTGCCGGCTTCGTTGAGGCGGGCGATGTGCTGGGCGTGGCGCAAGGCGCGGTAGGCGTTGGCGGCGGCCTGGCCTGCGCCGGCGGGCAGCAAGGCGGCGGCTTCGGCGCGTTGCAGCAGGGCGATGTTGCCGAGGTTGGGTTCGAGCTGCGGGTGCTGGCGGGCGTGGGCGAGCACGAGGTATTGCACGCTGAATTCGGCGTCGATCATGCCGCCGGCGCTTTGTTTGATGTCGAACACGCCGGGCGGCGTGGCGTGGGCGGCGCGCATTTTGTGGCGCATGGCGGCGATTTCGTCGCGCAGGGCGGGCCGGTTGCGTTCGGCGGTGATGACGGCGTGGCGCACGGCGTCAAAGCGCGGGGCGAGCTGGGGCAGGCCGCAGACGTAGCGGGCGCGGGTCATGGCCTGGTGTTCCCAGGTCCAGGCGGTGTTGCTGCCGCGTTGCTGCTGGTAGCTGGCGTAGGCGGCGAAGCTGGTGACGAGCAGGCCGCTGTTGCCGTTGGGGCGCAGGGCGGTGTCGATTTCAAAGAGGTCGCCTTCGCCGGTGCGGGTGGTGAACCAGGTGATGAGCTTGCGGGCAAAGCCTGAATAGATATCGGGGGCGGCGGGGTTGTCGTCGTCAAAGACGAAAACAAGGTCGAGGTCGCTGCCGTAGCCCAGTTCTTTGCCGCCGAGCTTGCCGTAGCCGATGACGCCCAGCGCGGGCTGGCTGCGGTGGCGTTTGCGGTAGCGCGCCCAGCACCACTGGATGGCCACGCGCAAGGTGGCATCGGCCAGGGCGGAGAGGTCGTCGGCGACTTGTTCGACGGTGAGCGCGCCTTCCACGTCGCGCGCGAGGGTGCGGAAGACTTCGGCGTGGTGGGCGCGGCGCAGCAAGTCAAGCAGGGTTTCTTCGTCGTCTTCGCCTGTGCTGGCCAGGGCGGCCAGGCGCTCGTGCAGGGTTTGCTCGAAGGCGGCGGCGTCAAAGCGCTGCTGCATGAGGCCGGGGCTGGCGAGTTCGTCGATGACGCCGGGGTGCTGGCGCACGTAGCGGGCGGGCCAGCGGGCGGCGCCCAGCACGCGCAGCAGGCGTTCGTGCACGGCGGGGCGCTCCATGAGCAGGGCCAGGTAGCTTTCGCGGCGCAAGAGCGGCTCCAGCCAGTCGGCCATGCGCAGCACGGCTTCTTCGCTGATGCGGCCTTCGGCCAGCCAGGCGGCGCTGCGGCGCAGCAGGTGCATGAGGCGGGCGTGCGCCTGTTCGCGCAGGGCCTGCACGCGCGGGTGGGTGGCCCAGGCTTGCAGGCGCTGCTGCGCGGCGGGGGGAAAGTGCTGGAGCAGCTCCTGAAGGCCGGGCGGCGCGGTTTCCAGCTGGGGGGCGTTGCGGCTGGCGTCAGGGTGCGCGGCATGGGGCGCTGCGGTTTGTTCAGGCTGGGCGGCGCGGCATTTGTCGCATGGGCGGCGCGCCTGGCTGCCGCCGAGCAGGCTGTCGAATTCGTGCGCAACGACTTCGCGGTGGGCTTGCAAGTCGTCCAGCAGCGCGCCGGTTTGCGCGTAGCCCATGCTGCGCGCCAGCCAGTCGAGGTCGGCATCGGCCGTGGGCAGCAGGTGGGTTTGCTGGTCGTCCAGATACTGGATGCGGTGTTCCACGCGGCGCAAAAAGGTGTAGGCGGCAGCCAGCGCCTGTGCGCGGTCTTCGGGCATGAGCGCGGCGCGCGCCAGGCGCGGCAGGGCTTGCAAGGTGGCGCGCGTGCGCAGTTCGGGAAACTGGCCGCCGCGCACCACTTGCAGCAGTTGCACGATGAATTCGATTTCGCGGATGCCGCCGCGCGAGAGTTTCACGTCGCACGCGCCGCCGGGGCGGCCCGCACTGCGCTTGCTGGCCTGTTCGCGAATTTGGCGATGCAGCGCGCGCAAGGCTTCAAAGACGTTGTAGTCCAGGTATTTGCGAAAGACAAAGGGCAGCACCACGCCGCGCAGCGCCCGCGCGGCTTCGGGCGTGATGCCTTGCGGCGCAACCACGCGGCTTTTGAGCCAGGCCAGCCGTTCCCATTCGCGGCCTTGCACGTGCATGTACTGCGCCAGGGTGTCCAGCGCGCAAACGGCAGGGCCGCTTTTGCCGTTGGGGCGCAAGGCCAGGTCGATGCGAAAGACAAAGCCGTGTTCGGTGACTTCGCCGACCAGCGCGTGTATCTGGCGGGCCACGCGGGTGAAGTATTCCTGCATGCTGACGCTGCCGCGCCCGTCTGCGCGGCCTGCAGTGTCGCCGTCGCTTTCATGCAGGTAGATGAGGTCGATGTCGCTGGAGACGTTCAGCTCGCGCGCGCCCAGCTTGCCCATGCCCATCACCCAGAAGGGCACGCGCTGGCCGCGCCCGTTCAGCGGCGCGCCGTGGCGCTCGTCCAGCGCGGCGAAGGCGTGGCGGCAGGCTTCGTCCAGCGCGAATTCGGCCAGCCCGGTCATGGCGCGCGTGACCACTTCCAGCGGGGCCTGCTGCTCGCAGTCCAGCACGGCCAGGCGCTCGACGACCAGTTGGCGCGTGATGCGCAAGGCCGCGCCCGTGTCATGCCCCTGCCCGCGCAGCGCGGCAAAGGCGGCGGCCATGCTGGCGCGATCGGGCGCGCCGGGCGCCAGCAGGGGCAGCTCGCCTGCGTAGCGGCGGCGCAGGCGCTGCACCAGGCGCGAGTGGGCGGCCAGGCCGTCAAAAAAACCGGATTCGGCGGGCGGCGCGGGGGGCGGGGAGGCGGGGGGCGTCAGGCCGCAGGCTTGCGGCTGCTCGCAGCCTTGGCAGGCAGAGACCAGATGCTCGGAAAAATCAAGGGCGGGCAAATCAGGATCTGGCAAATCAAGGGCTGGCGTCTGGGGGCAAGTCATAATTTTTGGCTTCGATGCCAGCCTGGGTGCCCCACTTTGCTTGATTCATTTTTCCGACTTGCCGCCCGCCTGCTGAAAGTGCTGCTGTGGCTGCTGGTGTCGCTGGTGCTGCTGTCATCGGTGGCGTGGGGCTTTTTGCACTGGTTCATTGTGCCGCGTATCGACGATTTGCGCCCACGGCTGGAGCGCCTGGCCTCGCGCGCGATGGGGGCAAGGGTGACGGCCGAGCGCATCGAGGCGGTTTCCAACGGGCTGATTCCCGTCATCACCCTGCACGGCGTGACGGTGCGCCCGAATGCGCTGGAAGGCGAAAACAGCGCGGATGGCGCGGACGGCGAAGCCGGGCTGAAAGTGCCGCGCGTGCTGGCCGCTTTTTCCGTGCGCTCGCTCTGGCGCCTGGGCTTTGAGCAGCTGGTGATAGACGGCGCCCAGGTGCAGCTGCGCCGCCGTGCCGATGGCCGCCTGCTGGTGGCCGGGCTGGATGCTTCGGGCGACGCCAGCGCTGACACGCGGCTTGCCGACTGGTTTTTCTCGCAGCCGGAGCTGCTGCTGCAAGGCGGCCAGGTGCGATGGGAGGACGAAACGCGCGCCGCGCCGCCCGTCACCCTGACCGACGTGAGCCTGCTGTTTCGCAATGGCCGCCGCAGCCACGTCATGCAGCTGCAAGCCACGCCGCAAAAGGAGTGGGGCGAGCGCTTCACGCTGGTGGGGTATTTCCGCCAGCCGCTGCTGTCTTTGCACGCCGGGCAGTGGCGGCAGTGGAGCGGGCAGGCCTATGCCGATTTCCCGCGCGTGGACGTGGCGCAGCTGCGCCGCTATGCCCATGCGGGCGATCTGGGCGTGGAACTGCGCGAAGGCCGGGGCGCGCTGCGCGCCTGGGCCAGCGTGCGCGAAGGGCGGCAGGCCGAAGTCACGCTGGATGTGTCGCTGGCCAGCGTTTCCGCCGTGCTGGCGCCGCGCCTGCCGCCGCTGGCCTTGCGCTCGCTGGCAGGCCGCGCGCACTGGCAATGGGCCGGCAGCGGCATCTCCCTGCGCACGGAAAACCTGCAATTTGAAGACGCCAGCGGCGCAGTCTGGCCCGGCGGCAACTTCAGCCTGAAGCTGGAAAAAACCGGCGGCCAGCTGCGCGCCGACAAGCTCGATTTGGCCGCCCTGGCCCGCCTGGCCGCCGCTTTGCCCTTGGGCGAAGCGGCGCACCAGCACTTGCGCGCGCACACCATCCAGGGCCAGGTGGACAGCCTGAACGCCGCCTGGCGCAACGCGCCGCCCGCCGAAGCCGCCACGGCAGACGCCCCCGCCATTGCCGACTGGAGCCTCAAGCTCCGCGCCAGCGCCTTGTCCATCGGCGCCGATGCCGCTTCCGGCACGCCAGGGCTGGACGGCGCCACGCTGGATGTGGACGCCAGCGCCCAAGGCGGCACGGCCGAAGTGCTCATCGCCCGTGGCGGCCTCACCTTCCCCGGCGTGTTTGAAGAGCCGCGCATTGCCCTGGGCCAGCTCAAAACAAAGGCGCACTGGCAAGTGCAAGGCCGCCGCATCAGCGTGCAGGCCGACAGCATTGACGTGGACAGCGCCGACGCCACCGGCCGCTTTGCCGTCCGCTGGCACACCGGCGACGAAGCGGCGGGTCAGCCGCGCTTTCCCGGCGTGCTCGACTTGAAAGGGCGCTTTGCCCGCGCCAATGGCGCGCGCGTACACCGCTACTTGCCGCTGGTCATTCCGCCACAAGCGCGCCACTACGTGCGCGACGCCGTGCGCGAAGGGCTGGCGCAAGATGTGGACGTGGCCATTCAGGGCGACTTGCGCCATGTCCCGTTTGACGAACCCGGCCAGCGCGGCCAGTTCCGCTTTGCGGGCCGCGTGAAAAACGTGCTCATGGCCTACGTGCCCCGCAGCCTCCAGCCCGAAGGCCAACCCGCCTGGCCGCCGCTGAAAAACCTGGCGGGCCAGCTCATTTTTGAAGGCAACGGCATGCGCGTGGAAAACGCCAGCGCCGACGTGCAAGGCCACCCCGGCTGGCGCTTTGACCAGATTGCCGCCCGCATTGACGACATGGCCCGCGCCGTGGTGCAAGTCAAGGCCCAGGGCCAGGGCGATCTGGCCGCCGCGCTGGGCATCGTGCGCGCTTCGCCCGTGGCAGGCTTCACGCAGCACGCGCTGGACGAGGCCGAAGCCGACGGCAAGGCGCGTCTGGCGCTCTCGCTGAACCTGCCCATCGAGCACATTGAAAAATCCAAAGCCAGCGGTGAAGTCACCCTGGCGGGCAACGCCATCCGCTTCAGCCCCAACGCGCCGCCGCTGACCCAGGCGCAAGGGCGCGTGAGCTTCAACGAACAAGGCTTTGCCCTGCATGACACGCACGCGCAAGCGCTGGGCGGCCCCGTGCGCATCAGCGGCGGCAGCGTGGCGGCTGGCAAAGCAGCCAGCGCAACAGCAGGCAACGCAGCCGATGGCCCCCCCGCCCACAGCGTGCGCATCAGCGCCAGCGGCACCGCCAGCGCCGAGGGCCTGCGCCTGATGAAAAACTGGAGCGGCGTGCCGGGCCTGGCCACGCGCGCCAGCGGCAGCGCCAGCTATGAAGTGGCGCTGGGCTTTGCCGACGGCGAGCCTGACGTGACGGTGACAAGCGATCTGCGCGGCCTCTCATTCAAGCTGCCCGCCCCGCTGGACAAGCCCGCCGCCGATGCCTGGCCCCTGCTCTACGAACGGCGCGCCCTGCCCGGCGGCTTGCAGCGCCTGACCATCCGTGCGGGCAAACGCTTTCGCGCCGAATATGAGCAGCAAAGCGCCAGCCAGGGCGGCCGCGTGCTGCGCGGCGCACTGGCATTGGGCGAGACCAGCGTGCATGCCGCCAGCGCCGCCGCCCTGCCCGCCAGCGGCGTGACCGCCCATGCCGCGCTGGACGCCCTGCCCGCCGCCGAATGGCAAGACGCGCTGGATGCCATCTTCCCCGGCGCCAGCGACGCCCAGGCGGCCCCCGCCTCCAGCACCTCCAGCAGCTACATGCCCGACCGCGCGCACCTGCGCGCGCGCCAGCTCCTCATCGGCCGCCGCACCCTGCACGCCGTGCAGGCCGACGCCGCCCGCCAGGGCAGCCGCTGGAGCGCCAAAGTCCATGCCGACGAACTGGCAGGCCAAATCGAATACCGCCCCGCGCAAGGCCAAGACGCGGGCCTGCTGCGCGCCCGGCTGGAGCGCCTGCACTGGCCCGAGCCTGATGCAGCGCCGCCAGAAGAAGCGGCCACGGCCAGCGCCGAAAAACCCGAAGAAGCCGAAAAAACCGAAGAAGCCGAAAAAACCGAAGAAACCGCCAGCGGCGAAGCGCCCGCCCAAACCCTCTCGCGCATTCCCGCGCTCGACATCAGTGTGCAAGACATGCGCCTGCACGGCAAAAACCTGGGCCAGCTGGACATCCGCGCCGTCCATCACGCGTCCGGAAACGCCGCCGAAGGCCAGTGGCAGCTCAACACCTTGCGCCTGCAAAACCCCGACGCCACCTTGAACGCCCACGGCTCCTGGGCCGCCCCCGCCAAAGGGGGTGCGCGCCGCACCAGGCTGGACTTCACGCTCGAGGCGGCCAACGCAGGCCATCTGCTCGCACGCCTGGGCATGCCCGACACCCTGCGCGGCGGCAAAGGCCAAATCACCGGCCAGCTTTACTGGAGCGGCTCGCCCGCCGCCCCCCACTACCCCAGCCTGGGCGGCCACCTGCGGCTGGACATGGGTGAGGGCCAATTCCTCAAAGCCGACCCCGGCGCGGCCAAGCTGCTGGGCGTGCTCAGCCTGCAAGCGCTGCCGCGCCGCCTCACGCTGGATTTCCGCGACCTGTTCAGCGCCGGTTTCGCCTTTGACCAGGCCAGCGCCGACGTCAGCGTGGCCGCCGGTGTGGCCCGCACCACCAACTTGCGCATCAGCAGCGCCAACGCCACCGTGCTCATGCAAGGCAGCGCCGACATCGCCCGCGAAACGCAAGACCTCACCGCCCTGGTCATGCCCGAAATCGACGCCGGCAACGCCGCCCTGGCCACCGCCTTCGTCAATCCTGCCGCCGGCGCCATCGCCTTCATCGCCCAGCTCGCCTTGCGCAAGCCCCTCTCGCGCGCCGCCATGCGCGAATTCCGCATCACCGGCAGCTGGAGCGACCCCGTCGTGCAGCAGATCGAGCGCAAGGAAGAACGCAAGGACGAAACGCCTGCCGAACCCCAGGCCACATCCGGCGGATAGCTTGTTTTTGCTCCTTTATCAATAGCATGAGGTCCTAGTGGAAATTGCGCAGGGGCCGTTTTCCGGCCGTTAAATTTGCTCCTCTTTCTGAACAAGACGCTTGGCTGGCGCGCGCAGGCTGCGTGAAATAATCCGCGCCCGTCCGGCTGCCGGCATGGCGCCGGGCTTTTCGTTTCAGGAAAGCGACTTCCCATGATTCTTGTCACCGGCGGGGCCGGTTTCATCGGCAGCAATTTCGTGCTCGACTGGCTGGCCGCCGGCAACGAGCCTGTGCTCAACCTTGACAAGCTCACCTACGCGGGCAATCTGGCCAATCTGGCCAGCCTGCAAGGCGATGCACGCCACGTTTTCGTGCAGGGCGACATTGGCGACAGCGCCCTGGTGGCCCGCCTGCTGGCCGAACGCCGCCCGCGCGCCATCGTGCACTTTGCCGCCGAAAGCCATGTGGACCGCTCCATTCACGGCGCGCAAGACTTCATCGCCACCAACATCGTCGGCACCTTTGGCCTGCTCGAAGCGGCCCGCGCCTACTGGCTGACGCTGGATGAGGCGGACAAGGCGGCTTTCCGCTTTTTGCACGTTTCCACCGACGAGGTGTACGGCACGCTCGCGCCCGATGCGCCCGCCTTCACCGAAAAGCACGCCTGCGAACCCAACAGCCCCTACAGCGCCAGCAAGGCCGCCAGCGACCACCTGGCGCGCGCCTGGCATCACACCTACGGGCTGCCGGTGCTGACCACCCATTGCAGCAACAACTACGGGCCGTATCACTTTCCGGAAAAGCTCATTCCGCTGATGATCGTCAATGCCCTGGCGGGCAAGCCGCTGCCCGTGTATGGCGACGGCCAGCAAGTGCGCGACTGGCTCTACGTGAAAGACCATTGCAGCGCCATCTGCCGCGTGCTGCAGGCGGGCCGCGCGGGCGAAACCTACAACGTGGGCGGCTGGAACGAGAAAACCAATCTGGCCATCGTGCACACCATTTGCGATTTGCTCGACGAAATGCGCCCGCGCCCCGACGGCCGCAGCTACCGCGCGCAAATCACCCACGTGCAAGACCGCCCCGGCCATGACCGCCGCTACGCCATTGACGCGCGCAAGATCGAGCGCGAGCTGGGCTGGCGGCCCGCCGAAACCTTTGACAGCGGCATTCGCAAAACCGTGCGCTGGTATCTGGACAACCCCGAATGGGTGCAAGGCGTGCAAAGCGGCGCCTACCGCGAATGGGTGGCCGCCCAATACGGCCATGAAGGCGGCCATGAAGGCGCAGACGCACGCACGGGAGCGGCCTCATGAAAATTCTGCTGCTGGGCAAAAACGGCCAGGTCGGCTGGCAATTGCAGCGCGCCCTGGCCCCGCTGGGCGAAATCGTGGCGCTGGAGCGCAAGGACGCAGGCGGCGATCTGGCAGACCCGCAAGGGCTGGCCGCTGCCGTGCGCGCCGCAAAGCCGCAAGTCATCGTGAATGCTGCCGCCTACACGGCCGTGGACAAGGCCGAAAGCGAGCCGCAGCTGGCCCGCCTCATCAACACCGAAGCGCCCGCCGCCCTGGCCCGCGAAGCCGCCGCCAGCGGCGCGCTGCTGGTGCACTACAGCACCGATTACGTGTTTGACGGCAGCGGCAGCGCCCCCTGGCAGGAAAGCGACGCCACCGGGCCGCTGAACGTTTATGGCGCCACCAAGCTGGCAGGCGAGCAGGCCATTGCCGCCAGCGGCTGCGCGCATCTCACCTTCCGCACCAGCTGGGTGTATGCCGCGCATGGCGACAACTTCATCAAAACCATGCTGCGGCTGGCCGCCACGCGCGAGCGCCTGACCGTCATTGACGACCAAAAAGGCGCGCCCACCGGCGCCGAGCTGATCGCCGACGTGACGGCCCACGCCATCTCGCAAACCCTTCAGCAGCCCGCCAAGGCCGGGCTGTATCACCTGACGGCAGCGGGCGAAGCCAGCTGGTTTGACTACGCGCAATACGTGCTGGCCCTGGCCCGGCAGGCCAGGCCGCAGGGCGTCAAAACCGCTGCCGGCGGCGTGCAGCCCATCGCCTCCAGCCAATACCCCGCAGCCGCCCGCCGCCCGCTCAACTCGCGGCTGGACACGCGCCGCCTGCAAGCGGTTTTTGGTTTGACCCTGCCGCACTGGCAGGCAGGGGTGGCGCGGGTGCTGGAGGAGATTATTGAGCGCGGGAGGCGGTAAATAGTTTTTTGGAGGTGAAAGAATGATGAAGCTGCAAAACATAAAAGATCATTTGCTTCATACCTATAAAGTGGCACATGACGCAGGTGCAGCCCCCCAACCCGGATTCGGCATTTGCACGCTGGCCATTTGCAAACCTGTCATTCGCAGATGCGCGCAAATCGGCGATATTATCGTCGGCTTCGGTTGCCGGTCCGACAGCAATCGGATCGTGTATTGCATGCAGGTGGACGAAATATTGACTTGGCCGCAATACGTTGCCCGCTGCAAAACGGATGCGGCATTGAACGGCAAAATCCCGAAAAATGAAAACGATGCGGGTGATTGCATTTGGCTGGAAGAGCGTTCAGAAAGTTACGAACCATTGCCGTCCTGGTTGCGCCATAATTCTGACAATTTCCAGCAAGATGTTTTGAATGGGAAAAATGTTCTGTTGGCCAAAAAATTCTGGTATTTCGGCAAGGGTGACAAATACGATGTGCGTTTGCCGAAAGAGCTGGCAACCATTATTCCAAACCGGGGACACCAGAACTGGAAAAATGAAGATTGCAAAGAGTCATTCATCCGGTTTTTCAATACGCTGTTGAACGAACGCCATATCGCCCCGGGCAAACAGGGCACATCCGCCATTACCCCCAACGGCGAAAGATCGCAATGCAACACGAAGTGCCGCTGCTGATGGCTTGAGATCTTGCCTGAACCGACAACCCGGCCCGGCTGACAAGCCTTCGTCACCGGGCTGGTTTGCTATTAAAACCGGAGCTGAAAAAGACCCAAAAACGGCTGTAACTTCCGAGATAAAAGCGGGTTACTCTATCAAATCAGGAGCGAAAAAATGGGGCGGAAGCCGTCACTTTGCCCCACAAAGGCATCATCTTGGATCCTGCCACGCGGCAGACAGAAGACGGCAGCCCCGCCCTGATCATCTCGCTGCGGATGATGCAAAAAAATGGGGCGACGTTATTTACAGCATTCGCCTGCATTCCTCCATTCTCATTAATGGAGGTATAAATATTTCAATATCCAATGAAAACAATGAAAAATGCAGCGTTCGATCGCATTGGCACTGCTTCAGACCCATGCGTAAGAGTTGGCAAACAAGGAAAATTAAGCCATTCTATCCGTTTGTTGGCCAATCTGAAATATGTCTGTATCCTGAAAAACTGACTCAATACCTTGTTGGAAATATCAGTCAAACAACAAGTGTTCTTGGCCATGCATTTTCCGCAATTCACGACTGCGCCGCATTTAAAATATCGGATCATTCTTCTTCATAAAAGGCGTAATTGCCAATTCTGTCGAAATGTCTCATCGAATAGAATTCTCTCACGGGTTCTGTTATTGAAACAAATAAATCAGAGAGTCGAAATAATCCGGATTATTGTTGCCTGCTTGAATTGACCCAATAAAACAGCTTGCTTGCGCTTTTCATGCCTATTTTCATTACCAATCTGTATTAGCCCAAAATAAAAGCAATTCGAAAATCAACAATGGATTTTCAGATTGCCTTTCCAGCAAGCGACCCCTTCAATTTCGGCGGCTCTGTCTATTCCTGATCTCGGCAGGCGGCAGCGGGAGTCTGCCGCCACTGGGCCACAATCGCGATCAAATCAGAATCTAAAAAAAGCTCAGAAAACGGCAGCAAGGCCCGAAATCAAAGCGACTCTCGCTATTAAAAGAGGATCGAAAAAACGGGGGTTCCGTGGCCGGGGGCTTGCGGGTCGTGGCCTTTGGCGTAGCGCACTTGCGCATCTGCCAAAATTTTGGCTTTTGAATCGATAAAAAGAGGCGCTGCATGACCTTGCCACGCAAAGGCATCATCCTGGCCGGAGGCTCCGGCACCCGGTTGCATCCGGCCACCCTGGCTATCAGCAAGCAACTGCTGCCGGTATATGACAAACCCATGATTTATTACCCGCTGGCTGCGCTCATGCTGGCGGGCATACGCGATGTGCTGGTCATCAGCACGCCGCAGGACACGCCGCGCTTTCAGCAACTGCTGGGCGACGGCAGTCAGTGGGGGTTGCATTTGCAATACGCCGTGCAGCCCAGCCCGGACGGACTGGCGCAGGCGTTCATCATTGGCGAAGCCTTCCTGAGCGGCGCGCCCAGCGCCTTGGTGCTGGGCGACAACATCTTCTACGGGCACGACTTCGAAACCCTGCTGGCCGCCGCGCAGGCCCGGCGCGATGGCGCCACGGTGTTCGCCTACCACGTGCAAGACCCCGAACGCTACGGCGTGGTGGCTTTTGACGCGCAAGGCCGGGCCACCAGCATCGAGGAAAAGCCCGCCCGGCCCAAAAGCAATTACGCCGTTACCGGCTTGTATTTCTACGACGCGCAAGTGGTGGACATCGCCAAGGCCGTCAGGCCCAGCGCGCGCGGTGAACTGGAGATCACCAGCGTCAATGACGCTTATTTGCGGCAAGGGCAGCTCAGCGTGCAAATCATGCAGCGCGGCTACGCCTGGCTGGACACGGGCACGCACGAGAGCCTGATGCAGGCCGGGCAGTTCATCGCCACGCTGGAGCAGCGCCAGGGGCTGAAGATTGCCTGCCCGGAAGAAATTGCCTGGCGCAAGGGCTTCATTGACAGCGCCCAGCTTGAAAAACTGGCGCAGCCGCTGGCCAAGAGCGGCTATGGCCAATATCTGCAAGGGCTGCTGCGCGATGGCACCGCGCCGAAACGGGCCTGAGAAGGCAGCTTGCCGCCATGATTCAACACTCCCCCCCCTCCCTTTCGGATGCCGTGCCTTTTTTCACCACGCAAGGCATGAGCTTTGACGTTGATTTGGCCGCCTGCATTCAGCGCGTGCTGGAGCAGGGGCAGTTTGTGCTGGGGCCGCAAGTGCAGGCTTTCGAGACCGCCTTTGCCGACTACGTGGGCGCGGCGCATGCCATTGGCGTGGCCAACGGCACGGATGCGCTGACGCTGGCACTGCGTGCGCTGGGCGTGGGGCCAGGCCAGCGCGTGGCGGCGGCGGCCAATGCGGGTTACTACGCCAGCACGGCCATTTCCCAGACAGGCGCCGCGCCGCAGTACGTGGAAGTGGATGAAGACAGCCTGACTCTTGCGCCCGCCGCGCTGGCGCAAGCGCTGCGCGGGGCAGACAAGCCCGCCGCCGTCATCGCCACGCACCTTTACGGGCGGATGGCGGACATGCCCGCGCTGGCGGCCCTGTGCGCCCAAGCGCGCGTGCCGCTGGTGGAAGACGCGGCGCAGGCCCACGGCGCGATTCTGGGCGGGCGCAAGGCAGGCGCATGGGCCAATGTGGCGTGCTTCAGCTTCTACCCCACCAAAAACCTGGGCGCCGTAGGCGATGGCGGAGCGCTGACCACTTCTGACGGCGCACTGGCCCAGCGGCTGCGCGCCCTGCGGCAATACGGCTGGCAGCAGCGCAAATACGAAGTGGCTCTGCCCGGCGGCATGAACAGCCGCCTGGACGAGTTGCAGGCGGCCGTGCTGCTGGCGAAGCTGCCGCTTCTGGATGCCGCCAACGCCGCACGCCGTGCCGTGGCCGCGCACTACAACGCCGCCTTTGCCGGGCTGCCCGTGCGCTGCCCGTCCGGGCTGGATGAAAGCCATGTGGCCCATTTGTACGTGTTGCGCACGTCCCGGCGCGATGCCTTGCGCGCCCATCTGCTGGCGCAGGGCGTGGGCTGCGAAGTTCACTACCCCATCGCCGACCATCGCCAGCCGGTTCGCCGCGCTGAAAGCGCGTTTGTCCTGCCTGTGACGGAAGCGGCATGCGCTGAAGTGATTTCGCTGCCGTGCCACCCGGCCTTGTCACCAGCGCAAATTGGGCGCGTGACAGGAGCGGTTCGGGCCTTTTTCAGCCAGGGGGGCGCATGCTGAGCCTGATCGTGCCCGTTTACAAAAACGAAGAGTCGCTGCCTGATCTGCTGGCGGCGCTGCAAGACATGAACGGCCAGCTTGCCGGATCGCTGGAAGTGGTGCTGGTGGTAGATGGCAGCCCCGACCGCAGCTATGCCATCTTGCAAGAGCGCCTGCCCGCCACGGGCCTGCGGGCCACGCTGGTTCTGCTCACGCGCAACTTCGGCGCATTTGCCGCCGTGCGCATGGGGCTGGAGCTGGCGGCGGGCGACTTCTTCGCCGTGATGGCGGCTGACCTGCAAGAGCCGCCAGAGCTGGCGCTGCAAATGCTCGCCTTGCTGGAGCAAGACCAGGCGGATGTGGTGATCGCCGAGCGCGCCATGCGGCACGACCCGTGGTGGCAGCGCTGGCAGTCGCAGCTGTTCTGGGCGCTGTACCGCCGCTACGTGGTGGCCGACATGCCGCCGGGAGGCGTGGATGTGTTCGCGTGCAACCGCGCATTCCGCGATGCCCTGCTGGCGCTGCAAGAGCGCCGCAGCTCGCTCATCGCGCAGATTTTCTGGCTGGGTTTCAGGCGCGCTGGCGTGCCCTATGTGCGCCTGCCGCGCCGCCACGGCCAATCGGCCTGGACGTGGCGCAAGAAAGTGGCCTATCTGGCTGACAGCGTGTTTGCCTTCTCCGACTTGCCCCTGCGCCTGCTGGTGCGCGCCGGAGGGCTGGGCGTGCTGGTGGCGCTGGCGCTGGGCGGCGCGGCCATCGTGGGCCGCTTGATGGGCTGGATTGACGTGCCCGGCTATGCGATGACGCTGATCGTCATTCTTTTTTTCGGCGCGCTCAATCTCCTGAGCCTGGGCATCGTTGGCGCATACGCCTGGCGCGCCTATGAAAACACCAAGCAGCGCCCGCAGGCGCTGGCGCTGCGCGTGCAAAGGTTTTGAGAGCATGGCAAACATCCATCCCAGCGCGCAACTGGCCCTGGCCCGCGTGGAGCCGGGCGTGAGCGCGGGGCCGCTGGCCGTGGCTGCCGCTGGAGCCGTGCTGGAAGCAGGCTGCGCGCTGGCCGCTGCGGCCTGCGTGGGTGAAGGCGCGGTGATTGGCGCGGGCGCGCGGGTGGGTGAAGGCGCGGTGGTTGCTGCTGGCGTGCGCGTGGGGGCGCAGGCGCGCATCGAAGCGGGGGCCGTCGTCACGCGCCACGTGCCGCCGCGCGCCATCGTGCAGGCGCAAGCGGCCACCATTGCTGGCTATGTGGATACGCCAGCGCACTGGCAGGCGCCGCCTGCGGCGCGCGGCGGCGCGCTGGCCAGCGCCGTGCGGGGCGTGCGCCTGTACCGGCTGCGCGAAGTGCAAGACATGCGGGGCGACCTGTGCGCTGCCGAGCTGGGGCGCGATCTGCCTTTCGTCGTGCGGCGCAGCTTTCTCATCTACAACGTGCCCAATGCGGAAGTGCGCGGCGAGCACGCGCACCGCCAGTGCGAGCAGTTCCTCATGGCCGTCAAAGGCTCCGTGCGCGTGCGGGTGGACGATGGCCGCCAGCGCGAAGAGTTCTGCCTGGACAGCCCCGGCCTGGGCCTTCATCTGCCTCCCATGGTGTGGGGCACGCAGTACCGCTATTCCGAAGGGGCCATGCTGCTTGTGCTGGCTTCGCTGCCCTACGACCCGGCTGACTACATCCGCGACTACGGCGAATTTCTCGCGCTGGCAAAGGAGTTGGCATGAAAGCGGGCGAGGGCGCGGCGCGCCTGGCTGGCGAAAGCGTCCGCTACTTGCTGGCCGGCGGGCTGAACACGCTGGCGAGCTACGCGCTGTATCTGGCCCTGCTGCAGGCGATGGACTACCGCGCGGCCTATGTGCTGGCATTCGTGGCGGGCATTGCCCTGTCGTTTGCATTGCTGCGCCACGCCGTGTTCGCGCGGCCGGGGCGGCCTTTTTCGCTGCTGTGGGTGGCGGCCAGCCATTTGCTGCAGCTGGGGCTGGGGCTGGCCGTGGTGCAGGCCTGGGTGGCTGCGCTGCATGGCCCGCAGTGGGCTGCGCCGCTGGCGGCTGCGCTGGCGGTTGCGCCGCTCATGTTCGTTTTGCAGCGCTGGATATTCACACCCCATGTCCGGCGCTGACTGCCTTGCCCGCCTGCGCCAGGCCCTGCCGCGCGCCTGCGTGGCGCTGCCGCTATTCATGCTGGCCGCCAATGTATTGGCCTGGCTGCGCTGGGGCACGGATCTGCCGTTTCTGGACGACTGGCGGGCCTACAACACGGAGCAAACCACTTCGCTTGCCCCGGCGCGCCTGTTTGAAGCTGCCAACAACACCATCGCGCCCGTGGGGCTGGCGCTGGACGCCCTGGCCCAGCGCTGGCTGGGCGGCAACCCGCTGCCGTATCAGACGCTTTCCATGCTGGGCGTGCTGGGCGGCCTGCTCTGGCTGCAATGGCGGCTGCTGGGCTGGGCGCTGCGCCAGCCGGTCTGGCAGGCGCTGGCGTTCGCCTTCACGGTGTTCATGCTCCAGTCCGGCAGCTACTGGGGCGAACAGAACCTGGCCTATCACCAGGCCCTGCCCCTGCTGGCGCTGCTGGGGGCGGCCTGGCTGAACTTTGGCCGCGCCCGGCCCAATGCGGCAGCTGGCGGCTGGCGGCTGGCGGGCGTGCTGGCTCTGGGGCTGCTGGCAGGGCTTTCCTACGTGTCGGGTGCTGTGGGCGCTTTGGTCATGGGCGGCGGCTGGTGGCTGCTTGCCTGGCGCATGCCACCGCAGGCGCTGCGCGCGCGCGGCATGAGCGGCGGCGCGGCGCTGGCCCTGGCGGGGCTGCTGACCACGGCGTTGCAGATGGGCCTGACGCGCAGGTCCGGGGCGGACAGCCTGGGCCAGTCCATGCGCCTGACCTGGCCGCACGAGGGCGATTTCTGGTGGTTCATGGCGGGCAAGCTGGGGCGCGCCAGCGGACACGGTTTTGAATCGCTGGCGCTGGAGGCGGCCTGGGTGGCGCTGCTGGCGCTGGCGCTGCTGGCCGCTGCTGCTTTCGCCTTGCGGGGCGTCTGGGCGGCTGGCGGGGCGCGGCGCAGGCGGCTGACGCTAGTCTGGCTGCCCCTGCTGGCTGTGGTGCTGGCCTATCTGGCGCTGGTAAGCCTGGGGCGCGCGGGGCTGCGCGGCGCTGACGAACAGGGCGCTGCGGCCCTGTTCCGCTTGGCGTATGGGCGTTTTCATTTCTTCTGGGCCACGCTTTTGCCGCCCTGGCTGGCGGCCACGCTGGCCGTGGCCTTGCGCCGCCGCGCCGAGCGCGCGCTGGCGGCGCTGCTGCTGGCGGCGCTGGCGTTGGCAGCCGCGCGCGGCGTTTTTGACGTGGCGGCCTACTACCGCAGCGCCTCGGCCTTTCGCGCTGGTGAAATTCGCTGCCTGGCCCGCCAGCTGGGCAGCGGCCAGCCCGTGCTGTGCCCGGGGTTTGACGCCGTGGGCATCACCGACTTCACGCGCGCCTATTTGCATGCGCGGCGCGTGGGCGCTTCTTTCGTGCGCTATTTGCCCATTGCCGGGCGGGATGGCTTCGGGCACGAAATGCTGCGCCTGGAGCCTGGGCAAATGCAGTGGCAGCAGGCGCGGCAGCTGGAAGATGGCTGGCTGCAAGGGCTGGGCGACGCGCAGCTGCTGCTGGCCATGCCCGCAGACCGCGCTGCAGCATGCCGCGTGCTGGGCGTGCAGGCCCTGCTGCACGCTGGCCAAAGCGGTGTGGCGCAGCTTTTCTACCGCCTGCGCGGGCAGGCCGGATTTGAAGAAGGCCGTTCCGTGCGCAAGCCCTATGCGGCCAGCCGCGAGCGCGCCGCCCTGATTGAATTCGTGATCGAAAGCCCTGAAGGGCTGGAGCCGGAGTTGCGGCTGGATCCGCTGGAAGGCCAGGGCGAATTCCGCGTGGACGAGCTGCGCGTGGCCTGCCTGCTGCCGGAGAAAGCGCCATGACCGCACTGCCCGTCATTCGCAAAGCGCGCTGCGTGCAAGGCCGCACGCTGCTTTTGCGCGACGCCTGCGAGGCTGACGCCCCCTTCATCCATGCCCTGCGCAGCGACCCCGTGCGCGCCCGCCATCTCTCTGCCGTGCCGCCGCAAGTGCAGGCGCAGGCGGACTGGCTGCGCCGCTATGCAGGCAGCCAGGGGCAGGCGTATTTCGTCATTGCCGATGGGCAAAACGGCGCGCCGCTGGGCACGGTGCGCCTGTATGACGCGCGCGGCACGGCCTTTTGCTGGGGATCGTGGCTGCTGCTGCCTGGCTTGCCTGCCCGCTGCGGCATCGAATCGGCGCTCATGGTCTATCACTACGCGCTCTGGCTGGGCTTTGATTCCGCCTGGTTTGAAGTGCGGCAGGAAAACGCCAGCGTCTGGCGCTTTCATGAAAACTTCGGCGCGCGCCGCACGGGCGCGGCCAATGGCCACTATCAATATGAACTGCCGCCCGCCGCCTTGCAGACCGCGCTGCAAAAATACCGCCGCTACCTGCCGGACGGCATCCGCGTCTTGGAGTCTGTTCATGATTTGGCCATGAAGGGCGAAAGCGCGGCCCAATGATGATGGGCTGCAAGGCGCAGACAGCTCTTGTGAACCGGCTCTTACCCTGAAAACCCGCCATGAAAGTCATTCCAACCGCCCTTGAGGGCGTGCTCGTTCTGGAGCCGCGCGTGTTTGGCGACGCGCGCGGCTTTTTCTCCGAAAGCTACAACCACCGCGCTTTCGCCCAGGCCACGGGCCTGGATGTCAACTTCGTGCAGGACAACCACAGCCGCAGCCGCAAGGGCGTTTTGCGCGGGCTGCACTACCAGATCCGGCAGCCGCAGGGCAAGCTGGTGCGCGTGGTACGCGGCGCGGTGTTTGACGTGGCGGTGGACATGCGCAAAAGCTCTCCCGCCTTCGGCCAATGGGTGGGCGTGGAGCTGAGCGAAGACAACCACCGCCAGCTGTGGCTGCCGCCGGGCTTCGCGCACGGCTTCGTGGTGCTGTCCGACACCGCCGACTTCCTCTACAAAACCACGGATTACTACGCGCCGGAGCATGAGCGCAGCGTGGCCTGGAACGATCCGGCCATCGGCGTGGACTGGCCCCTGGCCGCGCATGGCATCGCCGAGCCGCTGCTGTCGGAAAAAGACCGCGCGGCCCCCGCGCTGGCCCAGGCTGAAACGTTTGCCTGAAAGCGGCGGAGCGCCCCCGCATGCTGGTGGTTTCCATCGTCAGCCACGGCCACGGCGAGCAGGCGCTGGCCCTGCTGCGCCAGATAGGCCAGGCAAGCCAGATGCCGCCGCCGCTGCCCATGCGCGTGGTGCTCACCCTCAATTTGCCGGAACCGGAACTGGCCGCTGCGGGGCGGCGGCCCTGGCCGTTTGATCTGGTGGTGCAGGCCAATGCCCGGCCGCAGGGCTTTGGAGCCAATCACAACCAGGCCTTCGCCCGCCATGCCGAGCCTTTCTGGGCCACACAAGCTGCTCAGGCCGCTGGCGCGCAGGCCGCTTTCGCCGTGCTCAACCCTGACGTCACCCTGCTTGGCAACCCCTGGCCCGCCCTGATGCAGGCGCTGGCCCAGCCGCAGACCGGGTGCGTGTGGCCCCGCCAGCTGGGCGCCGATGGCCTGCCGCAAGACCACGAACGCCTGCTGCCCACGCCCGCCTCCATTGCCGCGCGCGCGTGGTGGCAGGCGCGCCGCCGCCTGGGGCTGCGCTGCGGCACGGCGCCCGGGCAGCCCGGGCCGGATGCCGCGCCTGACTGGAGCAACGCCGCTTTCTGGCTGGTGCGCGCGCAAGCCTGGCGCGAGCTGGGCGGCTTTGACACGCGCTACTTCATGTATGGCGAAGACGTGGATTTCTGCCTGCGCCTGCAACTGGCGGGCTGGCGGCTGGCCCGCGCCGGCGGCGCCAGCGTCATTCACGCCGCCCAGCGCGCCAGCCACCGCAGCGGCCGCCATCTGGCCTGGCACCTGCGCAGCCTGCTGCGGCTCTGGACCTCGCCGGTTTACGCCAGCTACAGGCGCATGCAGGCAAGCGGAAAAGAGGGTTGATTTCGCTCCTCTATTGATAGTTGCAGCGCCCGTTCACAAAGGACTTCAGCCGTTTTTCGTGCTTTAAATTTGCTCCTGATTCAGAAGCAATAAACACCATGTCAGCCGATGCCGACCTCATTGCCCGCTACCTTGACCATCTGCGCCACGAAAAGCGCCTGGCCGACAACAGCCTGAAGGCATACGCCGCCGCCTTGCGCCTGCTGGGCGACAGCGCCGCCCAGGCGGGCACGCCGCTGCCGCGCGTGCGGCATGCGCAGATCCGCTCCTGGGTGACCCGCATGCGCACGGCCGGGCGCAGCCCGCGCGGCATGGCGCTCATCCTCTCGGGCTGGCGCGGCTTTTACGCCTGGCTGGGCCGCAATGGGCTGGCGGACGCCAACCCCGCGCAGGGCCTGCGCCTGCCGCGCCGCGAGCGCCTCTTGCCCAAAGCCTTGCCGGTGGATGAAACCGTGCGTCTGGCTGATGCCAGCGTGCCGCAAGACAGCCCCTGGCACGAGGCGCGCGACGCCGCCATCTTCGAGCTGCTCTACGGCTGCGGCCTGCGCGTGAGCGAACTCACCGGCCTGAACGTGGCCGCCAGCGACGCGGCCTGGCAAGGCGGCCAGGGCTGGATTGATCTGTCCGCCGCTGAAGTGCAGGTGCTGGGCAAGGGCGGCAAGCGCCGCAGCGTGCCGCTGGGCCGCAAGGCCGTTGAGGCGCTGCGCCGCTGGCTGGCTGTGCGCGGGCAAGTCGCCCCCGCCAGCGAAGATGCCGCGCGCGCCCTTTTTCTGGGCCGCCACGGCACGCGCTTGAGCGTGCGCTCGGTGCAGCTGCGCATCAAGCGCCGGGGCGCTCTCACGGGCGCATCCGCCAGCCTGCACCCGCACATGCTGCGCCACTGCTTTGCCAGTCACCTGCTGCAATCGAGCCAGGACTTGCGCGGCGTGCAGGAAATCATGGGCCACGCCAGCATCGCCGCCACGCAGGTCTATACGCGGCTGGACTTTCAGCATCTGGCGCAGGCGTACGACGCCGCACACCCGCGCGCGGGCCAGCGCCGCAAGTAGGCCCGGCCCACGGCCTGGCCAAGCGGGCTTCAGAACCTGCTCATGATCTGCGCCCCCTCACGGCCAAACGCCAAACAGGCTCCCAAGGCCGGCGCTGCCTGCCCGGCGGCTTTGAAAACAGGAGCAAATATGAGGGCCTGGAATGCTGCTTTGCGCAGATTTCACTAGGACCTCATGCTATGGTTAAAGGAGCTAAATAAACCATTCCTTCAGCCCGTTCACGACCTGCGCCCGGACGGCGCTCGGCCTGCCGCCAGCGGCGGTCAGCTCTGGCGGTTCAGGCTGCCCAGCAGGGTGCGCAAGGCGTCTTTTTCGGCGTCGCTGCCCTGGGTGGCTATCTTGGTGAGCAGCGCCGTCACGCCCAGGCTTTGCAGCTGGCTGGATGACTGGCCGGCGGCGCCCAGAAGCTGCTTGAGGTCTTCCAGCACGTCGCGCTTGCCTTCGATCTGGTCTTTGAAGGCGGTTTGCAGCGTCTGGCTCTTGGCGATGGCGCTGTCGATGCCTTTGCCCACGGAAAGTGATTTGACAAAGCTGTCGAAGTAGGCCGCGTCGCCGCCGACGATGTCGATGTTGGCCTTGCCCAGCGCCGTGCCCAGCACCTGGGCCTGCTCTTTGGCAATGCGGGTTTGCGCTTCGATGGCGCTCATGGCCTCGATGTGGGCGCGCTCCAGCCGCATGCGGTATTCCTCGTGCTCGCGGGTTTCGGCGCTCATGGCCTTCATGGCCTCGAATTTTTCTTTCAGGCCGCGCGCTTCGGCGCTGAATTTCACGTCGATGTTGTGCGCTTCGGCGTCGCCCGTGCGGGTGAGGGCTTCGGCTTCGACGGTGCGCACGTTGGCCTCGGCCTGGCCGATTTTTTCCTTGCCATCGGCCTCGGCCTGCATGCGGGCACGCAGGCCCACGGCTTCGGCTTGCGCCTGCGCTTCGGTCACTTGCGCCTGGGCGCGGCCCACTTTTTCCGTACCGCTGGCCTCGGCTTCCATTTGCGCCAGATGGGCGCTGGCGGCGGCCATTTGCACTTTGGCTTCGGCCAGGCCGGGGGCGGCGCTGAGGGCTTCCACGCCTTCGGCTTCGCGCTTTTTGGCTTCGGCTTCGCGCTCGGCCACTTTCAGGCGGGCATCGGCCAGCAGCAGCTCTTCGGCGGCCTTGTGGCGCGCGCGGCGCTCTTGCGCTTCGGCGGCCTTGACTTCCATGACCAGCTTTTCCTGCGCGGCGGCTTCTGCGGTGATGACGGTGGCCTTGGCGGTGCGGTCGGCTTCGGCCACTTCGCGCACTTCCTTGATGGCTTCTTCCTGCTCGGCCACGGTGCGCTCGACCACGATGCGCTCGCGAATCACGTCGGCGATGGCCTTTTTCTGCAATTCGACGGCGCGGTCGGCGTCGATGCGCTGCAAGGTCACTTCTTTTTCGCGGGCCACCACTTCCAGGTCTTTGGCGCGGGTCACGCGCTCTTGCTCGATGACGACGGCGCGCTTGCGGTTGTTTTCGGCCACTTCCTTTTCGCGCTGCACGTTTTCCTGCTGCACGGCCACTTGCTGCTCGGCTTGCAGGCGGGCCAGATCGGCGCGGGTCTGCTCTTCGGCGCGGATCTTGGCGGTTTCGGCTTCTTCGCGGGCCTGCACGGCGGCCACTTCGCGCTTTTGGCGGGCGGTGGCGTCGGCCTGCTGGCGCTCCAGCTCCAGCAGGGCTTCCTGCGTTTCCACGTCTTTTTTCTTGATCTGCATTTCCTCGTTGCGGCGCAGCTCGTTGGTCACGACGTGTTCGACCGCTGTCAGCTCGGTGATTTTCTTGATGCCCTGCGCGTCAAGAATGTTGGTGGCGTCCAGCTTGGCCAGCGGGGTTTGTTCCAGATAGTCAATGGCGGCGTCTTCCAGCACGTAGCCGGAGAGGTCGTCGCCGATTTGCTCAATGATCTTGTCGCGGAAGCGATCGCGCGCCTGGTACAGGTCCACGAAGTCCAGCGACTTGCCCACGGTTTTGAGCGCCTCGGAGAACTTGGCGGAAAACAGGTCTTCCAGCGTCTGCTGGTTGGAAGCGCGCGCGCAGCCGATGCCCTGCGCCACGCGCAGCACGTCTTCGCTGGTCTGGTTCACGCGCACGAAGAATTTCACCTTGATGTCGGCGCGGATGTTGTCCTGGCAGATCAGGCCCTGGTCGCCGGAGCGGTCGATGTCGATGGTCTTGAGCGAAATGTCCATCAGCTCCGCCTTGTGGATAACGGGATAGACCATGCGCCCCGTGAACGTGACTTCCGGCGCGGCCCGCAGCGTATTGACGATCATGGCCGTGCCTTGCTCTACCTTGCGGTAGAACTTGGCGAACATGGCGAACGCGCCCAGGATGAGGACGGCAAGCGCGCCGATGGCAAAAAGGATGAGCAGGGTGGATTCGGTCATGACGGACTCTGGATGCGGAAAAGGCCGGGGGCCGCGGGTGGAAGAAAAAAGGAAAGAAATCAGGCGTGATCGGGCGGCAGCGCGTCAATGCGGTAGCGCTGGCGGGCGGGGTCGTATTCGGTAATCAGCGCCGCGTCGCCGCGCCGCAGGCTGTTGGGGGCGGGCGCCCAGACGCGGATGTTGATGCCCGCGCCGCGCTGCGCCACCTCGGCGCGGCCCTGGCGCTCGTCCACCACGCCCGTGAGCACCTTGCACACCTGCCCCACCAGAGCGGCATTGCTGATGGCGCGATGCGTGACGAACAGCCCGCGCATGGGCCGCACCAGCTGCGCGGCAATCACGATGGACAGCGCCGCCGCCGCCAGCAGCACGCCCGCGCCCGCCGCCCAGCGCAGGGCGTCAGGCACGAGCGGCAGCAGCGTCAGGCTGGCCATGCCGGTCAGGAACCAGCCCACCAGCGCCAGCAGGCTCACGACAATGGAAAACGGCACCCCGTTCAGCCCGAACGCCACCAGCCAGGCGGCCAGGCCGCTCAGGCCCTCCGGCCCGCCATCGCCTGCATCGCCGATATCACCCGCATCGCCCGCATCTGCCGCGTCTGCGCCAATGTCCATGTCTGCGCCCGCCTCGAAATCCACCAGCCCGATGATGGCCAGCAGCCAGTAAACCAGCACCACGCCCAGCAGCACGGTATAGACGACGGCGGGAAACGAGGTCAGGGCGGCAAACAGGGAAGACATTGGCTAAAAGATGTTGAATGACGCTGCGAAATGTAATGCGTAATGCCGAAATCAAGGCAGGCAAGCCGCCGCAGCCGCTGGGCCGCCCAAGCGGCCGTACGCTCTTGAAACGATAGCGGCCTGCGCAGGTTTCACTAGGACAAAACGCTGATTGGGGCCTGAAAAGCCGTTCAGAGAACAGGCGCTGAAAAGAGGCCGGGCGCTTGGCCGCTTCATGAACCGCTCTTTTCGCCGGGTTTCGCCATTTGGGGCATTTGGGGCGGCACGAACGCCATCAGCTCGCGCGTGGCTTTTTCCTTGATGCCCAGGCGGTCGTCCGGCTTCAGGCCGTAGCGGCTGGCCAGCAGGGCGTAGTCGCTCTCGCTGAGGGTGACGGTCAGACGCGGGCGCTTGGGGCGGGCGGGCACGGGCAGGCCCAGCACCTGGCGGATTTGCGTGGAGGTGGAGACGTTGCCGTGAAAGGCGGCCACGCGGATGGCTTCCATCACGGCCTCTTCCACGTCAAACGCCACTTGCACGGCCCGCAGCGCCTGTTCGTTGCCCTGCCAGCGCGGGGGCTTTTGCACTGGCGGGGCGCTTTTCGGGGCGGCGCTCATGCGGCGCTGGTTCCGGCGTCTGCGGGGCCGGCCGCGCCGGGGGCGGGCAGGGCCAGGCTGGCGCGGCGCGCACGCAGGCGGGCCATCACGTCCTGCGCCTTGACTTTCGGGTCTTCGCCGATGCCTGCTTCGGCCAGCTTGCGCTCCAGCGCGCGGTGGCCGAATTCGGCGTCCAGCTCTTCGGCGGCGGCCATGCGGTCGGCCAGCTCCTCATGGCGCTTTCGGATGCGCTCCAGCGATTCGCGCGCGCTGGTCAGCTTCGAGCCGCTGGCGCCCATGCTCTCGGAGATGCTTTGCGTGGCGCGATAGACGCTTTCGGTGGTTTTGGCGATGCCGATTTCGCGCTCGTGCTCGCGCACGCGGGCTTCGGCGCTGCGGATGAGGTCTTTGAGGCGGCTGACTTGCAGCGCGTAGGCGGCGTGCGCCTCGGTTTGCGCTTGCAGCTCGGCTTCCAGCGCGGCCACGCGGGCGGCCACTTCCAGCGCCAGATCGTCTTTTTGCTTGTCCAGCGCTTGCAGGGCCATGTTTTCGTGTCGCAAAACGTCGGCCTTGATGCGCTCGATTTCGCGCGCGGTTTGCATTTGCTGGGCCATCACGCCGGTCAGCTCGGCCTTGGCCTGGCCGATGCTGGCTTTGGCATCGGTGATTTCCTGCTCGTAGATGCGGGTGGCGTTCGCATCGACCATGCTCTGGCCCAGTTCGCGGGCGCTGCCGCGCAGCAGTGTGACGAGTTTCTTGATGACGGACATGGGTTTTCTCCTTTCCAGGGCGGTTTCCGGTGTGGCCGGATCAGGCGGGTCAGTTCAGGTAGTCGGCCAGCGCGCCCAGGGCGTCCAGCGCGTTGTCGGAGAGCACGGCCACTTCATTGGCCACGTCTTCTGCGCGGGCCGCGCGGGCCAGCGCGCCCGTGAGCACGTAGCGCCCGCCTACGCGGCCAAAAGACGACAGAGGCACCGCCGGGTTCAGCTCCAGCAGCGCCTCAAGCAGCTCGGCGCGGCGGTCGGGGCGGATGTCGGCTTCCGTCCACAGATAGCACAGACACAGAAGCTGGCTGTCGGAGCAGGTGATGAAGATGGGCAGCTCCTCGCGTCCCTCGATGCTGACTTGCACCACCGGCACGTCGCCAGCAATGGGCTGCAGCTGCACGGCAGCGCCGCCCATCAGCACGGACGTGAGCGCGTCCAGGTTGCTCAGTTGCTCCAGCAAGGTCATTCGTTTTCTCCTCTCCTCAGGGTTGGCGCAGGCGGCGGTTGCGGCCCGTAACGGGCATAGTATGTCGGTTTTTGACATGGCATGTCAATCTGAAAGGCAAAAAAAATACATGCGCGCCTCGCAACGTGTGCAAGTGGAGAGACACATGGAGAGATGTGGCGGCGCGCGTGACTGCGCGGCAGAGGTTGCAGTCTGGCCGCCCTTGCCGGGCGCGGCTCCGCCCAGTCTTACTGAAAACAGGAGCAAATTCAGGCGGCAAAAATGCCTGCCAGCGCAATATTCACCAGGACCTAAAGCTATGAATTCAGGAGCGAAATCGGTGCGCTCATTTCAGTCTGCCGCTCTCCCGAAATCTGTTCAGAGCCTGGCCGGGAGGAGCGCAAACCGGGATGGGCAGCAAGGCGCAAACCGCAAACGGGCCTGACTGTCCGCCTGCGGCCCGGTGAAGCGTTCGCAAGGTCCAAGAGCGCCCGGGTCTGTGCTTTTCGCGCCCACGGACAGACTTTGGACAGGCCCGCAGGAAGGCGCCCATGCAGCCTGACCACGCCTGATTCGGGCCAGATGGACATGGCCGCACGCCGTCGCTGAAGGAGGAGAAGGGGAAAACGCGCCTTCTTCAAAGCCGGTGCGTGCGGTCGCCTGCAGCAAAGCCCAGTGCGGGCCACTCGCGGGTGGCCAGGCCCAGCACCTTGAACAGCTCGCCCATCTCATGCTCGGCCAGCAACTTCATGGCGGCGGCGCGCTCGGGCAGGCTGGCCTGTTCCATCAGCGCGGGCAGGCCGCAATTGATGAGGAAATGCGCCTGCGAGGTATAGCCCAGCACGTGCAGCCCCGCATCCTGCGCGGCCAGTGCGGCGGCGGTGAAGTCGATATGAGCGGTGATGTCCTTCTCGCCCACGGCGCTGAGCGGGTCGCCGTCCATGCGGTGCGCGCGGTGGCAGGCCAGCGTGCCGCTGCGGCGCTGGGGGTGGTAGTACTCGGCTTCGGGAAAGCCGTAGTCAATGAAGAACGCCGCGCCCGCGCCGCCCGCGCGCAGCCGCTCGGCCACGGTGGCGATGAAAGCCTGCGCTTGGGGGTGAATTTCCGTCACCACATCCGCCGCCATGCCGCGCTCGCTTTCGCTGGCGTCCATTTCCTCGGGTTCCACAGGCGGGCGCAGGTTTGTGGGACGGTCTTGCCAGACGAAGAAAGGACCGCCCGGCATGGCGCTCGCTTTTGTTTTGATAGCTGCCTGCGCCCTGTTCACGGGCGTTTCCGGCGTTTTGGGCATGCAGGGCGCTGGCGCGAGCGCCACGCCGCGCTCGTGCCAGCGCCCCCCCAGGCGCGCCAGCAGCTTGACGGGCATGGCATCCAGCACCTCATTGCCAATGACCACGCCGCGCAGCGCCTGCGGCAGGGCGCTGGCCCATTGCACCTGCGGCCAGGCGGCCAGGCGCTGCTGCTGGCGCGCGCGCAAGGCGGAGGAAATGTCCACGATCACATAGCGCTGCGCGGGCCGCCCCAGCCGCTCCAGCTCCGCCAGCAGACTGGCCGCCAGCGCCCCGCTGCCCGCGCCAAATTCCCAGACTTCGCTCGCGCCTGTTTCATCGAACGCCTGCGCCACCTGCGCCGCCAGCGCGCGGCCAAATAAGGGCGAAAGCTCCGGCGCGGTCACGAAATCGCTCCCATCGCCCGGCCCCAGCCCGAACGCGCGCGCGCCCCGCGCGTAATAACCCAGGCCTGGTGCGTAAAGCGCCAGACGCATGAATTCATCAAACGGCAGCCAGCCGCCAGCGGCGGCGATGCGCCTGGCAATCAGCTCTTGCAGGGGATTGTTTTCAGTCATTTAAAAATATTTCATGGCCGAACGGCGGGGGTATTTAAAACAGGGCTTATCGAAAGCGGAGGCTGAACATGAATGAAAGATGGATGCGTTCCGAGTCGGAAGGGAAAAGGCGGCGGGAAAACCTGCCGGATGCCTATAACCGCTGCTGCGGCTGATTTTTTAGGTGTCGTACAGGCAGCTGATTGTATCGCTGGCCATACTGATAATAGAAAGTCTCGACAAAATTCCGTTTTGGCTTCTGGCGCTTTTCAGGCGCTGGCGGGCGGCGCGGGCCAGGTCGTTTTCCTGTCAAGTGGCAGGAGACAAGGCGCAAGATACGAATCCCGTCTGGTCTGCAGACTGGATCAGTGGATATTGATTATTTACTTCGCGGGCCTTTTATATTGTCACTTGGAGATTATCTGTGACAATGATGTTTAGAGCGTCAAATATATCTATGGGCAGATCGCATGACGCTATGGGATCACGATCATAAACCCCGTTTTCATAATGGTTTTAAATATACCGCATCCTTTGAAGAACTAAAATGCTGCTTGATGGCCGGATGCAGGCGGAAGCTGACAAAGCCGCCGCCAATGCGCCAGCCAGCCGGCACGGCCCTGATGCTGGACCATGCCTGTCGAGCGGGTCTTACGCCCGCCTTTTTGCGACAACTGTCACCACAAGGAGTTTTGTCATGACGACTTCCATTGGATCTATTCTCAGCGGCGAAGGCAAGGTTTTTGCCAATGGTCACGGCAGCGTTGAGCGCGTGATTCTGAAAAAAGGTGGAAAAATCGAACGCCATAACCATCCAGGCAAAGACGTGCTTGTCTGTGTGCTGCGAGGCAATCTCAATGTCGTTCTGGATGACAGCGAAAAGCACGCTCTGCATGCTGGTGACACGCTGGTTTTTGCCGGCAAGCATTTTTTTGCGGCGGAAGCGGCAGATGACGTGCTTATCATCCATATTGTTATTAACGTATAAGGTGGAGCATAATTCGCCCATTGTCAAAGCGGGGCTCGCCCCGCTTTTTTTATTGAGCGCGCCCGCACAATCAGCCCAATGAATCCAGCCGTTAATCAAGCCGTTGTTCTCGTCACCGGCGCGGGCCGCCGTCTGGGCCGCGCCATTGCCCTGCATCTGGCCCGCGCGGGCTGGCGGGTGGCCATTCACTGTCATCGCTCGCAGGCCGAGGCGCAGGCCACGGCAGCCGAATGCGGCGGCGCGGTGTTTGAGGCCGATCTGGCCGATGAGGCCGCCGCGCGCGCCCTGGTGCCGCGCGTGGCGGCGCATTTCGGGCGGGTGGACGCCGTGGTGAACAGCGCTGCGCTGTTCGAGTTTGACGACGCCGCCACGTTTGCCCCCGCGCTGTTGCGCGCGCACATGCAGGTGAACGCGGCGGTGCCCGTGCTGCTGGCGCAGGCGCTGGCCGCCCATCTGGCCGGGCGCCAGGCGCCTGCGGCGGCGGGCTGCGTGGTCAATTTGCTGGATCAGAAGCTCTTCAACCCCAATCCCGACTTTCTGAGCTACACCTTGAGCAAGGCGGCCCTGCATGCGGCCACCACCTTGCTGGCGCAGGCGCTGGCGCCGCGCGTGCGCGTGGCGGCCATTGCACCGGGGCTGACGCTGAGCAGCCACCTCATGCCCAGCGAAGCGGTGTTTGAGCGGCTGCATGCGCAAAGCCCGCTGGGCAAATCGTCCACACCGCAAGACGTGGCCGCCGCCGTGGCCTTTGTGCTGGCAACGCCGGCCATCACGGGCGCCACGCTGCTGGTCGATGGCGGGCAGCACCTCATGCCCTTCGAGCGGGACTTTTCCATGATGGGCGCAGCGCCTGTTTCTGCTGGCGCTTCATCCGCCGCCCCGCCTGCTGCGCGGCCTGATATGGGCCAGCGCCTGCTCACGCTCACCGGGCTGCGCTTTGCCGCCAGCCTGGGCATCCTGGCGCATGAAATCAACACGCCCCAGCCCATTCAGGTGGATGCCGAACTCAACCTCGGCCCCCAGCCCTTGCGCCCGCAAGACGACGACATCACCCACGTGCTCGACTACCGCAAGGTGCGCCAAATCATCATTGACGAATGCACCGCCGAGCATGTGAACCTGCTGGAGACGCTGATTGGCAAGCTCAGCCAGCGCCTGCTGACGCTGCCCGGCGTGCTGGGCGTGCGCGTGAAAATCGCCAAACTCGAAATTTTTGACGACTGCGAAGTGGCGCTGCGCATGCAAACGGGGCAGTGGTAAGCCGCCGTTATGCGCCGCCCGTTACGGCAAAAAGGCTTTTTCGCTATATTCGCCCGCCCCGTTGCAATCCGTTTTCATGCACAAGGACAAAATGAATTCCCACGACAAACAGGCTTTTGAAGCCAACAAGCTCGAAAAACGCCTTTGCCGCCAGGTAGGCCAGGCCATCGGCGATTTCAACATGATTGAAAAAGGCGACCGCGTCATGGTTTGCATGTCAGGCGGCAAAGACAGCTACGGCCTGCTCGATATTCTGATGAAACTGCGCCAGCGCGCGCCCGTGCCATTTGAGCTGGTGGCCGTCAATCTGGACCAGAAGCAGCCCGGTTTTCCCGAAGAAGTATTGCCCGCCTGGCTCACGCAGGCGGGCGTGCCTTTCCATATTGAAGCGCAAGACACCTACAGCATCGTCAAAGCCAAAATCCCCGAGGGCAAAACCACTTGCAGCCTGTGTTCGCGCCTGCGCCGGGGCATTCTCTACAGCGTGGCGCGCCGCCTGGGCTGCAACAAAATCGCGCTGGGCCACCACCGCGACGACATGCTGCAAACCTTTTTCCTGAACATGTTTTTCGGCGGCAAACTCAAGGGCATGCCGCCCAAACTCACCAGTGATAATGGCGAATTCATCGTGATCCGCCCATTGGCCTATGTGGCTGAAAATGATTTGATCCGCTGGGCCGAGCACCGGCAGTTTCCCATTATTCCCTGCAATTTGTGCGGCAGCCAGGAAAACATGCAGCGCAAAATGGTCGGCCAAATGCTGCGCGAATGGGACAAAAAATACCCGGGCCGCCTGGAAACCATGTTCACCGCGCTGCAAAACGCCGTTCCATCGCATTTGATGGATGCCAGCCTGTTTGACTTCAAAAACCTGAAAACCACCGGCGTGGCCGACGAAAATGGCGACATCGTCTTTGACGAAGAGACTTTCCCTGAAACTGTGGGCAAGCCCTTTGCAGGCGTGCCGCTGGTGATGGGGCAGTGATGCTTCTCCACTGACGCCCTCAGGCAGTCCGCAGGCTGAGAGGGCGCAAAAACATGAGCAAATTTGGCGGGGTCTGAATGCCGTTCAGCGCAAATTCCACTAGGACCCTATGCTATGGATAAAGGAGCAAAATGCCTGCTCTTTCAGCGCTATAAAACCGGCCCCGCGCGCCACTCATTCATCGCCTGCTTGCCTGGCGAATGAACTGAAATGGCGGGGGAGCGAAAACGCCACGGGAGCATGGCGTTCTCACAGTCGAAGAAGATTATTTGGCCGATTTGAAAGACAAAGTGGCGACATTGCGCTGCAAATGCGCGTGTTCATTTTGCGGCGTGGGGTGATTGATCAGCGCGGCCACCACATTATGGCCTGCGTTGCGCACAGTCAGAACGGCCTGCCCCTTTTCATCTGTTTTCACGCGGTTGGCGAAATCATTGATGTAATCAGCGGTGATTTCTATGCCCGCCTGCGGCTTGCCTTCGACATAAACAGTCACGGGCAGTGATTCGCCCTGCTTCAGCGTGGAAGGGTCAATGCCGGGAATGATTTGTGCAGGCAGGTCAAAAGGCTGCATGCGGCCCTGATATGGCTTCAGAAGGGTAATGTTGTATTTGAGCGAGGTGGATGTATCGGCAGGTTTGCTGATGGCGCTTTTTTCCACTTCCTTCCATTTGCCATTCGGGTCTTTTTCCCAGTAGCCGTTATCGAAAAATGCAGTGAGAACGGCGGCATCGGCGGCAGCCTGCACGGTGCTGTGCTTTTCATGGGTTTTTATTTCCACGCTGGCTGGCTTGAAGTTTGCGGTATAGCCTTTGACAAAGCGCACTTTCTGCGGCGCGTAGGCGTCGTCGGCATAGCCCATGCCATAGACGATGCCCATCTCGCCGTAATGCGGGCTGATCCAGATGCCGTGTGCGAAAGCGGTCAATGGAGCAAGCAACGCTGCGGTCAGTAGTTTTTTCATGGCCTTTTCCTGGAGTTGAAAAAGAGTGACGATAACATCAGGCGGGCCGGCTTCTGCAATTTGCCGTCTATGGATGCGTGATTTCACATAGGCATGCCGACGCCGCAGGGTGCCAGCGTGTCGCATTGAAAAGGCGCTGGCGCAATATCTGGCACAGCCAATTCGGAAGTTTTTGAATTTCAGAACAGGTTCAAGGTCTGGCTGCGAGAGAAAAGGGAGCCGGTCGCAATGAGCGCAAGACGCAAACCGCAGAGGGGTGTAGTGACCAGCGAGGATTTGCGCGCCACAAGAGCTTCCGAAACCGCGCTTTTCGCGCCACTTCGCGCTGGGGCTTGCTGGCTGGCGTGGCTGGCTCCTGCCGGGAATGAGCGCGGCCCGCAGTGGCAAACGGTGCAGAAAAGCAGGGCGCCACGGGCAGAGAGCGGGATGGAGCGGACAGGCGCTTGGAATCGTTCCGGGAAAAGAGAAGTGGAGAAGTGGGAAAAAGCTGCGCCCGGATATGACGCCCAGAAACGACAAAGGGCGCTCTGGAGAGCGCCCCTGGCAAAAAAAGCTTGGCTAACTGAAACCGGCACGCCGGAGCCACTGGCTAGCTAAACGACATCAAGGCTGGCTGCCCCGATGTCTCCCACGATGATCTGGATGACTGGGCTGATGCGCGCGGCATCAATCGCGTCGATGGGCGGGAGTGTACACCAAACAAGAATCGTTTTAATTAAAAACCAGCTCGCCCATGTGGTTTTGGAAATTTTGTGCGCCTTGCGCAACAGGCCATTGGCCCGCCTTTCACGTCTGCGGCAGGCGTGAGAGGGCGCGATTATGAATGGGAATTGCTGCTAATCCTTGCTTTGTGGCCTTGCTCGAGCGTTTTTGTGCATTCAAGACCCTGATGCTGTTGATACAAATCATTGCCATTGCGCAACAGTTTCAATAAACTTTAAGTAATTTGCTTTGTTTGATGAGGAGTACGACCGAGATGAACCGCCCTTCCCGTATCGCCCTGGCCGCAGCCGCCCTGCTGGCCGCGCATGTTCACGCGCAAAGCGCACCGAACGCGCAGGAAAACCGCCCGCCTGAGACGTCGGATGACGCCAGCCTGGCCACTGTCACCGTCACGGCCAAGGGCTACGCGGCCGATGCCGCCGAAACGCCCATTGCCACCACAGTGCTCACGCGCGAAGACTTGTCGCGCAAGCAGGCGCGCAATGTGGGCGAGGCCGTGCGCGGCGAGCCGGGGCTGGCCGTTTCGCTGGATGGCGCGCAGGGCATGAATCCGGTGATTCGCGGCCTCAAGCGCGACAGCGTGGTGCTGCTGGTCGATGGCATGCGGCTCAACTCCGCGCAGCCAGCGGGGGCCGTGGCCTCGTTCATGTCGCTGGGGCTGGCCGATCGCGTGGAAGTGGTGAAAGGCCCGGCTTCGGTGCTGTATGGCACGGGCGCTTTGGGCGGCGCGGTCAATGTGCGGCTGCCGCAGGCGCGCTTTGAGCCGGGCGTGAAGTTCCATGCCAGCGCGGGCTATGACTCGGCCAGCCGGGGCTTGCGCGGCGCGGGCGTGGGTAACTTCAGCCAGGGCGATCACGCGCTGATGCTGGGCGCTTCGCTGGCGCGCAACAAGGATTACAAGGAGCCGCGCGGCCGCGTTGCGCACACGGGCTATGACTCGGGCGCGTTCATCGGTCAGTACCGCTACCGGCTGGATGGCGCGCAGCAGCTGCGCGTGTCGGTGCAGCAGCACCGCGATGACGACGTGTGGTACCCCGGCGCGACGCGCCCGCACCCGCTGCCCGCCGTGGGCGCCATCACCACCCACTCGCCGCGCCAGACGCGCCGCCTGTATGAAGTGGGCTACAGCCGCAAGGGCGCGGGCAGCCATCCGCTGAATGTGGACGCGCGCATTTACCGGCAGGAAATGCACCGCACCATCTACGTGCGCTCTTCGCGCCTGGGGCGCGACATCATCACCAACGACGTGACGTTCGCCACCAACGGGCTGGATGCGCGCGCCGACTGGCTGGCGCACCCGCAGCATCTGCTTTCCTTCGGCCTGAACGCCTGGCGCATGGCCGCCAGCCCCGACAGCCGCCAGGGCCGCCCGCCGCAGTTCACGCAGTTCGTTCCCAACCTGCCTTTCACGCATGGCCGCGTGCAGGCCACGGGCCTGTATCTGCAAGACGACATGCGCTTTGGCAAGCTGAATGTGCTGGCGGGCCTGCGCTATGACCGCGTCAAGGGCAGCGCCGCCAGCATGAAAAACCGCAGCGTCACCCGGGGGCTGGACCGCAGCGACGGCGCCACCTCCGCCAGCCTGGGCGTGATGTACGAGGCCGCGCCCCTGCTGCGCCCCTACGCCAGCCTCTCGCGCGCCTTCCGCGCGGCAGATTTGCGCGAGCGCTACCAGTCCGGCGCGCGCAGCAACGGCTTTTATTACGCGGGCAGCCCGCAAATCAAGCCCGAAACGGCCACGCAGTTCGAGCTGGGCCTCAAGGGCGAAAGCGACAAGCTCAGCTACCAGGTCGCCGCTTTCCGCACCCGCATTTCCGACTACATCACGGGCATGCAGCTTTCCGGCCCGGCCGCCGTGGCCGCCTGCGGCGCGCAGCAGGCGCGCTACTGCATGCAAACGGTGAACCTGGGCCACGCCACCCTCACCGGCTTTGAGGCGGGCCTGCGCTGGCAGATGCTGCCCGGCCACTGGCTGCAAGCGGCCTACACGCGCATTCGCGGCACGAATGGCGACTATGACGAGCCGCTGTTCCAGATGCCCGCCGACGAGCTTTCGCTGGCCTGGGAAGGGCGCTTGACCCCCGCCTGGTCGGCCGATGCGGGCGTGCGCCTGGTGCGCCGCCAAAGCCGCGTGGCCACGCGTTTTGCGCGCGGCACGGAAGACGCCACGGCCGGCTACGGCGTGGTGGACATCGGCGCCACCTGGCGCTTTGCCCCGCAGCAGTCGCTGCGCTTTGCCATCAGGAACGTGGGTGACAAGCGCTACCACGAGCACCTGGCCGAGGGCCTGCCAGGCATGGAGGTGAAAGCGCCGGGCCGCAGCTTTGGCGTATCGTGGGAAGGCAAGTTCTGAAAACCTGTCCGCAGGCGGCCCAAACCGCTCCAAAGCCATCGCTTATTTCGCTATGGATCAAATAGCATGAGGTCCTGCGGAAATGTGCGAGACGGGCATTTTTGAGGCCCTGAATTTGCTCTCAAAGAAGGAGTAAGCGCGTCAAGTCCGGGCTGCGCCCGGCTGGCGCTTTCTCCCTCCGCGGCCAGGCTCTGGACTGGTTCTGAAGTTCTGATTTTTTTTAACGAGGCACGCACCATGACCCCCCCAAAACTCAGCCGCCGCCGCCTGCTGGCCGCTGGCGCGGCGCTGGCCCTGCCCGCTTTTGCGCAACAACCTGCCGCGACACCCGCTGCAACACCGGCCCGGCGCATTCCCAAACTCACGCTGGCCGGGCCGTTCGCCACCGTGTCCTACCCGCTCATCCGCATGGCCGAAAGCGGGGCGCTGGCCGATGTGGCCGAGCAAGTGGAGTTCGTCTCCTGGAAAAGCCCCGACCAGCTGCGCGCCATGGCCGTGAACAAGTCGGCCGATTTTTTGGCCATGCCCAGCAACGTGCCCGCCAATCTCTACAACAAGGGCGTGCCTCTGAAGCTTTTGAGCATCACCATCTGGGGCATCCTGTGGGTGCTCACGCGCGACGCCAACATCAAGCGCATTGAAGACCTCAAGGGCCAGGAACTCACGATGCACTTCAAGGGCGACATGCCCGACTGCACCTTCCGCCTGCTGGCGCAAAAGGCGGGCATGGACCCCGACAAGGACGTGAAGCTGCGCTACGTGGCCACGCCGATGGAAGCCATGCAGCTGCTGCTCATGCGCCGCACCGACAACGCCCTGCTGGCCGAGCCGGCCGTCTCGATGGGCCTGCGCAAAAGCGGCTCCTTTCCGGTCAGCATCATTGCGCCGGAGCTGCATCGCGGCATCGACATTCAGGCCGAATGGGGCCGCCTGCTGGGGCGCGCGCCGCGCATTCCGCAGGCGGGCATCGCCATGCTGGGCGGGCAGCTGGGCAACGCCGCGCTCATCAAGCGCTTTCAGCAGGCGCACGCCGAAGCCATCCAGTGGTGCAAGGCCCATCCTGAAGAGTGCGGAAAGATGGTGGTCAAGCACATCGACACGCTCACGCCCGAAGCCGTGGCCGACGCCATGCGCGTGGACAAGGCCGAACTCGTGTCCGCCAGCCAGGCCCGCCCCGAGCTGGAGTTTTTCTATCAGCAGCTCGCGCAAATGCAGCCCGGCCTGATTGGCGGCAAGCTGCCGGATGACGCCTTTTATTACCAGCCCCCGGCAGCGGCGTCGGCTCCGGCTGCTTTGGCTTCATGACGCTGCTGCGCTCCTGGCTGGCCGCCTTGCCTGGCTACCTGTGGGGCGGCTGGGGGGCCATTGCCAGCCTGTTGCTGCTCGTGGCCCTGTGGGAATTTCTCGCGGGCCTGTATGGCCCGCTGGTGCTGCCCACCCCGCTGGAAACGGCGGACACCCTGCGCCAGTTCGCCGCCAGCGGCGGGCCGCTGTGGCCCACCCTGACCATCTCCGCCCGCCGCGCGCTGGCCGGGCTGGCGCTGGCCGTGGGCCTGGGCAGCGTGGCGGGCGTGGCCGCCGGCGTTTCCATGACGGCTTCCATGATGGCCCGCCCCTGGGTCACGGTGCTGCTGGGCACGCCGCCCATCGCCTGGCTGGTGCTGGCCATGCTCTGGTTCGGCACGGGCGACGGCACGCCCGTTTTCACCGTCTTCATCGCCAGCTTTCCTGTTGTTTTCGCGGGCGGCATGCAGGGCGCGCGCACGCTGGAGCAGCGCTGGCGCGATCTCTCGCAAGTTTTCGCCCTGCCCTGGCACATGCGCGTGACCGACATCTACCTGCCCCACGTCATCTCCTACCTCTTTCCGGCCTGGATCGTGGCGCTGGGCAGCTCCTGGCGCGTGGTCGTCATGGCCGAGCTGCTGGCTTCATCCGACGGCGTGGGCGCGGCCCTGGCCTCCAGCCGCGCCCAGCTCGACATGCCCGCCACCCTGGCCTGGATCGGCGCCGTCGTGCTGTTGCTGCTGGCGCTGGNGGGGCCGCCGGAGCGGGGGCGGGGGGCGCAGAGGCGGCGGCTGCGGGCGGCGCTTCAGCAGGCGCGGCAGGCGTGACTGGCGAGACTTGAGGCGCGGCGGTTTCAGCGGGCGGCGCGCTTTCTTGCGCTTGTGATGGCGCGGCGGGGGAGGCGGGCGATGCCGGGGCCGCGCCCGTCAGGCCGCCGCGCAGGCGGGCCAGCCAGCCCGGGGCCGGCCCGGCCGGTTCCGGCTCAGGCGCGGGCGCAGCCGGGGCTGCATCTGCGGGGGCATCTGCGGAAGATGCGCCGGCTTCAGGCCCGGCTTCAGGCCCGGCTTCGGTTTTCTTGCGGCGGAAAAAGCTGAACATGTGACAAAAGCCTTTGTAGTGCGCGGCGATTCTAGGAAGGCCCCGGCAGGGCGCTGCGCTTCGCATGGCCCGGCGCCCGCCTGGCGCGCTGGCCGCCCGGGATGGCCGATCCGGTGCATCAAAAACAGAAGCAAATTTGAAGGGGCTGAAAAGGGCTTCTGCGCTTATTTCACTAGGACATCATGCTATTGATACAGGAGCTATATAGAGTCTGCCTCATGCATGGCCTGGGCTGTCTGTGCGCGGTTTGCGGCCCTTGCCATGCGTGCAAGGCGCGGCAAGGTGCGGTCTTGCCTGCGTCTTTTTGTCTGCCCAACCCTGAAAGGATGCTTCCATGCTCCGCCTGCCCTTCCTTTTTGCGCCGCTGGCCGCTTTGGCGCTGGCCGCCTGCCAGAGCGCTCCTCCGGCTTCTTCCGCGCCTGCGGGCGATCTGCGGCAGCCGCCGGAGGCCATTGCCGGTCCAGTTGCTTCTGTCGCGCCTGCGGCCGATCCGCTGGTGTTTGACGCCGGGCGCTACACCACGCAGCAGGTGAGCGCGGGCGGGCAAAGCGTGACGGTGCGCGCCTGGGAGGGCGTGCCTTACGTGAGCCGCCCTGCGCAAAGCGACTATCAGGTGATGAACATCTACATTCCGGAGGCTTATTTCAACGGCGGCCAGGTGGGGCGCTACGACGCCAAGACCGCGCCCATCTTCCTGCCCAACCAGATTGGCGGCTACATGCCCGCCAAGCCCGGCACGCCAGCGGCGCGCGGCATGGACGGCGGAGCCAGAAGCGATGCGCCCAACGCCATTGCCATGGCGCTGGTGAAGGGCTACGTGGTGGCTTCGCCCGGCGCGCGCGGGCGCACGCAGGCCAGCGGCAAGGCCCCGGCGGCCATCGTTGATCTGAAAGCCGCCGTGCGCTGGCTGCGCTACAACGACTCGCGCATGCCCGGCGACGCCGACAAAATCATCTCCAACGGCACGAGCGCGGGCGGTGCGCTTTCGGCCCTGCTGGGCGCCAGCGGCAACCATGACGATTACGCCGCCGCCCTGAAGGAGGCGGGCGCAGCCGAGGAGCGCGATCACATCTTCGCCGTCTCCGCCTACTGCCCCATCACCAATCTGGAGCACGCCGATGCGGCCTACGAGTGGCAGTTCAGGGGCATCGACGATTACAAAAAAATCGACATCTCGATGCTCGACTACAAGGTGCAGCGCAAGACCGTGGCAGGCACGCTCAATGCGGAGCAAAAGGCCGTTTCCGCCGCGCTGGCCTCCACTTTCGCGCCCTATCTCAACAGCCTGGGCCTCAGGAACGCCTACGGCCGCCTGCTGACGCTGGACGCCGAGGGCCAAGGCACCTTCCGCCGCTACCTGGCCGCGCTCGTGACCGCCTCGGCGCAGAAGGCGCTGAATGAAGGGCAGAACCTTTCGTCCTTCGGCTGGCTGCAAATCAAGGACGGGGAAGTGACCGGGCTGGACTTTGAGCGCTACCTGCGCCACCTGGGCCGCATGAAAACGCCGCCCGCGTTTGACGCGCTGGACCTGTCCAGCGGCGAAAACCAGCTTTTCGGCGACGCCCGCCATGACAAGCGCCACTTCACCGCCTATTCCGCCGAGCACGCGCCCGAAGGCCAGACGCAGCGCGCCGACAAGGCCACAGTGCGCCAGATGAACGCCATGAGCTACGCCGGCTGGGCGGGCAGCTGGACGGCGCGCTACTGGCGCATACGCCAGGGCAGCAAGGACAGCGACATGTCGCTGGCCATTCCCGCCATCCTCGCCCTTACCCTGCAAAACCGCAGCTACGTCGTGGACTTCGCCCTGTCCTGGGAGCGCCCCCACGGCGGCGACTACGACCTGGATGAGCTTTTTGCCTGGATGGACGCCATCGATCCGTAACGGCCGCAGCCCGCTCCGGCGGGCGGCTATGGCCGGGGCGGGGCGGGCGCTTCGCTCCAGAAATCGCGGCGGCACAGGCCGCGCGCGGCGCACCAGGTGCAGGCGCTGCCTTCGCCAAGCGCCGGCAAGGGCGCGCCAGCGGCGATGGCGCGCATGTCGTGCGAAACGCCTTCCACAAGGGCGTCCCGCAAGGCGGTGAGGCTGGGCTGATCGACGGTCTGGACAGGCGCGCGTTCGCTGACGCTGAGGTAGGCGGCCTGCACTTCGTCATCGGGCAGCAAGGCGGCGTAAAAGGGCAGCTGGATGTCTTCGGCGTCTTTCACGCGGCTCTTGGTGCGGTCCAGGCTTTCGGTTTTGTAGTCCAGCAGCAGGCGCCGGGGGGGCTGGCCGGGGGCGCTGTCGATGCGGTCGATACGGTCGATACGGTCAATTCGGCCTTGCAGGGTGACGGGGCCGAGGGCGGCGGCGGCATCTTCTTCGCCGCGCTCGTAGTGATGGCCTTGCTTTTCATGCTCCGTCAGCCAGTCCAGATAGCTCTCGCGCAAGGCGGGCCACTGGGCGGAGAAAGGCAAAAAGTCGCTTTCTGACAGGGCTTTTTCTTGCGTGACGGCCTGGGCGGCTTCATCCAGCCAGGCGGCGCGGGCGGGGCGATCCGCTTTCGGGTTGGCTTTCAGGCGCTCATGAAAGTGGTGGAGCGTGGCGTGCAGCCAGTTGCCGAAGTCGCGTTTGTCAGGCCCGGCATCGAGTTCGGGCGCTTCCTTCAGATTGAGCTGGCGCAGGGCGAAAAAGCGGTAGGGGCAGGCGCGCAAGTCGCCATAGGCGCTGGCCGAGAGCGTGGCAACCGGCAGGGCGCTGCCTTGCGGCGCGGGGCGCGGCGTGGGCGCGGGGTCAATGGCGCGGGTGGAGCAGGGATCGTCTGCCGTTTCATTCAGCCCCAGTTGCAGCGCGAGATGGCGCACCAGCGGGCTGGCAAGCAGGGGCTGGCCGCGCTCGTCGCCTTGCCGCCAGAGCAGGTCCACACAAGGCACGGCCAGGGCGTGCTGCCAGGCGGTTTGCTGGGCGGCCTGCTGCGCAGCTTGCGTGGGCAGGCGCAAGTGGGCGCGCTGCGGCGGCGTCCACAAGCCGGGCGGCTCGGGGGCCAGGGGCAGGTGGTTTTCATCGCAGCCGGGCAGCACCAGCGCGGCAAGCGGCCGGCCCATGACTTGCGCCAGCGGCAGCAAGATGAGATCGGGCTGGGGCGCGGCAGGCGGAATGAAGCTGGCGGCTTCCAGCGCGTCAGCCGCCCAGGCGGTGAAGGCGGGCAGGCTCAGGCGCTGGCGGGCGGCGGGCAGCTCGTGCAGGGCGTCGGCATCTGTCAGCAAAAGCGTCTCCAGCACGCGCGCGCCAGCGGCGTCTTGCGCCAGCGGCTCCCACTGGCCAGCGGCTTGCAGCAGATCGCGCAGGGCCGTCAGCCAAGCGGACAGGGCGCGCGGGGTCTGGCAGGCGGCGCGCGCGGCATGGATGGCTTGCAGGGCCTGCTCCAGATGGGGCGGCGCGTCTTCCGGCAGGCTCTGGGGCCACTGGCTCACGGCATGGCGGCGCAGATAGACTTCCAGCTCGGGCACGGCGCGCGCGGGCCAGGCGCTGGCGGCGGGGGCGAGCTTGAGCCAGGCCAGCACGTCGTCGCTGCTGGCCTGGCGGGCGCAGGCATGCAGGGCGGCCATGAGGATGGCGGCGGACTGGGTGGTGGAGAGCTTCCAGCCCGTTTCGTCGCGCACGTTCAGGCGGTCGCCCAGCAAGGCGCGCACGCGGCGCATGAGAGCGCGGTCGCTGCTGGCCAGGGCCACGGGGGCGCGCCCGGCGGCCAGGTGCGCCAGCACGCAAGCGGCGGCGCGCCGGGCTTCGCTTTCTGCATCCGGCACGGAGTGCAGGCGAATGCGCTCTGCGGCGGATGAAGCCTCTGGCGCGGGCGGCGCGGGCAGCGGCAGGGAAATGGCTTTTTCAGGGGTGAAAAAGTCAATGAGCGAGCCGGTCAGCTCGTCGGCCTGCGCGCCATGAAAGGCAATGAGCGCATCCGTTTGCTCCAGCGTGCGCGCAGCAAAAAGCACGTCGGTGGCGTAGTCGCTGGCGGCGGCCCATTGCAGGGCCAGGCGCATCAGGGCGTTTTCGTGCGCCAGCCAGCCATCAGACGGCGCGGGCACGGCCTCGGCGGCCCAGCGGCCCCAGTCCGCCCGCTGGCGCGAAGGCACGGCGGCGGCCAGCGGAGCCGCTTGCAGGGCTGCCTGCACCAGCAAGGGCGTGAAGGCGTCGCGGGCAGCATCACGCGGCAGCGCCATGCGCGCGCTTTCCAGCAGGTCGCGGGCAGTGAGCGCGTCGCGCGCGGCGCTGAAACTGATGTCATACGGGCCGGGCGTGAAGCAGGCCAGGCGCTGCGCCCAGGTGTGCGTGGTTTCGAAGTGCGGCGCAAAACCATCGGGATACAGCGCGGCCCACTGGCTTTGCGCCACCGGCAGCAGCTGCGCGAAGGGCAGCAGCACCACGCTGCGGGCCGGATGCGCCTTGCATACGTCCAGGTGCTCTCGCACACGCGCCAGCGCCTCGCGCCAGAGGGCCAGGGCGGGCAGACCGGGGGGGGCGCCGAGGGAAGAATCAGGAGGAAAAGCAATGCCGTTCATGGCAAGGAGCTGTGCAAGAGGCCGCAGACGGGCCGTGAAAGTTTCTGCAAAAATAGAATGACTTTATCGTTACACAGGAGCCTTTTCTCATGGCAAGCGCACTCATCAAGCACACCAGCGACGCCTCGTTTGAAGCCGACGTTCTCCAGTCCGACAAGCCCGTGCTGCTGGACTTCTGGGCTGAATGGTGCGGCCCGTGCCGGTCCATCGCCCCCGCGCTGGACGAACTGGCCGCCGCCTACGAAGGCAAGTTGCAGATCGTGAAGATGAACATCGACGAAAACACCGCCACGCCCGCGCGTTTTGGCATTCGCGGCATTCCCACACTCATGGTCTTCAAAAACGGCCAGCTGGCCGCCACCAAAGTCGGCGCCATGACCAAGGCGCAGATGACGGCGCTGGTGGATCAGCACGTCTGACTCTTGGCGCTTTTGCGCCACCTCCAGAAGGCATGCGGCCCGTTGCGGCGCATGCCTTTTTCTTTTGGGTTTTCCTGCAATAATCCGCCCCTTGCCAGCCAGGCGCCTGGCTGGCGCGCCGCGCGCTTCTTGCGCGCCGCAAGCGGCAAAAGCAGGCCAGCAACGCCTGCCGCCACTGGAGCCAGGGCCGCAACCGGTTCAGGTTTGCGCAGCCCTTTCCCCGCGCCATTGCGCCGCGCCCTTTCCCTTTCTTCTTTTGCAACCCACGCAGCCTGCCTTGCGGGCTGAAATCACTGCCAGACTGGTTCCATGCACCTGAACGAACTCAAGGCCCTGCACGTCTCCGAAGTGCTCAAGCAGGCCGAGGCACTGGAAATCGAAAACACCGGCCGCATGCGCAAGCAGGAGCTGATGTTCGCCATCATCAAAAAGCGCGCCCGCGCCGGCGAGCAGGTTTTTGCCGACGGCGTGCTGGAAATCCTGCCCGACGGCTTCGGCTTTCTGCGCAGCCCCGACACCAGCTACACCGCCAGCACGGACGACATCTACATCAGCCCCAGCCAGGTGCGCCGCTTCAACCTGCACACGGGCGACATGATCGAAGGCGAGGTGCGCATCCCCAAGGACGGCGAACGCTATTTCGCGCTGACCAAGCTCGACAAGGTCAATGGCCTGCCGCCCGAGCAGAACAAGCACAAGATCATGTTCGAGAACCTCACGCCGCTCTTTCCGAAGGAGCTGATGCGGCTGGAGCGCGACAACTTCAAGGGCGAGGAAAACATCACGGGCCGCATCATCGACGTGATCGCCCCCATCGGCAAAGGCCAGCGCGCCCTCATCGTGGCTCCGCCCAAGAGCGGCAAAACGGTGATGATGCAAACCATCGCCCACGCCATCAGCACCAACTACCCCGACAGCCACATGATGGTGCTGCTGGTGGACGAGCGCCCCGAAGAAGTCACGGACATGCAGCGCTCCGTCAAGGCCGAAGTCATCGCCTCCACGTTTGACGAACCGGCCTCGCGCCACGTGCACGTGGCCGAAATGGTGATCGAGCGCGCCAAACGCCTGGTCGAGCTGAAAAAAGACGTGGTCATCCTGCTGGACTCCATCACCCGCCTGGCCCGCGCCTACAACAACGTGGTGCCCTCCAGCGGCAAAGTGCTCACCGGCGGCGTGGACGCCAACGCGCTGCACCGCCCCAAGCGCTTTCTGGGCGCGGCGCGCAACGTGGAAGAAGGCGGCTCGCTCACCATCATCGCCACCGCGCTGATCGACACCGGCAGCCGCATGGACGAAGTCATTTTTGAAGAGTTCAAGGGCACCGGCAACAGTGAAATCCATCTGGACCGGCGCCTCTATGAAAAGCGCGTGTTCCCCAGCATCCAGCTCAACCGCAGCGGCACCCGCCGCGAAGAGCTGCTGCTGTCGCCTGACGTGCTGCAAAAAACCCGCATCCTGCGCCAGTTCATGTACAACATGGACGAAATCGAGGCTATGGAGATGATCATCAAGAGCATGAAGGCCACCAAAACCAATGTCGAGTTCTTCGACATGATGCGCCGGGGCGGCTAACGCCCCGCCCGGTCAGATTAGCTCCTTGATTCATAGCAAAACGTCCCCGTATTCATTGCGGGAAAGCGCATTCAGGCGGCCCTGAATTTGCTTCTTTTTCAGAAGCGGCTTGCCAGACAGCCCCAAAACCCTAGAATCCCCCGTTTTTTCGCGGCAAGTGCGCTGGATGGGCCAGCGTGGCTGCCGCATCAGCCCAAAGGAAACATCCATGCGCGAAGGCATCCACCCCGAATACCGCGAAGTCTGCTTCGTGGACCTGTCCAACGGCTTCAAATTCGTCACCCGCTCCTGCGTGAACACCAAGGAAACCGTGAAGATGGACGATGGCCGCGAACTGCCCCTGTTCAAGCTCGACACTTCCAGCGAATCGCATCCCTTCTACACCGGCACGCAAAAGTCGGTGGACAACATGGGCGGGCGCGTCGAGAAATTCCGCAACCGCTACGGCAAGGTGGCCCGCTGAAAAGCGGACGCGCTCTTTCCGCGAATCTCCGCAAAAAAGGCAGCCTCGCGCTGCCTTTTTTGTTGCTCGCGCGCGGACGGCGGTTTGCCGCCGCACACGCCCTCTTACCTGGCCGTCAGGCCGCGCCGCCCCCGGCGCAGCAGCGCGTGCAGCAAGATCGCGCCGAAAGTGGCCGTGCCAATGCCGCCCAGCTCGAAGCGGCCAAAACCCAGCGTGAAATCGCCCGTGCCCAGCACCAGCGTGATGGCCGCCGTCAGCAAATTGGCGCTGTCGGCGAAATTCACCTTGTTTTCCACCCAGATGCGCGCCCCGGCCACCGTGATGAGGCCAAACACCACGATGGAAACGCCGCCCATCACCGCAGGCGGAATGGCCTGAATGAGCGCGCCGAACTTGGGCGAAAACCCCAGCAGCAGCGCCATGCATGCGGCCACGACGAACACGGCGGTGGAATAGATGCGCGTGGCGGCCATCACGCCAATGTTTTCGGCATACGTGGTCACGCCCGTGCCGCCTGACGCGGCGCTGAGGATGGTGGCCAGCCCGTCGCCCATGAAGGCGCGGCCCATGTGGGCGTCCATGCTGCGGCCCGTCATGGCCGCCACGGCCTTGAGGTGGCCCAGGTTTTCCACCACCAGAATGAGCGCCACCGGCGCGATGAGGGCGATGGCGTTGGGGTCAAACGCTGGCGCTGCCAGCCGGGGCAGCCCCAGCCAGGGCGCGGCGGCGATGCCCGATGTGTCTATGGGCGCGCCCAGCCCCAGCCCGTTGGTCAGCACGGCATACAGCGCCGTGGCCGCCAGCAGCCCGGCCAGGATGAGCAGGCGCTGGAGCATGCCGCGCGCAAACACCGCAATGAGCGCCACGCACAGGAAAGTGGCCGCCTGCATCCAGGCGTCAAACGGCGTGGGCGCCATGTTCTTGATGGGCACGCGCGCCAGGTTCAGGCCGATCACGGCCACCACCGAGCCGGTGACCACCGGCGGCATCAGCCGCTCGATCCAGCCTGCGCCCACGGCCTGCACCAGCGCGCCCAGCAGCATGTAAATGACGCCGCAGGCCATGATGCCGCCCAGCGCCACGGCCATCTGCGCATTCGGCCCCTGCCCGCCGTAGCCCGTGGCCGCAATCACCACGCCGATGAAGGCAAATGACGAACCCAGATAGCTCGGCACCCGCCCGCCCGTGACCAGGTAGAACAGCAGCGTGCCCATGCCGCTCATGAGAATGGCGACGTTCGGGTCAAAACCCATGAGGATGGGCGCCAGCACCGTTGCGCCGAACATGGCGATTACGTGCTGCACCCCCATTGCCGCCGTCTGCGGCCAGGGCAGGCGCTCATCGGGCGCAATCACGCCGCCGCCTTGCAGCGCTTGCATGGGGCGCGGCTGCCATTGAAACAAGCTCATTTTCCGGACTCTCCTCAAGTTCTCGAATGCGCGGACACGCAAGCGCTGCGCGATCACTGCGCAAGCGTGCGGCATGCGGCCCTGATGGTAGGCGCGAAGGCAGGGTTTGCAGGCATTGCCAGGCGCGCGCGCCGCCCATAAAAAACGCCTTCCCCCAACCAACCCAGGAGACCAGCCATGCTGCTGACGCAAGACCAGAAAATGATCCGCGACGCCGTGCGCGCCTTCGCGCAGGAAGAACTCTGGCCCCATGCCGCCCAGTGGGACCGCGATCACACCTTTCCCCGGCAGGCCCACAAGGGCCTGGCCGCGCTGGGCTGCTACGGCATCTGCGTGCCCGAAGAGTACGGCGGCGCGGGGCTGGACTACCTGACGCTCTCGCTCGTGCTCGAAGAAATCGCCGCAGGCGACGGCGGCACCAGCACCGCCATCAGCGTGACCAACTGCCCCTACAACGCCATCCTCATGAAATACGGCACACAGGCGCAAAAACAGCAATGGCTGGTTCCCGCCGCGCGCGGCGACATCCTGGGCGCTTTCTGCCTGACCGAGCCGCACGCGGGCAGCGACGCATCGGCCGTGCGCACCACCGCCACGCGCGAAGGCGGCGAATACGCGCTCAACGGCGTCAAGCAATTCATCACCAGCGGCCAGAACGGCCAGGCCGCCATCGTCATCGCCGTCACCGACAAAAACGCAGGCAAAAAGGGCCTGAGCGCCTTCATCGTGCCCACCAGCAACCCGGGCTGGAAAGTGGCTGGCCTGGAGCGCAAGCTGGGCCAGCACAGCAGCGACACCGCGCAAATCCTGCTGCAAGACTGCCGCATTCCCGGCCAGAACCGCATTGGCGAAGAAGGCGAGGGCTACAAGATCGCCCTGTCCGCCCTTGAAGGCGGGCGCATCGGCATCGCCTCGCAAAGCGTGGGCATGGCGCGCAGCGCGCTGGAGTTCGCCATCCGCTACGCCAAGGAGCGCGAAGCCTTCGGCGTGCCCATCTTCGAGCACCAGGCCGTGGCCTTCCGCCTGGCTGACTGCGCCACGCGCCTGGAAGCGGCCCGCCAGCTCATCTGGCACGCCGCCGCCCTGCGCGACGCAGGCCAGCCCTGCCTGAAAGAAGCTGCCATGGCCAAGCTCTTTGCCAGCGAAGCGGCAGAACACGTGTGCTCCACCGCCATCCAGACCCTGGGCGGCTACGGCGTGACGGCAGACTTTCCCGTCGAGCGCATCTACCGCGACGTGCGCGTGTGCCAAATCTACGAAGGCACCAGCGACGTGCAAAAAATCATCATCAGCCGCGCGCTGTAGAAAGCGGCTTGCGGCCCGCCCGCAAGCGCCAGGCGCTGGCAGCGGGAGCAGCGCCTGCCGGATTGCATCAGAAACAGGAGCAAATTCAAGAGGCCGAAATACCGTTTTGCGCTCGTTCCACTAGGACCCATTGCTACGGATAAAGGAGCGAAAACGCCTTGCTTCAGCCCTTCGCGCCTGCCGCCTGCGCCTGGCCTGTTTCCGGCGCGCTCCCTGTCTCGCTCCCTGTCCCGCCTCCGGCCCTGGCGGCGGGCGCGCCTTTTCCGGAGCCTGTTTTCCGATCAGGCTTTCAGGGCAGCTCGCCGCGCAGCAAGTCTTCGATGGTTTCACGCTGGCGGATGACGCGGGCCATGTCACCGCTGACCAGCACTTCGGCCGCGCGCGGGCGGCTGTTGTAGTTGCTGGCCATGCTCATGCAGTAAGCGCCGGCGGAAAACACGGCGAGCCTGTCGCCGGGCTGCACGGCCAGCAGGCGGCGGCGGCCCAGCCAGTCGCCGCTTTCGCACACGGGGCCGACCACGTCATACACGCGCCCGGGCGCGCCTTCGGCTGCGGCCTGCAAGGGTTCGATGCGGTGAAAAGCCTCATACAGCGCGGGGCGCGGCACGTCGTTCATGGCGGCATCCACGATGCAAAAGCTCTTGTCCTCGCCCGGCTTCAGGTACAGCACCTCGGTCAGGCACACGCCCGCGTTGCCCACCAGCGCGCGCCCCGGCTCCACGATGAGGCGGCGCTGGCCGTGGCCGCGCGCATCCAGCCGCGCCAGCAGCAGCTGGCACAGCGCGTCGGCGGCGGGGGGCGTTTCATCGGCGTAGGCAATGCCCAGGCCGCCGCCCAGGTCAATCTGGCCCAGCGGCACGCCGGCGGCCTCGATGGCTTCGAGCAAATCGAGCACGCGCTCCAGCGCGTCCAGATACGGCGCGGCCTCGGTGATTTGCGAGCCGATGTGGCAGCCGATGCCTGCCACGCGCAGCCCCGGCAGCGAAGCGGCCAGCTGGCAGGCGGCCAGGGCGTGATCGTGGGCGATGCCGAACTTGTTGTCACGCAGGCCGGTGGAGATGTAGGGGTGCGTGCGCGCGTCCACGTCAGGATTGACGCGGATGCTCACGGGCGCCGTCAGGCCGCAGGCGGCGGCCACGTCGTTGAGGGCCAGCAGCTCGGCTTCGCTTTCCACGTTGAAGCAGCCAATGCCCGCCTCCAGCGCGGCCTGCATCTCGCGGCGGGTCTTGCCCACGCCGGAAAAGACGATTTTTTCCGGCTCCGCGCCAGCGGCCAGCGCGCGCGCCAGCTCGCCACCCGAAACGATGTCAAACCCGCAGCCGGCCTGCGCCAGCAAGCTGAGAATGGCCTGCGAGGAATTGGCCTTGACGGCGTAGCACACCAGCGCGTCACGCCCGGCCAGCCCGCGCTGCCAGGCCGACAGCGCGCTTTCAATGGCCGCCTGCGAGTAAACGAAAAGCGGCGTGCCGTGCTCCTGGGCCAGCTCATCCAGGCCAAGGTCTTCAATCATCAACGCGCCGTTTTCACTGCGGTGAAAAACCGGCGCGCCGGGCAAGGGAAATGAATTCATGGGGCAGAAAAATCAGGTTGCGGCAGGGCCGGGCGTGCAGATTCAGCGGCAGGTTCAGCGGCAGGTTCGGCAGCGGGTTCCGCCGCTTCATGGCCCGCAGGCCAGAGCGTCTCGGGCAGCGTGGCCCGCTGGCGGGCAGCCGGCGTGTCGGGCAAATACAGCGGCCCGCGCTGGCCGCAGCCCGCCAAAGCGCCGGCCAGCCCAACCGCCGCGCAAGCCGCAAATATGCGATTAATCGGGCGGATTAACGGGATTAATAAAATATTCGCGTGCTGCTTCATGAAAAATGATTGTAATGACCGACATTGAATACCTTGATTTGGCAGAAGCCCTTTTGCGCCGTGTTGAGGAGCAGTGCGACGCCCTCAACGAAGACACCGACGCCGACATCGACAACCAGCGCGCGGGCGGCCTGATGACGCTCACCTTCGCCAACGGCAGCCAGCTCGTCATCAACCTGCAACGCCCCTTGCACGAAATCTGGATGGCCGCGCGCGCTGGCGGCTTCCACTACCGCTGGGCAGACGGCATCTGGCACGACACCAAAACCGGCAACGACTTCTTTGCCGATCTCTCCACCCTTGCCAGCGACTGCGCGGGCCGCCCGCTGGCGTTCACGGCCTGAATCCGCTGCCTGAAACCGGCTGCCGCGCGGCATTCAAAAACAGGAGCGAATTCAAGGGGTCTGAAAAGCCTGTTTTCGCAATGTCCACCAGGACTGCATGCCATGAACCGAATAGCAAGAATCTGACGCTTTGCCCTCTTGCGCCATGCTCCGCCTTCTTGCCGTCCTGATCAGCCTGGCCCTGCTGGGCGCGCCCCTGTGGCTCACGCAAGGGCCGGTGCATGAACAGCTTGCCGTGCTGGCCCTCACCCGCACCGACCCGCTGCCGCGCACGCGCGAGCTGGTGGCGCAAGAGCGCTACGCCGAGGCCGCGCAGTATCTCGACTACTTCATGGCCTACGGCTACGTGCGCGGCGATCCGGCGGCGCAGCATCTGGCGCGGGAAATCGCCGCCCGGCGCGAAAGCCTCGCCTACCAGGCCGGCAAAGCCGCCGAAGGCGTGTGGAGCGGCCAAAGCGATGAAGCCGTGGGCCAGGCCGCTGGCGTCATCAGCGACTTTCTGGTGATTGGCGACCTGCGCGACCTCGCCCGGCAGGGCTGGCTCTACGCGCAAGGCGAAGAAACCGACCCCGTGCTCATCGCCCTGGCCAGCCTGGGCGTGGCCGCCACGGCGGTGCAGGCGGGCGGAGCCGCCGCTGCCGCGCCCTCCGGCGGCGCCACCGCGCCCGCCGTCGCGGCCGCCGCCACGGCCAAAAGCGGCCTGTCGGCCCTCAAATGGCTGCGCCGCGCGAACGCGCTGCCCGGCTGGCTGGGTGAGATGCTCATGCGCGCCGCCGCGCGCCTGCGCCAGCAGCGCCGCCTGAGCGAAATGGCGCACGAGCTGGCCGGTTTGAAGGGCACCCTGGCCGACGTTAGCGCGCTGGCCGCCACGCCCGGCGGCGCGCGCCTGCTGGCCGCCACCACCGACGCCGCCTCGCTCTCGCGCGCCGCGCGCCTGGCCCGCGCCCACGGCGCGCGCGCTGCCGTGCTGCAAGACATCACCGGCGCGCCGCTTGCCGAAAGCCTGGCGCTGACCGAGCGCATGGGGCCGGCTGCCGTGCAAAGGGCCGCCACCTATGGCCGCCAGGGCCTGCGCGCGCTGAACGAAATGGGCGCCGCGCGCTTTGCCAAATACAGCGCCCGCGCCGCCAAGGTGGCCTACAAGGGCCAGGCCCTGCGCCTGGCCGCCCGCTGGCTGGCCACGCTGCCGGCCTGGCTGCCCAGCCTGGCCGGAGCGGCCGCCTTGCTGCTGTGCTGGCTCACGCGCCCGCCCCGCAGGGCATCAAAAACAGAAGCAAATCTGGCGGGTGAAAAAGCCGTTTTGCGCACATTCCCCTAGGACATCATGCTATGAATACGGTAGCGAAAAACAGGCTGGCTGCACGCGCCTTCACCCCAGCCGGTTTCTGAACAGCCAGGCGGCCAGGGGCAGGGAAAGGGCGGTCATGGCGAGCAGGGGCAGGAAATCGGGGGCCACGTCGGCCAGCGTGGCGCCTTCCAGATAGACGCGGCGCACGATGCTGACGCCAAAGCGCAGCGGGTTCGCATGCGTGGCCGCTTGCAGCGCCTGCGGCATGTTGCGCACGGGGGTCATCAGGCCCGACAGCAAGGTCATGGGCAAGACGAGCATGAAGTTGTAGAGCATGGCCTGCTGCATGGTCAGCGACAGCGCCGAAACCGACAGCCCCACGCCCACGGTGGCCGCGTTGAAGGCCAGCAGGCCCAGGTAGAGCAGCCAGAGGGAGCCGGCCATCGGCACCTGGAACCAGAAGCGGATGATGAGCAGCACGAGGCTCGATTGCAGCAGCCCCACCAGCATGGACGGCAGCGCCTTGCCGATGAGAATTTGCAGCGGCGTCAGCGGCGTGACGAGCAGCTGGTCAAACGTGCCCTGCTCGCGCTCGCGCGCCACGCCAAGGGCGGCCAGCAGCATGGTCTGGATCATGCTGAGCGAGGCGATCAGCCCCGGCAGCAGATGCCAGCTGGAGTCCAGGTTGGGGTTGAACCACGCCCGCCGCTGCACGCGGATGCCGGGCGCAAGGCCCAGCTCCTGCTCGTTGTAGCGCGCGGCGATGGCGGCGATCTGGCTGCCCGCCGCTGCGGCGGTGGAGGAGTTGCGCGCGTCCAGCACCACCTGCACGGGCGCGGCCTGCCCTTGCGCCAGGCGCTGCGCGAAATCGGGCGGGAAGGTGATGACGGCCAGCGCCCGCCCGCTGTCTATGGCCGGGGCGATCTGGCTGGCCGAAGAAAGCGTGGCCACGCGCTTGAAAACGCCCGTGCTGTCCAGCCGCGCCAGCAAGGCGGCGGAGGCGGCGCTGCGGCTTGGCTCCAGCACGGCGTAGGGCGCGTGCTTCAGCTCAAAGCTCAGCGCGTAGCCGAACAGCAGCGCCTGAAGCAGCGCGGGCACGAGCAAGATGATGCGGTTGGCCGGGTCTTTCAGCAGCGTCAGCAGCTCCTTGCGCATCAGCGCGGCAGTGCGCCAGCAGGCATCGGCCAAGGCGGAAATGAAGGTGCGGAACATGGGCTTCAGTCCAGTGTTTTGCGCAGCGTGCGCTGCGTGGCCCAGGCCAGCGCCAGCGCGTAGGCCGCGAGCGTGGCCATGCCGCGCGCGATGGCCGCCTGCGTGGCCGCGCTGTCCGCGCCCGCCAGAAACAGCGTTTTCATCACGCCCATGAAGTGCGTGGCGGGCATCAGCTGCCCGATGAACTGCACGGCGGCAGGCATGTTGCGCAGGTCAAACATGAAACCCGAGAGCACCGTGGCGGGCAGAAAGCTCGCCAGCAGCGCCACCTGGCTGGCCTGGAACTGGTTGCGCGTGACGCCCGAGATGAACAGCCCCAGCAGCAGCGACACGGTCAGATAGAGAAGCGCCGCCGCCAAAACCAGCGCCAGCGGCCCGCGCATGGGCACGTGAAAGGTCAGGCGCGCCGCCAGCAGGCACATGACCACATCCGCCAGCCCCACCAGCAGCCAGGGCGCAAGCTTGGACAGCACGATTTCCAGCGGCCGCGCGGGCGTGACGAACAGCGCCTCCAGCGTGCCGCGCTCCCATTCGCGCGCGATCAGCAGCGAAGTCAGAAACGCCCCGATCAGCGTGAGGATGAGCACCACCAGCCCCGGCACCAGATACCAGACGCTGATGCCCGCTTCGTTGAACCACAGGCGCTGCACCACTTCCACCCGCGCGGCCTGCGCGCCCGTGCGGGCGGCGGCGCGGCCGGCTTCTTTCGCGGCGGGCAGCGCCAGCGCCGCCTCCACGTAGCCTTCCACCGCGCTGGCCGTGGTGGCGTCCAGGCCGTTCAGAATGAGCTGCACCGCCGCGCCGCCCGCCGCCAGCCGCGCCGCGAAGTCGCCCGGCGCCTGCACGATGGCGTCCACCTCGCCCTGGCGCATGGCTTGCCGGGCGGCGTGCATGTCCGTCATCCAGCGCGCGTCAAAGTAGCGCGAGCCTTGCAGCCCGGCCAGCGCCTGCCGCGCCGCCGGGGCCGGGTCTTGCAGCACCACGGCCACCGACACGCGGTTCACGTCAAACGACAGGCCGTAGCCAAACAGCCATATCAGCGCCAGCGGCAGCAGCAGGCCCATGAGCAGATTGCTCTTGTCGCGCAGCATCTGCCGCGTCTCCTTGCGCGTGAGCGCGGCCAGGCGGCGCAAAAAGCCGCCCGCAGGCAGCGGGGCGCTCATTGCAGCGGCCCGCCTGCCGCCCGCGCGGCGCGAATGCAGCAAGCAGGCGATGCGGTCATGAGGCCCGCTTTCAGGATTGAGTCTGGGGAAGGCATTTTTCTCGCTACTTTCTTGATAGCAATGTGTCCTGGTGGAATAAGCGCCAGCGGATTTTTTCCTTGCCTGAATTTGCTTCTGTTTCTGATGCGCTGGCGCGCGCCTGCTCGACGATGGCGATGAAGGCGCTGTCCATATCGGGCGCGCCGCCGGCCAGCTGGCGCACCTGCTGCGGCGTGCCCAGCGCGAGCAGGCGGCCCGCGTCCTGGATGGCGATGCGGTCGCAGTACTCGGCCTCTTCCATGAAATGGGTGGTGACGATGACGGTCACCCCGCCTTGCGCCAGCGCGGTGATGGCGCGCCAGAAAGCGCGGCGCGCCAGCGGGTCGATGCCGCTGGTCGGCTCATCCAGAAACAGAATTTGCGGGCGGTGGATGAGGGCGGCGGCCATCGCCAGGCGCTGCTTGTAGCCGCCGGGCAGCAGGCCGCTGGGGGCGCTGCCGTCCAGGCCGAATTCGGCCAGGCTCTCGCTCACGCGGCGGCTCAGCTCGCGCCCGCGCAGGCCATAGGCGCCGCCGAAAAATGCCAGGTTCTCGCGCGCGCTCAGGTTGCCGTAGAGGGCGAATTTCTGCGAGACGTAGCCGATGCGCCCCCGCGCCTGGGCGCGGGCCGTGCGCAGGTTCAGCCCCGCCACCTCAAGCTGGCCGCTGGTGGCCGGCAGCAGGCCGCAGAGCATGCGGAAAGTGGTGGTCTTGCCCGCGCCGTTGGGGCCGAGCAGGCCGAAGATTTCGCCGCGCGCCACCTCAAACGAAGTGCTGGCCACCGCCGTGAAGCCGCCAAAGCGGCGCACCAGATCGCGCACGGCGATGGCGGGGCGCTCTTTGGCGGCTACGTTTGCGGCAACTTCTGCGGCGACTTGCGCCACTTCCGGCTTCGCCGCCGCTTCCGCTGCCGCGCCCTCGCCAGCCTGCGCGCCGTCTTCATGCTGGCGCAGAAGGAGCATGAAGGCGTCTTCCAGCCCGGCCGGGCGCGGCTGCGTGGCCGCGCCTTGCAGCAGCGCAGCCACATCGGCGGCGCTGGCATGGGGCTGGCGGATGTAGCGCACCGCGCCGCCAGCGGGCACGGCGTCGGCGATCAGGCGGCGCGCGTCAATCAGGCGCGCCTGCAACTGGCGCGGGGGCTGTCCGGCGGGCGGCCAGGCCGTGCAGGTCAGCCCCGCCGCCTTTTCCCGCAGGCTTTGCGGCGCGCCCTGCGCAAGCACGCGGCCCTGGTGCAGCACGAACACCTGGGCGCAGCGCGCGGCTTCGTCCATGTAGGCGGTGCTGACGATGACGCTCAGGCCCTCGGCCTCCACCAGCTGCTGCACGATGGCCCAGAGGTCGCGCCGCGAGAGAGGATCGACGCCCACGCTGGGTTCGTCCAACAGCAGCAAATCGGGCGAGCGCACCAGCGTGCAGGCCAGGCCCAGCTTTTGCTTCATGCCGCCGGAGAGCTTGCCCGCCGGACGCCCGGTAAAGCGCGCCAGGCCGGTCATCTCCAGCAGCCGGGCGTAGCGCGCGCCGCGCACGGCGGGCGGCACGCCGTGCAGATCGGCATACAAGTCAAGGTTTTCCTGCACGCTCAAGTCTTCATACAGGCCAAAGCGCTGCGGCATGTAGCTGATGCGGCTTTGCACGGCCTGCGGCTGGCGCGCGCCGCCCTGGCCCAGCTCATGGCCCAGCACGGCAAGGCGCCCCGCGTCAGGCGCCAGCAGGGCGGCCAGCAGGCGCATGAGGGTGGTTTTGCCCGCGCCATCCGGCCCGACCAGCGCCGTGAGCTGCCCCGCGCGCGCTTGCAGCGACACCTCGCGCAGCGCGTGCAGCCGCCCGCCTGCGGGCGCGGCGAAGGTCTTGCTGATGCCTTGGGCCTGGACGATGAAGCTCATGGCGTTACAGCCCGGGCACGGCCCGCCCGCCGCGAAACGGGCGGATTGGGGTGCGCGCAGCGCAGGCGGCAGATGGGCCAGGCGACATCATTTCGCTCCTGTATCAATAGCATGATGTCCTAGTGGAAACTGCGCAAGAAGGCATTTCAACCCCATTGAATTTGCTCCTGTTTCTGATGCCATCTGGCGGCGCGCCCCCGGCCTTCAGCCGGACGGGCTGGCCAGCGGAGGGCATGGAGGCGGGCGAAGATGAATCCGCTCACGGCTGCCCGCCAGCGGGCGCACGGGCAGGCTGGCCGGCGGCAGGCGCGCCTTGCAGCCGCACGGTGGCGGGCTGGCCCAGCCGCAAGGCGTCGGCCGGGTCATCCACCTGCACGCGCACTTCATAGACGAGGCTGGTGCGCAGCTCGGCCGTTTGCACCTGCCGGGGCGTGAATTCGGCCACGGAGGCGATGTAGCCCACCGTGCCGCGCAGGGGCTGATCCGGCTGGCTGTCGGTCGTGACGGCGGCGGGCATGCCAGGGGCCACGCGGCCCAGATCCGGCTCGGCCACATACACGCGCACCCACTTGGGCTGGGTGAGCGCCAGCGTGTAGGCGGGCCGCTGGGGGCTGGCCATGTCGCCCGGCTCCAGCAGGCGCGCGCGCACCACGGCGCTGACGGGCGCGCGCAGTGCGCCCTGCTCAATCTGATGCTCCAGCAGGGCCAGCGCGGCCTCGGCGGCTTTCAGTTGCGCGCGGGCGGCGGCAATGTCTTCCTCGCGCGGGCCAATCTGCGCCAGCCGCAGCGCCTCTTGCGTCTCGCGGACTTTGGCCTCGGCCACCTGCGCGGCGGTCTGCGCGTGCTCCAGCGCCTGGCGGCTGGCCGCGCCGCCGCCAGCCAGCTGGCGCAGCCGGGCCAGGTCTTGCCGCGCCCTGGCGGCATCGGCGCGGGCGGCGGCCACGCGGCTTTGCGCCTGCGCCACCTCCTGCGGGCGCGTGCCGCTTTCCAGCTTGCGCAAGCTCTGGCGCTGCGCCTCGATTTGCGCGCGCGCCTGCGCGGCCTGCAAAGCCAGCGTCTGCGTGTCCAGCACGGCCAGCGTCTGCCCGGCCTGCACGCGCGCGCCTTCGTCCACGGCCATTTCCAGCACGCGGCCGGAGCCTTCAAACGCCAGCGCAATTTGCCGGATGTCCACATTGCCGTACAGCGTGAGCGTGCCATCGCCCGCCCCGCTCTTCGAGCAGGCGGAAAGCGCCAGCGCCGCCCCGCAAACGGCCAGCCCCAAAGCGCAGCGCACGGCCCGGCACAGGCAGAAAACCCGAATGGCATGCGCCAGGCCGCGCGCAAGAAGCCGCCCGGAGCGCGAAGCGCGGCGCGGCAAGGCATGCGCCGTGCCGCCAGAAAGCAGGGAAAGGGTGGAGATCAGCATGGCGGGCATCATATTAAATTAAATTTAATTTTTAACCCGCACAGGCGCGCCTTGCTTGTCGAAAGGGGTTGCGCAGAAATGGCGCGAAGCCTTGCCCGCCGAAAGCGCCCGTGCCAACGCGCGGCCGGAAAACAGGCAGCGGGTTCTGGATCGCTCACGCCGCCCGGAGCGGAGCGTTGCGGCGGATGAATGAAGCGGCGCGGCCGGACCTGCTGCAAGCGGCACGGTCAGAAAGGCCGCTGGCTATGCCGTCTTCGCAGCGGCCTCTTGCACGTTCTTGCACGCGCCACGGGCATTGAAAAGCTGAAAAGCCAGCTTGCCGCTGTTCATCCTTGCAAGCGGCTTTGGCCGCCTGCAAGCGCCAGCCGAAGCAAGCAGGAAGAGGGCGCCCGAGGCCGCGCTTTTCGCATTGCGGGCGGACTTTGGGCCGGTTTTCAGTCAGGAACGCAGAGCCATTGCGGGCGGAAGGCGGATGGGCCGGTTTGAGGGCATGAGGCCATCCATTCCCGGCGATCCCAATATCGCCGTGCATTCAGGCCTGCTCCCAAGGCAGCCCATCCTGATTCATTGCTTTCGCCCTTTGCGGGAAGGCGCTGAACAGGGTTTTGGAAAGCAGCCGGGCGTTCGGGGGAGCGGATTATTGGGAATGCGCCACCATGTATTCGACGACGGCCTTGATTTCGTCGTCGCTGGCCTTGGTGCCGCCGCGCGCGGGCATGCCGCCCCGGCCGTTGATGGCCACTTTCATGAGTTCGTCCATGCCCGTAGCGATGCGCGGCGCCCAGGCGTCCTTGTCGCCCACCTTGGGCGCGCCGCCTGCGCCCGTGCCGTGACACATGGCGCAGCTTTTCTTGTACAGGGCAGGCACTTCGCCCGTGGCGGCTGCGGCGGGCGCGGGCGCCGCCGCTTCAGCGGGCGCGGCAGCGGCTTCGGCGGAGGCGGTTTGCGTGGCGGCCTGGCCTGCCAGGTTGAGCGCGCCGACTTTGGCGATGCGCGCATCGACGCTCCCGGCCCCTTCGCCGCTGCGCGTGAGACTGCCATAGCTGCCGGGAGCGGGCTGGGTCAGGCTAAAGAGCGTCAGCGCCACGACGGCGGCAATGACGGGCCATAGCAGCCATTTGAAAGATTCGGGCTGGTCGCTGGACGTGGGTTGCGTGTTTTCGCTCATGGCGGCCTCTTTTTTGGGCGGGGTCAGGATGGAAAACAGGGCCTGAAGCCGTGTTGGGCTTCAGGCCCTGCTGAAGGGCGCAAATTATAGGTTTCGGGTGAAAAAACCCCGTTTTCTCACTCTTTTGACGTTTCTTTTTCTTGTTTTTGGTCAGATTCAGGCTGCGTCTGGTTCCAGCCGCCGCCCAGGGCTTTGTAGAGCGTGATTTCGTTGGCGCGCTGCGCCAGCCGGGTTTGGGCCAGCGCTTGTTCGACGCCAAAAAGCGAGCGCTGGGCATCGAGCAGGTCCAGGCTGTTGGCCACGCCGTTGCGGTAGCTCAAATCGACGAGGCGGTAGCGTTCGCGCTCGGCGTCGGTCTGCTGCTGCTGGGCCTGAAGCTGCTCGGCCAGCGCCTGGCGGGCGGTGAGGGCATCGGCCACTTCCTTGAAGGCGGTCTGGATGGCTTTTTCGTACCGGGCCACGGCGATGTCGCGGGCGGCTTGCGCCGATTCCACGCCTGCGCGGTTGCGGCCCATGTCGAAGATGGGCAGGGAGATGGCGGGAGCAAAGTTCCACGCGCGCTGGCCGCCGCTGCCAAACAGGCCGTCCAGGTCGCTGCTGGCGCGCCCCAGTCCGGCCGTGAGGCTGATGGTGGGGAAGTAGGCCGCGCGGGCCGCGCCGATGTTGGCGTTGGCGGCGATGAGTTGCTGCTCGGCCTGGCGGATGTCGGGGCGGCGCAGCAGCACGTCGGAAGACAGGCCGGCGGGCACGTCGGCAAAGCCTGAGAGCTGCGTTTCATCGGCCTTGGGCAGCAGTTGCTCTGCGATGGGCTGGCCTGCCAGCAGGGCCAGGTTGCTCAGGTCTTCGGCGCGCAGGCGCTTTTGCTCGGCGCGGCTGGCGCGGGCGGCGGCGGCCTGCGATTCGGCCTGGCGCATGTCCAGCGCGGTGGCCACGCCGTTGTCAAGGCGCAGCCGGGTGAGCTTGAGCGACTCTTCGCGTGTGGCGAGCGTGCGTTCGGCCAGGGCCAGCAGTTCGGTGTGCGTTTGCAGCGACAGCCACGCGCTGCTGATGGCGGCGATGAGGCTGATTTGCGTGTTTTTCTGCGCTTCTTCGGTGGCCAGATACTGGGCCAGCGCGGCTTGCTTGAGGGCGGCGATGCGGCCGAAGAAGTCGATTTCCCACGCGGTGATGCCCACGCTCAGGCTGGCGTTGGAGTTGACGCTGGCGCCGCCCGGCACGGTGGCGGGCGCAGAGCGCGTGTAGCTGCCGCTGGCGCCCAGCGTGGGGAACTGGTTGGCGCGGGCGATTTGGTAGCTGGCGCGCATTTGCTCGACGCTGTGGCGGGCCACGCGCAGATCGCGGTTGTTTTGCAGCGCCTGGCGGATGATTTCGCGCAGGCGTTCGTCCTGCACGAACTGTTCCCAGGGCAGGTCGGGCGCGGCCAGGGTTTGGGCCTGGTCTTCGGCTGGGCCGCCTTCGGCGGGCTGCGCGCCGGGCCAGTGTGCGGGCACGGGCGCGGCGGGGCGCTCGTATCGGGGCGTGAGCGAGCAGCCCGCCAGCACGAGGGCGGCGGCCAGCGGCACGGCCAGGCGGCGCATGAAGGAAGTGGAGGTGTCGTTCATGTTGTTGGATCCTCTTGATGCGGGGTCATCCGTGTTGCGGCCCGGATTCTGCGGGCGCAGCCAGCGCGGCTTCAGGCGCGGCCGCCTTTTTGCCGCCCTTAAAGAATTTGCGCACCAGCACGTAGAACATGGGCACGAAGAACACCGACAGCAGCGTGCCAATCAGCATGCCCCACAGCACCGAGGTGCCGATGGCGCGCTGGCTGGCCGAGCTGGCGCCCGAGGCCAGATACAGCGGCACCACGCCCAGAATGAAGGCGAACGAGGTCATCAGAATGGGGCGGAAACGCAGGTGCGCGGCTTGCAGCGCGGCTTGCAGCGCGGTTTTGCCTTGCTCTTGCACGTCTTTGGCAAATTCGATGATCAGGATGGCGTTCTTCGCGGACAGGCCGATCACGGTGATCAGGCCGACCTGAAAGTAGATGTCATTGAGGTAAGTGGGCACGGCGTTGAACCAGTTGCGGCCCGTTGTGCCCAGAACCACGCCCAGAAAGCCCAGCGGCACCACCAGAATGACGGCCAGCGGAATCGACCAGCTTTCATACAGCGCCGCCAGCGCCAGAAACACGGCCAGGATGGCGAAGGCGTAGAGGATGACGGTTTGCGCGCTGCCCTTGACTTCTTCGCGCGACTGCTCCGCCCATTCCAGGCTGTAGCCGCCGCCCATTTCATCGACCATGCGCTGCGCTTCGGCCATGGCCTCGCCCGAGGAGTAGCCGCTGGCGGCCGCGCCTGCGATTTGCATGGCCGGGTAGCCGTTGAAGCGCTGGCTTTGCTGCATGCCTTCTTCCCATGAAACCGAGGCCACGGTAGACAGCGGCACGGCCTGGCCCGAGGAGTTGGGCACCGTCAGCGCCAGAACATCTTCGGGCTGCATGCGCGAAGAGGCATCGGCTTGCACGATCACGCGTTGCAGGCGGCCGTTGTTGGGAAAGTCATTGATGTAGGACGAGCCCAGCGCCATCGCCAGCACGGAGCGGATGCTGGAAAAGTCAATGCCTTGCGCAGCGGCAGCGGCGCGGTTGATGTCAATCTTGATCTGGGGCGCGTCTTCCAGGCCGCCAGTGCGGGTGTTTTGCGCGTTGAACATTTTGCTGGAGCGCATTTGGCCCAGCAGCTTGTTGCGCGCGGCCAGCAAGGCGGCATGGCCGTTGTTGTTGCGGTCTTGCAGGAAGAACGTGAAGCCCGAGCTGGTGCCCAGCTCCATGATGGCAGGCGGACTGACGGCAAAGGCAAAGCCGTCTTTCACCATGCCCATCATGGCGCCGGTGATCTTGCCGGCCACCGAGGCGGCGTCGCTGCCCGGCGCCTTGCGCTGGCTCCAGTCTTTGAGCATGACAAAGCCCATGGCCATGTTCTGGCCGGAGCCGGTGAAGCTGAAGCCGGAAACGCCAATCATGCTGTCCACTTCGGGCATGGACGTGGCAATCTGCGTGACCGTGGCCAGCGTGGCGTCGGTGCGGGCCTTGGTTGCGCCAGCGGGCAGCTGCATGCTCACCATCAGCGTGCCCTGGTCTTCATTGGGCAGAAAGGACGTGGGCAGGCGCATGTACACCCACACCGCGCCAGCGGCCAGCGCCAGATAAACCACCATCAGGCTCAAAGAGCGGCGCAGCAAGCGGGCCACGATGCCTTCATAGCCATGCGTGGTGGCGCTGAAGCCCCGGTTGAACCAGCCGAAAAAGCCGCTTTTTTCCATGTGATGGCCTTTGGGCACGGGCTTGAGCAGCGTGCCGCACAGCGCGGGCGTGAGCGACAAGGCCAAAAAGGCCGAGAAGGCGATGGCCAGCGCCATGGTCAGCGCGAACTGCCGGTAGATGTTGCCCGTGGCCCCGCTGAACATGGCCAGCGGCACGAACACGGAAATGAGCACCGCCGTGATGCCGACCACCGCGCCGGAAATCTGGCTCATGGCTTTCTTGGTGGCTTGCAGCGGCGGCAGGCCTTCTTCGCTCATGATGCGCTCGACGTTTTCCACCACCACGATGGCGTCGTCCACCACGATGCCGATGACCAGCACCATGGCGAACACGGTCAGCACATTGATGGACATGCCCAGATACCAGATGCCCGCAAATGCGCCCAGCAGCGAGATGGGCACCACGATGGTGGGAATGAGCGTGTAGCGGATGTTTTGCAAAAACAGAAACATCACCAGAAACACCAGCACAACGGCCTCAAGCAGCGTGTGCACCACCGCTTCAATGGACAGGCCGACGAATGTGGAGGTGTCGTAAGGCGCTGACCAGGACAGGTCTTGCGGGAAAAATTTCTGCAGCTGCTCCATCTTGGCTTTGACAGCCGTGGCCGTGGCGATGGCGTTGCCGCTGTTGGAGAGCATGACGGCCATGCCCACGGCCTGCTTGCCGTTCAGGCGCGTGGACCTGTCATAGCTTTGGCTGCCCAGCTCCACGCGGGCCACGTCTTTCAGATAGACATTGGCGCCGCCCGTGGTGGCGCGCAAGATGATGTTGCCGAACTCTTGCGGCGTGCTCAGCTGCCCTTGCGCCGTGACGGTGGCCGTGATGGTTTGCCCGGCCTCGGCAGGCAGGGAGCCGATGGAGCCGGCGGAAATCTGCGCGTTCTGCGCCGAAATGGCCGAAGACACGTCCAGGAAAGAGAGGTTGTAGTTCTTCAGCTTTTTCGGATCGACCCACACGCGCATGGCGCGCTGCGCGCCGAACAGCCGCGCCTCGCCCACGCCGCTCACGCGCTGGATTTCGGGGCGGACGTTGCGCTCCACGTAGTCGGCGATGTCCTCCGTTTCCATCACCTTGGAGTCGAACATGAGCACCATCAGGAAGTTGGAGCGCGATTTGGACACCGTGATGCCGTTTTGCTGCACCGTGGCAGGCAGCAGCGCCGTGACTTCCGAGAGCTTGTTCTGCACGTTCACCTGCGCCAGGTCTTCGTCGGTTTCGGGCGTGAAGGTCAGGCTGACTTCGCCCACGCCATTGGCCGAAGCGCTGGTGCTCATGTAGTCCAGCCCCTCGATGCCGTTCATGTTGCGCTCGATGACGGCCAGCACGCTGTCTTCCAGAACCTGCGCGGAAGCGCCCGGATAAGTGGCTGATAGCCGGATGGTGGGCGCGGCCACCGACGGGTATTGCGAAACCGGCAGATTGCGGATGCCGATGACGCCAGCGATGATGATGAAGATGGAGATCACCCACGCGAAGATGGGGCGATCAATGAAAAAACGGGCCATGAATGCTCCTTTGCCTGGCGCGCCGGCTTAGCGGCCCTGTTGTTGCGGTTGTTGTTGTTCTTGCTGCGCGGGCGCTGCGCCCGCTGCCGCGCCTGGCTGCGCCGCGCCGCCGCCAGGCGTCCACTCGCGCGTTTGCACTTTGGGCGAGCCGCTCATGCCCGCCAGCATGATGCCTTCCACGATGACTTTGTCGCCATCCTTGAGGCCGTCCGTCACGATCCAGTCGCCGCCTTGCTGGCCCGCGATGGTGACCACGCGCGGCTCCATGCCGCCTTCGGCATTGACGATCATCAGCGTGTCTTGCTTGCCGCGCGTGACGGCCTGCTGGGGCACGACAAAGGCATTGCCGATATCGCCCTGCGACAGCCCCACGCGCACGTAAAGGCCGGGCAGCAGCACGTTGTCGGGGTTGGGCACTTCGGCGCGCAAAGTCAGCTGGCCCGTAGCCTCGTCCACCGTCGGGTCGGCAAACAGCAGGCGGCCCTTGTGGGCGTATTCCTGACCGTTTTCAAATTTGATGCTCACCTCCACCGCACCATTGACCAGCTTGCGTTTGCCATCGGCAATTTCCTGCTTGAGCTTCATCACCTCGGCGGCCGATTGCGTGACGTTCACATACATGGGGTGCGTTTGCTGAATCGTTGCCAGCTTGTTGGCGTCTCCCGCCGTCACCAGCGCGCCCTCTGACACGTAAGACTGGCCGATATAGCCCGAAATGGGCGCCGTGATGCGCGAGTAATTCACATTGATTTGCGCCGAGCGGATGGCCGCATTGGCCGCCTTCACGCTGGCCTGCGCGGACTGCCTGGTGGCCACGGCCGCGTCGTATTCCTGCTGGCTGATCACGCTGGCGGCCACCAGCGGCTTGTAGCGCGTCAAATCCGCATCGGCCTTGGCCAGCGCGGCTTGCGCCGTGGCCAGCTGCGCGCGGGCGCTTTCCAGATTGGCCAGATACACCGCATCGTCAATCTGGTAAAGCGCCTGCCCGGCCTTGACCTGGCTGCCTTCTTCAAACAGACGTTTTTTGATGATGCCGCCCACTTGCGGACGCACATCGGCCACGCGCCGCGCGGCCAGGCGGCCCGGCAAATCCACCGCCGTGGCCACCTGCCGGGCGTGCACCGTCACCACGCCCACGACGGGGGCCGGACGCTCTTTCGGCTGACCACCAGCTTGTTTGTTTTTGGGTTGCCCGCCTTCTTCCGCAGCGATGCTCTCGCTGCACGCGGACAGCGTGAAGGCAGCGGCCACCGCCAGCGCGGCCAGCCCCAGTTGTTTTGAAAGACGGAGGCTCATCTGCTTGCCTGCTTTCTGCATGTCGTGAAAGAGAAAAAACGGGCCGCGCCATGCACATGACGCGGCCGGAAGAAAAATACTGAAGCCGCGCATCATACATACACGAATGAATGTTTGCGCCGCAATTCAAGGGAAAACCCTGCAATTTACGTTGAATACATACATCCATGAACGCATGTATAGAATCCCGCTGATTTGTATTGTAGTCAGCCATGCGTAGAACCAAAGCCCAGGCGCAAGAAACGCGCGAACGCCTCATGCAAGCCGCGCTGGACGTTTTCCACCAGCGCGGCGTCGCGCGCGCCTCGCTGCACGAAATCGCGCAAGCCGCCGGCGTCATGCGCGGCGCGCTCTACTGGCACTTCAAGAACAAGGAAGATTTGTTTGATGCGCTGTTCGCCCGCATCTTCGATGTGGTCAGCAACCAGCTGGAGGCCGACATCCGCAATGCCGCCGACATGCTGCAAAGTTTGCGGCAGGCGTTTCTCAACAGCTTCGAGCGCCTGGAGCGCGACGAGGCCTACCGCAAATTCAGCAGCGTGCTGCACCTCAAGTGCGAGCACACCGAAGAAAACGCCGCCATCGTCGCCGTGATGACCCGCTACTTCGACATGTGGCAGCAAAACATCCACACGGCGCTGCAAATGTGCGTGGCGCAAAAGCGCCTGCCTGCCGATCTGGACGTGGCGCTGGCCTCCATCCATCTCAAATCCACCCTGCTGGGCCTGACGCAGCTGTGGCTGTTTCGCCCCCATGCACTCCAACTCTCGCAAGTCGCGCCTGCTATGGTTGACGCAGCGCTGGGCGGCTTGCAAAACTGCCCTGCCTTACGCCTTTCCCATGCGCAAAACCCGCAAGCTCATGAAACGCCAAATCACGCTCACCATTTGCAGCCTGCTGGCCTCCTGGTCCGCCACGGCTGAACCTGTGCAGCCGTCCCAAACTGACGCGCTCCCGGCCAGCCAGCCCTATGCCGTTTACGCGCAGCTTGGCGCTTCGCCGCACGCCGCGCACAGCCAGACCATCGGCGTGCTGCTGCCCTGGCAGGGCTTTCAGCGCCAATGGGGCGGCTGGCACTGGCAGGGCTACTGGGACGCCTGGCTGGCCCACTGGGCTGCGCGCCGCCAAGACGGCGGCCCCGCAGGCTACGCCCATGCCACCACCCTTGGCATCACGCCCACTTTGCGCACCAGCCCAACGGCCGCCTCGCGCTGGTTTTTTGATCTGGGCATCGGCTTTTCGCTCACCGACCGGCACTACTCCAACCGCCGCCGCGAAATGAGCACCCGCTACAACTTCGCCTCGCACGCGGGCGCGGGCCTGTGGCTGGACGCAGAGCGCCGCCACGCATTCGTGCTGCGCATCCAGCACGTCTCCAACGCTGGCATCAAACGCCCCAATCCAGGCGAAAACTTCCTGCAACTGCGCTACCAGGCCAGCTTCTGAATCGGGGATAATCCGCCCCCTTGCGGCTGTAGCTCAGTGGATAGAGTATCGGCCTCCGAAGCCGAGGGTCGTGGGTTCGATCCCCGCCAGCCGCGCCAAGCAGTTTCCGTTTTCGCATCTCTTTATTCAAAAAGCCGGCGCAGCTTCCGAAAGCTGCGCCGGCTTTTTATGCGCTTGCCGCAGGAGCTTTGCAAGCTCCTTTAATGTCGAAAAAAGGAGCGAATACAGGCCCTTTAAATTGGCGCTTGCGCTGTATCTCCTAGGACGTATCGCTATCAATCAAGGAGCGAAAAGATGCCTTTCGGGAGACTCTCATTCCCTGCGCTGACGGCTGGCCGCCAAGCCGCCCAAGCCCAAAAGCACCCGCTCATCCAGCGCGGGCACGCTGAGCGCTGAAGCTGCCATCAGCATTCATCGCCACGGCGCTTTGCATTGGCGCTGGCAGTTCATTCATCTCGCGTTTCTGGCCCTGCCGTGCAGGAGATTGCAAAAGGGCACCTAGGGAAACTCCGCCTGTGCCTAAAAAAGAAAACGGATATATCTTGTCCGGGAGCTGTTTTCCTTGAGCGCGCCTTGGGCGCTCTTGTGTTCAAAAACCAGGAGGTTTGCTATGAAAAAGACGTCTGGTCCGGCTTTGTCTCCCGCTGCCGAAAGCGCTACGGCCCGCACCATGCGCGAGCGCTTGGGTTCGCTTTTGGGCCGTCAGGGCGAGGCCCTGTCGCCGCGCGTGCTGCGCCGCACGCTGGCCGAGTTGCAGGCCGTGGGCAATCCGCTGATTAGCGATGTAGAAGGCGCGCGCCTGGCCGCTGGCGTGGCGCAGTGGTACGCGCGGGCCACGGCGCAGCAGCGCCACGATTGCTGGCTGCTGATGAGCGAGCAGTTCGCCCCCGATGTGAGCATGCTGGAAGAGGCGCGGCGCGACTATGAGGCCGCGCTGGGCACGCCGGCCGAGGCCCAGGCCGAAGTGCGTTTGCGCCGCGCTTTCGTTTCGCCGCGCACGCGGCTGTTGCAGCGCTTTGCGGCTTTTCCTGACGGCATGCGTTTTCTGGTGGACATGCGCGCCGAGCTGCTGCCCGCCCTCAAGAGCGACAAGCGCCTGCTGGCGCTCGATGCCGAGCTTCAGGCGCTGTTTTCCACCTGGTTTGACGTGGCGTTTCTGGACTTGCAGCGCATCAGCTGGCAGTCGCCTGCGGCGCTGGTGGAAAAGCTCATCAAATACGAGGCGGTGCACGACATCACCAGCTGGGCCGACGCCAAAAACCGCCTGGACGAAGACCGCCGCTGCTACGGCTTTTTTCACCCCCGCCTGCCGGGCGAGCCGCTCATTTTTGTGGAGGTGGCGCTGCTGCAAGACATGGCCGCCAGCATCCCGCCGCTGCTGGATGAAAGCGCCGCGCACGCCGATCTCAGCCGCGCCAATACGGCCATCTTCTATTCCATCAGCAACACGCAGCAGGGCCTCAAAGGCGTGAGCTTTGGCGATTCGCTCATCAAGCGCGTGGTGGAGGCGCTGCGCGCCGAATTCGGCCAGATCAAGACCTTTGCCACGCTCTCGCCCATCCCCGGCTTGCGCGGCTGGGTGCAGGCTCATGCTGGCGAGCTGCTGCAAGCGGCCAGCTCGCGCTCGCGCCAGGCGCTGGCGCGGCAGCTGGGCGCGGCCGGTAAGGGCGATAAGGGCGATAAGGGCGATGTGACGGCCGAGGCGCTGCTCAAGGCGCTCGATGGCGTGGCGGCGCTGGATGAAAAGTCGCCCCTGGCGCGCTGGCTGCTGGCGGCGGCTGCGCGCTACCTGGGGCGCGAGACGGACGCGCAAAAGCGCCCGCTGGACGCCGTGGCGCGCTTTCACCTGGGCAACGGCGCGCGCGTGGAGCGCATCAACTGGCTGGGCGATCCGTCGCCCAAGGGCCTGAAGCAGTCCTGGGGGCTGATGGTCAATTACTACTACGACTTGCGGCGCCTGGACAAGCACCGCGCCTTGCTGGCGCAGGGAAAAATTGCTGTCTCCGGCGCGGTGGAGAGCTTGCGCGAGTGAAAGCCTGCCGGCAGCCTGTTCGCGCTTTTCGCGCCTCTACGGCCAGGCTTTGAACAGGTTTTGCAGCCCATTCCGGCCCGCCGCCCATCGCACTCAGGCGGTGAACGGGTTCAAGGGCTGATGGCCCAAGGTCTGTTTTGAAGCGGCGCGGGCCATGGCTGGCCCGCCGCCTTCTCCTTTTGCAAGGCGTCTGCAAGGACAATCCGCTTTTTTCCGACAGCCATTGCCATGAACCTAGCCGTTACCGCCCAGCACCTGCTGCCCAAGCGCCTGCTCACTCAACTGGCGGGCTGGCTGGCCCGCAGGCCGGGGCCGCATGCGCCTTTTCTCATTCGCCGCTTTATCGCCCGCTACAAGGTGGACATGAGCGAGGCGGCCAATCCGGACATTGCCAGCTACGCCACGTTCAATGACTTTTTCGCCCGCGCCTTGCGCGAAGGCGCGCGCCCGCTGGCGCAGGCTGATTGGGTGTGCCCGGCAGATGGCGTCATCAGCCAGCTTGGCCCCATACAGCTGGGGCAGCTCATTCAGGCCAAGGGGCATCACTACAGCGCCACGGCTTTGCTGGGCGGCGACGAGGCGCTGGCGGGCCTGTTCAATGGCGGGCACTTCGCCACCATCTACCTCAGCCCGCGCGATTACCACCGCATCCACATGCCTTGCGAGGGGCGGCTGCGGCAGATGATTTACGTGCCGGGCGATCTGTATTCGGTGAATTTCGCCACGGCTGAAGCCGTGCCGGGCCTGTTTGCTCGCAATGAGCGCGTGATCAGCGTGTTCGACACCGCCTGCGGCCCGCTGGCGCTGGTGATGGTGGGCGCCGCCATCGTCGGCAGCATGGCCACCGTGTGGCACGGCACGGTGAACCCGCCGCGCACCTATTACCCGCGCCAGTGGCGCTACCGCGACGAGCGCGCGCTGACGCTGGCGCAGGGCGCGGAGATGGGGCGCTTTTTGCTTGGCTCCACGGTCATCCTGCTGTGGCCGCGCGAGGCGCAGCTGCGCTTCGCCGAGGGCCTGCTGCCCGGCCAGGGCGTGCGCATGGGGCAGGCGCTGGCCAGTTTCAGCCCGCCTTCAGCGTCCGATGCCGCTGATGCGCCGGAGGGCGGCGCGCCGTCCGCTTCAGACCAGCAAGGGGCGGTTCACGCCCCGCCCGGGAATGCCGGCCAGGCGGATGGGGATGAGCAAGGCGCAGGCGCTGTTTGAGCCATGAGCAGGCGGGAAGGCGGCTGCTTTGCCCGCTATTTAGCTCCTTTATTCATAGCATGATGTCCTAGTGGATATTGCGCTGCCCGGCATTTAATGCCCCTTGAATTCGCTCCTTCTTTTGAGTAAGCAGGGCTGCCGGGCCATGCTCTCAGCCGCGCTCTGGCGCTTTTTTGCCGATGCCAAAGCACACGGGCGGGCAGTTGGGCTGGTTGATGAACTGGTACTGAAGCACCTGCCACTGCCGCGCATCCAGCGCGGCCAGGCGGCGTTGCAGCAGCGCCATTTCGTCCGCGCCGCCATCGTGGCCGTGGTAGGCCACGATGGCGATGCGCCCGCCCGGGCGCAGCCGGGCCTGAATGCTTTCGACGGCGCGCCAGGTGCTCTCGCCTTGCGTGATCACGCTTTTGTCGCTGCCGGGCAGGTAGCCCAGGTTGAAGATGGCGGCGCAAACGGCCTCGTTAGCAGGCAGGTGCCGGTCCAGGCGCGCGTGCGAGTCGTGAATGAGCGTGACGGGCGCAGCAGGTTCTGCGGGCCAGGCCAGCGCGTGCCGGGCCAGGCGCTGGCGCGTTTGCTCGATAGCGGCGGCCTGAATGTCAAAGGCATACACGCGGCCGGTGGGCACGAGCCGGGCCAGAAACAGCGTGTCGTGCCCGTTGCCCGCCGTGGCGTCGATCACGGTGCTGGCGGGCGTGATGACTTCTTGCAGCAGGCGGTGGCTGAACTCGCGCGCGTTCAGCATGCCGGGCCGCCCTGGCTGATTGGCTCCAGCGGCCAGCGGGGCTTCACATCAAAGGCGTAGCGCCGCTCGGGCCGCGCCAGCCCGGCCTGCCAGCGCAAGGCGGCGGCGGCGGCGATCATGGCGCCGTTGTCGGTGCACAAACGCGGCTCGGGGTAGTGCACGCGCGCGCGGCGGGCGGCGCAGGCGGCGTCCATCTGCTGGCGCAGCAGGCGGTTGGCGCTCACGCCGCCAGCCACCACCAGGCGATTCAGCCCCGTGGCCTTGAGCGCAGCCAGCGACTTTTTCACCAGCACGTCCACAATGGCCGCTTGCGTGCTGGCGGCCAGATCGGCGCGCGTGGCCGCGTCTGGCCCGGCGGGCAGCTTGCGGACTTGCGTGAGCACGGCGGTTTTCAGCCCCGCAAATGAAAAGTCCAGATTGCCGCTGTGCAGCAGCGGGCGCGGCAGCGCATAGGCATCGGCGCGGCCCGCCTCGGCCAGCCGCGCCAGCGCCGGGCCGCCGGGGTAGCCCAGGCCCAGCAGCTTGGCGGATTTGTCGAACGCCTCGCCCGCCGCGTCGTCAATCGTCTCGCCCAGCAGGGCGTAGCGGCCCACGCCGTCCACGCGCATCAGCTGCGTGTGCCCGCCGCTGACCAGCAGGGCCACGAAGGGAAAGCGCGGCGCGTCATCGCTCAAAAAAGGCGAGAGCAAATGCCCCTCCAGGTGATGCACGCCCAGCACCGGCAGGCCGCGCGCAGCCGCCAGCGCGCAGGCCACGCCCGCGCCCACCAGCAGCGCGCCAGCCAGGCCGGGGCCGCGCGTGTAGGCGATGAAGTCCACGTCTGCCAGCGTGCGCTGCGCCTGCTCCAGCGCCTGCCGCGCCAGCGGAATGACGCGGCGGATGTGATCGCGGCTGGCCAGCTCGGGCACCACGCCGCCATAGTCGGCGTGCATGGCCACTTGCGAGTGCAGCGCCTCGCCCAGCAGGCGCGGCGCGCCGCCAGGCCCGATTTCCACCAGCGCCACGCCGGTTTCGTCGCACGAAGATTCAATGCCCAGAACCACAGTCATAGGGCGGCGAGTGTAGAAAATCCGCCCTTTTCTCTCTTTGAACCGGCCGTGGACGGGCCGCCTTTCATGCCCCTGGCGGGCGCTTCACATGACATCCCACGCATCGCTGCAAACCCTTCTGGCGCAAACGCTGGCCGCGCACTCTGCCGACAGCCCTGCCGAACGCCCCGCTCCGCTGGCCGTGCTGTGCCTGTGCGCCGCCTGGTGCGACACCTGCCGCCAGTGGCAGACCACCTTCGAGGCCGCCGCCCGCGCGCGGCCCGATCTGGCCTTTCGCTGGATCGACATTGAAGACGAAGCCGACGCGCTGGGCGATGCGGACGTGCAGGACTTTCCCACCCTGCTCATCGGCACGGCCAGCGCCACGCTCTTTTACGGGCCGGTGCTGCCGCAGGCCGGCCAGATCGAGCGGCTGCTGCGCGCAGCGCAGGCGAAACTGCCCAGCCAGGCTTGAATGGGACAGACTGAAAACCGGTTCAGCGCGCCGGATGGCCCGTCAGCCGCCGCGCCCAGCCGCTGGCGGCGGCGCGGTTGAACAAAGGCCATTCAATCCAGCGGAACCACAGCAGGGAAATGGCGCTGATGGCCACGGGCAGCGCCAGCAAAAAAGCGTCCAGCGCCAGCAGGCTGCCGGCGGGCAGCCGCACGCGCAGGTGGCTGCTTTGGTCCAGCAGCAGCGGATGCAGCAGGTACAGGGCGTAAGAAGCGTCGCCCAGCGCCACCAGGGGGCGGGGGGCGCGCCATTGCCAGTCTGAAAAAGCCAGCGCCACCAGCAAAAAACCAAAACCTGCCACGCCGAAGGTGGCCGCGCGCATGAACTCAATGCGGTCATACATGGGCGACTGGCTGCCCATGCCCAGGCCATAGACGATGCAGCACGCGCCCGCCAGCGCCAGCCATTTGGCGTGGGCGGCCGCGTGCAGGCAGGCCTGGCGCTTGCGCAGGTGTGCCCACAGCGCGCCCGCGAGAAATTCAAGGCCCAGGCCCGTCAGCGCGAAACGCGCGGGTTGCAGGCCCGCCTGCACGGTCGGGTAGCGCCAGAAGTACCAGGCGGCGTTCCACAGCAGCAGCCCTGTAAAAGCCGCCAGCATGGCGGGCGCGCGCCAGCGGGGCGCGAAAAGAAAGACCAGCGCAATCCACAGATAGAAATACAGCTCGTAGGTGAGCGACCAGGCCGTGGGCACCCAGTTGTCAAACAGGCTGGGGCTGAGCAGCAGGGCGCTGCGCACGGCCTTGCCCAGCGGCGGCCAGGCGCTGGCGGCCCAGGCCAGGGCGGCCGTCAGCAGCAGCACTGGCCAGTAACCCAGGTAGATGCGCAGCCCGCGCCGCAGCAAAAAGCGCCTGGCGCTGTAGCTGGTCTTGTCGGCTGTCTGATAGACGACGAAGCCGCTGAGAACAAAAAAGACATCCACGCCCGAAAAGCCCCAGTGCATCCACGCTTGGGCAGGGGCCAGGTGCGGCGAGGTGGCCCAGTGCGGCGCCATGTGGAAAAACAGCACGGCCAGTGCCGCCAGCGCGCGCAGCGCCTGGAGCCAGTCGTTTTTTGGGTTCATTGGATGTGACTTCAGGCGCGGGGCTGCAATTGCGGATTGACGGGCGGGCGAAATCAGTCGCGCGCGGCCCAGGCCACGAGCTGGCGCAGGGCAGGGCGGGCGGCGGGCGCGTTGGGGTGGTTGATGATGGCGGCCACCGCGTAGCGGCGGCCGCTTTGGCCCTGCACGTAGCCGGCGATGGCGGTCACGTCGCGCAAGGTGCCGGTTTTCAGGTGGGCGCGGCCCAGCACTTCGGGCGCGGTCATGTCGCGCGTGGTGCCGTCCACGCCCGCCACGCTCAGGGAATTTTCAAACGCGGCGGCATTGGGGCTGCGCGCGGCTTGCTGCAAGAGGGCGACGAGCGCGCGCGGCGTCACGCGCGCCAGACGCGAGAGGCCCGCGCCGTTTTCGGCAATGGGCGCAGGCAGCGCGCCCAGCCACCGGTTGCCCGCCCACCAGCGGCGCAGCGCCCCGCGCGAAGCTTCAAAGCTGCCCCTGTGCCCATCATGGGCCGAGAGGGTGAGAAAGAGCTGCTGCGCCATCACGTTGTTGGAGAACTTGTTGATGTCGGCAATGATGGAGGCCAGCGGCAGCGAGTAGCCGGTGGCCACCAGCTCGCCCTGCGCGGGCTGGTTGGGCAGGTTTTTCACCTGGCCGGTGAGCTTGCCGCCAATGCCGCGCCACATGGCGTCAATCACGCGGCTGGCGTAGCTGGCGGGGTCGATATAGGCCACGGCCCAGGTTTGCTCGCCGCAGCGCGCCGGATAGCGGCCCGCAAAGCTCACCTGCGCGGGATGGGTGAAATTGGCGCGTATCTTGCTGCGCCAGTCGCCGCAGGCGCCCTTGGCCGTGGCAATGCTGGCGGGTATGCGCACGCCGCTGATGGGCGGCTCCGTGGTGATGGCCGCGCGCTTGCCGCCGGCGGCCGGGGTGAATTTGTAGATGATGGATTTGAAATTGACGAGCAGCCCGTCGGGCGCGGCGTTGTAGGGGCGCAGAGGCTCGTCGTCAAACGCGCCGGGGTCGCGCGCGGACACGGCGAAGATGCCGTTGTCCAGAATGATGTCGCCACGGATTTCCAGAATGCCCTTGTCCATCACGGCCTGCAAAAGCTCTTGCAGGCGCTCGTGCACCAGCTTGGGGTCGCCGCTGCCCTGTATGAGCAGGTTGCCTTTGAGCACGCCGCCGCTGATGGGGCCTTGCGCATACACGCGCGTGCGCCAGAAGTGGGCGGGGCCCAGCATGTCCAGCCCCGCGTAGGTGGTCACCATCTTCATGACGGAGGCAGGGTTCATCGGCTCGTCGGCCTGCCAGGCCAGGCGCTGCTGGTTGTGCGCGGGCGTGGGCGTGGCGGCCTCGCCGCTGGCGGGCATGGCCTGCGGCACGGAAACCGGCTCGATCAGCAGCGCCAGTGCGCTCTCGGGCACCTGGGCGCGGCGCAAGGCGTGGGCCACTTCAGGCGGCAGCGGCGCTTGCGCGCGGACGCTGCCGCACAGCGCGGCGGTCAGCGCCAGGGTCATTGCAAAGAGGCGGCGGAAAGTTGTGCTCATTTGGAAGTTTTCTGCAAAAAGCGCTCTGGACAGGTTCTCAGATCAGCTCGGCGGCCAGCTGGCGCGCCAGCTCGCTGAAGCCGTCCCAAACAATCTGCACGCCCACGCACAGCAGGATGAAGGCCGACAGGCGCAAAAACACCACCATGCCCGCCTCGCCCAGCGGCTCCAGCAGCCGCCGCGCGTTGCGATAAACCAGATACACCGTCAGCCCGGTCAGGAAATTGGCCGCCACGGCGCCAGCCATGCGCGCCAGCAGCACGCTCCACTTCGGATCGAACAGCGCCGCGCCCACGGTGATGGCCGCCGCAATGGAGCCGGGGCCGCAGGAGATGGGAAAAGTGAGGGGATAAAAAGCCTGGCTGCGCGCCTGCTCGGCGGTATAGGTTTCGGCCAGCTGGCTGCGCGGGCTTTTCTCCTGCACGCGGCTGTTGAGCAGCTGCCAGGCCGTGCGGGCCACGATCATGCCGCCCGCCACCCGCACGATGCCCAGCGACACGCCGAAAAAGTCCAGCACGTAAGAGCCAAACAGCATCGCGCCCGAGAGCAGCAAAAAAGAATTGAAGCCGATGCGCTTGGCCAAAACGGAGCGCGTGCCCTTGCTCGCGCCTTCCGTCAGCGACAGAAAAGTGGGCGCCATGGCCAGCGGATTGATGATGGGAAGAATGGCCGCCAGCACGAATATCAGCGCTTTGGCAAGGGCGGTCAGCAGCAAGAAGATTTCCATAGAAGCGGCGAATGTATCGAATTGCCACGCCCACCCCGGCCTTGGAGCCTGTTCGTGAGTGCAAAGCGGGCAGTCAGCGGCGCAGCCCATCCTCGCCGGGCCGCAAGCGGGCCATCAAACCCGTCTGCGGTTTTCGCTTTGCAGCCCATTCCGCTTCCCGATCCGCTGCCCCTTCAGCTGAATGAATCGAAAACAAGAGCAAATACAGGGTAGCAAAAATGCCGTCTCGCGCAGATTGCACTAGGACATCATGCTATGGATAGAGGAGCGAAATCAAGCGGCCTGCCAGCGGCTTCCGTCAGTCTGGCCGTGGCTCCTTGCGGGCAGGCCGTGAACAGGCCGGGGGAGCGAAAAACTCCTGCGCGGAGCCTGGCGGCGGCGCTGGCGGATGGCCTGCTGCCGTGAAAGGCCGCGTCCGCTTGCCGTGCCGCCTTCAGGCGCTTTGCGGCGTTGCAAATCCTCGCTGGGCCACAAGGACTGTCTGTGCCTTGCAGCCCATCCCGGTCCACTGTCTCATGGCCAGATCATGGACGGGTCCATGAACGGGCGCTTGAGAGCGCGGCTCAGTGTTTGTGGCCCGCGTGGCCTTCGTGGCCGTGACCGTCGTGATGGTCGTGGCCGCTGCCGTGCTGCTGGCCCAGCTCGGTCACGGGGGCCTGGATTTGCTGGGTGAATTGCTTTTTGCTGGCGGCGTCTTCAAACGTGAGCGTGACGGGCACGGTGTCGCCGCCTTTCAGGGGCTGCTTGAGTTCCATCAGCATGACGTGATAGCCGCCGGGCTTGAGTTCGACGGGCTGGCCCTTGGCAATGGGCAGGCCGTTTTCCAGCTGGCGCATTTTCATCACGCCCTGGTCCATGCTCATTTCGTGGATTTCAACCACGCCTGCGACGGGCGATGCGCCGCCGATCAGCCGCACGTCTTGCGCGGCTTCGATGTTCATGAACAGGCCGGTGGCTTTTTGCTCGGGCACGGTGCCGCGCACCCAGGGCGAGTGGATGGTGACTTGCTGCGCGAAGGCGCTGGCGCAGAGCGTGAGGCTGGCCAGGGTCAAGGCAAGGCGTTTCATGGCTGAGGTTCCTTTCTTTTGGGGTCAAAAAAACGGTTGGACGCGTCAGTCCGGCGCTTTCAGCAGCAGGCTGATGTCGTGGGCGTAGTCCTGCGGCGTTTGCTCGTGGCGCAGCGCCAGCCGCAGGCGGCCCTGCGGGTCGAATACGTAGGAGTGGGCCGTATGGTCCATGGTATAGCTGCTGCCGGTGGGCACTTTGCGGTAGTAGACCTTGAAGTCTTCGGCCACCTTGGCCAGCTGCTCGCTGCTGCCGCGCAGGGCGATGAAGCTGGGGTCGAATGCGTTCATGTAGGCGCGCAGCACCTCGGGCGTGTCGCGCTCGGGATCGACGGTGACGAAGATGACTTGCAGGCGCTCGCCATCCTTGCCCAGCATCTTCTTGACCTCGGCGGCGCGCAGCAGCGACGTGGGGCAGATGTCGGGGCACTGCACGAAGCCAAAGTACAGCAGCACGGCCTTGCCTTTGAAGTCGGCCAGGCTGCGCTCCTTGCCATCGGCATCGGGCAGGTGGAAATCCTTGCCGTATTTGGGGCTGCCGGTCAGGTTCACGCCCCGAAAAGGCTCCGGCAGTGCAGCGGGCTGCTGGTCGGTCTGCGGGCTGCAAGCGGCCAGCAGGGCGGCCAGGGCCAGTTGCGCCAGCGCCAGGCGGCGGGAGATGGGAGTCACGCAAAAACCTCCTTCTTGGAGCGTGTTTGCATTTGCGGCCAGATTGCAAACAGGCTCTTGCTGCACAGGGTGGATGTGGCAGGCATGCTGGCAGGCAGCCTTCCGCCACGAGCGAAGGGGCGATTGTGCAATGCCCGTCATGGCGCGCCGCCAGCGGTTTTGCGGCTGCTCACGCGGGCATCACACTCGGTTACGTCTCGTAGAATGCGGCCCTTTTATCCCATGATGTAAGGCAAGCGAGATGGTCAAGATCAAGCGCGGCCTGGACCTCCCCATTGAGGGAAGCCCCCAGCCGCAAGTCAGCGATGCGCAGGCCGTGCGCAGCGTGGCTGTCATCGGCGCGGACTATCACGGCCTCAAGCCTTCGATGGCCGTTCAGGTGGGCGATCGGGTGAAGACGGGCCAGCCGCTGTTTTCCGACAAAACGCGGCCCGGCGTGCACGTGACGGCGCCTTCTGCGGGCGTGGTCAGCGCGATCAACCGGGGCGAGCGGCGCGTGTTGCAGTCGGTGGTGATTGACGTGGACGGCGCGCCAGAGCAGGAAGAAGCGCTGTCTTTCGCGCGCTATGACGACGCAGCGCTGGCGCAGCTGGACGCAGCGCAGGTGCGCGAGAACCTTTTGCAGTCTGGCCAGTGGACGGCGCTGCGCACGCGGCCTTTCAGCAAGGTGCCGGCGGCAGATGCGGTGGCGCAGGCCATTTTCGTGACGGCGATGGACACGCACCCGCTGGCGGCTGATCCGGCGCCCATCATCAAGGCGCATGCAGATGATTTCCGGCGCGGCTTGCTGGCGCTTTCGCGGCTGGCGCCCGTGTGGCTGTGCAAGGCTGAAGGCGCGGCCTTGCCGGGCGAAGATGTGCCGGGCGTGCGCGTTGAAACTTTCGCGGGGCCGCATCCGGCGGGGCTGCCGGGCACGCACATTCACTTTCTGCATCCGGTGGATGCCGCGCGCAGCGTGTGGCACATCGGCTATCAGGATGTGATTGCCACGGGCAAGCTGTTTGCCACGGGGCGGCTGTGGACGCAGCGCGTGGTGGCGCTGGGCGGGCCGGTGGTGAAACAGCCGCGCCTGCTGCGCACGCGGCTGGGAGCCAATTTGCAGGAGCTGACGGCTGGCGAGCTGGCGGACGGCGAAAACCGCGTGATTTCCGGCTCGGTGCTGGGCGGGCGCACGGCGCAGGGGCCTTACGGCTTTCTGGGCCGCTATCACGTGCAGGTGAGCTGCCTGCACGAAGGGCGCGAGCGCGAGATGCTGCACTTTCTGCGGCTGGGCGCGGACAAGCATTCGGTGACGGGGGCTTTCCTGTCGAGCTTCATGGGGCGGCGCTTGCTGCCCATGACCACGTCCACGCAAGGCAGCCCGCGCGCGATGGTGCCCATTGGCAACTATGAAGCGGTGATGCCGCTGGACATTCTGCCCACGCAGCTTTTGCGCTATCTCATCGTGGGAGACACCGAGATGGCGCAAAAGCTCGGCTGCCTGGAGCTGGACGAAGAAGACCTGGCCCTGTGCACCTACGTGTGCGCAGGCAAATATGAACACGGCCCCATCCTGCGGGACGTGCTGGCCCGCATCGAGAAGGAGGGCTGAAGAAAAATGGGTTTGCGATCTTTGCTGGACCGGCTGGCGCCGCACTTCGAGGAAGGCGGCCGCCTGCACCGGTGGTTTGCGCTTTATGAAGCGACCGACACCTTTTTGTACCGCCCCGGCAGCGTGACGCGCAGCACGGCGCACGTGCGCGACTGCCTGGACCTGAAGCGCATGATGATTCTGGTGTGGCTGTGCACTTTCCCCGCCATGTTCTTTGGCATGTGGAATGTGGGCTACCAGGCCAATCTGGCTTTTGCCGTGCAGCCTGATTTGCTGGCGGCGCAAACGGGCTGGCGCTTTGAAGTGCTGCGCCACCTGGCCGGGTTTAATCCCTCAAGCGTCTGGCACAACCTGCTGGGCGGCGCGCTGTGGTTCGTGCCCATCTACGCCGTCACCTTCGCGGTGGGGGGCTTTTGGGAGGTGCTGTTTGCCACCATCCGCAGGCACGAAGTGAACGAGGGCTTTTTCGTCACGTCCGTGCTGTTTGCGCTCACGCTGCCGCCCACCATTCCGCTGTGGCTGGTGGCGCTGGGCATCAGCTTTGGCGTGGTGCTGGGCAAGGAAGTGTTTGGCGGCACGGGCAAGAACTTCATCAATCCGGCGCTGGCCGGGCGCGCCTTTTTGTTCTTCGCCTACCCGGCTTTCATTTCGGGCGACGCGGTGTGGAATGTGGTGGATGGCTACGCAGGCGCCACGGCGCTGAGCCAGGCCGCCGCTGGCGGCGTGCAGGCGCTGCCCGCGCATGGTTTGAGCTGGATGGATGCTTTCCTCGGCTTCATGCCCGGTTCGGTGGGCGAGACGAGCACGCTGGCCATTTTGCTGGGCGGCGGCGCGCTGCTGGTCATGCGCATCGCGGCCTGGCGCATCGTGGCGGGCGTGATGCTGGGCATGGTGGCCTTGAGCACGCTGTTCAACTGGATCGGATCGGCCTCCAACCCCATGTTCGCCATGCCCTGGTACTGGCATCTGGTGCTGGGCGGCTATGCCTTCGGCATGATGTTCATGGCAACCGATCCGGTATCGGCTGCCATGACGAACGCGGGCAAATGGGCCTTCGGCATTCTGATTGGCGTGATGGTGGTGATGATCCGCGTCATCAACCCCGCTTTCCCCGAAGGGATGATGCTCGCCATCCTGTTTGGCAACCTGTTTGCGCCGCTCATCGACTATTTCGTGATGCAGGCCAACATCAAGCGGAGGGCCGCACGCCGTGTCTGAAGTCAAGCAAGAATCCACGCGCCGCACGCTGCTGGTGGCGCTCATGGTGTGTCTGGTGTGCTCGGTGGTGGTGGCGGGCGCGGCCGTGGGGCTGAAACCCGCGCAGGTGATCAACCGCGAGCTGGACAAGCAGCGCAACATCCTGTCGATTGCCCATCTGGCCGATGCCGCCGCGCCCGCAGCCGAAGTGCAGCGCATCTTCAAGGAGCGCATTCAGCCCCGCCTGGTCGATCTGGACGCCGGGCGCTTTTCCGACGCGCAAGACGCCGCCACGTTTGACGCGCTCAAGGCCGCGCAAGACCCGGCCCTGTCGGCTCCGCTGGCGGCCAGCGACGACATTGCTTCCATCCGCCGCCGCGAGCGCTATTCGGTCGTTTACCTGGTGGAAGACGCGGGTGCGCTGCAAACCATCATCCTGCCCGTGCGCGGCTACGGCCTGTGGTCCACGCTGCACGGCTTTATCGCGCTGAAAAACGACTTCAAAACCGTGGTGGGCCTGGGCTTTTACCAGCACGCCGAAACGCCCGGCCTGGGCGGCGAAGTGGACAACCCGCGCTGGAAGGCGCTGTGGCCCGGCAAGCAGGTGATGGATGGCGAGGGCCAGCCCGCCATTCGCATCGTCAAAGGCAATGTCGATCCGGCCAGCCCGCAGGCGCTGCACCAGGTGGATGGCCTGGCAGGCGCCACGCTCACCAGCAACGGCGTGAGTCATCTGCTCAATTTCTGGCTCGGCCCCAAGGGATTTGGCCCGCTGCTGGCCCATTTGCGCGAAGAACAAGGCACGCACTGACAAGGACTGACACACATGGCACAACCCACGATCAGGCAGGTTCTGCTCGACCCTGTCCTGAAGAACAACCCCATCACCCTGCAAATCCTGGGCATTTGCTCGGCGCTGGCCGTCACCTCCAACCTGAAAACGGCGCTGGTCATGTCCATTGCGCTCACGCTGGTGACGGCTTTTTCCAACCTGTTCATCTCGGCCATCCGTGCGCAAATCCCGTCTTCCATCCGCATGATCGTGCAGATGGTCATCATCGCCTCGCTGGTCATCGTGGTGGATCAGGCGCTCAAGGCCTTCGCCTTTTCGCTGTCCAAGCAGCTGTCGGTATTCGTGGGCCTGATCATCACCAACTGCATCGTCATGGGCCGCGCCGAAGCCTTTGCCATGCAGAACCCGCCCGTGCTCTCGTTTTTTGACGGCATTGGCAACGGGCTGGGCTACAGCGCCATGCTCATCACGCTGGGCATCTTCCGCGAGCTGTTTGGCGCGGGCAAGCTGCTGGGCCACACCATCTTGCCCGTGGTCAATGACGGCGGCTGGTACGTGCCCAACGGCCTGCTGCTGCTGCCGCCTTCGGCCTTTTTCCTCATTGGCCTGATCATCTGGGCCTTGCGCACCTGGAAGAAAGACCAGGTGGAAGCCGCCGCCTGGCATCTGGCCCCGCAAGTCAGCAACAGGGAGGGCGTCTGACATGGAGCACTACCTCAGCCTTTTTTTCCGCTCCGTGTTCATCGAGAACATGGCGCTGGCCTTCTTTCTGGGCATGTGCACCTTCATTGCCATTTCCAAAAAGGTGCAAACGGCCATTGGCCTGGGCGTGGCCGTGGTGGTGGTGCAGGCCATCACGGTGCCTGCCAACAACCTGCTTTACCGCTGGCTGCTCAAAGACGGCGCGCTGGCCTGGGCGGGCCTGCCGGAAGTGGATCTGGGCTTTCTGGGCCTGCTGTCTTACATCGGCGTCATCGCCGCCATCGTGCAGATTCTGGAAATGCTGCTCGACAAATACGTGCCCAGCCTCTACAACGCGCTGGGCGTGTTCCTGCCCCTCATCACGGTGAACTGCGCCATCATGGGCGGCACGCTTTTCATGGTCGAGCGCGACTACACCTTTGCCGAAAGCGCCGTCTATGGCGTCGGCTCCGGCCTGTCGTGGGCGCTGGCCATTGCCGCGCTGGCGGGCATCCGTGAAAAGCTCAAATACAGCGACACGCCCGCCGGCCTGCGCGGCCTGGGCATCACCTTCATCACCATCGGGCTGATGGCGCTGGGCTTCATGTCCTTCTCGGGGGTGCAAATATGACCACCGAAATCCTGCTCGGCGTGGGCATGTTCACCGGCATCGTGCTGGCGCTGGTCGTGCTCATTCTCTTTGCGCGCTCCAAACTCGTCTCCAGCGGCGACGTCACCATTGAAATCAATGGCGAACGCCGCATCACCGTCCCTTCTGGCGGCAAGCTGCTGCAAACGCTGGCGGCGCAAAACATCTTCCTGTCCTCGGCCTGCGGCGGCGGCGGCACCTGCGCGCAGTGCAAATGCATCGTCGAAGAAGGCGGCGGCGAAATGCTGCCCACCGAAGAGCCGCACTTCACCCGGCGCGAAGCGGGCGAAGGCTGGCGCCTGTCATGCCAGACGGCGGTCAAGCAAAACATGAAGATTCGCGTGCCCGAAGAAGTCTTCGGCGTGAAAAAGTGGGAATGCACGGTCGAGTCCAACCCCAACGTCGCCACCTTCATCAAGGAACTCACCCTGCGCCTGCCCGAAGGCGAACACGTCAATTTCCGCGCCGGCGGCTACGTGCAGCTCGAATGCCCGCCGCACACCGTGGCCTACAAAGACTTCGACATTGGCGATGAATACCGCGCCGACTGGGACAAATACAACCTCTGGCGCTACGTCTCCAAAGTGGAAGAAACCACCGTGCGCGCCTATTCGATGGCCAACTACCCCGAAGAAAAAGGCATCGTCAAATTCAACATCCGCGTCGCCACCCCGCCGCCCGGCCGCGACGACATCCCGCCCGGCAAGATGTCCTCGTGGGTGTTTGGCCTCAAGCCGGGCGACAAAGTCACCGTCTATGGCCCCTTTGGCGAGTTTTTCGCCAAGGAAACAGACGCCGAAATGGTCTTCATCGGCGGCGGCGCGGGCATGGCCCCCATGCGCTCGCACATCTTTGACCAGCTCAAGCGCCTGCACAGCCAGCGCAAGATTTCCTTCTGGTACGGCGCGCGCTCCCTGCGCGAAGCCTTCTACGTCGAAGAATTTGACCGCCTGGCCGCCGAAAACCCCAATTTCACCTGGCACCTGGCGCTCTCCGACCCGCAGCCCGAAGACCACTGGAGCGGCCCCACCGGCTTCATCCACAACGTGCTCTACGAGAACTACCTCAAAAACCACCCCGCGCCCGAAGACTGCGAGTTCTACATGTGCGGCCCGCCCATGATGAACGCCGCCGTCATCAAGATGCTGCTGGATTTGGGCGTGGAGCGCGACAGCATCTTCCTGGACGATTTCGGCGGCTGATGCGGCTCCTTGCGCTGCAAGGCACGGGGAAAAGCAGAAAACGCGCTTTATGCAAATGCCAACGGCTGAAAAGCTGCTGGCATTTTTAATGCGTGCAACCACCGGGCGCGGCGGGGGCGGTCGGGACGGGGCCTTGGACTGCTTCCGTCCGCCTGCTTGCATCAAAAAACAGGAGCTAATTCGGTGGGGGTGAAATGCCCTTCCGAGCAGATTCCACTAGGACATCTTGCTATTAAACAAGGAGCGAAATGAGCCTGTCCGCCCACTGTCTGCTCGCTGCCTGCGCCTTGGCGCATCCCCGCCCACGGGCGCCGCGCTGAGCTGGGGGCGGGCAGGGCGCGCGCTCTACACTTTTGCTTTTTTGCCGAGCTGTTCCGTCATGCAACCCCTCTCTCCTGTTCTGAGCGAAGCCAGACGCATCGTTATCAAAGTTGGCTCCAGCCTTGTCACCAACGAAGGGCGCGGGCTGGACGAGCAGGCCGTGGGGCAGTGGTGCCGCCAGATGGCCGCCCTGGTGCGCGAGGGGCGCGAAATCATCATGGTTTCCAGCGGGGCCATTGCCGAGGGCATGAAGCGTCTGGGCTGGGCGCGCCGGCCCCATGCCGTTCATGAACTGCAAGCCGCCGCCGCCGTGGGGCAAATGGGGCTGGCGCAGATGTACGAGCGCCAGCTGGCCAGCCACGGCCTGGGCAGCGCGCAGGTGCTGCTGACGCACGCCGACCTGGCCGACCGCGAGCGCTACCTGAACGCGCGCAGCACGCTGCTGACCCTGCTGGGCCACGGCGTGCTGCCTGTCATCAATGAAAACGACACGGTGGTTACGCACGAAATCCGCTTTGGCGACAACGACACGCTGGGCGCGCTGGTGGCCAATCTGGTGGATGCCGATCTGCTCATCATCCTGACGGACCAGCAGGGCCTGTACACCGCCGATCCGCGTCATGACCCCGCTGCCGAGTTCGTGCACGAGGCGCAGGCGGGCGATGCCGGGCTGGAGCGCATGGCTGGCGGCGCAGGCTCCGGCATCGGCACGGGCGGCATGATCACCAAGGTGCTGGCGGCCAAGCGCGCGGCCGGATCGGGCGCCAGCACCGTCATTGCCTGGGGCCGCGAGCCGGATGCGCTGCTGCGCCTGGCGCGCGGCGAGCGCATTGGCACTTTGCTGGTGGCGCCCACGCGCCGGCATCACGCCCGCAAGCAGTGGATGCTGGACCATCTGCAATTGCAAGGCAGTGTGCGCATTGACGCGGGCGCCGCTGCCAAGCTGCGAGATGAAGGCAAGAGCCTGCTGCCCATAGGCATGACGGCTGTGCAGGGGCAGTTCGCGCGCGGCGACGTGATCGCCATTCTTGACGAGGGCGGCGCGGAGCTGGCGCGCGGGCTGGCCAACTACTCCAGCGCCGAAGCGCGGCTGCTGTGCCGCAAGCCTTCAGCCGAGATTGCCGCCACTCTGGGCTACGCGGTGGAGCCGGAAATGGTGCACCGGGACAATCTGGCGCTATTGGATTAGAAGCAAATTCAAGGAGCTGAATTGCCCTTTTGTCGCCGTGGATGCTGCGCAGGTTGCTATTGTTTCAGAAGCGAATGTCGTCTATTTCTTCGTCTATTCCCGCCAGTGCTCGCCCACCCAGAGCGCAGGGCGGATGTAGCGAAAGCGCCGGTTGCGGCGGCCGGCCAGCGCGTCGGGCGGGTTGCATTCGCCGTGAAAGATGACGATGCGTGCGCCCGCCGGTATGGCGGGCGGCTTGAAGTAATTGGCGGGCCAGCGCGGAATGCTGTGGTATTTGAAGCTGGGGCACCACTGGGCGGGCCAGTAGGCCAGCCTGCCCTGGCGGTGCAGAAAGTCCGAGAGATAGGCCTGCTCGTTGCGAAACTGCCGGCGAATGGATTCAAAGTGCGTGCGGAAATGTTCCAGCACGTCGGGGTGCGCGCCCAGCTCGAAGCGATAGACGGAGGAGTTGCCCGTGATGCGCCAGGGGCGCTTGTAGTCGTGGATGATGAGAAATTCGCCCGGCTGGGTGAAAAACTCGTCCAGGCTGCCGACGATGACGACGTCAATATCCAGAAAAAGGGCCGTGCCGCGCAGGCCGTATTCGTTGCACAGGCTGCGGCTGAAGGTGGTGAGCTTGGTCCAGCCGCGCTCGGGTATGCCCGGGGGCAGCGCCAGCGGCGGGATGGGCAGGCACTGCACTTCAGGGCGGATGCCGCTGGCGTCGTCCGTGAGGCAGATGAAGCGGAAATCGCCTTGCAGATGGCGGCGCGCCATGCCGTAGAGGCGGTTGACGTATTCGGGGCCGTATTTCCGGCCCCATTTCATGCACAGGATGTGGCGGGCGGTTTGCGGCGCGGCGGCGTGGGTCATGGGCGGCGGGGCGCAATCAGTCCGGGCGGCCTTTCTTGGCCGATTTCTGCTTGGGCTGGGCTTTCTTGATCTTGCCGCCCGCCGTCAGGCGCTGGTTGCCGAGCACGCGCAGGCGCTTGACTTCGGGCCGCTGGCCGCCGCGCGAGCTGTATTTGATGACCTTGACTTCGCGCGGGCCGGGCTTGCGGTTTTCATCAGGCGCGCGCGTTTTTTCGGGCATGGGGCGCCAGAGCACCAGCAGCTTGCCAATGTGCTGCACGCAAGCGGCGTTCAGCTCGTCGGCCAGCTGCGCGTAGATCGCTTCGCGGGCGGCGCGGTCATCGCCCAGCACGCGAATTTTGATGAGGCCGTGGGCGTTCAGGGCGGCGTCGGTTTCCTTGCGCACGGCATCGGTGAGGCCGTCGGCGCCGATCATGACGACGGGATCAAGGTGGTGTGCGTCGCCTTTGAGCGCCTTGCGCTCGGCGGGAGAGAGTTCAAGTTGGGGCATGGGAAAGGATTGTCCCTTGAAAATACGGGCCATGAAGTCTGGAACGAAGAGCAAAAAGCTCAACAAGGCATGGCTGCACGACCATGTGAATGACCCCTATGTGAAACTGGCCCAAAAGGAAGGCTACCGCTCGCGCGCGGCTTACAAGCTCAAGGAGATTGATGAGGCGCTGCGCCTGATTCGCCCCGGCTGCGTGGTGGTGGACCTGGGCAGCGCGCCGGGGGCGTGGAGCCAGTACGCGCGCCGCCGCCTCTCGCCGCAAGGCGCGGCTGCGGGGGAGCTGAACGGCGCCATCGTGGCGCTGGACATCTTGCCGATGGAACCGATTGAAGGCGTGACCTGGCTGCAAGGCGACTTCCGCGAAGAAGACGTGCTGGCGCGCCTGCGCGAGGCGCTGGCCGGGCGCGCGGTGGATGTGGTGATCTCTGACATGGCGCCCAATCTGTCAGGCATCGAATCGGCGGACGCCGCACGCATCAGCCATCTGGTGGAGCTGGCGGTGGACTTCGCGCAAAACCATCTGAAGCCCGGCGGCGCGCTGGTGGCCAAAGTGTTTCACGGCAGCGGCTACAGCCAGCTGGTCAAGCTGTTCAAAGACACGTTCCGGGTCGCCAAGCCCATCAAACCCAAAGCCTCGCGCGGCCGCTCGGCGGAAACCTTTCTGGTTGGTGTGGGACTCAAGCGCCCACTGCGCGGTGAAAACCGTTGAAAGCGTGCAAAAGCCGCAGTCCGCGTCGGGGACGGCGCGCCCGCGAACCCTTCGGCAGGCTTGAAATACCTAGAATGAACCGCAGCTGAAAAAGCTTTGAAGAGCATCCCTTTTTCCTTTTCTCCTGATTGGAGCGTGTGGCTTGAAGAATCAACTGTTTTCAAAAGTGGCTGTCTGGCTGATAGTGGCGCTGGTGCTGTTTGCGGTGTTCAAGCAGTTTGAAAGCAGCGCGGCCAGCGCAGGCCATGTGGCGTATTCCGACTTTCTTCAGGACGTGCGCAATGGCCGCGTGAAAAGCGCCACCATTCAGGAAGGCCCCAGCGGCGCAGATATCGTGGCCGTGATGAGCGACGATCGCCGCGTGCACACCCAGGCCACTTACCTGGACCGGGGGCTGGTGGGCGATCTGGTCAATCACAACGTGAAATTCGACGTCAAGCCGCGCGACGAAGGCTCCTTGCTGCTGCGCATACTCATGAGCTGGGGGCCGATGCTGCTGCTCATTGGCGTGTGGATCTATTTCATGCGCCAGATGCAAGGCGGCGGCAAGGGCGGCGCCTTCAGCTTTGGCAAGAGCAAGGCGCGCATGCTGGACGAAAACAACAACCAGGTCACCTTCGCCGACGTGGCAGGCTGCGACGAAGCCAAGGAAGAAGTCAAGGAAGTGGTGGACTTCCTCAAGGACCCGCAGAAGTTCCAGAAACTGGGCGGCCGCATTCCGCGCGGCCTGCTGCTGGTCGGGCCGCCTGGCACGGGCAAGACGTTGCTGGCCAAGTCCATCGCGGGCGAAGCCAAGGTGCCGTTTTTCAGCATCAGCGGCTCCGATTTCGTAGAGATGTTCGTCGGCGTGGGTGCGGCCCGCGTACGCGACATGTTTGAAAACGCCAAGAAAAACGCCCCCTGCATCATCTTCATTGACGAAATCGACGCCGTAGGCCGCCAGCGCGGCGCGGGCCTGGGCGGCGGCAACGACGAACGTGAGCAGACGCTCAACCAGATGCTGGTGGAAATGGACGGTTTCGAAACCAACCTGGGCGTGATCGTGGTGGCCGCCACCAACCGCCCAGACATTCTGGATTCCGCCCTGATGCGCCCTGGCCGCTTTGACCGGCAGGTATACGTCACGTTGCCCGACATTCGCGGCCGCGAGCAGATTCTGGGCGTGCACATGCGCAAGATTCCCATCGGGCAGGACGTGAGCGCCACCGTCATTGCCCGTGGTACCCCCGGCATGAGCGGCGCCGATCTGGCCAACCTCTGCAACGAAGCCGCCCTCATGGCCGCACGCCGCAACGCCCGCGTGGTGGAAATGCAGGACTTCGAAAAAGCCAAAGACAAGATCTACATGGGGCCGGAACGCCGCTCGATGGTGATGACCGACGACGAAAAGCGCGCCACCGCATACCACGAATCGGGCCACGCCATCATTGCCGAAATCCTGCCCGGCACCGACCCCGTGCACAAAGTCACCATCATGCCCCGTGGCCGCGCCCTGGGCGTGACCTGGCAGCTGCCCGAGCGCGACAAATACAGCCAGTACTACGACCAGATGCTCAACGAAATCAGCATCCTCTTTGGCGGCCGCATCGCTGAAGACCTGTTCGTCAAAAAGATTTCCACGGGCGCTTCCAATGACTACGAGCGCGCCACCAAAATCGCCCGCGACATGGTCACCCGCTATGGCATGAGCGCCGAACTCGGCCCGATGGTGTATGCCGAAAACGAGAGCGAGGTGTTCTTGGGCCGCAGCGTGACCAAAACCACCAACATCAGCGAGGCCACCATGCAGAAAGTGGATGCTGAAATCCGCCGCATCCTGGACGAGCAGTACGCCGTGGCGCAGAAGATTCTGGAAGCAAACCGCGACAAGGTCGAAGCCATGACCGAGGCGCTGATGCAGTGGGAAACCATCGACCGCGACCAGGTGCTCGACATCATGGCCGGCCGCCCGCCGCGCCCGCCGCAAGACCACGTGCCACACTCAAGCCCCTCAGGCGGCGGCCCCTCGGGCGGCACGCCTGTCGCCGATCACGCGCCTACTGCGGTGTGAGACGTAAGGCCAAAAAAGAGTATTGACCACAAAAAGCGGAGCCTGGAAACAGGCTCCGCTTTTTTAACAGGCGGGGGGGAAAATTCAACGCGATAAGCCCATGGGCGACAAACGGCGGATTTCATCCGATAGCATTGCATCCTGCAACAAACAGAAAGCTATCATTTCGTCGTATGCAACCCGTAGAGAAATATTCATCGCGACCCTCAAGGTTCGGTCAGTTCGGCTTTACTGCTGTAGAGCTGCTGGTGGTAGTGGCCATTCTTGGTGTATTGGCAACGCTGGCGGCCCCAAGCTTCGCGTTGCTTTTGGAAAAAATGCGTGTTACAGAAAGTGCGCATGCAATGGAGTCGTCTTTTTATCTGGCTCGATCTGAGGCGATCAAGCATGGCGGCGGGGTTTTGATGGTTAAAACTCCGGTGGGAACAGAATGCACCCGCGCGACCGCAAAGCAGGATTGGAGCTGCGGATGGTCTGTTGTATTGGACAAGGATCGAAATGGAAGATTTGACGCGAGTAGCGATACGCAGATCCAGGTGATTCCTTTTTTTAAAGGAGTTGATGTTTCTGTTATTACGAGTTCTGCTGCCACAGATATCTTGCGCTTTGATCGGTGGGGGCAAGCAAATGGCCAGGGATCAATGAGAGTGTTGTTTGTTCCAGTTGCATCCGGTGTTGCATCGCATGCCACTACAACGTTATGCATTAATTCAGGAATGAGGGTGGACATCCGTCGAGGAGATGTGACATGCTAAATATGAAACCGAGCAAAAGAACCGGGAATCTTCAGCAAGGTATGGCGTTGATTGAGTCACTGGTGGCTATTGTTGTGCTTGCGCTGGGTGGATTAGCACTTTTGGGTATCCAGTTGCGAACATTGGCGGATACGCAATCAAGCGTCTATCGTGGTCAGGCAATCCGATTGATTGAGGATTTGAGCGAACGAATGAATGTGAATCCTAGTGGATTGACAGATTTGGCAAAGTATGTGGCTACATGGGGTACTGCGCCGAACAGTACAAAAGACTGTCGAGCGACGCCGTGTACAAATACTGAACTGGCCGCATTCGATTTGGATGCTTGGAGAGCAAATGTAAAGGCGGCGCTGCCTTTAGGGGATGTCAAGGTGTTTGCTTCGGGATCAGCAGGCAATCAGCGGATGCTGGGTGTTGTTGTGGGCTGGCGGCATACGGAGCGTCAACGGGACGGTCTGACCGAATCGGAAAATCAGCAATATAAAACTCCCTTCGCGCTGGATAAAACTGAAACCGATGGGTTTTCTTGTCCTAATGGCTGGCTATGCCATTTTCAACTCATTGGCCCGATGCAACGTTGCTTGCCGTCACCGGAAGGACGCTATCAGCAAACGGTAAACGGCGTTACGTCGACGGTGGTTCCTGTTATTTGTCCTAACTAAGAGCAAGAGTTTTGTTTATGAGCCGCTATATGAATGCTGCAAGGAAACTGCAACGCCAGGCGGGTGTTACGCTGATCGAGTTGATGGTTGGCATTGCTATAGGTATGCTGGTGGTTGCCGTTGCTTTAACTGCTTTTTTGACCTCAAGGGGATTGTCTTCTTCAGTAAGTGAAGTTGCTAAACTTCAACAGGAGGCTAGTTTCATTTTTCGAAAGATTGGCGAGCAGCTGAGGCAGGCGGGGAGCATGGAATTGGACTTAAAGATACCTGCTGGGTCTGGAAGCAATCTGAGTTCACCGCATACGCCTGTGGTGTTTGATCCTGACAATCTTTTCTTCCGCGCTGCGACAGTTGTTGGTGCCGTGCCGGGTGCAGATGGAAGTCGCCTCAGCGTGAGCTTCCAGAATACGCCAGAAATGATTTACAAAAGCAATGCGAAGAATAAAGGCGATACTGTCCTTGGCAGCCAGATGCGCAATTGTTTAGGAGAGATTCCTGGTGGCGTATCGGCGAATGCCAAAAATGCCATTGGAATTACCAGTTCGTTTGATTTGAATAGCAAAGGCGAGTTGATTTGCGGGGCGAGTGCGGGGAGTGGTCAGCAGGCCCTTTCATCAAACGTCGCTGATTTCCAGGTGTGGTATTTGGTGCAGGGCCTTCAAAATGGGCAAACAGTCATTCAGCGCTTGAGTGCGGCAAATGTAACAAACTGGCAGAAAGTATTTGCAGTGGAAGTTTGCCTCGATCTGAAGGGGGTGGAAAAAGTGGCCGTAGAGGGAGATGCAACATATACCCAGTGCGACGGTAAGAGCGGTTCGCTGCGGCAGGGGGGGGCTGGCAGCGCAGTGAGGCATCTTGTCATGCGGAATACCTTCCAGCTGCGGAGCCAAGGTGTGTTATGAGATTGGAGTTCGCTTGCAAGGTGATTGGTATGCAATATGATTCTTATAAGGTGTATCGGAGACAGCCTACTTTAGGTGGAGGTGGGCGAGCTGACCGGCAAAAGGGATTGTCACTTTTTGTTGTGCTAGTGATTGTCTTGCTCTCCACATTGCTGGCAGCATGGGCATTCCGCAGTTCGATATTCAATCAACTGGTTGTCAGTAATGATGCAGACTATCAGCGGGCTTTTGAGGCCGCTCAGGCCACGCTACAGGACGCTGAGTTTGATGTGCAGAATATTCGACCGGATGGAACTCCTTGTCAGCGCGGCAATGATACGAAAATTTGCCGCCATAATAGCAGCAGTGTGTACTTCCCAACGGAAACGAAGGACTTCAACCGTTTGGTTAGCTCTTTAGAGGTCGACCCAAAAACCAAATGCCAGTTTGGCATTTGCCAAAAGCGTGCGGGAGCACAGGATTTTTGGAATTTGAAGGAAACGCTGGATGACATGCTGGCGCAGGCGGCCAAGTACGGCGAATATACCGGCGCTACCAAGACCGGGCCGATACTGGACCCGGGAAGAGGCTCCAATGCTGGGGCTTGGTACTGGGTTGAGGTTTTGCCTTATGAATCTGTCGGGCAGGTGCTCATGTCAAATCACAATCCGAAGGCTAATAAATACGTTTATGCGCCGGAAACCTCACTGCCTTTTGTTTACAGGATTACCGTGCTGGCAAGAGGAGTGAGGCCTGGCACGCAAGTTGTCTTGCAATCTGTCCTGGTGCGCCAACGCCTGAACTGATCAAGGAGATTAAATAATGTTACACAATGCGAAAAGATTTCTTCCCTCGGCCTTGGTTTTGGCTGTCATGGGGGTTATGGGTGTGCCTGCATTTGCTCAAAAACTGCCTTTGGCTCAGTCGCCAGCAGGAACTACGGGGCGCGCGCCAGCGCCCAATGTGATTTTGACATTGGATGATTCGGGCAGTATGACTGAACGTGACGGTGGCCCAGGCGGCATGACGCGGGTTCAGGCCTTGCGAAATGCGTTAGTTCATACATTTTCAAGCAGCAACCCCGATGTTGCGGATGGACGCATCAGGCTGGGCTGGCAAATGATGAATCAGTGTCTGGGGTTCCCTGCGAACAGTGGTAATTGCAATGGTCAAAACTTGCTGCGCTCTCTCGAGGGGAGTGACTCGGATACCAATAAACATCGCGGAAAATTTTTGCGATGGGCAAGACAGGTTCCTGCTGACGGCTGGACGCCTATTCATGGCGCCTTTCAGAAGGTTGGGGAGTACCTGAGTCGTACGGACAGTGAGAATCCATGGCTGGATAAGCCCGGGGATTCCAGCTCCGGGTTTCTGCCGTGTCGTCGCAGTTATCATATTCTCATGACTGACGGCAGTTGGAATATGGGTTTCAACTATAACGAAAATACGATTCCAGCAGCGAGGAGACGCTCTGATCGCACAACCACCACTTTCCCAGATGGTACCACCTATAATCCTGGGGCAGAGCAGACGAAAGTCTATACCGGTAGCAGCTCATCTGTTCGTGTATGCAATGGATATAATCGTGGCTATACTGATTGCCGTCACAATGTGAGTACTATTTCTGATATGGCTTTCTATTATTGGTCGACAGATTTGCAGCCGGGGATACCTAATAAACTCTCCCCGTTGATGCGGATTAAGACCGGTGAGCAAATAACGGACGGATCGAGAGCTGTTGATTTGCAGCCGTATTGGAACCCGAAAAATGATCCTTCGACATGGCAAAATATGGTGACTTATACGATCGGGTTTGGTGACGCTGCGTCATTTGATGCTCCAAAATGGGATGGCTCGACGGATGATATGTATTCCACTAATTTGGCGCGGAGTGATTATGCGCGTCTGGTAACGGGAGCAATAGGATGGCCTGGCGTTGGCTCGCCTTTGGATAATAGAAACGAAATGTGGCATGCTGCCATTAATGGCAGAGGTCGTTTCATTCCTGCCCGCAACGTGGATGATTTGAAAAAAGCCTTTTCTACCATTTTGTCGCAGATCTCTGTAGATAGCCAAAAGCCATTGACGAGTTTTGTTGCTTCTTCCGCTTCTTATAGCCGAAACGGAACTGATTTCTTCCACTCGGGTTACGACTCTGGCGCGCATTGGCGCGGCTATGTTGGCGCTCAAAAGCTGAATCCTGATGGAACATTGGTGCCGACGCCTTTATGGGGAAGCAATGCCGATGGTTCGCCGAAGACCACAGCAGACGTGATGGATGCCCTGTCAAATACAGCGATTAACAACCGCGTCATCCTGACTAGTTCCAAACAGGCTTCTGGCCAGTATGTGGGCGTTCCTTTCAAGTGGGCCAATATCGATGCAAGCCAAAAAACGGCTCTTAAAACTTTGGGGGCCAATGTGGCAAGCGATGCCATAGGGGAGAAGCGACTTGAGTATCTGCGTGGCAGCCGTGCGGATGAGGGTGCAAGCGGTGCACGATTCCGTGAGCGTAAATCACGCCAAGGGGATATCGTAAATTCAGTGTTGTGGTATGCGGCTGATCCAGCTAGCAATTACGCGTTCAATGGTTATCCTACATACGCCAATAATGTTTACAACCGTCTTCCTATTGTTTATGTAGGAGGCAATGACGGCATGCTGCATGGTTTCTCAGCGGTGGATGGTTCGGAAAAGATTGCCTATGTGCCCAGAGGTGTTTACGCCAATCTTTCTCGTCTGACAGACGTCAATTACGATCCGGAGCATCGTTATTTTGTTGATGGTTCACCTTTGGTTGGCGATGTGCAGATAGGTGGTACATCGGTAGCTGACTGGCGTACGGTATTGGTTGGTACACTGGGAGCTGGGGGCAAGGGATACTTCGTGCTGGATGTCACCAATCCCGGAGCCAAGCCAAGCACAAGCATTACGACATCTCATCCTGAATTTACCAATGCCAATGCTCAGCAGTTGGTTCTTATGGATAACACGGGCGACGATGACCCGGATATGGGGCATATTTTTGGCGCGCCGCTGACGGAAGAGGGCAATCCTCAGCGCCCTGTGCAATTGGTGCGCATGAACAATGAACGTTGGGCGTTTCTGACTGGCAATGGAGTCAATAGCGATAGCGGCCAGCCTGTGTTGTTTGTGCAGTTTCTGGATGGCGCCCGGGAAACCATCAAAATTTCAGCCGCAAAAACAGGCACTGAAGCTAGTGGCAATGGCCTTTCAACGCCTCGTCCCCTGGATGTGAATGCTGACGGTCTGGTTGATTATGTGTACGCAGGCGATTTGCGTGGCAATATGTGGAAATTTGATTTGACTTCCAATGTGCCAACGCAGTGGAAATTGGCGACGTTCGCGGGGGCGTCAGTGCCTCTATTTACGGCGCAGATTGGTTCAGTACGCCAACCCATAACGACAGCCCCTCTGCTAAAACCCAATGTTGAAGTGGGTGGACTGATGGTGGCTTTCGGTACAGGCCGTACCATGACGGAGCAGGACCGTGCGTCTGTTGAAAGGCAGACGTTCTATGCAGTGCTGGACAAGACGCGTTATAAGGCGTCCGGATCAAGTGTCGAAGTAGATAACGCATCAGCCAATGACCGGGTGCAGGATCGCACTAGTCTGAAAGAACGCAAGTACACTAGCACAAGTGTAGCGGGGAGCGGGGCTGCTTCGGGATTGACGTACTGGGGACAAGAAAAACCAACCGGTTCGGTCAATACCAAGGTAGATTATAAAAAGGGTGATCGTGGCTGGTTTTTTGACCTTCCGGAAGCTCGGGAACGTGTCACGCAATCGCCAGAGTTTTACGATGGCAGCCGGATTATTGAGCTCAAAAGCGTTATTCCTGCCAAAGGTAGCCTCACTGACGATGGAAAGGAAACTTGCGGCGTTGATTCAGAAGCATCAAAAGGATTTCGTACGCTGATCAATATTGAAACGGGATACCCGCCTACAACCAACATTATGGATGTGAATGGTGACGGCCTATACAATATGACCGGCGATATGGTGGGCGATGGCGTCATGGCATCGCGCAGTACAGCGGCGGATGTCGAAATGAATAATAGAGGACAAAGCACAAATCTGCGCCATAATGGTGGCGCTGCCAACGGCCTGCCGGCCCGGGTTGATTTACGCCGCCTGCCAGCTGTTGTTCTGCGGCCGAATTGGCGCCAGCTCCAATAATGAAACAAGGGAATTCTGCAATGGAATTGCGTTTTCATTCGATGAAGATGGCTGCACGAAACCTGCATGGTTTTACATTAATAGAGTTAATGATTGTTGTGGCGGTAATTGGTATTCTGGCCGCCATTGCGGTGCCCTCGTATGCCGAATATCTGCGGCGCGGATACCGGGCTGAGGCGCGTGCAGCTTTGCTATCGGCTGGGCAATGGCTTGAAAGGGCCGCGACAGCTCAAGGCAAATACCCGTCTTCCATTCCAACAGGCTTGCAATCCACGCCGGCCAACAAATATGACATCACCTATTCTATGGCCAGCGATGGCGCAACTTACCTGCTTAAGGCTACGCCAAAGAATGGGCAGGAAGTGGATAAATGTGGCACCCTGACTCTGAACAACGCGGGTGTGAGAACAGCTGCCTCTGGACAGAGTGTTCAAGACTGCTGGGGCCGCTGAAAACTGTTTGCAGCTAAGTCTCATTAACCCCGGGTAACCGGGGTTTTTTGTTGGTGCTTCTTATAATTAAATCGCTAATTCTGGTCGTATGGAATATATATTGAATAGCGCTATCAGATTATGGTGTTGATGTAATGATGTTCACTACTGTCCCGCTTACGCTGTGGCCTCTATGCGCAGGCGGAATAGTAGAAACGGGCAATGCAGTGCGGGGTTGCAAAGAGAGAAGGGGTTGAGGTGTTGTTTGGGGAGGTATGGGGGCAGGATGGTATGGCGCTGCCGGTGCAGGGGGCGGAAAGGGGGTAGATGCAGCTGGAAGGTGGTCAACATATTCCCAATGGCGCTGCGCTGCGAAAACGGCATTGGGATACTGCGGTTTGCCGCGCGAGCCGTTGTAGCGGCCCAGGGCCATGAACATGTCGCCGTGCTCGCGGTCCAGGTAGTGGCGCAAGATGACGCAGCCAAAGCGCAGGTTGGTCTGCATGTGAAAGAGTTTGCCGGGGTCGCCGTCGCCGATGACGCGGGTCCAGAACGGCATGATTTGCATGTAGCCGCGCGCGCCGACGACGGAGACGGCGTATTTGCGAAAGCCGCTTTCTACCTGGATGAGGCCCAGCACGAGCGAGGTTTCCAGCCCGGCGCGGCGGGATTCGTACCAGACGGTTTGCAGAAAGTCCACGCGGCGGTCGAGGTCGGGCATGCGCTTGTAGAGGCGGTCGCTCATGGCCGAGAGCCAGCGCAGGTAGGCCAGGCGCGCTGCGGTGCTGGCGAAGATGGGCACGGGCGGGGCGCTGTTGGCGATGGCCGAGCTGAGTGCGGTACGCACGGAGTCGGCCAGCGGCTCTTCAATTTGCCCGCCGGCGCGCGCCGGTTGCGCCAGCACCAGCAGGCCGGGCAGCAGGGCCAGTTGCCGCAGGGTCTGGCGGCGTTGCGGGTCGCTCGGGCCTGGCTGACGGCTCATGCGGCAAGCCGCGCTTTGACGAAGGCAGCGATGCCGTCGGCAGGCACTTTGGCGGCGGTTTCGTCGCGGCGGTGCTGGTATTCAACCAGGCCTTCTTTCAGTCCCCGCTCGCCGATGGTGACGCGGTGCGGCACGCCGATCAGCTCCCAGTCGGCAAACATCACGCCGGGGCGCTCGCCACGGTCGTCCAGGATGACGTCCACGCCAGCAGCCAGCAGTTCGGCGTGCAGGCTTTCGGCGGCTTGGCGCACGGCTTCGCTGCGGTCCATGCCCACGGGGCAGATGACCACGGTAAAGGGCGCGATGGCATCGGGCCAGATGATGCCGCGCGCGTCGTGGTTTTGTTCGATGGCGGCGGCGGGCAGGCGGGTGATGCCCATGCCGTAGCAGCCCATTTGAAAGGGCTTGGGCCTGCCGTCTTCATCCAGAAAGGTGGCGTTCATGGCGGCGCTGTATTTCGTGCCCAGATAGAAGATGTGGCCGATTTCGATGCCGCGCTCGATGGCCAGCTGGCCTTGCCCGTCTGGCGAGGGGTCGCCTGCGACGGCGTTGCGCAAATCGGCCACGATGTCCGGCTCCGGCAGATCGCGCCCCCAGTTCACGCCGGTGATGTGGAAGTCTTTTTTGTTGGCGCCGCACACCCAGTCGGCCATGACGGCTACTTCGCGGTCAGCCACGACGGTCACGGGCTTTTTCAGGCCAATGGGGCCGAGGTAACCCGGCTCGGCGCCAAAGTGTTCCAGGATTTCGGCCACGCTGGCAAAGCGAAAGTCCGCCAAGCCCGGCACTTTGCCGACTTTCACTTCGTTCATCTCATGGTCGCCGCGCAGCAGCAGCAGCCAGATGCGGGTTCGGGCAATTTCCCCTGCGCCGTTCAGCTCGTCCGTGGCCAGCACGAGGGATTTGACGGTGCGCTGCAAAGGCAGCTTCAGCAGTTCGGCCACGTCGGCGCAGGTGGCTTTGCCGGGCGTGGGGGTTGGGGTCATGGGCTGCGCAGCGGGCGGGCGCGGGCCTTTGGGGGGGGCGCTTTCGGCTTTTTCCATGTTGGCGGCGTAGCAGCTGCCGGTGCTGTAGACGATGGCGTCTTCGCCGGTGGCGGCAATCACCTGGAATTCTTCGCTCATGTCGCCGCCGATGCTGCCCGAGTCGGCCGCCACGGCGCGGTAGGTGAGGCCGAAGCGGTCAAAAATGGCGCGGTAGGCCGCGGCCATTTTCTGGTAGCTCTGGCGCGCGCTGGCTTCGTCGCGGTCGAAGCTGTAGGCGTCTTTCATGATGAATTCGCGCCCGCGCATCAGGCCAAAGCGCGGACGGCGTTCGTCGCGGAACTTGGTCTGGAACTGGTACAGGTTGCGCGGCAGCTGCTTGTAGCTTTTGAATTCCTGGCGGGCGATGTCCGTCACGGCTTCTTCGCTGGTGGGTTGCAGCACGAAGTCGCGCTCGTGGCGGTCCTTGATGCGCAAAAGCTCCGGCCCCATCTTGTCGAAGCGCCCTGTTTCACGCCACAGCTCGCCGGGCTGCACCATCGGCATAAGGCATTCAATGGCGCCAGCGCGGTTCATTTCCTCGCGCACGATGGCCTGCACTTTCTGGATAACGCGCAGCCCCATGGGCATGTAGGTGTAGATGCCCGCGCCCAGCTTCTTGATCATGCCCGCTCGGGTCATGAGCTGGTGGCTGATGACTTCGGCGTCCGCCGGGGCTTCTTTCAGGGTGGAGATGAGGAACTGCGAGGCTTTCATGACAGATGCGAATGGTGGAAAAGGGCCGCAGGCGCGCGGCAAGCCCTGGCCCCAAACGGCAAGAGGCCGTTGACAGGCCCCTTGACATGACGCGCGGGCATAATGGCCCGCAACATTTTGAAATTGGAGTTTGATTATGCTTGACCGGGAAGGCTTTCGCCCGAATGTCGGCATCATCTTGCTCAACCAGAAAAACCAGGTTTTTTGGGGCAAACGCATACGCACCCATTCCTGGCAGTTTCCGCAAGGCGGCATTGACCGGGGCGAAACCCCGGAGCAGGCCATGTACCGCGAGCTGCATGAGGAAATCGGCCTGAAGCCGGAGCACGTGCGCATCGTCGCCCGTACCCGTGACTGGTTGCGCTACGAGGTGCCCGACCGCTTTATCCGCCGCGACGCGCGCGGCCGCTACCGGGGGCAGAAACAGATTTGGTTTCTGCTGCAGCTCATCACTCATGACTGGAACCTGAACCTGCGCGCCACCGATCACCCTGAATTCGATGCCTGGCGCTGGAACGATTACTGGGTGCCGCTGGATGTGGTGATTGAGTTCAAGCGCGGCGTGTATGAAATGGCGCTCACCGAGCTGGCGCGCTTTCTGCCGCGCCCGCCGGAGCATCGCAACCGCTACCTGCGCAGCGGCATCCGCACGCCCGTGGCGGCCTGCAATTTGCCGCCGGATTCCGAACCCGCTCCGCTGGGGCCAGCCAGCGGCCCGCCCGCTTTCTGGCGGCTGGATGACGCGCCTCCCGCCACTGAACACGCACAGCCATGACTTGCCGCCGCCGCACTGCTTTCTCCCTTTCTCTGCCGTTGCTGGCCGCTTTGGCGCTGGCCGCCTGTGGCCGCCCCGAGCGGCTGCCCGAGCCTGCCGCTCCACCTGCAGGCACGGCGCTGAAAGTGGACCTGCCGCCCGCCTATGACGAAGCGCGCCTGATTGAAATTGAACAACCTCGCGGCAGCACCGTGCGCATTGGCATTGCGCCTGAAACCATCAGCGTGGACGCGCAGGCGGGCGTGGTGCGCTACGTGGCTGTCATGCGCGGCATCAGCGCCCGCGTGGCCACCTATGAAGGCATCCGCTGCAATGGCGGGCAGTGGCGCGTGTTCGCGCGCCGGCAGGCGGATGGTCCCTGGCTGGCGGCAGGCATGGAGTGGGAAGACATGTACGGCCCGCGCCAGCAGCCGTATGTGCGGGTTTTGGCGCGAGACGGCATGTGCATTGGCCCGGCCGTCAACACCGACGTGCGCTCCATCGTGCGCGGCCTGCAAAGCGGCGGCCGCAACGTGCTGTACAGGGGCTGAAACGGCGCCCCGGCCCCATCCTCTTGCCACAGCCCCCGAACGGGGCTTTGCTTGAAGCAGTCCGTGCATCCCTTGCCCCTGTCTTTGCCATAACCGCCTGCATGGCCGAAACGGTGGCGCGGTGGTAGAAAGGGAAAGCCTGAATTTGCTTCTGAATCCATAGCATAATGTCCTAGTGGATCGGGCGCAGAGCAGCATTTCATCCCACTTGAATTTGCTCTTGTTTTTGATGCGTCACGGCGGGCGGGGCGGCTGGTTTTTCAAGGCCCGCAGCGGCCTGTAGCCAGTCCTTGAAGCCGGGGGGCGGACCGCCGCAATCGGCGGGGCAGGGCGGGGCTGGCTCGCTACTGCCGCTGCGCCACGCTGGGCCGTAGGCCGGGCACAAGCTGCATTTCCACGTTTTGGCCCTGGCGCAAGGCGGTGAAGGTGGCGGCTGTGCCGGGGCGCAGGGCGGTGATGCCGGCGCGCAGTTCAGCCACGGTGCGGATGGGCTGGCCGTTGATGCGGGTGACGACGTCGCCTGGCCGCATGCCCGCGCGCGCAGCCGGGCCGCCATTGAGCACGCCGGTGATGATGACGCCTTGCGCGCTGGCTGCGCCCAGGTTTTCGGCCAGCTCGGGCGTGAGGGCGGTGGATTCCACGCCGATCCAGCCGCGCACGACGCGCCCGTTTTGCACGATGTCTTGCAGCGCCTGCCGCGCCACATTGACGGGAATGGCAAAGCCGATGCCCAAGCTGCCGCCGGAGCGCGAGTAAATGGCAGTGTTGATGCCCAGCAGGCGCCCTTGCTCGTCGGTGAGCGCGCCGCCGGAGTTGCCGGGGTTGATGGCCGCGTCGGTCTGGATGAAGTTCTCGAAGGTGTTGATGCCCAGCTGATCGCGCCCCAGGGCGCTGACGATGCCGCTGGTGACGGTTTGCCCCACGCCAAAGGGGTTGCCAATGGCCAGCACGCGGTCGCCCACCTCAATGCGGTCCGAGTCGCTGGGCGTCATCACGGGCAAATCGGGCAAGTCAATCTTGAGCACGGCCAGGTCGGACTCGGGATCGGCGCCAATCACGCGGGCGCTGGCGCGGCGGCCATCGGCCAGCACGGCCTCGATGTGATCGGCCTCTTGCACCACATGGTTGTTGGTCAGCACATAGCCATCGGCCGACATGATCACGCCCGAACCCAGCCCGCTTTGCGACTGGCTGCCCTGCTGCCCGAAAAAAAGGCGAAACCACGGGTCATCGGCAAACGGATGGCGCGTGATGCGGCTGGTGTTGATGCTGACCACGGCGGGCGCGGCGCGCCTGACGGCGGCGGCCAGGCTGCCCGGCTGCGCGGCGGCCGACACCTGCGGCGCGGGCAGAACGAGCGGCGCGCTGACCGCTGGCGGCGGGGCGGGCGCTGCCAGCCACTGCGGCTGCAAAGTGGCAATGACGAACCATGCGGCCACGAAAACGGTGACAGCCTGCGAGAAAAAAAGCCACAGCTTTTTCATTGGAATTCCTTGACGGTTCAAGCCTGCGCCCGCGCAGGCGGGCAAAGCCTGTTTTTGCGGGCGGCAGGCGCGGCGCTGAGCGCGCCGCAAACATGGCAGCATTGTCAGCCATGAGCACAACCGACCGGGCCACGCTGCTGGCCGCTTTTGACGAGGCGCTGCAACCGGCGCTGTTCAAGGACTACGGGCCGAACGGCCTGCAAGTGGAGGGCCGCGAGCGAATTGGCAAGCTGGTCAGCGGCGTGACGGCCAGCCTGGCGCTGATTGAGGCGGCCATAGCCGCCGGGGCCGATGCCATCTTCGTGCACCACGGCCTGTTCTGGCGCGGGCAGGACGGGCGCGTCACGGGCTGGATGAAGCAGCGTCTGGCGCGCCTGCTGGCGCACGACGTGAACCTCTACGCCTACCACCTGCCGCTGGACGCGCACCCCGTGCACGGCAACAACGCGCAACTGGCCCGGCGCCTGGGCTGGCAGCCCACGGGCCGCTTTGGCGAGCAGCAGCTGGGCTGGCTGGGCGAGGCGGCTTACGAAGACGGCCAGGCGCTGGCCGATCACCTGGCGCAAGCGCTGCAAAGGCCGCCCATTGCCATTTACGGGCCGCCTGCGCCCATTCGCAAGCTGGCCTGGTGCAGCGGCGGCGCGCAAGGCTTTTTTGAAGGCGCCATTGCGGCGGGGGCCGATGCCTTCATCACGGGCGAAATCTCCGAACCCCAGGCCCATCTGGCGCGCGAGTGCGGCGTGGCCTTTTACGCCTGCGGCCACCACGCCACCGAGCGCTACGGCGCCCCCGCCCTGGCCGCGCATGTGGCGCACCAGCTGGGGCTGGCGCATGAGTTCATCGAGATAGACAACCCGGCTTGAACCGAAGGCAGCAAGAGAGTCGATTTTTTTGCTTCTGATTCAATAGCGGCCTGCGCTTTTTCTTCTAGGACATCAGCGGTTTTCAGGGCAGTAAATTTGCTCTGCTTTCAGAAGCAGTCTGCGCTGAATTTGCAAACCTTATGCAGAAACCATTTGCCATTACCCAGGGCGATGCGGCGGGCATCGGCCCCGAAATCATCGCCAAAGCCTTTCAAGACGCGCCCGAAGCCATGCGCGGCTGCTTTGTGGCGGGCAGCGTGGCCGTGATGCGCCGCGCTGCTGGCTGGCTGGGCGGCCTGCCCGTGGCCTGCCTGGAGCAAGCCAATGAGGCGTTGCATGCTCCGCCGCGCTGCATTCCCGTGCTGCCTGTGGTTCAGGCTCCGTCCGGGTTGCCGGAGCCGGGCCGCGTGAGCGCCGCTGCAGGCCGCATGGCGGGCGAAGCCGTTGTCTGGGCGGCGCGCGCGGCTCTGCGCGGCGAGGTGGCGGCAGTGGTCACGGCCCCGCTGCACAAGGAGGCGCTGGCCGCCGCAGGCGAGCCATTCAGCCGCTTTCCAGGCCACACCGAGCTGCTTCAAGCTGAAGCAGCGGCGCACTTGGGCGTGCCGGTGGAGCAAGTGCCCGTGCGCATGATGCTGGCCAATGACGAGCTGCGCACGGTGCTGGTCACCATTCACATGCCGCTGCGTGAAGCCATTGAGCAAGTCACGCAGGCCAGCGTGCTGCGCACCCTGCAAATCACTCATGCGGCCTTGGCGCGCGCTTTGGGACGGCCGCCGCGCATGGCCGTGGCGGGGCTGAACCCGCACGCGGGCGAAGGCGGCCGGTTTGGCCGTGAGGAAATCGAGCACATCGCCCCCGCCATAGCCGCTGCCCGCGCGCAGGGCATGAATGCGCAAGGCCCTTTCGCGCCTGACACTGTTTTCATGCGCGCGCGCCAGGGCGCATTCGACGTGGTCGTGGCCATGTACCACGACCAGGGGCTGATTCCCGTGAAATACCTTGGCGTGGAAAAAGGCGTGAACGTGACGCTCGGTCTGCCCTTCGTGCGCACCAGCCCCGACCACGGCACGGCCTTCGATCTGGCGGCCACAGGCCAAGCCAGCGCCGGCAGTCTGCTGGCCGCCGTGCGCACGGCGCGCGCGCTGGCAGGCGAATGAGAGAGGAGAGACCTGCGCCTGGAAAAACGCCCGCATGAAAGCGGGCGCTGGCATGGAAAACAGAAATGGAGAAGGCGCTTTCAGCGCTTGAGGCTGTCGCGGATCTCGCGCAACAGCACCACTTCTTCAGGCGGAGCGGCAGGTTCGGCGGGCGGCTCGGCGCGGCGCAGGCGGTTCATCTGCTTGACCATGATGAAGATGATGAACGCCAGAATGACGAAATTGAGTGAGACAGTGACGAAGTTGCCATAGGCGAACACGGCGCCCGCCTTCTTGGCTTCGGCCAGCGGCAGCCCGTATTCCTGCCCGGACAGCGGGATGTAATAGCTGGAAAAATCCAGCCCGCCCAGCACCTTGCCCACCAGCGGCATGATGAGATCGCCCACCACCGAATCGACGATCTTGCCGAACGCGCCGCCAATGATGACGCCCACGGCCAGATCCATCACATTGCCCTTGACGGCGAACTCCTTGAACTCCTGCAACATGGACATGAAGCTTTCTCCTTTTGAAACATGAAATGGAAGAGGCTGCGTATTGTCAGGCACTGATGTACGTCAAAAGCGGCCAAGTTGAAACGGGCCATGTCAGAAAGATGGCTCCGCTACAATCCTGAGCTACCCCCGATACACAAAAACACACCAGAGGACTCCCATGAGTGATACCCCGGTAGATAGCAGCAAAAGGACGTGGCTGATTACCACGGGCGTCGTCGGCGCGGTCGGCGCAGGCGCGCTGGCAACCCCTTTTGTTGGCAGCTTCCAGCCGTCAGAAAGGGCCAAAGCCGCTGGCGCGCCTGTGGAAGTGGACATTTCCAAGCTTCAGCCTGGCGAAAAGGTCATCGTCGAATGGCGTGGCAAGCCCGTCTGGGTTTTGCGCCGCACTCCAGAGATGCTGGCAACGTTGAAGAATACGGACTCCGAAGTGGCCGACCCCAAGTCGGAACGCAAGGCATACCCCACGCCTGCGTACGCGCAAAACGAATGGCGCTCGCGCAAGGAAGAGTTTCTGGTTGTCGTGGGGATTTGCACGCACCTTGGCTGCTCGCCAGTGGACAAGTTCCAGACCGGTCCTCAGCCTTCGTTGCCTGACAACTGGGAAGGCGGATTTTTCTGCCCCTGTCACGGCTCCACATTCGATCTGGCTGGCCGCGTGTTCAAGAACAAGCCTGCGCCAGACAATCTTGAAGTGCCCCCCTACAAATTCCTGTCCGAAACCAAGATTCTGGTTGGCGACGATTCCGAAGCGTGACGGGAGGCGGACATGGCTGAATTCAAGGAAATTTCTCCGAATGCGCCATTGGTTGCCAAGGTAACCAACTGGTTTGACAACCGCTTTCCGACTGCGTTTGAGGCTTACCGCAAACACATGTCGGAGTACTATGCGCCGAAGAATTTCAACGTCTGGTACATCTTCGGCTCGCTGGCGCTGCTGGTGCTGGTGATCCAAATCGTCACGGGCATTTTTCTGGTGATGCACTACAAGCCTGATGCGGCCAAGGCGTTTGAGTCGGTCGAATACATCATGCGCGACGTGCCGGGCGGCTGGATCATCCGCTACATGCACTCCACGGGGGCCTCCGCTTTCTTCATCGTGGTTTATCTGCACATGTTCCGCGGATTGCTGTATGGCAGCTACCGCAAGCCACGGGAGCTGGTCTGGATTTTTGGCTGCGCCATTTTCCTGTGCCTGATGGCTGAAGCATTCATGGGTTATCTGCTGCCTTGGGGACAAATGTCTTTCTGGGGCGCGCAGGTGATCGTGAACCTGTTTTCCGCGATTCCATTTGTCGGATCCGATCTGTCCCTGCTCATTCGCGGTGACTACGTGGTAAGTGACGCCACACTGAACCGCTTTTTCAGTTTTCACGTTATTGCCGTGCCGCTGGTGCTGCTCGGACTGGTGGTGGCGCACTTGCTTGCCCTGCATGACGTAGGCTCCAACAACCCTGATGGCGTGGAGATCAAGCAAGGCCCCAAAGGCAACCGCTGGTCGCCCACTGCGCCTGCGGATGGCGTCCCGTTCCACCCCTACTACACGGTTCACGACATTTTGGGCGTAGGCGTGTTTTTCATGGTCTATTTCGCCGTGGTTTTCTTCGCGCCAGAATTTGGCGGCTATTTCCTGGAATACAACAACTTCATTCCGGCCGATCCGCTGGTTACGCCAGCGCACATCGCGCCTGTGTGGTATTTCACGCCGTTCTATTCCATGCTGCGCGCCACAACCGACACGATGGTCAATGTGCTGTGCGTCATCATCGTGCTGGCAGCGGCATTCGTGTTCCTGCGTACACGCTTGCCCATGTTGATCAAGGTGGGGGTTGCTGGCGCGGCTGTCGTGGCGGCTTTCCTGCTCAAGACGTTTGACGCGAAGTTCTGGGGCGTGGTCGTCATGGGCGGCGCTGTCATCATCCTGTTCTTCCTGCCGTGGCTGGACTGGAGTCCCGTCAAGTCCATCCGCTATCGCCCCGGCTGGCATAAATGGCTCTATGCCGTGTTCGTGGTGTGGTTTGGCATTCTGATGGTGCTGGGCATCATGCTCCCCGGCCCGATTTTTGCCGCGCCTGCCTTGAGCTGGATGACCAATGAACTGGTCGCCATGATTGGCACGCTGTTTTACTTCGGCTTCTTCCTGCTGATGCCGTGGTGGTCGCGAATTGGCACGCCCAAACCTGTGCCTGATCGCGTCACCTTCACACCGCACTGAATTTGCCGGAGCATAAAAATGAAATTCCACAAGAAACTGGTCGCTGGCCTGATGCTGGCAGCGAATCTGGTCATCAGCGCCCACGCTGCAAGCGGCGGAATCCCTTGGGATAAGGCCCCTATTGACGTGACAAACCAGGCGTCGCTGCAAAACGGCGCACGCATCTTTGTCAATTACTGCCTGAGCTGCCATTCAGCGGCGTTCATGCGCTACAACCGTTTGCAAGACATTGGCTTGACGGAAGAACAGATCAAGGAAAATCTGATGTTCACCACTGACAAGGTGGGCAACGTCATGAAAGCCGCGATTGATCCCATCGAGGCCAAAAAATGGTTTGGCGCCAATCCGCCGGATTTGACATTGATTGCCCGCTCTCGGGCTGGCTCCAATGGCACGGGCGCAGATTACATCTACACCCTGCTGCGTTCTTACTATCGAGATCCCACCAAACCCACTGGCTGGAATAACTTGGCATTTCCCAGTATTGGCATGCCGCACCCGTTGTGGGAATTGCAGGGTGAGCGCAAGCCTCTGTTTGAAACGCATGAGTCACATGGCCAGCAAGTGCAAGTGCACAAAGGGTGGGAAGAAGTGACACCGGGTGCCATGAGCGCTGCCGATTACGACAAAAATGTGGGTGATTTGGTCAATTTCCTGCAATGGATGGGTGAACCGGCCCAGAACAAGCGCGTGAAGATAGGCATCTTTGCCATGCTGTTCCTGGCTTTGTTTACTTTTGCCGCCTGGAATTTGAACAAGGCATTCTGGAAAGACGTCAAATAAAGTCTTTTATTCTGCGTGCCCGGTTTTGACCGGGCAGTAAATAGAGTGGACGGTGCATTTGCGCTGCCCACTCTTTCGGTTTTTTAGGAGCCTCCCGCCATGATGGTGCTTTATTCAGGAACAACCTGCCCCTTTTCGCATCGCTGCCGTTTTGTGCTGTTCGAGAAGGGAATGGATTTTGAAATCCGTGATGTCGACCTGTTCAACAAGCCGGAAGATATCAGTGTGATGAACCCTTATGGGCAGGTGCCTATTCTGGTGGAAAGAGATCTGATTCTTTATGAATCAAATATCATCAATGAATATATTGATGAGCGTTTTCCTCATCCGCAGCTTATGCCGGGCGATCCGGTGGACCGGGCGCGGGTGCGCCTTTTCCTGCTCAATTTTGAAAAAGAGCTGTTTTCTCACGTAAGCGTGCTGGAACATCGTGTGGGCCGGACCAATGAAAAGGCGCTGGAAAAAGCGCGGGGAAATATCCGCGATCGCCTGACGCAAATGGCGCCCGTGTTTTTGAAGAACAAATATATCCTGGGCGAGCATTTCTCCATGCTGGATGTCGCTTTGGCGCCTCTGCTCTGGAGGCTTGATTACTATGGAATTGAGCTGAGCAAGAATGCGGCGCCGCTTCTCAAATATGCGGAGCGCATCTTTTCCCGGCCTGCGTATATTGAGGCACTGACGCCGTCTGAAAAAGTCATGCGGAAGTAATGATTGGGAACTTCAGGAGGCTGAATTGGAAACCACCTCTACCCAGCCGTATTTGTTGCGCGCCTTGTATGAATGGTGCAGCGACAATGGGCTGACCCCCCATATTGCGGTGCGTGTGGATGAAACCGTGCAGGTGCCCAGAGAATTTGTTCAGAATGGGCAGATTGTGCTTAACATTGGTTTTGACGCGACCAATGGCTTGAAAATGGGCAATGACTATATTGAGTTCAAGGCCCGTTTTGGCGGCGTGCCGCGAGATATTTTCATACCCGTCAATCGGGTGCTCGCGATCTATGCGCGGGAAACGGGGCAGGGCATGGCATTCCCGGAGGCGAGCCAAGAGGCTGAAGCGGGGAAAATGCCAGGCGCAGACGGCGAATCTGAGGTGCCCATAGCCGAGAAACCTCAACTACGGCCTGTTTCGCCACCCGGTTCTAGCAAAGATGCCGGGCCGGATGACGAGCCTCCTGCGCCAAGCGGCGGCAGGCCATCGCTGAGAATCGTCAAATAGTGGTTAGAATCCGCCCCTTTGAGTTTCAGCCGGTTTAGCTCAGTTGGTAGAGCACCCGCCTTGTAAGCGGTAGGTCGTCAGTTCGAGTCCGACAACCGGCACCACATTAACAACCCGCCAGCCGCTCACGGCCAGCGGGTTTTTTCTTGGATTTTTGAATCGGGCGGCGGCTGGACCTTGAAGCGAAGGGTCTGCACCTCATGCCCCTTGGCGCGCAGGGCCGCTAGCAGGGCCGGAGCGAGCTGGCGCAGCTTTGCTGCGGCGGCTGTGTGGGCGATAAGCAGGCACCAAGTGCCGTCTTGCATGGGGCCTGGGCGCACGGCGCCACGTAGCGAAGCGGGCAGCAGGGGGCGGATGACGGCCATGCACGCACGGGTTTCCTCCGCCATTCGCATCAGTTGCGCAAGCATGGGTGAGCCGTGCATGGCTTGCTGCATGTTCATGGGGGTTTTCAACGTGATGCTCATGGCGGATGAAAGTATTGAAATGTTGCAAAGCGGCTATAGCTGGCAGCGCAGCCCGCTCCGCTTTCCGCGCGCATTATTGCCAGCAGGCAAGCGCAAGGTCTTCACAACCAGGCTCAGGAAGGAGATGCGCGCTCCGAAAATCTGTTCAGAGTTTGTCTGCAGGCACAAAAGCGCGGCCTTGGGCGATCTGTGGCGTTGTCAATCTCTGGCCGGGCAGCCAGCAGGCCATGAGGCCCGCTTGCGGTTCGCGCCTTGCAGCCTATTCTGATTCGCTCTTTTGCCCCTCGCGGCCAGACTGTGCACAGGTTCTAAAATGCCTCGCCGCCTTGCAAGCGCGGATTGTTTCCGCCCTTGCTTGGCTTTTTCTTTGACCGAACATTTTCCGATTTCCGCCGCGTATGCCCCTTACTCTTTTGACCAAGCTCTTTGGCAGCCGTAACGATCGCCTGCTCAAGCAATACCGCAAGACGGTGGCGCGCATCAACGCGCTGGAGCCGCAGTTCGAGAAGCTGTCCGACGAGCAAATCAGCGCCAAAACGCAAGAGTTCAAAGAGCGGCTGGGCAAAGGCGAAACGCTGGATCAGCTTCTGCCGGAAGCTTTCGCCGTGGTGCGCGAAGCCTCCAAGCGCGTGATGAAGATGCGCCACTTTGACGTGCAGCTGATCGGCGGCATGGCCCTGCACGAGGGCAAGATTGCCGAAATGCGCACGGGCGAAGGCAAAACGCTCACGGCCACGCTGCCCGTGTATCTGAACGCGCTCACGGGCAAGGGCGTGCATGTGGTCACGGTCAATGACTACCTGGCCAACCGCGACGCGCAATGGATGGCGCGCCTCTACAACTTCCTGGGCCTGACGGTGGGCGTGAACCTGCCTTACATGCCGCGCGAAGAAAAGCAGGCCGCCTACGGCGCCGACATCACCTACGGCACCAACAACGAATACGGCTTTGACTACCTGCGCGACAACATGGTGTACGAGCCGGGCGATCGCGTGCAGCGCCAGCTCAACTACGCCATCGTGGACGAGGTGGACTCCATCCTCATTGACGAAGCGCGCACGCCGCTCATCATCAGCGGCCAAGCCGAAGACCAGACTGCTATCTATCTGGCCATGAACGAAGTGGCCCCCCAGCTCACCCGGCAGGAAGGCGAAGCCGATCCGCGCACGGGCGAAGGCGTTATCAAGCCTGGCGACTTCACCGTGGACGAAAAGTCCCATCAGGTCTATCTCACCGAACAAGGCTACGAAAACGCCGAGCGCATCCTGGCCGCGCGCGGCCTCATTGCCGAAGGCGCGTCGCTGTATGACCCCGCCAACATCGCGCTGGTGCACCACCTCTACGCCGCCCTGCGCGCCGCGCACCTGTATCACCGTGACCAGCACTACGTGGTGCAAAACGGCGAAAACGGCCCTGAAATCGTCATCGTCGATGAATTCACGGGCCGCCTCATGACCGGCCGCCGCTGGAGCGACGGCCTGCACCAGGCCGTGGAAGCCAAGGAAGGCGTGCCCATCCAGGCCGAAAACCAGACGCTGGCCTCCATCACCTTCCAGAACTACTTCCGCCTCTACGCCAAGCTCTCGGGCATGACGGGCACGGCCGACACCGAAGCCTATGAATTCCAGGAAATCTACGGGCTGGAAACCGTCGTCATCCCGCCCAACCGCCCCAACAAGCGCGACGACCAGCTCGACCGCGTTTACAAAACCACCCCCGAAAAATACGCCGCCGCGCTCGCCGACATTCGCGAATGCCACAAGCGCGGCCAGCCCGTGCTCGTGGGCACCACCTCCATCGAAAACTCCGAAATCATCTCCAACCTGCTGAAAAAGGAGAACCTGCCGCACCAGGTGCTCAACGCCAAGCAGCACGCCAGCGAAGCCGACATCGTCGCCCAGGCCGGGCGCCCCGGCGTCATCACCATCGCCACCAACATGGCCGGGCGCGGCACCGACATCGTGCTGGGCGGCAACATCGAAAAAACCGTCGCCGCCATCGAAGCCGACGAATCGCTTGACGAAGCCACCCGCGCCAGCCGCATCCAGCAGCTGCGCCAGCAATGGCAGGCCGACCACGAAAAAGTCAAATCCCTGGGCGGCCTGCGCATCATCGCCACCGAAAGGCACGAAAGCCGCCGCATCGACAACCAGCTGCGCGGCCGCTCGGGCCGCCAAGGCGACCCCGGCTCCTCGCGCTTTTATCTCAGCCTGGACGACGCGCTCATGCGTATCTTTGCGGGCGACCGCGTGCGCGCCATCATGGACCGCCTCAAAATGCCTGAAGGCGAAGCCATTGAAGCCGGCATGGTCACCCGCGCCATCGAAAGCGCCCAGCGCAAAGTGGAAGGCCGCAACTTCGACATCCGCAAACAGCTGCTCGAATACGACGACGTCGCCAACGACCAGCGCAAAGTCATCTACCAGCAGCGCAACGACATCCTCAACGCGCAAGACCTCACCGCCCAGATCACCGCCTTGCGCCACGGCTGCTTTGAAGACCTTGTGCGCCAATACGTGCCCGCCGACTCGGTAGAAGAGCAATGGGACCTGCCCGGCCTTGAAAAAGCCCTGGCGCAGGACTGGCAAATCGAGCTGCCCCTGCAAAAGTCGGTGGAATCCTCCAGCTCCATCACCGATCAGGAAATCGTCGAAGCCGTGCGCGTGGCCGCCGACGAAGCCTACGCCGCCAAAGTGGCCCTGGTTGGCGCGGAAAACTTCCGCCCCTTCGAGCGCTCCGTGCTCCTGCAATCCATCGACAGCAACTGGCGCGAGCACCTCTCCGCGCTCGACTACCTGCGCCAGGGCATCCACCTGCGCGGCTACGCCCAGAAGCAGCCCAAGCAGGAATACAAGCGCGAAGCCTTTGAACTCTTCAGCCAAATGCTGGACACAGTGAAAAACGAAGTCACCCGCGTGCTCATCAATGTGCGCGTGCAAACCCGCGAGCAGGCTGATGAAGCCGCTGGCAGCATCAGCCAGCAGGCCGAGCGCGTCAGCAACGTTACCTACACCGCGCCCTCGGAAATGGGTGAGGCGCAGACCCTGCCCCAAACCCCGGCCGGCAGCGCACGCAGCACCGTGGCCGGGGCGGCAGGCGCGGGCCTGGCCGCAGGCGAAGTGCCCCGCGTGGGCCGCAACGACCCCTGCCCCTGCGGCAGCGGCAAGCGCTACAAGAACTGCCACGGCGCCTTGAGTTGATGGACTGATAGGCGGCTGGCTGGCCGCTGCACGGCACGGGGCGCAAGGCAACACCTGCGCCCCGTTCGTTTTCGTGCGCCGCCGGGTCAGGGCGGAGCAGGGCGCGCCTTCAAAGAAAACAGCCAGCTTTCAAAACGGTCAACCTTCATTTCGCGCGTGCGATGCGCCGCGCTGCCCTGGCGCATCTCAGCCAAGCGGCCTGCCGTCCGTTTTGCGGAATTGAATCAGGCGCCGCTCATGAAGCCCGTTCAGAAGCGCCCAAGGCGGGCGGCTGGCGCAGCCTCCGGGTTGCCCGGTGCCTGGCAGATGAGGGCATCGGAAACAGGAGCAAATTCAAGGGGCAGAAATACCGGTTTGCGCTGATTCCACTAGGACATCATGCTATGGTTAAAGGAGCGAAATATTGCCTCTTTCCTCCGCTCACGCCATGCTCATTCGGATTGCTGATGCGTTCGCCCCTCGCGCGTCAGCCATGTGTGGGGCAGCTCGCAAGCCATACACCGCCACGGCTGGTTTTTCGCGTAAAAAGAGCTAGTGGCCGCCTTGCCCTTTTGCTGGCGGAAAATGGGCTGAACGGGCACGTTCAATAGGCCATTCCATATTCAGATTTCATGACGTCCCGAAGCGGCCTTCTTCCGGCGCGCGGAAGCGGCTTTGCATAGCCGATGCGCAGCAGCAGTTGTGGATATTCACGGGTCGCGTGAAAAAGTTTCTCGCGCAATTTCCCGCGTATTTCGGCGACTTCGCAAGGCTGATTCAGGTATGCGCTGGCAATGCCTGCCCGGGTCAGCGAAAGCAGAAAACGCTGGAGTGCGCGCCCCGTGCTGATCCATGAAAAAACATCATCAGCCGGGCTGGTGATAAGCGCCAAATGGGATGAAGATGCGATTTTTTTCAGATCGGATTTGTTTTGCGATTTGCCGTTGAGCATGGATTTCACGATGGGTTCGCTGATCCAGCGGGGCAGACTGGGCGCGCCCAGGGTGGCGTAGCTGAGGCCGTCGCCCGTGCTTTCGGCATGCTTTTTGTTGAAGCGCACCCATGAAAGCAACTCCGCCTTGAAGGCGGGGTCGTTCATTTGCGCTTCATTGCCCTGCGTGACGGCTTCGGTCAGCAGCTTGAAGGCGCGGTCCTCCTTCTTGAACAGATGGATTTTTATTTCATTTCCGGTCCATTCCTCCAGAATGGCACGCAAAATATCTTCCGGAATGATTTTGTGATTGTATGTTGAGCGGTTTGTCTGCCGCTGTTCAATATAGGCAGAAAGCGGGCTTGGAATAATACTGTCTGATTTTTGAAGCTGTATTCTGATGCTTCCATCGCCGCTTATTTCCGTCTGGGCGGCGTAATGCAAGGCTGAAGCTTGCAGGCAAAGATTTTCAGCCGCGCATCCCAGGCTGATGAACAATTCCCGGCGGTTGCCGTCCACGGCGGGCAGCGCCCTTGCGGGGTCGGGAAAAATGGCAATTTCATTGGCGTTGATTTCAAAATACCACGGCTGCGAGTTATGACCAGATGGAGCGCGGGTGGCGGCGGTAATGAGCTGGAGGGTGTCGGGTGAGGAAAGACGCATGATGACTCTCGCAATGTCCGGCCGGATTCTCGCGCGGCGCTTCGAGCTTGGCTGCACTGGCCTGACGGCGCAGAAAAGCTTAAAAAACAGGAGCGAATTCAAGGGGCTGAAAATGCCATCTCGCGCAGTTTCCACTAGGACATCATGCTGTTAATTCTGTAGCAACAATATCGGGCAACGGTTTGACCGGGCTGCAAGCCTGTAGCAGCTTCCTGGCTCTCCCTTGCCGGCTCCGAAATCGCCTTGGCGCTGCACGGCGCCGGGCTGGAGCCGGCCATTGGCTACTACCACCAGCTCAGCTTCGGCAGACACTCGCTCGCTTGCGACCTGCTCGAAACCGTGCGCCCCCTCGTCGATCGCTTCTGCCTGCAACCCGTTGCCCGCCAAACCCTCACCAAAGACCACTTCAGCCAAAGCGCCGCCGGCTGCCTGCTCGGCAAAGCCGTCCGCGCCCACTACTACAACGCCTGCGAGGAATACGCCAACCCCCGCGCCGCAGCATCAGCCACAGCGTGCAAAACCTGCTTCAGGCCATCGCCCTCGCCACCCCGCCCGGCGGCATCCACTGGAGCGGCCTGCCCGAAACCTGGCAAGACGACCCCGCCCTGCTTCCGGGCGACGAAAGCGGCGACGGAAACATCAACGAAAACGGCAACCCGGCCGGCCCGGGCGCTGCCGACGCCATCAGCAGCCTTGACGGCACAGACGAACCCGGCGCCCCGTCAGCCCCCTCAAACCGCAAACCCTGGACTCTCATCTGAAAGCCTGCCGGACAAGCGCCCTTCACATCAAAAACAGGAGCGAATTCATGGGGTCGAAATGCCGCCTCTCGTGCATTCCACTAGGACATCCTGCTATCAATCAAGGAGCAAAAACGCGCATTCCACCCACAGATACCCTGCGCCCGGCCCAGCTGGGGGCCAAAACCAGGCGAAAATACCCCCCGCCAAAAGCCTGAAACGACGCCTGAAGCGACATCTCCCCAACGACCTGTGACCGTCCATAAAGCCCTCTGCAAGCTGTTGTCCCGCAACGGATTTCAGAGGCGTACGGTTTCAGGCCACCCCTGATTTCAAAGGGATTAAGACCAGCAGGCGAAAGTCATAGTCATACTCCGTGGATGGTTTCAGGCCACCCCTGATTTCAAAGGGATTAAGACTAAATACTGCCATTGTTGTGTCCTTTCAAATGGTTTCAGGCCACCCCTGATTTCAAAGGGATTAAGACAGTCCAGGCTTTCGGGGTTGGTGTCGAGTTCGAGTTTCAGGCCACCCCTGATTTCAAAGGGATTAAGACAAGAACATGAACGCGAAGTCCACATCCTCGAGCTTGTTTCAGGCCACCCCTGATTTCAAGGGGATTAAGACGTCAACGATCTCCTGCATACGCCGGATTGTCTGTTTCAGGCCACCCCTGATTTCAAAGGGATTAAGACCGGGGCGGCATCCTTGGGTTGCCAGGTTGCCAGGTTGCCAGGTTGCCAGGTTGCCAGGTTGTCAGGGTTTCAGGCCACCCCTGATTTCAAAGGGATTAAGACACAGCGTGGTAAGCAGTGTTGAAAGCGACGGAAGTTTCAGGCCACCCCTGATTTCAAAGGGATTGAATCCAGCAACAGCCGCTGCTTTGGCAGCAAGATTGGGTAAATGCTGCGTAAATGAAGAAAAGGCTGTTTCCGGTTTTCGTTGCCAGTGCTTTGGGTTTGGGCGGAAACTGTTTGCCGGAAATTTGGGCTTATAAGAGCCTGTTCATGATCAGGCCGTGAGAGGCGAAAGAATGGATCGGGATGGGCGGCAAGGCGCAAGCCGTAGGCAGCTCTCGTGGCCCGGCGAGGATTTGCAACGCGGCAGAGCGCCTGAGGCCGCGCTTTTCGCGTCTACGGACAGAATGTGAGCGGGTTCTCAGCCATTTGCTTTTCGCCATGCAACGTTTGGATGACCTTCTTTTTGCCCAGGGTTTTGGCACGCGCCGTCAGTGCGCGGGGCTGATTGCGCAGGGGCTGGTGCAAGTGCAAGGCAGCGTTTGCACTGATCCGGCGGCTGTTTTTCCGCCGCAGGGCCTGCGCATTGCCGTGCAGGGGCAGCCTTGGGAGTGCCGCAGTCCTGCGTATCTCATGCTTCACAAGCCAGCGGGCTATGAGTGTTCGCAGCGCCCCAGCGCCTGGCCCAGCATTTATGCCTTGCTGCCTGCCATGCTGCGGCAGCGTCCTGCCGCCAAGGGTGGCAGGGCCAGCGGCGTGCAGGCTGTGGGCCGGCTGGATCAGGATACGACTGGCTTGTTGTTGCTCAGTGACGATGGCGCTTTCATTCACCGCATGAACGCCCCGCGCCGCCATGTGCCCAAGGTGTATGAGGTGAGCGCAGCGCATGCGGTGACTGCCGCGCAAATTGCCCGGCTGCTGGAGGGGGTGGTTCTTCATGACGATCCCCAGCCCGTGCGCGCTGCCGCTTGCGAGGCGACGGGCAGTCATGCCTTGCGCCTGACGCTGACCGAGGGCAAGTACCACCAGGTCAAGCGCATGCTGGCTGCCGTGGGCAACCGCGTGACGGCGCTGCACCGCAGCCGCATTGGCCAGCTTGCCTTGCCCGCTGATCTGGCCCCCGGCCAGTGGCGCTGGCTGGACGAGGCGCAGCTTGCCTTGCTGCAGCCTTTGTGACCCGCTGAAGATGGGCAAGGCCCAAGAGCGCCCGGGGCCGCGCTTTCGCCCCTCATGGCCAGACTCTGAACAGGTTTCCGGCGTTTGTTCGCGCCCCGTCTTTCAGCGTGAAGAAGCGGTTTGGAATGGGCAAGGCGCGGGCGGGAAGCGAGGAATTTTTCGCTTCTGAATCAATAGCATGAGGTCTTGGTGGAATTTGCGAGGAACGGCATTTCAGGCCCCTCATATTTGCTCCTGTTTTTGGTGTATTCAGGCCAGCAGGAGCGGGCCGCACATGGGTTTTCAGGCCAGGGTGACGCGGGCGAATTTGCGTTTGCCCACTTGCACCACGTAAGTGCCGGGGCGCAGCTTCAGGGCCTTGTCGCTGATGACGGCGCTGTCTACGCGCACGCCGCCGCCGTCTATCAGGCGGTTGGCTTCGCTGGTGGAAGGGGCCAGGCCCGATTGCTTGAGCACCAGGCCGATGCCCAGGCCCTCGCTGCCGGCGCTCAGCTGCACTTGCGCAATGTCGTCGGGCACGCCGCCTTTGCTGCGGTTGATGAAGTCTTGCTCGGCAGCGCTGGCTGCCTGGGCGCTGTGAAAGCGCGTGGTGATTTCGCGCGCAAGCATGACTTTGGCTTCTTTGGGGTTGCGGCCTGCGGCGACTTCGGCCTGGAGTTTTTCAATGTCGGCCAGGCTCTGGAAAGACAGCAGGGGGTACCAGCGCCACATGAGTTCGTCGCTGATGGACAGGACTTTGGCGAACATGGTGTTGGCGTCTTCGGTGATGCCGATGTAGTTGCCTTTGCTTTTGGACATTTTGTCCACGCCGTCCAGCCCCACGAGCAGGGGCATGGTGAGCGCGCACTGGGGTTCCTGCCCGTGTTCGATTTGCAGGTGGCGGCCCATGAGGAGGTTGAATTTCTGGTCGGTGCCGCCGAGTTCGAGGTCGCTTTTGAGGGCGACGGAGTCGTAGCCTTGCAGCAGGGGGTAGAGGAATTCGTGCAGGCTGATGGAGGCGCCAGAGTGAAAGCGCGCGTGAAAGTCGTTGCGTTCCATCATGCGGGCGACGGTGTATTGGGCCGCCAGCTGGATCATGCCGCGCGCGCCCAGCTGGTCGCACCACTCGCTGTTGTAGCGCAGCTCGGTTTTTTCAGGGCTGAGCACTTTGTAGGCCTGGGCGCGATAGGTTTCGGCGTTGGCGCGGATTTGTTCGGCGCTCAGCGGCGGGCGGGTGGTGTTGCGGCCGCTGGGGTCGCCAATGAGGGTGGTGAAGTCGCCAATGAGGAAGATGACGGTGTGGCCCAGGTCTTGCAGCTGGCGCAGCTTGTTGAGCACGACGGTGTGGCCCAGATGGATGTCGGGCGCGGTGGGGTCCAGGCCCAGTTTGATGCGCAGCGGCTGGCCGGTGGCTTCGGCGCGGGCGAGTTTTTGTTCCCAGTCGGCGGTGGGCAGCAGCTCATCGCAGCCGCGCAGGGTGATTTGCATGGCTTCGCGCACGCGGTCGGTGATGGGAAAGGGGCTTGAAGCGGCTTGCGCGGGAGGCTGTGTCATATGTAAAGCTGGGGGAGAGGAAAGGCAAAGCGGGTTTTGCGTGCAAGGCGCATGGCTATACTCGCCCGCTTTGCCAAAAGCAAAGAAAACGACTCAAATTGTAGTGTGCAGGCTACAGTCTGCCGCTTCCCGCCTTGACCCGGATATCCCCGTGAAGCCTTCTGCCATTGTCTTGTTCATTGCTGGACTGATTCAGCGCAACCCGAAACGCACGACGGCGGCCATCACCGCCTTTTTAATGGGCGCTGGCACGTTTGCCATGGCCGCGCTGACGCCCGCCGAGCCGCCCAAACTGGTGCGGCTGGTGACGGAGCCTGTGCAGGCAGACGTGGCCGCGCAAGGCGGCGGCGCGCTGACGCTGTACCGCAATGGCAGCACGCGCAGCAGCGATACGCCGGAAGCGCTGCTGGCGCGCATGGGGGTGGTGGATGCCGAGGCGGCGCGTTTTCTGCGCGGCCATGCGGACGCGCGCAACGCGCTGTTCAGCCGCACGGGGCGGCCCGTGGCAGTGCAGGCCGATGACGGGCAAAAGCTCCTTTCCTTGCGCACGCACTGGCTGGACAAGCCGGGAAGCCAGGAATTCAGGCGGCTGATCGTGGAAAAGACGGAAGCCGGCTTGACAGCCCGCGTGGAAACGGCGCCGCTGCAAGTGGGCCAGCGCGTGGCAAGCGGGGTCATCCGCTCGTCGCTCTTCGCGGCGGCCGATGAGGTCAATCTGCCTGACAGCGTGACGTATCAGCTGGCCGATATTTTTGGCTCGGTCATCAACTTCCACAAAGGCCTGCGCAAGGGCGACAGCTTTTCGGTGGTGTACGAGACGCTGGAGGCTGATGGCGAGCCGGTCCGCGCAGGCCGCGTGCTGAGCGCCGAGTTCGTCAATCGCGGCAAAGCGCATGAGGCAGTCTGGTTCCAGGAAAGCGGCAGCCCCGGGCAAGGCGGCTACTTTGACTTTGCTGGTGAGAGCCTGCGGCGCGCCTATCTGGCGGCTCCGCTGCCTGTGCTGCGCGTGACCAGCAAATTTGGCGAGCGCCATCATCCCATTCTGGGCTACACGCACAAGCACACGGGCGTGGATTACGCCGCGCCCACGGGCACGCCCGTGCGCACCATTGGCGACGGCACCGTGACGGTGGCCGGAGCGCAAAACGGTTATGGCAACGTGATTTACATCAGCCACCTCAACGGCAAGGATTCGACGGTGTACGCGCACCTTTCGCGCATTGACGTGAAGCCTGGGCAGAAGGTGTCGCAGGGCGATGTGATCGGCGCCGTGGGCGCCACGGGCCGCGCGACGGGGCCGCACCTGCATTTCGAGTTCCGCGTGGAAAACAAGCCCGTCAATCCGACAGTGGCGCTGGCCGAGCAAAGCGGCGCCGTGCTGGCTTCGGTGGCGAAAAAAGAAACATTTGCCCAGCTTTCACTTGATATGCAGGCCCAGCTGGAATCAGCCAAACAAATGGCGGGCACAGCTTTCGAGTGAATTCATTTCATATTCCTGGAAAATAAAAAAAGGGCGCTTTAAGAAGCGCCCTTTTTTATTTGTGGAATTTATTCTTCCGCCACGGAAAATGACGAACCGCAGCCGCAAGTGGTTTCAGCATTTGGATTGCGGATGACGAATTGCGCGCCCTGCAAATCTTCCTTGTAGTCAATTTCAGCGCCGACCAGATATTGGAAGCTCATGGCGTCAATCAGCAGCGAAACGCCATTCTTGGTCATCGTCGTGTCGTCTTCATTGGCGATTTCGTCGAACGTGAAGCCATATTGAAAGCCGGAGCATCCGCCGCCCTGCACGAACACGCGCAGCTTCAAATCGGGGTTGCCTTCTTCGGCAATGAGATCGGCCACCTTGGCGGCGGCGCTATCGGTAAAGACGATGGGGTCCGGCATGGCCGGAGCGGCAGCTTGGGTTTCAGGGGCGGCATTCATGGGGTAACTCCTGTATTTATATTCAATGCGGAAATCGCGGGCAGTCTATCAAACCGCCTGATCTTCGCCTGTCAAAATGGTTTTTGCGGGCGTGGAAGGCGGCATCAGCTGCGGCTGCAATTGCCCTGAGATGACGGCGCCCGTTTGCATTTCAAGCGTGCGGTACTGGATGGCCTCGCTTTGCACATGGGCGCTGGCCTGGAGTTCCAGCGCTTCGAGCGCCTGCACATTGCCGATCACGGTGCCCGCGATCACGATGAAATCCGCGCGAATCGTGCCCTGCACCTGGCCCGTGGGGCCGATCACGATTTTGCTGACGCTCTGCTCCGATGCGGGCAGCACGTCACCCAGCACGGTGCCGTCGATCTGAAGGCCGTCTTCAAACGTGCACGGCCCCTGCACCTGCATGCCGGCGCCAATGGCGTTGCGCATCGGCGGGTGTTTTTTCTGGTTGAACATGAGCTTGCATCTCCTCTGAAGTGGGCGTGGCGGGGCCAAAGAAAAACCGTGCGGCCCTTGCGGGCGGCACGGCTTGCTTGTAGCACAGAAGGCAGCTTTGCCGCACCGTGCCAGCGTGAGCGCCAGAATCAGCGCTTGCTGAACTGCTTGCGGCGGCGGGCGGAGTGCAGGCCGACCTTCTTGCGTTCCACTTCGCGGGCGTCGCGGGTCACGTAGCCGGCTGCGGACAGCTGCGGCTTGAGGTTGGCGTCGTAATCAATCAGCGCGCGGGTGATGCCGTGGCGCACTGCGCCGGCCTGGCCGGATTCGCCGCCGCCGCGCACGTTCACCATCACGTCGAAGGTTTCCGTGTTTTCGGTCAGCACCAGCGGCTGCTTGCAGATCATGATGGAGGTCTGGCGGCCAAAGTATTCCTCGATGGACTTGCCATTGACCGTGATCTTGCCGGAGCCTTTTTTCAGAAACACGCGGGCCACGCTGGATTTGCGGCGGCCTGTGCCATTGTTCCATTCACCAATCATTGACGGCTCCTATCAGATTTCCAGCGTTTTGGGCTGCTGGGCGGTGTGCGGATGCTCTGCGCCGCCATACACCTTCAGCTTCTTGATCATGGCGTAGCCCAGCGGGCCTTTGGGCAGCATGCCCTTGACGGCCTTTTCCAGCGCGCGGCCGGGGTGTTTGGCCTGCATGTCGCGGAAGGTGGTCATGCGGATGCCGCCGGGGTAGCCGGTATGGCGGTAATACTTTTTGCCCAGTTCCTTGTTGCCGGTCACGCGGAGCTTGGCGGCATTGACGACGATGATGAAGTCGCCGGTATCGACGTGAGGCGTGTAAATGGCTTTGTGCTTGCCGCGCAGACGGAGGGCAACTTCGCTGGCTACCCTGCCGAGCACCTTGTCGGTGGCGTCAATCACAAACCACTCATGCTTCACGTCAGCGGGTTTTGCGCTGAACGTTTTCATGGTTTTTTCCTTTTCGGGGAAAGTGAAGTGGCTGGCCCGCTCTTTTCCGCGGTCGGCATTCCTCTGGCGGGAATCTCTCAGGCGGCTGGCGCGCCGAAGCTGGCAAAAATGCCGGCAAAAGCGCGTTTTGTCGCGGAGCGGGCGGCGCTACAAAAAACCGGCGATTCTACACATGGGCTGCCATTACGATTGCCCCATGTTCAGTTACCGCCACGCCTTTCACGCCGGCAACCATGCCGACGCGCTCAAGCATCTGACTCTGATTGCCACGCTGCGGCATCTCATGGCCAAGCCCGCGCCGCTTTTGCTGGCGGACACCCATGCGGGCGCGGGCCTGTACCGGCTGGACAGCGAGGCCGCCCGCACTTCCGGCGAGGCCGCGCAAGGCGTGCTGGCCTTGCAGGCGCAGGCCAATGGGCAGGCTGATGGCGGCGCGCCCGCGCCCGAAGCCCTGCGCGACTATCTCGACATGGTTGCCAGCTTCAACGCGCCGGGCAAAAGCTGGCGCATCTACCCCGGATCGCCCTTCATCATGCAGCGCCTCATGGCGGCGCAAGAGCGCGCCGCCGTGCACGACCGCCTGCGCCTGTTCGAGCTGCATCCGTCTGATATTCACGCGCTGCAAGCCAATGTGGCCCAGTTGCAGGCGGGCCGCCAAATCACCATTCAGACCGAAGACGGCTTTGCCGCCCTGCCCGCCCTGCTGCCGCCGCCCGCAGCGGCTGGCGGTTCGCGCCGCGCGCTGGCGCTGATGGACCCCAGCTACGAAATCAAGACCGACTACGCCCGCGCGGCGGCCGCCATCCAGCAATGCCTGCAACGCTTTGCCACGGGCGTGTATCTCGTCTGGCACCCCATCATCGCCCGGCCTGAAGCGCACGGCCTGCCGCGCCGCCTCAAGCCCCTGGCCAATCAGGCGCGGCGCGGCTGGCTTCACGCCACACTGAACGTGGGCGCGGCCAAGGGGCAGGCGGGCCTGTCGGCCAGCGGCGTGTTCGTCATCAACCCGCCGCATACCTTGCCCGCCGCCCTGCGCGCGGCCCTGCCCGCCGTGCTGAATGCGCTCAAGCGTGGGGCCGGGCAGGGCTGGACGGTGGAGACGGGCGGGCTGAAATAAAAAAACCGTTCAAGGCGCGCTGCGGGCGTGGCAAAGGCCGTTTTGCGTTTGCCGCCCGTTTCGGCCCGCAGCTTCTCGCGGGCAGGCAGGGAAGCGGCAGCGCATTGAAAACAGGAGCAAATTCAAGCTGCCATAGATAGCGTTTGCGCCCGTTCCACTAAGACCTCATGCTATTGAAACAAGAGCTGAATTGGCGCGGGCCGGGCCAGTTCAGGGCCGGGGCGCGGTGGGCGCGGAAAGAGGGGGGATGCGTTCCGGGGAGCGGCGGCATGCGGAGCAGGCTTGCTGCCGCCGCTTTTCTGGCGCCTATTGCGCTTCGTGCAGCACAACGTGCCCGTGGCCGCTGCCTTCCAGCCCCAGATGGCGGGCGGCGGCGCGGCTTAAATCAATGATGCGGCTCTGGGAGAAAGGGCCCCGGTCGTTGATGCGCACCACCACCTGTTTGCCGTTGCGGGGGTTGCGCACCAGCACGCGGGTGCCAAAGGGCAGGGTCTTGTGGGCGGCGGTGAATGCGTGCATGTCAAAGCGCTCGCCGCTGGCCGTGCGCCGGCCCTGGAAGTCTGCGCCGTACCAGGAGGCGCGGCCTTGCTCCAGCACGCGGCCGGATGCCTGCGAAGGCAGCGAGCCGTGGGCGCAGGCCGTTGTCAGCAGGGCCAGCCCCAGGCAGAAGGCGGTGCGGAGCCGGGCGGCGAGAGTCGGGCGGCGCGTGAACATGGGCGGCGATTTTAGAAAGCGCTTTGTCCATGCCGCCCAAGCCGCGCGGTAACGGGAAAAAGGCAGGCGCAAGCAGCCGTTTCAGCGGCTGTGGCCACAATCCGCATTCTTTGGCGCGCCTTGTCCGAGTGGTTTGCGCGCTGTTTTTTCCGCTTTCTTCCTGTTTTCATGCCTGTTTCCGGAAACGCTTTTTTGCACTGGCTGACGCCGCGCCGCCTCATGGCCGCGTCCGCTGCCGTGGCTTGCGCGGCCATTGCGCTCAAGGCGCTGGCCTGGCAGCTCACCGGCTCCGTCGGGCTGCTGTCGGATGCGCTGGAGTCCGTCGTCAATCTGGCCGGGGCGGGCTTTGGCCTGCTCATGCTCACCGTGGCCAGCCGCCCTGCCGACGAGGGGCACCCTTACGGGCACTACAAGGCCGAGTACTTTGCCTCTGCGTTCGAGGGGTTGCTCATTTTGGCGGCCGCTGCGGCCATTGCCTGGGCGGCGCTGCCGCGCCTGGCGCAGCCCCAGCCGGTGGCGCTGGCGGGCTGGGGGCTGGCGCTGTCGGTGGGCAGCTCTGCGCTCAATGGCGCGCTGGCCTGGCTCATGCTGCGCGCCGCGCGCGTGCACCGCTCGCTGGCGCTGCAGGCCGATGCCCGCCATTTGCTGACGGATGTGTGGACTTCCGCCGGCGTGCTGGCGGGCGTGCTGCTTGCGCCGCTGACGGGCTGGCTGTGGCTGGACCCGCTCATGGCCCTGCTGGTGGCGCTGAACATCTTGCGCGAAGGCTTTGGCCTGCTGTGGCGATCGTCGCAAGGGCTGATGGATGAGGCCGTGCAGGCCGAAACCCTGGCGCAGATTCAGACCGTGCTGGCGCGCTTTGCCGCCGATGGCGTGGCGCGCTTTGACCACGTGCGCACCCGCCAGGCCGGGCAGCGCCGCTTTGCCGATTTGCACATGCACCTGCCGCCTGAGTGGACGCTGACGCAAGCGGCTGCCTTGCGCGCCCAGGTGGCCGCCGCGCTGGCCGAAGGCGTGCCCGGCCTGTGCGCGCTCATTCAGATCCTGCCGCCCGAGCCGGACGAGGCGGCAGCCAGCCCATCTCCTGAAGAAAGCCGCCTTTCATGAAAGCACTGATTCAGCGCGTGTCGCAGGCCGAGGTGCGCATTGCCGGCCAGGTGACGGGCCGCATTGGCGCGGGCCTGCTGGTTTTCATTTGCGCCGAGCCGCAAGACACCCCCGCCACGGGCGAGCGGCTGCTGGCCAAGATTCTCAAGCTGCGCATCTTTGCGGACGGGCAGGGCAAGATGAACCGCAGCGTGCAAGACGCTGCGGGCGGCCTGCTCATCGTCAGCCAGTTCACGCTGGCCGCCGACGCATCCGGCGGCAACCGCCCCAGCTTTGCGGGCGCCGCACCGCCCGCCCTGGGCCGCGAGCTGTATGACGATTTCGTGGCCCGCGCCCGCGCCGCGCACCCCGAGGTGGCCACGGGCCAGTTCGGAGCCGACATGCAGGTGGCGCTGATCAATGACGGCCCCGTCACCATTGCGCTGCAAATGGGCTGAGAGCTTGTTCGGAGCCTGGCCGTGGGCTGGGGCACAGCCTTATTTCGCTCCTTTATCAATAGCAAGATGTCCTAGTGGAAAGTGCGCTGGATGGTATTTAGACCCTCTTGGATTTGCTCCTGTTTTTGAGGGCGCGCCAAACGGCCCCGCCTGTTCATTGCCCGTTCTTGTTCCCCCCACGTTTTTCCGGTTTTCTTCCATGAGCGCCACGCCCGCTTTCCGCAACGACCGCCCCATCAACGCCCTGTGCCTGGCGCTGGCCGCCGCCATTTTTGCGGCGCTGGCGGCTTTTTCCGCCTGGCTGTGGCAGGCCGGGCGCGCGCCGCTTTTGCTGGCCCCGGCCCTGGGTGGGCTGCACAACTGCCTGGCGCTGGGGCCGCGCGGCGCGCCCGCTGACGCCGCCTGCACGGCGCCTGACGGCTCGGCCGCGCCGCGCATAGAGCGCGCCTTGCAGGCGCTGGGGCCGCGCGAGAGCGCCGATGGCCGCTTTCTGCTGGGCTACACGCTGGTGGTGCCGCTGCTCAATTTGTTCGAGCCGCACGCGCAGGCCGCCCCCGCGCCGGAAGGGCGCTGGGCCGTCAATGAAGAGGCGCTGCGGCGCATTGCGCGCACGATTGAAGGCGTGCCGCGCCCGGTGGTGCTGTATCTCTTTTCCACCCACTTTTCCGAAGACGCGCCCATCGAGGCCGCGCTGGCGCAAAACCCCGACAACATGGCCGTCACGCCCGCCGGCCCGCTGCCGCCGGACCGCTACATGGGCTGGCCGCTGTATCCGTGGAGCATTGCCCGCACCGACAACCCCATCACCCGCCGGCGCGAGCAGGCCATCCGCGCGCTGGCGGACGCCCTGTGCCAGATGCCGCCTGCGGCGCGCGCGCGCATTGCGGGCATCAACCTGCTGGGCGAAGTGCATCACCTCTACCCCGATTTCGAGGCCGGCATGGGCGCGGGCAGCGACTACGTGATTACCGACTACAGCGCCGCTTCGCGCCAGGGCTTTTCGCGCTGGCTGGCGCGGCGCTTTGCGGGCGACATCGGGGCGCTGAACGCCTGGCTGGGCGGCGCGCCCTTTGCCTCGTTTGACGACGTGCAGCCGCCTTCGCGCGACATCCGCCGCCAGCCGCTGGCGCACTACTGGCAGCATCTGGACGCCACCGCGCACGGCCTGCTGCCCGTCAGCGGCTGGGCGCACGCGGCCAGCGGCCCGGCCTGGGTGCGCGTGTATCTGAACGGGCGCTTTGCCGCCCGCGTGCCTGCGCGCTTCATGCGGCAAGACGTGGCGGCGGCCCGCCCCGATCTGGGCACGGCCCAGGTCGGCTGGCGCTATGACCTGCCCTTTGCCCGGCTGCCAGCGGGCCTGCACCGCATTGATCTGGCGCTGGAAGACGGCCCGCGCCTCATCCACATGGGAACGCGCCACGTGGCCGTGATGGACCGCCAGCAGTCCACTCCCCGCCCCCAGCCCATGCAGGCGGCCCTGCCGCCCATGCAGCCAGCAGGCGGCTCCGGCGCGGCCTACTGGATTGACACGCCGCAAGACCACGCCGCCGTCTTCTACAACCCGCTGGCCGCCCTCTGGCACGCCTGGCGCGCCGAGCAGGTGGTGGCCTACCTGCGCCACTTTGACGCGCTGCTGGAGCGCACCTGCCTGGCCGGTGTGCCCCGCCGCACCCAGCAGATCTACCCCGCTGAAAAAGCGGGCTGGGACGGCACGCGCTTTGCCTCTGAAGCGTCGCTCAAGCCCTTTGGCCATGTGCAGCTGGGCATCAACCTCTACGGCGAAGCCACGCAGGACGACAGCTTTTTCGACTGGCTCGCCCGCTCGCGCCAGGGCCGCTACAGCGTCACCGAATTTCACCCCATGCACGCCATGAGCGCCGCCGAATTGCGCCGCGTGCTGCTGCGCCACCAGGCCCACGGCGCGCAAACGCTGTCTTTCTTTCTGCACCCGCCGGAGCCAGCCCGCCAGGCAGGGCAGGGCGCCCAGGCGGCGCAGCCCAATCCTTTCGCCTTCGACCCCGCCAACCCCCTGCACGGCTCGGATGCGCTCTACCGCGCCGTGCAGGGCGTGATGGGCAAGCCGGACCGCCCGCAGAACATGCCCTGAGAGCCTGCCTAGAGCCTTTTCGCTATTTAAACCATAGCTAGAGGTCCTAGTGGAATGGGCGCAGAGGCCGTTTTTTGGCCTCTTGTATCAGCTCCTCTTTTTGATGCGCGGCGGAGCGCATGGAGCCGGTTCTCACCAGTACCCCAGCGCCTTCCACCAAACGCCGCCGATGAGGGTGAAAACCAGCAGGTTCAGCACGCTCATGGCAAAACCGGCCTTCCACCACTCGCCCAGCGTGGTGTAGCCCGAGCCGTAGATCACGGGCGAGGAGCCTGTGGCGTAGTGGGTCAGCGTCATCATCAGGCTGGAGGCGGCGGCCATCAGCAGGGCAAACAGCATGGGCGGCGCGCCCAGCGCAATGCCAGCGGCGTAAAACGCGCCCAGCATGGCCGTGATGTGCGCCGTGGTGCTGGCAAACATGTAGTGCGCGTACAAGTAGGCCAGCACCAGCAGGCTGGCCGCGCCCGCCCAGCCCAGGCCCAGATGGGAAATGCCGCCCTCCAGCATGTGGGAAAACCAGGCGATCAGGCCGAGCTTGTTCAGGAACGTGGCCATCATCACCAGCGCGGCGAACCAGGTGATGGTGTCCCACGCGCTTTTTTCCTTGAGCACGTCTTCCCAGCTCAGCACGCCGGTGAGCAGCAGCAGGCTCAGGCCGATGAAGGCCGTGGCCGTGGCGTCCACCGCCCAGGCCGGGCCGCCAATGTGGGCGGGCACGCCCGCCCACAGCGCCAGCAGCAGCGCGAAGATGGCGAGCATGATTTTTTCGCCCCGGTTCATCGGCCCCAGCTCGGCCAGGCGCTCCTTGGCAAAAGCGGCAGCGTTGGGCGTTTCCCTGATTTCGGGCGGGTAGAGCCAATACAGCGCCAGCGGCATCAGCAGCATGGCCGCCAGGCCCGGCAGCAGCATGGCCAGCGCCCATGTGCCCCAGCTGAGCTTGATGCTGGAATTCGTGGCCTTGGCCACGATGTCCACCACCAGCGGATTGGGCGCGGTGGCCGTGATGAACATGGCCGAGCTGATGGGGTTGCCGTGGTAATTGACCAGCGCCAGATAGCGGCCCATGCGCCCTTGCGTGCCTTTTTCGGGGTCCGAGTCGTAGCTGGCGGCAATGGCCTTCATCACCGGATGGATGATGCCGCCGGCGCGCGCGGTGTTGCTGGGCGTCACCGGCGCCAGTAGCAGCTCCGACAGCGCCAGGCTGTAGCCAATGCCCAGCGTCTTGCGGCCAAACAGCGCGATGAAAAAGTAGCCGATGCGCGCGCCCAGCCCCGTTTTCAGCAGCCCGCGCGAAATCATGATGGAAGCGCCAATCAGCCAGATCAGCGGATTGGCAAAGCTCGAAAGCGCATCCTTGATGGCGTTTTCAGGCGCGTCCGCCGTCACTCCCGTCACGGCCACCAGCGTGATGGCCACCATCGACAGCGCGCCGATGGGCATGGCCTTGCCGATGATGGCGGCGATCACGCCCACGAACATCGCCAGCAGATGCCAGGCCCGGGGCGTCACGCCCTGCGGCACGGGAATGGCGAACGCGATCAGCAGCGCCAGCGCCAGTGCAATGCCTGCTGGCAAAAGCTTGAAACCCAGCTTGCCTTTCGCCGGGTCTTGAGCCGGTTGCCGGACTGTTTTTTGGTCTGTTTTTTCTGCCATGTTGCAACTCTTTCGTTGGTTGAAGGAGGAAATGGCGCGGGAAAGCGCCTTTCCCGCGCCGTATTGTGCGCATGGCCAAAGGGCGCGGCCGCAGCATGGATTCCGGCGCAGGCGGCGTTCGGAAAAGAAGGCTCCGGGCTGGAGCTGCCAGCGGCGGCGTGGCATGAAACGCAGCAGGCGCTTGTCCCAGGCAGGCGAGCCGGGCCGGGATGGCCGGAGCGTTATTTGCGCTTTGGAAAAAGGAGCGAATCAATGGCCTGAAAAACAGGCCCTGCGCCCATTCGACTAGGACATCGCGCTATTGATACAGGAGCGAATGCGGGCTGCCTTTCCGCCCAATTGCAGCCTGGCAGCAGCCCGGCAGCAGCCCGGCAGGATTCGCAAGGCCGCAAAAGCGCCCGGATCTGCGCTTTGCGCACCTGCGCACAGGCGGCACACAGGCGCCTAAATCGAGCCGTAGCTGTGCAGGCTGGTGATGAACATGTTCACGCCGATGAAGGCGAAGGTGGTGATGGCCAGGCCCGCCAGCGCCCACCAGGCGGCCACAGTGCCGCGCAGGCCCTTGATCAGGCGCATGTGCAGCCAGCTGGCGTAGTTGAGCCAGACGATGAGCGCCCAGGTTTCCTTGGGGTCCCAGCTCCAGTAGCCGCCCCAGGCATCGGCGGCCCAGAAAGCGCCCAGCACGGTGGCAATGGTGAAGAAGGCAAAGCCCACGGCGATGGCCTTGTACATCACGTCATCGAGCACCTCGAAGGAAGGCAGCCGCTGGGCAATGCGCTTGCGGCCCAGCACGATGAGGCCGACGATGGCGGCGGCCACGATGGTGTAGCCCAGCCAGTAGCCGCCGCCTGCGCCTTCTGCGCGCTGGCGGAAGGCCAGGGGCACAAAGCACACGGCCATGCCCAGCAGCCACATGGACGCGATGCGATGCCGCTGCTGCTCGCCGGCCTGCTGCTTGATGAGATAGGCGAAAGCGACCATGGCCGCCAGCGCGAAGGTGCCGTAGCCGATGAAATTGGCAGGCACGTGCAGCTTCATCCACCAGCTTTGCAGGGCGGGGATGAGCGGCTGGATCTGGTGCGCTTCGCGCACGAGCGTGTACCACAGCAAAAAGCCCACGGCGGCGCTGACCACGAGCATGACGAACGCGCCCAGTGCGCGCGTGCGGTATTGCTCCTCGTAGTACAGGTAAAAAAGCGTGGTCATCCAGCAGAACATGATGAAAACTTCATACAGGTTGCTGACCGGGATGTGGCCGATGCCCGCGCCGATGTGGTGGCTTTCGTACCAGCGCACCAGCGTGCCGGTGAGCGCCAGCGCCACGGCGCCCCAGGCCAGCTTGCTGCCCAGGCTTTCAAGAGAAGCCGCTGGCTGCCGGATGAACATGCCGGCCCAGTAAAAGACGGTGCTCATGAAAAAGAGCACGCTCATCCAGAGAATGGCCGACTGGCTGGACAGCAGGAATTTGAGCCAGAAGACGGTTTCGGCGCGGCCCAGGTCGCCCCCGTAGCTGGCAATGGCCAGCAGCGCCAGGCCGCCGCAGACGAGCATGAGGTGGCGCAGGGGCCGCCAGAACCAGCCCAGCCAGATGACGATGGGCAGTGTGGCCAGGAGGATGGCGGTTTCGTAGCCGTCCATGGCCTGCCGGTAGCGCCACAGGGCAAAGCCCGCGCCAGCGGCGGCGATGGCGGCAAACAGCCAGTCGCCCCAGGTGCGGCGGGCGAAATAGCCCGCGTCCGGCGCGGGCGCGGCGGCCAGGGCGGCGTTTTCCGGCGGCGTGGCCGCAGGGGCGGCGGAGGGTGTGGCGGCGGCGGTGTTCATCGTCAGGAAAGCGTGGTTGTGGGCTGCATGGCACATGAGCTTGCCGGAAGTTGCAAAAGCCGCGCCTTGATTTGGGCAAATTCCCGGTCGGCGTCCAGCGTTTTGCGGTTGGATGAGAAGGCGGCCACGGCTTGTGCGCCCGGCCCGCTGGCAGCTGGAGCCAGCCAAATCCACAGGCGGCGGTCGCGCACGTAGAGCATGCCGAAGATGCCGGCAATCAGCAGCAGGCAGCCCAGATAGACCACGGCCTGGCCGGGCGCGCGCGCCACTTGCATGACGCTGGCCTGCACGTGGGTGAAGTCTTTGAGTTCGAGCGTGAAGGCGGCGGGGTAGAGGTTCACGTCAGACAGCGCGACGGCCGCGTGCTGCACCCAGGCGATGGCTTGCGGGTCGTCTTCAGGCAGGGGCTTTTGGCCGTGGGCTTCGCGCACGGCCTGGTTCAGCTCGAACAGCACGCCGTTGAGCAGGCGCAGCAGGGCCTGGGCGGCGGTTTCACGCTCGGCAGGCGGCACGGCTTCTTCCACGAAATCGGCGATGGCTTGCAGCCCGCCAGGCTTGCGGCCCCGGATGGCGTCCACGCCCGCAAACAGCCCCAGCATGCGGCGGGCGGAGAGGGTGAGCTGCCCGGCCAGGCTGGTGCGCCCGCCTTCCAGGTTGCGCGCCACGTAGCGGGCCACGGCGGCTTCGCGCTGGCGGGCGTCTTGCAAGGCGGCGCGCAGGCGCACAAAGCCTTGCAGCGACTGGTTTTCGTCGGCCGGAATGCGCAAATAGCGCATGGAGTCGCTGGCCGACAGGCGCACGCCCAGCAAAAAGACGCTGGGGCCGCCATCGCCCATGTCGATGGGCAGCATGTAGTTTTTGTATTCGCGGGCCTGCCCGGCGGCGTCGCGCAGGCGGTAGCTGAAGCTGGGGCCGACGTTGCGCAAATGGCGCTGCGTGACGGTTTTGTCAGCCGCGCCCAGGCGCTGCTCTATGGCGTGGGCCAGGCCGCGATCCGGCCCGGCGGGTGCAGCCATGCCGGGCTGCTCTTGCGCCACGTCTTCCACGTTCATGACGCGCAGCTCGCCCAGCTCCAGCGTCAGGCTTTCGCCCTGCACGTTCAGCGGCAGGCTGTCGCCCACGGCGCCTTGCAGCCCGGCTGGCGCGATGTCCGCTGCGCCCAGCGGAACCAGGGCCAGCTTCAGGCGCGAGCCGCCGTCGTCAAAACTGCTTTGGTAGATGCTGATGCCTTTGTGCTTGACGGGGTGGTTCACTTCCACGCGGGCCTCGCGCTTGCCGCCGCCTTCCTTGTCGTGAATCACGATGTCGCTGGCAAACAGGCGCGGCATGCCCGTGTCGTAATACTCAATGGTGAATTTCTTGAGTTCAATGGCAAACGGCAGCTCCTGCAAGAGCACGCCATCCGGCTGCGCCAGCACCACGGTGTCCGATGCCGTGCCTTCGGCAACGGCCAGATTGCCCCGGAAAGCCGGGTTTGCGGGCGAGAGCCGGTGCTGCGGCCCCACTTGCGACACCAGCCCGCCGCCCGTATAGACCGACTTGCCGCCCAGCCAGGTTTGCGCGCGGATGAACAAGTCTCCATCCAGCAGCCCGCCCAGGCACACCAGCACGATGGCGCTGTGCGCGGCGATGTAGCCGAGCTTGTTGGCCGCCCCGGCCTTGGCCGCCACCATCCAGCCGTCGCCTTCGGGCGTTTCGCGTTTTTGCAGCCGCACGCGCCAGCCGCTGGCCGCCAGCGCCTGGCGGATGCGCTGCGCCTCCTGGGCGGGCGCGGCGGGCAGCGCGGCTTCGGCCTTGTAATGGAAGGCGCGCAGGCTTTGCACGCGGATGTCTTCCTTGAACGCTTTCAGATCGGCCAGCATCTTGGGCGCGTGCCGCGCGATGCACAGGCTGGTGCTGACCACCAGAAAAGCCAGAATCAGCAGAAACCACCAGGCGCTGTACACCGCATTGAGCTTCAGCGCCATGAACAGCCCGGCCCAGAACGGCCCGAACTTGCTCACATAGCCAGCCATCGAGTCGTGCTGCTGAATCACGGTGCCAATGACCGAGGCAATGCAGATGACCGTGAGCAGCGCAATGGCAAAGCGCATGGACGACAGCAGCTCCGCCGCCTGCCGCAAGGCGGGCCAGCTGCGCCGCGCGGCAGGGCCTTCTGTGCTGGAGGTGCTCATGCGGGTGGTTTTCAAGGCAGAAAAGAAACAGGCGGCAGCGAAAAGCTGCGCTCGGGAGCGGCGATTGTTGCCCGTTCGCCTTGGCCCGGCGGCTTGCTGCGTTTTTCTTTTTGTGCAGGCAAAAACGCGCCGCCAGCTTGCGGGTGCAAACTGGCGGCGCGCTCGTTGGCAAAAATCGCTGGTAAGACGGCCCGGCGCTTAATGCAGGCCGGCGATGTATTCGGCCACCGCCTTGATTTCGCGGTCATTCATCTTGCCCGCAATGTCGGCCATGGACTGGTTGTTCTTGCGCGTGCCGTCGCGGAACTGGTTCAGCTGCGCGATCGTGTAGTCGGAAAACTGGCCTGCCAAGCGCGGGTATTGCGCCGGAATGCCCGCGCCGTTGGGGCTGTGGCAGCCAGCGCAAGCGGGTATCTTGCGGTCGGCCACGCCGCCACGGTAAATGCGCTCGCCCAGCTGCGCCAGCTCCTTGTCGGCAGCGGCGCCTTGCGCGGGTTTTTGCGCCAGCAGCCAGGCGGCGATGTTGTGAATGTCTTCTTCCGACACGGCTTGCGCCATGCCTTCCATCACGGCGTTTTCGCGCGCGCCGCTGCGAAATTCCATCATTTGCTTGATGAAATAGTCAGGGTGCTGGTGCGCCAGCCGGGGCTGCGTGGGAATGTCAGCCACGCCAGCGCCGCCTTCGCCGTGGCAGGCCAGGCAGATGCCTGAATAAGACGCCTCGCCTTGCGCCAAATCAATCTTTTGCGGCGAAGCAGCAGGAGCGGCGGCGGCAGGAGCCTGTTCGGCGGCGGCAGCGGGCGCTTCGGTGGCGGGCGCTTGCTCGGCGGGCGCCTCGGCAGCAGTCCCTTCGGCAGCGTGCGCGCAAGCCGCAATCAAGGCGGCTGCGAGGAAGAAGGCGGGCGACTTCATGTGGGTATCGTCTTGATGGTTATGGAAAAAACTGCATCAGGCCGGGAATGCCCTGATGCAGCTGGGGCGAATTCTACAATGCCCGCCCCATGCCGCTTACCCCCTCTTACACGCGCGAAAAAAAGCCTCTTGACACCGCCAGCGCCCTTGCGCTTGGCTGGCTGCACACGGCGCGTTTTCTCACCACGGCCGCCCAGCTGCACCAGCTGCCCGCGCTGCAAGTGCCTGAAATCGCCTTCGTGGGCCGCTCCAACGCGGGCAAATCCACGGCCATCAATACGCTGACGCAGCAAAACCGCCTGGCCTTCGCTTCCAAAACGCCGGGGCGCACCCAGCACATCAATCTGTTCGCCCTGGGCCGCCGTGGTCAAACCGATGCCGTGCTGGCTGATTTGCCCGGCTATGGCTATGCCGCCGTGCCGCAGGCCGACAAGCTGCGCTGGCAGCAAGTCATGGTCAATTACCTGCTCACACGCGCCAATCTGGCGGCGGTGGTCATGCTTTGCGATCCGCGCCACGGCATCAAGGAGCTGGACGAGGCGCTGCTGGAGGTCATTCGCCCGCGCGTGGAGCAGGGCCTGCCTTTTCTGGTGCTGCTGACCAAGGCCGACAAGCTCAACCGCAGCGAGCAGGCCAAGGCGCTGTCCATCGCCCGCCTGCAAGCGGGCGGCGGCGATGTGATGCTTTTTTCTGCCCTCAAGCGTCAGGGCGTGGCCGAAGCCGCCTGCTGGCTGCGCGCGCGGGTGGAGCAAGCTGGCGGGCCAGAACAGGCTTTGGCCTGAGAGCAGGTTTTGAGGGACTTGTTATCTGCTCACGGCCCGCTCATGAGGCGGACGAAGCGGGAGCAGCAGTCTGGGCGGCGCAGGCGCGGCCGATGAATGGAGCTGCGCCAGGCAAGGCGGTGTCTCCAATCGAATTTTGCTTGCCAGGAATATCGAAAACAGGAGCGAATTCAATGGGGGTAAAACACCCTATCGCGCAGATTCCACTAGGACGTCATGCTATTGATAGAGGAGCAAATCAGCGCGATGAAAAGAGTGGCGCAGTGGCGCCGCACATTCGGCGCTGCGCGCCAGGCCTTGCGCGTTTGCCGTTCAGTTCCGCTCACCGGGCTGCCTGGCCGCCTGCGGTGCGCCCGCTTCAGCCCGCTTTTTTTGCGCCCACGGGCTGCTCCGCCCGGGTGAAATCAGTGTTGGCCGCCGCGCCTTCCGAAAACGGCGGCTGGCCGCAGGCTACAGGGTCAGCAGCACGGAACCCCAGGTAAAGCCGCCGCCCACGCCTTCGAGCAGGGCGGTTTGGCCGGGGCGGACTTGGCCGCTGCGCACGGCGTGGTCCAGCGCCAGCGGAATGGAAGCGGCGGAGGTGTTGCCGTGCTCTTGCAGGGTGACGATGATTTTTTCGGGCGGCAGGCCGAGCTTTCTGGCCGTGCCTTGCATGATGCGCAAATTGGCCTGGTGGGGGATGAGCCAGTCCACGTCAGCGGCGGTTTTACCGGCTTTTTCCAGCACGGCGCGGGCGGTTTTGTCAAGCAGGCTGACGGCGAGCTTGAAAACGGCCTGCCCGTCCATGTGCAGCAAGGGCGTGCCCAGCGCGTGGCCGCCGCTGACGTGGCCGGGCACGCAAAGGATGTCCACATGCCTGCCGTCGGCGTGCAAGTCGGTGGCGAGGATGCCGGGGGTGTCGCTGGCTTCAAGCACCACGGCGCCCGCGCCGTCGCCAAAGAGCACGCAGGTGGTGCGGTCGTTGAAGTCGAGGATGCGGCTGAACACTTCCGCGCCAATGACCAGGGCGCGCCGCGCGCCGCCGGCGCGGATCATGGCGTCGGCCACGGTGAGGGCGTAGATGAAGCCGCTGCACACGGCCTGCACGTCGAAGGCAGGGCTGCCCGCAATGCCCAGCTGGCGCTGCACGATGGCGGCGGTGGCGGGAAACACCATGTCGGGCGTGGAGGTGGCGACGATGAGCAGATCAATGTCTTGCGGCTGCGCGCCTGCGGCTTGCATGGCCGCTTGCGCGGCGGGCACGGCCAGCTGGCTGGCGGGGGTTGCAGGGTCGGCAAAGTGGCGGGCGCGGATGCCGGTGCGCTCGGTGATCCAGGCGTCGGAGGTTTCAATGCCGCGCGCGGCCAGCTCGGCCGCCAGTTCGTCGTTGGAGACGCGGCGCGCGGGCAGAAAGCTGCCTGTGCCGGTGATGCGGGTGTAGCGTGTCATGAAAAATGTCTCCAAAAAACACGCCGCCCAAGAGGGCGGCGTTTTCATTCAGTTTGTCGTGGTGACGGCCGGCTGGGGAGCGGCGCAGGCCAGCAGCGGCGCGGCGCGCGTGATGCGCTCCTGCACGCGGCCCAGCAGTCCGTGGCGGGCCGCATCATACGCGCGGGTCATGGCGCAGCAGAACGCGAATTCATCAGCGCCGCCGTGGCTCTTGAAGACCAGGCCGCGCAGCCCCAGCAGGGCCGCACCGTTGTGGCGGCGCGGGTCGATGCGCTTTTTCAGCGCGCCCAGCACGGGCATGGCCGCCAGCGCGGCCAGTTTGGTGAGCAGGTTGCGCGAGAACTCTTCGCGCAGAAAGCCCGCAATCATGCTGGCCAGCCCTTCGGTGGTTTTCAGCGCCACGTTGCCCACGAAGCCGTCGCATACCACGATGTCGGTGGTGCCCTTGAAGGTGTCGTTGCCCTCCACGTTGCCGTAAAAGTTGATCACGCCGGTTTGCGCGGCCTGGCGCAGCAGCTCGCCAGCGCGCTTGATTTCTTCGCTGCCCTTGATGGCCTCTTCGCCGATGTTGAGCAGGCCCACGAGCGGGTCGGGCTTGCCGCTCAGGGCTGAAACCAGGGCCGATCCCAGCACGGCAAATTGCAGCAGGTGCTCGGCGGTGCAGTCCACGTTGGCGCCCAGATCGAGCATGGTGGTGGCGCCGCCCTTGCTGTTGGGCATGGGGTAGGCGATGGCGGGGCGGTCAATGCCTTCAGCGGTTTTCAGCACGTAGCGGGCAATGGCCATGAGCGCGCCCGTGTTGCCGGCGGACAGGGCCACGTCGGCCTGGCCGCCTTTCACCTGCTCGATGGCCACGCGCATGGACGAGTCTTTCTTGCGCCGCAGGGCTACTTCCACAGGGTCGTCCATGCTCACGATTTCGCTGGCGGGCACCACGCGCGCACGGGGATGCGCAAAACCCGCCAGCGCCTCGGGCTGCCCCACCAGCAGCAGGCTGGCGTCGTCATGCTGCTTCAGAAACTGGCGGCAGGCTGGCAGCGTGACTTGCGTGCCGTGGTCGCCGCCCATGCAATCAATGGCCAGAATGGTCATATGTGTAAGCCTTGATTCGGGAGAGAGCTCGTTACTGTAATCTTTCCGTTGTCGTATTCCGCAAGAAATACCGTGCCAACGTCCGTGATTCCTTGGGTTTTCAATTCAGCCAGCAGCCAATTTTCATCTTTATCAATCATTTCCAGTATGGCCGGCTGAATGCTGCCGTCGGTAATCAACGGATATTTCGGATTTTCCTCGCCAAAAGATGTGATGATGAGCTGCCCGTCCTGCTCAAGAATGGCCTGCTTGACATCTTTGACCGCATAAATGCCCTGCATACGCAGCTTGAAGGACAAATCATTTGCCGAGATGCCTGCCTTGCGTGCCGCGTCCACATCGATTTTGCCGCGTGAAATCAACATGACAGGTTGCCCGTCCACCCATCTCTTGACCCAATTATTATGTTTTTTCAGCCAGCGCAGCGATAAAACCGCCGCAAACCAAATGGCCAAAATCAACATGAATACAGGAATAGAAATATCAGTGTTGTAGATGACCCCACCGACAATACCGCCAAGCACATAGTTCTGCACCTGGTCGCTGGCCGAAGCGGGCGCAAGATTGCCCTTTCCGGTCAAATTAATCACCAGCACAAGCGCCAATAGGCCCAAGATGAGTTTGACTGCAACGATTATGTAAAACATCAGCGCATGACTCTTAAAAATAGCATTTTTGGCGGGCGCGGTTCAGGTTGGATCTGTACTTGCGTCCCCATGAGTTGCCGACAAAATTGTACCTAACAATATTAATGCACATCTTCCCAATTCGCTCCCACACCAGCTTCAGCCACCAGCGGTACTTTCAACATCCCTGCATCCACCTTCGCCATCATCTGCGGCAGTTTTTCTTTTACCCAATCCAGTTTGGCTTCGGGTACTTCCAGCACCAGTTTGGCAGGCCGGATTCTCGAATCCGGCAGCTTTGGGATGGCAGTGGCTTAAATATCCGGCCTGCTGCTGGCTAATCCTTCTTGATCGGCGGATTGGCATTAATTGGCAATGACGAGCGGGAAACTTTAATATTTGGGTAATGCTTCCGCATCAAATGCTGAAACGCTTCCGCCTTGCGCCCTTTCCCGCTTTTTTCGTAATTTGTCCCCAAAATCACTTCATCCACAATATCGCGCGCATCAGCATAAGGCAGATAGATGGATTGCGTAGTTTCGCAATATTCGATTTTGTCCGAACCGATTTTTTCAATTTTTAGCAGGCGAAACTCTTCTTCATCGCGGAATGCAAAATCTTTAAACAGATAGCGGATATATTCCAAAGCTTTTCTGTCTTCCTTGTTGATTTCGTTAGATTTTTCCATTAATTTCATCAACGCTTCTTCAAGCTTGTTGATGCGCAATTGATGCCATCCTGGATTTTTTCCTACAGGCTCCAATTGAATGCCGAATTTTTGCTTATTTTTTGGCAGCCATATGCTGCATTTATCTTCGGCAAGATATTCATCTTGATAAGCAATATCTTGATAAGCAATATAAGCCACTTGATAAAGCGGCAGGTTTGCATCTTCCAAATCTGCATCAGATATGTCTGCTTCTACCGGCTGCTCCCTCGAATATTCATCCCCTTTTTCTGCCATGCTGCGGAATGAGAAGGAAATATCGGACTCTTTCAGCCAATCCCCATCTTTATTAAACACCAAACAACAGCCTGATGCTTCAACATCATTTTCTTTGCCATACAGACGGAACTGGTTCAAATCGTTTACGCGGCTGGAAAAACAGGTAAAAAAAGCATTATAGTCAGGGCAATTGATTTTGTTTTTCAATTCCAAATCCTGCAGATTAAGTAACTCCAACAATCCTTCTCCTTCTGTTGGATCGTTCATATAGGTGGAGCTGCTGATTCTCATTGGACTGGCCTGCTGCTTGTCAACTGGATCCTTGTCTTTATTATTGACATCATTTTTATCATGAACAATGCCGAATAATTTCTCGCATACGGAAGGTGAAGTATAATGGGCAAGCGGAATTGAACCTAATTCAATAGGTGGAATATTTAAAACCGCCAGAATAATGGATATTGCATTGGTTAAATCGCTCTTTTGCTTTTCAAATAAATTTTCCTGTATTTCTTGTTTTTTCCATTTAAAGTAACGCACCCATGTTGCTTCAAGAAAATAAATTTTTTTCAAATAATGATAAATTTTCCTTTGGATTTTTTTCTTTCGCAGTTCATCATCATCTAATTGCTTCATTTGTCTTAAAGCGCATAAAAACCATCTAGCAGCACTTCTTGATAAATCTTTGAAACAATTCTTATCATTATTGTTGTTGTTTTCAATAGCAATTGCTTTTGCGTAATCACAATAACCCAGACACCATTTAGTATTAATCTGTTCCCAAATGCCGTTTTTCCCCTCTAGCAGTTCTGCAAGTTCCAATTTTTGCTTGAAACACCCACTTGCCTGTCCAAATAACTGATTCGCATCCTCTCCTTTGGCTTTCTTCGCCCGCTTAAAGTAGTAGCGACCTAACCAATGTTGGGCATAGATTTGTTCTTGAAGACTGTTTTGTTTGTCTGTCAGCCGTTCGGCAAGCTCTAATTGCTTTTTGAAACACTCGCCTGCTTGTCCAAATAACTGATTCGCATCCTCTCCTTTGGCTCTCCTCGCCTGCTCTAAATAACAGTTGCCTAACCAATGTTGGGCATAGATTTGTTCTTGAAGACTGTTTTGTTTGTCTGTCAGCCGTTCGGCAAGCTCTAATTGCTTTTTGAAACATTCATCTGCTTGTCCAAATAACTGATTCGCATCCTCTCCTTTGGCTCTCCTCGCCTGCTCTAAATAGCAGTTGCCTAACCAAGATTGGGCATAGATCTGTTCCTGAATACCGTTTTCGCCCTCCAACTGTTTGGCAAGCCTCAATTGTTGTTGGTGGTGTTCAATTGCCTGTTCAAACAACCGTGTAGAAGCCTCTCCTTTGGCTTTTATCGCCTGCTCAAAATAGCAACGGCCTAGCCAAAACTGAATATCATTTTGCTCCTGAATATGGCTATCTTTATTTTCAATTTTTTCTAAAGCCTGACTCAGTTTCGTAATTGCTTCATCAAATTTTTTATTCTTGAATAAATCTATGCCTTCTTTAATTAAATTTTGAATACTCATTGTCTATCCCCTTCTTGAAACAATCTCTTGAATACTGCACAACCTCAATGCGCTTTTCCCCAATTCATGCCCGCGCCAACCTCTGTTATCAGCGGCACTTTCAATATCCCTTCATCCACTTTCACCATCATCTGCGGCCGTTTTTCTTTGACTAAATCCAGTTTGGCTTCAGGCGCTTCCAGCGCCAGTTTGTCATGCTCCCGCATAATCAATTTGCTTGTCAGGCCGTCTGAAAGCCAGCGGGACACGTCTGTCATGGCGCGTTTGATGAGGTCGGATGCAGTGCCTTGCATGGGGGCGTTGATGGCGGCGCGTTCGGCTCCGGCGCGGGCGTTGGCGTTTTTGTTGCGGATGTTGGGCAGGTAGAGGCGGCGGCCGGACGGGTTCTCGACGAAGCCTTGGACTGCGGCTTGTTCTTTGGTGCGCTGCATGTATTCGGCAACGCCAAGGTGCGGGCGAAGTAGCGGGCGATGAAGGTTTTGGCGGACAGGCTGCCTATACCCAGCGACTTGGCGAGGCCGTATTGGCCCATGCCGTCAATCAAGCCGCGAAGTTGATGGTTTTGGCAGAGTCTGGCTGTGAGGGGCGACAGCACGGGAATCGGAATGAGCTGCAAGGCGCAAACCGCAGACGGGCCTTGGGGGCGGCGAAGGCGTGCAACGCTGCAGGCTGCCCGAAGCCGCGTTTTTCATACTCACGGGCAGACTTTGAACAGGTTCCAAGAGGCCCGCGCCATGAAACGCCGGTTCCATGAACAACGAAGGCCCGGAGGCTACGCAGATCAGGCGTAGTGCCGGGCCTTTGGAATGACGGGAGCGCCGCTGGCAGCCTGATTTCTGCTGCCGGAAAGACTCGCCTCAGTCTTGCGACTTGGGCTTGATGACCTGGCGGCCACGGTAAAAGCCGTTGGGGCTGATGTGGTGGCGCAGGTGGATTTCGCCCGTGGTGGGTTCTTCTGCAATGCCGGGGGCGGTGAGGGCATTGTGCGAGCGGTGCATTCCGCGCTTGGAAGGCGATTTTTTGTTCTGTTGAACAGCCATGATGGCTCCTTGTGAAACTGCCGCCAGCGCGGCGCGGGCGGCAGAGCGTGAAAGAGATGGAAAAACGAGCTGGCACCGAGATGCCAAAGCGGCGGATTATAGCCAGCTCACGCTTTCGCGCCATTGGCAGGGCCGCTCTTGCCGCCGTCCTTGAGCGCGGCCAGTGCGGCAAACGGGCTGGGGCGGCGGGCCGCCGCGTCAAAGCCTTCGGACTGGGCCGACATGGGCACGTGTTCCGGGCAGGCGTTGGCGTGGCGCGGCGTCAGCGGCAGCGCCATCAGCAGCTCGTCTTCAATCAGGGCGTGCAGATTCAGCCGGGGCGCGAGCGCCAGCACATCCACGTCTTCGGCCTGTTCGTCCAGCCGGGCTGCGGCTTCTTCGCTGGCGGCGAAGGCAAAGCGCCGGTCCACCGTCACGGGCGTGCGCACGCTGCCCAGGCACAGCTGGCAGGCCAGCGGCAGCTCGGCCTGCGCTTGCAGGTGCAGGGCGGGCAGCACGCCCGCGCCAGGCAGCGCCAGCCGCAGACCACGGGCCAGCCAGCGCACCTGCACGCCTTCCGGCGCGGGCAGGCAGTCTTGCGCCAGGCGCGGGTATTGCTCCAGCGGGCTGACGCCCTGCAGGCGGCTGGCCGAGGCCGAGAAAGAGGCCACGTCAAGGGATTCGGGGGCATAGTCGGATTGCATCGGGCGAGTGTAGGGCGGGCGGCCTGCGTTTCGCGCTGGCCGGAAATGGCGTTCATTTCCGGTCAGTTTGCGCTACTTGATTGATAGCAATATGTCCTAGTGAAATGTGCGCAGAGCGGTATTTCAGAGCCATGAATTTGCTCCTGTTTTTGATGTAGGCAGCCGTCCTAGACAATCGCGCCTTCGCTTCTTCGCAAAAGGACTTTCCGGATCATGACCCGCCAGTATTTCGGCACCGACGGCATACGCGGCACGGTGGGGCAGCCGCCCATCACGCCTGATTTCGTGCTGCGCCTGGGGCACGCCGTGGGCCGCGTGCTCAAGCGCCAGGCACAAAGCGCACAAGGCCAGTCAGGCAGCCCGCTCGTGCTCATTGGCAAAGACACGCGCATTTCCGGCTACATGCTGGAAAGCGCGCTCGAATCGGGCCTGAACTCCGCTGGCGTGGGCGCGCTGCTGCTCGGCCCCGTGCCCACGCCCGCCGTGGCCTACCTCACGCGGGCGCAGCGCGCCAGCCTGGGCGTGGTCATCAGCGCCAGCCACAACCGCTACGCCGACAACGGCATCAAGTTTTTCAGCGCCGACGGCGCCAAGCTGCCCGACGAATGGGAGCAGCAAGTGGAAGCGGCGCTGCAAGAAGCCCCGCAGTGGGTGGAATCGGCCGCGCTGGGCCGCTCGCGCCGGCTGGACGACGCGGCGGGCCGCTACATCGAGTTCTGCAAAAGCACTTTCGGCGCGGATTTGAGCCTGCGCGGGCTGAAGATCGTGGTGGACGCCGCCCACGGCGCGGCCTACCAGATCGCCCCGGCCGTTTTTCACGAGCTGGGGGCCGAAGTCATCGCCATTGGCAACCAGCCTGACGGCCTGAACATCAACGACGGCGTGGGCGCCACGCACCCGCAGGCCTTGCAGCAGGCCGTGCGCCAGCATGGCGCGCACATCGGCATTGCGCTGGATGGCGACGCCGACCGCCTGCAAATGGTGGATGGGCACGGGCGCCTTTACACCGGCGACGAGCTGCTTTACCTGCTGGCGCTGCACCGGCTGGAGCAAGGCGCGCCCCTGGCGGGCGTGGTGGGCACGCTCATGACCAATATGGCTGTGGAACTGGCGCTGCAACAGCGCGGCCTGCAACTCGTGCGCGCGAAAGTGGGCGACCGCTACGTGCTCGAAGAACTGATGGCGCGCCGCTGGCCGCTGGGCGGCGAAGGATCGGGCCACCTGCTCGTGCTGGACAAGCACACCACGGGCGACGGCATCGTCAGCGCCTTGCAAGTGCTCCACGCGCTGGTGCAAACGGGCCGCACGCTGGCCGAGGCGCTGGCAGGCGTGCAGCTTTTTCCACAGCCGCTCATCAACGTGCGCCTGGCCCCCGGCCAAGACTGGCAAAACAACCCCCGCCTGCAACAGGCCACGCGCGCCGCCGAAGCCGAACTGGGCCGCACGGGCCGCGTGCTCATCCGCGCCAGCGGCACCGAACCGCTGGTGCGCGTGATGGTCGAGTGCCCCGATGCCGCCCAGGCCCAGCGCCTGGCCCAGTCGCTGGCCGATGCCTTGCGGGCGGGCTGAAAGCCCGTAGCTGGCGCGGCCTTGGGCGCTATGCGGCGTTGCGAATCTTCGCCGGGCAACCCAAGCCCGTCCGTGGTTTGAGCCTTGCAGCCCATCCCAATCCGCTTCTTCACGCTCCTTCACCCCTTGCGGGCCAAACTTCTGAACAGGATTTCCCTGCGCAATCAACAGCCCTGAACGGCGGCCGTAGTGGCGTATTTGAGCCAGACGTTCACGGCGCGCGCCTGAAAAGCTGCTGCGCGATGCGCAGCGCCACCAGCAGGGAAAGCACCGGCACCGACAGCGTGTACCACCACTGCGGCAGGCCCAGGCCGGGGGAAGTCACGCCGGTTTCATAGTCGTCCCAGAACATCAGCGCCCCCTGCCAGGCCAGCACGCCAAACACCGCCAGCGCGCACAGCAGGGCGAAGCGCCGCTGCCAGCGCCGCCAGCGCGGCGGCAACTTGTCCACCAAGAAAGTGATGGCCAGGTGATGCCCGCGCGTGAACGCCGTGGCCGCGCCCACGAAGGTGAGCGCCACCAGCAGAAACACCGAGAACTCTTCCGTGAACGCCAGCGAAATGCTGCTGAGGTAGCGCGTGAGCACATTCGCCAGCGTGATCAGGCACAGCGCCGCCATGATGGCTGCGGCCACCGCCTCTTCCACATGAAAAGGGCGCGGCGGGCGCGCCGCCGGGCCGCCCGCCTCTGGCGCAACAGGCAGCATATCGGGCGGCATATTGGCGGGCGGCATGGCGGGCGATTGCGTTTGCCTTTCGCTCATGGCCGGCCCCTACTGGCGCGAAGCGGCCACCGCCTGCTGCGCCTTGCGCACCAGGTCAGCGCCAATCACGGGCGTCCACTTCTCGATCACCGGCTGCGTGGCGCGCGCGAAAGCCTGCTGCTCCCCGGGCGTGAGCACCGTCACCTTCGCGCCAGCGGCGGCGGCCTCTTTCAGCAGCGCGTCGTCGCTGCCCGTCACGCCCTTGCGGGCATCGGCGATTTCGGCTCTGGCCGCTTCAATGGCCGCCTCGCGCACGATTTTCTGGTCTTCGGGCGACCAGCTCTTCCATGCTTTTTGCGAGACGGCGAAAACCAGCGGGTCATTCACGTAATTCCATTTGGTCAGGTATTTCTGATTCAGCCCCGTCATTTTGGCCGCCACGAAGATGGAAACCGGGTTTTCCTGCCCGTCCACCGCGCCGCTTTGCAACGCCGGCTGCGCATCGGCAAATGACATTTGCGTGGGGTTGGCTCCCAGCGCCGCGTAAATGTCATTGAAAATGGGCGAGCCGACCGTGCGGAATTTCATGCCCTTCAAATCTTCCGGCTTGCGGATTTCACGCTTTGAATTGCTGATTTCACGCGCGCCATTTTCACCCCAGGCCAGCGGCACCACGCCGCGCTTTTCCACCAGCGCGAAAAGCTCCTTGCCCACTTCGCCGTCAATCAGCGCGTCAAACGCCTTTTCATCCGACACCAGAAACGGCAGCAAAAACAGATTCAGCTCCTTGACGTGCGGTGCCCAGTTGATGACCGAGGACACATTGAAATCCAGCGCGCCCTGCCGCAGCGCCGTGAATTCGCGCGTGGTCTCGCCGCCCACCAGCGAAGAGCCGGGATACCACTTCACATGAATGCGCCCGTTCGTGCGCTCATTCACCAGCTTCGCCCACAGCTCGGCCCCGCGCCCCAGCGCAAAGGCATTGTTCACATTGGTGGACATCCGGTATTCCGGCTTGTACTGGCCTTGCGCCCACGCGGCGGGCGCGACAGCCAGCGTGGCAGCAGCGGCCAAAGCAGTCATCAGGATTTTGAAAACGGGTTTCATAGGTGTTGCTCCAACAAGGAAAAGAGAGGGAAGAGGCCGTGCGGCATCAGGGCTGGAAACAGGATGGAGAGCAGTGCTGAAATCAGTGCCAAAAAGGCCGTTGGTCCCCGTGGAATCTGCGCGGGCAGCTATCAAATTTGAAGTGAATGGGGCTTTGCGCCAGCAATGCGCGGCCTCACCGCCGCAGCAGCGCACGGGCCGCTGCCGCCACTTTTTCCGCTCCCACGCGCGACTCGTCTTCCAGCGCGGGCGCGTAGCCCACGGGAATGCGGGGCGCGCCCAGGCGGGCGACTTTGGCGCCGGTGTGTTCAGCCACCGTGGCGGCCACTTCGGCGCCAAAGCCGGCAACCTGCACGGCCTCATGGGTGACGAGCACGCGGCCCGTGCGGGCGGCGGCTTCGAGCACGGCGCCCTGGTCCCAGGGCCAGAGGGTGCGCAAGTCCAGCACTTCGGCGTGTATGCCTTGCTGCGCCAGTTGCTTCGCGGCTTCTTGCGCCACAAGGGCCTGGCGCGACCAGGCGACGATGAGCAAGTCCTGCCCTTCGTGCAGGCGGGCGGCCTTGCCCAGCGGCACGGCATGGCCTGCGGGCACTTCGCCCTGGCGGCTCCAGAGTTCCTTGTGCTCCATGTAAACCACGGGGTCGCCGCTGGCCAGCGCCGCGTGCAGCAGGCCGTAGTTGTCGGCGGGCGTGGCGGGGGCGGCGACGGTCAGGCCCGGTATGTGCGCGAACCACGCTTCCAGCGACTGCGAGTGCTGCGCGGCGGAGGCGCTCCACAGCCCGATGGGCATGCGCATGACAAGCGGCACGCGGCCCTGGCCGCCGAACATGAAGCGGTTTTTGGCGGCCTGGTTCACCACTTCGTCGATGGCGCACAGCGCGAAATCAACCACGCGCAGCTCCACCACGGGGCGCAGGCCTGCCAGGGCCATGCCCACGCCCGCGCCGACGATGGCGGCCTCCGAAATGGGTGTGTCCATGATGCGTTCAGGGCCAAAGCGTTTCACCAGCGGCTGGCCGTTCGGATCGTCCGGATCGCGGTACTGGCCGAACACGCCGCCCCGGCCCAGGTCTTCGCCCAGGGCGAGCACGCGCTCATCGGCCTGCATGGCCTCAGCCAGCGCCAGCGCGGCGGCCTGCGCGTAGGTGAGGGTGCGCGCTTGCGTCATTTCCAGACTCCTTCGCCGGTGTTGGCGATTTCCTGATAGGCCGCCTCGCGGGCGGGGAAAGGGGCGGCTTCGGCGGCGGCCAGGGCGGCGTCAATTTCGGCCCTGGCCTCGCGCTCGATGGCATCGGCCTGCGCGGCCAGGCCCTGCCGCTCCAGCGCGGCGCGGGCGCGGCGGATGGGATCGTCCGCCAGGGCGCGCTCCACGTCCTGCGGCTTGCGGTAGGCGGCTTTATCGACGGAGACGTGGCCCTTTTGCCGCTCGGTCATGGCGTGCAGCAGGCGCGGGCCGCTGCCGCCGCGCACTTGGGCAATCAGGCGGCCCGCTTCGCGGCAGACGGCCTGCACGTCATTGCCGTCCACCTTCACGCCAGGCACGCCCAGCGCGGCGGCGCGCCCGCTCGCGCCTTCGCCGCCTGTCATGGGGGCCGATTCAGTGGTGGCGGAAATGCGGTTGTCCTCGCACACGAAGAGCACGGGCAGCCCGTACACCACGGCCCAGTTCAGCGCCTCCAGAAAGGGGCCGCGATTGATGGCCCCGTCGCCAAAAAAGCTCACGGCCACCTCGCCCCGCCCGCGCCGCTTGAGCGCGTGCGCCGCGCCTGCCGCTATGGCCAGGCCCGCAGCCACCACGCCGTTGGCGCCCAGCATGCCCACGGAAAAATCGGCAATGTGCATGGAGCCGCCCTTGCCCTGGTTGTAGCCCGTGGCGCGGCCAAACAGCTCGGCCATCATGCGCGCCGGATCGGCCCCTTTGGCCAGTGTGTGGCCGTGGCCGCGATGGGTGGACGTGATGAGGTCCGAGGGGCGCAAATGCGCGCACACCCCCGCCGGCACGGCCTCCTGCCCCGTGGACAGATGCAGCGGCCCGCGCACCAGCGCCGGCTTGGCCGAGGCGCTCAGGCCCCAGGCCTGCACGCCGCCCTGGCTGGCCTCTTCGGCGGCATCTTCAAAAGCGCGTATGCGCACCATCGTGCGATACAGCGAAAGCAAATCGGTCATGAAAAAGACTTTGGTGGCAAAGCGGCAAATTATCCTGGCCAGACCTGCCGCGCAAAGGGCTGCTTCAGACTGTTTGCTCATATGTTTATGGCCGCGCGGCAAGGCGGCCGGCCGGGGCCGCGCCTGCGTCGCAGCGGCTGATAAGCCGCCCGCGCGCTTTTTAACGCTTTTGCCGGAAAAGGCATTTCTGAAAATGCATTCGCCCGGATTTGTGTTCGCGCAATAAATACTTGGCAAATATCTTTCCGTTTATGGCTGCGCGAATGAAATACAAATAAGCCGCTCGCGCCGGAGGCATTCGCAATAGAATATTTATCGAATAATGCAATTCACGCAAAACCATCCTTTCCACCCGCTTTGCTCCATCATGACTTACACCGTTTTGATTCCCGCCCGCCTGGCTTCCACGCGCCTGCCGAACAAACCTCTGGCTGATGTGGCGGGCAAGCCCCTGGTGGTGCGCGTGGCCGAGCGCGCCTTGCAAAGCCGTGCCGCGCAAGTGGTGGTGGCGGCGGACGCGCCGGAAATCCTGGCCGCCTGCGCCGCGCACGGCGTGCGGGCCGTGGGCACCCGCGCCGGCCACCCCAGCGGCAGCGACCGGCTGGCCGAAGCCTGCGCCCTGCTGGGGCTGGATGGCGATGACGTGGTGGTGAACGTGCAAGGCGACGAGCCGCTGATCGACCCCGCGCTGATCGACGCCGTGGCCGCCCTGCTGCCCGCCATGCCCGCAGCGCAAATGGGCACCGCCGCGCATGCCATCGACAGCGTGGCCGATTTCGTGAACCCCAATGTGGTGAAAGTGGCAACCGACGCGCAGGGCCTGGCGCTGACCTTCAGCCGCGCCCCGCTGCCCTGGTGGCGCGATGGCTTTGCCAGCGGCATTCACGCGCTGCCGCAGCCTGCGCCGCTGCGCCACATTGGCATCTACAGCTACCGGGCGGCGTTTCTGCGCGGTTTTCCGCAAATGCCGCCCGCGCCCATTGAGCAGACGGAATCGCTGGAGCAATTGCGCGCGCTCTGGCACGGCCACCGCATTGCCGTGCACATGGCCGCCAGCGCGCCCGGCGCGGGAGTGGACACGCCAGAAGACCTGGCCCGCGTGCGGGCCGTTTTCGCGCGCCAGCCGCAGGAGCAGCGCGGCTGACGGATGAAGCGGAGCTTTCAGCGCGGCCCCCGCCCGCCAGCGGTAAGTCAAAAACAGGAGCAAATTCAGGGGGTCAAAATACCGCCTTGCGCAATATCCACTAGGACATAATGCTATGGATACGGGAGCAAAAAACTGGTAAGTCTCTGCGGCCTGCCGGGCAAGAGCTTTCTTCAGAACCTGTTCACTGTCTGGGCGCGAGAGGCGCAAATCGGAGTCGGGGAGGGCGACAAGGCGCAAGCCGCAGCCCGGCGAGATGTTCGCAACGCCCACAAACGCTTGAGGCCGTGCTTTTCGTTCGCGCTTTTTGTGCTCACAAACAGACTGCGGATCAGGCTTGCGGGCTTTCAGTAGCGGTAGCTCACGCGCAGCCAGAAGGCGCGGCCCGGCTCGTTCAGGCGCGATAGCGGCTCGACCAGCGAGCGGGGCGTGCCTGGAGCGGCGCCTGCGGACAGATGCTCGCTGTATTGGCGGTTGTNGCGAGATGTTCGCAACGCCCACAAACGCTTGAGGCCGTGCTTTTCGTTCGCGCTTTTTGTGCTCACAAACAGACTGCGGATCAGGCTTGCGGGCTTTCAGTAGCGGTAGCTCACGCGCAGCCAGAAGGCGCGGCCCGGCTCGTTCAGGCGCGATAGCGGCTCGACCAGCGAGCGGGGCGTGCCTGGAGCGGCGCCTGCGGACAGATGCTCGCTGTATTGGCGGTTGAACAGGTTGTCGATGCCTGCGCTGAACGTCAGGCCGCGCCGGATTTGCCAGCTTGCGTCGAGCGACGCCGTGGCATGGCCGGGCGTGGGGCCTTGGTCAAAGCCGTCCACGCCGCCCGTGCCGTAGTCGATGTGCTTTTGGCGCATGGCCGCCAGCAGCTTCACGCCTGCCGACAGGCCGCCTTGCGCGTAGCGCGCCTCCAGCGTGGCCGTCAGCGGCGGGCGCTGGGGCAAGCGCTCAGAACTTGACCGAAGCCTGCACGTACACCGTGCGGGGCTGGCCAAGGTACAGGCCCTTGTTGTTGTCGTCGTAGGAGCGCGTGTAGAACGAGCGGTTGAAGAGGTTTTTCACGCCCACGTTCAGTTGCAGGTTCGAGAGCGCGCCGCCAAAGTCGTAGCCCGCGCGCAGGTGCCAGACGGCGTAGCCGGGAATGCGGCCCGTGCTGCCATCGGCGCTTGGCGCTGCGGTGTTGGCGTTGTCGGCGTATTGCGAAGACTGGAAGGCGCCTTCAAAGCCCAGTTTCAGCCCGCCTTGCTGGTAGCTCACGCCCAGCAGGCCCTTGTGGCGCGAGGAAAAGGGCACGCGGTGGCCCTTGTTGGGGCCGGCTTCGCGGATGCGCGCGTCCACATAGGCGTAGTTGCCATACAGCTGCACGCCTTGCAGGGCCGCGCCCCAGTGGCCAAGCCGGTAGGTGAAGCTGCCTTCCAGGCCCTGGTGGCGAGTTTTGCCGCGCGCAGTGACGCTGTTGGTGATCTGGCTGCTTTCGTACTGGTTGCTGAAGTTGATGAGAAACAGGCCCGCGTCGGCCTTGAGCGGCCCTTGCGCGTAGCGCACGCCCAGCTCCCAGGTGCGGGCTTTTTCGGGCGAAATGTCTTTGGCCTTGACGCGGTTGGGCATCTGGCTGTACTGCACGCTGCCGAAGGAGCCTTCGGTGTTGGCATAGAGGCTGACGCCCTCGCGCAGCCAGTACATGACGTTCAGCGCGGGCAGCACGGCGTGGTAGTTGCCACGGTAGGGGGTGCGGGTCAGGAGGTTGTCTTGCTGCTGGCGGATGCGCTCGTAGCGGATGCCTGGCGTGATGGTCCAGTGCTCGCCCAGGTCGATGCGGTCGTCCAGGCTGATGGCGTGCGCTTCGGTGCGGCCGCGCGTGTCGCGGTCATTGCGGCTGCGCTCGCTGGGCAGTGCGCCCGCGCCGATGTTCTCGCGGTAGCGCAGCTCGTGGCTGGCTTCGTTGATGTAGCGGTAGCCCATGCCGATTTCGTGGTGGCTGTTCAGGCCGGTGGAAAAGCCCTGGGCCAGGTGGCCTTCAATGCCGCGCACCCAGTAATAGCGCGGCGAGAGCGAAACAAAGCGCCCCTGGTCCAGAAAGCCGCTGCGCAGGGTTTTGGTGAAAAAGGTGTTCACGCTGGCTTTGCGCTGGCCCTGTTCGTGCTGGTAGCCGGCAGCGGCCAAGGTGCGGCGGCCCCAGAAGCCGTCCAGCGGGCGGGTGGACTGGTAGGGGTCCTGGCGGAAGTTCGCAGCCGTGAGGCCGCCGGGCATTTCGGCGCGGCCTTCGTAGTGCTGAACCGTGGCGTAAACGGCGTGGGCGGGCTTGATTTGGTAGCGCCCTTTGAGGATGACGTCGTCAATGTGCGTCTGGCTGTGCTCGCGCCAGTCGCTGCCGCGCGTGCCGGAATACAGCAGCGCCATGCCCAGGCCATTGGCAGCGGTGCCGCCCAGCATGAGGTTGGCGGTTTTCTTGGGTGAAGATTGCGTGGAAGACGGGCTGGATTGCAGCTGCACGCTGGCATCGCCCGCGAAAGGCTTTTCAGGAATGCGGCGGGTCACGAAATTGATGATGCCGCCCACGTTCTGCGGGCCGTAGCGCACGGCGCCGCCGCCGCGCACCACGTCCACGGCGTCCATCAGGCCCAGCGAAACGGGGCCGAAAGACATTTGCGGCTGGCCATAGGGCGCGTAAGGCACGGGAATGCCGTCCATCAGCAAGGTGGAGCGGCTGGCCAGGCGCGGATTGAGGCCGCGAATGCCGATGTTCAGCGCCATGTCGTGGCTGCCCGTGCCGTTGTTTTCCGGCGCATGGACGCCGGGAATGCGGTTGAGCGCCTCGCGTACGGTGGTCAGCCCTTCTTGCTGCATTTCGGCGCGGCGAATCACATTGCGCGCGCCCGGGTGGTTTTGCACGTTGCGTTCTTCGGCGCTGCCCAGCCAGTCGCCCACTGCCTTGACCGTGACGGCCTGGAGCGTGTTGCCAGCTTCGCCGTCGCCGGCTTCATCGGCGGCATCAGACGGGGCGGATTGCACGGGTTGCACGGACTGCTGCGCCTGGGCGGCATGGCAGGCCAGCGCGGCAGCCAGCGCCACGGCGCAGGCCCAAAAAGGGGGTCGGTTTTGCATGAAGGGATTCCTTGGAAGGGTTGGGGAAAAGGCGCTTTTCCTGCGCCGGGCGGCCCCGCCGGGCGTCATTCGCATGCCATCTGTTGCAAATGAAAAGAAGCCGCAAAAAATGAGGGGGCGGCGGAGTCTATATGCAAATGAATGTGATTGCAGCCGCCCGCTGCAAAAGCGCCCGGCGGCTGGCGCTTTTGAAGTTTTTGGCGCTGCGGGAAGGCTTTGGAGCGGGTTCAAAGCCGGGCCGCCCGCCGCGAAGCCCTTCGCCTTTTCGCTCCTTGTGCAATAGCAGCAAAGTCCGTCAAACCGTGCGATGGAGGCGCTTTTTGGGGCCTTCAATTTGCTCCTGTCTTGATAGTTAAGCAGGGCTACGGACAGGCTTTGAGCCGGATTTGCGTTTTCGCGCCCACGGGCGGCTCGCTTGCGGATTTTTAGTAGCGGTAGCTCACGCGCAGCCAGAAGGCGCGGCCCGGCTCGTTCAGGCGCGATAGCGGCTCGACCAGCGAGCGGGGCGTGCCTGGAGCGGCGCCTGCGGACAGATGCTCGCTGTATTGGCGGTTGAACAGGTTGTCGATGCCTGCGCTGAACGTCAGGCCGCGCTGGATTTGCCAGCTTGCGTCGAGCGACACCGTGGCATGGCCGGGCGTGGGGCCTTGGTCGAAGCCGTCCACGCCGCCCGTGCCGTAATCGATGTGCTTTTGGCGCATGGCCGCCAGCAGCTTCACGCCTGCCGACAGGCCGCCTTGCGCGTAGCGTGCCTCCAGCGTGGCCGTCAGCGGCGGGCGCTGGGGCAAGCTGGTGTGGCGCGTGAGGTTGAAGCCGCGCACCCAGGCCAGCGAGGCGCCGGCCGACCAGGCGGGCGTGATTTGCGCGTGCGCCTGGGCTTCCAGCCCGAACTGGCGGGCATCGATGTTTTCCACAAAGATGGCAGGCCGCCAGTGAAACAGCAGGTAGTCCCTTGAGCGGCCATAAAAGCCCGACACTTGGGCGCTCCAGCGCCCGCGCTGCATGGCAAAGCCCGCGTCCAGCTGCGTGAGCCGCTCGGGCCGCAGGCTGGCATAGCTGGCGCCGCCCACGCGTTCGTTGATCCACATGTATTCCCAGTAGTCGGGAAAACGCTGGCTGTGCCCCAGGCCCGCGTAGAAGCTGCCCCACTGCGGCACGTCGCGCTCGTAGCGCACAAAGCCGCTGCGCAGCGTGCGCCGCGAAGCGGCTTTCACTGAAGGCATTTCCATTTCCACGCGGTCCAGCCGCGCGCCGCCTGCCAGGCGCTGCGTGTTGGCTGCGTCCAGCGGCCACAAAAGCTCGGTGAAAGCGCCGGTCTTGGTCACGTCGTGGTACTTCTGCAATTCAATGCGGCGGTAATCGGTGGTGTTGCGCTCAACCACATCCGGCGGCAGGCCCGGCACGCCCACCAGCGAGGGATAGAACATGGCCATGCGGTTGAAGGTGCGCACGCGCTGGCGGTCCAGCCCCAGCGTCCAGATCACGTTTTTCGCCGGCTCCAAATCCACGCTCAAGCGCCCCTGATCCAGCTTGTTTTGCGGGTTCATCACCATCAGGATGCCTTCCCACGAAGGGTGGATGGTGCGCATGCTGTAGTTGTCCATCACATGATCGGCGTGGCTGTGGTGGATGAAGGCGTCGATGCGCTTGACCCAGGGCGAGACGGCCTGTTTTTCCAGCTTCAGCTTCCACCAGGCGCGGTGCAGGCGCGTGGCGTCGGAGTGGCGGTCGGCATAGTCCGCCTGCCCGTCGCTGGCGCCGCCCGCCAGCTCCAGCAGCGTGCGCGCGTCAGGCGTCCAGCCCAGCGCCGCATCGCCGCTCCAGCGCCGCCAGGCCGAATGCACCCGCAGGCCCGCGCCGTCTTTGTACGACTGGCTCTCCGAGCGCGTTGCGCCCACGCGCCCGTACCACTGCGCATGGCCTGCCAGCACTTCGGCCATCTGGTCATTGCGCCCGAAGCTGCCTGCCAGCGCCGCGCCGTCAAAGCGGATGCCGGGCTGCTCGAAAACGGGCCTGCGCCGCTTGAACTCCACCACGCCTGCCGACATGCCCGCGCCGTGCGACACGCTTTGCGGCCCCTTGATGAGTGTGACTTGCTCGTAGGCATCAGGGTAGATGTACGACAGCGGCGAATCCATGCGCTGCCAGCAGCTGCCGTACAGCTCCACGCCATCGGCCAGGATGCCCAGCCGCGAGCCAGACATGCCGCGCAGCACCGCCTCCGAGTTTCCGCCGCCCTTGCGCAGCGCCGCAAAGCCCGGCATGCGCGTCAGAAAGCGCGCCGCATCGGCGCTTTGCAGCGGCTGCCTGGCCGAGCGCGTTTCAACCTGCGTTTGCAAAGCAGGCGTCTCGCGCCGGCCTTGCACCACCACCGTGGCCAGCTGCGGCGCGGCGTCTTCCTCATCCGCCGCGCGTTTGCGCACCGCGCTCCCTTCTTCAGCCCACGCCGCCTGAAAGCCTTGAACGAGCAGCGGCAATAGGGCACAGAAAATGGCTTTTTTCATTTGCGAAATCCTTTTCAACTGCAATTTCGACCCGTGAGCGGATAATAACCGCTTAAACCATTTTCAATCAGACGGCGGCAATATATAAAGGCAAACATGATTTGATATTGATTGATTTTCTCGGGAAATGAATTGATGTTTGTGAATTCATCCAGCTGCGCGCTGAATTCATTTGCCAGAAATCAATCATCCCTGCCAGCAGCGCCGCCTCCGTCAGGAACCATGCACGCGGCCCGTCTGAGAACCTGCCCATGATCTGGCCTCGACGGGGGCGGCCAGCCCGCACTCCCCGCATGCGGGCGCAGGCCGCCTGCTACAGTCCCCGCCTTCACACTTTGACCGAGGAACACACATGAGCACTGCCCCGAAGAACGCGCCGCCTGCCAATGCCGCTGAAGAAAAAGCCAAGGCGCTGCAAGCTGCGCTGGCGCAGATTGAAAAGCAGTTTGGCAAGGGCGCGATCATGCGGCTGGGCGAGGGCGAGAAGGCAGAAGACATCCAGGTGGTGTCCACCGGCTCGCTGGGGCTGGATGTGGCGCTGGGCGTGGGCGGGCTGCCGCGCGGGCGGGTGATTGAAATCTTCGGGCCTGAATCCAGCGGCAAAACCACGCTCACGCTGCAAGTGGTGGCCGAAATGCAAAAACTCGGCGGCACCTGCGCTTTCATTGACGCCGAACACGCGCTGGACACCAGCTACGCCGAAAAACTGGGCGTCAAACTCTCGGACATTCTCATCAGCCAGCCCGACACGGGCGAGCAGGCGCTGGAAATCGTCGATTCGCTGGTGCGCTCCGGCGCGGTGGATCTGGTGGTCGTGGACTCGGTGGCGGCGCTGGTGCCCAAGGCTGAAATCGAGGGCGACATGGGCGACAGCCTGCCCGGCCTGCAAGCACGCCTGATGAGCCAGGCGCTGCGCAAGCTCACGGCCAGCATCAACCGCACCAACTGCACGGTGATCTTCATCAACCAGATCCGCATGAAGATTGGCGTGATGTTCGGCAGCCCCGAAACCACCACGGGCGGCAACGCGCTGAAGTTCTACGCCTCGGTGCGGCTGGACATCCGCCGCACTGGCTCCATCAAGAAGGGCGAGGAGCCGATTGGCAATGAAACGCGCGTGAAGGTGGTGAAAAACAAAGTCAGCCCGCCATTCAAGCAGGCGCAGTTCGACATCCTCTACGGCCAGGGCATCAGCCGCGAAGGCGAAATCATCGACATGGGCGTGGAAGCCAAGGTGGTGGAAAAGTCCGGCGCCTGGTACGCCTACCAGGGCGAAAAAATCGGCCAGGGCCGCGACAACGCCCGCACTTTCCTGCGCGAAAACCCGGAGCTGGCGCGCGAAATCGAGAACAAGGTGCGCGAGTCGCTGGGCATTGCCGCGCGGCCAGCGGCCGTGGCTGCACCCGATGGCCTTGATGCCAAGCCCGCCAAGGGCCGCAAAGCCGCTGCCGATGGCGGCGAGGGCGAAGCCGCTGCGCCGCAGCCATGAGGCGCTGCCATGGGAACAGGCTCTGAAAACCTGTTCAAAGGACAGCCTCTCAGGCCGCTGCTTCCGTTGTGCTGACGCGCACTTGGCCCGTTAGCAGCTTGTGAACGGGGCAGGCATCGGCAATTTGCATCAGGCGGGCGCGCTGTCCGGCATCCAGATCACCCTCCAGCCGGATCACGCGCGCGATGTCATTGCCCGCGCCCGCCTCGGGCTTGCCCTGGGGATTGAGCTGCAAATCCACCGTCACGCCGGTCAGCGGCCATCCTTTGCGCTGGGCGTACATGCGCAAGGTGATGGCGGTGCAGGCGCCCAGCGCGCCCAGCAGCATGCGGTCAGGCGTGGTGGCCGTGTTCTGGCCGCCTGCGTCTTCAGGCTCGTCAGACAGCCATTGGTGGCCCAGGTTGTCATTCAGCTGAACGCGGTAGGGCTGCGGCAGCTGGGTGACGGCGACAGCGGCGTGAGGATGGTTCATGTTGGTCTCCTGGCAAGATGGTTTCGTGCAATTCGAACGGCGGGCCGCCCGCGTAAAAAGCGGCGTGTGAGAGCGGCCCGGGCGCATTTTCCGGCAGCGCCGGAGCCAGGCTGTTTCCCGCGCGCTGGCAAAGAGCAAGCCGCCCAGCCGCCTCAAGTGCCTAAGTCCAGGCCAAGCATCACTAATTAGCTCCTCTATTTATAGCTAAACGTCCTAGTGCATAAAGCGCAGAAGGGCATTTTCCTGTCCCTGAATTTGCTCCTTTTTCTGATGATTCTGGATTGCCGAAGCCAGCCTGAGCGCTTGTTTGCCGCTTGTCTGCGGCGAAAAATGCGGACTCGGACACTTGTGGGTGTTGCAAACGCTTCGCCGGGCAGCGTGTGATTCATCAGGCTTGCCTGCGGCTCGCGCCTTGCCAACGCATTCTGATTCGCTGCCACACCCCGGCGTTCTTTTTGCCTGATTGCGCATTTGTTTTCATGAAAATGAATTTCGGGAAATTTTGAAAATCAACGGCATTGGCGGACTGATTTTTGATAATGGCCTGAAAACACCGCAAAACAAATCGGCGCCTTTTGTGTCCCGCCCTGCGTCTGATTGAAAAACAAGGCATGGACGGCAGGGCGCAAAGAAGGCAAAGAGGGGCGGCGCTACAATTCACCATTTTTCGCGGCGCTTTTGCCGTATTCCGCTCATTGAAATAATCCCGGTCATGTCTGATATCTCCGCACTTCCAGCTTCTAGCGCAGCCGCGCGTGAAATTGCCGCCCGGCAAGGCTTGCAGCCTGTGGCGCAGGGTATTGCGCCAGTGCATGAAATCGTGGCGGAACTCAAGGCCGGCCGCATGGTGATTCTGGTGGACGAGGAAGACCGCGAGAACGAGGGCGATTTGGTGCTGGCGGCCGATTTCGTGACGCCGGAGGCCATCAACTTCATGGCCACGCACGCGCGCGGGCTGATTTGCCTGACGCTCACGCAAGAGCGCTGCCAGCAGCTGGGCCTGTCGCCCATGAGCCAGCACAACGGCGCGCGTTATGGCACGGCCTTTACCACTTCCATCGAGGCGGCCGAGGGCGTGACCACGGGCATTTCAGCCGCCGACCGCGCGCGCACCATCAAAACGGCAGTGGCGCGGCAGGCCCGGCCGCAAGACCTGGTGCAGCCGGGGCACGTGTTTCCCATTCAGGCCGTGCAAGGCGGCGTGCTGATGCGCGCCGGGCACACCGAGGCCGGGTGCGATCTGACGCGCATGGCCGGCTGCACGCCCGCTGCCGTGATTTGCGAAATCATGAATGCCGACGGCACGATGGCGCGGCTGCCCGATTTGCAGCTTTTCGCCGCGCAGCACGGGCTGAAGATCGGCACGATTGCCGATTTGATTGAGTACCGCAGCCGCAATGAAACGCTGGTGAGCCGCGTGGCCGCGCGCCCCATGATGACGGCACATGGCGAGTTCATGGCGCAGCTGTGGCGCGATACGCCCAGCGGCGCGCTGCATCTGACGCTGACCAAAGGCCAGTGGCAGCCCGATGAAGAAGTGCCCGTGCGCGTGCACGAGCCGCTTTCGGTGCTGGACGCGCTGGAGCCGGGCCGCGCCATGCACTCCTGGAGCGTGGATGCGAGCCTGGCCTTCATCGCCAAGACCGGGCGCGGCGTGGCCGTGCTGCTCAATTGCGGCGAAAGCGCCGATCAGCTGCTGGCGCAGTTCGAGGGCAAGGCGCGCGCCAGCCATGCGCCCGAGCGCGGACGCATGGATTTGCGCAGCTACGGCGTGGGCGCGCAAATCCTGCGCGAGCTGGGCGTGCGCCGCATGCAGCTGCTGGGCATGCCGCGCCGCCTGCCGAGCATGGCCGGCGGCTTCGGGCTGGAGGTGACGGGGCATCTTTCACCGCAGCAAGAGCCGCAGGCGCAAGGCTGAAGCCGCTGCGCTGGCTGCTCCTGCCTTATTCATCCCACTGAACTGATTCACAAGAGAAAGAGCTTTTTCATGTTTGAAGCCAATCGTGGCGCGGCGCCCCAGCTGGACGGCGCAGGCCTGGTCATCGGCATCGTGCAGGCGCGTTTCAATGCCGGTATCACGCAGGCGCTGGCCCAAGGCTGCCTGCAAGAGCTGGCGGCGCTGGGCGTGGCCGCCGCCGACATCACGCATGTGCAAGTGCCCGGCGCGCTGGAAGCGCCGCTGGCGCTGCACGCGCTGGCGGCCACGGGCCGGTTTGACGCGCTGGTGGCGCTGGGCTGCGTGATTCGCGGCGAGACCTACCACTTTGAGCTGGTGGCCAATGAATCGGGCGCGGGCGTGTCGCGCGTGTCGCTGGATCACGGCCTGCCCATTGCCAACGCCATCATCACCACCGAAGACGAGGCGCAGGCCATCGCCCGCTTGGACAAGGGGCGCGAAGCCGCCCGCGTGGCCGTGGAAATGGCCCGCCTGCTGCAAAAGGTGCGGGCATGAGCGGCGGCTTTGGCATGAACGGCGGCAATGGCGCCAGCGGCGCGGGTGAAGTGTTCATTCCCGGCCTGGGGCCGCAGCCTGGCCCAGCCACAGACGCTGGCGACGCCCCGAAAGCCCGGAGAACCGCCAGGCCGCCCAAACTCACGGGCGGCACACGCAAATCCTCCATCAAGTCGGCCCGTTCGCGGGCGCGTGAATTTGCCTTGCAGGGGCTGTATCAATTTCTGGTGGGCAAGGGCGAAGCCGGCGCGATTGACGCCTTCACGCGCGATCTTTCCGGCTTTCACAAGTGCGACTCGGCCCATTACGACGCGCTTCTGCACGGCTGCATCGAGCAAAGCCAGGAGCTGGACGCGCTGATCGAGCCGCAGCTGGACCGCAGGCTGGCCGAGCTGTCGCCCATCGAGCATGCGTGCATGTGGATGGGCGCATTTGAATTCCTGCGCTGCCCCGACGTGCCCTGGCGCGTGGTGCTGAACGAATACATCGAGCTGGCCAAGGACTTTGGCGGCACCGACGGGCACAAATACGTGAATGCCGTGCTCAACGGCATGGCGCCCCGCCTGCGCCCGCACGAGGTGCAGGCCGACCGCGCCGCAGGCAAGGCCAGCAAAGGCGAGAGCAGGCCATGAGTTTTCGCCACTCGCAGCGCGCGCAGCGCATCGAGCCTTTTTACGTGATGGAAATGGCCAAGCACGCCGCCGCGATGCAGACGCAAGGCGGGCCGCCCATGATCCGCCTGAACATAGGCGAGCCAGATTTCACCGCCCCGCCGCTGGTGCGCGAAGCCGCCGAACGCGCCATACGCGAGGGGCGCACGCAATACACCCACGCCTGCGGCCTGCCCGGGCTGCGCGAGCGCATCAGCGGCTGGTACGCCAGCCGCTTTGGCGTGAGCGTGCCCGCCAGCCGCATCATCGTGACGGCAGGCGCTTCGGCCGCACTGCAACTGGCCTGCCTGGCCCTGCTGGACGAGGGCGACGAAGTGCTGATGCCCGACCCCTGCTACCCCTGCAACCGTCAGTTTGTCGCCAGCGCGGGCGCGCGGGCCGTGCTGCTGCCCGCCTCGGCGCAGGCGCGCTTTCAGCTGGATGCGCAGCACGTGCAGGCCGCCTGGGGCGCGCGCACGCGCGGCGTGCTGCTGGCTTCGCCTTCCAACCCCACGGGCACTTCGATTGCTGCCGACGAACTGGCGCGCCTGCACGCCGCCGTGCAAGGCCGGGAAGGCTTCACGCTGGTGGACGAGATTTACCTGGGCCTGAGCTTTGACGCGGCCTACGGCCAAAGCGCCCTGCGCCTGTCGCCCGACATCATCAGCATCAACAGCTTCAGCAAATATTTCTGCATGACAGGCTGGCGGCTGGGCTGGATGGTGGTGCCCCCGCGCATGGCGCAGCTGGTGGAGCAGCTGGCGCAGCACCTGTTCATTTGCCCCAGCGCCGTGGCGCAGCATGCCGCGCTGGCCTGCTTTGAGCCTGAAAGCCTGGCCGAATACGAGCGCCGCCGCGCCGAATTCAAGGCGCGGCGCGACTGGTTCGTGCCGCAGCTGGCCGCGCTGGGCCTGCAGGTGCCCGTCATGCCAGACGGCGCTTTCTACGCCTGGGCTGATTGCGCCGAAGCCGCCCGCCGCCTGGGCGGCGAAGGCATGAACAGCTGGGACTTCGCCTTCGCCCTGATGGAGCGCGCGCGCCTGGCCGTCACGCCCGGGCGCGATTTCGGCGCCAACGGCACGGCCCGCTGCGTGCGTTTTTCCACCGCCAACGCCCTGCCGCAGCTGCAAGAAGCCGTGGCCCGCATGAAAGCGCTGCTCGCATGACCGCACCCGCCCCCGCCAGCTTCATTTACGCCGCCCGCATTTACTGGGAAGACACCGATGCGGGCGGCATCGTCTATTACGCCAACTACCTGCGCTTTTTCGAGCGCACCCGCACCGAATGGCTGCGCGCGCGCGGCCTGGGCCAGCGCAGTCTGAGCGAGCGGCAAGGCGGCATGTTCGTCGTCAGCCGCGCCAGCGTGAACTACCTGCATCCGGCGCGGCTGGATGACTGCATCGCCGTCACCGCCACGCTGGAGCAGGCGGGCGCGGCCTCGCTGCTCATCGGCCAGCAAATCTGGCTGCAAGGCGGGCAAACCGATGCGCCTGATGCGCCCGAAGCAGCCCGCGCGGGCCGCCTGCTCGTCACCGGCCAGTTCCGCTTGGCCTGGGTCAGCGCCGAAGGCATGCGGCCCGAACGCATTCCGCCCCTTCTGCTTGAGCGCCTGCGCGGCTGAAGGCTCCGTTTTCACCACACAGCCAAACCAACCATGAACCAGGAACTCTCCATCTTCCAGCTCATCTTGCACGCCAGCTTCGTCGTGCAGGCCGTCATGCTGCTGCTGCTGCTGGTCTCCGTGGCCAGCTGGGCCGCCATCATCCGCAAAGCCTCCGCGCTGCGCGCCATTCAGCGGCAAAACAGCCAGTTCGAGAGCGATTTCTGGTCGGGCGCCAGCCTGAACGACTTGTACGACAACGCCAGCCGCAACGCCGGCCAGATCGGCCCGCTGGAGCGCATCTTCGCCTGCGGCATGCGCGAGTATCAAAAGCTGCGCGAGCGCCGCATCGCCGACCCCGGCACGCTTTTGGACGGCGCGCGCCGCGCCATGCGCGCCAGTTTCCAGCGCGAGATGGACGCCGCCGAAACGCACCTGTCGCTGCTGGCCTCCGCAGGCTCGGTCAGCCCTTACGTGGGCCTGTTCGGCACCGTCTGGGGCATCATGCACGCCTTCACCGGCCTGGCCGGCTTGCAGCAAGTCACCCTCGCCACCGTCGCCCCCGGCATTGCCGAGGCGCTCGTGGCCACGGCGCTGGGCCTGTTCACCGCCATTCCCGCCGTGCTGGCCTACAACCGCTTTGCGCGCGACATCGACCGCCTCGCCACCCGGCAGGAAACCTTCATCGAAGAATTCACCAACATCCTCCAGCGCAACCTCGGCGCTCCGGCGCCTGCTTCCCCAGCCGCCGCGCGCATCTGACGCCCGCCCCAAGGAGAAACGCCCATGCCCGCCGTCGCCTCCCGTGGCCGTGGCCGCCGCTCCGTCAATGAAATCAACATGGTTCCCTTCATTGACGTGATGCTGGTGCTGCTCATCATCTTCATGGTCACCGCCACCGTCATCACCCCCGGCGCCATCAACGTGCCCACCGCTGGCAAATCCTCCCGCCCGCCTGAAAACTACATGATCGTCGCCATTGACGACAAAGGCGTCTACAGCCACAACACGGGCCGCACCGGCGGCAAGGACACCCCCCTGCAGCCCGCCCAGAGCGAAGCCGCCCTCATCGCCAGCGTGCAGCAGGCCCTGGCCGGCCAGCCCGACATGCCCGTGCTCCTGGCTGCCGACAAGAACCTGCCCTACCAGCAAGTCATGAGCCTCATGGGCCGCCTGCGCGAAGCGGGCGTGCAGCGCATCGCGCTCTCCGTGAAATAAGCCCTGCCCTTTTCGGCAGCTACCAAGCAAGGCCCGCCATGCCCGACATGAACCCGGCCCCCGCAGACCCGGCCGAACTCGCCCCGCCGCCCGAACCCAGCCTGCTCACCGCCTTGCCCTGGGCCATTGGCGCACATGTGGCGCTGCTGCTTGTGTTCGCGCTGCTCAGCATGAGCTGGCGGCGCAGCGAAGAGCAAAGCGAAGCCATCGAAGCCGAAATCTGGGCTGCCAGCGTGCAGCAGGCCGCCCCCCGCGCCGTGCGCACCGCCCCGCAGCCCAGGCCCCAGCCCGCGCCAGAACCCAGGCCCAAACCGCAGCCTGCGCCTGAACCCAAACCCAGGCCCCCGGCTCCCCAGCCTGACGCCCGCGAAGCCGACATCGCCCGCGAGCAGAAAGAAAAAGAACAGCAGCGCCAGCGCCAGCTCGAGCAGCAGCGCCAGGAAAAACTGCGCCTGGAAAAGGAACGCGCCGAAAAAGAACGGCAGGACAAGCTGCGCGAAGAAAAAGAACGCCAGGAAAAAGAAAAACAGCAGAAAGAACGCGCCGAAAAGGAAAAAGAGCGCCAGAAAGAGAAAGAGCGCCTCGAAAAACAGCTTCAGCAGGAAAAAGAAAAACTCGACCGCGAGCGCCGCACCGAAGAACGCCGCCAGGCCGAAGCCGACAAAAAAGCCGAAACCGCCCGCCGCGCCGAAGCCCTGCGCCGCATGAACGCCCTGGCGGGCAGCGGCAGCGATGGCGCAGATGCCGGCCGCAGCGGCACAGGCCGCGCCAGCGGCGGCAGTGGCAACGGCCAGGCCGACCGCGACGCCGGCCCTTCCGGCAGCTTCGCAGGCCGCGTCAAAGCCCGCGTCAAGCCCAACATCGTTTTCCCTGACGACATCAACGGCAACCCCGTGGCCGAAGTCGAAGTGCGCACCACCCCCGACGGCACCCTCATCAGCGCCCGCCTGGTCAAGGCCAGCGGCAACCCCGCGTGGGACCGCGCCGTCGTCCGCGCCGTCGAAAAAACCGGCTCCATGCCGCGCGACGTGGACGGGCGCGTGCACACCCAGTTCACCATCGTCTTCAGGCCCTACGACTGAGCGGCCCGGCGGCCGAAACGCGCCGCCGCCGCATGCGCCGGCTGGCGCCCGGCGCGGCGGCCCATCGCCGCCAGACATCGCCATCAGACAGCCGCGCCGATCTCCGCCGATTTCTTCGCCTTCCTTCGCTTTCGCAGCCATGTCCGCCGCCCCGTCCGCTCCCCAGCCCTCCCGCCTTCGCCGCGCTCCCGCGCCTGCAATGCCCGCTGCCTGCCTGGCCGCCGAAAGCGGCGCTCTGGTGCGGCTGAACAAGCGCATGGCCGAGCTGGGCCTGGCCTCGCGCCGCGAGGCGGACGAATGGATTGCCAAAGGCTGGGTGCTGGTCAATGGCCAGCCCGCGCCAATGGGCGCCAAAGTCGCCGCTGGCGACCGCATCACCGTCAGCCGCGCGGCAGGGCGGCAGCAGGCGGGCCGCGTCACCATCTTGCTGCACAAGCCCGTGGGCTACGTCAGCGGCCAGGCTGAAGACGGCCACCCGCCCGCCGCCAGCCTGATTGCCGCGCGCAGCCGCTGGGCGGGCGACGCCGTGCGCCTGCGCTTTGCGCCCGCGCAACTGCGCGGCCTGGCCCCGGCCGGGCGGCTGGACATTGACTCCACCGGCTTGCTCGTGCTCACGCAAGACGGGCGCGTGGCCCGCCGCATCATTGGCGAAGACTCGCCCGTGGACAAGGAATACTTGGTGCGCGTGGCCTTCGGCCCCGTCACGCAGAACGTGCAAGCCGCTTTTCCACCGCAGCGCCTGGCCCTGCTGCGCCACGGCCTGAGCCTGGATGGCCAGCCGCTCAAGCCCGCGCAAGTGCACTGGCAAAACCCCGAGCAGCTGCGCTTTGTGCTGACCGAAGGCAAGAAACGCCAAATCCGCCGCATGTGCGAACTGGTGGGCCTGCGCGTCGTCGGCCTCAAGCGCATCCGCATCGGCCAGGTGCGCCTGGGCGCGCTGCCCGTAGGCCAGTGGCGCTATCTGGCCGCAGATGAACGCTTCTGAACGCGCCGCCAGAAGCCGAGCTGGATGACCTTAAAAAAGGAGCAAATTCAAGGGCATGAAAAACCTGTTTTGCGCTGGATGCACTAGGACATCATGCTATGAAACAAGGAGCTAACAAAGCAGTCAAACCCATGCTGCGCGCAGCTTCAACGCGCCCGGCGGCAGACAGCCCGCAGCGGGCAAAAAAATCCGCCTTTGCTGCAAAAGCTGTGCTTCGGCAGCTTTTGCAGCAAAGGCGGTGAAGCCGCCGCCAGATCGCCCGCACCCCCATGAAATGGCGGGCGGCTGGCAGGGACAGGAGCATCAGTGTGCGTTCAGGCCAGCTTGCGCTGGCCAGCGCTCCATGACCGGAGCAGGTGGAATGGTCGTTGCGAGCGGCACATAACGCTTTGACATGGTTCAAAAATAGAAGCGGCCTGGCGCAAGCGCCGCCTGCGCCCTGCATCAAAGACAATGCGCGCCCTTGGCAATTGCCGCGCCGCGCCCTATCTGCCCCAAAAATCCGTTTGCCATCCGTTTGCCATTTGGCCGCGCGGGGCGGACCGGGGCGGACGGCAAGCCGCAGACCGTCCGGGGCCGCGTTTTTCGCGCCCGTGGACCGATTGCAAACAGGCTCTTATGAGGAATGCCATGTCCCGCCCGTCTTTTCCTGATTCCGCCTCCAACCCGTTCAGCCGCTTTCTGGCCGCCGTGCTGCGCGCGCTGTTCGTGCTGGGGGCGCTGGCGCTGACCATCTTGCTGCTGCTGGCGGTGGCGGTGGTGGTCATCGTCAGCCTGCTGGCGGCGTGGCTTGCCGGACGGCGCGCTTCGCCCGCCGACTTCTGGCAGCAACGCTGGAGCCGCTGGGGCGGCAGCGCCCGCTGGCCGCGCAGCCGCAGCCAGCCAGCCGCCACGCCCGCCGACGCCGTGCAGGACATTGCCTGGCGTGACGTGCCTGCCAACGCAAGCAAAAGCGAAAACGCGGGCGAGGAGCGCTGACCCGGCCCCGTTTTTCCGCGCCCCGCCACATGCCGCTGGCGGCCCGAAAATGCGGGCGGCATACCTGTTTGCCCATCTGTTTGAAAACCAGGAAAGCAGCATGAAACCGTCTGAGGGCCACATTACCTATATTGAATTTCCCGCGCCCAGCCGCGAAAGCCTGCATGCCGCCAGAGCTTTTTATGGCCAGGCGTTTGGCTGGATGTATCAGCCGTGGGGCGATGACTACATGGACACCGCCGGCAGCGGTATTGGCAGCGGCATGACGTGCGACCACCCGCCTTGCAAGCCGCTGGCCGTGATTTATACGGCCGATCTGGAAGCGGCCTGCGCCAAAGTCCGCCAGGCGGGCGGCGCCATCACGCAGGAAATATTTGCTTTTCCCGGCGGCAGGCGTTTTCACTTCACCGATCCGGCCGGAAATGAACTGGCGGTGTGGTCAGATAAGTAATTTCAATACGAAGCGCGCGGCGCATTTCTGCCTTGCCCTGGCCCATTCTTCCCCTCGCAAGCGTTTCCTGGCTATCGTGGCTGGGCGGCGTCTGGGCCGCCTACGCGCTGGCGCTGGCTGCGTGGATCGTGCTGCAAAAGCGCCCGCCCGTGGCCACGCTGGCGTGGATTCTGGTGCTCAGCCTCACGCCCGTTGTGGGCCTGGCCGTGTATGCCTACTTTGGCCCGCAGCGCGTGCAGCGCCAGCGGCTCAAGCGCTGGCATTACCGCGCCAGCCTGCTTTCGCAGCACGACTGGCTGGCGCTGCGCGGCCAGCAGGCCGAGCCGCCCGCCTGGGCCTTGCAGCACGCGCGGCTGATTGAGCGCTGCTGCGGCCTGCCCATGTCCGCCTGCCACAGCGCGCGCCTGCTGGGCAGCGGCGGCCAGGCGCAGCAAGCGCTGCTGCAAGCCATTGGGCAAGCGCGCGCGCACATTCATCTGGAGTACTACATCTTCCGGCCCGACGAAACCGGCCAGACCGTGCTGCGCGCCTTGGCAGCCAGGGCGCGCGAAGGCGTGGCCGTGCGCCTGCTGGTCGATGCCATAGGCTCGTTTTCGCTCTACGCCCGCCGCAGCCGCTGCCAGGCGCTGCAAGAGCTGCTGGCCGCAGGCGGCGAGCTGGCGCTGTTTCACCCCGCGCGGCTGGACCGCTTCCGGCCGCTGGTCAATTTGCGCACCCACCGCAAGCTCGTGGTGTGCGACGGGCGCGTGGGCTTCATTGGCGGCGTCAATATCACCGACGAAGAAAACGAAAACGTCTGCGGCGAGCGGGCCTGGCGCGACACGCATTTGGAGCTGCGCGGCGCCGCCGTGCGCTGGCTCCAGTACGTTTTCTTGCAGGACTGGGCCTACGCCAGCGGCAAAACCCCTTCGGCGCATTCCGGCGACACGCTTTTTGGCGCGCCTTCCGGTCTGGCGCGCCTGGCGGCCGATCCGTCCGGCCAGTCTGCGCAGATTCCCGCGCAAGTTCCCGTGCAAATCGTCGCCAGCGGGCCAGACACCGACGGCGAAGCCATCCTGCGCGCGATGGTGGACGCCATTGGCCTGGCGCGCGAACGCATCTGGCTGGCCACGCCCTACTTCGTGCCCACGGAAGAAACCTTGTTCGCGCTCACCAGCGCCGCCCTGCGCGGCGTGCAGGTCAAGCTCATGGTGCCCGCCTGCGGCGACTCGCGGCTCACCAGCGCCGCCGCGCGCTCCTACTTTGACGAATTGCAGCGCGCCGGCGTGCTCATCTTTGAATACACCGCCGCCATGTTCCACGCCAAAACCCTGCTGGTGGATGACCGCTACGGCATGGTGGGCAGCGCCAATTTCGACAACCGCAGTTTCCGCCTCAACTTTGAAGCCGCCGCCGTGGTGCTGGACGAAGCCTTCAACGCCGAGCTGGCCGCCATGTTCACGCGCGATCTCTCGCTCTGCCGGCGCGTGCCCGCCCGCCGCCAGCTCTCTTTCAGCCAGCGCCTGCTGGAAGCCACGGCCCGGCTCTTTTCGCGGGTGCTGTAGGAGCCTGCAAGGCGCAGGCAGGGCGCAAAAGGGAGACTCAAAGCCAGGCCATAGGCCACTGGCGCGGGGGCGTGAGCGCCAAGATACGGGCCTCGTGCGATACGCCGGGCAATCTGGTCAAGTTCGTGCTGATGCCAGGCCATCAGCATGACAGCAAAGGTGTCGAAGAACTGATCCGAAACCCAAAGTTTGGGGCACTGCTGGCGGACAAGGCGTTTGATGTTCAATGGCCGATGGAGCGATTGCAAGCGCAAGGCGTGCCAATCGTGATCTCACAAAGACCCAATCGACGCCAGCTTCAAGGCTGTGATCTATCTGGCTTCAGCTGTGATCCAGTCTCGGTGGTTCGGTTCTTAACAGGCCCTGGGACATCAGGCTATGGATACGGGAGCTTAATCAACCCTGATTCCACAGGCGCCTTTGGCAGACGAGTCTGGCCGCTCGGCTGCCCTGAAAAGACCATGCCTGTGCGCAGTCCGCGAACTTTTTCGCCCGCTGGGCAACGAAGCTCCAAAATGTGCCTATAATCCCGGTTTTCGCGCGGCTGTAGCTCAGTTGGATAGAGTACTTGGCTACGAACCAAGGGGTCGTGGGTTCGAATCCTGCCAGCCGCGCCACTTCTTCCAAGCCCCGCAAACGCCTTGTTTGCGGGGCTTTTTTCTGTTTGGAGCCTGGTTTTCTTTCATTTCTTCGCAGGCGCTGCAAAAAAGGAGGTTCGCGCATGTTCACCGGCATCATCACGGCCATCGGCCAAATCCAGCAAGCGGCTCCGCTGGGGCAGGGCAGCGCCTATGGCGTGCGCCTGTCGCTGCAAACGCCTGCGGGCTACCTGGACGATGTGGCGCTGGGCGACAGCATTGCGCTCAACGGCGCCTGCATGACCGTGACGGCGCTGGATGCGCCAGCGGGCCGCTTCAGCGTGGAGGTGTCGGCGGAATCGCTGGCGCGCACCTGCGGCCTGTCAGCGCCCGGCCCGGTGAACCTGGAAAAAGCCCTGCGCGCCCAGGACCGGCTGGGCGGCCATATCGTCTCCGGCCATGTGGACGGCATCGGACAGGTGCGGCAGCTGGCGCCCGTGGGCGAAAGCTGGCTTTTGCGGGTGCTGGCGCCGCGCGAGCTGGCGAAATTCGTGGCCTACAAAGGCTCCATCGCCATCAACGGCGTGAGCCTGACGATCAATAGCGTGCAAGACACGGCCTATGGCTGCGAATTCAGCATCAACCTCATCGCCCACACCGTGCAGCACACCACGCTGGGCCGGCTGGCAGCGGGCAGCGCGGTGAATCTCGAAATCGACACCGTGGCGCGCTACGTGGAGCGCATGCTGCCGGACTGGCTGCCGCAAAAGCAATAACCGTCTGCGGCCATTCGACCCGGGTCCGCGCGGGCTGACGCGGCAATTGAACCAAGGCCAGCATGGGCATGGGCTGGCGCGGCCCTGCCGTGCGCGAGGATGTGGCTGAATCAGGGCTACGGGCCAGACGCAAAGCGCGCGGGGCCGTGCCCAGGCGCGTGAGCTGCCGCCCGAAGTTTCTCCGCCATTTGTTTTTCCCTTCGCAAAGGAAACCGTCATGAAGCTCTTTACCAGCAACACCTCGCCCTATAGCCGCATCGTCATGCTGGCCGCGCTGGCGCATGGCCTGGACGATTTGCAGCTGGCCTACGCCGATCCGTGGACCACGCCTGCCGAACTCACGGCCATCAATCCCCTGTCGCAGGTGCCGGCCCTGGTGACGGACGAGGGCGTGGTCATCGTGAACAGCCCGCTCATTCTTGACTTCCTGTTCGAGCGGCCTTTTCGCGGCGCGCGGCAGGCAGCGCTGGCCGGTTATGCCTTCGAGCTGCTCGATCAGGTGGTCAAGGCGTATTCGCTGGAGCGTTTCAAGCCCGCCCAGGGCGAGCAGCATCCGCACATCGAGCGCGCGCGGCAGGCCGTGGCCCGGGGCCTGACGCATGCGCCGCAGCTCGATGCGGCCAGCGATGAAGTGGCCCAGCATGTGCTGGGCATGGCGTTTTCCTACGCCGAGCTGCGCCATCCGGCGCTCTTCAGGCAGTTTCTGCGCGCTGAAAACCAGCGCGCCTTCGCCCGCTACAACGAACGCGCCGACGTGCGCGCCGTGGCCATTGAGCAGCTTGAAAAACACCCGGCCACGGTGGGCGAGCTGCGCCGCAGCATGCAGCAGGCTTGAGAGCTTGTTCAGAGTCTGGCCGCAAGAGTCAAAAGAGAGGATCGGGATGGCCCGCAAGGCCGCCAAGCGCCCGGGGCGGCGCTTTTCGCCCCTGTGGTCAGACTGTGAACAGGCTTTTAGCGGGCGGGGCCGGTTTCCACGCCCGCGCCGGGTGTGCGGCTCCATTCGCTCCAGCTTCCGGCGTAGAGGGCGGGCGGCTCCAGGCCGGCCAGCTCCATTGCGATGATGTTGGGCACGGTGCTGACGCCGCTGCCGCAGTAGCAGACGGCGCTGGCGGCATCGCGCCCGGCCAGCAGGCGGGTGAATTCCTCGCGCAGGGCGGCGGCGGGCTTGAAGCGGCCTTCGGGCGTGAGGTTTTCGCCAAAGGGGCGGTTCAGCGCGCCCGGAATGTGGCCCGCCACAGCTTCCAGCGGCTCGGTTTCGCCCAGATAGCGGGCGGCGGCGCGCGCGTCGATGAGGGTTTGCGCGGGGCTGCCCAGCCGCGCGGCCACTTCGGCTTGCGTGAGCAGGCGGCGCAGCGGCGGCTTCAGCTCAAAGCGGGTGGCGGGCTGCGGGCGGGCCGGGCCGCTTTCCAGCGCGCCGCCTGCGGCCTGCCAGGCTTGCAGGCCGCCGTCGAGCACGGCCACGGCGTCGTGCCCGGCCCATTTCAGCATCCACCACAGGCGGCCGCAGAAGTTCATGCCGTTGCGGTCATAGACGACGGCCTGCATGTCGTTGGCAAAGCCGCAGCGGCCCAGCCAGCTGGCGAAGGCTTCGCGCGTGGGCAGCGGGTGGCGGCCGCCGCTGGCGGCGCTTTGGCCGGGCTGGGCGCTCAAGTTGCGCTCCAGGTGCGCCTGCTGGCTGCCCGCGATGTGGCTTTGGGCGAACAGGCGGTCGGCTTCTTCAGGCTCGAACAGGTTGAAGGAGCAGTCAAACACCATCAGCGGCGCGCCTTCGGCTTGCAGCTGCGCGAGCTGTTCGGCGGTGATGAGGCGGGTGTAGCGGTGCGTCATGGCGGTCTCCTGAAATAGGGCGGTGAAGGAAAGCGCTGATTGTGGGCTGCGGCCATGCGGGGCGGCTGGCTGCAAGCGCGTGGCGCGCGGCCTGCGTCCCTCAAGGCAGGCTGAAAGATGTGGCGCAACCCAGGTGGATTCTTGGGGCATGACGTGAAGCCCCGCGCGGCGAAAAGGCGGCTGGCGCGAAGGCGCAGAACCCCACGAGCCGGATGGGAAGGAAGGGCTGTATTCGCTTCTGTATCCATAGCATGAGGTCCTAGTGGAATAAGCGCAGGAGCCGATTCAATACCCCTGGATTTGCTCCTGTTTTCGACAAGCAGGGCTTCTGTGGCGGCGGGAGAGCATGCGGCCAGGTTTGCGCCTTGCAGCTCGTCCCGGTCCGCCTTTCGCTCCTTGCGGCGGGCCTCTGGGCAGGTTTCCGGGGCCAGGCGGCGGGCGGGTTCCTGCCCGTTACTCGATGCGCCCGATGGTCTGGCCCAGGGCCACGGTTTGGCCGGCGGGCACGGCGTGGCGCAGCACGCCGGCTTTGGGGGCGGTGACTTGCATTTCCATCTTCATGGCTTCCATCACGGCGATGAGCTGGCCGGCTTGCACGGCGGCGCCGTCTTCGGCTTTCCAGGCGTGGAGCGTGGCGGCGGCGGGGGCGGGGATGGCGCTTTCGTCTGCCTGCTCGTCGCTTGGCCCGCCAGCCTGCCCGCCCGGTTTGGCGCCCGGCTGCGCGCCGCTGGCGGGCAGGGCGGCCAGCAGGGCGGCGGGCAGGGCCAGGGTGTGGCGGCGGCCGTCGATTTCGATGGGCAGGCGCAGCAAGGCGGCGCTGGCCGGTTCGGGGCGGGCAGCGGGCAGGCTGGCCAGCTCGTCGGCAAAGCCGGTTTCGATCCAGCGGGTGTGCACGGTGAAGTCTTCGGCGTTTTCGGCGCAGAAGGCGGGCGACTGGAGCACGGCGCGGTGAAAGGGCAGCACGCTGGGCACGCCTTCGATGTGGAATTCGGCCAGGGCGCGGCGCGCGCGCGCCAGCGCCTGGGCGCGGGTGGGCGCCCAGATGATGAGCTTGGCCATCATCGAGTCGAACTGCGGGGCGATGAGCGAGCCGCTTTGCACGCCGCTGTCGACGCGCACGCCGGGGCCGCCGGGCGGCGCAAAGGCGGTGATGCGGCCGGGCATGGGCAAAAAGCCGCGCGCCACGTCTTCGGCGTTGATGCGAAATTCAATGGCGTGGCCGCGCGGGGCCGCTTCGTCAGGCACGGACAGGGGCAGGCCGTCGGCGATGCGAAGCTGCTCGATGACGAGGTCGCAGCCGGTGGTTTCTTCGGTGACGGGGTGCTCCACTTGCAGGCGCGTATTCACTTCCAGAAAGGAGATGGCGCCGCTGCGGCTGACGAGAAATTCCGCCGTGCCCGCGCCCACGTAGCCCGCGCGGGCGCAGATGTCGCGCGCGGCCTGGTGCAGGCGCTGGCGCTGTGCGTCGCTCAGGAAAGGGGCGGGGGCTTCTTCCACGAGCTTTTGGTTGCGCCGCTGCAAGGAGCAGTCGCGCGTGCCGAGGATGGCGATGCGCCCGTGCGCGTCGGCCATGACTTGCACTTCCACATGGCGCGGCTGGTGCAGGTATTGCTCCACGAAGCATTCGCCCCGGCCAAAGGCGGCGGTGGCTTCGCGCACGGCGGAGTGATACAGCTCGGCCACTTCTTCCATGTGCCAGGCCACTTTCAGGCCGCGCCCGCCGCCGCCAAAGGCGGCTTTGATGGCGATGGGCAGGCCGTGTTCGCGGGCAAAGGCCAGCACTTGCTGCGCGTCTTGCACGGGGCCGGGGGTGCCAGCCACCAGAGGCGCGCCCGCTTGCTGCGCGATTTGGCGGGCCGAGACTTTGTCGCCCAGGAGGGCGATGGCTTCGGGCGGCGGGCCTATCCACTTCAGCCCCGCGTCGATGACGGCTTGCGCAAAGCGGGCGTTTTCGGAGAGAAAGCCGTAGCCGGGGTGCACGGCGTCGGCGCCGCTTTGGCGGGCGATGCCGATCAGCTTGTCGATGTTCAGATAGGTGTCGGCGGGGCGCTCGCCGTGCAGCGCCCAGGCTTCAGTGGCCAGGCGCGCGTGCGGCGCGTCGATGTCGGCGTCGGCATAGACGGCCACGGATGCCACGCCGTAGTCGGCGCAGGCGCGGATGATGCGAACGGCGATTTCGCCCCGGTTGGCGATGAGGACTTTTTTCATGAGAGGCAGATTTCCTGAAAAGGACTTTGTGCGCGAAAGCGGATGAGCGTGCCCGCAGGCAGTTGCGCGGCCAGATCGAGATGGTGCGCGGCCACGCAGCCCACGACGGGGTAGCCGCCCGTGAGCGGGTGATCGGCCAGAAACAGCACGGGCTGCCCGTTGGCGGGCACTTGCAGCGCGCCCAGCGCCGTGCCTTCAGAGGGCAGCTCCGCGCCTTCAAAAGCGGCGGCGCGCTGCAAGGGCTGGCTGCCAGCCAGGCGCAGCCCCACGCGGTTGGACTGGGGCGTGACTTGCCAGGGCTGCTCCAGCAGCAGCGCCAGCGCTTGCGGGCTGAACCAGTCGGCGCGCGGGCCGAGGGTGATGTCCAGCCACACGGCGGCCGCATCACCCGGGCGGGGCAGGTGCGGCGAAGCGGCTTCGGGGTGCGCGGCCACGCTGGCCAGCGGGCCGTGGCGGCTTTCGCGGCGGCCCAGGCCAAGGCGCTGCCCGGCGGCCAGCGGCGCGGGGCCAATGCCCGCCAGCGTGTCGCTCGCGCAGCTGCCCAGCACGGGCTGCGCGGCAAAGCCGCCGCGCGCGGCCAGGTAGCTGCGCAGCCCCGCTTCAGGCGCGCCCAGCGCAAGGGTGTCGCCCGCTTGCAGCGCCAGCGGCGCGTGGCGCGCAGCGGGCAGGGCCGCGCCGTCTTGCCGCCGCAAGGTGAGCGGGCCTTCGGCGCCCGTGACGGCCACCACGGCAGGCCCCAGCGCGCGCACGGTAAAGCCGCCGTGCAGCAGCTCCAGCGCGGGCGCGTTGAAATGGTTGCCCACCAGCCGGTTGGCGGCCAGAAAAGCGCCCCGGTCCAGCGCGCCGGAGGCCGAAACGCCTTGCCCCGCCTGGCCGGGGCGGCCCAAGTCCTGCACCAGCGCCTGCAAGCCGGGGGCCAGCACTTCCAGCACGGGCGCTGCGCCAGCGCCGCCCCCGCCTGGCGCGCAAGAGTCTGGCGCAGAAGAAGAAGCGGCCACGGCGCAGCGCGATGACGCCCGCCAGCGCTCCAGCAGCTCGCGGCCCGCTTCGGTGGCCGCATCCACAAATTGCACGCGCTGGCCCGGTTGCAGCAGCGCAGGCGGCGTGCGGGCCAGGTCCCACATGGGCACTTCGGTTTGCCCGATCAGCTGCCAGCCGCCGGGGCTGGCGCGCGGGTACACGCCCGAAAAGCGCCCCGCCAGCGCCACGGCCCCCGGCGGAATGCGCGTGCGCGGGCTGGCGCGGCGCGGCACGTCAAACACCGCATCGCCCCCGCTCAAATAGGCAAAGCCCGGCGCAAAGCCCGCAAAGGCCACCTGCCAGGGCTGCGCCGTGTGGCGGGCGATGACTTGCGCTGCGCTCAAGCCCAGATGCGCGGCCACTTCGGCCAGGTCTTCGCCGTCGTAGCGCACGGGAATGTGCACCAGAGCCCCGGCCGCTTCTTCAGGCGGCGCGCCGCTTTCTGCTGCACTTTGTGCCTTTTGCGCAATGGCGGCCACGGCGGCGGCCAGTTGCGCATCGTCCAGGCGCCACGGCTCGTAATGAATCAGCAGCGTGCGCGCGGCCGGAATGACTTCGGTCACGCCCTCGGGCGGGCCAGCTTGCAGCGCGCGCAGCAGCGCCAGCGTGCGGGGCAGATCGGGCAGCTCGACAAGCAAAGCGCCTGCGGTGACGGGGAGAAATCTCATGCTGGAAAGAAGATGAAACCGGGATAGAGCTGTTTCGCTCTTGTTTTGATAGCTGCCCGCGCTTGTTCCATGCGGACTTGCGGGCGATTTGATGCCTGAAACAGGGGGCTGAAACGGGCTACGCGTGATACGCCTCATCCGCCACGTCGGTCATGAACATGTGCCCCGGCGCGTGCGTGATGGCGAAGGGCACGCCCGAGGCCATCACCGCCGCCTGGGGCGTGACGCCGCAGGCCCAGAACACGGGCACTTCGCCCGCGCGGATGGGCACGGCATCGCCAAAGTCGGGCCGCTGCACATCGGCAATGCCAATGGCCGCCGGATCGCCCACGTGCACCGGCGCGCCGTGCACGCCGGGGTAGCGGCCCGAAATGCGGCAGGCATCGGCCACGCGGCTGGCCGCGATGGGGCGCATGGAAACCACCATCGGCCCGTGTAGGCGGCCCGCTGGGCGGCAGGCGATGTTCGTCTTGAACATGGGCACGTTGCAGCCCAGCGCGATGTGGCGCACCTCAATGCCCGCCTGCGCCAGCGGCGTCTCGAACGTGAAGCTGCACCCGATCAGGAACGTGACCAGATCGGGCCGCTCGTTCCAGAGTGCGCGCACATCCGGCGTTTCTTCCGCCAGCCGGCCATTGCGCCACACGCGGTACAGGGGCAGATCGGTGCGCAAGTCGGCCCCTTGCGCCAGCACGGTTGTGAAGCTGCCCGGCTCAGTCACGTCCAGCACGGGGCAGGGCTTGGGGTTGCGCTGGGCGAAAAGCAGAAAGTCCCACGCCCAGTCGCGGGGCAGGGCGATCAGGTTGGCCTGCGTCAGGCCGGGCGCCACGCCCGCCGTGGGCGCAACGAGGCCCTGGCGATAGGCAAGACGCGCGGATTGGGCTGGAGTCATGAAAAAAGCCTGGAAAAAAGATGGACGAATGAAAAGACGGAAAACAGACGCGCCGCTTGAACGCTTTAAAAAGGATAGCTGCCTGCGCCCATTTCACGGGGATTCCACGGAGATTTCACGGGGGATCATGCGGCCGGACTACACCCTGGGGCCGGTGGGCGCGGACGAGGGCGGAGAACGCATTGGCCGTGTTTCAGGCATGGTCTTCGCGCCTGGCGCGGATGGCGCCCTGTCCCTGGCCAGCGAATGGGTTGTTCTGGCCAAAATGGGCAAGCCGTTTCATTTTGAAAGCAGGAAAGAGCGTTTCAATACCGTTATCGACATGGTGATTTCGCCCATGACGAAGGAGCAGGCGGAAGAAAAAATAGGCGGCAAGATTCCGGAATCATCGTCTTGCGATACGGCGTCAGATTGGACCAGGCATGATCTTCTCAAAATCATGGAAGAGCCTCGCTGCGAGAAACCATGCCGTTCCGGCACGAAGGAAATGAGGTGCTGCGGCGGTATGGGATGCTGCGACTTCCGGCAGGAAGAAAATGGCTGATGCCTGCGAAGATAATCAGAAAACCGTTTTTCCAAAAAAGGCCCCGTTTTCATTTGACGGGGCATTTTTATTGATGCGTTGCAAGTGGCGTTTCTCACGCAAACGCCTTCAATTCCACCCCCGCTTCCAGCAGCGTTTGGCGCACCTGGCGGGCCATGTCCACGGCGCCGGGGCTGTCGCCGTGCACGCAAATGGAATCGGCCTGTATGGGGGTGAGCGTGCCGTCGATGGCTTCCACCACGCCGTGCTGCACCAGGCGCAGCATGCGCGCGGCCACCTGGGGCGCGTCGTGCAGCACCGCGCCGCTTTGGCGGCGGCTGACCAGCGTGCCTTGCGGGGTGTAGGCGCGGTCGGCAAAGGCTTCGGCCACCACGCGCAGGCCCGCCGCTTGCGCCCAGCCCACCAGGGGCGAGCCAGCCAGCGCCACTAGCGCCAGGCCGGGATCAATGGCGCGGATGGCTTCGATCACGTCCGCCGCCTGGCGCTCGTCGTGCGCGATGGTGTTGTAGAGCGCGCCGTGCGGCTTGACGTAGCGCACCTGCGTGCCGGCCACGCGCGCCAGCCCTTGCAGCGCGCCAATCTGGTAGATGACATCGGCGCGCAAATCGGCGCTGGCCACGTCCATGTTGCGGCGGCCAAAGCCGGCCAGATCGGGGTAGGCCACGTGCGCGCCCACGCTCACGCCGCGCTCGGCGGCGGCGCGCAGCGTGCGCAGGATGCCCGCCGCGTCGCCCGCGTGAAAGCCGCAGGCCACATTGGCGCTGGTGACGATGCCGAGCATGGCCTCGTCATCGCCCATGCGCCACGCGCCCAGGCTTTCGCCCAGGTCGCTGTTCAGATCGATGTGCGCCATGCCTTATCCCATGATGAATTTGAAAACGCCGCCAAACGATTTGTAGCCCATGTACCAGGTCAGCAGGCACACGGCCGAGCCCAGCGCCAGCAGCGGGCGTGAATAGGTTTTGCCGCCCAGCAGGTCAGGGCGCGCCCAGCCGACGTACATGAAGAGCGTCATGCCCAGCGGCAGGATGAGGCCGTTGAAGCCGCCTGCAAACACCAGCAGCGCCGAAGGCGCTTTGCCCAGGCCCAGAAACACGGCCAGCGACACCAGGATGAACACCACCGTGGCCTTGTTGCGCGCACTTTCCGAAATGCCGGGCCTGAAGGCCGAGAGGAAAGACATGGAGGTGTAGGCCGCCCCGATCACGCTGGTGATGGCCGCCGCCCACAGCACCAGGCCGAAAAAGCGCAGGCCCAAATTGCCCGCAGCGGCCTGAAAGGCTTGCGCCGCCGGGTTTGCGCCCTTGCCGGAGATGTCGATGACCACGCCGCCGCTGACCACGCCCAGAATGGCCAGAAAGAGCACGTAGCGCATCACGCCCGTGACGGCAATGCCGTTGAGCGCGCCGCTGGTGACGGCCTTGAGGTTTTCCTCGCCCGTCATGCCCCGGTCCAGCAGGCGGTGCGCGCCCGCGTAGGTGATGTAGCCGCCCACCGTGCCGCCCACGATGGTGGTGATCATCACCCAGTCCACCACTTCGGGCATCACGGTCTGGCGCAGCGCCTCGCCCACGGGCGGGCCGGAGACGATGGCCACATACACCGTCAGCGCAATCATCAGAATGCCCAGGAAGATGATGAGCTTGTCCACCGCCATGCCCGCGCGCCTGGAGGCAAAGATGCCCAGCGCGATGGCCGCGCTCAGCGCCCCGCCCCAGGCTGGCGGCAGGCCCATCAGCGCGTCCAGCCCCAGGCCCGCGCCCGCGATGTTGCCCACGTTGAAGACCAGCCCGCCAAACATCACCAGCAGCGCCAGCACATGCCCGCTGCCCGGCAGCGCCGCGTTGGCCAGCGAAGAAGCATCGCGCCGCGCCAGCGCCACCATGCGCCAGATGTTGATTTGCACCACGAAGTCAATCAGCACCGAAGCCAGAATGCCGAAGGCGAACGCCGCCCCCAGCTTGGTGGTGAATGTGGCTGTTTGCGTGATGAAGCCGGGGCCGATGGCCGAAGTGGCCATCAGAAAAATGGCGGCGATGATGGACGAGCGCCGCGAGCGAATGAACTCGGTCGGCTCGCTGGACGCAGACGCCGACGGTTGGACGGACGCTGCGCACGCGTTGGAATCTGCGGAAGGCAGGCTCATGGCGGATTGCTCCTGTTGCTGGGGCCCAAAAAGCGCACGGCAGCGCCAGCTGCGGCAGCAATGCCCCACGAGCTGGCTCCCCGTGCAAAAACAGGCGCGGATTGTTGGGGCGCAGCGCCGCCGTGGCGCATGGGGATTTCCCTCTCGGGAATTACCCTGCCAAGGGTTTTCCGCCGCCCAGCGGCAAAAGCGTGCGGACGGAACCTGGCAGGCAGGCGTTGCAGACGAGGCATTGCAAGCCAAATCGCCCGCAAGTCCTGGTGGAATGGGCGCGGGCAGCTATGGTTTTTGCAGCAAGCGGACAGCCGCCTAGAATCCGCCGCGCCCATGCCTTCCCATGCTTCTTCTTCTGCTGGCGCTGCTGGCCACGCCCAGGGCAGCGAGCGCGTCATCAAGAAATATCCCAACCGCAGGCTGTATGACACGCAGGCGTCTGCCTACGTGACGCTGGCGGACGTGCGGGCGCTGGTGATGCAGCGCGCGCCGTTCGTGGTGCGTGACGCGCGCACGGGCGAAGACCTCACGCGCAGCATCCTGCTTCAGATCATGCTGGAGGAGGAGGCGGGCGGCGCGCCCATGTTCAGCGAGCAGCTGCTGGCCAATCTGATCCGCTTTTACGGCCACGCCATGCAGGGGCTGATGGGCGCGTATCTGGAGCGCAGCATTGACGCCATGATGGATGTGCAGGCGCGGCTGGCCGAGCAGGCGCAATCGCTCTCGCCCGAGAACTGGCGTGCGTTCATGCAGCCGGGCGTGATGGGCGGCTATTTCGAGCAGTCGCAGGCGCTGCTGGCGCACATGCAGCAGCAGATGCACGCGCAGGCCGGGCAGGTGCTGGGCGCTTTCGGCCTGCGGCCCGCTTCTTCCACGATGACACCCGACAAGAATGACCACGACGACCTCCCCGACTGAATCCGCTCCAGGCCCCGCCCCGCGCGTGGGCTTTGTCTCCCTGGGCTGCCCGAAGAACCTGACGGACTCGGAACTCATCATCACCCAGCTCTCCGCCGAAGGCTACGTGACGGGCAAGTCGTTCGAGGGGGCTGATCTGGTCATCGTCAATACCTGCGGCTTCATCGACGAAGCGGTGAAGGAAAGCCTGGACACGATTGGCGAGGCGCTGAACGTCAATGGCAAGGTCATCGTCACCGGCTGCCTGGGCGCGCGCAAAACGGTCAATGCCCGGCCGGGCGAGGAAGACAACCTGGTCAAGAGCCTGCACCCCAGCGTGCTGGCCGTGACCGGCCCGCAAGCCACGCAGGAAGTGATGGACGCCGTGCACCAGCACTGCCCCAAGCCGCACGATCCGTTCACCGACCTGGTGCCGGGCACGCCGGGCGTGGTGGGCGAGGCGGGCGTGAAGCTCACTCCGCGCCACTACGCCTACATCAAGATCAGCGAGGGCTGCAACCACCGCTGCACGTTCTGCATCATTCCTTCCATGCGGGGCGATCTGGTCAGCCGCCCGATTGGCAACGTGCTCAAGGAAGCCAAGGCGCTGTTTGAAGGCGGCGTGAAAGAGCTGCTGGTGGTCAGCCAGGACACCTCCGCCTACGGGCTGGACGTGAAGTACCGCACGGGCTTCTGGGAGGGCCGCCCCATCAAGACCCGCCTGCTGGAGCTGGTGCAGGCGCTGGCCGCGCTGGCCGAGCCGCACGGCGCCTGGGTGCGGCTGCATTACGTCTACCCCTACCCGCATGTGGACGACGTGCTGCCGCTGATGGCGCAGGGCCGCGTGCTGCCGTATCTGGACGTGCCTTTCCAGCACAGCCACCCCGACGTGTTGCGCCGCATGAAGCGCCCGGCCAGCGGCGAAAAAAACCTCGAGCGCATCGCCCGCTGGCGCGAGCAATGCCCGGAGCTGGTCATCCGCTCCACCTTCATCGCCGGTTTCCCGGGCGAGACGGAGGCCGAATTCCGGCATTTGCTCGACTTTGTGCGCGAGGCGCAGATTGACCGCGCCGGCTGCTTCGCCTACAGCCCCGTGCAGGGCGCGGCGGCCAATGAACTGCCGGGCCAGCTGGCCGCCGAAGAGCGCGAGGAGCGCCGCGCCCGCTTCATGGCCGTGGCCGAAGAAGTCTCCTCTGCCCGCCTGCGCCGCCGCGTGGGCAGCGTCATGCAGGTGCTGGTGGACTCGGCTCCCGCGCAGGGCCGGCGCGGCGGCGTGGGCCGCAGCTACGCCGACGCGCCCGAAATCGACGGCGTGGTGCGCCTGCTGCCGCCCGAAAAAATCAGCAAGACGCTCAAGGCGGGCGCGTTCACCAAGGCGCGCATCGTCGCCGCCGAAGGGCATGACCTGGTGGGCGTGCCGATCTGAACCGCAACACGAAAAGGCAGAAACCATGAAGCTGGCGACCATCCACAGCGAACTCAATCCGTGGGATGCGCGCATCGTGTGCAACCTGCTGCGCAGCGAAGGCATGGCGGCCACGCTGCTGGGCGAGCACCACGCCACGGCCGACCTGCTGGTTTCGCCCGCGCTGGGCGGCGTGCGCGTGCAAGTGCCCGCCGAACAAGCCGAAGCCGCCCGCGCCCTTGTCGCCCGCTGGCAAAGCGGCGAATTCGGGCGCGCGCTGGAAGATCAAATGAAGGACGAAGCGCCGTGAACGCGCCGCAAGCCGCTCCGAAAGGAAAAAGAGCCATGCCCGCCCGCCAAGCCCTCCGCAAGGCCAGCCTGCTGGCCATGCTGGCGCTGACGGCTGCCAGCGCCCTGGCGCAGCCAGCGGCATCGCCCCAGGGCGCTTGCACGCCCGAAACCTGCACCCTGCAAGACTTCGAGGCGGCCCGCGCCGTCACCGAAACGCTGTATGGCGACGTGCTCACCGCGCTGGCCGCCCATGAGCGCCCGGCCCTGCGCAACGACCAGAACCAGTGGCGGCGCGCCGCCCGCCAGCACTGCAACCGGCTGGCCCCGCTGCGCGGCGAGGCCGGGGCCCCGGGCAACAGCCGCCACCACGCCTGCATGATCCAGCAGCACATGGAGCGCCGCCAGGCGCTGCGCCATTGGCTGATGAATGGCTACATCGTTGATTGAGCGCGAAACCGCCGCCCGCCTGCGCCGTCCAGCCGGGCCGGACGGCAGGCGCACAAGATCAGAAAAAGGAGCAAATTTGAGCCTGCCAAAAACGGTGCCTGCGCCCTTTCCACTAGGACATCATGCTATTGATACAGGAGCGAAAATGCCTCCCATCCATGCAGCCGTTGCCAAGCAAGAAAGCGGGCCGCTGCAAACGGCCAGCGGCGGCAATCCGGCGCTCGATCCACGGCCTCCAGCATGGCCATGCGCCTGGCGGCAGACAAAAAAAGCCTTGCGATGGGCAATGGAATGGGCAATGCAATGGGCAAAAAAAAGCCTTGCGGTTTTTGCCGCAAGGCTTCATGTGTGGTGCCCAGGAGAGGACTCGAACCTCCACGGAGTTACCCGCTAGTACCTGAAACTAGTGCGTCTACCAATTCCGCCACCTGGGCGTTTCAGGGAAAGCGCGAATTCTACAGCATAAAAATGAAAACAGACAAAACACGCATGAAAAATGAACTGGAAGGCTCTGTGCAGGGCCACCGCGACGGCCACGGCTTCGTGCTGCGCGACGATGGCGGCCCTGACCTGTACTTGCCGCCCGCGCAAATGCGCGCCGTGCTGCACGGCGACCGCGTGCGCGCCGCCGTGACGCAGTTTGACCGCAAGGGCCGCGCCGAAGGGCGGGTGCTGTCCATCATCAGCCGCCCGCCGCGCCCGCTCATCGCCCGCCTCGTGCGCGAAAGCGGCGTGTGGCTGGCCCGGCCGGAAGACCGCCGCTACGGGCAAGACGTGCTGCTTGAAAAACGCGGCTTGGGCCGCGTGCGCGAAGGGCAAATCGCCGTCATCGCCTTCACGGGCGAGCCGGCGCTGCATGCCCAGCCCACGGGCCGCGTGACCGAAGTGCTGGGCGACGCGGACGACGCGGGCATGGAAATCGAAATTGCCGTGCGCAAATTCGGCGTGCCGCACGAGTTCTCCCCCGCCGCACTGGCGCAGGCCCAGGCGCTGCCAGACGCCGTGCAGCCCGCCGAGCGCAAAGGCCGCATTGATTTGACCGATGTGCCCTTTGTCACCATCGACGGCGAAGACGCCCGCGACTTTGACGACGCCGTCTATTGCCAGCCCGCCGTGGCGTCAGGCCGTGGCAAGCGGCCCAATGGCTGGCGGCTGCTCGTGGCCATTGCCGACGTGAGCCACTACGTGACCAACGGCGACGCGCTCGACGCGGACGCCTTCGAGCGCGCCACCAGCGTTTATTTCCCGCGCCGCGTCATCCCCATGCTGCCGGAAAAACTCAGCAACGGCCTGTGCTCGCTCAACCCGCAGGTGGACCGCCTCGCGCTCGTGTGCGACATGCTGATTGACCGGCAAGGCGCCATCACCGCCTACCAGTTCTACCCCGCCGTCATCCACAGCCACGCGCGCCTGACCTACACGCAGGCCGCCGCCTGGCTTGCAGGCGAGACCGGCGGCGCAGCGCCCGGGCAGCAAGCCTTGCTGCCCCAGCTGCAAAACCTCGCCAGCGCTTACCGCGCACTGCTGGCCGCCCGCCACGCGCGCGGCGCGGTGGAGCTGGACAGCGTTGAAACCCAAATCGTCTGCGACGAAGCGGGCCGCATCACGCAAATCCTGCCGCGCGAGCGCAACGACGCGCACCGCCTGATTGAAGAAGCCATGCTCGCCGCCAACGTCTGCGCCGCCGACTTCATGCTCGAAGGCAAGCGCGAGGGCCTTTTCCGCGTGCACGACGCGCCCCCGCCCGACAAACTCGCCACCTTGCGCAGCTACCTGGCCGCCCTGGGCGTGCGCGCCGCCGTGCCTGATGAGCCGCAGCCTGCCGACATCCAGCGCATTGCCGAACAAGTCGCCGCCCGGCCCGACGCCGCCCAAATCCACGCCGTGCTCCTGCGCTCCATGAGCCAGGCCCTCTACACCCCCGCCAACAGCGGCCACTTCGGCCTGGCCTACCCCGCCTACACGCACTTCACCAGCCCCATCCGCCGCTACCCTGATTTGCTGGTGCACCGCGTCATCAAAGCCATGCTCGCGGGCCGCAAATACGCCCTGCCCAATCTGCCCGCGTTTGGCGAAGCGCATGAAAAACTCCGCCAGCGCCTGCAAAAAAACGCCCGCCCGGCCAGCGCGGCGGAAAACCTCCCGCGCAAAACCACCAAGGCCCATCAGGCCTGGGAAGCGGCCGGACTGCATTGCAGCGCGTGCGAGCGCCGCGCTGACGAAGCCAGCCGCGACGTGCAAGCCTGGCTCAAATGCCAATACATGCAGCAGCACCTGGGCGAAGTGTTTGAAGGCACGGTCAGCGCCGTCACCAGCTTCGGCCTTTTCGTCACCCTGAAAGACCTTTACGTGGAAGGACTGATTCACGTCTCGGAACTGGCTGGCGACTACTACCGCTTTGACGAAGCCCGGCAAGAGCTGCGTGGCGAGCGCAGCGGCACGCGCTACACCCTGGGCCAGCCGCTGCGCGTGCAAGTAGCCCGCGTCGATCTGGACGGCCGCCGCATCGACTTTTGCCTGCCTGCCGCCAGCGCAGACGGGCCGCCCGCGCCCGCTGACGCGCCCGCCGGCCGCAAAACCGCCCGCCCCGCCGCCGCCAAGACAGACCGCAAGCCCCGGGCCGCAAAAGCGGCCAAAGCGGCCAGAGCCGCCAAGCCCCGGGCCGCCCGTTCTTCCGCACGCTCCTTATCAGGCAGGCGCTGAATCCGGCCTGGCGGGCCACCGGGAGTGCTCTGGCGCGTTTATTCCTGAACCCATGAAACGGATAGCAGGCATTCTGTTTAACTGCTTCCGTTAAAGTAATGCCAACCCGCTTTCAATCTGCACAACCTTTTCCATGTCAGGAGTATAAAGTGTCATTTACCACGATTATTTATGCCCACCCATACGATGAAAGTTTCAATCACGGCATTTTGCAGCGTGTGCGGCAGCTACTGGATGGAAAAGGAGAAAAATATCAGCTGATTGATTTGTATGCGGACGGTTTCAACCCCGCCTACACTAAAGAGGAACTTGCCTTGTTTAACCAGGGGAAAGCCTTGGATCCGCTCGTTTTGCGTTATCAGGAAATCTTGAAAACAACCAGCCGCCTGATTTTCATCTTTCCTGTCTGGTGGGCGGATATGCCGGCCATCGTCAAAGGATTTGAAGACAAAGTTTTTCTCAAAACATTGGCTTACGTTCCCACCGCCACAGGCTTGAAAGGCAATCTGACCCACATCAAGGAAGCGCTGGTCATCAGCACATCCACCGCCCCCACATGGTATCTGAAATGGTTTTGCGGCAACGGTATTGGCAAAGCGATGCTGGGCCACACCCTGAAAGGCATCGGTATTGCCAAACGTCAATGGCTCAACTTCGGCAATATGGACAAATCCACCGCCGAACAGCGGAAGGCATTCTTGGAAGATTTAAGCCGAAGCGTTTGATTTTCGAGTGGCTTGCGGCAGGTAAAAGGTTGCCTGAAAACTGAAACCACCCCGCAGCACGGGCAAAGCAGCCTGATTTCTATCCCCAAGGTTTATAGGTTGCTTTTGATATGCCGCTCACCTTATTCCAAATGTGCCCGGCAATTAGTCAAATAGCACTCCGCCTGCGGTTTTCATTGCATCGTTTCAGATGAATGCAAGCAGCCGCGCTGCGCTGAAGCATTCGTTGGTCCTGCAGAAATGGAAGTGCACGCTGCCCAAGCACGCGCCCTCGAAGGAATCGCCTTCGCGGAAAAACGCCTTGATTGGTGCGTTCCGAGCAGATGAAGTCATGTGTTTTTGCTGTGCAGCCGGCTGCCTGTGCCGTGGCGTTCCGTTGGGCTGGCACGATGGCGACCATTGCTGATGATCGGCTTGTCCGTGCCCAAACCTGCGGTGAACACTTTGTGTCAAGATACTTTTTTTACTGCCCACGGATCGCCCGGCCACCAGTCAAGCATCAGCCAGACCACCGCGTCCATCCGCAGCCATTTTTTTCAATTCAATATCTTTGTCGTAGCCCTCTTTGACTACCGAACCTCTCCCTGAAGGCTGGCTTGAAATTGAGGCCCTTGACATGGACGCGCAGGGCATCACCCGCCGCCCCGACGGCAAAGTCGTCTTCGTCGAAGGCGCGCTGCCCGGCGAAATCGTCTCCGCCAACGTGCACCGCAAGAAAAACAACTGGGAAGCCGCCAGCTTGCTGGCCGTGCACCGCGAAAGCAGCCAGCGCGTGCGCCCCGGCTGCCCGCACTTTGGCCTGCACGCGGGCGCGTGCGGCGGCTGCAAGATGCAGCATCTGGACGCCGCCGCGCAAGTGGCCGTCAAGCAGCGCGTGCTGGAAGACAACCTCTGGCGTCTGGGCAAAGTGCGCCCGGCCAACGTGCTGGCGCCCATTCACGGCCCCGCCTGGGGCTACCGCTGGCGCGCGCGCCTGTCGGTGCGGCATGTGGTGAAAAAAGGCGAAGTGCTCATCGGCTTTCACGAGCGCAAAAGCCGCTACATCGCCGACATGCGCTCTTGCGCCATCTTGCCGCCGCACGTGAGCGGCTGGCTGCTGCCGCTGCGCCAGCTCATCGCCGGCATGCACGCGCGCGACACCTGCCCGCAAATCGAAGTGGCCTGCGGCGATGGCGTCACGGCCCTGGTGCTGCGCCATCTGGAGCCTTTGAGCGAGGCCGACCTGGCGCGCCTGCGCGCCTTCGCCCGCGAGCAGGGCCGCCAGCACCCCATCCAGTGGTGGCTCCAGCCCAAGGGACCGGACAGCGCGCACCGGCTCGATGAAGACGGCGAAGGCGGCGAAAGCGCCCCGCCGCTGGCCTACAGCCTGCCCGAATTCGGCATCACCATGCCCTTTCGCCCCACCGACTTCACGCAAGTCAATCCGCACATCAACCGCGTGCTCGTCAGCTGCGCGTTGCGCCTGCTGGACGCGCAGCGCGGCGAGCGCGTGATCGACTGGTTCTGCGGCCTGGGCAACTTCACCCTGCCGCTGGCCACGCGCGCGGGCGAAGTGCTGGGCATTGAAGGCAGCCCCGCCCTGGTGGCCCGCGCCCGCCAGAACCTGCAAGCCAACCAGCGCCCCGGCCTGGCGCCCGTGAGCTTTGCCGCCCGCAACCTGTTCGAGATGACGCCCGGACAACTCATGGCCGACGGCCAGGCCGAGCGCTGGCTGATCGACCCGCCGCGCGAAGGCGCTTTTGCCCTGGCCAAATCGCTGGCCGCCATTCATCAGGCGCGGCTGGGCGCAGCGGCAACAGCGGAAACAGCAGCGGAAAACGCATCCGAAACAGCAGGCGAAAGCAGCGAAGCGCCGCCGCCCGTTTCAGCCCAAACCCTGGCGGCTTTTGCCAGCTGGCAGCCGCCGCGCCGCATCGTTTACGTCAGCTGCAACCCCGCCACCCTCGCCCGCGACGCGGGCCTGCTCGTGCACCAGGCGGGCTACCGTTGCCGCGCCGCTGGCGTGGTGAACATGTTCCCCCACACCGCCCACGTGGAAAGCGTGGCCGTGTTCGAGCGGGCGGCGTAAAGCGCAGCGGCGAGGGGGCTGAAAGAGCAGGGCAAGGGGCGGGCAGGTTTTTTTGCTCCTTTATCAATAGCATAAAGTCCTAGTGAATACTGCGCAGGGCTTATTTTTCGATCTATAAAATTTGCTTCTGTTTTTGATGCCTTCTGACGCGTCCGGGCCGTCCGGAAACCTGCCTCATGACTGCTTCCGCCACGCCCTTGCCCCCCTTGCGAACCTACATGGTTGGCGGCGCCGTGCGCGACCGTCTGCTGGGCCTGCCCGTGCACGACCGCGACTGGGTGGTGGTGGGCGCCACGCCCGAAGACATGGCCGCGCGCGGCTTTGTGCCCGTGGGCAAGGACTTTCCCGTTTTCCTGCACCCGCAAACGCGCGAGGAATACGCCCTGGCGCGCACCGAGCGCAAAAGCGCCCCCGGCTACCGGGGCTTTGCCGTGCAGGCCAGCCCCGCCGTCACGCTGGAAGAAGACCTGGCGCGGCGCGACCTGACCATCAACGCCATTGCCGCCCCCGCGAACTGGGAAGGCGATGAGGCCGTACTCATCGACCCCTTTGGCGGCCTGCGCGACTTGCGCGCGGGCGTGCTGCGGCATGTGACCGATGCCTTCCGTGAAGACCCCGTGCGCATCCTGCGCCTGGCGCGCTTTGCTGCGCGCTTTCACGCCTTTTCCATTGCTCCTGAAACGCAGGCCCTGCTGCGCAGCATGGTGCAAGCAGGCGAAGCCGCCCATCTGGTGCCCGAGCGCGTGTGGCAGGAGCTGGCGCGCGGCCTGATGCAGCCGCGCCCCTCGCGCATGCTGCATGTGCTGCACAGCTGTGGCGCGCTGGCCGCCGCCCTGCCCGAACTGGCCGCGTCATACATCACCCACGGCCCGCGCCTGGAGCGCGCGCTGGACGAAGCCGCGCGGCTGAACGCCCCCTTGCCCGCGCGCTACGCCTGCCTGACGGCGGACATCGCCCCTGCCGCGCTTGCCGATTTGCACGAACGCCTGCGCCCGCCCGCCGATTGCCAGGCGCTGGCCGACCTGCTGGCCCGCCTGCGCCCGGCCATAGAAGCCAGCGCCGCGCTGCCTGCCGCCGCCCTGGTTGATCTGCTGCAAGCGGGCGATGCGCTGCGCCGCCCCGCCCGCTTTGAACAGGCCCTGCTGGCCTGCGAATGCGTAGCCCGCGCGGAGCAGGGAAAGCAAGGCGGGAAAGACGGGAAAGAGACCGCCCAGAAACCCGGCGGGCCAGCCCCCTCCGCCGCGCCCTGGCCGCCCCGCCAGCGCCTGCTGGCCGCGCTGGCTGCCGCGCAGGGCGTGGACGCCGCCGCCATCGCCCGCCAGGCCGCCGCCAGCGGAGCCAGGGGCGCGCAGATTGGCCAGGCGCTGCGGGCGGCGCGCGTGCAGGCCGTGCAAACGCTGGCTGGTCTGGGCTGAAGCGGGCCGCCGGGCGCAGAGGCTTTGGTCATAGGCCAGCTGGCGGGCTGGTACCCAAAAAAAGGAGCAAATCTAAGGGGCAGAAAATGGCCCTCGCGCCCTTTTCACTAGGACATCATGCTATGGATAGAGGAGCGAAAGAATCCTTTCAGCATGAACATCGACAGGCACGTGGCCGAAAAAAAGCGCCGCGAGAAAGCGGCGCTTGTGCGATGGCCGGGAGGCGCGTCAGTGCAGATGGCGCGGCCTGCGCCCGCCACCGTGGCCGCCCGCGTTGCCTGAACCGCCTGGGCTGCCGGAGCCGCCACGGGGGCGACTCATGTCCAGCGAGCTGGTCAGGTCGTTGAAACGGTTGGCAAAGAGCTGGTCAATGGCATGCACCACGCCGCCCAGCTCGGCGCTGTCGAAATGGCGCTCCATCAGGCGCACCACGTCTTCCACGAGCAAGTCGCGCTGCACCTGCATGATGGCCTGCGGCGTGGGGCCGATGAACAGCAGCACGAAGTCATCGCGCGCCTCGCGGCCTTCGTCTTCGTCGTCTTCGTCGAAATCCACGTCGTAGAACGAGACTTCGATGGGCGCGCCGTACTCGGCCAGGTCATTGAGGTTCATGCACAGGTCATCGAGCTGCTGGCGGAAGTCTTCGCCGCCTTCTACCGTCCAGCACATTTGCAAGGTGCGCGTGATGGTGTCGTAGCGGATGCCTGGCTCTTCCTCGTACAGGCTGGCTGCGCCGCCAGCCAGCGAGCGCGCGCCCGCGTACTGCCACAGGGGCTTGAGCGCCTCTTCAATGGCCTCCAGGCGGGTGCCGGGGCGCAGTTTCACATCGCCATGCACATGGATTTCAAAGGCATTGTCATTGGCGCTCATGGCGTTTTCCTTGGTTTGTGAAGGCGTTCGGACCGGGCAGGTCCGCAGCGCGAAAGATTATGCCCGTGGGGGCTTGGAGCCTGTTCAAGGCCCGTCCGTGGGCGCAAAAGGGCGGACTTGGACGGACACGGCCAGCCTCTGAACGGTTTTTTACTTGAGCAGGCGGTGGCGGTGCACGGCCAAATGCACGCCCAGCAGCAGCACGAACACACCGCCCAGCGCCGCGTGTCCGCGCTTGGCCCCCGTGGCGGCCAGCGCCAGCGAAGCGCCCAGCGTGAGCAGCATGCCGCGCTTGGCCCAGCGGTTGATGACATTGCGCGCGGGTGCGTGATGCGGGTGCGGCGCTGGCGGTGCGGCGGGCACGCTCAGATGGGCCGCCCGCGCGGCGCTGGCGGCTGCGCGGCGGTTTTGCCGGGGCTGGCGCGGTGCAGGGCTGGACGGGCAAGCCGCAGCGCCTGCGTCATCGTTGGCGGCGGGCTGCAAGGCGGCTTGCACGGCGGCGGCCAGCAAGGCTTCAGCCTGCGGCTGCGGCAGCGTGGCCGCGTCGTAATGCAGCAGCAGGCTGCCCACGCGGGCATTGGTTTGCACGCGGATCACGCCCGGCTGCGCCTGCAAGGCGCTGCGCGCCTGGGCCAGCGCCCGCGCTTGCCGCAGCACCGGCCCGCGCAAGCGCACGCGCCCCGGCAGAGCCGAGGCCACGAGTGAATTCATGGAGAACTTTCAGGAAAAAAGGCGCGGATTGTAGGAATGGCCGCTTATTCGTGCTGGCGTGGCGCGCCTTGCCCGCGCTGGCGGCGCGCCTGCCGGGGAAGGAGGCTATTTGCTCCTTTAACAATAGCGCGATGTCCCCGTGGAAACTGCGCCAAAGCCGTTTTTCAGGCGCTGGATTTGCTCCTGAATCAAAAGCGAAACAGGAGCAGAAAACCGGATAGGCGCGCCTTATCCGGCCAGCGCGGCCTTGACGGCGGCGGAGACGGCGGCCATGTCGGCCTTGCCTGCCAGGCGCGCTTTGGCTGCACCCATCACTTTGCCCATGTCGGCGGGGCCGCTGGCGCCCACTTCAGCCACCAGCGCCTTGACGGCGGCGGCCACTTCTTCGGCGGACAGGCGCGCGGGCAGATAGGCTTGCAGCACGGCCAGTTCGGCGGTTTCCTTGTCGGCCAGGTCCTGGCGGCCCGCCTGGGTGAAGGCGGCGATGCTGTCCTTGCGCTGCTTGGCGAGCTTGTCCACGATGGCGGCGACGGCCGCGTCATCCAGCGTCACGCGCTCATCCACTTCCTTTTGCTTGATGGCCGCTTGCAGCAGGCGTATGGCGCCCAGGCGCGCGCTGTCCTTGGCGCGCATGGCGGCTTTCATGTCTTCAGTGATGCGTTCCTTGAGGGTCATTTTTCACTTTCGGCTTGTGGCGCGGGGCCAATGAAAAAAGGCTCGCTGAGCGTCCCCGGCGAGCCTTTTGAAAACGTGCGTGTGAGCCGTGCGTTCAGTACAGCTTTTTGGGCAGCTGCATGCTGCGCACGCGCTTGTAGTGGCGCTTGACGGCAGCGGCCTTCTTGCGCTTGCGCTCGGCGGTGGGCTTTTCATAGAACTCGCGGGCGCGCAGTTCGGTCAGCAGACCCAGCTTTTCGATGGTGCGCTTGAAGCGGCGCAGGGCCACGTCAAACGGCTCGTTTTCTTTCACACGGATGGTGGTCATTTAAATGCAGGTTTTCCATGAATGTGCGGCCAGCGGGCACGGGCCAGATCAGCTCCCGCGCCATGCGCCGCAAAAGTCGCCCCGCTTTCAGAAACTAGTATGTGGCCGCGGGGCTTTTGCCAGCAAAGCCGCGCATTATAGCCAGCCGCGCTTCATTCAGAAACATCAGGAGCAGGCGCTGCCTGCTGCGGCTTGCGCGGCGGCTTGGGGCGGGGCGGCTTGCTGGTGTGAATGATCTGCGTGGCCTGCGCCATTTCGCTCGCCGCCAGCAAAGGGAAGGCTTGGGCGGCGCGGTCCATGGCTTGTTCGATGCCGATGCGTTCATCCAGCGGCGGCTTGCGCAGCACCCAGGCCGCCACTTCCGCCTTGTGGCCGGGATGGCCAATGCCCAGGCGCAGCCGCCAGTAATCGCCGCTGCCCAGTTGCGCATGAATGTCGCGCAGGCCGTTGTGCCCGGCGTGGCCGCCGCCTTGCTTGAGCTTGGCCTCGCCCGCAGGCAGATCCAGCTCGTCGTGCGCCACCAGAATTTCCTGCGGCGCGATTTTGTAAAAGCGCGCCAGCGCCGCCACGGCCTTGCCGGAGAGGTTCATGAACGTCTGCGGCTTGAGCAGCCAGACGGATTGCCCTTGCACGCTGGCGCGCGCCGCGTGGCCGTGAAAGGCGCGCTCGGGTGCCAGCGCTGCACCTAGCTGGCGGGCAATCTGGTCAATCCACCAGAAACCCGCGTTGTGGCGCGTGTCGGCATATTCAGGCCCGGGGTTGCCCAGGCCAACAAAGAGTTTGATCATGGGCGGCGATTATTGTGGATGCGCCGCTTTTGCGGCGGCGTATTTTCCTGGCCGGTTCCAGTCAGGATGGAGCCGGCCATGAGGTTTGAAATCTTCCGGCAGCATGTCTTGATTTCAGGCGCAGCCAAATTGAATGGGGCGATGGCGAAATTGAAATATATCGGGTGATTTTCTATGGCCAGAAAGACGATTCGCCCGCCATGACGCGTGGCGCCTGATCTGGATAATGTCTACTTATGTAGAGAAGAAAATCGGAAAACCGTTTTCATCACCCAGAAATATTGAATGAAATAAATGGCGGGTGAATGACCAGGAAGGGCCGGTAAAAGGCTGATAAAAGTCTGTTGGAAAGCGGTTGGGCCGCGCGGCGCATGCACCATGCCGTTTCGCGCGGATTACAGAGGCAGGGCAATTTCATTTGCTGCAGAAAAGGCGTGAGCGGATTTTCCGAAGGCGGATCAGGGTTTTCCTTAATGATGAATGAATATTCTGGGCGATATTCCGTGTATAATGCGCCGGATATTTTCCCTGACCGAAGGCGCTGCGCGTCTTCACCTCTTTGCATGGCCCCGCAACAGGGTCATCACCCTTCGCCAGGGGCCGCGCGCCCCTGATTTCCCTTCAGCGAAAGGGCGCCGCGTCTGCCGGGCGCGGGCCGCTTTTTCGCGCCGGGCGCGGTTCATTGAGGGCTTGTCGAACCAGGGAATGGGCAATGGGCCTTTGGCCTTGCGCCTTTCGGCATCCCCTGGCTGGCCGCGCCGCCGACGACAAGGAGTGCGCCTCATGGCCAAGCAAATCCGCGTCGAGCATGTTTTCAAGGTGTTCGGCAACCATCCCCAACAGGCGCTTGCGCTGGCGCGCGAAGGCGCGGACAAGCAGCAGATTCTGGAAAAAACGGGGCAGTCCATTGGCGTGTTTGACGCCGATTTCACCATCGAGGCGGGCGAGCTGTTCGTCATCATGGGGCTGTCGGGTTCGGGCAAATCCACGCTGGTGCGCATGCTCAACGGGCTGATTGAGCCGACGGCCGGGCGCGTGGTGATCGAGGGGCAGGACATCAACGCGCTGCCTGCCGCCGCCTTGCGCGCGCTGCGGCGCAAGGACATCAGCATGGTGTTCCAGTCGTTTGCGCTGATGCCGCACATGACGGTGCTGGACAACACGGCGTTTGGCCTGGAGCTGGCGGGCGTGCCGCGCGATGAGCGCCAGCGGCAGGCCGCGCAGGCGCTGGAGCAGGTGGGCCTGGGCGGCTGGGGCGCCCAATACCCGGACGAGCTTTCGGGCGGCATGCAGCAGCGCGTGGGGCTGGCGCGGGCGCTGGCGTCTGACCCGGCCATCTTGCTGATGGACGAGGCGTTTTCGGCGCTGGACCCCATCATCCGCGCCGAAATGCAGGGCGAGCTGCTGCGTTTGCAGCAGCTGCGGCGGCGCACCATCGTTTTCATTTCGCACGATTTGCAGGAGGCCATGCGCATTGGCGACCGCATCGCCATCATGCGCGACGGGCAGGTGGTGCAAATCGGCACGCCGGACGAAATCCTGCGCGCGCCAGCCAATGCCTTTGTGCGCGACTTCGTGCGTGGGGTGGACGCCTCGGCGGTGTTCAAGGCGGCGGACATTGCCCGCAAGCCGGCGGTGGTTTACGTCTCGCATCACGCCGATCGCGGCTGCCGGCCCGTGCTGGCGCTGCTGCAGGAGTCAGACCGCAGCCATGCCTACATCGTCAATTCGCGCCAGCAGTTCGAGGGCGTGGTGTCGCAAGACGCGCTGCGCGCCGCGCTGCACGGCCACACCGGCCCGCTGGGCTTGCAGCACGCCATGCTGGCGGATGTGCCGCTGATCGAGGCGGGCGCACCCGTGGCCGATCTGGTGGGCCAGGTGGCGCAAGCGCCGTATGCCGTGCCCGTGGTGGGCGAAGCCGGGCGCTTTCTGGGCGCCATCAGCAAGAGCACGCTGCTGAAGTTTCTGGACCCGGGCACGCCGCCGCTGCCGCCGCAAGCCCCTCCCGCCAACGCCGACACGCAAAGGAGCGCCGCATGAGCGATACCCCTCTGAAACTGGATGCCGTCCCCCTTGCCGCCCCCCTTGCCAGCGCCGCTGGCGACGACCCCTGGCAGGCCGCCGCTTCCGCAGCCCCTGCCGACTGGCTGGACGATGCCGCCGATGCGGTTGAAGCCGCCGCTGGCGCCGGCCCTGCCGCTGCGCACGGCGCGGCCGACGCGCTGGCGGGCCATGCCGATGCGATCGAGGCCGCCATCAACCAGGGGCTGGGCTGGTTCGTGGAGCAGTTCCGCCCCTTCTTTCAGGCCGTGCGCGCGCCCATTGACGGCGCGCTTGGCGGCGCAGAGCGCCTGCTGACCGGCACGCCCATGCCCGTGATGGCGGCCCTGTTGGGGCTGCTGGCCTGGCAGTTCGCGGGGCGCGCCACGGCCCTCGGGGCCGTGCTCTCGCTGGCCGTGGTGGCGGCGCTGGGCGTGTGGGAGCAGGCCATGGTCACGCTGGCGCTGGTGCTCACCTCGCTGCTGTTTTGCATCGTCATCGGGCTGCCGCTGGGCATCGCGCTGGCCGCCAGCGACCGCGCGCAGCGCCTCATCCGCCCGCTGCTGGACGCCATGCAGACCACGCCCGCTTTCGTTTATCTGGTGCCCGTGGTCATGCTCTTTGGCATTGGCAACGTGCCGGGCGTCATCGTCACCATCGTGTTCGCGCTGCCGCCGCTGGTGCGGCTGACCAGCCTGGGCATCCGCCAGGTGCGGCCCGACCTGATCGAGGCCGCCCACGCCTACGGCGCCTCGCCCATGCAGATGCTGCTGAAAGTGCAGCTGCCGCTGGCGCTGCCTTCCATCATGGCGGGCATCAACCAGGCGCTCATGCTCAGCCTGTCGATGGTGGTCATCGCCTCCATGATCGCCGTGGGCGGCCTGGGGCAAATGGTGCTGCGCGGCATCGGCCGGCTGGACATGGGGCTGGCCGCCGTGGGCGGCCTGGGCATCGTGCTGCTGGCCATCACGCTGGACCGCATCACCCAGGGCATGGGCCAGCCCCGCCGGGGCGTGCGCCACTGGTGGCAAAGCGGCCCGGCGGGGCTGATTGCGCGGCTGTTCCAGCGCTGACTGCCCGTTTGGAACAGGTTCTTACCCACCCCGTGAAAGGAAACGCTTGCATGAAACCGCTACGCCACGCCTTCTTTGCCGCCCTTTTTGCCGCCAGCCTGGCGCTGGTTTTTGCGGCCTTTGCCGCCAGCGCCCGGGCCGAAGGCCGCCAGCCGGGCCAAGGCGTCAAGGTCTATCCCATCCAAAGCTCCATCGCCGAAGAAACCTTCCAGACCCTGCTGGTGGTCAAAGCGCTGGAGCAGCTGGGCTATGACGTGCAGCCCATCCGGGAAATCGAATACGCCACGGGCCACCTGGCCATCGCCAACGGCGACGCCACCTTGCTGGCCGCGCACTGGAACCCCCTGCACGCCGACTTCTACAAAAACGCCGGCGGCGACGCGCGCCTTTACCGCCAGGGGGCCTACTCCACCGGCGCCGTGCAGGGCTACCTGATCGACCGCAAAACCGCCGAGCAGCACCGCATCACCCACATCGACCAGCTCAAAAACCCCGAAATCGCCCGCCTGTTCGACGCCGACGGTGACGGCAAGGCCGACTTGACCGGCTGCAACCCCGGCTGGGGCTGCGAAGCCGTCATCGAGCACCAGCTCAGCGCCTACGGGCTGCGCGACACCGTCACCCACGTGCAAGGCGCTTACGCCGCCCTCATGGCCGACACCATCACCCGCTGGCGGCAGGGCAAACCCATCCTCTACTACACCTGGACGCCCTACTGGGTCAGCGGCGTGCTGCGCCCCGGCCAGGAAGTGGCCTGGCTGCAAGTGCCCTTTACCGCACTGCCTGGCGAGCAGGCCGGGCAAGACACCCGGCTGCCTAACGGCAAAAACTACGGCTTCATCGCCAACCAGCAGCAAATCGTGGCCAACAAGGCATTTACCGACGCGCACCCCGACGCCGCACGGCTCTTTGCCGTCATGCAACTGCCCGTGGGCGACATCAACGCCCAGAACCTGCGCATGAAAGACGGCGAAAACAAGCCCGCCGACATCGAACGCCACGTGCAGCGCTGGATTCGCGCGCACCAGGCCACCTTCGACGGCTGGCTGGAGCAAGCCCGCGCGGTGGCCCGCTGATTAGCTCCTGATTACATAGCATGAGGTCCTAGTGGATACAGCGCAGGACAGGTTTTAATGCATCTGAATTTGCTCCTCTTTTTGAATCGGTTTGAAAGGCATATGAGCCGATTCAAAGACTGTCTGTGGGCGTTCACTTGCGGAAGGCAATGCTGCAAAGCTTCTTGCTGCCCGGCCGCTCGTTCAGGCGGATGGCGCAGGAGCTGGCCTTCCTGCCCGGCTGGCATTGCGCTGGACAGATTGCTGCCTTCTTGCGCGTCTTCCGCCAAATTGGGACGAGCCGCAAGGCGCGAGCAGTGAATGAATGGACATGCCCAGCTGAGTCCGTGGCGTGGTTTTGCTCTTCTATCAATAGCAAGACGTCCTGGTGCAGACTGCGCGAAATGGTATTTCGACCCTGCTGAATTCGCTCCTGTTTAATATTGGGCAGCGGACTGGCCTCGATGGAAATGCCTCTTTCACTTACGCTCTGATACACAGGGTAACTACTTAAAAGACGGGCTTCGCATTTTTTCGTTCAGACTCAAAACACCTGCGGCGCTTGTGCGTGAATCATCAGAACAAGCCCGCTTTTCGCTTTTCTTGACGGGCGCATTCCGCCCTTTTTTCATGTGAGGAGATGCACACCATGACCTTTAAGACCAAAACCAGCCTGATGGCCGCCGCCGCCCTGACGGCGATGATGCTGGCCGCTTGCGGCGGCGATGACGACGGCGGCGAGGTGCCCGTGCCCACGCCCAACCCCAACAATCCTTCCAACCCATCCAACCCATCCAACCCATCCAACCCATCCAACCCATCCAACCCATCCAATCCCAGAGCCACGGGCCGCATCGAGCCGTATGACCTGCCTGCCAAGGTCGAAGCCAAGGCAGCGGCCCGCAGCCGCCTGCCCGCGCAGGCGCCTATCGCGCAGGTGGACCTTGGCGCGCTGGCGCAAGCCAAGTCTGATGAGGTGCTGAACCAGAACAGCGGCCCCGGCGTGCCTCTGCAAATCGGCTTGGCCCGCCCTGCGCAGGCCACCGCCGCAGCGGGCGATTTCGCCGGCCTGCTGAGCTGGACGCCCACGGCCGATGGCGCGCAAGTGGCGGCTATCCGCTTCACGTCTGACCAGGCCTACGGCGTGCGCCTGGGCCTGAAAGTGGAGCAGCTGCCTGAAGAGGCCGTGCTGCGCTTTTATGGCGACGTGAACGACGCCGCAGGCGGCGAAGTCGTGGAAGTCAGCGCGAAAAAAGTGCTGGAGCTGCTGGCGCTTAACCGGCAGGCGGGCGTGAAGGGCGACGAGGCCGTCACTTACTGGGGGCCTGACTTCGGCGGCGCGGCGACCACGCTGGAAATCGAGCTGCCCGCCACCGTCCGCACCACAGACGTGCAGCTGTCCGTCCCCTCGGTCATGCACAACGTGATCGACCCCGCCCGCGTGCATGACTTCCAGCTCAAGGGCATTGGCGACGCCGGAAGCTGCAACCTCAATATCACCTGCAACAGCGCATTGCTGAACACCGAAAGCCGCGCCGAAGCGCAGATGAGCTTCGCCAGCGGCGGCAAGCAATACGTTTGCAGCGGCACGCTGATGAACGACGCCAGAAACAGCGGCACGCCCTACTTCCTCACGGCCAACCACTGTCTGTCCACGCAGGCCGAGGCTTCCACGCTGCAAACGCGCTGGTTCTTCCGCGCCGCCAGCTGCGGCAGCGCCGACAGCATGTACAGCGGCGCGCGGCAGCTGAGCGGCGGCGCGCGCATGCTCTACGCATCGGCCAACACCGATACCGCCTTCATGCAGCTCAATGAGCGGCCGCCTGCGGGCGTGCGCTACGCCGGCTCGTACTTTGGCGGCGTGGTGCCTGTCAAGGCCAGCATGACGGGCGTGCACCATCCGCATGGCGACTTGCAGAAGTACAGCGAAGGCGTTGTGGCAGGCTACGCCCGCAACACGCGCCCCGGCGGCAGCCAACCCTCTTTCGAGACGGGAACAACTCCGCAGAACTTCCTCTGGGTGCAATGGCAGAAAGGCACAACCGAAGGCGGCAGCAGCGGCTCGGGCGTGTTCGTCACCATGGTCGAGAACCAGACCCGCTACCTCGTCGGCCAGCTCTACGGCGGCAGCGCCAGTTGCTCCAACCGCGAGGGCGGCGATGCCTATGGCCGCTTCGACCTGGCCTACAGCGCCGCTCTCAGCCGCTGGCTGAATCCGTAAACCGCAGCCTCTCCAAGGCGCATTGAAACGCCGCCACGGCCTGCCGCCGTGGCGGTTTTTTATCGGACAAATCATGTATTGCCCCCGCTGCCAAACCACATTGCTGCGCGCCGCCCGGCTGGAGGACGGCCTGGTTGGCGAAAGCTGCCAGAGCTGCCAGGGCGCGCTCGTGGGCCTGGCCCATTACCGTGACTGGGCGGAGCGCGCCCCGCTGCCGCAGGATGCCGAAGCCGGCGCCCCAGCCGCTGACGTGCAGCCCGTGCCCGACGGCCAGCGCGCCCTGTGCTGCCCCAAATGCAGCCGCCTCATGAGCCGCTACCGCATTGGCCACGGCGTGAGCAACGCACTGGATTTGTGCCCCGCCTGCGACGAAGCCTGGCTGGACGGCGGCGAGTGGCGTCTGCTGCGCGCGCTGCAATTGAGCCGTCACGTGCCCCGCATCTTCACGCAAGCCTGGCAGCACCGCATCCGCGCCGAGCAGCAGGCCCAGACCGCCCGCGAGCGCCTGCGCCAGCAACTGGGCGAAGAAGACGCAGCCAAGACGCAGGCGCTGCGCGAATGGCTGCAGGGCCACCCCAAGCGCAACCTCATCCTGCAATGGCTGAACCGGCCTTGAGCGCCTGTTCATGATTGGGCCGTGAGGACGAAGCGCGGCCTTGGGTGGGGCCAATCCTGGCCTGCGCCGCATGGCCGTCAGCGGAAGGCCCAGGCGCGACCAGTGGATGGCGGGCGGGGTTTTAGAGCCAGTCCCACCCGCCAGGCCATGTCCAAAACAGGAGCAAATTCAAGGGGCTAAAACGCCCGTCTGCGCAGTTTCTACTAGGACATCATGCTATGGATAAAGGAGCGAAAAAGCGCTGCTGATCCACTCTTTCCCGCCCGTTCTTCCGCTTGCTCCAGCGTTTGCGGCCGGGCGGCGGGCAGGGCCGGGGCCGGTTTTCAGGCCAGCACTTCGTAACCTTCTTCGCGGATGGCGGCGGCCAGCGCCTCGCGCGGCTGGCCGGATTCCACGCGCACGCTCTTTTGCGCGCGGTCGATGCTCACTTGCGCGGCGGCGTCCAGCTGTTTGATGGCGCGGGTGACGGCGGCTTCGCAGTGGCCGCAGGTCATGCCCTCGACGGTGAATTGGTGTGTCATGGCTGTTTCCTTTCTTCTGGAGTTGCGGTGAAGTGTTGAAGATGAGACTGGTCGCGCCGCATTCAAGCGCGGCGGGCCGGGCGCTTTCATGTGCCGCGCCGCCGCACGCCAGCATGCGCTTGTTTGTCATTCATTTGCCGCCCAATCTGAATGACAACACGGTTTGCTCTTGATGGCGCAAGCACAAATCGCGTTGTCGTTCATGTGATTGCGTTTTTTAATGGCAATGCAGATCGCAGGAGATAAGGCATGCCCTATCACTTGGGGCAGTTTCCGCCTGGTGCGCCAAATTACGCGCGATGGATGCAGGGGCTGCTGGACGCCACGGCGGCGCTGGCGCGCCATGACCAGATGCTGCGCGGCCTGCACAACAGCGAGCTGTTCGTGGCGCCGTTGCGCGAGCTGCGTTCTGACGCGGTGGAAACAGCCCTCTATCGCCGGGCCATGAATACGGCGCAAGCCATGATGCAGGAGGGGCGCCCCTTGTCCGAATCGCTGCTCAAAAGCATGCACCGGCAGCTGCTTTCCTTTGGGCGCGGGGCCGGCAAGTCGCCCGGAGCCTACAAACACGAGCAGAACTACGTGGGCGAACGCGGAAGCGGCCAGGTGAGCTTTGTGCCAGTGGCGCCGGAGCATTTGCCCGGCGGCATGCAAGCGCTGTTTCGCCTGATGGATGACGAGACCATGCCCGTGCTGCTGCGCACGGCGCTGGCGCATGCCGAATTCGAGGCGCTGCATCCGTTTGAAGACGGCAATGGCCGCCTGGGCCGGATGCTGATCACGCTGATGCTGTGGCGCGGCCGGGCGATTGCCGAGCCGCACTTTTGCATCAGCCGCTACCTTGAAGACCACAAGGATGAGTATGTGCAACGCCTGCGCAATGTGTCCGCGCAAGGGGACTGGGACGGCTGGTGCGCCTTCTTCCTGGAAGCCGTGGCGCGGCAGGCCGAGGCGAATCTGGCCGCAGCGCAGGGCATCCGCGACCTTTATGAAGAGATGAAGCCGCGCTTTGCCGACGTGCTTGCGTCCAGGCATGCCGTGGCGGCGCTGGACTACTTGTTTGCCAATCCGGTTTCCAGCAACAGCCGCTTCATCCGCAACGCGGGCATCCCGGGGCAGACAGCCGCGCGTTTCAGCCGCGTGCTGCTGCAACAAGGGCCGCTGGAAACCGTGCGCGAGCCTGCCGGGCAGCGCCCAGCGATTTACCGCTTTGAGCCCCTGATGCGCAAAGTGCGGGTATAGGAGCTGGTTCAAAGTCTGGCCGCAAACCGGTTTTTGCCGCAGGCCGCGCCCCGTAAGCCCTCTTTTTCGCTACTTTCTCGATAGCGGCAGGTCCCGTCGAACTGTGCGACAGGGGCGTTTTTGAGGGCCTGAAATTTGCTCTCGCAAAAAGAGCGAAATGCGCGAAGCCTGGGGCTTGGTTTTCAGCGTTTTTTCAGTGCCGCGCGCCACAGCGTGGCCGCCAGGGTCAGGCCCGTCAGGCCTTGGGCCAGGGCGATGGCGCACCAGAAGGCCAGGGGCGAGCGCCAGGCGGGCCAAGGCCCCAGGCCGGTGAAGGCCAGGGCATGGCCCGCGGGCAGGCCCAGGCCCCACAGCAGCACGGCGTAGATGACGAAGGGCAGGGTGGTGATGCGGTAGCTGCGCAGCGCGAAGAGGCTGGCGGCCTGAAGGGCGTCGCCCAGGTGGTAGGCGGCCACGGCGGGCAGCAGCGCGGCCGCGGCGGCAGCAATGGCGGCGTCGCCCACATACAGCCGCGCGATGGGGCCGGCAGCCAGGGCGATGAGGCTGGCGGTGCAGGCGGCCAGCACGGCCGTTGCGGCTATGCCCACGGCGGCGGCGTGGCGCGCGCGGGCGGGCTGGCCCGCGCCCAGCCAGTGGCTGATGCGGGCGCTGGCGGCAATGCCCAGCGCCAGCGGGGCCATGAAGACCACGGTGGCCACGCTGGCGGCGATTTGGTGGCTGGCGGCGGCCAGTGCGCCCAGGCGGGCGACGAGCAGGGCCATGAAGGTGAACGAGGTCACTTCCACCACGACCGCCAGCGCAGCGGGCACGCCCAGGCGCAAGAAGGCGGCAAGCTGCCGCCAGTCGGGCCGCTCCGGCTTTTGCCAGATGGCGTAGGGCGCATACAGGGGCCGCCCGCGCAGCAGCGCCAGCGCGGCGAGCATGAGGCCCGCGTAAACGGCCAGCGTGGCCCAGGCGCAGCCTGCCGCGCCTTGCGCGGGCACGCCCAGGCCGCCAAAGGTGAACCAGGCCGAAAGGGCCGCCTTGGGCAGCACCGCGCCAATTTGCAGGGCCGTGACCAGCCGGGGCTGCCCCAGGCTCTGGTTGAGCGTGCTGTAGAGGCGGAAAAACAGCGCGGGCGGCAGCGCCCAGGCTTGCACGGCCAGGTAGCGGCGCGCTTCGGCCTGCAAGGCCTCGGGCACTTGCGCGGCGTCCAGCAGGGGGCCGGGCATGAGCAGCACGGCCATGCCCAGCGCGCTGGCGGCGGCCAGCAGGTAAAGCGACTGGCGCACCGACTGGCCCAGCTGCCGCAGGCGGCCCGCGCCGCGCAGCTCGGCCCACACGGGCAGCAGGGCCTGCAACAGGCCCATCAGGCCCACCTGCACGGTCACGTAAACGGCCACGCTGACAGACAGCGCGGCCAGCGCGTCTTGCGAGTAGCGCCCGGCAATGAGCGTGTCGGCCAGGCCAAAGGCCACGGCGGCCAGCTGCCCGGCCAGCACCACGGCGGCGTGGCGGGCGATGGCGGCCAGCTCGCCGCCCCGGCTCCGGGCGGCGTTGGCGGGGCGGGCGGGGTGTTCAGGCTGGCGCGCCATGCTCACCTGCGCAGCCGCATGAAGGCATCGAATTCCCAGCGCCGCATGGCGAGCACGAGCGTGTAGCCCTCGCGCGCGGCCTCGGGCAGCTTCTGGTCGGCCAGGTGCTGCTGGGCAAAGTCTTGCGCCACGCGCTGCAAGCGTTCCAGAAACACCGGCGCCAGGCTGCGGCTGACGCTGCCGTGCACCAGCAGCAGCCCTTCGGCGGGGCCGTCAAAGCCGCCGCTGTAGTAGTCCAGCGCCACGTTGTCGCGGAAAAAGTTCATCACCGGCCCGTGCGGCCGCCAGCGGAAGGCCTTGGCGAGCTTGAGGCGGTAGCGGTTGCCGGGCTTGAGGTCGATGATGCCGATGCGGTCCAGCTGCGCCAGGCATTTCACGCATTCGGCCTCGGTCAGGCGGTAGGCGCCGGTCATTTGCTCCAGCGTCCACTGGCTGAGCACGCAGATGGACACGAGCAGCAGCTTTTCGTCGGCCACCACGGCTTTTTCCTGCTCCAGCGTCAGCTCCTTGAGCAGCGGCTGCGCCTCGGCCACGCGGCGGGCCAGCTCGGCGAAGTCCAGCCGCAGGGCGCGGCAGATGGCGTCGATGCGCGAAAGCGGCATGTCGCCGCGCGCCAGCATGCGCTTGACGCTGGATTCGGCCAGGTTCAGCTGCCGCGCCAGATCGGCGTAAGTCATTTGCGCGGCCTTGAGTTCTTTTTTCAGGGCGGCGATGAGGTCGGCGGTGGTGCTCATGAGTATTTGATTTTGATACTACAGGTTCAGACTTGGCGTTCAAGTCGCATATTTTGCGGCTTTTTGCGGCGTTCGCCCCCAGACTGCGCGGCATCCGCGGTTTTACCCGCTGTTTCATCCCCATCCAAAGGAACAAGCCATGAAACACCTTTCCACTGCCGCCGCCGAGCGCCTGACGCTGGGCCTGACGCTGGGTCTTGTGGCGCTGGCCGCGCTGGCGCCGGCCACGCATTTGCCCGCGCACTATCACCACTTTGCCGATCAGCGCGCGCTGGGCGGGCTGCCGTTTGCGATGGACGTGCTCACCAACCTGCCCTTTGCGCTGGCCGGTGCGTGGGGCCTGGCCTGGCTGCGCCGCGCCACGGGGCTGGCGCAGCCGCAGCGCATGCTGGCCGCGCTGTTTTTCGCGGGGCTGGTGCTGACGGCGCTGTGCTCGGGCATCTACCACTTGCACCCTGAAAACGCCGGGCTGGCGCTGGACCGCGCGGGCATGGCCGTGGCCTTTGCGGGCGTCGTGGGCCTGGCGGCGGCAGACCGCGTGAGCGGCCGCGCGGGCCTGGCGCTGGCCGCGCTGCTTTTGGCGCTGGGGCCGCTGGCGGCCGTGTGGGACTGGCGCACGGGCAACATGACGCCCTGGGCCGTGCTGCAAGCGGGCGGCGCGCTGCTGCTGGCGCTGCTGGCGCTGCGCCGCCCACACAGTCCGTTCAGTCCGTTCAGTCCGGATGCAAAGGCTCACGCAGGAGCGCTGGGCTTTTCCACGCTGGGCGTGCTGGGCATCTACGCCCTTGCCAAGGCGCTGGAGATGGGCGATCACGCGGTGTTTCACGCGCTGCATGGCGTGATTTCAGGCCACAGCCTCAAGCACGTGGCCGCTGCGGCGGCGGCCTGGCCGGTGCTGGCGGCGCTCAAAAGGCTGCACGGGCGCGGCCGACACACTGACACAATCCGCGCGCTTCAGATACACGCTTTCAACCCGCCAGAACTTCAAAAAAGATAGCTGTCCGCGCCCATTCCACAAGGGCCAGGGGCCGGTTTGGCCCCGCAAACCCAGCCTGCGGCAGCGCTTCCGACCGATTCAGATTTCCTGCAAAAAAATGAGCCATTCCAGCCAGTTCGGCCTTCTGGCCCAGCGCCGTTTCGCCCCGTTTTTCTGGACGCAGTTTTGCGGCGCGGCCAATGACAACCTGTTCAAGTTCTCTTTCACCGTGATGGCCACCTGGCAGCTGGGCGCCGCGTGGCTGCCGCCTGACATGGCGGGGCTGGTCATCGGCGCGGTGTTCATCCTGCCGTTTCTGCTGCTGTCGGCCACCAGCGGGCAGCTGGCCGACAAGTTCAACAAGCGCGCGCTCATCGTGTGGATCAAGCGGCTGGAAGTGGCCGTGATGCTGCTGGCCGCCGTGGGCTTTTGGCGGCATGACGCGGCCTTGCTGCTGGGCTGCGTGTTTCTGATGGGCGTGCATTCCACGCTGTTCGGCCCCGTGAAATACGCCTACCTGCCCTGCCATCTGCATGAGAGCGAGCTGACGGGCGGCAACGGCATGGTGGAGATGGGCACTTTCGTGGCCATCTTGCTGGGCAGCGTGGCAGGCGGCCTGCTGGTGGCGCTGCCTGATCACGGCCCGCAATACGCCGCGCTGGCCTGCCTGGCGCTGGCGCTGCTGGGGCTGGCCGCCTCGCACGGGGTGCCGCCCACGCCGGCGGCCGCGCCGCAGTTGCGAATTTGCTGGAACCCCGTGGCCGAAACCTGGCGCAATCTGGCGCTGGCCAGGCAGCAGTGGCCGGTGTTCATGGCGCTCATCGGCATTTCGTGGATGTGGTTCTTTGGCGCGGTGTTTCTGGCCAACTTTCCGGCCTTCGCCAAAGAGTCGCTGCATGGCAGCGAGCAGGTGGCGGCGCTTTTGCTGACGGTGTTTTCAGTGGGCATAGGCGCAGGCTCTCTGTGGTGCGAAAAGCTCTCGCAAGGGCACGTGGAGCCGGGCCTGGCGCCGCTGGGGGCCATCGGCATGAGCGTGTTTTCCATTGACCTGTATGCCGCCGTGCAGGCGCTGCCCGCCGTGGCCGGTGGCACGGCGCTTTCCGTGGCTGAATTCGTGACCCGCCCCGGCCACTGGCGCGTGATGGCGGATCTGGCGCTGCTCAGTTTCAGCGCGGGCATCTACAGCGTGCCGCTTTACGCGCTGATTCAGGCGCAGGCCGCGCCCGAGCGCCGCGCGCGCGTGATTGCGGCCAACAACATCCTCAACGCGCTGTTCATGATTGCCGCCAGCGTGCTGGCCGCGCTGCTGCTGCGCGCGGGCTTGTCCACGCAGGCGCTGTTTGCCGCCGTGGGGCTGGTGAATGTGCTGGCAGCCCTTTACGCCGTGCGCACGGCCCCGGGCCTGCTGCTGCGGCTGGCGGCCAAGCTGATTGCGCGGCTGACTTACCGCTTCAAGGTGCGGGGCATGGAGCACGTGCCCGCCACGGGGCCGGCCCTTTTGGTGGCCAACCACGTTAGCTTCATTGACCCCGTGCTGATCATGGCCGCCTGCCCGCGCGATGTGCGCTTCATCATGGACAGCCGCATCTTCCGCGCCCCCGGCCTGGGCCTGGTTTTTCGCATGGCGCGCGCCATCCCCATTGCGCCGCACCATGAAGAGCCGCTGGTCTATCACGCCGCCTTCGAGCAGGCCGTGCGCGCGCTGCAAGCGGGCGAAGTGGTGTGCATCTTTCCCGAAGGCGGCATCACGCGCGACGGGCAGTTGCAGCCCTTCAAGGGCGGCATCATGAAAATTCTGGCCCGCGCCCGCGAGCAGGGCCTGGCAGATGTGCCCGTGGCGCCGCTGGGCCTGTCCAACCTGTGGGGATCGTTTTTCAGCCGCATTGAAAAGGCCGGCGCCATGACCCGCCCCTTCAGGCGCGGCGTGTTCAACCGCGTGGCCTTGCGCGCGGGGCCGCCCGTATCGGGCGACGCCACCAGCCCGCGCGATCTGCAAGCGCGCGTGCAGGGGCTGATTGACTGACGCCAAGGCCCGCATTTCGCTCCTTGATTCATAGCATGATGTCTTAGTAGAACGTGCGCGGGAGCCATTTTTCGCCCGCCAAATCAGCTCCTCTTTCTGAATACATTTCCCGTTTCTTTCACCCCTGTGGAGACCACACCATGACCAAAACCCTTGCCCTCACCCTGGCCGCCGCCGCCTTGCTGGCTGGCTGCTACGTCGTGCCCATGGGGCCGGACGGCAAACCCGTGACCGTGCAGCCCGCCGCCGTGCAGCCCGCCACGCCGCCGGCCGCGCAATTCACCGCGCGCCTGTATCCGCAAAACGAAGCGGCCCGCCGCTACGGCCTGGTGCAGGCCACCGTCACCCACAACCACACGGGCCACGGCGCCTTCAGCGCCATCATCGGCGGCGAACGCTTCACGGGCGACGCCACCCGCCAGTCGGCCAGCTCGCGCGAAGGCACGGCCAACGGCGCGGGCGAGCGCGGCAACTACATCAACTGCACCTACCGCATGAACGACAGCGCCCTGGGCAGCGGCAAATGCCGCATGAACGACGGCGCCGAATTCGCCATGCACATCGGCGGCTGAGCAGCGCCATGCCTGAAGCCGCTTGGCAAGCGCCCGCCGCCATCATCCTGGCGGCAGGCCGGGGCGAACGCATGCGGCCCCTGACCGACGCCTGCCCCAAACCCCTGCTGCCCGTGCGCGGCCAGCCCCTCATGCAGTGGCACGCGCGCGCCCTGGCCGCTGCGGGCGTGCGCCGCATCGTCATCAACACCGGCTGGCTGGGCGGGCAGATACGCCAATGGGCACGGGAATGGACGCAGGCGCCAGGCGGCGCGGGCGGCATCCAATGGCCGCCCGGCCTGCCGGCCTGGCCCGAACTCATCCTCTCCGAAGAAGAGCGCGACTTCGGCCACACCCTTGAAACCGCTGGCGGCATCGCCCGCGCCCTGCCCAGGCTGGCCGCCAGCAGCCCAGACGTTTTCTGGGCCGTGGCGGGCGACATCCACGCCCCGCAATTTCCCTTTGCCGCGCAAGACGCCGCCCGCTTTGCCGCCAGCGGCCTGCTCGCTCACCTCTGGCTCGTGCCCAACCCGCCCCACCACCCGGCAGGCGACTTCGCCCTCGCCCCCGGCGGCCTGCTGCAAGCCGAAGGCGCGCGCCACACCTTCAGCGCCATCGCCCTCTACCGCCGCGCCCTCTTCGAGCCGCCTTGGTGCAGCATCGCGCCCGGCAACCCGCAAGGCCAGCCCGCCCCGCTCGCGCCCCTGCTGCGCCGCGCCATCGCCGCCGGCCAGGTCAGCGGCCAGCTCTACACGGGCGAATGGGCCGACGTGGGCACGCCCCAGCGCCTGGCCGCGCTCAATGCGTGAGCGCCCGCCGCCTTCGGCCCTGCCTGGCGGCAAGACGGGCGGGAAAGCGTTGATTCAGCTCCTCGATTCATAGCATGAGGTCCTAGTAAAACGGGCGCAGAGGCCGTTTTGAACCCCATGAAATCCGCTCTTCTTTTTGATGCAGCAAAACCCGCTTGCGGCCTTGCCCGGCCCTGGCGCAAAGTCAAACCCCGGCGCACTTGCGCAGGCCATCCGGATCGGGCAGGCGCAGCAGGCGGCCCGTGCCGCTGACGAGATTGCGCTCGCGCAGCTGGCGCAGCACGCGCGAGAAGGTCTCGGGCGTCACGCCCAGCTGGGCGGCGATCAGGCGCTTGCGCTGGCTCAGCTGAACGGCCAGCGCGCCGGGGGTTTTTTCATCAGCCCGGGCATTGGCCAGCAGCCATTCGGCGCAGCGCGCCTCGGCGGCCTTGGCCGCGCGGCTGATGCCCATGTGAATTTGCAGGCGATGCACGCGCGCCATGTCTTGCAGCACGGCGCGCGCGGCGCTGGGCAGCGTCTGCATGCAAGACTGAAAGGCGGGCAGCGGCACGCACACCAGGCGAACGCGCGTGTCGGCCACGGCATCGGCAATGGGGCGCTCGCCCAGCACCGCGCAGCCTGCGTTGAGCCACAGCGGGCCTTCCACCACGCCCATGTTGTGCGCCATGTGCCCTTGCTGCAAGCGCCCCAGCACCACGCGGCCCGCTTCCACATACACGGCATGCGTGGTGTCCGCATGGCTGTCCATGAGCACCGTGCCGCGTTCGGCAATGCGTTTTTCGCCGGGCAGATCAAATGGAGGGCTGGCAAGCATGGGCCGCACTTTGCCGGGAGCGGCGCGCCGCCGCATTGACAAATGTCAATTGCAACCTTGGCGGGCTTTGCTTATGGATTTTCAGGGCCTGATTCCGGTTTCTTTTGAATATCTGCCGGAAATCATGATTGATCTGCGTCATGCATGAGCGCGGCGGGCCTGGCTTCAAAAATGATCCATGTCATGGCTTTGCGAAAGCCGGCCCAGCGTCCATTCCGCGTTCCAGGCCGGATGAAACGGGCGTTTCAGTTTTGACGCGGCCAGGTTCATTTCATTTTCAATATGGCGGCGGCCCGCTGGGGCCGGATACCGTTTTCAGGCGGCCTCAAGCCTGTTTTTCCAATTCCGCCGCCGCCTGTTGCACCCAGGCCATCGTTTCGGCAAAAGCGGGGCGGGCGGTGTGGCGGTTGATATAGGCGGAGAAAACCGGTTCGTCCGCTTCGAAAACCGGAGGTGTGCCGCGCTTTGGCATGACGCGGATAAAGTGGTTCAGCAGGCCGGTGTAATACACATCAAGCGCGGAAAATCGGTTGCCGACGATAAAGTCGTGTTTGGCCAGATGGCCGCGCAAGGTGGCAAAGGCAGTATCAAAATCGCCGTAGCCTATGGCTTTGCGCCGCTCGCCGGTATCGGGCACACGGTTGATTTTGTCGAGTCCGGCATATTCGAGGTGGATGGCAAAACACAGCCAGCGGTAGAACTCGCCGCGCGCCAGCGAATCGGCAGCCGGAATCAGGTGTTTGCCGGGAAACTGCTCGGCTAAAAAGGTGATGATGGCGGCGGTTTCGGTCAGCACGGCGCCGTCTGCCTTGAGTGCGGGAACTTTGCCCATCGGATTGACCGCCCGGTAATCGGCGGATTTCATGGCTTCGCCAAACGGAATCAGTTTGACATCATATTGCGCGCCGCATTCTTTCAGCATCCAGACGACGTTGACGCCCCGGGAATAAGGGTGGGTGTAGAGCGTGAAATGGTGCATGGTATTTCTCCTGCGAGGTTGGAAAATCTTTTGATGCAGACAGGACGCGCCAGTTTTGTCAGCAGCCTTTTCCAGGCGGCCTGTTTGGGTATTTCATTTTCTCCGTTCTTCCCAGGCTGGGCTGCCTTGCGGTTTTTGTTTGCGCACACAAAGCGGCTGCAAGCTCCGCCCGTTTGGTGCGCTCTTTCTGGCTTGCTTCGGGCTGCTTCAGGGCTTGCGGGCGTTCCGGGCGCCAAAAGCGCGCGCTTTTGCCCTGGTCTTGATGAACGGGTTGCCCGCGCCGGGAACCATTCGCGCCGTGTGTGCACTGATGGCAGCGCGGCGGCGGACGCAGGGGCTTTGCGCTACGCTCGCCCGCCTTCAGCTCTTTTTCAACTTTTTTCCGAAACGACTCATGAAAAAAACCGCTTCACTGCTGGCCGCTCTGGCCTTGGCCCTGCCGCTGACGGCCGCCCTGGCGCAAGAGGCCGATTTGCGCAAAACCCTGGGCCAGCGGCTGCCTTCGCTCTCCAACATTGACGAGGTGAGCAAGACGCCGATGCAAGGGGTGTACGAAATCCGCGTGGGCAACGACATTCTCTACGCCGACGCCAAGGGCGATTTCGTTTTGCAGGGCAATCTCATCGACACGCGCGCGCGCAAGAACCTGACGGAAGAGCGCATTGAAAAGCTCACGGCCATTCAGTTTGACGCCCTGCCGCTGAAAAACGCCATCAAGCAAGTGCGCGGCAAGGGCGAGCGCAAGGTGGCCATTTTTGAAGACCCGAATTGCCACTACTGCCACAAGCTGGAGCACGAGATCGCCGATCTGGACAACGTGACGATCTACACCTTCCTCATCCCCATCCTGGGCCAGGGTTCGGTGGAGAAAGCCAAGAACATCTGGTGCGCCAAGGATCCGCTCAAGACCTGGCATGCCTGGATGCAAAAGCAGGTGGAGCCTGCCGCCGCCGAGTGCGACCAGGCCGCCATCACGGCCAATCTGGAATTTGCGCGGGCCAACCGCATCACCGGCACGCCCACCATCGTGTTTGCCAACGGCGCGCGCGTGCCGGGCGCCATTCCGGGCAGCCGCATGGACGAGATGCTGAACGCCGCCAAGTAAAGCCGCAAGCCTCGCGCCCCCGCCCCTGGAGCGGGGTTTTTGCTTCTGCCGCCCGCCTTTTTCCGCTGGGCCTGGCTGGCCTGAATTTGCTTCTTGTTTCATAGCATGATGCCCTAGTGGAATGGGCGCGAAAGCCGTTTTCAGGCTCTTGGATTTGCTCCTCTTTTTGGGTTCCTCATGCCTCATCCGCTGCACTACGACATTCGCCCCGCCAGCCTGAGTGCGCACCGCTGGGCCGTCACCCTCACCATTGCCCGCCCGCAGGCGCTCCAGCGCGTGGCGCTGCCGGTGTGGATACCGGGCAGCTACCTCGTGCGCGAATTCGCCCGCCACGTGAGCGGCTTGACGGCGCGGCAGGGCAGGGCGGTTTGCCCGGCGCAGGCCGTGGACAAATGCACCTGGCAAGTGCAGGCCGCGCCCGGCAAGCCGCTGGTCATCCGCTACGAGGTTTATGCCTTTGATGACTCCGTGCGCGCCGCCTGGCTGGACGCCGCGCGCGGCTTTTTCAACGCCACCGCGCTGCTGCTGCGCGTGCCCGAGCTGGCCGATGGCCCGCACGCCATCACCCTGCACCGGCCCGCAGACCCCACAGCCGCGCACTGGCGCGTGGCCACGGCCCTGACGGCGCAAAGCGTGGACGCAGACGGCTTCGGCAGCTACCTGGCCGCCAGCTATGACGAACTGGCCGACAGCCCCGTGGAAATGGGCGCGTTCTGGCAGGGCGAATTCAGCGTGCGCGGCGTGCCGCACCGCTTTGTGGTGGCTGGCGCGCCCCCGTCATTTGACGGCCAGCGCCTGCTGCGCGACACGCAAAAAATCTGCGAGGCCGCCGCCCGCCTGTGGCACGGCGCGCGCGGCAAGCCGCCGCAGCCGCACTACCTTTTCATGCTCAACGCCACGCCCGGCGGCTACGGCGGGCTGGAGCACCGCTGCTGCACGGCGCTCATCTGCGCCCGGCGCGACCTGCCGCGCCTGGGGCAAAGCGACGCCAGCGAGGGCTACACCGCCCTGCTGGGCCTCATCAGCCACGAATACTTTCACACCTGGAACGTCAAACGCCTGCGCCCCGCCGAATTCGCCCGCTACGACTACGGGCAGGAAAACTACACGCGCCTGCTGTGGTTCTTTGAAGGCTTCACGAGCTACTACGACGACTTGCTGCTGCTGCGCGCGGGCCTGATTGACCGCGCCGCCTACCTGAAACTGCTGGCCAAGTCGCTCAACCAGGTCTGGCAAACGCCCGGCCGCCACGTGCAGCCCGTGGCCGAAGCCAGCTTTGACGCCTGGGTGAAGTACTACCGCCCCGAAGCCCACACCCCCAACGCCACCGTCAGCTACTACGCCAAAGGCGCGCTCGTGGCCCTGTGCCTTGACCTGAGCCTGCGCCGCGAAAAACGGCCCGCCACGCTCGATGACGCCATGCGCCTGCTCTGGCGGCGCTGCAAAGCCGGCCCCATGACCGAAAGCGACTTTGCCGCCGCCTTGCAAGAGCTGACAGGCCGCAGCTTCGCTGCCGAACTGGAGCGCAGCACGATCTGCCCAGATGTGGTGCCCTTGCAAGAGCTGACAGGCCGCAGCTTCGCTGCCGAACTGGCCGCCTGGGTGCACGGCACGCAAGAGCTGCCCGTGGCCGAGTTGCTGGCCGCCCACGGCATCACCGCCACGCGCCAGCCGCCCACGCCCGCACAAACGCTGGGCCTGCGCGCCAGCGAAAAAAACGGCCTCATCACCCTCACCCACGTGCTGGATGGCGGCGCGGCGCAAGCCGCCGGCATGGCCCCCGGCGACGAGTGGCTGGGCGTGGAAACAGGCGATGAAGAAACCGGCGATGAAGAAACCGGCGCAAGCGCCCATGCAGGCTGGCGTCTGGCCGCGCTGGACGATTTGCCCCTCTACCTGCGCCCCGGCCGCCGCGCGCTCGCCCTCATCTCCCGCCAGGGCCGCCTGCTGCGCCTGCCCCTGGCCCTGCCGGAAAAAGCCGAAGGCGCATGGAAGCTGGAAGCGGCTGCCAGCGCGGGCCGCGAAGGCGGAGCAGGCCAAGGCTGGCCTTGGCATTGAGCGCCCGTTCACGGCCCGCTGCGGGCGCTTTGGGGCGGCCTTGGCGCTGCAATCCTCGCCGGGCTGCAAGCACGGGGAACGTGTTTGCGATCTTCCAATCCAGGCTTCGTCTCTGCGGATAGATTGCAAGAACAGGTTCAGCAAAGCGCTCAGGCGTTGCCGCCACACTCAAGCTCTGGAAGAGCTGCGGGCGGCTGCCGGGCGGCCGGCTTGCAGCTCATTCATCACGCGCTCTTTGCGGTGCAGGAGATCGTGCGCAGGCATCCAAAGCGCGGCGCGCCGCTTACTTGCCCCACGAGTCGCGCAGGCCCGTGATGCGGTTGAACACCAGATTGCGGCCGCTGACGGTGTGCTCGCGCCGGTCGGCCACGAAAAAGCCGTGGCGCTCGAATTGGTAGCGGTCTTCGGCCTGGGCTTTGGCGAGGGTGGGTTCCACCCAGGCGCGCGCAACGCGCAGGCTTTGCGGGTTGAGCGCGGTCAGAAAGTCGCGGCCGCCTGCGTCGGGCTGATCTTCGGTAAAGAGGCGGTCGTACAGGCGCACTTGGGCGGGCAGGGCGTCGGCGGTGTTCACCCAGGTGATGACGCCTTTGACTTTGACGCTGTCGGCGCCGGGGGTGCCGGATTGGGTGCCGGGCAGCAGGCGCGCGCGCACGCGGGTGATTTGGCCCGTGGCGTCTTTTTCCGCGCCCGTGCATTCAATGACGTAGCCGTATTTCAGGCGCACCTTGTTCCCCGGAAAGAGGCGGAAAAAGCCCTTGGGCGGGGTTTCCTCAAAGTCGCTGCGCTCGATCCATATTTCTTTGCCCAGCGTAAAGCTGCGCTGGCCCAGCGCGGGCAGATGGGGGTGAACGGGGGCCTGGCAGGCTTGCTGATGCGCGGCGCTGCCAAAGACTTCTTCCCAGTTTTCAATGACCAGGCGCAGCGGCTCCAGCACGGCCATCGCGCGGGGGGCGACGGGGTCGAGCGTTTCGCGCAAGGCGGCGTCCAGCGCGGCGTAGTCGGTCCAGCCGCCGGATTTGGTGACGCCGCTGCGCTCGGCAAAGAGCTTGAGGCTTTCGGGCGTGTAGCCCCGGCGGCGCAGGCCGGCAAGGGTGGGCATGCGCGGGTCGTCCCAGCCGCTCACGTGGCCTTCTTCCACAAGCTGGCGCAGCTTGCGCTTGCTGGTGATGACGTGGCTGACGTTCAGCCGCGCAAATTCGTATTGGCGCGGCGGCGGGGCCTTCAGCAGGCCGCCTTCGGTCAGGCGCGCCAGCAGCCAGTCGTAAAAAGGGCGCTGGTCTTCAAATTCGAGCGTGCAAATGCTGTGGGTGATTTGCTCCAGCGCGTCTTCAATCGGGTGCGCGAAGGTGTACATGGGGTAGATGCACCATTTGTCGCCCGTGTTGTGGTGCGCGGCGTGGCGGATGCGGTAGATGGCCGGGTCGCGCATGTTGATGTTGGGCGAGGCCATGTCGATCTTGGCGCGCAGAACCATGCTGCCGTCGGGGTGTTGGCCGGCCCTCATTTCGGCAAAGCGCGCCAGGTTTTGCGCCGGGCTGCGCTCGCGCCAGGGGCTGTTTTTGCCGGGGGTGTTGAAGTCGCCCCGGTTGATGCGCATTTCGTCAGGCGTTTGCTCGTCCACGTAGGCCAGGCCCGCTTCGATCAGATAGACGGCGGCGCGGTGCATGAAGTCGAAATAGTCGCTGGCGAAGTATTCGTGCGGCTGGCGGATGCCGGGGCGCGCCGGGTCGTCGGCCAGGTGATGGTCGTAGCCCAGCCAGCGAATGGCTTCGCGGATGCTGTCCACGTATTCCTGGTCTTCCTTTTCGGGGTTGGTGTCGTCAAAGCGCAGGTGGCACACGCCGCCGTATTCCCGCGCCAGGCTGAAATTGAGCCAAATGCTTTTGGCGTGCCCGATGTGCAAATAGCCATTGGGTTCAGGCGGAAAGCGGGTGCGGATGCGGGCCGGATCGGGCGCGCCGGCGGCGTGGTGCGCGCCATCTCCGGGGCTGCCGCCCCAGTGGCGGCTTTGATATGTGCCCTGCGCCAAGTCGTTTTCGATGACGTGGCGCAAGAAATTGCCGGGAACAGGTGTTTCTTTGGTGGAAGACATGGCCGCTGATTCTAGGAAAACTCCCCCTGCGCTCCCCCTGCGGCCAGAGGGCCGCGCGCCTGCCCAAAGCCTGGCCGCGCAGGAAGCGGCGGGCCGCAACGGGCAGGGCGCGGGTCAGGGGCGCAGCGCGGCTTTATTTCGCTCCTGTATCCATAGCATGAGGTCTTAGTGGAATCTGCGCTGAGGGGTGTTTTCTGCCCCTCATATTTGCTCCTGTTTTTCTGGCGTCTTTCAGCGTGCTGCGGTCAGCTCTTGCCGCCCAGCAGGCGGCTGCCGAGCTTGAGCAGATCGCCTGCGTCCAGCTTGCCGTCGCCGTTTTGGTCCAGCGCGCTGGACAGCAGGCCGCCTGCCAGGCCGCCGCTTTGGGGCTGGCTCTGGCCGCCCTGGCCGAGCAGGCCGCCCAGCAAGTTGCCAAGGCCGCCTGCGTCCAGCTTGGCGCTGCCAACTTGTTTTGCCAGAAAGCCCATGACGATGGGGGCGAGCATTTGCAGCAGCTGCCCGGCCTGCCCGCTGGAGAGGCCGCTGGCCTGGCCGATCTGGTTTTGCGCCTGCGCCTGCTGGCTGCCGAAGATGTGGCCGAGGATGCCGCTGGCGTCCAGCTGCTTGCTGGCGGCGGGCTGGCCGCCGCCGAGCACGCTGCCCAGCACGCCGCCGAGCAGGCCGCCCAGGTCTGCGCCGCCGCCAGCGTGGTCGCGCTGCAAGGCGCCCAGAAGGGCTTGCGCGCCGCCTGCCGTTTGCGCGTTGCCCGCCAGGGCGCCCAGCATCATGGGCAGGGCGGCGCTGACGGCGCTGCCCGCCTGCGCAGGGGAGACATCAAGCTGCTGCGCCATCTGCTCCAGGGGCTGGCCTTGCAGCTGGTTCAATAACTGGGCCGCCAGGCCGCCGCTCGAGGGATTGGACATGTCTGAAAACCTCCGTGAAGTGAAAAGAAAAGCGCGATGATAGGAAGCGGCCAGGAAGCAGCGCCGATTGCGCTACGCGCCTTTTTCGCCAGGTTTGCCGCTGGATTCGCTGTTGTCGCCGTAGTGGCGGATTTCGATCAGCGGGCCGAGGTCGATGCGGTAGCACGGCTTGCCTTCGTGCTCCTGAAGCTGCGCGCTGATGCCGCCAAAGGCGAAAACGGCCAGGGGCGCGTCGGCGCGGTAGCCGTTTCTGATGTGGACAGCGCTGAAAGAGCGGGGCTGCCCGTCGGGCTTGAGCAGGCGTTTTTGCCAATAGGGCTTGGCTTCGCGGTATTTGGCCTTGATCTGTCCGGCGGCGAGTTTGGCAAAGCCTTTGCCGCATATGCGCAGCAGCAAAACGGGGTCTTGGCTCATGGCGTTTTCAGTCGGTTTTCAAGCATCTCGCGCGCTGGGTGGCGTGAAAAGGCCTGATGATAATCGCGCCGTATTCAGCCTGCGCTATTTCCGGCCGCGCTATCATTGGCGCGATTTCAATTGGATTTCAATTGAATAACGTGAAAGAGGCAAATGATGGGAAATATCAAGCTCCGCAAGGTGGCGATTATTGGCACGGGCCACGTTGGCTCGCACGTGGCTTTTTCGCTGGCAACCCAGGGCGAGGTTGATGAATTATGGATGGTGGATATTGACAAGCAAAAGGCAATTGCGCAGGCCACGGATGTGAACGACGCGGTGAGCTATTTGCCGCACGAAGTGACGGCCAGGGCCTGCGAGCCGGAAGATATTGGCGGCTGCGATATTCTGGTGATTTCCGCCGGGCCTTTGCCCAGGCCCGATCAAGACAGGCTGGACACGCTGGGCGATACGGTGGCCGTGCTCAAGGAGTTTCTGCCGCGCGTGAAGGCCTCGGGATTTGGCGGCTTCATCATCAGCATTTCCAATCCGGCGGACGTGGTGGCCGCTTATGTGCAGCGGTATCTGGATTACCCGGCGCGCAAAATCATTTCTTCCGGCACGGCGCTGGATTCGGCGCGCTTGCAGCGGCTGGTGGCGGGCCTTTGCCGGGTGAGCCGCCGCTCGCTGACGTGCTATGCCCTGGGCGAGCATGGCGGCAGCGCAATGGTGCCGTGGTCGCACGTGAGGGTGCAGGGCATCGCGCTGGATCAGCTGCAAAAGGATTTGCCGCAGCGTTTTCCCGCTTTTGACCGGGAAAAGGTGACGCAAGACATGAAACACGGCGGCTATCTGGTTCTGGAAGGCAAGGGTTCCACCGAATTCGGCATTGCCTCGGCCGTGACGGAAATTGTGCGCGCCATATTCCATGACGAAAAAAAGGCGCTGCCGGTTTCATGCCTGCTGCAAGGCGAATACGGGCAGCGGCAGGTATTTGCTTCGGTTCCGGCGCTGCTGGGAAAGGATGGCGTGGAAGAAATTCTCGAACTTCGCATGACGCCAGCGGAGCAGGCGCAGTTTCAGGCTTCCTGCGACCGCATCAGGGAATATATGGCGCTGTCGCAGAAAATGTGATGCGGTTGGAAAATGAAAAAAAGGGGCCGAGCGGCCCCTTTTTTCTGCAATTGAATCAATGGCTCCATTGAACCCAATCCATCTGCCAGGTCAGCAAAATCAGCAGGCCGAAAATGATTCGATACCAGGCGAAAAGCACGAAACTGTGGCTGGCGATGTAGCGCAGCAGCCAGCGCACGCAGGCCAGGGCGCTGCCAAATGACAGCGCCAGCCCCACGGCAAAAAGCGGCGCATCGGCCCAGGCCAGCAAGGCGCGGTCAGACCAGAGCGAATACACGCCCGCGCCAATCAGGGTGGGAATGGCCAGAAAAAAAGAAAACTCCGTGGCCGCCGGGCGCGACAGGCCCAGCAGCATGCCGCCGATGATGGTGGCGCCAGAGCGGCTGACGCCCGGAATCATGGCCACGCACTGCGCCAGGCCCACCTTGAGCGCGTCCAGGCCGCTCATCTCGTCCACGCTTTGAATGCGCGCGGGGCGCTGGCGGCCTTCGGCCCAGAAGATGACGATGCCGCCCGCAACCAGCGCCAGCGCCACCACTGGCGCATTGAACAGGTGCGCCTTGATGGCCTTGCCCGCCAGCAGGCCCAGCAGGGCGGCAGGCGCAAAACCAATCAGCACATGGGCCGCAAAGCGCTGCGCCTGCCGCTGCGTGGGCAGCGCCAGCAAGGTGGCGCGGATTTTTTGCCAGTACACCAGCACCACGGCGCAGATGGCGCCGATCTGAATGGCCATTTCAAAAACGCTGGCCTTGGCTTCATCAAAGCCCAGCAGGCTGCCCGCCAGGATGAGATGGCCCGTGGAGGAGATGGGCAGAAATTCCGTCAGCCCTTCCACCACGCCCATCACGGCGGCCTTCAGCAGCAGGGCGGCATCCATTGCCATTGCGAGAGTTCCTTTTACTATTGTTTTGATAGCTGCCTGCGCCCATTCCACTAGGACTTCAGGCCGATTTGGCTTGCAAACCAGAGGGTGAGGCTACTGCCGCCAGGCGGGCAGGCGCCAGTCGCGCCAGACGGACAGAAGGCGCAGCCCCGCGATGGCCGTCACGCCCACGCTGATGCACAGCCAGACGGGCAGCGCCAGCCGCAGCGCCCAGTAAAGCCAGCCGCCCGCGAAAGCCCAGAGCGCGTAAGGGCGGTGATCGGCCAGGGCGCGCGGCACTTCGTTGCAAAGCACATCGCGCAGCACGCCGCCAAACACGCTGGTGATCACGCCCATCATCACCGCCACCAGCGCGGGCTGGCCCAGCGCCAGCGCGCGCTCTTCGCCAATCACGGTGAACAGGCCTAGGCCAATGGCATCGGGCCAGACAATGGCGCGCTCGGTCGGCTGCAAATGATGCTGGCGCATGAACAGCATGGCGGCGGCGCACACCACGATGACCAGCCACAGAAAAAAGGTGTCCTGCACCCAGAAAAAAGGGCGGTGATCCAGCAGCAGATCGCGCAGCGTGCCGCCGCCAAAGGCGGCCGCGAAGGCCACCACCACCACGCCCACCATGTCCAGCCGCTTGCGCGCCGCCTCCAGCACGCCCGAAAGGGCGAAAGCCAGCGTGGCCATCAGCTCCAGCATCAAATACAGGCGGCCCGCCCACAGGGGCGAGAGGGGCTGCAAAGCATCAAGGTCAGTCATGAAAGCTGGGTGCGGCAGGGGCGCGCCCGACTCCTGAAATGAACGGCAAAAGGCGCGATTGTGCCGGGCGCACACACAAAAAGGCCGTGAAGCCCGCAGCTTCACGGCCTTTTTGCGCGGCCCGCCAAGAGCAGGCGGCGGAGTTTTCAGTTCGACTTGCCTGATTTGGCTTCCGCCCGCGTGGGCTGCCAATAGTGGTAGCGCCCGCCGCCATAGGGCTGGCCGTAGTACGGGCCGCCGTAAGGAGGCTCATACACCACGACGGGCGGCGGCGCAGGCTGCACGTACACCGTGGGACGCGGCGGCGGCACGTAAACGGGTGGCGGCGGCACATACACGGGCGGCGGCGCAACGTAAACAGGCGGCGCGTACACGCGGGGCGCATTGCCCACGCCGACCGACAGGCCGGGCGAGCCAACGTCCACTGACCAGTACACATCGTTGCCGCGCGCATGCGCCGCGCCCAGCGTCGCCAGGCCCAGAGGCAAAGCCCAAAGCAGCTTCAGCATTCTCATTTCGCATCTCCTTTCGCGTAGAGAACATCAGAAAAATCATGCGGCGCAGGCCGCAAATGCATGCAGCAATTGAACGCGAGAACGCCTGAAGCGGTGCACAGGCCAGGCGCAACAGCAGTTTCAAAACGTATGGGCCTCGCATTGAACCTGCTCCCGCAGCGGGGCGCAGGCTGGCGTGAAAGCCGGCAGGCCCTTAGAACGTGTTCATAGTCTTCGTAGCAGGACTCCCAAGAAAGCCAAAGCTACCATTTGCAGACTGGTACTCAACTTACGCTCGCAGTTTTTCCAAAGCCGCCTGTTCTTTTCCAACCAGGAAAAGCTGCGCTCTACTACCCATCGCTTCGGCAATACTGCAAAACGGTGCAATTCGTTTCGTTTGGCAATCTCTACCTCCGCACCAATCAACGCTTGTACCGACGAAGCAAATGCCTTGCCCGTGTAACCACCGTCAGCAAGGAGTTTTTGTACCGCGCCAAGGTTATCCCTGTCACGTTCCAAGGCTAGCAGGCAACCTTTTCTATCCGTAACATCCGCCGTCGTTACCGCAAGGGCATGCGGCAAACCTTGCGTGTCAACCGCTATATGCCGCTTGATACCGCTAACCTTTTTGCCCGCATCGCAGCCTTTTTCCATGGCGGTATCCGTGTTCTTCACACTCTGCGCATCAATAATCAGGAAAATGGTTGCTTCATGGTGCCCCTGCTTGCGGCGCTCCGCAACTACCTGATTTTTTAATGCTTCCTCAAGGATGCTGATGCCACTCTCGCGTGGCTCAGTCCATCTCTGGAAGTAGGAATGCACGGTGCGCCATTTAGGGAAATCGCCCGGCAAAGCGCGCCAGGAGCAGCCAGTGCGTTGCAGATAGAAAATGGCACGAGACATCGTACAAGTCCACCTGGCGTGGCGCTGTGCGTTTACGGGCACTTTCCAGCAGGGGAAGGAGAGGCGCAAATTGCTCGCGACTGATATCGCTTGGGTAGGTTTTTCTGTTCATGCCGATTGTTTACAGCAGAGGCTGAGACAATGAACACGTTCTTAGCCTTAATTTACCGACGGGCCGTGGTAAGTCTTGAATTCAGCTTAGTAAGCCGCTAGAATTCGTCCACATTCTTAAACCTATGGACAATAGCATGAGCCAACAAACCATGGAAATTATGCGGGAGTGCATTCCCACTTTTTTCATCCTCAGCGATGAGAACCGCCACAAAATCCTGGAGCTGCTCCAGAGCCAGGGGCCCATGAACGTCAATGGTTTAACCGAGCGCCTGCACCTGTCGCGGCCGGCCATTTCCCACCATCTCAAGCTCATGCTGGTGGCGGGCATGGTGCAGGTGGAACAGCAGGGCAAGGAGCGCTATTACTCGGCGGCCCTGGACTATTCCATCGCTCTGCTCCAGCGGCTGCTGGCCAGCCTGGGCAGCTGCGAGCACACTAACTCGGATTAGCGCCGCGACCATTCGTGGCCAATGCCCTGATTTATCAGGGTTTTTCTTAGGAGAAAAGGTTCAAATTCTTAAACCTGTAAACCAATGAGGATCTTATGTTAAAACACGCTTTTGTAACTGGCGCCACCGGCCTGCTGGGCAATCACCTGGTGCGCGCTCTGGTCGCCCGCAACGTTAAGGTTTCCGCCCTGGTGCGGAGCCGGGCGAAGGCGCAGCAAATGTTCGCCGACCTGCCCATTAACTTCGTCGAGGGCGACCTGCTGCAACCGGACAGCTATGATGCGGCCCTGGCCGGCTGCGATGGGCTTTTCCACACCGCCGCCTATTTCCGCGACGCCCTCAAGGGCGGCCAGCACTGGCCAATGCTTTACGCCAGCAACGTTAAGGGCACCAGCGACCTGCTGGAGCGGGCCTACCGGGCCGGCATTCGCCGCCTGGTGCACACCTCCAGCATTGCCGTGCTCTACGGCGACCGGGGCGCGGTCATCGACGAGACCATGGGCCGCGACCTCCGCCAGGCCAGCGATGACTATTACCGCAGCAAAATCTTCAGCGACGGCGCCGTGCGGGAATTTCTCGCCGGCCACCCGGACCTGTTCGCCTGCTTCGTGCTGCCGGGCTGGATGTTCGCCCCGGCGGACATGGGCCCCACCGCCGCCGGCCAATTCATCTTGGATTTTCTCCGGGGTAAATTGCCGGGGGTTATGCGGGCCAGCTTTAGCGTGGTGGACGCCCGCGACGTGGCCGAGCACCAGCTGTTAGCCCTGGAGAAGGGGCGCCGCGGTGAAGCCTACCTGGCCGCCGGCCGCCACCTGGAAATGGGCGAGCTGATGGCGGAGCTGGCAGCCGTTAGCGGGGTGGCCATGCCGAAGAGAACCGTTCCCTTTGCCCTGCTGCGGCTGCTGGCCGCCCTCAACGAGAGCTATCATTGGCTGACGAAGCGGCCGGTGCTGTTGAGCCGCGCCACCGTGCGGGAATTGGCCAACCAATACGACCGCACCCGCTTCAGCCACGAAAAGAGCGAGCGGGAACTGGACGCGACTTTCCGCCCGCTCCGGGAGACCCTGGCCGATACCGTTAATTGGTACCGGGCCAACGGCTGGGTTTAATGCAGATATAAATACATACTGGCGGTTGTTCGGCTAAAGCCTCACGCGCCCTTACCTGCGTAAGGGCGCTTTAGCTGTATGTTTAAAGGCCTTAAATACATACAGGGGAAGCGCCCGTCCGTCGGTAAATGCCCTTAAAATGAGGATTTGGGGGTGACGACGGCGGATGTCACGGATAGAAAAGGCTGTCTGCTGGCATTGGAACGTGACAAGGATAATCTTGGGGCGGTACAAAAAGTCCTTGCTGACGGTGGTTACACGGGTAAGGCATTTGCTTCGTCGGTACAAGCGTTGATTGGTGCGGAGGTAGAGATTGCCAAACGAAACGAATTGCACCGTTTTGCAGTATTGCCGAAGCGATGGGTAGTAGAGCGCAGCTTTTCCTGGTTGGAAAAGAATAGGCGGCTTTGGAAAAACTGCGAGCGTAAGTTGAGTACCAGTCTGCAAATGGTCGTTTTGGCTTTCTTGGGAGTCCTGCTACGAAGACTGTGAACACGTTCTTAATGAACTTGCAGGCGCGCCAGCTCCTGCTCGACGCCGGCATGGGTTTGCAGCATGGCGGCTGAGGGCCGGCCCAGACGGCTGACGCCAAGCGTGGCGGCCCAGCCGAGGATGAAGCCGGGCACGATTTCATACAGGCCGAACCAGCCGAACTGCTTCCACACCAGCACGGTGACCGCGCCTGTGACGATGCCCGCCAGCGCGCCGTCGCGCGTGATGCGGCTGCAAAAGAGCGAGAGGATGATGACGGGGCCAAAAGCTGCGCCAAAGCCCGCCCACGCGTAGCTGACCATGCCGAGCACGCGTGATTCGGGATTGCGGGCGATTGAAATGGCGATCAGCGCGACCACCAGCACCATCGCGCGGCCAAACCACACCAGCTCCTTCTGGCTTGCTTGCTTGCGCAAGAAGGTGCGGTAGATGTCTTCCGTCAGCGCGCTGGAGCACACGAGCAGCTGGCATGAGAGCGTGCTCATCACCGCCGCCAGAATGGCCGCCAGCAGCGCGCCCGCAATCCACGGGTTGAACAGCTGCTTGGCCAGCTCCATGAACACGGTTTCGGCATTGGCATTGACGGCATCCGCGCCCGCCGGGCTGACGGCGAAGTAGGCAATGCCCACAAAGCCCACGGCCACCGCGCCGCCCAGGCACAGCACCATCCAGGTCATGCCGATGCGGCGGGCGTTGGGAATGTGCCGCACCGAGGCGGCGGCCATGAAGCGCACCAGAATGTGCGGCTGGCCGAAGTAGCCCAGCCCCCAGGCGGCCAAGGAGAGGATGCCGATGGCCGTCTGCCCCTTGAAAAGGTCGAACTTGTCGGCGTCAATGAGGCTGTGCCAGTCCTGCCCCGGCTGCAACTGGCCCTGCACGGCCAGGTAAGCGATGACGGGCGCCAGCAGCAGCGCCGTGATCATCATGGCCGCCTGAATGGTGTCCGTCCAGCTCACGGCCAGAAAGCCGCCCACGAACACGTAGGCAATGGTGCACAGCGCCCCCACCCACAGCGCCGTTTCATAAGGCATGCCGAACATGTTCTCGAACAGGCGCGCGCCCGCCACCACGCCCGAGGCGCAGTACACCGTGAAGAAAACCAGAATGACCATCGCCGTGACGATGCGCAGGATGTTGTTCTCGTCTTCAAAGCGGTGCGCGAAATAGTCCGGCAGCGTCAGCGCGTTGCCCGCGCGCTCGGTGTACAGGCGCAGGCGGCCCGCCACCAGCCGCCAGTTCAGCCAGGCGCCCGCAATCAGGCCAATGGCAATCCATGACTCTGACAGCCCCGACAGATACACCGCGCCCGGTAGCCCCATCAGCAGCCAGCCGCTCATGTCGGATGCGCCCGCCGACAGCGCCGTGACCACGCTGCCCAGGCTGCGCCCGCCCAGGATGTAGTCCGACAAATTCTTGGTGCTCAGATAGCCCAGCGCGCCAATGCCAAGCATGGCGGCCAGATAAACGGCGAACATGATGACCGTGGGGTCAGTCCAGGTGAATGGCATGAATGGCTTTCCCGGGAAATGAGGCGCAGAAGGCGGCTTTGCGCGCTGCCGGCCCCATCTTTTGGCAAAAGGCCCAATGCTACCGGCGCGGCCCGCCCGCGCATGCCGGGCGGGCAGGGACTGTGGGGTGCGGCCGCCTGTCTATGCCATCAAAAACAGGAGCGAATTTGAGGGGGTATGAATGCCGCCTAGCGCAGTTTCCACTAAGACATCATGCTATGGATACGGTAGCGAAATAAGCCAGTGAGACAGTCCTTCCCGCTGGCCAAGCGCGCGGCCAGGCCTTGAACAGACCCTCAGCGCAACACCACCAGCCCCACGCTGCGCAGCCAGGCTTCGGCCTCGGCCAGCGCGCCGGCATGCCGTGCGCGTTCGGCGAAGACCAGGCCGCTTTCCACCAGAAAGCGCACCTGCTCCTCCGCTGCCGCGCCGCCCGCCTGCGACAGCGCCTGGCGAAATTGCCGCTCCGTTTCCATGCCCTGCTTGCGCTCGCCCGCTTCGTAGTCGAGCAGGGCCAGCCGCGCAAGAGCCTGCGCCTTGCTGGCGGCAGGCAGCCGGTCGATCTGCTCCCTGACGGCCCGCAAGGCGGCCTGCATGCGCGGCGCGGCGGGCCAGTTGCCGCCGCGCGCCCAAGGGCGCAGCGCATCCAGGGCGGCAGGCCATTGGCCTGATTCCATCGCCCTGGAAAGCGGAACGGGCAGGCGGTTCATCAGCTCTTCTTCCTCGCGCAGCAGGCCCAGCTTGCGCGCCGCCAGCGCGTGCTGGGCCAGCAGGCTGATTTGCACGGGCGCGCTGGCATCCGTTCCGGCGGCGGCATAGCGCATCTGCTCGAACTGCCTTTGCGCTTCATTCCAGCGGCCCTGGCGGGCCAGCCAGGCAATGTGGCTTTGCAGGGCTTCGGCGCGGGCTATTCGCAACTGCTCTTGCAGCATCGTTTTGTGCGGCGCTGGCGCGTCGCGCAGGGCTGCCTGCGCCTCGTTGGCAAAAGCCGCGTTTTGCTCGTAGAAGGCAGGCTGCGCGAGCGAGAGTTGGCGGTAGGCGGCCAGCCATGCTTGCGCCCGCTCAAAAGCGCCGGGCAGAGCCTGGATTTGCCTTTGCAGCGTTTGCAAAGCAGCCAGATCGCGGCTGTCCGGGTTGCGGGCCAGCACGGCGGCTTGCAAGCCCAGCTTCAGCGCTCGCAGGCCAGGGCTGTCCGGCAAGCTTTGCAGCGCCTGCATGGCGCGGCCCGCCTGTCCGGCGCGCGCCATGTCATTGGCTACGCGGCCAATGATTTGCAGCCGCTGTGGCTCAGGCAGCTGGCGGAAGGCGTCGCGCCAGGCGTGGTTGCCGCCCTGGCTGGCTTCGTATTCCGCCATGGGTGCGGCCGCCAGGCTGGCTTCGCCGCCGCTTGCGGCCAGCAGCTCCACCGCGCTGCTGGCGGGCTGCGGCCCCAGGCCCTGCGTGGCGGCCAGGGCCTGATTGGTCAGCACGTCTTCACGGTGCCATTCTTCGGGCGTGAGCTGGCGGGCCAGCGCCAGCGCGGTGCGCTCATCGGGCGGCGCGCCCTTCTGGTAGCGGGCGTAGCCGTAGCCTGCGCTCACGAAAGCCACGGCGGCCAGCAGCGCGAGGCCCGCCTGGAAGAAGATGCGCTGCCGCTGGCGCCTGGGGTCCAGCCCCATTTCCTTCATCAGCTCCGCGCGAATCTGCTCGCGCAGGCGTTTTTCCAGCCGGGCCATTTCCAGGCCCTTTTCGCGGTTGGCGCTGGCGGCCAGGCCGTTTTCGATGGCTTTGCGCTCCTCCCGCTCAATTTTTTTACGCAGCACGTGCAGGGAAGACACCTTGTCCACATACGCACCGCAGGCCGGGCACTGGCGCTGCGCAGTCAGAACCACGTATTTGTCGCAGGCGGGGCATTGCAGCTCGTCCAGCTTGGCGGCCAGACTTAGAACCGGCTCCAGCTCCACGCGCAGGCCCACGGACTCCAGCCGCTTTTGCAAGTCGCGGGCCTTGCTCTCCGGCGTTTTCTTGCCAATCACCACATAGGGCGCAGACTTCAGGCGCTGCGTCAGCAGCAGCGCTTTTTCTTCGCTGAGAGCAGCCTTGGATTGCAATTGCGCAGAGAGGTTTTCATAATGTTCCCCCCCCCCCCCGGCGAAGCGCTTCAGCCGAATAGCTGACAGTGACGGTGAAAAGGCGCTCCTGGCTTGAATTTGAAAAATCCGGCATGGCGTTCTTCTTTCAGGCCCGGTTACGGATGGCACTTGAGCGCCACGCCCTGAAGCGTGGCATGCCGCACCAGAAAAGACTGCGTGATATCGGTATTCACCAGCACCACGGCATCGGCCTTGTAGCGCGTGGCGGCCTGGTGGCGCAAATCGTTTTTGGCCTGCTGGATGGCTTCTTCCAGCGTGAGCATATTCATCTCTGACACTTCAGCGGAGACGGGGCCGAGCTGCTGGCAGCGATCCAGCAGCCGGTTGTTTTCCGAATACACCATGACCCGGCGGGCTTCAGGCGTGATGGAGGCGCAGGCTGAAAGAGCGCACGCCAGGGCGGCTGCGGCCGCCAGGGAAAGTCTTGGCATTGACATGGTTGAGAAAGGCAAGAAGGTTGAACAAAAGCGGTGGCGGGTGATTTTATGCAACATGTTTTTACACAAAAGCCCTGCTTGCAACAGGCACACAATCCGCGCCTGCTTTCCGTTCCCTTGCCTGCCATGTCCGCGCCGCCTGCCGTCACCCGCTTCATCCTGATTGAACCCAGCCATGCCGGCAATGTGGGCGCGGTGGCGCGCGCCATGAAGGTGATGGGCTTTCATGACCTGGCGCTGGTGCGCCCGCGCTGGCCCGATGTGCTGACCCGCCCCGAAGCCGTGGAGCGCGCCAGCGGCGCTGATGACGTGCTGCGCGCTGCCCGCGTGACGGGCACGCTGCAAGAGGCGCTGGAGGGCGTGACGCACCTGTGCGCCACGGCCATGACGCCGCGCGACTTCGGCCCGCCTGTCTGCGCGCCGCGCGAGCACTTCAGCCAGCTGCTCAATCCGGCGCGGCCCGCGCCCAGCGGCCCTTGGGGCGTGGCTTTTCTGTTTGGCTGCGAGCGCTACGGCATGCGCAACGCGGATGTGTGGTGCTGCCATGCCTGCCTGAGCATTCCGGCCAATCCGGCCTACGGCTCGCTCAACCTGGCCGCCGCCGCGCAGCTCATCGCCTACGACTGGCGGCAGGCGCTGCTGGCGCGCTTTGGCGAGTCGGTGTTTGCAAGCGCCTTTGCCGTGCGGCCCGCCGCCAGCCTGGCCGATCAGGCTGATGCAGAGCAGGTGGCGGCCATGCTGGCCCATCTGGAGCAGGCGCTCGTCGCCGTGGGCTTTCTCGACCCGGCCGCGCCCAAAAAGCTCATGCCCCGCCTGCAACAGCTCTTCAACCGCGCCCAGCCCACGCAGCAAGACATTCACATCCTGCGCGGCATCGCCCGCGCCATGCAGCAGGCGGCCAGGCGCGGCCATGAAGAAGATTGAGACGGGCGCGGATTGCGCTATTGAAACGGAAGCTGATTTGAAGGGCGAAAAACGGACTTCGCGCTCATGAACAAAGCGCAGATCGCTATTGAGTCAGGAGCTTGATTGAAGCGGATTCATGCTGCCCTGCTGATAATCCCGCCGCCATGACCGCTGCCGTCACGCCGCCTGCCGGGCAGGAACGCATTGTTTTTCTGGACTATCTGCGCATCTTCGCTTTTGCCAGCGTTTTTGCAGGGCACAAGTTCGCCGGGCCGGTGCAGGAAATGGCGCAGCAGGCGGGTCTGGCGGGTGCTGCGGCCAGGGCGCTGTGGCCGTTCATAGAAGGCGGCGGCGCGGGCGTAGTGGTGTTTTTTCTGGTGTCCGGCTACGTCATCAGCGAGGTGCTGCAACGCGAGGGCGCGGCGCTGTTTCTGCTCAGGCGGGTTTTTCGCATCTATCCGCTTTACGTCACGGCGGTGCTGGGCGAGTGGCTGCTGGTGCATCCGCCCGCAACAGGCGGCGAGCGGTTGGCGCAGTTGCTGCTGGCGGGCGATTTCACGGGCGCGCCGTATGCGCTGGCGGGCGTGGAGTGGACGCTGCGGCTGGAGATGCTGTTTTACGCCTGGATGGCGCTGCTGCGGCTGGCGAATCAGACGCGGCCCGCGCGCGGCGCGGCCTGGCTGGGCGCTTGCGCCCTGCTGACATTGACCTTGCATGTTGCCGGGCCTGTAGCGGCGCACACGCCTTGGGCGCGCGGCTACGTGAGCCTTTACATGCCGTTTCTGTTTGTGGGCTGCGCCGTCTGGCTGCTGGAGCGCCGCGCGATTGGCTGGCCGTTGGCGCTGGCGTTCACGGCAGCTGTTTGGGGCCTTTACCGGCTGGGGCTGCATGCCTGGCAGCCGCAGTGGCTACAGGCGCGCTTTGTGCCGTGCGCCCTGGGTTTGTTCATGGCGGCCTGGCTGCTGCGGCGGCGCCTGCCAGCCTGGCCTTGGGTGCTGGCGCTGTCAGAGCTGACTTATGCGGTGTATCTGACGCACAACTGGCTGTTTGACGCTCTGCGCCAGCCCTTGCGGCAGGCAGGCTGGGGCGGCGCTGCTGCTACGGCGGCGGCGTTGTTGGCGCTGACTGGCATCTGCTGGCTGCTGGCGCGGCTGGTGGAGCGCCCCGGCGTGCGGCTGGGCCGCTGGCTGGCCGCTCGGCGGCCAGGCGGGGCATGAAATCTGGCTTCGCTTGCCAGGGGAGGCTTTAAAACAGGAGCAAATTCAAGGGGCATAAAACCCGCTTCGCGCAATTTCCACTAGGACATCATGCTATGGATAAGGTAGCGAAATAGGGCCGTGCATCCAGCTGCGCATGGGGCTTGGGCGGCAAGGGGCGCGCCAGGGCGTTCGCCCCTACACTTTCGCCCCTTATGTTTCAACGCATTCGCTCTTACGCCCAGTCCATTCTGGAGCGCGATCCAGCCGCCCGCAGCGTGTGGGATGTGGTGTTTTCCTACCCCGGCTTTCACGCCCTGGCGTTGCACCGCGTGGCGCATGCACTGTGGCGGCGCGGCTGGCTGTGGCTGGCGCGCTGGATTTCGCACTGGGGGCGCTTTCTCACGGGCATTGAAATCCACCCCGGCGCCCGCATTGGCGCGCGTGTGTTCATCGACCACGGCATGGGCGTGGTGATTGGCGAGACGGCGGAAATCGGCGATGACTGCACGATTTACCAGGGCGTCACGCTCGGCGGCACTTCGCTGGACAAAGGGGCCAAGCGCCATCCCACGCTGGGCAAGGGCGTGATCGTGGGGGCCAATTCGCAGGTGCTGGGCAGCTTCACGGTGGGAGACGGCGCCAAGATCGGCTCGGGCGCGGTGGTCACCAAGCCCGTGCCCGCCGGGGCCACGGCCGTGGGCAACCCGGCCCGCATCATTCAGGAGGGCGAGGCCGCGCGCCGCGAGGCCGCCGCCGCCAAAATGGGTTTTTCCGCCTACGGCGTGACGCAAAGCGATGATCCCGTCAGCCAGGCGCTGCGCGGGCTGATTGACGGCACGGCCGCGCAAGACCACCAGATTGCCCTGCTGTGGCAGGCCATCGAGAAGCTGGCCTGCAAGATTGACCCGGACTGCGTGCCCGACAACGCCGCCTTGCATGAGCAGTTCGAGGCGCAAAAGCTCAACAAGCTGGTGGGCGACTGAGAGCAGGCTCCGGCAAGCGCCGCTTCTGAAAAGAATGATGGCTGCAAGGCCCGCTGGCGCTTGCGGCCGGCCTGGCGCCCGAACCGGGTTTTTCCGTTTTTTCTTCCGGTTTTTCTTCCGCACCTTCCATCATGAACATGCTGCGTTCCGAGGCTCTCAAGCACCTGCATCCCGGCTGGTTTTCCATCGTCATGGGGCTGGCCGGGCTGTCGCTGGCGTGGGCGCAGGCCGCGCGCAGCATGGGAGGCATCGCCGGGGCGCTGGCGCTGGCGCTGGGGGCGCTGGCAGCGCTGGCGTTTGTGGCGCTGCTGGGGCTGTCGTGGTGGCGCTGGCTGCGCCAGCCGGAGGCGCTGGCGGCTGATCTGGCGCATCCGGTGCGCCATGCCTTTGTGGCGGCCCTGCCCATTTCCCTGATGCTGCTGGCGGGCGTGGCCGTGAGCGCGCTGGGGCAAACGGGCGGCTGGGCGGCGGCGCTGTGGTGGCTGGGTTCGCTGGGGCAAATGGGCGCCACGGTCTGGGCGCTGGGCCGCTGGATCAACAACGCGCAGGCGGGCGGCTGGGCGCAGCTCACGCCATCGCTTTTTCTGCCCGCCGTGGGCAATGTGGTGGCCGCGCTGGCAGGCGGGGCTGTGGGCGCGGGGCCGTGGGCGGCAGCCCAGTTCGGCGTGGGCGTGACGCTGTGGCTGGCGCTGCTGACGCTGCTGCTGGCGCGGCTGGCCGTGCATGGCGTGTGGACGCAGCGGCTGCTGCCGCTGACTTTCATCACCATCGCGCCGCCAGCGGTGGCGGGCATGGCCTTGCTGCAACTGGGCGGGCCTGCTGTGCTGGCCTGGATGGCCTGGGGCGTGGCGCTGATGTTTCTGCTCTGGAGCCTGAACGTGATGCCGCGCATGCTCGCGCAGCCGGCTTCCGTCACCTGGTGGGCGCTGTCGTTTCCGCTGGCGGCCTTTGCCGCCCTTTCCCTGCGGCTGGCCGGGCACGATTCGGGCGTGATGGGCGCGCTGGCGCTGCTGGCGCTGGCTTTCGCCTCGCTGACGGTGGCGGCGCTGGTGCTGGCCACGCTCCAGGGTTTGCGCGATGGCGCGTGGCTGGCGCCCGAACAGGTGGCGCTCAGCGTGGCCGCGCCGCCTGATCACTGAAAGGCTGGCCAGCCCATGCTCAATACTGAAAAAACCCCTGCCGCCGATTCGCCCCCTTTCAGCCCCTGGCGCCTGTGCGTGGCGCCCATGCTGGACTGGACGGACAAGCACTGCCGCCACCTGCACCGCCTGATCACGCGCCACGCGCGGCTCTACACCGAAATGGTGACCTGCGGCGCGCTGCTGCACGGCTCGCTGCGGCGACATCTGCGGCGCGACGAGATGGAGCGCCCCGTGGCGCTGCAACTGGGCGGCAGCGACCCGGCCGAGCTGGCGCAATGCGCGCGGCTGGGCCAGCAATGGGGCTATGACGAAATCAACCTCAACTGCGGCTGCCCCAGCCCGCGCGTGCAGCGCGGCGCATTCGGCGCGTGCCTGATGACCCAGCCGCGCCTGGTGGCCGACTGCGTGAAAGCCATGCGCGATGCGGTGCACATTCCCGTCACCGTCAAGCACCGCATCGGCATTGACCGCGAAGAAAGCCACGCCTTCGTGCGCGACTTCGTGGGCGAAGTGGCGCAAGCGGGCTGCAGTGTGTTCATCGTGCACGCCCGCAATGCCTGGCTGGAGGGCCTCAGCCCCAAGGAAAACCGCGAAGTGCCGCCGCTGCGCTACGAGCGGGTCTGGCAGCTCAAGCGCGACTTTCCGCAGCTGACCATCTGCCTGAACGGCGGCGTGAGCAGCAACGAACAAATCGCCGCGCACCTGGCGCACGTGGACGGCGTGATGCTGGGCCGCGCCGCCTACCACCACCCCTGGCTGATGAGCGAGTGGGACGCGCGCTTTTTCGGCGATGCAGGCCGTGATACAGGCCGCGATGCCGCCCCGCCCCTCACGCGCGAGGCCGTGGAGCGCGCCATGCTCGCCTACATGCAGGCCGAGGCCGCGCAAGACGGCACGCCTTGGTACGCCATTGCCCGCCACATGCTGGGCCTGCGCCACGGCCTGCGCGGCGCGCGCGCCTGGCGGCAGGTGTGGAGCGACCACCGCCTCAAGCCCCTGCCGCCCGAAGCAGTGTGGCAGCGCGCGCGCCAGCACACGGAGCCTGACGCGCCAGAAGGCCCGGGCCAGGCCGCAGACGGCGCGCGCGCCGTGTGAGTGCCCGTTCGCAATTTGTCCGTGGCGCGAAAGGCGCGAACCCGGGCGCTCGTGGGCGCTGCAAACCCTTGCCGGGTTACAAGACTCGCCTGCGCCTTGCAGCCCCTCACGGCCAGACGCTGAAAAGGCTCTCAGAAAAAGGAGCAAATCCAGATGGGTGAAAAACGGCTTTCGCGCCCTTTCCACTAGGACGTCGTGCTATGAATCAAGGAGCGAATTTCCCCGTTTCACGCAGGCTATCGCTTTGTGTGAGCGGCTGGTGCGCGGCGCCTTGCCGCAAGGCGGTTGAACAGCCTCTCAGCCCTTGAGAAACAGCGCGTAGGCCGGGTTGCCGGTTTCGTCAATCCAGGCGTAGCCCAGCTTGTCCAAAAAGGCGTGCAGGGCCGGGCCGTCGCTTTCGGGCGCCTGGATGCCCACGAGCACGTGGCCGAAATCGGCGCCCTGGTTGCGGTAGTGAAACAGGCTGATGTTCCAGGCCGGCTGCATGAGGCTGAGAAATTGCAGCAGCGCGCCAGGGCGCTCCGGGAAGATAAAGCGCAGCAGCCGCTCGTGGCTGGCCAGCGGCGAGTGGCCGCCCACCATGTAGCGCACGTGTTGCTTGGCCAGCTCGTCGTGGGTGAGGTCCAGCGCCGAAAAGCCTGCCTGCTCGAAGGCGGCGGCCAGCATGGGCGATTCGCCGCGCGCGGCGGTGGTCAGGCCCACGAAGACGTGCGCCCGGGCGCGGTCGCTGATGCGGTAGTTGAACTCGGTGACGTTGCGCGCGCCGCCGGGCAGGCGGCCCACGGTTTCGCAAAAGCGGCGAAAGCTGCCGCGCTCTTCGGGAATGGTGATGGCAAACAGCGCCTCGCTTTCCTCGCCCACGGCGGCGCGCTCGGCCACAAAGCGCAGGCGGTCAAAGTTCATGTTCGCGCCGCAGAGAATGGCCGCCAGCGTCTGCCCGGGCGCCGTGCCTTCGCGCGCGGCGTATTGCTTGAGGGCGGCCACGGCCATTGCGCCCGATGGCTCGACGATGCTGCGCGTGTCGATGAACACGTCCTTGATGGCGGCGCACACGGCGTCGGTGTCCACGGTGATGAATTCGTCCACCAGCTCGCGGGCGATGCGGAAGGTTTCTTCGCCCACTTGCTTGACGGCGGTGCCATCGGCAAACAGGCCCACATCGCGCAAGGCCACGCGCTCGCCGCGCGCCACCGATTGCGCCATGGCGTCCGAGTCGTTCATCTGCACGCCGATGATTTTGATTTCGGGCCGCAGGGCCTTGATATAGGCCGCCACGCCGCTGATCAGGCCGCCGCCGCCCACGGCCACGAACACGGCGTGCAGCGGGCCGGCGTGCTGGCGCAGCAGCTCCATGCCGATGGTGCCCTGCCCGGCGATGACGAGCGGATCGTCAAACGGGTGAATGAAGGTCAGCCCCTGCTGGGCCTGCAATTGCAGCGAATGGGCGTAGGCGTCGGAATAGCTCTCGCCGGCCAGCACGACTTCGCCGCCCAGCGCCCGCACGGCGTCCACCTTCACGCGCGGCGTGGTCACGGGCATGACGATGACGGCGCGCGCGCCCAGCTTGCGCGCGCCCAGCGCCACGCCCTGCGCGTGGTTGCCCGCGCTGGCGCAAATCACGCCCTTGTGCAGCTGGCCGGGCGTCAGGTGCGCCATCTTGTTGTAGGCGCCGCGCAGCTTGAAGCTGAAAACGGGCTGCTGGTCTTCGCGCTTGAGCAGCACGGTGTGGCCGGTGCGGCGGCTGAGCGCGGGCGCTTCATCCAGCGCGGATTCCACCGCCACGTCATACACGCGCGAGGTGAGCACCTGGCGCAGGTAATCCAGGCGGGAAGGCAAAGGGGCCGGAGCGTTTTGCAGGGTGTTTTGCGGGGCGGGTTGTGGGGCAGGCCGCGAGGCGCTTTGTGAAATATCGTGCGGGGTCGTCATGGGGCGGCGATCATAAATTTGCTTACGATTGCCGCTTTTCGCCCGCCCTTTCGCCCCTTTCCTCCTCTTCCTTCCTCCCACCCTTCCATTCCCCATGAACCATCCCTCCAAACGCCTTGCGCTCAAGCTGGCCGCCGCCGCGCTGGCCGCCGCCGCCCTTGCCGCCTGCGGCAAGAAAGAAGAAGCCGCCCCGCAAGCGGCTGAGCAGCCTGCCGGATCGCCAGCGCCCGCCGCCAGCGCCCCCGCGCCCAAGCAAGAGCCGCTCAAAGTCGCCTTCGCCTACATCGGCCCCGTGGGCGACGGCGGCTGGAGCTTTGCGCACGACAACGCCCGCAAAGCCGTTGAAAAAGAATTTGGCGACAAGGTGCAAACCTCTTACGTGGAAAGCGTGCCCGTGAGCGCCGACGCCGAGCGCGTGCTGCGCGACATGGCCCAGCAGGGCAACCAGCTGGTGTTCGGCACCACCTTCGGCTACATGGAGCAAATGCTGAAAGTGGCCGCCGACTTTCCGCAAGTGAAGTTCGAGCACGCCACCGGCTACAAAACCGCCGCCAACCTGGGCACGTATGACACGCGCACCTACGAAGGCGCTTACATGGCCGGCCTGCTGGCCGGCGCCATGACGGAAACCGGCACGCTGGGCGTGGTGGCCTCCGTGCCCATCCCTGAAGTCATGCGCAACATCAACAGCTTCGCCCTGGGCGCGCGCAGCACCAACCCCAAGGCCAGCGTGAAAATCGTGTGGGTCAATGAGTGGTTCAACCCGCCCAAGGAAACCGAAGCGGCCACCGCCCTCATCAACAGCGGCGCGGACATCCTCATGCAAAACACCGACTCTTCTGCCGTGCTGCAAACCGCCGAAAAGCTGGGCAAGCGCGGCTTCGGCTGGGACAGCGACATGACGCACTACGGCCCCAAGGCGCACATCGCCTCCGCCGCCATCAACTGGACGCCGTTTTACGTCAAGACCATCCGCGAAGTGATGGACGGCACCTGGAAGCCCGAGCGCCACTGGTGGGGCGTGAAAGAAGGCGCGATCGACCTCGTTTCCCTGGCCGAAGACGTGCCCGAAAGCGCCCGCGCCCGACTGGCCGAAGTGAAAGAGGGCCTCAAGGCCGGCACCTTCCACATCTGGCAAGGCCCCATTGCCGACAACACCGGCAAACAGGTGCTGGCCGAAGGCCAGGTGGCCGACGATGCCTTTCTGGGCGGCATCAACTTCTTCGTGGAAGGCGTGGAAGGGCAGGCGCCAGGCCAATAAGCAGCGGCCTACAGCGGCGCGCCATGCAAAAAAGCCGGACGCTGCCCGGCTTTTTTTGCGCGCGGTTGCCTGAAGCGCCAGCGCGCGGGAAAGCGGTTTTTGCGAGCAGCCTGCGAGCTGGTTCCGCTGTCAAGCTGAATCAAAAAAAGGAGCGAATTCAGAGGGATAAAAATACCGTATCGCGCAATCCCGACTAGGACGTTATGCTATGAATAGAGGAGCGTGAAAAAGCCTTTCTGAGCCAGTCTTTCAAGGCTGAGCCATGCGCAGATACTGGGCATCAGCGAAGCAGGCCGCCTGGGCGGTTTTTCAGCGTACGCGCGGCGCGTGCTCGGGGCGGGCGGGCGCTTCTTCGTCCAGCGCGGCTTCCAGCCACAAGGCCGCGACGAAGCGTTTGTCAAACCACAGCCACAGCAGGATGGGCGCCACGGGCGTGAGCATGAGAAAGCCGAACTGGTAGCCGTAGGCAATCACTTCATTGGCCCAGGCGGGGTAGCCCAGATAGGCCATTGCATTGCCGCCGGGGGTCAGGGCCACGTCGCGCAGCCACTGAAAGCACAGGCCCCAGGCCTGCGCGGGCAGCAGCAGCACGCTGCCACACGCCATCTTCAGGGGCCACCAGCGCGGGCGCGAGGCCAGCAGCATGGCCCACAGCAGCACCTGGCCGTAGCCGTAGGTGGGGTAGTTCACTTCGGGCGTGAGTTCGGCCAGCATCTGCCGCCCGCCGGGGCCGGGCATGAGCACTTGCACGCGCGTGAGCAGCGTGCCTGTCACGCCATCTATTTCAAAACCCTCCACCCATGCGAACAGCAGCTTCATCACGGTGCCAGCCAGCCACAGCGGCGGCGCGGCGAACCATTCGCGCGCCCAGTACCACAGCGGCAGCAAAACGACGAGGCCGGCAAGGGCCAGCAGAAGAAATCGGCCAATGAGCGTGGCGCGCATGGGTGCTCTCCAGGGCAAGGGGCGGGCGGGGTTCAGGCCGTGGGCGCCGAAGGCTGTTTGGCGGGGCTGGCCCGCTTTTCGTGCCGCGCCACGTAGCGCATCCACAGCAGCCAGACGATGAGCACATCCAGCATGATGAGCGCCTGCCACATGTACAGATGCGCAAATTCAAACACCTGCAAGTTCCACTGCCCCAGGAAAAACAGGCTGACCACGCGCAGCAGGTTCACGCCCTGCACGGCCATGAAACCCAGCCCCAGGCCCCAGAGCTTCATCTTCCAGCTCGAAGGAAAGGCCAGCACCGCCGCCAGCAGCACGATGGCCGCCTCCACGCCGTTGCAGCCCGGCTCGATGGAGATGCCAAAGCCCGACTGCGCGCTTTGCACCACGCGCCCGTGGGAAATGGCCGAAGGATCAAAAAACTGGATGATGGCCGCGCTGGCGCTGGCCACCAGCCCCGTCCAGGGCTGCACCACGGCGGCTTGCACGGGAGCAAGCATTTCCATGCCAAACAGCACGGCCTGAACGGAAAGAAAAACAAGAAAGAAACGGGTCACGGATTCGGTATTCGGAAAAGAAATGCCAGGGCGCGGATGGTAACGGCACAGGGCATTTGCCTGCCTCCCATTCACCCGCGCCGATTATTTGCGCCATGAGCCGCGCGTGGATTTCAAACGGGGTGCATTGTGGACACCCCTTAATCTTTTGGGTCGCGCCCAGCGCCTGAAGCGCCTGCCAGGGCGAATCAAAAACAGGAGCAAATTCAAGGCCATTGAAATGCTTCTTTGCGCAGTTTCCACTAGGACATCATGCTACGAATAGAAGAGCAAAAAACTGCCCGTTCGCCGTTCCGCCTTCAGCCTCAGGCGCCCATCCGGAGCAAATGCCGGCCAGGCAGGCCGCTTCACAGGCTGGCGCGCTACCATGCGCGCCCTTTTGTCCCTGGACGCTTTCCTCTCACATGACTGTCTCGATACGCCGCCGCCATTTCACCCTGGCCCTGCCGGCCCTGGCCGCCTTGGCGCAGCCCGCGCTGGCTCGCTCTCCCAGCTCGCTCACGCTGGGCATGACGCTGGAGCCGCCCGGGCTGGATCCCACGGCCGGCGCANCGATACGCCGCCGCCATTGCACCCTGGCCCTGCCGGCCCTGGCCGCCTTGGCGCAGCCCGCGCTGGCTCGCTCTCCCAGCTCGCTCACGCTGGGCATGACGCTGGAGCCGCCCGGGCTGGATCCCACGGCCGGCGCAGCCTCGGCCATCGCCGAAATCATGCTCTACAACGTCTTTGAGACGCTCACCAAAATCCGCCCCGACGCCAGCGTCGGCCCGCTGCTGGCGCAAAGCTGGCACAGCTCGCCTGATCTGAAGCAGTGGACGTTCCATCTGCGCGAAGACGCACGCTTTTCCAACGGCGCGCCGCTGACGGCGCAAACCGTGCAATGGGCCTTCACGCGCGCCGCCAGCGAAGGCAGCACCAACAAAGACCGGCGCACCTTCACCGCCATGCGCCAGATTGCCGCGCCCGATGAGCGCACCGTGCGCATCGAACTGGAGCAGCCCGATGCCGATCTGCCCTTCAAGCTGGGCCAGGCCACCGCCATCATCGTCGAGCCGGGCAGCGCCGCCGGCAACGCCACGCGCCCCGTCGGCAGCGGCCCTTACGTGCTGGACAAATGGCAGCGCGGCGCTTCCCTCACCCTCAAGGCCTGGCCGCAGTGGCGCGAGGCGGGCGCCATTGCCATTGGCCGCGCCGTCTTTCGCTTCATCAGCGACCCGGCCGCGCAAGTGGCCGCGCTGCTGGCGGGCGATGTGGATGCCTTTGTCCGCATGAGCGAGCGCGGCGCCGCGCGCCTGAAGGCCGATGGGCGCTTTGCGCTGCTGCAAAGCGGCTCGCGCGCCAAAACCATCGTCGCATTCAACCACCGCCACGCGGCCTTGCGCGATGTGCGCGTGCGCCGCGCCCTGTGCGCCGCCATTGACCGCCAGGCCGTGCTGCAAGCGGGCCAAAACGGCCTGGGCACGCCCATCGGCAGCTACTACACCCCCGGCAGCCCCGGCTATGTGGACCTGACCGGCGTCAATGCCTATGACCCGGACAAGGCCCGCCAGCTGCTCAAAGAGGCCCTGCCCGATGGCCCCCTGTCGCTCACCCTCACCCTGCCGCCCACGCCCTACGCCCGCCAGGGCGGCGAAGTCGTGGCCGCGCAGCTGGCGCAAGCGGGCGTGCGCGTGAAAGTGCAAAACGTGGAATGGGCGCAGTGGCTCAGCCACGTCTACGGGCAGGCGCAGTTTGACCTCACCCTCATCAGCCACGTCGAGCCGCTCGATCTGGGCAACTGGAGCAAGCCCGGCTACTACTGGGGCTACGAAAACCCCGCCTTCAATGCCCTCTACGAGCGCCTGCGCGCCAGCGCCGATGAAGGCGAGCGGCTGAAGCTGCTGGAGCAAGCCCAGCGCCTGCTGGCCGAAGACGCCGCTGCCATCTTCCTGTACCAGCCGCACTGGCTGACCGCCGCCCGCAAGGGTCTGCAAGGGCTGTGGGAGCAGATGCCCATCTCGGTCAATGACCTGGCGACCCTGCGCTGGCAGTGAGCGCGGCCGGGTGGCAGTAAAAACAGGAGCAAATTTGAGGGGGTCGAAAGGCCTCTTTGCGCACGTTCTACTAGGACCTAATGCTATTGCTTTAGGAGCTAAATAGGGCCGGACAAACCGCTTGCGCCGTCAGTGCTTTTTGAGGGAGGTGCGCTGGATGGCCTCGTTGATTTCGGCGATGGAGCGTTCGATGGCCTCGTCGTCCAGCTCGTCCAGCGCGCTGTCGGGCAGGCCGCTGGTGGGCTGGATGGTGGAAGCAAAGGCGCTGTCGTCCATGGAGGCGGTTTCGGTGAAGCCGGGACGCCCGCGCCGCTGGCGCGCCCTGGCGGGCGCTTCCCACTCGAAGGCCAGAACGGTGACGTTGTCGCAGCGCGGGCCGCCTTTTTTGAGGGCTTGGTCGATGAGCAGGGGCATGCCTTCGGCCAGGGGGCGCTCGGCCATGCCGCGCGTGATGATGTCGTCGTCCAGCGTGCCCCAGAGGCCGTCAGAGCAGAGCATGACGCGGTCCTGGTCTTGCAAGACGATGGGGCCGCCTACGTCGAACATGGGGCGCACGGTGGAACCCAGGCAGGTGAAGAGGACGTTGCGGTTGACGTCCTTGAGTGAAGCGCCGCTGCTGGCCTTGGCTTCCAGGTAGGAGTGGTCGCGCGTGCGCTTGAGCAGCTGGCCGCCGCGCACGACGTACATGCGCGAGTCGCCGCAGTGCACCCAGTGGAGCTGGCCGCGCTGCACGACGGCGGCCACAAGGGTGGTGCGGGGCGTGTCCATCATGCCGCGCGAGCTGGCGTAGCGGATGATCTGGTGGTGGGCTGACATCAGGCCCCGGCCCAGAAAGCTGGGCACATCCGCCATGCGCGGCTGCGCTTCGCGCTGAAAGAGGGCGGACATGGTTTCCAGCGCGATTTGCGCGGCCACTTCGCCTTCGGGGTGGCCGCCCATGCCGTCGGCCAGGGCGAACAGGCCCGCTTCGCGGGTGTAGCTGTAGCCCATGCGGTCTTCGTTTTTCTCGCGCGAGCCGAGGTGGGTTGCTTCAAAAATTGAGAATTGCATGGCGGGTGCTTTTTTATTTGCTGGCTTTCTTGCCGTCAGCCATGAGGTTGCCGAACTGCATGCGCACGCGTTCGCTGACGGAGGGCTTGGTGTAGGTGCGCTCGCCTTCGCGGCTGAGTTCCTTTTGCAGGGCGAAGACCGATTGCGGGCGCGAGAGGGGGTCGAGCGACATGCACCATTGCACCACTTCAATGAGGCTGTCCGAATAGATGCCGCGCATGCGCGTGAGGGCGCTGGCGAGCTGGTCTTTTTCCAGGCGCTGGGGCGCGTCGTTGGGCGGGTAGCCCTGCATGCACGAGTAGATGCACGCGCCAATGGCGTAGATGTCCGTCCACGGCCCCATCGTCGAGTCGCGCCGGTACATCTCGGGCGCGGCAAAGCCCGGCGTGTACATGGGGCGGGTGAAATTGCCTTCCTTGTTGAGCACTTCGCGCGCGGCGCCAAAGTCGATCATCACGGCCTTGTCGTCGTCGGTGATGAAGATGTTGGCGGGCTTCAAATCAAGGTGCAGCATCTTGTGCTGATGCACGATGCGCAGCCCGCGCAGCACCTCGTCATACAGCGAACGGATGGTGGACTCGCGAAACACCTTCTTGTTGTTCAGCTCGCGCGCGGTGACGATGAAGTCTTGCAGGCTGGCGCCTTCCAGATAGTTCATCACCATGTAAACGGTTTCGTTCTGGCGGAAGAAGTTGAGCACGCTCACCACCGAAGGGTGGGCAATTTGCGCCAGCGAGCGGCCTTCTTCAAAAAAGCTCTTCAGGCCCAGGCGGTAGAGCGAAAGCTTTTCGGGCGCGACGTGCGGAATCAGCTCCCCTTCCGCGCGCGTGACCAGCGCCGAAGGCAGGTATTCCTTGATGGCCACCTGCTGCCCGTCATGATCCGTGGCCAGATACACCACGCCAAAGCCCCCTGACGAGACCTTGCGCACCACGCGGTAGCCGCCAATGACCGTGCCAGCGGGCAGTGAAGCAGGTTTGGGTTTTGACATAATTTCAAGCCAGAAAACAAGTTAGCCCGGCCTGACCGGGCTTTCTTTTTGTGCGTCAGCCGCCGCCTTCGCCCCCTTCAGGCTGCGCGCGATCCACCTCGTTGCATCAGGAAAGATTTGACATGCCAGTTTACAGTATGACGGGTTACGCCAGCGCCCAGCACACCCCGGGCGGCAACGCCGAAATAGCCACGCCCGCCGCCTGCCTGGCGCTGGAGCTGCGCTCGGTCAACAGCCGCTTTCTGGATGTGGTGCTGCGCCTGCCCGACGAGCTGCGCCCGCAAGAACCCGCACTGCGCGAGCTGATCGCCAAGCGCCTCAAGCGCGGCAAGGTGGAACTGCGCGTCAGCGTGGAAGCCGCCGCTGGCGGCGCCCTGCCCGATGTGCCCGTGCGCACCCTCCAGCGCCTGGCCGCCGCGCAGCAGCAAGTGCGCGTGTGGCTGCCCGAAGCCGCCCCCCTCTCGGTCGCCGACGCCTTGCGCCTGGCCGCTGGCGACAGCGCCGCCAGCCCGGCCCTGGGCGAAGCCCTGCTGCCCCTGGCCCGCCAGGCGCTCGATGAACTGGTGGCTGCCCGCCAGCGCGAAGGCGCGCGCCTGCTTGCCCTGCTGCAAGAGCGCATCACCGCCTTGCGCGCACTGGCCGCGCAAGCCGCCCCGCTCGTGCCCCAGCTGGTGCAAGCGCAGCGCCAGCGCTTTCTGGAGCGCTGGCAGGAAGCCCTGGGCGCGGCCCCCGCCAGCGAAGCCGTCACACAAGCCGCGCAAGAGCGCGCCCTGGCCGAAGCCACCGCGTTTGCCATCCGCATCGACGTGGCCGAAGAACTGGGCCGCCTGGCCGCGCACCTGGACGAAATCGAAGCCGTGCTTCAAAAAGGCGGCGAAACCGGCAAGCGCCTGGACTTTCTCATTCAGGAATTGCACCGCGAAGCCAACACCCTTGGCAGCAAATCCGCCACGCTGGAACTCACCCGCATCAGCGTGGACATGAAAGTGCTCATCGAACAAATGCGCGAACAGGTGCAGAACCTGGAATAAGCGCTGGGCCGCGACTCATTCAGGCGTTTTTGCATGCGGCCAAGCCGGAAAAACCAGACGGGCGGCAGGGCGCTCAATCCTGCGCGCGCTCAATGAATCTCTCGTCTTCCCGCGTGCATGGGCGGCTGGGAGACTGAATGCCGTACCCCAGCCCCAGATACAAGGCGCTGCGGTAGCGGCCTGATTGCGTCAGCAGGTTGATGCCTTCCGCGCCCTGGCACATGCGCGCCCGCGTCATCCGGCCTGCCCGTAGCTCCGCCACGCTGCCTGCGCGCACCCTTGGAGCAGCCAGAACCATGCCCGCAAAAGGCATGGCCGGCGCAGGGCTTGCCTGGCCGCGCCATTCATAGCTGAGCGCTTCGCGGCCTGATGCAGTCATTGCGGCGTGCCCTTCCTCCGCCCGCGCAGAAGCAGGCGCCAATTCCTGGAGGGTGAATTTCCTGCAACAAACGGGCTGCCCGCCGGGGCCTGGCCACTGCGCCCATAGCGGAACATTCGCCTCTGGCGCGTGCGTGAGATGGAAATGCACCTGCCCGGACGGACTGACCACCACAAAACCCGAAGCAGGCGCCTGCGCCGCCGCAGACGCGCAGGCGCTGGCCCATGTAATTGCCAGCAGACAGCGTTTCATGCTAGCGGCCATTGGCTGACCAATGGGGAGGATCGCTGACAAGCTTGTGCACGCCAAATGAAGCACCTACCTTATGAAGGTCGCGGTTTGAATTAATCTTTATTGATTTTCCTCCGCCATTTTTCATGGTCTTACCCTTCATGTTGGAGATGGTCATGTCAATGGCAGTGCCGTCAATATGATTGGATGTGAGGGAGGGTTGATGTACGATCCCGTAGGCGTTTACCATGGCTTGCGCTGCCCTTTTTGATTTGGCTGCGTCGCCATGATCCCAGTTGATATTGACTCCTTCACGGGCTGGAACCTCGCTGGGCTGAATGGTTCCATTGGCAATTTTCCACGCATAGTGCATCAGATAAGCCCTTTCAGCAGGCCGCCGCGTGGCAGATATGGAGACTTGGCCGCCAGCGGCTTCAATGGAACCAATGAAGTTTCTGACCTTGGAACGGAATCCTGCCTCCAGATCATCGATGGATCGGCTGGTGGGATATCTGCTGACCCATGCCGGACCACTCAACTCCCTGGATGACTCAGCAGGCGTTGCGGACGCTTGAATGGCTTCAATATTTCCCGCATTAACCATGCCTTGATTTTGCACGCCAAAAGCAAAAGATGTGGCGTCTGCATGTAAACTGGAGAACGGAAAACTGAATGCCATGTCATGCAGCAAACGGCTGCCGCCAAGTGGCGTGTTGGCAGAAGGCTGCGAAAAATCGCCGGAGCCGGGTTCGGCCAACCTATTTTCAACAGGCGATAGTTGCTGGGACGGAGAAAACGGACGTGATAATCCTGTAATACCTGTCATTGCAGTTCCTTTGAAAGATAAATAGCCATTGAAGCCGCATTTGCAGGCTTCGCGTTCCGCCAGAGCCGAAAGCGCTTCGTTCTGGCTGGTCAATTAAACCCAATAAGCATGTCGTCATGCAACTGGTGTAATTACTGTCTGGTAGTCTTCCTATGCTGTATTTCTGTACAAATAACGAAAAAGTAAAAAACGACCGTAGTCAATACTCAAAGCGCCCCATCCCCGCCTCGCATGCCAAACGCCCGCAAGCGCCCGTGAAATCAGCGCGGGCCGCTATCAATCCAGTAGCAGGGCGGCTTTCAGGCCGCTTTCCGCCGTGGGGTAGCGCAGCTTCAGGCGCAGCTCGCGCTTGAGGCGCTGGTTGGTCAGGCGGCGTGATTCGCGCAGAAAGCTCATTTGCAGCGCGGGCAGCGCAGCTTCGGCCTCGGTGCGGGGCATGCGCGGCGGGCAAGGCAGGCTGCACAGGCGCGCGGCCAGGTCGAACCAGTCGCCCATCTTCATCTGGCTGTCGTCGCACACGTTGTAGGCGCGGCGCGGGCGGGCGCGCCACAGGGCCAGGGCGCAGGCGCGGGCCAAATCGTCCGCGTGAATGTGGCTGGTGTAAACGTCATCCGGCGCGGCGAGCACGGGCGCGCGCCGCTCCAGCCGGGCGCGGGGCGAGCCGCCGGGGCGGTCGGCAGCGTAGATGCCGGGAATGCGCAGCACGGCAGCGCCCAGCGGGCGCAGCACGGCTTCGGCGGCGGCGCGGCGGCGCGCGCGCGCGGTTTGCGGGCGCAGCGGGCGGGTTTCGGGCGTGAAGCCGCCTTGGGCATCGCCATAAACGCCGGAAGTGGAGCCGTAAATGAACGCGGCCGGCCAGCGGCGACGCAGGGCGCGCGCCAGCGCCAGGGTGCGCGCGTCACCCCCGTCATTCGATGAAGGCGCGGGTGGCGCCAAGTGCAGCACGCGCCCCGCGCGCCCCGCCCAAGCGGCCAGCCGCCGCAAGCTGGCGGGCGCGTCCAGGTCGCCCGCCAGCGGCGTGATGCCCATCTGCCGCAAGGCGGCCGCCTTGGCGGCGCTGCGGCACAGGGCCAGCACGCGCACGCGCGGCAACAGCAGGCGGGCCGCGCGCACGCCCACATCGCCGCAGCCGACGATGAGCACGCGCGCGCGGCGAAAGCGGGCGGGCAGCGCGCGGGGGCGCGCGCCGCAGAAAAAAAGGTTCACAGGCAAAATCCGCTCCCGGAACCGCCTCGCAGTTTTTGCAGGCGGTTTCTTCATTCAGAGCCTGCTCGCAATCTGGCCGTGAAAGGCAAAAGCGCGGAAACCGGGATGGACTGCAAGGCGCAAACCGCCCGAATCCACGCTTTTCATGCTTTTTGCGCCCACAGGCAGATTGCAGGCAGGCTCCCCAAAACAGCCCACGACGATACCCAAATGAGCTTTTCCGTTACCGTGCAACCCGGCGGCTTCAGCTTTGAAGCCGAATCTGATGAAACCCTGCTGGCTGCCGCCTTGCGCCAGAGCGTGGGCCTGCCCTATGGCTGCCAGGAGGGCGCCTGCGGCGCGTGCAAATGCAAAGTCACCTACGGCCAGGTGGCCCTGGGCGAGCATCTGGAAAGCGCCCTGTCCGCCGATGAGGCCGCGCAAGGCTACACCCTGACATGCCGCGCCCGTGCGCTGGGCCATGTGGTGCTGGAGTGCGGTCAGGTCACGCTCGCCAGCCTCTACCCGCCGCGCAAAATGCCCGTGCGTGTGGCCGAGCTGGAGCGCCTCGCGCCTGACGTGATGCGCGTGCGGCTGCAACTGCCCGCCAACCAGCCCACGCCCTGGCGCGCCGGGCAGTTCATGGAATTCACCTTGCCCGATGGCAGCCGCCGCAGCTACAGCATGGCCAGCGCCCCGCAAGAGGCGGAGGATGAAGCGCCTGGCCCAAAGCGCGGCGCACGCTACGTCGATCTGCACATCCGCCACTTGCCGGGCGGCAAATTCACCGACCAGGTGTTTGGCGGCGGGCTGAAAGTGAAAGACATCCTGCACGCCGAAAGCCCGCTGGGCAGCTTTTTTCTGCGCGAAGACTCCCAAAAGCCCATCGTGCTGCTGGCCTCGGGCACGGGCTTTGCGCCCATCAAGGCCATCGTCGAGCACATGCAGCGCCACGCCATTGCCCGCCCCGCCGCGCTCTACTGGGGCGGCCGCCGCCCGCAAGACCTGTACATGCACGAATGGGTGCTGGCACAGCAAGCGGCCATGCCCGGCCTGCGCTACGTGCCTGTCATCTCCGCCGCCCAGTCCGAAGACGGCTGGCAGGGCCGCACCGGCTACGTGCATGAAGCCGTGCTGCAAGACTGCCCCGATCTCTCCGGCCACCAGGTCTATGCCTGCGGCGCTCCTGCCATGGTGCGGGCCGCCCGCCACGACTTCACCACCCGCGCCCGCCTGCCCGAAAGCGAGTTCTACGCCGACGCCTTCACCAGCCAGGCCGACCTGGCCTCTTGAGCGCCCGCCCACGGCCCGCTCCCGTGGGCGCAAGCGGATCGCATGGGGCAGCGCGCCAGGCTGGTTCGCAGGCCGGAATACGCTTCTTGATTGATAGCGTGGTGTCCTAGTGGAATGTGCGCAAACGTCATTTTCAGCCCCCCTGGATTTGCTCCTGTTTTTGATGGAATCAGCCGCTGCGCTGGCGGAAAAGAGCGGGCGTATCAGGCGGCGGCCTTGGGCACGCCCTGGTTGGCGAGGGCGTCGGCGCGTTCGTTGCCGGGGTGGCCGGCGTGGCCCTTGACCCAGTGCCAGCGGATCTCGTGCGGGCCGCCGCCGGCCAGCGCGTCCAGGCGCTGCCAGAGGTCGGCGTTTTTCACGGGCTGGCCGCTGGCGGTGCGCCAGCCTTTGGCTTTCCAGCCGTGTATCCACTCGGTGATGCCCTGGCGCACGTACTGGCTGTCGAGGTACAGGTCCACGCGGCAGGGGCGCTTGAGGGCGCCCAGGGCCTGAATGACGGCCAGCAGCTCCATGCGGTTGTTCGTGGTGCGCGCTTCGCCGCCGCACATCTGTTTTTCATATTTGCCGCTGCGCAGCAGCGCGCCCCAGCCGCCGGGGCCGGGGTTGCCTTTGCAGGCGCCGTCGGTGTAGATCTCTACGGTGTCCAAAGCTCATTGACCTTTCTGGGAGCGGGGCGCGGATTGTCCGCGCTGGTGCCGGGCGGGCGGGTTGGCCGCGCGGCTGGCGGCGGGTACGGGGGCCAGGCGGGCGGCGGGCGTTTTCCAGGCCGCGCCAATCAGGCGCATGCCGTGGGCGCGCTTGATGGCGCTGATGCACCAGGCCGCGCGGGTGATGGGCCAGCCCGTCGCGCCAGCGCGCGCCAGGCGCGCGGCCAGCTGGCGCAGCCAGCCAGCGCCCGGCGGCAAGCCGCTGTCGTTGCCGTAGCGCTGTTCGCACAGCTCGAAGCCGAGCAGGCGCAGCCAGTCGCGCAGGCGCTGCGGGGCGATGAATTCATGCCCTGGCGGCAGATACAGCGGGCCGCCGCCGTGCAGGCGCTGCCACAGGCGCGCGCGCCAGGGCACCAGGCCGGTGATGACGAGGCGCCCCTCATGCATCAGCGCGCGGTGCGCTTCGCGCAGGGCGGCGTGGGGGTCGCCGCACAGCTCCAGTGTGTGCGGCAGGGCGATCAGATCGAGGCTGCCTTCGGCAAAAGGCAGCGCGGCGGGGCTGGCGGCCAGCAGAATGCGCCCGGCGGGCGCAGCCTGGGCGGCGGCTTGAGCAGCCTGGGCCGTACCGGCTGCATCGGGCAGGGCCAGCCAGCGGTGGGGCATGCGGTTGGCGGCCAGGGCGTCGATTGCAGGCAGGCCCAGTTGCAGGGCGTGGTAGCCGAAAACATCGGCCACGGCGGCGTCGAACTGCGCCTGCTCCCAGCGCAGCAGGGCCTGGCCGGGCGGGGTGCGGAACCAATCGGACGCGGCCATCATCGCAGCGCCCCATGCGCTGGCTGCATTCCGCCTTGAAAGGGGTGTAAATTCGCTCCTCGTTTCATAGCATGATGTCTTGGTGGAATGGGCGCAGACGGCTTTTCAAGGCTCCTGAATTCGCTCTTCTTTTTGATGATGGGCGGCCGCCTTGCCGGTGGCCGGCCGCTTCTGCGGGCAGGCGCGCCGGCCCCTCATGGATAATTTTTGGCTCATGGAATTGCTTGCCCTGCCCGCCCTGAACGACAACTACGTCTGGCTGCTGCACGATGGCCGCCAGGCGCTGGCGGTGGACCCCGGCGACAGCGCCCCGGTGCTGCGCGCGCTGGCTGCACCGGCCGCGCCCGCCAATGGCCGCCTGACGCTGGCGGGCATTCTATTGACGCACCACCACGCCGATCACACGGGCGGCGCAGCCGCGCTGCATGCAGCTACGGGCGCGCCGGTGTTCGGCCCTGCGCAGGTTTTGCTGCCCTCGCCCACACCCGCGCCCTTGACCGTGGTGCAGGGCGGCGATGCCGTGCCGCTGCTGGGCTTGCAATGGCAGGTGCTGGCCGTGCCGGGGCACACGGCCACGCACGTGGCCTACTTTTGCGAGCGGGTAGAAGCCAATGGCGTCAGCGCGCCGCTGCTGTTTTGCGGCGACGCGCTGTTTTCAGGCGGCTGCGGCCGCGTGTTTGAAGGCACGCCCGCGCAAATGCTCGCCTCGCTCGACGCGCTGGCTGCGCTGCCCGATGACACCCGCGTGTGCTGCGGCCACGAATACACGCTGGCCAATTTGCACTTTGCCCGCGCCGTGGAGCCTGACAACGCGCAACTTGCACATTGGCAGGCGCGCTGCCAGGCGCTGCGCGAAGCGGGCCGGCCCACGCTGCCCAGCACCATTGGGCAGGAAAAAGCCATCAATCCTTTTCTGCGCTGCCGCGTGCCGCAAGTTGCGAGCGCCGCGCGCCGCGCGCCCGTGCCTGCGCCCGCCGTGTCTGGCGCAGGCTCTGCCAGCGGCGAGGCTGCGGATGCCGTGGCCGTTTTTGCCGCCCTTCGTGAATGGAAGAACCGTTTCTCATGACCACCCAACGCACTTTGCAGGCGCTGGCGCTGGCTGCCGCCGTTTTTCTGGCGGGCTGCGCCACCCGGCCTGCCACGCCCCCGGCGTCTGAACCGGCTGACGCTGCCGCATCCACCGACGCCCGCCCGGCCGCCTCGCCAGCCGCTGAAGAAGAAGGCCCGCAGGCGCAGATACGCCCTTCGCCCACCGGCCCCGGCGCGGGCATCCGCCCTTACGTGCCCATGTCGCCGCTGACGGTGCGCGACATGCAGGGCCGCCCCGTCACGCCCCTGAACGCCCCGGCGGACATCTGGGAGCGCGTGCGCGGCAACTTCGCCATGCCCGATCTGAGCAATGACCTGGTGCGCAAGCAAGAGCAGTGGTACGCGGGCCGGCCCGACTACATCCAGCGCATGGTCGAGCGCTCGCGCATGTATCTCTTTCACATCGTCGAAGAAGCCGAGATGCGCGGCATGCCTTCCGAGCTGGCGCTGCTGCCTTACATCGAATCGGCCTTCAACCCGCAGGCCGTCTCCAGCGCCAAGGCTGCCGGGCTGTGGCAGTTCATGCCTGCCACGGGCACCCATTTCGAGCTGCGCCAAAACGCCTTGCGCGATGACCGGCGCGACATCATCGCCTCCACCAACGCCGCACTGGACTACCTGCAACAGCTGCACGACAAATTCGGCGACTGGCACCTGGCTCTGGCCGCCTACAACTGGGGGCCGGGCAACGTGGCCAACGCGCTGGAGCGCAACCGCAAGGCGGGCCTGGGCCTGCGCTACGAAGACCTGCGCATGCCCGACGAAACCCGCAACTACGTGCCCAAGCTGCAAGCCGTCAAAAACATCATTGCCGACCCCGGCAAGTTCGACGCCTCGCTGCCCGACATTGGCAACCACCCCTTCTTCGACACCGTCACCATCACCCGCGACATCGACGTGGCCCTGGCCGCCGAGCTGGCCGGCGTGCGGCTGGACGATCTGCGCGCCCTCAACCCTGGCATGAAGCGCTCCGTCATCTTCGCCCAGGCCGCCGAACACATCCTGCTGCCCTGGGAAAACGCCGCCACCTTCAAGCAAAACCTGGCGGCCATGGACCCCAAGGCCCCGCTGGCCAGCCACACCGTGTGGGTCGCCCCGCGCACCATGAGCGTGGCCGAAGCCGCGCGCGAAGTGGGCATGAGCGAAGACGCCTTCCGCACGCTCAACCACATTCCGCCGCATGTGAAAGTCAGCGCCGGCGCAGCCCTGCTCGCGCCGCGCGGCAAGGGCCAGGCGCTGGCCGTCAGCGCCAGCATCGTCAACAACGCCCGCGTGGCCTTCACGCCCGAAGTCGTGCTGCGCAAAACCGTGCTGCGCGCGCGCAAGGGCGACACCATCGACCGCATCGCCCGCCGCTACGACCTGCCGCCTGGCACCGTGGCCGGCTGGAACAAAACCAGCGCCACTGCCAGCCTGAAGGCGGGCCAGAGCATCACCCTCTACCTGCCCATGCGCGCGGGCAAGCCCAAGGCCGCCCCCCGCAGCAAGGCCAGCGCCAGACGCGCCGCCGCCGCCCAGGCCGGCAAAGGCCGGGTCAAAGTGACGGTGGCGCCAGGCAAGGCCAAGGCTGGCGCGGGCAAAGCGCCCGCCAAGGCACCGGCGGGCAAAGCGTCTGCGGCCAAAACCAAAGCGGCAGCGCCCGCCAAGGCGAAGGCCAGGAAATAGCCTCCGCCAGACCTCGGGCGGGCATTCAGGGCAGGGCATCTAGCCGCCAGCCCGCCTGCCCGTGGAGCCGAAAGGAGCCAGGGCAAGGCATGGCGGCGAGCCAGCCTTGGACGCACGGGCTGCGCCATGCCTTGCAGCCTTGCTGAATGCGAGGGGATGTTTGCTCCTCGATTCATAGCGTGAGGTCCTAGTGCAATGGGCGCAAAAGCCGTTTTCCAACCTTCAAATTAGCTCTTGTTTTTGATGCAGCATGGCGGATGGAGCCAGGCTGCAAGGCCCGCTCCATTGGCTCCATTCGTCTGCCACGGACAGGCTTGGGGTTCGTTCTCAGCGCCGCGCCAGCTGCCGCAGGCGCACGCCGCCTGCGGCGAGCGCGCCAAAGTAGATGCCGCCAGCCGCCGCCATCAGCCCCGCCAGCAGGGCCACGCGCTGCAAGGGCGCGGCGCGCAGGGCGATCCAGTCGAAATGGCGGCTGCCCCAGAGCAAAAAGGCAGCCATCAGCAGCGTGGCGGCCAGCACCTGCAAGGCAAACAAACGCCAGCCGGGCTGCGGGCGGTAGCTGCCACGGCGGCGCAGGCCCCGCAGCAGCCAGGCGGCATTGACCAGCGCGCCCAGGGCGATGGAAAGCGTGAGTGCCGCATGCTGCAAGTGCGGCACCAGCAGCAGGTTCAGGCACTGGGTGAACGCCAGCACGGCCACGGCAATCTTCACGGGCGTGCGAATGTCCAGGCTGGCGTAGTAGCCGGGGGCCAGCACCTTCACGGCCACCAGGCCCACCAGACCCGCGCCGTAGCCGGCCAGCGCCAGCGCCACGCGCTGCACGTCGCCCGCGCTGAACTGGCCGTAGTGAAAGAGCGTGGCAATCAGCGGCGTGCCAAAAACCAGCAGCGCCGCCGCGCACGGCAGGCCCAGCAGCACCACCAGGCGCAGGCCCCAGTCCAGCATGGCCGAGTAGGCCGCCTCGTCGCCGCTGGCGCGCGCGGCCGTGAGCTGCGGGGTGAGCACCACGCCCAGCGCCACGCCCAGCAAGGCGGTGGGAAATTCCATCAGCCGGTCGGCATACCACACCCAGGTGACGCTGCCTTTGGCCAGGTGCGAGGCAATTTGCGTGTTGATGAGCAGCGAAAGCTGCGCCACGCCCACGCCCAGCAAGGCGGGCAGCATGAGCGAGAGCACCTGGCGCACGCCCGCGTCGGCCCAGGCGGCGCGCAGGCGCTGCCAGCTCAAGGCAATGCGCGGCAGCAGCCCCAGGCGGCGCAGCGCAGGCACTTGCACCGCCAGCTGCAATGCGCCGCCCAGCATGACGCCGGCGGCCATGGCGTAAATCGGCTCCAGCCCCAGCCGCGCGAAAAGCGGCGCGCCCAGCCAGGCGGCGGCAATCATGCAAAGGTTCAGCAGCACGGGCGTCACGGCGGGCACGGCAAAGCGCTTCCACGTATTCAGAATGCCCGCCGACAGGGCCACCAGCGACATGCAGCCGATGTAGGGGAACATCCAGCGCGTCATGCGCACGGCGGCCTCAAAACTGGCCGCATCCAGCCCGCTGGCCAGCAGCAGCACCAGCAGCGGCGCGGCCAGCATGCCCGCCAGGCAGGTGGCCGCCAGCGCCCAGGCCAGTGCGGTGGCCACGGCGTCAATCAGATGCCGCGTGGCCTCGATGCCATCGCGCTCCTTGCTGGCGGCCAGCACGGGCACGAAAGCCTGGCTGAACGCGCCTTCGCCAAACAGCCGCCGCAGCAGATTGGGAATGCGAAAGGCCACGTTGAAGGCGTCGGTCAGGCCGCTGACGCCAAAGGCCGAGGCCATGAGCCAGTCGCGCAGCAGCCCCGTGACGCGCGAGGCCAGCGTGAGCAGGGAAACGGTGGAGGCGGATTTGAACAGGCTCATGCTGGGCGGGCAGGCAGAAAAGCAGGGGCGTATTTCGCTCCTTGATCCATAGCATGATCTCCCCGTGAAATAAGCGGGAACGGCCTTTTCAAGGCGCCTGAATTTGCTCCTTTTTCGGATGCGGTTTGCAAGAGGCGGCGCCAGCAGGGCTGCGGCGCTGCGGCCGCGCGGGTTGGGCGTTTCATGGAATCGGATGACGGTGACGGACGGAGGGCTGCGCTGTGGCCCGGACCGGCACGGCAGATGCCAGGCCCAGGCTGCCGTGCCGATTGTCGCGGGCCTGCCTGCGGTGCAGCCGGGCGCTGGTCAGCGCAGCAGCCAGGCCACGGCGCAGCCTACCGCGATGCCGCCTGCGATTTCAAAGGGCGTGTGCCCCATGCGCTCGCGCAGACGGGCCTTTTCTTCAGGCCGCAGCTCGTTCAGCGCCTGCGCGTGGCGGCCCACCTGGCGGCGCAGGCTGGCGGCGTCGAGCATGACGATGAAGGCCAGCGTGAGCGCCACGCCGAAGGCCGCGCTGTCCAGCCCCTCGCGCAGGGCCGTCAGCGCGGCCATGCTGCTGACGATGGCGCTGTGGTTGCTGGGCATGCCGCCGTAGCCAATCAGCCCGAAGGCCGGCTTGCCCGCGCGCAGGCTGTTGATGGCGAATTTCAGGCAGCCCGCCGCCAGCCAGGCGGCAAACGGGGCCAGCAGGTAGCTCCAGGTTTTCATGACCCCGCCAGCCTCCATGCGCACAAGAGCAGCCAGGCGAGCACGGCGGCCATCAGCTGCCAGTCGGACAGCAGCACGTCCGTGGGCGATTCGCCGCCTTTTTTCATCTCCACCACGTACCAGTAGCGGAACAGTCCGAAGAGCACCAGCGGAATGCTCACGATCAGCTCCGGATGGGCCGACATGACGTAGAGGCTGTAGAACACCAGCGCGCCCGTGGCGGACATTTCGGCATAGCGCTCAATCAGCGGCAGCGAATAGCGTTGCAGCACCTGCCGCCCCTTGTCGCCCGAGCGCGCCAGCTCCTGCCTGCGTTTGATGGCGGCCATGTACAGGGCCAGGCACAGCGTGGTGACGAACATCCAGGAAGACAGCTTGACCTCCAGCGCCACCGCGCCCGCCAGCGCGCGCAGCACGAAGCCGCTGGCGACGATGAAGATGTCGATCACCGGCTGATGCTTGAGGCCGAAGCTGTAGGCCAGGTTCAGCGCCAGGTAGATGCCGATGACGGCCATGACGCCCGGCTGCATCCACGCGCCCGCAGCCAGCAGCGCGCCCAGCGCCAGCAGCAGCGCCAGCGCCATGCGCGGCGTCACGGCGCCCGACGCCAGGGGGCGCTCGTGCCGTTTGACGGGATGCTGCCGGTCGCGCTCCGCATCGCGCCAGTCATTGACGATGTAAACCGCTGAAGACGCCAGGCAAAACAGCAGCGCGGCCAGCAGCGCCTGGCCCGCGCGGTCAGCCTGCCAGAACTGCCCCGTGAACAGCAGCGGAGCCAGCACGAAGCCGTTCTTGATCCACTGCCGGGGACGCATCAGCCGGATCAGCCCGGCAGCGCAGCGCGCGGCGGAAGCGGCCGGGCCATTACGATTCATGATGGTTTTCAGGGAAACAAAAGGTTTTTCACACTTTACTTCATGCGCATTGCACTGCTTTATGCCTTGTTCGCCCTGGCGGCGACGGCGGTCAATATTGCCTCCCAGGCGCTATGGCTGCGATTCGCTCCCCGGCCGCTGGATACCGTAGCGGCTTCCATCATGGCGGGCACACTGGCCGGGCTGGCCGTGAAATATGCGCTGGACAAGCGCTACATCTTCTGCTTCAAGCCGGAAAATGCCGCGCATGACAGCCGCCTGTTCATGCTTTATTCCCTGATGGGCATTTTGACAACGCTGGTTTTCTGGGGCGCGGAATGGCTCTTTGAAATTCTGTTCAGGGATGATTTCATGCGTTATCTGGGCGGCGTGATTGGCCTGGGAATCGGTTATGCCGCCAAATATCACCTGGATAAAAAATTCGTTTTTGTGCGGCAGCCGGCGTGAAAACCGCCCGCTTTTTTTCAAAATGAAAAGGAAACGCCATGCCGAAAATGCCCGTTGAAAGCTGGGGCCGCCTGACGCGCGATGCGCACGACTGGCAGGCGCTCACGCAGGCCGATGGCCCGGCGCTGCTGGCGCAGCTGCAAGCGGGCCGGCCTGGCATTGCATATGGCGCGGGGCGCAGCTATGGCGATGTGGCGCTGAACCCCGGCGGCACGCTGTGGGCCACGCGAGGGCTGGACCGCTTCATCCGCTTTGACGAAAACGAAGGCGTGCTCACCTGCGAAGCCGGCGCGCTGCTGCGCGACGTGCAGCGCCTGGCCATCCAGCGCGGCTGGATGCTGCCCGTTTCGCCCGGCACGCAAATGGTGACGGTGGGCGGGGCCATCGCCAATGACGTGCACGGCAAAAGCCACCACAGCGCGGGCAGCTTCGGCCAGCACGTGCGCAGCCTGCGCCTGGCGCGCACCGACGGGCAGGTGATTGACGCCGCGCCCCAAGGCGGACAAGCAGACTGGTTTGCCGCCACGGTAGGCGGCCTGGGGCTGACGGGCGTGATCACGCAGGCGCAGTTGCAGCTCGAACGCATTCAAAGCCCCTGGTTTGAGGTGGACGTGCAGCCCTTTGACAGCCTGGCGGAATTTCTGGCGATCAACGCCGAAACCGGGCAGCAAGGCTGGGCGCACACCGTTTCGTGGATCGACTGCCTGCGTCGCCACGGCAGCACGCGGGGCATCTTCATGCGCGGCAACCTGGTGAAAGAAGCCGTGCGGCGGCCCGCTGCGCGCCAGCGGCGCTGGCGCATGCCGCTGACGCCGCCGTTTTCGCTCATCAACCCCTTGTCGCTGCGCCTGTTCAACCTGGCCTACTACCACGCCCACCGGCTGAAGGCGGGCCGGGGGCTGGCCTATTACGAGCCTTTTCTCTACCCGCTCGATCACATTCAGGACTGGAACCGCTTCTACGGCCCGCGCGGCTTTTACCAATACCAGTGCGTCGTGCCGCACGCGGGCGGGGCCGAAGCGGTGCAGGCCATGCTGGACGCCATAGGCGCATCGGGCCAAGGCTCGTTTCTGGCCGTGCTCAAGACGATGGGCGACACGCCCTCGGCGGGCATGCTGGGCTTTGCCATGCCCGGCATCACGCTGGCGCTGGACTTTCCCAACCGGGGGGCGTCCACGCTGGCGCTTTTCGAGCGGCTGGACGCCATCGTTCATGAAGCGGGCGGCCGCATCTACCTGGCCAAAGACGCGCGCTGGCCTCGCAAATATTTCGAGGCCGCCTACCCCCGGTTGCAGGAATTTCTGCCCTACCGCGATCCGGGCATCAGCTCGTCCCTCTCGCGCCGCCTGATGGGCGCCTGACGAGCACTCAATAAGCGCCCGGGACATTTTTTTGAAAACGCATCCTCATGAGCCGCAAACACATCGCCATCATCGGCGCCACCTCCGCCATCGCCGAACACTGCGCGCGCCTGTGGGTTGAGCGCGAACCTCTCACGCTGACCCTGATAGGCCGCGACGAAGAAAAACTGCGCCGCATCGCCGCCGACCTGAAAGCGCGCAGCCCGGCGTCCGAAATCGCCACGCGCGCCCAGGCCGATCTCACCAGCGTTGCCGCCATCGCCCAATGCGTGGCCAGCCTGCAAACGCCCGCGCCGCCTGATGTGGCGCTCGTGGCCTTCGGCCTGCTGCCCGACCAGGCTGCCTGCGAGCAAAACCTGCAAGCCAATGCCGACGCGCAATGGATCAACGGCGTGGCCCCCGCGCTCTACGCCGAAGCGCTGGCCAACGCCATGCAGCAGGCCGGGCGCGGCACGCTGGCCGTCATCGGCTCCGTGGCGGGCGATCGCGGGCGCAAGTCCAACTACGTCTATGGCGCGGCCAAGGGCCTGGTTGCCCGCTACATGCAGGGCCTGCAACACCGCCTGGCGCTGCAAAAAAGCCCCGTGCGCGCCGTGCTCATCAAGCCCGGCCCCACCGACACGCCCATGACGGCGCACCTGAAAACCGGCACTGGCCGCGCCTCAATGGCCGCGCCTGAAGAAGTGGCCCGCTGCATCGTGCGCGGCATCGACCGGGGCAGGGCGGTGGTTTACGCGCCGGGCAAATGGGCGCTCATCATGCTCATCGTGCGCTGCCTGCCTGACTTCGTGTTCAGACGCATCAACCTATAATCCGCCGCTTTGCCAGCAACATCCACAAACCTTCAAGGAACATACACATGGCATCAGCCAAACCCAAAAAGAAGAACCCGCGCCTGGCCTCCGGCCGCAAGCGCGTGCGCCAGAACACCAAAATCAACGCCGCCAACACCTCGCTGCGCTCCAAGTACCGCACCGCCGTGAAAAACGTGGACAAGGCCGTGGCCGCAGGCGATCTGGACAAGGCCAAGGCCGCCTTCGCCCTCATGCAATCGGTGGTGGACACCGTGGCCGACAAGGGCATCTTCCACAAGAACAAGGCCGCCCGCGACAAGAGCCGCCTGTCTGCCAAGGTCAAGGCGCTGTCCCAAGCAGCAGCAGCCTGAGCTTTTCTTTCCCAACACAGCCCGGGCGGGCGCATCAAGCCTCCGCCTGCCGTTTGAAACGGGTGCGCTGCCGGCAAAAGCAAAAAACCGCCTTGAGGCGGTTTTTTTGTGCCTGTGCGCCAAGACCACCCACGTGGAACAGGCAGGCGGCCCGGATGGCTGCCTTTCGCTATTCAAACAATAGCGGCCTGCGCAGATTCCATCAGGACTTCAGGCTTTTTTGTCCCCTTGAATTCGCTCTTGTTTCAAGAGCATCAGGTCTTTGTGCCTGGCCCGCCGCCATGCCTGCGGCGCTTTTTTCAGAGGAGGGCGGCAGGCGCTGATGGTCAATAGCCGCTGGCGCTGCATGCCGGTTTGCGGCTTTGGCAAGCCCGTTCAGCTGGGGCTGCCAGGCGGCATTTGAAAAAGGAGCAAATTCAAGCCACGAAAAACTGCCTTTGCGCCCATTTCGTCAGGACCTCGTGCTATGAAAAGAGAAGCGAAAACAGGCCCTGACGGCTCGTTTCAAGCCAGACTCAAGCCCGGCCCCTGAACAACACGGCTCGCGGCCGCTCACGCCTCGCGCCGCAGGGCGGGAAAGAGGATGACGTCGCGGATGCTGGGGCTGTCGGTCAGCAGCATCATGGTGCGGTCTATGCCCACGCCAATGCCGCCCGTGGGAGGCATGCCGTATTCGAGGGCGCGCACGTAATCGGCGTCGTAATACATGGCTTCGTCGTCGCCCGCGTCTTTGGCGCTGGCTTGCTGCTGAAAGCGTGCGGCCTGGTCTTCGGCGTCGTTGAGTTCGCTGAAGCCATTGGCCATTTCGCGGCCGGTGATGTACAGCTCGAAGCGCTCGGTCACTTCGGGGCGCGCGTCGTTGGCGCGGGCCAGGGGGCTGATTTCGGTGGGGTGCTCCATGATGAAGGTGGGCTGCCACAGCTCGGACTCCACGGCTTCTTCAAAGTACATCACTTGCAGCGCGGGCAGGCTGCGCCGGGAAAGCTGGTCTTTTTCTTCGCTCAGGCCCAGCTTTTTCAGGCGCGAGATGAGCGCGGCGGCGTCATCCACGTGCGCGCCAATGTCGGTGTGCGCGTGCAGCGCTTCGCGGATGGTCATGCGGGCAAAGGGCTGGCTCAAGTCCACGCTGCGGCCCTGGTAAGTCAGTTGCAGCGTGCCCAGCAGCCGCTGCGCGAGGGTGCGGAACAGGCGCTCGGCGCAGTCCATCTGGTCCAGATAGTTCCAGTAGGCGGCGTAAGACTCCATCATGGTGAATTCGGGGTTGTGCCGCACGCTGACGCCTTCGTTGCGAAAGCTCCGGTTGATTTCAAACACGCGCTCGAAGCCGCCGACGATCAGGCGCTTGAGATACAGCTCGGGCGCGATGCGCAGAAACATGTCTTGCTCCAGCGCGTTGTGGTGGGTGACGAAGGGCTTGGCGTTGGCGCCGCCCGGAATGGGGTGCAGCATGGGCGTTTCCACTTCCATGAAGCCTTCATTGACCATGAATTCGCGCAGCACGCCCAGCGCGCGGCTGCGCAGGGCAAAGCGCTGGCGGGCGCTTTCGTCCATGATGAGATCGACGTAGCGCTGGCGGTATTTCAGCTCCTGATCCTGCATGCCGTGGAATTTGTCGGGCAGCGGGCGCAGGCTTTTGGTGAGCAGGCGCAGGCGCGTGGCGTGAATGGAAAGCTCGCCTTTCTGGGTTTTGAAAACATGGCCTTCGGCGGCGATGATGTCGCCCAAATCCCAGCGCTTGAAGTCGGCATAGGCTTCTTCGCCCACGTCTTCGCGCGTCACATAAATCTGAATGCGGCCCGTGGCGTCTTGCACGGTGGCGAAACTGGCTTTGCCCATCACGCGCTTGAGCATCAGGCGGCCGGCGATGCTGGCGCTGATTTTTTCGCCCGCTTGCAGCTCATCGCCCGTTTTGCCGCCATGCGCGGCCTGCAAGGCGGCTGCGCGGTCCTTCGGCTTGAAATCGTTGGGAAAAGCCACCGCGCCGCCAGCGGCCTGGCGCTCGCGCAGGGCCTTGAGCTTTTCGCGGCGCTCGGCAATGAGTTTGTTTTCATCTTGCGGCTGTTCGCGGGCGGGCGCGGCATTGGCGTGATCGGCTTGGGTCATGGCGGCAGTCGGTTCTTGCGAAGGAAAAACGGCGAATTTTAGGAGGGCGTCCAGGAAGGGCCGCTTTGGCGGCCGGCCTTGGGCGAGCGGCGATGGCATTCGCCCTGCGCGCCCGCAGCGCGCATATTTTTCAGGGTTTTCACCAAGCGGAGCGCCGTTTGCGCCTTTTCTATTCGTATAAACCCGCCCGTGTTTACCCGCCCGGTGTTTACCCTTCCGGTAATTACCCGCCCGGTATTTTCCCTTCCCCGCGTTTTCATGGATTCCGCCAGCCTTGCGGATTTCTAGAATGGTTTGGCGCGGGCTGATGAATGCACATGAGCGCCCGCGCGTTTCGTCCATGAGACCAGGAGACACGCGATGAATGATTCCATGACCGCGCACATCAGCCGCAGCCCCAAATATCAGAAGCTCAAGCGCACGCGCAGCCGCTACGGCTGGACGCTCAGTATTCTGATGCTGATCGTTTTTTACGGCTATATCTGCCTGATTGCATTTGACAAGCCATTTTTATCGCGCCCCATTGGCAGCGGCGTCATGAGCATTGGCATTCCGCTGGGTCTGGCCGTGATTGTTTTTTCCGTCGCCATCACCGGCCTGTACGTGCGCCGCGCCAATGGCGAGTTTGACCGGCTCACGCAGGAAATCATTCGTGAAAGCCAGGAGGAGGGCGCAAAATGAAAAACCGGTTTTTCACCCATTCCATTATTCATTTTGTTTTTGCCGCGCTGGCTTTTTCGCTGGCTTTTCTTGCCGCAGGCGCGGCCCATGCGGCTGGCGATGTGGGCGAGACGGCCAAGCAGGCCACCAACTGGACGGCCATCATCATGTTCATGGTGTTTGTGCTGGCCACGCTGGGCATCACCAAATGGGCGGCCAAGCGCACGCGCTCGGCGTCTGACTTCTACACCGCAGGCGGCGGTATCACTGGCTTTCAAAACGGGCTGGCCATTGCGGGCGATTACATGTCCGCCGCCGCCTTTCTGGGCGTTTCGGCTGCCGTGATGAGTTCGGGCTATGACGGGCTGATTTATTCCACCGGCTTTCTGGTGGGCTGGCCCATCATGACCTTTTTGCTGGCCGAGCGGCTGCGCAACCTGGGGCGCTTCACGTTTGCCGATGTGGCGGGCTACCGCTTCAGGCAGGGGCCTTTCCGCGCCTTTGCCGCCAGCAGCACGCTGGTGGTGGTGGCGTTTTATCTGATTGCGCAAATGGTGGGCGCGGGCCAGCTGATCAAACTGCTTTTCGGGCTGGATTACTGGATTGCCGTGGTGCTGGTGGGCACGCTGATGATGGTTTATGTGTTTTTCGGCGGCATGACGGCGACCACCTGGGTGCAAATCATCAAGGCCGTCATGCTGCTGGCGGGCGTGAGTTTCATGGCCTTCATGATCATGCTGAAATACGGTTTCAACCCCGAAGCGCTTTTTGCCGATGCCGTGCGCGTGCGCACGGATATTGCCTCGCGATTGCCGGGCGCCACGCCCGAATCGGCGCAAAAAGCCGGGCTGGCCATTATGGGGCCGGGCGGATTCATTAAAGACCCCGTATCGGCCATCAGTTTCGGCATGGCGCTCATGTTTGGCACGATGGGGCTGCCGCATGTTTTGATGCGCTTTTTCACCGTGCCCAATGCCAAAGAGGCGCGCAAAAGCGTGCTCTGGGCCACAACCTGGGTGGCTTATTTCTTCATTCTGATTTTCATCATCGGCTTTGGCGCCATTACCCTGGTTTTGACCAATCCTGAAATGGCCAATACCGAAACCGGCATGATTCACGGCGGCGCGGGCGCATCCAACATGGCGGCGGTGCTGGTGGCCAAAAGCGTGGGCGGCAATATGTTCTACGGCTTTATTTCAGCCGTGGCTTTTGCCACCATTTTGGCCGTGGTGGCGGGGCTGACGCTTTCGGGCGCCACGGCGGTGTCGCATGACTTGTACGCCACGGTGTTCAAGGGCGGCAAAGCCCGCGTGGCAGACGAGCTGCGCGTCACGCGCATCACCACGGGCGTGCTGGGCGTGATCGCCGTGCTGCTGGGCATTTCGTTTGAAGGGCAGAACGTGGCCTTCATGGTGGCGCTGGCCTTTGCCATTGCCGCCTCGGCCAACTTTCCGGTGCTGCTGCTGTCGGTGATATGGCGCGGCTGCACCACGCGCGGCGCGGTGGCCGGGGGCTTTCTGGGCCTGATCTCGTCGGTGGCGCTCACCGTCGTCTCGCCCTCGGTGTGGGAGAACGTGCTGGGCAACCCGCCCGGCTCGGCGCTGTTTCCCTACTCGTCGCCCGCGCTGTTCAGCATGAGCCTGGGCTTTATCGGCGTCTGGCTGTTTTCAGTGCTGGACGGCAGCGCCCGCGCGCGTGAAGAGCATCAGGCCTTCGAGGCGCAGCAGGTGCGCTCCGAAACCGGCCTGGGCGCGGCGGGCGCCACGGCGCATTAGCGCCCTGCGCCGCGCCCCTTGCTCCCGGCGGGCAGGCCAGCCTGCCCGCCCGCCGGAGAACATCAAAAACAGAAGCAAATATGAGGGGTTGAAAATGCCGTCCTGCGCTCTTTTCACTAGGACATCATGCTATGAATAGAGGAGCGAAATAACGCCGCAGTCTTGGCACGCTTTGCGCCAGGGCTGCGGCAACGGCTTGGGAAAGCGGCTTTCCGCGCGGCGGGTGGCCTGAGGTTTTCAGAACCTGTTGTCGCCATCCAGCAGGCGGCCCAGGCCGCCGAGCACGGAGCCTTCGCCCACGTCCCTGCCGCCCGTCTGCGGGGCGGCGGCCAGCATGCGGCCCGCCATGCGCGAGAAGGGCAGCGATTGCAGCCAGACTTTGCCGGGGCCGGTCAGCGTTGCCAGAAACATGCCTTCGCCAGCGAACAGCATGCTCTTGATGCCGCCGGCGGCGCGCACGTCCATGCTCACGCCGGGGTGGAAGGCGACGACGCAGCCGGTGTCCACGTCAATGCGCTCGCCTGCGGCCAGATCGCGCTCGACCAGCGTGCCGCCCGCGTGCACGAAGACCCAGCCGTCGCCTTCAATCTTTTGCATGATGAAGCCTTCGCCGCCGAACAGGCCTGTGAGGATGCGTTTTTGCAAAAACACGCCCAGCCGCACGCCGCGCGCGCCCGCCAGAAAGCTGTCTTTCTGGCAGATGATGCAGCCGCCGTGCTCGGCCAGCCGCAGCGGCAGCACGGTGCCGGGGTAGGGGGCGGCAAAGGCCACGCGCGCCTTGCCGCGCCCCTGGTGGGTGAAGACGGTGGTGAACAGGCTCTCGCCCGTGACGATGCGCCGCCCGGCGGACAGCAGCTTGTTCATCAGGCCGCCTTCCTGCCGGGAGCCGTCGCCGAAGACGGTGCCCATTTCAATGGCGGCGTCCTTGTACATCATGGCTCCGGCTTCGGCCACGGCGCTTTCGCCGGGGTCCAGCTCCACCTCCACGAAGGGCATGTCGTTGCCCACGATGCGGTAGTCGATGTTGTCGCTTTGCATGCGCGCCAGCTGCTCGGGCAGCGGAATGGGCGGCATGTCTTGCGGCAGGCCGCTTTCAAAGGCTTCGGCGAATTCGGGCATGGCGCGGGCGGGCTGCCAGCCCGAGAGGCCCTGCCGCCAGCACAGGGCGGCCGGGTGCTGGCGCACATAAGCGAAGGCCTGGTCGGCGTCAAACGGCCCCAGGCGCTCGCTTTGGCCGGGCTGGATGAAGTACCACTGAGACAAGGGAAAGCTCCTTTCGTTGAACAAGCCAAGCTGATTGGCGTGAAGGGCCGATTGTTGGGCCTGTGAGCCTGTTCAGCGCTTGCCCGTGGGCGCCAAAAGCGCGGCTCCGGGCGGGCTTGCGGGCGATTTGAACGGATGCCGCCTGCCAGAGAGCATCAGAAACAGGAGCGAATTCAGGGGGCCATAAATGCCGCCTTGCGCAATCTCCACTAGGACATCACGCTATTGATAAAGTAGCGGAAATAGCTCGCCAGCCTGCTTTTCGAGGCGGGGCCAGGAGCAAGTTCTCAAGCGACCCGGGCAGGGCGGCGCCAGCAGGAGCGTTCATGGGCGCTGATGGCGGCCAGTCAGCCGCACAATGCCGCTTTTCCCTGCCACTCTTCTTTTGAAAGGAGCCTCCCATGCTGGACAAGCAAGCCATTCTGGATGCCTACCAGTTTCGCCACGCCTGCAAGGCGTATGACCCGGCCCGCAAGATCAGCGACGACGATTTCCGCTTCATTCTGGAAACGGGGCGGCTGTCGCCCAGCTCCTTTGGCCTGGAGCCTTGGCGCTTTGTGGTCGTGCAAGAGCCGCAAACGCGCGCGCTCATCCGCGACATGGCCTGGGGCGCGCGCGAAAAGGTCATGGAGTGCAGCCACTTTGTCGTCATCCTCGCGCGCCAGCCCGCCATGCTCTCGCCCGATGGCGACTATTTGCCGCGCTTCATGCGCGAAGTGCAGCATTTGCCAGAAGAGGCGGTGCAGATGCGCCTGCGCTTTTTCCGCAATTTCAGCGAGAAAGACTTTGAGCTGGCCGGCCACCCGCGCGCTTTTTACGACTGGGCCTGCAAGCAAACCTACATCGCCCTGGGCAACATGCTCACGGCGGCGGCCATGATTGGCGTGGATTCCACCGCCATCGAAGGCTTTCCGCTGGAGGCCATGAACAGCGCACTGGCCGGGCGCGGCCTGTATGACCCGGCCCAGTTCAAGCTGAGCGTGATGGCCGCCTTTGGCTACCGCCTGAACGCCCCGCAGCCCAAGACGCGCCAGCGCCTGCAAGACGTGGTGCAGTGGGCGTGAAAGCCGCGCCAGCGCGCGCCTGCGCTGGCCGTTCGTGGAATCCGTGATTGATTTCACCGGCGCGATAGCTAATCTTCAAGCGCGCTGCAAGCCGCCCGCAGAGGCGGCTGCGCGCACACAGGAGACACATCATGCCGGCCACCCCCCGAATCACCCCCAACACCTTCCGTGCCGCGCCCCATGCGCCCGCCCGCCGCGCGCTGCTGGCAGGCGCTTTGGCCCTGGCCCTGCCGGGGCTGCCTGGGGTCCGCCTCGCGCGGGCCGCTGCGCCCCCGTCTGCCATTCAGTGGACGCTCGCCGCTGGCTACGGCCCCGGCGTTTTCATGACCGACAACCTCCGGCAATTTGCCGCCCGCCTGAGCGAAAGCAGCCAGGGCCGCCTTCAGGTGCAAGTGCAGGCGCTGGGCCAGCCCCACAGCATGGCCGACATTCGCCAGGCCACGGGCGAAGGCGCCATCACCGGCGGCCAGGTGCTGGGCAGCGCCATGAGCGCCGAATTTCCCATTGCGGGCATTGACAGCCAGCCCTTTCTCACGGCCTCGCCCCAGGACGCCCGCCGTCTGTGGAAATACCAAAAGCCCGTGCTTGAGAAAGACTTCGCGGCCCGTGGCCTGAAGCTGCTTTACGCCGTGCCCTGGCCCGGCCAGGGGCTGTATGCCGTCAGCCCCTTGAACACCGGCGCCGACTTGCGCGGCCTGCGCATGCGCACCTATAACCTGACCACCGACTCGCTTGCCCAATACGCGGGCGCGCAAGCGCTGGATTTGCCCAGCGGCCCCGCCCTGGAGCAGGCGCTGCAAAGCGGCGGCGTGGACCTCATGCTGACTTCCGGCGCCACAGGCGTTGAGATGAGCGCCTGGCGGCGCTTCAAATACTTCTACGACCTGCGGGCCTACTACCCCAAAACGCTGGTTTTCGTCAGCGCCCGGGCCTTCAACGCGCTGGATGAGGCCCTGAAAAACCTCGTGCTCCAAGCCGCCCGCGCCGCTGAAGACAGCGGCTGGACGCAAAGCGAAAACCAGTCCCGGCAAGCCCTGCAAACCCTGCAGCGCAATGGCATGGAAGTGCTGGCCGCGCCCCCCGGCCTGAAGCTTTTTTTCGACCGCTTTGGCGAGCGCTACGCCATAGACTGGCTCAAGCAAGCAGGCGGCAGCGAAGCCAGCCTGGTTTTCGCCCCCTACCACGCCAACAAGTGAGCGGCAGCGGGCGCCAGCGCGCGAAAGCCGCCAGCTTTGGGTCAGCGTTTGGGCTCGCCTGCGCGCCTTGCGCCCATCCTGATGCGCTGCCGCGCGCGGCCAAGGTTTTGGAAACCTGCTCTAAGCTCGGCGCCAGCTCAAGGAGGCTGTGAATATGGAATCCATTCCCAAAACTGCTCTGGTCGTGGGCGCCACGGGGGCCGTGGGCCGCGAGCTGGTGCGGCAGATGTGCGAGATGCGGCCCGATTACGGGCGGGTGATTGCCTGGGTGCGCAAGCCGCTGAATTACCGCCACGCCAAGCTGTTTGTTGAAGAAATCGACTTCGACCACATAGACGCGCTGCCGCCCGAGCAGGTGCATGACATTTACTGCGCCCTGGGCACGACGCTGAAGCAGGCGGGCAGCGAGGAAGCCTTTTTGCAAGTGGATGTGGAATACCCCAAGGCGCTGGCCCAATGGGGCCGCAAGGCGGGCGCGCGCTGCTTCGTGCTGGTTTCCGCGCCCGACGCCAGCCGCAACTCCAAACACTTTTACCTGCGCGCCAAGGCCAAGGCTGAAAAGGCGGTGCGGGCGGCCGGTTTTCGCAGCCTGGTGATTGCGCGCGCGCCGCTGATTGACGCGCAGCGCCAGGACTTTCGCTGGACGGAGCTGCTGGGCATTGCCGCCTTTGGCCTGTTTGGCCGCCTGCTGCCGGGCAAGTACGACAAGTACCGCCCCATGTCCGCCGGGGCCATTGCGCAGGCCATTCTGGCGGCCACGCAGGAGCCGCGGCCCGGCGAGCAGGTGGTGTATCCCTACGAGTTTTTCCTGCCGCCGCGCGCCGATGACAACGCAGACGACGATGACGAGGCCGTGATGGGATGAAGCGGATGGAAAGAACAATGGAGAAAGCGCCAAATCAGCTCCTGAATCAATAGCTGCAGGTCTTAGATGAATAAGCGCAGAACCTATTTCTAGCCCGCATGAATTTGCTCCTCTTTCTGATATGAAACCCATGCCGCCCAGCCGGGCGGCTGCAAAGGCTGACCGATGAATCTGGATTACGACACGCTCAGCATCATGCTGTTCGCGCTCTTTGTGGGCCTGCTGGCCGCTGGCGTGCCGCTGGCGGTGACGCTGGGGCTGGCGGGCACGGCGGTGGTGGCGCTGGCCGACCTGGGGCTGTCTTCGGTGCCGCTGAACGTGTACAGCAGCGTCTCCAAATACCCGCTGCTGGCCATTCCGATGTTCGTGCTGGCGGGCATCATTTTCGAGCGCGCGGGCATCGCTGGCTCGATGGTGCGGCTGGCTTCGGCCATCGTCGGCCCGCGCCGGGGCGGGCTGGCCGTGACCACCATTTTGGTGGCGATGGTGCTGGGCGGCATTTCCGGCTCCGGCCCCGCCGCCTCATCCGCCGTGGGGGCGGTCATGATTCCGCAAATGCTGCGGGCGGGCTACCCGCGCGGCTACGCGGCCTCGGTGGTGGCGGCGGGCGCTTCCACCGACATTCTCATTCCGCCTTCCATTGCTTTTGTCATCTACAGCATGCTGGTGCCCGCCGCTGGCGTGCCCGCGCTTTTTGCCGCCGGCCTGCTGCCGGGCGTGCTGGCAGGCGTGGCGCTGATGGCCGGCGCGGTGTGGCTGGCGCGCGCGGGGCGGCTGGGCAATGAGCAGGACCTGCCCCGCCCGCCGTTCTGGAAAAGCCTGCGCGAAGCCATCTGGGCGCTGATGGCGCCCGTCATCATTCTGGGCAGCCTGCGCACCGGTGTGGTCACGCCCACGGAAGCGGCCGTGCTGGCCGTCACCTACGGGCTGCTGGTGGGCGTGCTGGTTTACAAGTCGCTCAACTGGCGCGCCATTTATGAAGTGCTGGTGGAGTCGTGCGAAGTTTCCGCCGTCATCCTCACCATCCTGGCGCTGGCCTCGGTGTTTGCCGTGGCGAGCAACGCGCTGGGCACCTTCGAGCACATGGCGGCCTTTCTGGTGCGCTCGGTTTCGTCTGAAACCGCGATGCTGCTGGCCATCAACGTCATCTTGCTGCTGGCGGGCATGTTCATCGACGGCATTTCCATCTTCTTCATCTTCCTGCCGCTGTTTCTGCCCATCATGGCCCACTTCGGCTGGGACCCGGTGTGGTTCGGCGTGCTGATGACGCTCAACATCGCCCTCGGCCAGTTTCACCCGCCCGTGGGCCTGAACCTGGTGGTGACCTGCAAGCTGGCCAATGCCTCCATGGAATCCACCACCCGCTGGGCCTTCGCCCTGGCGCTGTTCATGCTGGCCGTGCTGCTGCTGTGCACCTTCGTGCCCGCCGTGTCGCTGTGGCTGCCGAAGGCGCTGGGGTATTGAGGATGGATACGGTTTTTTCTGCAAGAAGAATACAAATCCATAAGATTTTGGGCGCACCTGCACGGACATCCATATTGATTCACCATGCCAGAAAACAAGACATTGATAGCGAATTCAGTCTTTTCCTATTGCGAACGCAATGGCAGCGCGCCAGGTGAAATCGAAGGCCAGGCAACCGGTCTGCATGAAAGCAAAAGAGCCACAACAAAATCCAGCCCCCGCCCACTGAAAGGCAGACCCAAGCCATTCAAGACCACATCATTATTCATCCCCACGCTTGAACTGGATTGCCAAATTTCCTTCGGGACTTTGGATGCGTATAGCGAATGCGTGAAAGAAATGGGTTTTGAAACGTTCCAGAGGAATATCGACAGGCATTATCCCATGGAAACGCCTTATTTCAAGAGGAAGGTCGCTGAATTTTGCGCCAAGGTAAAAGAGCATGTCGAAAATGAATATCCTGGCGCAAATGTGGAGATTCTCAATATTCTCGAAAAGGCCATGCAGGGTGACCAGACAGCTGCCATCCAGGCGGACGCTTTCAGTCATTGGCAGGCGGGGACGGCAGGACTTCCCTTGAATGAGTTTAATGAAACTTGGCGCCGGTACAGGTGCATAGAGCACTCGATGCGGCGGGCCGAGGCATTGTTTCATCAGGAGCGATATGCCGAAACGGCGGCAGAAATACGAAACCAGCCTGATGCATCCATCTATTGGCGACATGACTCGCTGGAAAAACTTGGGGAAGCAAAAAACAAGGCGCAAGCTTTGGGAGCATTGCCGGTTCCATTTTTTGAGCTGCAAATATCACTGGCAGCTGAAAGAGCGGCTTCACATCCCCTATGGCAGATGGCGAGAAATGACTTGGGTATGGGGCCAGCCTCGTTCATGGCAACAGGAAGGAGTGGAACCATCAAATTGGCGTCCAAATGGATGAAGGCCTTGCAAAAGGCATGCAAATCAAAGTCGCAGCAGGATCTGCATGAATATATTTCTGAAAAAAGCGGAAACAAGATTAATTTATCCAGTCTGGGAGCCTATTACGCCGACAGATATTTCCCGGATGAAGAAAAGGTTATGGAAATTCTTTTTTTCTTGCGTGAGAAAGTGCAAGGCGATTTGCTAAATTGTCTTTTCTTTCTGGCCCGGGAAGCGCGCAGGGTTTATTTTGCCTTGAGAACCCTGACCTGGCTTGATGACCAGCTTGAAAAACAATCCGAATATTTGCCAAATTATTCGTCTGAATACATGGGTGCGCCCAATGCAAGCGCATGGGCGGCGCAGTCATTTGAATACTGGACAAAAAATGGCATCAAGCAGCTACGGCCGCTTGATGCCATTGCCTGATTTACCTCGCAAAATGAATTTGCGTCGCGCCATGAACGCCCCTTTCAGGGCTATTCATGGATGCGCTGGCAAACCTATTTTGCTTTTGGCGGATTATTGCTGCGGCCGCCGCCGGATGGATTGCCTGTTGTGCTGGGCCAGCCGCCGCCATTTCCTTGCTTTGATGCTGGCGGGTTGTTGCGGCGGCCGCCGCCGGAAGGATTACCGGTTTTGCTGGGCCAGCCGCCATTGCTTTGTTTGTAGCTCATAGATTTCCTTTCAGAGTGTGGTTGAAGATTTGTTGCGTAACGGCGCCGATTTTGTCTTCTCCAAAAAGAATATCTATTGCACTATTTATGGCAAAAATGGCGCATGGCATCGGCTGATCTACTGGGCCGCGCACACAGCGTTGATGACGGCGCTTTGGAGGCTCTAGCCCCCTTCAAACCCGGCTGATCGTGCGGCCCGAAAAGCCGAAGGCCAGCGTCAGCAGCAGGCACAGCCAGCAGAAGGTGGCCCAGGGCAGGTAGTCGAGCACGGGCACGCCCAGCGCGTGGCTGATGAACACGCCGCACACGCCCCAGGGCACCAGCGGGTTGATGACGGTGCCTGCGTCTTCCACCGTGCGGGCGATGTTGCGCGGGTGCAGGCCCAGGCGCTCGTAAACGGGCTTGAAGGTGTGTCCGGCCAGCAGCAGGCTCAGGTATTGCTCGCCAATCAGCACGTTCACGCCCAGCGAGGTGGCGGCCACGCTGAAGGTGGCGCGTCCGGCCGTCGTCAGCATGTGGCTGATGCCCGCCAGCAGCGCGGGCAGCACGCCCAGCGCGTTCAGCAGCCCGCCCAGGCTCAATGCCAGGATCACGATGGTCTGCGTGAAAAACATGCTCTCGATGCCGCCGCGCGAAAGCAGCCGCCCCACATCGCCCAGCTCCAGCCCTTCGGGCGGGTGGTAGCCCTTGAAGAAAAAGCCGCCCAGCTCGCCCAGCGCCGGCCCGCCGCTGGCGTAAGTGATGAGCAGCGCCACGGCAATGGTGATGCTGATGGCGTAAATCGTGCTCACCCGCCGCAGCGCCAGCGCCACCAGCGCCACAAAGGGCAGCAGCGCCCAGCCGCTGATCAGGCCGCTGGCGGCCAGTTGCTGCTGAAAGAGCTGCACGCCCGCCAGGCCGCCTTCGCCCACCTGCGCGGGCAGCAGCCACAAAAGCAGCGCCGTGAGCAGCCAGGCGGGCGCCGTGGTGTAGCTCATGTTGCGGATGTGCTCGAACAAATCGATGCCGACGATGGAAGCGGCAATGGCCGTGGTGTCGGACAGCGGCGACATCTTGTCGCCGAAAAACGCGCCCGAAACCACGGCCCCGGCCACGATGGCCGGCTGCGCCCCCAGCGCCTGCCCCATGCCCATGAAGGCCACGCCCAGCGTGGCGCAAGTGGTCAGGCTGCTGCCAATGGCAATGCCCACCACGGAAGTGAGCACGAAGGCCGACACGTAAAACAGCCCCGGCGCAATGGCCCCCAGCCCGTAGTACATGAGCGTGGGAATGGCGCCCGACATCATCAGAGCCGACACCAGCAGCCCGATGAAGAAAAACAGGTAAATCGCGCCTATGCCCGACATCACCCCGCCGGCCATGCCGCGCTGCATGTCGGCAAAGGCCAGCCCCTTGAGCCGCCCCAGCGCCAGCAGCGCGCACAGCACGAGGATGATGGACACGTGCGGCGCCCAGCCAAAGCCGATCATGGTCACGCCCATCACGGCAATGCAGGCGGCGGCAAGCAGCGCCGCTTCGGCGGGCTGCATTTCAAGCAGGGGTTTGGCGTTCATTGTTTTTGCAAAAGTGTGGAAGCTGTATCCAGCCGCCAAGCATAGTAGGGTGGCAGTGGCGGCCGCAGCTTTTGGGGTCGACTTTATTTGCTCCTTCATCCATAGCATGAGGTCCTAGTGGAATGTGCGCAAGGCAGGTTTAAAGCCCGCCTGAATTTGCTTCTGTTTTTGATAAAAAACGCGCCACGGCAATCCAGCCCGCCCGGCGGCCCGCGCGGCAGGCGGGGCTTGGCCTACCATGCCTTGCATGAGCGATGAAGCATTGACCCTCTTTCTGCCCTGCGCGGCAGGCGTGCAAGACTTTCTGGCCGATGAAGTGCACGGCCTGACCGGCCTGGCCGGGCAAGACCTGCTGATCGAGCGCGGCGGCATTTATGCGCGCGGCCGCTGGCGCGACGTGATGCGGCTGAACCTGCACAGCCGCCTGGCGCAGCGCGTGCTGCTGGAGCTGGCCCACGCGCCGTGCGAAAGCGAAGACGCCCTCTACGCGCTGGTGCGGCGCGTGCCCTGGGAAGACTGGTTTGGCACGCGCCACACCTTCCGCGTGGACGTCACCGCGCGCGGCAGCGCCTTCAAAAGCCTGCAATTTGCCGCCCTGCGCGTCAAAGACGCCGTTGCCGACCGCTTTCGCGAGCGCAGCGGCGCGCGCCCCAGCGTGCAAACGCAGCAGCCCGACGTGCGCATTCACCTGCACCTGGACGGCGCACACGCCAGCTTGCTGCTGGATACCAGCGGCGAGCCGCTTTTCAAACGCGGCTGGCGGCAAGACAAAGGCGACGCCCCGCTCAAGGAAACCCTGGCCGCCGCCATGCTGGCCGCCAGCGGCTGGTGGCAGCCCGCCCGGCGCGCAGTCGCCGCGCAACCGCTGTATGACCCCTGCTGCGGCAGCGGCACCATCGTCATCGAAGCGGCGCAACTGGCGCTGGGCCTGCCGCCCGGCGGCCAGCGGCGCTTCGCCTTCGAGCGCCTGCCGCTTTTCAAACGCGACGAATGGCAAGCCATGAAAGACGAAGCCGAAGCCGCCGCCCGGCCCGCGCCCGCCGCGCCGCGCATCTTCGGCAGCGACGTGTCGCACCGCATGGTGGACTTCGCCCAGCGCAACGCCGAACGCGCCGGCGTGGCGCAAGCCGTGCAACTGCGCGGCGGCGACGCGCTCCAGCGCCAGCCGCCATGCGCCGAGCCGGGCCTCATCCTCATGAACCCGCCCTACGGCGAGCGCATCGCCGTCGCCGGCAAAGCTGGCGCCGGAAAAGAAACGGGCTGGAAAACAGGCCAGGGGCGCGAAACCTTCCAAACCGCCACCTTGCGCCGGGGCGATGAAAACAGCCCCGGCCAAGAAAGCGCCCACGACTTCTTCGAGCAACTCAGCCAGCACTGGAAAACCCACTTTGGCGGCTGGACCGCTTGGCTGCTCACGCCCGACGCCCGCCTGAGCGCGCGCCTGCGCCTGAAAGAAAGCCGCCGCGTGCCCCTGTTCAACGGCCCCATCGAATGCCGCCTGCTGCGCTTTGAACTCACCGCCCGCCGCCCGGCCAGCGCCCCCGGCCCCGCCGCATGAACCTGGTCATCGACACCAACTGGGCGCTGGACCTGCTGCTCTTTGACGAACCCGCCGCCGCCAGCGTGCGCGCCGCCTTGCAAACCGGGCAAGCGCGCTGGCTGGCCACGCAAGGCATGCGCAGCGAACTCGCCCGCGTGCTCACCTACGCCGCCTTGCAAAAGCAGCTGGCCGCCCGCCACTGCGCCGCCGAACAAGTGCTGGCCGCCTTCGACAACCTGGCCCGCCTGCTGCCCGCCGCCCCGCGCGCGCCCGTGCTGTGCAGCGACGCCGACGACCAGCCTTTCATCGACCTGGCCCTGGCCCACCAGGCCACGCTGCTCACCAAAGACCGCCGCGTGCTCGCCACCGCCCGCCGCCTGGCCCCGCTGGGCGCGCGCGTGGCGCAGCGGTGGAATGCGGTGAATGAAGCGCGAGGCCAAACGGCAAACAAATGCTGCCATTCGCAACAAAACTTGAAAAGCGGTGGCGTTTGACGGCCTGCCTGCATGCGGCGTTCAGCGCCTGCCTTCCCCCAGTGTGCATGCCCTGACAGGCGCCGTGTGCGCAGCTTTGCGTCATGCCGGAACCAGGGTAAGTATGTAGCTGTATGCATGCACAGCCTGGTAACCGCACCAGCTTGCCATGCCAGCAGGAGAAGTCATCCAATCGGCTGCTTCAACTCTCTTGAACTTTCACGAAAGGAAACATCATGGCAGGCGGAAAAGGTGGATCGGGCGGCGCGGGTGGCGCTGGCGGCGGACGTGGCGCAGGCGGCAGCCGTGGCGCGGGCCGTGGGCATTCTTCCGGTCATTCTTCGGGCGCCAGCCGGGGCAAGGCGGCCCGGTCGGCATCAAGGACGGCGGCGCGCAGCCCGGCTTCGCGAATCGGCGCTGCTTTTTCGCACGTGGCCAGCGCCGTCAAGGCCGCATTCAATTCAGTTGCGGACAGAGTTGCGCCCAAAGGCTCCTTTGCTGGCAGCCTGCTGGGGCGGCTTGCCACCAGGCTGGGGGTTCCCAGTTCCGTTGTTCACAGCCGGTTTGCCGATGTCGCCTACACCGCGCTGACCGCGGCCAGCCCGGCGTTGGCGCTGGCTGACGGTCTGGCCAACACCCAAAAGAGCACGTTCGCCGGCGCCTTTTCCACAGGCGTAGCGCAATTGGCGGCCAGCAAAGGACTGCCCGGCTTTGCCGCCAGGGCGCTGGGCGATCTGGCGGCAGGCCAGCTGTCGCGCGCCCAAACGGGCCTGTCGCGCGGCGCGCTGGATGTGGCGCGCTCCATTCAGGAAGGCTTCGGCAGCGTGTTGCATGACGCCACGCGCTCCCTGGGCCAAAGCTTTGCCAGCCACGTGGCTTCCAAGGTGGAAAGCGCCGTGCCCGGCGCCACCCAGGGGCTGGCCCGCGCAGGCACATCCGTCTGGCGCGCGGCCATGAAAGACGGCATGGAGCAAGTCCTTGGCAAGCAAGGGCGGCAAACCATGCAGGAAGAGCTTCCCATCCTGTTTGGCAACAGCGACATGAACCAGGTCACGCAAGCCCTGGCAGGCACGGGCGTGCCTGAAAACGACAAGGAGGCCCAGGCCATCAATGACCCGAATGCCTATGTTCAGCAGGAAATCGAACGCTTCCTGAGCGAGTTCATCGCGCAAATGGATGCCGCGTTGCGCTGAGCACGGCCTCGTCTTCTGTCCCCCGCACACAAGCCCCGCTGGCGCCGCATGGCCCGGCGGGGCTTGCTGGTTTCCGGGCCGGCGCAACCGGGTCGCCAGGCGGGAGGAAAGAAGGTTCTTGCTACTTCATCAATAGCAAACTTTCCCGGTAAATAAAGCGACACAAGGCATTTTTCATGCCGTTGATTTGCTCCTTTTTTTGATGCAAGGCGGCAAGCGGCTTCTCCTGCGAATGGCCAGGTTCATTCGCCGCTTGCGCCGTGCGCGGGCTGTTGCTGGCATGGCCCCTCAATAGAATCGCCCGCCCATGAGCCTGCTTCTAGTCATGCTGCCGCCTGGCCCGCCGGGCGTTTATGCCTACGTCACCTCGCAAGACGGCCTGACGGTGGCCCGCCACGGCAGCGGCGTGGCCGCCACGCTGCTGCCGCCGGCCGGGCGCGGCGTGGAGGTGGTGGCCATCGCGCCTGCCGCACGGCTGGCCTGGCAGCGCGTGGCCTTGCCCAAGGGCGTCGGCCCCGGATCGGCCCGCTTGCGCCCCGCGCTGGAAGGGTTGCTGGAAGACCGTTTGCTGGAAGACGCGGCGCGCCTGCATTTCGCGCTGGAGCCTTCGGCGCGCGGCGGCGGCGGCGAGTGCTGGGTGGCGCTGTGCGACCGCGCCTGGCTCAAGGCGCATTTGAGCGCGCTGGAAGCGGCGCAGCGCCCCGTCAGCCGCATCGTGCCCGAGGCCGCGCCGCAAGACGGCCCTGTTTCGCTGCTGATCACCGGCACGGCAGACCAGCCCCAGGCGCTGATCACGGGCGAGGGCGTGGAAGCTGGCGTGCAGGCGCTGCCTTTCACCCCCGCCGCCCTGGCGCTGCTGCCGCAGGACGATGCGGGCCGCTTGCCCGAAGACGCCGCCGTGCAGGCCGAGCCTGCCGTGGCGCAAATGGTCGAGCGCCTGCTGGGCGGAGGCGTGGCGCTGCTGCCGCAGCCCGAGCGCCTGCTGCTGGCGGGCCGCAGCGCCTGGGACCTGGCCCAGCTCGATCTGGCGCAGAACACCCGCGCGCGCGCGGGCAAGCGGCTGGCCTCCTTGTGGCGCGCCTGGCTGCACGAGCGCATGTGGCGGCCCGCCCGCTGGGGCCTGGCGCTGGCGCTGCTGGCCAATCTGGCCGGCCTGAACGCCTGGGCCTGGAACGAGCGCGCCAGCCTGCGCGACTTGCGCGCGCGCATTGACACCGTGCTCACCGATACCTTCCCCCAGGTGCGGGCCGTGGTGGATGCGCCCGTGCAAATGGAGCGCGAAGTGGCCGCGCTGCGCCAGGCCACCGGCGCGCCTTCCGCGCGCGACATGGAGCCGATGCTGGCTGCGCTGGGCCAGGCCCTGCTGGCCCATCCAGAGGCGGGCAGCCCCGCCGCCATTGAATACGACACGGGCGAAATCACCCTCAAGGGCCTGCAACTGGACGGCGCGGCCTTGCAGGATGCCGCCGCCCACCTGCGCCCGCTGGGCTATCAGGCCGAAGCCGTGGAAGGCGGCTTGCGCGTGAGCCAAGCCGCATCCGCCGGAGCGCAGCCATGAGCCGCAGCGGGAAGGCATCTGCCTTTGCGGCGCTGGCCGCATCCGCTGCGGCGGGCTGGGGCAGGCTGCACGCGCGCGAGCGCCGTCTGGTGCTGCTGGCTGCCGCCGTGGTTTTGGGCGCGCTGCTGTGGCAGCTGGCGCTGGCGCCCGCCGTGCGCACGCTGCGGCAGGCCGAAGGCGAGCGCGCCGCACTTCAGGCGCGCTGGCAGCAGATGCAGCTGCTCAAGAGCGAGGCCGAAGCCTTGCAGGCCATGCCCCGGCTGGCACCGGGCCAGGCCCAGCGCGCCTTGCAGGAATCGGTTGAGCAGACGCTGGGCGCGGCCGCGCGCCTGAGCATCACGGGCGACCGCGCCACGCTCACCCTCAAGGCCGCGCCCGCCGCCGCGCTGGCGCAGTGGCTGCAACAGGCCCGCGCCAACGCCCGCGCCGTGCCCACCCAGGCCCGCCTGACGCGCCCGGCGGGCAGCCCGCCCGGCAGCGCTGCTGTGTGGGACGGCTCCATCACCCTTGCCCTGCCGCCGGCATGAGCCGCCGCAAGCCGCGCTTCGCAGACTTTGCCCCGTCCGGGCATTCCGGCTTTGGGCATTCCGAATTTCCTTCGGGCTTCAGCCCCAGCCAGCTGGGCGCGGGCCGCGCCCGCCCGGCCTTGGCCCGCCCGCGCCCGCGCGCGCCGTGGCGCTCGGCCCTGGCCGGGGCTTTCATCGGGCTGGCCGTCACCCTCGTCTGGCAGGCGCCCGCCCGCTGGCTGGCCGCTGCCGTGCGCGCGGGCAGCGGCGGCATGGTGCAGCTGGCCGAGCCTTATGGCACCGTCTGGCGCGGCTCGGCCCGCCTCATGCTCGCAGGCGGGGAGGGCAGCCGTGGCCGCGTGGCGCTGCCAGGCCGCGTGCAGTGGCAGCTTTCTCCCGGCTGGCTGGCCGCCAGCGTGCGCCTTCAGGCCGATTGCTGCACGCCTCAGGGGCCGCTGGCCGCGCGCGTGCGCTGGCAGTGGGGCGGCGTGCAGGTGGCCGTGGAAGATGGCCAGTCCGCCTGGCCCGCCGCCCTCCTTGCCGGCCTGGGCACGCTGTGGAACACCGTGCAGCTGCAAGGCGACATCACGCTGCGCACGCACGGGCTTTCTTTCGGCTGGGTGCAGGGCCGCCTGCATTTGCAAGGGCAGGCCGGGGCCACGGCGCGGCAGGTGGCTTCGCGCCTTTCGCCCCTGAAGCCGCTAGGCTCCTACAGCGTCACCCTCACGGGCGGCGAAACGCCCTCGCTGAGCCTGTCCAGCCTGCCCGGCAGTGCGCTGCTGCTGTCTGGCAGCGGGCAGTGGGTCGGCCAGCGCCTGCGCTTTACCGGCCAGGCTGAAGCCACGCCGGGCACCGAGGCGCAGCTGCTCAACCTGCTCAATATCCTGGGCCGCCGCCAGGACAACAAGGCCGTCATCACCTTCGGGTAGCGCGGCGCGCGCGGCAAGGCTGGCCTGTGCTGTGCAGCCCAACCCGCCGCCTTTCATGGCCGCGCTCTGAACCGGCGCTGGCCGCGAATGAACGGGCCAAGCCAGCAAGAGAGCGTGAAACGCGCCCCGTTATTTTTGCTCCTTTATCCATAGCAATATGTCCTAGTGGAGACTGCGCGGAACGGCATTTTGATACCCTTGAATCTGCTCCTGTTTCTGATGTAGCCTGGCAGGCTGTGGGGCCATCCGCAAGCCTGGCGCTTCCACCAGCCGCGCGCCGCCGCTGCGCGGCAGGGCGCAGGCGGCTGCATACAATGCCGCTCCCCCTTTTGTTACCCCCTTTTTTGAGGAGATTGCGCATGAGCCTGAACGACCGATTTCTGAACGATTACGCCGCTGGCTCCGCTGGCGCGGATTTCGCCGCGCAGCGCAACCGCGTGCTGCGCAACACCTATTGGCTGCTGGCGCTGTCGCTCGTGCCGACGGTGCTGGGCGCGTGGCTGGGCATGGCCACGGGCATTGGCTATGCGTTCACGGGCTGGCTGCGGCTGGTGGTGTTTCTGGGCGGCGCGTTCGCCTTCATGTGGGCCATTCAGAAAAACCGCAATTCGGGCGCGGGCGTGGCGCTGCTGCTGGGCTTTACGTTCTTCATGGGCGTGATGCTCTCGAGCCTGCTGGGCTTTGTGCTGGGCATGAAAAACGGCGAGGCGGTGGTGATGACGGCCGTGGGCGGCACCGCCGGCGTGTTCGCCGTGATGGCGACGCTGGCCAGCGTGATCAAGCGCGATTTGTCCGGCCTGGGGCGCTGGCTGGCGGTGGGCGCTGCCATCACGTTTGTGGGCTTCATCGCCTGCGGGCTGCTGGCGATGTTTTCCAGCAGCGCATCGCTGCCCTTGCTGATGGGGCTGTGCGCGCTGTCCATCATCGTGTTCAGCCTGTACATGCTTTATGACATCAAGCGGATCATCGACGGCGGCGAGACGAACTACGTGATGGCCACGCTGGAGCTGTATCTGGACATCTACAACGTGTTCCAGTCCCTGCTGGTGCTGCTGGGCGTGACGAACAACGACTGATTCGCCCCGGTCTGCAAAGCTGCGAAAGCCCGCTTCGGCGGGCTTTTTCTCGTCCCGTGCAAGGCATCGCGCAGCAAGATGGCTTTTTCATTTTCAGCAATGAGATATAGAATTGCCATCTCGTTTCGAGATGAATTCCATGACCGCCGTGCCCGATTCCGCTGCCGCGCATGACTTTGCCCGCCGCCTGGACTTCACCACGCTGCAACTGTTTGTGGCCGTGGGGGAGACGGGCAGCATCGGCCGCGCCGCCGCGCGCGAGGCGCTGGCCGCGTCAGCCGTGAGCAAGCGGCTTTCGGAGCTGGAGGCGCTGGCGGGCGTGCCGCTGCTGCTGCGCCACGCGCGCGGCGTGGCGCTCACGCCAGCGGGGCAAAGCCTGCTGCGCCACGCGCAAGAAGCGCTGTTCGGGCTGGAGAAGATGCAGGCGGCGCTGGGCGAATACGCCAGCGGCGCGCGCGGGCCGGTGCGCGTGCACGCCAGCATCTCGGCGGTGGTGCAGTTTCTGCCCGACGACCTGGGGCGCTTCGTGCGCGAAAACGCGGACGTGAAGATTGAGCTGCAAGAGCACTTGTCCGCCGACGTGGTGCGCGCCGTGCAGGAAGGCGCGGCGGACGTGGGCATCTGCAACGCCAGCGCCCTGCCGCCCGCGCCGGGCCGCGCCGCGCCGCTGCAATCGCGCCCCTACCGGCAAGACCGCCTGCTGCTGGCCGTGCCGCAGGGCCACCCGCTGGCCGGGCGCGATGAAGTGGCTTTTGCCGACACGCTGGCCTTTGACCACGTGGGGCTGCAAGCGGGCAGCTCCATCAGCCAGGCCATGCAGCAGGCGGCCCGCCGTGCCGGGCGGCCCGTGCGGCTGCGCGTGCGCGTCACGGGCCTGGCCGCCATGTGCCGCATGATTGACAACGGCCTGGGCGTGGGCCTGATGCCCGGGCGCGCCTTCGCGCTGCTGCGCGGCGTGGGCCAGGGCCGCCTGCTGGGCGTGCCGCTGGCTGACGCCTGGGCGCTGCGCCAGATTGCCCTGATCGCCCGCGACTTCGACAGCCTGCCCGCCCCCGCCCGCGCACTGGTGGCGCACCTGGCGGCGGATGCGCCGCCCGCCTGAAAGCCTTTGCGCAAGCCCTTCAAGCCTTTCCTTCAAGCCTTTGCTTCCCCCGTTTTTTTTGACACGCAAGAGAAAGAAAAACCATGACCCACGCCGACCCCCGCACCCTGTATGACAAGCTCTGGGACGAGCACGTCGTCTCCACCGAAGAAGACGGCACCGCCATCCTCTACATCGACCGCCACCTGGTACACGAAGTCACCAGCCCGCAAGCCTTCGAGGGCCTGCGCGAGGCGGGGCGCAAGGTGTGGCGCATCAGCTCCATCGTCGCCACGGCCGACCACAACACGCCCACCACCGGCTGGGAAAAGGGCCTGGCCGGCATTGAAGACCCCATCAGCCGCGAGCAAGTCATGACGCTGGACGCCAACGTGCGCGCCAGCGGCGCGGCGGCCTACTTTCCCTTCCTGAGCCAGCGCCAGGGCATCGTGCACGTCATCGGCCCCGAAAACGGCGCCACGCTGCCGGGCATGACCGTGGTTTGCGGCGACAGCCACACCAGCACCCACGGCGCATTCGGCGCGCTGGCGCACGGCATCGGCACCAGCGAAGTCGAGCACGTCATGGCCACGCAAACGCTGCTGGCCAAAAAGGCCAAAAACATGCTCATCCGCGTGGAAGGCCAGGCCGCCCCCGGCATCACCGCCAAAGACATCGTGCTGGCCATCATCGGCAAGATCGGCACCGCAGGCGGCACGGGCTACACCATCGAATTTGCGGGCAGCGCCATCCGCGCCCTGAGCATGGAAGGGCGCATGACCGTGTGCAACATGGCCATTGAAGCGGGCGCGCGCGCCGGGCTGGTGGCCGTGGACGAAAAAACCATCGACTACTTCAAGGGCCGCCTGCTGGCCCCCGGCACCGACGCGGCCACCGGCCAGTTCACGGGCGGCCCCGAATGGGAGCAGGCCGTGGCCTACTGGCGCACCCTGCACTCCGACCCCGGCGCGCACTTTGACGCCGTGGTGGAGCTGGACGCCGCGCAAATCGTCCCGCAAGTCACCTGGGGCACCAGCCCCGAAATGGTGCTGGGCATAGACGGCTGCGTGCCCGACCCCGCGCAAGAAGCCAACGCCTCGCGGCGCGGCGCCATCGAGCGCGCGCTTGCCTACATGGGCCTGACGCCCGGCAAGGCGCTGCGCGACATCGCCATCGACAAAGTCTTCATCGGCAGCTGCACCAACAGCCGCATCGAAGACATGCGCGAAGCCGCCGCCATCATCCGCCGCCTGGGCCGCAAGCTCGCGCCCAACGTCAAGCTGGCGATGGTTGTGCCCGGCTCCGGCCTGGTCAAAAGGCAGGCCGAAGCCGAAGGGCTGGACAAAGTGTTCACCGAAGCAGGCTTCGAGTGGCGCGAACCCGGATGCAGCATGTGCCTGGCCATGAACGCCGACCGCCTGGAGCCGGGCGAGCGCTGCGCCTCCACCAGCAACCGCAACTTTGAAGGCCGCCAGGGCGCGGGCGGGCGCACCCACCTCGTCAGCCCCGCCATGGCCGCCGCCGCCGCGCTGCACGGGCACTTCGTGGACATCCGCGAGCTGGGCGCAGACGACGCGCGCGCCGCGCCTCATGCCAGTGAAACGGTTTAAAAAGCAGAGCAAATTCAGGAGCCAGAAAACGGCGTTCGCGCACTGTCCACCAGGACATCACGCTATGGAAGCAGGAGCGAAATCAGCGCCAAAACCAGCGCGCCGGCCCAGCCCGGCCCAAAGGCACAATGCCCATGCCGCCGCACGAGAAGAAAGCTCCACGCAAGCCTCGCGCGCTCCCCGCGCGGCGGCACATCCACTCACCAAAGGAGAGAACCATGAAGAAAGCCACCCTCGCCCTCTTTGCCGCCCTGCTGGCCGCCCTCACGCTGGCCGGCTGCAACACCGTGCACGGCCTTGGCCAGGACGTGCAGGCGGGCGGCCGCGCCATCGACCGCGCCGCCGACCGCCACTGAACGGCGCGGCCTCTTGCCCGCGCCTCCTGGCGCAGCACGCAGGGCAAGGGGCCGTTTCTGTTCTTCGTTTCCGCTCTTCATTCCATAGCATGATGTCCTGGTGGGCAGTGCGCGAGCGCCGTTTTCCCCTCTTTGGATTTGCTCCTTTTTTTAAGTCTTTCATGCGCAGTCCGGACCGAAGGAAACGCCCATGACCATCCGCCGCGCCCAAGCCCAAGACCAAAAACGCATAGGCGAGCTGCTGGATCAGGTGCACGATATTCACGCCCGGGCGCGGCCCGACATTTTCAAAATTGGCCGGAGAAAATATCCGGACGCCGAACTTGAAAAACGGCTGGCCGACGCGCAAAACCCCGTTTTTGTTTATGAAGACGAAAATGGCGCCGTGCAAGGCTATGCCTTTTGCGAACTGCAGGAAACGCAAGGCCACCCTTCATTGGCCGGCCGGCGGGTTTTGTATCTGGATGATTTGTGCGTGAACGCCGCCTGTCGTGGTCAGCATATTGGCAAAAGGCTTTATGAATATGTTCTTGAATATGCCCGCCGCGAGCAATGCGACAGTCTGACGCTGAATGTATGGCAGGCCAATGAAAGCGCGTCCGGGTTTTATCGCAAGCTGGGCCTTGCGCCGCTCAAAACGCTGATGGAGCAGCGCCTTTCCTGATTTTTTTGATTTTCTGACGGAGTTTTCTCATGCGTTTTCATTTTCTGGTTTCAGCCGCCTTGCTGGCCGCCGCCCTGCCTTTGCAGGCCCAGGCCCAAAACGGGCGCGCCTGCATGATCGAGTCGCCCATCCAGACGCTGGGCGCGCCCACGGTCATTACCGATTGCCTGCAAGGCCGCAAGGGCACAAGCCGCTCCGCCATCAAGGACCGCTGCGAAGGCGTGGCCTGGAACAACGCGGGCGGCATGGGCCGCAGCAACAGCGTCAATCTCACCTGGCTGCCCCAATGCCCCCGGCGCGATGCCGACGCCGTGTGCCGGGGCGCGTATGAAGGCGAATTCGACACCTGGCACTATGGCCGCAACGAGGGCCAGCTGGCCTCGCTGGCCGAGGAGTGCGAGGCCGGCGGCGGCCAGTGGGAGGAGTTTGAATAAGGCCGGCCTGCCGCCTTTTGCCGTTTTTTTCCGTCTTCCGCACACTGCAAATCTCATGGACAAATTCACCCTTCACACCGGCATCGTCGCGCCCATGGACCGCGAAAACGTGGATACCGACGCCATCATCCCGAAGCAGTTTCTCAAGTCCATCAAGCGCACGGGCTTCGGCCCCAACCTGTTTGACGAATGGCGCTATCTGGACAAGGGCGAGCCGGGCATGGACCCCGCCAGCCGCCAGCCCAATCCTGACTTCGTGCTCAACCAGCCGCGCTACGCAGGCGCTTCCATCCTGCTGGCGCGGCGCAACTTCGGCTGCGGCTCCAGCCGCGAGCACGCGCCCTGGGCCATTGCGCAATACGGCTTTCGCGCGCTCATTGCCCCCAGCTATGCCGACATCTTCTTCAACAACTGCTTCAAAAACGGCCTGCTGCCCATCGTGCAGCCCGAAGAAGTGGTCAGCCAGCTTTTTGCCGAAGTGGCCGCTACGCCCGGCTACCGCCTCACCATCGATCTGGAGCGCCAGCGCATCGTCAAGCCCGACGGCAGCGAAATCGCCTTTGACGTGCAGCCCTTCCGCAAATACTGCCTGCTGGGCGGGCTGGACGACATCGGCCTGACGCTGCGCCACCAGGACGGCATCCGCGCCTTCGAGGCCCGCCGCCTGGCCGCCAAGCCCTGGCTGGCGCACACGCTCTGAAAGCCTGCCAGCAGAATCATTTGCTCCCGGAACCATAGCTGCCTGCGCTGATTTCACAAGGGCTGGAAAGGCGTGATGCCTTTTTTGCCCCCTTTTTTGAAGGCGTATCCGACGCCAGCGCCCGCCAAATCAGCGCCAGCAGCTATGAAATCGGAAGCAAATAGCTTTCTTTCCCCTTTCCTCCACTCCTGAAAAGCGAAAGCGCCCCATGAAAATCGCCCTTCTGCCTGGCGACGGCATTGGCCCCGAAATCGTGGCCGAGGCTGTCAAAGTTCTCAAAGCCCTGGCCCTGCCCCTTGAAATGCAGGAAGCTGCCGTGGGCGGCGCGGCCTACGCCGCCTGCGGCCACCCGCTGCCCGAAGCCACGCTCAGGCTCGCGCAAGAGGCTGACGCCGTGCTCTTTGGCGCCGTGGGCGACCCCCGATACGACCAGCTGGAGCGCCATCTGCGCCCCGAGCAGGCCATCCTGGGCCTGCGCAAGGCGCTGGGGCTGTTTGCCAACCTGCGCCCGGCCATTTGCCACGCGCCGCTCACGCACGCCTCCAGCCTCAAGTCCGAACTCGTGGCGGGGCTGGACATCCTCATCATCCGCGAGCTGACGGGCGACATCTACTTCGGCCAGCCGCGCGGGCGCCGCAGCGCCCCCGACGGCCCCTTTGCCGGCAGCGAAGAAGCCTTTGACACCATGCGCTACAGCCGCCCCGAAATCGAGCGCATCGCCCACGTGGCCTTCCAGGCCGCGCAAAAGCGCCAGGGCCGCGTGACCAGCGTGGACAAGGCCAACGTGCTGGAAACCTCGCAACTGTGGCGCGACGCGGTGTGCGACGTGCACCGCCAATACCCCGGCGTGCAGCTCGATCACATGTACGTGGACAACGCCGCCATGCAGCTGGCGCGCGCGCCCCGGCAGTTTGACGTCATCGTCACCGGCAACCTCTTTGGCGACATCCTCAGCGACGAGGCCGCCATGCTCACCGGCAGCATCGGCATGCTGCCCTCGGCCAGCCTCAACGACAAAAAGCAGGGCCTGTACGAACCCAGCCACGGCAGCGCCCCCGACATTGCCGGCCAGGGCATCGCCAACCCGCTGGCCACCATCCTCAGCGCGGCCATGATGCTGCGCTTCAGCCTGAACCAGCCCGAAGCCGCCGCCCGCATTGAAGCGGCCGTGCAGTCCGTGCTCGCCCAGGGCCTGCGCACGCCCGACATTGCCAGCGAAGGCACGCGCAAAGTGGGCACGCGCGAAATGGGCGACGCCGTGGCGGCGGCGCTGGCATGAGCCGGCCCATGAAACCCCTGACGCCCATCGCCCTCGGCCCGCTGCGCGTGACCCCCATCTGCCTGGGCGCCATGACCTTTGGCGAACAGGTGAATGAGGCGGACGCGCACGCCATACTGGACCGCGCCGTGGAGCGCGGCGTGACCTTTCTCGACACGGCGGAGATGTACCCCGTGCCCCCCAGCGCTGCCACCGCCGGGGCGACGGAAACCTTCATGGGCCGCTGGCTGCGCCAGCGCCCCGGCATGCGCCAGCGCGTGACCCTGGCCACCAAAGTGGCCGGCCCCGCGCGGGACATGCCCTGGCTGCGCCCTGGCAAGGGCATGACGGCCGCCGACATCATCGCCTCCTGCGAAGGCTCGCTGCGCCGCCTGCAAACCGAAGTCATCGACCTCTACCAGATTCACTGGCCGGAGCGCCATGCGCCCCGCTTCGGGCAGATGTATTACGACCCGGCGCAAGAGAGCGCGCAAACGCCCATCCTGGAGCAGCTTCAGGCCCTGCAAAAGCTGGTGCAGGCGGGCAAAGTGCGGGCCATCGGCCTGTCCAACGAAACGCCCTACGGCGTGCACGAATTCGTGCGCCTGGCCGAGGCCCACGGCCTGCCCCGGCCCGTGAGCGTGCAAAACCCCTACTGCCTCACCAGCCGCGCCTACGACAACGGGCTGGACGAAACCTGCCACCGCCTGGGCGTGGGACTGCTGGCCTACTCGCCGCTGGCCTTCGGCCTGCTGACGGGCAAATACGACGCCACCGGCTTTGGCGTGCCGCAAGCGCCCGCTGGCCGCATGAACGGCGAGCGCGCCAAAAGCCAGCGCTGGGGCCGCCCGCAGGCTTTTGAAGCCGCCCGCCGCTACAACCGCCTGGCGCGCGAAAACGGCCTCACGCCCACGCAAATGGCGCTGGCCTTCTGCTACCGCTCCTGGCGCGTGGCCAGCACCATCATCGGCGTGACCTCGCTGGCGCAACTGGACGAAGACCTCGACGCCTGGAGCGTGACGCTGCCGCCTGACCTGCTGCAAGCCATCGACGCCATCCGCCTTGAAATGCGCGACCCCGCCAGCTGAGAGACTGCCCGCCATCTGTCCGTGGGAGCAAAAGCGCGGACTCAAGGCGCTTTGCGGCGCGGCCAATCCTCGCCGGGCTGCCAGACCCGTCTGCGCCTTGCTGCCCATCCCGGCCTGCACTGCCGCCCCTCGCGGCAGGCCCCCTTCCACTGCACGGCATCAAAAACAAGAGCAAATTCAGAGGGGTGAAAAAACCGTTTTACGCAGATTCCACTAGGACCTCATGCTATGGATAAAATAGCAAAATACGCCTGCTTGCCCACTGCTGCCAGCCCCCGCCCATTCCGCGCCGCGCGCCCCTTGCGGCCAGGCCATGAACCAGCGCCATGAAAAAAGAACGCCACGTCAGCCAGACGCCCGCCACCGTCTGGCTGCGCCAGCACGGCGTGCCCTACACCGGCCACGCCTATGACTACCAGCCCCACGGCGGCGCCCTGCAAGGCGCGGCGGCGCTGGGGCTGAGCGCGCACGCCGTGATCAAAACCCTCGTCATGCAAGACGAGCACGCCCGTCCGCTCATCGTCCTCATGCACGGCGACCGCAAAGTCTCCACCCGGCAGCTGGCGCGGCAAATTGGCGTCAAAACCGTGCAGCCATGCGAGCCTGCCGTGGCCGAACGCCACAGCGGCTACCAGGTTGGCGGCACTTCGCCTTTTGGCACGCGCCGCGCCATGCCCGTGTATGTCGAGCAAAGCATCCTGGAGCTGCCCCAAATCGCCATCAACGGCGGCCGCCGTGGCTTTATTGTGCAAATCAACCCGCAGGCCTGCGTGCAGGCGCTGGGCGCGCGGCCTGTGCATTGCGCCATCAGCCTGGACGAATGAGCCTGTTTTTGAATTTCATTTTCCTTGCATTTATTTTTCGCATTTATTCGCATCGCACATGACTGAAAATGACTCATCCCGCCTGGAGTTTTTTCGCGGCGCGCGGGAAAGCGCACCCATGCTGATTGGCCTGCTGCCTTTTGCCATTATTCTGGGCGTGCAAGGCGGGCAAAAAGGCATGAGCTGGCTGGAAATGCTGCTGATGACGGGAATGAATTTTGCTGGCGGCTCCGAATTTGCCGCCGTGAATTTATGGGCGCATCCGCAGCCCATATGGCTGATCGCCACCGTCACATTCATGATCAATTCGCGCCACATACTCATGGGCGCGGCGCTGGCGCCTTTTCTGCGCGATATGCCATTGAAAAAAGCGCTGCCCGCCCTGTTTTTCATGTGCGATGAAAGCTGGGCAATGGGCCTGGGGGAAGTGCGGCGGCGGCAGGCGCTGGGGCTGCCTTCGTTCAATTTGCCGTTTTACGCGGGCGTTTGCGCCATTTTGTATTCCACCTGGATTGTTTTCGCGGCCCTGGGCGCGGCGGTGGGGCCGCTGTTTGGCGACGTGGCGGCCTGGGGCTTTGGCATGGCGTTTCCCGCCGTTTTTCTGGTTTTGCTTCGCGGCATGTGGAAAGGATTTTCAGCGGCGCTTCCCTGGCTGGTGAGTCTGCTCGTGGCGGCGCTGACTTACCGGCTGGCGCCGGGCGCGTGGTATGTGCCGGCGGGGGCCTTGTCGGGCCTGGCGGCGGCGTATTTCCGCAGCGGTTCAAAATGATTTCGCTCGAATCCTTTCTGGTTTTTCTCAGCATGCTGGGCGTGACTTATTCCACGCGGCTGATGGGTTTTTTCGCCTTGCGCAATCGCACATTGAGCCAGCGCGCCGCCAGCGTCATGCAAGCTGCGCCCGGCTGCGTGCTGATTGCGGTGATCGCCCCTTATTTCGTTTCCGACAAGCCGCACGAGCTGATTGCCATTGCGCTGACGGCGGCGGCCGCCAGCCGCCTGCCCATGCTGCCCACGGTTTTGCTGGGCGTGGTTTCGTCCGGCCTGCTGGGGCATTGGATGAAATAGCTTTTGAAAGCGCGGCAGAGCAGCCCGCCGCCCGACAATGCGCGGGTGATGGCGCGCGGGTTCATGATTGCGCCTGCCGCGCCTGCCGCGCCTGCCGCGCCTGCCACGCCTGCCACGCCTGCCGGTTTTTTTGACTGTTGCTTTTTGCCACGATGCCTGCCGCTTCCCCAAACGTTTCTTCTGCGCTGCTTTCCCAAGGCGCCCGCCCGGCCTGTTTTTCAGCCCGCTTCTGGCAGCTGGCGCATCCTTTGTGGCTGTGCCCGTTCAGGCCGATGTTCGCGCTGGCGATGCTCTCGGGCTGGGGGCTGATGGCGGCCTGGGGGGCTTTTCTGTTTTGGGGCTGGCCGCTGCCTGCGGTGGCGGGCGGGCCATTTGTGTGGCACGCACACGAGTTGCTGCTGGGCTTTACGCTGGCGGCGGCGGCGGGTTTTGCGTTGACGGGCGTGCCTGAATTCACGGATACGCCCGCCTTTGCCGCCGCGCCGGTGCGCTGGCTGGCGGGGCTGTGGCTGGCGGGGCGGGTGGCCTTTTGGTGCAGCGGCTGGTGGCCCGTGGCGGCCCTGGCGGCCTCGGCCCTGGCGCATTTGGCTTTCATGGCGCTGCTGCTGGCGCTGCTGATGCCCCGGCTGTGGCGCGCGCCGGAGCGCAGGCATCTTTCATTCGCCTGGACGCTGGCGCTGATGATGGCGGCCACGGCCGGCTTTTATGCCGATGCCTTGCGCGGCGAGCCGCCCATGCGCTGGCTGCATGGGCTGCTGGGGGCGCTGATGGTGCTGATCATCGTGGCGATGAGCCGCATTTCCATGAGCATCGTCAATGCCAGCATTGACGACAGCGAGGCGGCGCGTCGCGCCGTGGAAAGCCGCCAGCAAGACCCGGAATACGAGGCCACGCGCGAGACGCGCCGCTACCTGGCCCGGCCGCCGCGCCGCAATCTGGCCATGCTGGCCATTGCCCTGTTTACCGCCGCCCAGTGGTGGGAGCCGGGCGCGCGCACCAGCGCCTGGCTGGCCCTGGCCGCCGCCTGCGCCGTGCTGAACCTGATGGGCGACTGGCACGTGGGCCGCCCGCTGCTGCGCCCCTGGCCGCTGATGCTGTATGCGGCTTACGCCTTCATGGCGGCGGGCTACGCGCTGACGGGTGTGGGGTTGCTGACGGGGCTGCCGCCGAATGCGGGGCTGCATTTGCTCACGGCAGGGGCGCTGGGGCTGTCGGTTTTCGTGGTGATGTGCATTGCGGGCTACACGCACAGCGGGCTGGAAAAAAACGGCCGCCCCTGGGTGCTGGCGGGCGCGGCCCTGGTGGCGGCCAGCGCCGTGCTGCGCGCCTGCGCCTACGCGCTGGATGCCACGGCGCTGCTGATGGGCGCGGCCGCCCTGCTGTGGTGCGCCGCCTTCGCGCTGATGAGCTGGCGCATGCTGCCCGTTTTCTGGCGCCCGCGCGCCGACGGGCAAGGCGGCTGCGATGGCGTGCTGGACACGCCGCAAGAAGCTGCCTTCGCGCCTGCGGATTCAGCTCCGCTATCTCCATGATGGGATGACAGGTTTGGGCGCGCCGTCCTCTAAGCGACGTGCGGCGTTGCGAAGAGGTCGCAGCCGTTCTTGAGCAAACGCGGCGCATGCGCCATAGAATGCGCGCTGGTTCCGGGTTTGTTCGCCTGGTTCCGTTTTTCCACAGAAAGGACATTCATCATGACCAAAACCGCTCTGCGCGCCCTCGCTGCCGCTGCTTTGATGGCAACCGCTGGCTTCGCCCATGCTGCCTGCGACGTCACCGTTGAAGCTGGCGACAACATGAAATACAACACGAAGGAAATTGCAGTCGATAAGAGCTGCAAGGAATTCAAGGTGCACCTCAAGCACGTGGGCAAGATGAACAAAGGCTCCATGGGCCACAACTTGGTTATCACCAAGACCGAAGACATGAAGGGCGTGATCGGCGACGGCATCAAGACTGGCGCTCCTGAATACGTCAAGCCCAACGACGAACGCATCGTGGCCCACACCAAGATGCTGGGCGGCGGCGAAGAAGACACCATCACCGTGGACATGTCCAAGGTCAAGACCGATGGCGACTACTCCTTCTTCTGCTCCTTCCCCGGCCACAGCAGCGTGATGAAGGGCAAGCTCAAGTTCTCCTGATCGCAGGCTGAGCTTTCCATCTCGCTCCCGATGAAAAAACGCCCGGCTTCATGCCGGGCGTTTTTGTTGGCGCAAGCGGAGCGTCTGGCTGCGGGACAGGGCGGCCCCCTCGTTCTGGTTCACTTTTGCCTCCCCGCTTTTTCTGCACCCCTTTGCTGGCGGGCAAGCTCTGATCAGGATTCTAAAAACAGGAGCAAATTCAAGCCCTTAAAAATGGCTTCAGCGCCCGTTCCACTAGGACATCATGCTATGGAACAAAGAGCAAAAACGGCCTCTGCTGAACCCATTCACGTCCAGGGCGCGCGCTGACAGCGCCTTCAGCGCAAAGCCACACTGCGCAGGGCCGAGACGGCGCCTTGCCCGATGGCCGCGCCCAGGCGGCGCGTCAGGCGCTCGAACACCTTTTCTTCCGGCGTGTAGTCCACCAGCTCCTCGGCCTTGACCACTTCGCGCGCCACGCCGTCCACGCTGCCCAGGCTGTCGGCCAGGCCCATATCCACGGCCTGCTCGCCTGTCCAGAACAGGCCGCTGAAGGTGTCGGCCGTTTCCTTCAGGCGCTCGCCCCGGCCCTGCTTGACGGCGGCGATGAACTGCCGGTGTATCTGGTCCAGCAAGGTTTGCGCGTGCTGGCGCTGGGCGTCGCTCATGGGGCTGAAGGGGTCGAGAAAGCCCTTGTTGCCGCCCGCCGTCAAAAGCCGCCGCTCGATGCCCAGCTTTTCAAGGCTGCCAGTGAAGCCAAAGCCGTCCATCAGCACGCCAATGCTGCCCACCACGCTGGCCTTGTTCACGTAAATCTTGTCGGCGGCCGAGGCAATGTAGTAGGCGGCAGAAGCGCAGGTGTCTTCCACCACCGCGTAAACCGGCTTGTCATGCAATTCGCGCAGGCGGCGGATTTCGTCGTACACCAGCCCGGCCTGCACCGGGCTGCCGCCGGGCGAATCAATTTGCAGAACCAGCGCCTGCGCGCCTTCATCTTCCATCGCGCTGCGCAGTGCGGGCAGCAGCTGTTCGGCATTGTTTTCGCTGTCGCTGGAAATTTCGCCCCGGATGGAAATGACCGCCGTGTGCAGCCCCGCAGGCGCAGCGTTTTGCGACTGGCTGATCATCACGGCCGCCAATCCCGCGACAAGCAGCATCCATAGCAGCGTTTTGATCACGCGCCAGCGCCGCGCGGCCCGGCGCTCACGCGCGTCAGCCAGCAGCAGCTTCTCCAGCGCCCGCCTCTCCCATTCCGGTGAACGCGAGAGGATTTCGGTATCCGTTTTCATTGAAAGCCTCGAGAGTGAGCGAAAGCGCGGCAGTATGCCAGCCCGCCCGGCTGGCAGAAGCGGGGGCGGAGCTGCCTGCTTTTTTCAGGACCTGTTCATGATCTGGCCGTGAGAGGCAAAAGTGCGGAATCGGAATGGGCCGCAAGGCGCAAACGGCAGAAGAGCTTCGTGGCCCATTGAGAGATTCGCAATGTCCACGAACGTTTGTGGTCACGCTTTTTTCTCCGGGTCGTTTTCAAGGGGCCTGAATGCGCGCCTTCTTCTTGTTTGCTGCGGCAGCCCGCCATGCCAGAGCGTGAAGCCTGAAGAAATCCGCTACAATCTCGCGCTTTACTGCCTGCGCTGCAAGGCAGACGGGTGATTAGCTCAGCGGTAGAGCACTGCCTTCACACGGCAGGGGTCACATGTTCGATCCATGTATCACCCACCACACACTCAGGCGCCTGGCTTTGCGGCCAGGCGCTTTTTTTGTGGCCCAGCGCCTGCTCTTTCAAGCTGCCCATGCCCCGCCGCTTTGACCTCATCTGCTTCGACTGGGATGGCACCCTGTTCGACTCCACCGCCCTCATCGTCCGCGCCATCCAGCAGGCCGTGGCGGATGTGGGCGGACAACAGCCCAGCCGCGAAACCGCCGCCTACGTCATCGGCATGGCGCTGGCGCCCGCGCTGGCCCATGCCGCGCCTGATGTGCCGCCCGAAAAACACCCGCTGCTGGCCGAGCGCTACCGCCAGCACTACCTGGCGTGTCAAAACGATATCAGCCTCTTTGACGGCGTGCGTCCACTTCTGGCCGAACTGAAGGCGCGCCACCACTGGCTGGCCGTGGCCACCGGCAAAAGCCGCCGGGGGCTGGATGGCGCGCTGCGCCTGGCCGGGCTGCAAGCGGCCTTCGACGGCTCCCGCACCGCTGACGAAACCGCAGGCAAGCCCAGCCCGCTCATGCTGCACGAGCTGATGCGCGAATTCGGCTGCGACCCCGGGCGCACGCTGATGATTGGCGATACCACGCACGATCTGCAAATGGCCCGCAACGCCGGCTGCTGCGCCGTGGCGGTGAGCTATGGCGCGCACGACAGCCCGGCTCTGGCCGCGTTGGAGCCGCTGCATATCGCCCATTCCGTCTCCAGCCTGCGCCGCTGGCTGAGCCAAAACGCCTGACGCCGCCTCATGAAAAGCGGAGAGCGCTGCCTAATTCAGCTCCTATATCAATAGCGTTACGTCCTAGAGGACACTGCGCCAAACGGCATTTTAGCCCCCTTGAATTCGCTCTCTTTTTAATGCTTTTCAGCCTGCGCGGCCAGCTGTTCCAACCGGGCCTGCGCTTGGGCAGTGAGAACCTGTTCAAAGTCTGTCTGTAGGCGCGAAAAATGCGGCTCCGGGTGGCCTGCCGCGTTGCAAATCCTCGCTGGGCACAAGGCTCATCTCGAACCACACTTTTGCCCCTCACGGCCGGACTCCGAACAGGTTCTGAAAACGGGTTTCCCGCTTGAATCGCCGCCTTCGCGCCTTCCCTTGTGAAATGCCTACCTGCCCCCATTTCGCGCGGCATGCAACAGTTTCACGGCACCACCATTCTCAGCGTGCGCCGCCAGACTCCTGAAGGCTGGCAGGTCGCCCTCGGCGGCGACGGCCAGGTCACGCTCGGCAACATCGTCATCAAAGGCTCCGCCCGCAAAGTGCGCAAGCTCCATCACGGCAAAGTGCTGGCCGGCTTTGCTGGCGCCACGGCAGACGCCTTCACGCTGTTCGAGCGCTTTGAGGCCAAGCTGGAAAAGCACCAGGGGCACCTCACCCGCGCCGCCATCGAACTCACCAAAGACTGGCGCACCGACCGCGTGCTGCGCCGCCTGGAGGCCATGCTGGCCGTGGCCGACCGCGAAGCCTCGCTCATCATCACCGGCAATGGCGACGTGCTCGAACCCGAGCAAGGCATCGTCGCCATCGGCTCCGGCGGCCCCTATGCCCACTCCGCCGCCAAGGCGCTGCTGAACAACACCGATCTGGGCGCAGAAGACATCGTGCGCAAATCGCTGGCCATTGCGGGCGAGCTTTGCATCTACACCAACATGCAGCACACCATCGAAACGCTTTGAATTCGCTCCTGGTTCCATAGCGATATACCCAATAGACACGTGCGCCAGAGGCTCTTTTCAGCCTCTGAATCTGCTCCTCTTTCTGAACCGAAGCCGCTGCGCTTCACCTCTTGTCCACAAGCTTTGCCATGTCTTCCATGACCCCGCAGGAAATCGTCTCCGAGCTGGACCGCCACATCGTCGGCCAGCAAGATGCCAAACGCGCCGTCGCCATTGCCTTGCGCAACCGCTGGCGCCGGCAGCAAGTGCCTGAAAAGCTGCGCGCCGAAATCACGCCCAAGAACATTCTCATGATCGGCCCCACCGGCGTGGGCAAAACCGAAATCGCCCGCCGCCTGGCGCGCCTAGCCAACGCACCCTTCATCAAGGTGGAAGCCACCAAATTCACCGAAGTGGGCTACGTGGGCAAAGACGTGGACTCCATCATCCGCGACCTGGCCGAAATGGCCGTCAAGCAAACCCGCGAGCAGGCCATGCGCCAGCACCAGGCCCGCGCGCAAGACCTGGCCGAAGAGCGCGTGCTCGACGCCCTGCTGCCCGCCGCCCGCCCGGCTGACGGCGACGCCGCCAGCGAAAGCCACGCCGGCAGCCGCCCCGACAGCGCCACGCGCCAAATCTTTCGCAAAAAACTGCGCGAAGGCCAGCTTGACGACAAGGAAATCGAGCTGGAACTGGCCCAGCCCGGCCAAATGCTCGAAGTCGTCGGCCCGCCCGGCATGGAAGAAATGGCCGAGCAAATCCGCTCCGTCATGAGCCAGATGGGTGCGCCGCGCCTGAAAAAGCGCCGCGTGCGCATTGCCGAAGCCATGCGCCTGCTCACCGAAGAAGAAGCGCAAAAACTGCTGAACGAAGAAGACATCCGCGCCGAAGCCGTGCGCAACCTGGAGCAAAACGGCATCGTCTTCATCGACGAAATCGACAAAGTCGCCTCGCGCGGCGAAGGCGGCGGCACGGCCGACGTCTCGCGCCAGGGCGTGCAGCGTGATCTGCTGCCGCTGGTGGAAGGCGCCACCGTCAGCACCAAATACGGCATGGTCAAAACCGACCACATCCTCTTCATCGCCTCCGGCGCCTTTCACCTGGCCAAGCCCAGCGACCTGATCCCCGAGCTGCAAGGGCGCTTTCCCATCCGCGTCGAACTCGGCTCGCTCACCGTGCAGGACTTTGAAGCCATCCTCACCCAAACCCACGCCAGCCTCGTGCGCCAATACCAGGCCCTGCTGGAAACCGAAGGCGTCACGCTCGACTTCCGGCCCGAAGGCATCGCCCGCCTCGCGCAAATTGCCTGCGACGTCAATGAATCCACCGAAAACATCGGCGCACGCCGCCTGGCCACCGTGATGGAGCGCCTGCTCGACGAAGTCAGCTTCGCCGCCACCAGCCTGCAAGGCCAGACCATCACCATCGACGCCGCCTACGTGAACGAGCGCCTGGCCGCTCTGAGCAAAGACGAAGACCTCTCGCGCTTCATCCTTTGACCGCGCCCAGGGCGCGCGCCGCTCTGATATCAGGCTGTTCATGCGCTTTGGGCAGTGCGTCTTCAAGGTATGCCCCAAGCGCTGGATTGAGGAGAGGGCTTTTGCCTGGCTGAATTGCTCACGCAGGCTTTCCATGGACTATGGAGTTGTGTTGCTTCTGATGCGCGCCCGCACAATCCAGCGCTTTCAGTCCATCTCCCCGTTCCATGCCCCAGCCTTCCTCTCCCGCTGCCCAGGCCGCCGCCCTGCGCGAGCAGCTCAACCGCGCCGCCTGGCAGTACTACACGCTGGATGCGCCGCAAATTCCCGACGCCGAATACGACCGCCTGTTTCGCGCGCTCCAGGCGCTGGAGGCGGCCCACCCCGAATTGCGCACGCCCGATTCGCCCACCCAGCGCGTGGGCGGCGCAGTGCTGGAAGGCTTTGCGCCTGTGCAGCACCGCGTGCCCATGCTCAGCATTCGCACCGAAACTGACACCAGCCCCGCCGGCGCGGCCGCGTTTGACGCCCGCGTGCGCCGCGAGCTGAAGCTGGCCGACAACCTGCCGCCCGTGGCCTACGTGGCCGAGCCGAAGTTCGACGGCCTGGCCATCAGCCTGCGCTACGAAAACGGCGTGCTGGTGCAAGCGGCCACGCGCGGCGACGGCGCCACGGGCGAAGACGTCACGCAAAACATCCGCACCATCAGCCAAATCCCGCTGCGCCTGCTGGGCAGCGCCCCGCCCGTGCTGGAAGTGCGCGGCGAGGTGTACATGCGGCGCGACGACTTCGAGGCGCTCAACGAACGCCAGCGCGCGCGCATGGCCGCTGGCGAAAAAACAGCCAAGCCCTTCGCCAACCCGCGCAACGCCGCCGCCGGCGCGGTGCGCCAGCTGGACCCGCGCATTGCCGCGCAGCGCCCCTTGAGCTTTTACGCCTACGGCCTGGGCGACATCACGCCGCCCGAAGCCGGCGGCCCCGCCTTTGAAACCCACTGGCAAGTGCTTGAGCAACTCAAAGCCTGGGGCTTGCCGGTGTCAGAGCTGGCGCGGCAGGCGCGCGGCGCTACCGGGCTGGCCGCCTTTCATGCCGAAGTGGCCGCGCAGCGCGACAGCCTGCCGTTTGACATCGACGGCGTGGTCTACAAAGTGGATTCGCTCGCGCAGCAGCGCCAACTGGGCTTTGTCACGCGCGAGCCGCGCTGGGCCGTGGCGCACAAATACCCCGCGCAAGAGCAAATGACCACCGTGCTGGCCATCGACGTGCAAGTGGGCCGCACCGGCAAGCTCACCCCCGTGGCCAAACTGGCCCCCGTCTTCGTCGGCGGCGTCACCGTCACCAACGCCACCTTGCACAACGAACTGGAAGCGCGCCGCAAAGACGTGCGCGTGGGCGACACCGTCATCGTCCGCCGCGCAGGCGACGTCATCCCCGAAGTGGTGAGCGTCGTGCTCGAGCGCCGCCCCGCTGGCGCGCCCGAATTCACCATGCCCGCCCAGTGCCCCGTGTGCCACAGCCAGGCCGTGCGCGAAGAAGGCGAAGCCGATCACCGCTGCACCGGCGGCATCTCCTGCCCCGCCCAGCGCAAACAGGCCCTGTGGCACTTTGCCAGCCGCCGCGCCATGAACGTGGAAGGGCTGGGCGACAAACTGGTCGAGCAGCTCGTGGACAGCGGCATCGTCCAAACCCTGCCCGACCTCTACAAACTGACCGAACAAGACCTCGCCGCGCTGGAGCGCATGGGCGAGCGCTCGGCCCGCAACCTGCTGGCCGCGCTGGAGCGCTCGCGCCAAAGCACGCTGGAGCGCTTTCTCTACGCCCTGGGCATACGCCACGTGGGCGAAAGCACCGCGCGCGACCTGGCCCGCCACTTCGGCGCGCTGCAAAGCGTGATGAACGCCAGCGAAGACGAATTGCTGCAAGTGCCCGACGTCGGCCCCATCGTCGCCCACAGCATCCGCACCTTCTTCGCCCAGCCGCACAACCGCGAAGTCGTGCAGCAGCTGCGTGAAGCGGGCATCACCTGGCCCGAAGGCTCCGCCGCCGCGCAAACCGCGCAAGCGCAAACACTGGCAGGTCAAACCTTCGTGCTCACCGGCACGCTGCCCACCTTGAGCCGCGACGAAGCCAAAGCCCTGCTCGAAGCCGCCGGCGCCAAAGTCAGCGGCAGCGTGAGCAAAAAAACCAGCTACGTCGTCGCAGGCGAAGAAGCGGGCAGCAAACTGGAAAAAGCGCAGGCGCTGGGCATCACCGTCATCGACGAAGCCGCCATGCGCGCCCTGCTGGCGGGCGGCTGAAAGCGGCCCTGCACGGGCGAGAAAAGCGGCCGGGGCAGGGCGGAACATAGAGGTTTTTCGCTCTTGTATCCATAGCATTACGTCCTAGTGGAAACTGCGCAGAACGGCTTTTTAGACCCTTTCAATTTGCTCCTGCTTTTGATTCCCTTTGATGCGCTTCCTGCCGCCGCGCCTGCGCCGCAGGCATGGCCTATGGCTCCTGAATCAGTTCTTGCAAAAAGCCGGGCGCAAAACTGTCGGCGACCACGGCGGCCAGGCGCTCGAACACCTCATCCAGCGGCCGGGCGCGCACGCCAAACAGGGCGCGCAGCACGGCGGGGTCTTCAAACAGGCCGTGCAGGTACACGCCCAGCACGTTGCCAGCGGCGTTTTGCCAGGCCATGCCGGCCATGAGTTCGCGCGCCATTTCGCCACGCGCGGCCAGGGCCGGATGCGGCGCGGTCTGGCCGCAGTGAATCTCGTAGCCGCTGGCCTGCACGCCGCTCAAGGCGGCCCAGGGGCCTGACACCGCGCCAAAGCGGCAGCGGGCGCGGCGCACGGTTTTGCGCGGCGCGAAAGTGGTCGCCAAAGGCAGCAGGCCCAGGCCGGGCACGCTGGCGCTGTTGCCTGAATCGCCGCCCGGGCCGCCGCTTTCCACGCCATGCGGGTCGCGCAGCTCGGCGCCCAGCATTTGCAGGCCGCCGCAAATGCCCAGCACGCGGCCGCCCGCGCGCGCATGGGCGGTGATGGCCGCGTCCAGCCCCTGCGCGCGCAGCCAGGCCAGATCGCTGGCCGTGGCCTTGCTGCCGGGCAGCACGATCCAGTCAGCGCCCTGCAGCTGCGCGGGCGCGCGCGCCCAGACCAGGCGCAGGCCAGGCACGTTTTTCAGGGGCTGGAATTCATCCAGATTGCTCAGGCGCGGCCAGGCGATGACGGCCACCGTCAGCGGCGGCGCGCCTGCGTGCCCGCTGCCGGGCGGCGCGCAGCGGTCGTCAAACACCCCGTCTTCTTCGGGCAGGCCGTGCTGGCGCTGCATGGCAATGGTGGCCACGGTGGGCACGCCCGTCAGGCATTCAAGCTGCTGCGGCGCGGGCGCGAGCAGGGCGGCATCGCCCCGGAATTTGTTGAGCACAAAGCCGCTGATGAGCGCGCGGTCGGCCTTGGGCAGCAGCGCCCAGGTGCCGTAAAGATGGGCGAAAGCGCCGCCCCGGTCCACATCGGCCACCAGCAGGCAGCGCGCGCCAGCGTGGCGGGCCACGCGCATGTTCACGATATCGCGCGGCATGAGGTTGATTTCGGCGGGCGAGCCTGCGCCTTCGATGACCAGCACGTCGTTTTTGGCCCGCAGCGCATCCAGCGCGGCGGCAATGTGCGGCCAGGCCACGGCCCCGCGCTCGCGCCAGGGCAGCGCCGTCAGCTGCGCGCTGGCCCGCCCCAGCAGCACGGCCTGGCTGCGCGTATCGGCCTCGGGCTTGAGCAGCAGCGGGTTCATGCGCACATCCGGCGCGGCGCGCGCGGCCAGCGCCTGAAAGTACTGGGCCGAGCCGATTTCGCCCATTTCCGTGCCTATCTCTGCCGCGCCTGTTTCCGTATCGCTGGCCGCCAGGCCCGCCACCACGCGGGCGTTGTTGCTCATGTTCTGCGCCTTGAAAGGGGCCACTTTCAGGCCCTGGTTGGCGTAGTGGCGGCACAGCGCCGTAGCCAGCCAGCTTTTGCCCGCGCCGCTGCTGGCGCCCAGCACCATCACGCAGCGCGCCAGCCGCAGGCGCTTGGAGTCTTGCTTGCTCATGGGGGCGGGAGGCTACCGCATGGCGGTGCGCCAGCCGCCGTACGGTTAGCAGCTTCGTCGTGCCTGAAGCTTGCGCGTGTGTTGGGGATATCACGATAAATAGCGGAGGCACCCCCTGTAATCACCCTAGTAGCGCGCCGCAAGCCAAATTCGTAGGATCGGCTGATCTGTTTCAATCACATGAGTGCGGGCAAGCGTCATGAGCTATTCGTCTATTTTCCCTTCGCTACAGGCTGGCATCGGTAGTGCAGCTGGCTGGCCTTCCTCTGGTGTGCGGCGCGAGCCTGGAGCCGCTGATGCGGCGGCCCGGTTCGGCTTCCACGCAGAAGCCGGGGCGGCGCGCGTGCTGTCGGCGCCGCCTCCCAGCGGCGAGAGCGTGGCACAGATGCAGGCCCGTTTCGTCGCCTGTTTGTTCGAGCCAAGCTGAAACGGCTGCCTGCCGTGGAGCCGCCCCGCCCGCCCCTTACGCTGCGTTCCCAGCCAGATTGGTCTGGCGCGGCAGAGGTTTTGATTGAAGGCTGCGCCCATTTGCCGACGCAAGATGAGCGCGTGCGCTGGCTGGAGCGCGTGTGTCTTTCATTGGGCGATTCTCTCTATCCGGCTTTCTTGCGCGTGTTGTGCCTGATTGGCGAGCAAGGCGACGCAAACGCGCAGCGCGTAGTGGCCGAAACGCTGGTGCATGCTCTTGAAAGCGGCCGCCTGCCATCAGGGCGGCATGCGGCTTGGGGGGCGACCTCATTGCATGCAGCGGGGTTTCGCGCGATGGATCCAATTGAATATTTATGCGCCTGGCATGCCCAGCCGGATGGACGCGGCGCGCTGAATGCCACAGCTTTTGACCGCAACGCAAGGGCTTTGCTGGGGCTGGTTTCCCACAGTGATTTGGCGCGCCGCCTGTATTGCGCCAAGATCAGGGCGGATGCCGAGGATCCGCTGGATGGCTCTTGGGCGCGCAACATCCGCCAGGCACTTCGCGCCATGGCAGATTGCTGGGAAAAAACCGGCGGCCTGCCGCCAGCGCGCGCTGCGGCAGAGGCTTCAGATGCGTTTCTCTCTGCGCTTCGGCGCAACGATGGCAAAGGCAGTGGCTTGTCGCAGCTGGTCAGCGAATGGAATCCGATGCGTTGAAAGGCGTTGCCGCCGCCGTGGCAGACCCGGCTGCTGCGGCAGGCGAGCGATCCAGCACGCTGATGCCGCCTTCGCTGACACCCAGCAGATAGTCCACATTGGCATGACGCACAACCACCAGCCGTTCATGTCCGCCTAGCGAAACAACCTGTAGCACCCTGGGGACTGCAACGCCTGCTGATGCGCCATGCGCCTGCATACCGCGCTTGAGTAAACGCAGAAATATCCATGCCAGAGCCAACACGAAGGCCAATGCGGCCAACGTAACCAGCAAATCCAGGAGGAAACTGCCGGAAGGATCAGAAGAAGGGTTCATGGTTTAGGGGTTTCCAAAGACTGACCTCGAACGCGTTGCGGAGACAGCTTTTTTCATCAATACAGAATAAATGTGGGCGTTTGCGCCTGATTGAAACAGACCGCTGCACTCAAACACCGGTGGCGCGAGAGCAGGCTTTTCAGTTTTCGAAACCTGATCCATCCAAAAGCGGGAATTGCCGGCTTCACATCCTTCAGGAAGCAGAGCATTGCCGCCTTGAGTCAGGTGCGTTCAGCATGGGACGCTTCATGCTTTGAGTCGAGCGAAGCCATGAAAGCAGATTGAAATGGGCAAGATGCAGGCGGTTCGCAGTCTTATTTCGCTATTTTATCGATAGCAATACGTCCTAGTGCAAACTGCGCGGAGCGGCATTTTTGACCTTTGTATTTGCTCCTGTTTTTGCTGACGTATTGAAGGAGAGGGCGCGCGCAGTTGGCTTGAAGGTCATGCGTCATCTGCCGACTACGCCAGCCCGCTTTGAGGCTAATTCCAGGTGTGTGCTGGAAACCGCTGGAGAAGCTATTTCGCCAAGCAGACCGTGAGCAGAACTCCTGGCGAGCACATGCGGTCTGCACAGCTTTTGTGAACAAGAGCGATCAGGCCGTTTTGGGCATGGGGGGGCGCGGGCGTTTGCGGCGGCGGCCTGGCTGGGCTTCATCCGTTTCGGCAGCAGGTTGCGGCCTGTAGCCATAGTCCGTCAAGTCTTCGCCAGGCGGCGTGCGGCGCTTGGATTTTTGCTCTTCGCTGGGCGGGCTTATCAAACCGCTGGCAATGGCTTTAAGTTCCCTGCGCACATCTTGTGCCCAAAGGATGATGGTGGCAATGATGTCGAAAAGCTCGGCTGGAACGATGTCTCCCGTTTCCACATCAGCCAGCAGTTGCCGCGCCAGCTTGACGTTGCGCAGCACTGGCACGCCGGATTCAGCTGCCGCCCGCCGCATGGCCAGGGCGTCGTCATCTTCGCCTTTGGCAATCACGGTGGGAACCGGGCAGCGTTCGCGGTCATAGTCGATGGCAATGGCCACGTGCGTTGGATTGACCACCAGAACGTGCGCGTTGGCGGCAGCCTGCGAAGCGCCTTGCTGTGCCCATTCGTGCTGGATTTGCATGCGCTGCTGCTTGACGTGCGGATCGCCTTCGGCATCTTTCACTTCCTGGCGGATGTCGCGCATGCTCATGCGCATTTTCTTCATGAATGAATAGCGCTGCCATGCGGCGTCCATGGCGGAAACCAGGACAAATGAGCCGACGGCCCAGGCTACCAGCGTCCAGCTCGCATTCCACAGGGCTGATCCTATGGAGCGAGCGCCGCCGTGCACTAGCTCCGGCAACTGAGGCAGGATGGTCTTCATGCTCAGCCACGCGATCACTCCCACGACCGCAGTTTTCAGTATGGATTTGACGAATTCCACCAAGTTGTCCATGGAAAAAATTCGCTTGAAACCCTTGGCGGGGTTCATGTTTTCCATTTTTGGTTTGAGCTTTTCGATTGTCAGCACAGGGCCAGCCTGTAGAAATTCGATCAGCACGCCCACAATGGCAACAGGCATGGCCACCAGCCCTACCAGCACCAGCAGCGTTTGCAAGGCCATGTATCCTAGCCGGGGGGCAGCCGCGCTGAAGGGTTCATGCACCACGGCAAAACTGGCATCTACCAGCGCTGAAAGCCTGCCGCCTACCAGCGGCAGGGCCATGGCCGCCAGCGCCAGCAGCACCAGCAGGCCAGCGGTGGAAGTGACATCCTTGCTTTTGGAGATATCTCCTTTTTTGCGGGCATCCTGAAGCTTTTTGGGTGTCGGCTTCTCTGTTTTGTCGCCGCTGTCATCAGATCCGGACATACGTGAAACTCTAGAGGCTAAAGAAGGAAGAAGGCGGGCGCTTGTGCTTGTGGCTTCAAGGCCTGCATAGTCTGTTCGAATCAGCTTGCTGACGTCAAAGTAGATGTAACGAATACCGTTGGTTCAAGCCCACTGTTTTGCAACAAAAGCCTGAAGCCGGGCACGAGGCAGACCGAGACGGCCTTATCGTTCACTGCGCATAAGACACAGTGACATCGATGCTTAACTTGATACGCATACATAACAATCACATGAAATTTGTTGCAATCTAACCAGCGCCAGCGGCAATACTCCAATGTTCAGATCAAGTGCACTTGCCATATGAAGGGACTTCACAACACAGCCAGCAGAGCCAATCGCACATGGTGGCGATGCGCCGCCACTCTAGCGGCTTGCTTGGTTGCGACGGGGGCCAATGCTGCGGTTCCACAGCAAAAAGAAGCCTCACAAAAGTCATGTGGGGCAGGGTGGGATCAGTTGCTCGCTCCTGCACAGAGGGAGGAAGCCGCGCGTGAGCGAGGATGCGATGTGCGGCTTGCTGCTGCGCCCGTGCCGCAAGCAGAGCAACTGGCGGCATACGAGCGCACCTTGCTCAATGGGCCAAGCGGCGCACTGGCTGCGCCAGCCAAGCTCGGCAAGCAACGTGTGGATCGGCGATACCGGCAAACAGGACCTGTGACGGTACGCACTTCTTCTAGCGGCGCAGGGGCGGCTGTCGCTCTTTCTCCGCTGATTGACAGCGCTGCTCGTGCTCACGATATTGATCCGCTGCTTCTGCATGCTATTGCCCGCGTCGAATCCAGACATAACACAGGCGCGGTTTCTCATGCCGGAGCGCGCGGAGTCATGCAGGTCATAGTGCCTACCGCCGCTCGTTTTGGCGTCAGCAGCGCGCAGGCGCTGCATGACCCGCAGGTTAATTTGCTTGTCAGCGCCCGCTATCTTAAAACTTTGCAAATGCGCTTCAATAATCGCCTGCCGTTGGTTTTGGCTGCTTATAACGCTGGGGAGGGTGCGGTTGAGCGCTATGGCGGGCGGATTCCGCCTTATCGTGAAACCCAAGGATATGTCCGCCAAGTTTTGGCGGAATATGCGTTGCTGCGCAGCTTGGCCAGCCAGTCCGCTGTGCCACAGTGAGTGGGAGAGATTTCTCCGTGAGTCTTGCCAGTTATTTCCAGTCTGCTGCGGCCAACAGTAAAAGCGGCAGCCCCTTGTCCCGATATACCGATATAGCCTTGGTAGCAGGCATTGTGGCCATCATCGCATTGATGATCGTGCCATTGCCTAATTGGGCTATTGACATTCTGGTTGCCGTCAATATTTCCGGAGGCATTTTGCTTCTGCTGCTGGCAATTTATATTTCAAGTCCACTGGAGTTTTCGGTATTTCCCAGTGTTTTGCTTATCAGTACGTTGTTTAGGCTGGCATTATCAATTGCCACGACGCGCATGATTCTTCTGCATGGCGAGGCCGGACATATTATTCAAACTTTCGGGGACATGGTGGCGGGAGGCAACCTGGTGGTGGGGCTGGTGGTGTTTCTCATCATCACGGTGGTGCAGTTCATTGTCATTGCCAAAGGTTCTGAACGCGTGGCTGAAGTGGCTGCGCGTTTTTCACTGGACGCCATGCCTGGCAAGCAAATGTCCATCGATTCCGATCTGCGTTCAGGCTTGATTGACAAGGACGAGGCCCGCCGCCGCCGCCGTATGCTGGAAAACGAGAGCAAGCTGAATGGCAGCCTTGACGGCGCCATGAAGTTTGTCAAGGGCGATGCCATTGCGGGCATCATCATCATCATTATCAATTTGCTGGGGGGATTGACTATTGGCGTTTTGCAGCAGGATATGACGCTGAGTGATGCCACCGTCAAATATTCCATTCTCACCATTGGCGACGGCATGGTGTCACAGATTCCAGCTTTATTAGGCGCCATGTCTGCCGGTCTGCTGGTTACGCGCACGACGGATGACGAACATGACAAGCACTTGGGCGATGCCATTGGCCGCCAGCTCACGGCCAAACCACGGGTGCTGCTGATGGGCGGCGGTTTGTGCGTGCTGTTTTCGGCTGTGCCAGGTTTCCCGACTGTTGTATTTATGGCGCTTGGGCTGGCTTTTTTTGCTGCAGGCTTCATGCTGACGCCTTCGCTGCGGGTGCGGTGGGAAAAGCTGGCACAACCTACCTTGTCTGCAGTCATGCGCCGTTCGCCCACGGCTCCAGTGTTGATGAGCGCAGAAGCCGTGCAAGTGCGCCCGACAGTGCCCTTGTTGCTGGAAGTGCCGGTTGGACGGCTTGATGCGCAGGAAAGCCATTCATTGCTGGCTGGACTGGAGGGGGTGCTTGATCATTTTCAGTTGAACTTGGGTATGCGCCTGCCACGCATAGACGTACATGCCATGCGGCCAGATGAAGACAAGCCAGCTGTTTGGCGATTGCTGGCTTATGAAGTGCCCATTGCGGAAGGTGAATTGCAGCAGGAAGATACGGTACCGTCTCTGGTGAATGAGGTGCGCGAGTCTTTACGTCGACATGTCAATTTGTTCATGGGTACACAGGAGGCCAATTTGCTGCTGACCCGTGCGGCCATTGATTTGCCTGACGTGGTCAAGGAAACGCTGCGGGCCTTGCCTTTGGCGCGCGTGGCGGAGATATTGCGGCGCTTGGTTGAGGAAGAGGTGGCAATCCGCAATTTGCGGGATATTCTGGAGACTTTGGCGGATACCGCTCAGAGGGAAAAAGACGTTTATGCACTAACGGAGCTGACACGCATTGGTCTCAAGCGCCAGATTTCGCATCGCTATGCGCCGGAAGGGCATTTGCGCGCTGTCTTGCTTGAGCCGGCGCTGGAGGAAATGCTCAGGAATGCCATTCGGCATAACGGCGGGGCGCAGCAGCTGGCGCTTGATCCGCTGGAAATGTCGCGCCTGATGACGCGCTTCCGGAATGTGGTGCAGGTTTTCAAGCCTGCAGCGATCGTGACGGCTGTGGACATACGCCGCCATGTACGCAAGTTGATTGAGCAAGACTGCTTTGATGTTCCCGTGCTGAGCTACCACGAGCTGCTGCCATCTCTGCAACTGGAGGCGCTACATCGCGTCAGCACGGAAGACGCTCCCTTGTTGGAAGCGGGTTCATAAGCAAATGCGCATATTTGTAAAATAAAGATCGCGTGTTTGGATTTCATATGTTTACAGGAGAGTTCATGGGTTTCATGCGACAAGGAAAAGCAACAAAGATCAATGCTGCCCGGCATTGGGCTGCCGCTCTGGCGCTGGCAGGTGCAGCTTGGGCAGGCGCAGGAGCGGCATGGGCTGCATCTATTCCATTTGAAGGACGTCAGGTTGAAATGACGGCACGGGAGCAGCCGGTAGCTTCCTTTCTGCAGGATTTTTTTGGCGCAGTAGACATTCCTGTGGCAGTCAGCTCTGGCGTCAGTGGCGCTATCAATGGCACCTTCCAGGGGCCTGCTGATCGCGTGTTCAACAACATCCTGCGCTCGTTTGGTCTGATGGCTTATTACGACGGCTCAGTTGTGCATGTTTTCACTCCCAGTGAAATTTCTACTCGAACCTTTCCTTTGAGTAGTGACAATGCGCGCACGGTTATCAAGACAGCTCAGGAAATGCAGTTGGTCGATAGCCGCAATACGCTGCGAGTCGGGCAGGGCGGCTCCCTGATTGCCACAGGCGCCAAGCGTTTCGTGGAAATGGTTGACGAACTGGCCACGGGACAGAAGAAGCAGACTGATGCACTTGCTCCTTTGGGCTTCAAGGTTTATTACCTGCGCTATGCATGGGCACAGGACGTAACGTCCCAGTATGGCGGCAAGGTGGTTGTGATTCCGGGCGTGGCCAGTATCCTGCGCTCGCTGCTGACGTCACAGACACAACCTCAGGTGCTGGGCATGCGTGAGCAATATCTGCGTCCTACCGTGCCCGGTCTGCGTGGCCGAGGCATGGCCAACCAAGGCACTTTGGGGGCGGAAGGCGCCAGCCCTATGCTCGCGTCGGCAGACACTGTGCGGCGCGCATGGGGTTCTGGGGGCGGCATCAATGTGACGTTCAACGAAACGGGAAATGACTTGGCTCCTCTGGTTACGCTGCCAGGGCAGGCTCGCGTGGAGGCAGATGCGAGGTTGAATGCCATCATCGTGCGCGACGCGCCCGAACGGCTGCCGTATTACGACGAACTCATCAAATCGCTCGACGTGGAGCCGCAAGCCGTAGAAATCGAGGCCACCATCATCGACCTCAACACCGACCGTTTGCGCGAGCTGGGCATCAACTGGCGCTGGACGGATGATCGCGCGTCATTCCTGTTTGGCAATGGCACTGCCAGCGATACCCTGCTGCATGGCACCACGGCAACGGGCAGCATTACGCCCCAAGGCACTGGCGGGTTCTTGTCATTGGTGCTGGGCGGACGTAATCAATTTGTGGCGCGTATCAACGCCTTGCAGCAGCAGAAGGCAGCGCGCGTTGTATCCAGCCCGCAAATCATGACGCTCTCCAACGTAGAAGCCCTTTATGACACAACCAAGAGTTTCTATGTCAAGGTGCAGGGCCGCAATGAAGTGGATCTGTTCCGCGTAGAGGCTGGCACGACGCTGCGCGTCACGCCTCATGTGTTCAAGGAAGGCAACGACGTTCGCATCAAGCTGCTGGTGCAGATTGAAGACGGAGATTTTGACTTCGAGAGATCAGTGGATACCATGCCTACGGTGAACCGTTCGGCGATCAATACCCAGGCGCTTATCATGGCGGGCGAGAGTCTGCTGATCGGCGGCATGACGCGCGAAAAGTCCAGTGAAGGCGTCACCAAGGTGCCTTTCCTGGGGGATATTCCTGTGCTGGGCAACTTGTTCAAAACCACCGAACGCGGCGGTGAACACAAGGAGCGCTTGTTCCTGATTTCGCCCCGCCTGGTTCCGGCGCGCCGCGCCTTGTCCGGTACGGCTCCTGTCGGGCCGCAGCGGCCTGGCAACGCCGTTCAGGCGCCTCCCATGCCTGAGCTTGAACCCAAGCCGGATACGGCGCAGGAGAAAAAGGACGAGGCCGCCGCGCCGAAATCCAGGTTCCTCATGCCCGCCAGCGGCGAAGCATCCATTGGTCAAACCTACTGACGTTCTACCAACTCAAGAGGCTCCAGCATGACAGCACCCCTGCTTTACGAACTGCGCGTTCTCAGTGGCCGCCAGCGTGGCGCCACGTTTCCGATCAAGCCAGGTGCGCCGTTGCGCATTGGACAGGACTGGGCCAGCGATGTTGTGCTGCGCGCGGACAGTGCCGCCGCCGCGCGGATCGCTTTGCTGGATGACGAATCCGCGCTGGAGCTGCAGGTGGAAAACGGCAGCTCGCAGGTAGAAGAAGTCAGCATTGATGCAGGCCAGAAAATGGCTGTGGGCCTGTATGTGCCGTTTTCCCTGGGCGACGTGCAGCTGGCAGTGGGACAAGTGGGCGCGCCGCAATGGGGCGCACTGTTTGGCAACGCTACCCCGCAGCCGCTTGTGCCAGCTGAAACGCAAGGCAATGCCTTGCAGCCGATGCAGCCTGCCGCCGTAGCAAGCGCGCGTTGGGTGCGCCGCCTGTTGCAGGGCGGCGTGGCCCTGGTGGCAATTTCGGCTGGCGCACTGACCTTGAGCTGGGCCATGGATCGCCACCCAGGCACACCCGGCCAGCAGGTAGAGCAGATGCGCCAGAGCCTGCACCGCCTTGGCTATGCCACTCTGGATGTCGAAATCCGCGACGGTCAGCCTGTTGTCACGGGCTATCTCAATTCGGAAACCCAGCGCGCCGAGTTGGAGCAAGCCTTGGCGCGCACTTCCATGCGAAGCGTCCGTGTCATGCCGTGGATCAATGAACAAGTCACGCAAGGCGTGGCTGAAGTATTCCGGCTCAATGGCATTGCGGCGCAGGTCAAATCTGCCGGATCGGGCGTTGTGCAAGTCCACACACGCGAAGCCAACACTGAAAACCTGCAGCGTGCCGAAGCCGTAGCACGGCGTGATGTGCCAGGCCTGGTCAAGCTGGTGTCCGTCAATGACGCGCCGCCTGCCGCAGCCAAGGCTTCTCCCGTGGCGGCGGATCCTGGCAAGCGCGTGGCGGCCATTGTTCCTGGCGACCCTGCCTATGTGGTCACGGCAGATGGCACGCGCTACTTCACGGGCGCAGTGTTGCCTACCGGGCATCGCATCCAGGCCATTCAGGCCAATCTTGTTCAGCTGGAGCGCGATGGGCAAATCAGCCAGCTAACCTTCTGAGCTTTTTCTTTGTTTTTCCGGCGCAGACCGTTTCCTTGGACCGGCGGTCATTGCGTTTCATGCTTCAGGTCCCTGTCTCACAAAGGAGAGCAACATGAGCAACAGCGTATCCCCTCTGTCCGTGCTGGCGACTTCGCCCCTGACCGGCTCGCAACGTCCGGGCGGCAAGTCCTCCAGCTGGTATGAAGCCATGGCTGAAGCCTGGGGCAAGACGCTCAATGCCAAGGCCAATGAGATCGAGGTCGCGTCCGATCAGCTGGCCGAAGGCAATGACCGTCCCGAACACATCACCCGCATGACGGCGCTGGCTCAACAGATGGGCTTCATGTCCAACAGCGCCCATACCTCGCTGCAATCTGTGGGCACGGCGCTCGAAACGATGGCTCGCAAGCAGTAAGGGCCGGGAGCAGAAACCGCATGAATGCACTGTCATCCCTGATCCCAGCCGAGCAGGCGCTTGCCGCAAGCCAAAACGCGGGCGGCGCGCCAGCTTCCGTGCAGGCGGGCTATGGCGTGTCGCTGACCGACTTGTCGGGCTTCAGCGACGCGCTGGCTCGCGCTGATGGCACGCTGCACCCGCATGCCACGGCGCCCGCCGCCGAAACCATGCAGGCGCTGTTCAGGCCGCTGGAGCACATCAATGCCGAGGCGGCTTCGCTGTCCAAGCATGCTGAAAGTGCCATGGCTGCGGGCAATGACCTCACGCCCGGCGAGATGGTCATGCTCACCGTGCGCTGCCACGAATTCCTGTTTCACAGCCAGCTGACCGCCAACGTGGCCAACCGCACGTCTGACGGCCTCCAGCAACTGTTCCGGCAACAGGCGTGATGCGCGCGCTTTCCCGTCCGGCGCGTCCGGCTGCCGCCCATTGGCGGTGGCTAGGCGCACCTTTGATGGCCCTGCTGCTGGCAGCCTGCTCCCAGCAGGAGCTGTATGGCCAGCTCAGCGAGCGCCAAGCCAATGAAATGGTGGCGGTGCTGCGCATCGCTGGCGTGAAAGCCGACAAGGTCGCAGCCCGGGACGGCAAGACCTTCACGGTCACCACCAACCCGGGTGATTTCTCCCGTGCCGTTGAAGTCCTGCACGACAGCGGTTTGCCGCGCGATAACTTCGACACCCTGGGTCAGGTTTTCAAGAAAGAAGGCTTTGTTTCCTCACCGCTGGAAGAGCGCGCGCGCTTCACGCATGCCCTTTCGCAGGAAATCTCCCACACCATCTCCAGTATTGATGGCGTGCTGCAGGCGCGCGTGCATGTCTCCGTGCCTGAGAAAAATCCGCTGTCAGACAAGCCCGCAACCGCCACCGCTTCGGTTTTCATCCGCCACCGTCCGGGGCTGGACATGACGCAGCAGGTCGGCAAGATCAAGGCGCTGGTGGTCAATGCCATTGAGGGCTTGCCTTATGACAACGTCACCGTCGTTCTCTTTCCCGCAGAATCCATGCCCGTCGTAGCCAAGCCAGCGGCTCCCGCGCCTGCTTCCATCTGGGGAACAGATAGCTTCAAGCCCGTTGTGGCCATTGGCGCAGGACTGGGCGTTGCCGCCCTTGTGCTGGCCTGGTTTCTGGGTTGGCGCCAGCGGCGTTCGGCCAGTTCAGGCCATGCCTTAACGGTGCGTAATAGGGCGTCTTCGGCGCCCCCGCCGTCCAAATCCGCGCATTCTTCCTGAGCGTTCCGGGTGGCTCGCTGTTTGACATGAAGACACGAAGCCTCCGGGCCAGGCCACAGGCTCCAAGCCTGTGCCGCGCTGGCGGCTTCGTTTTTAGGCTGCCATGCGAGCCGTTTTCTTCCAATGCGCTGCTTCTTCAAAAAGAGGAGCGAATTTCAGGGGCGCAAAACGAGAAAGGTCCTAGTGCAATCGAGAGAACGTGCTATGAATGAAAGAGCAGAAACGCCTTCTTCCTTGCCTGAACTTCCCTCTGCTTGCCAGGCTTTGCCCATTGTTCCCAGACACCTTTTGGTCTCCTGCGACTGCCATGACCGACACGCTTGCTGAACCCGCCGAAGACGCCATCCAGCCTTCCCTTTTTGCCAGCATGGCCGGGCGGCGGCGCCAGCGCCTGGCGGCTGCCCGCCTGCTGGCGGGCACGGGCGCGAGCTGGCGCACGATTGACGCCTGCCCCGCCTGGGCCACCGCCAGCGAAGGCGAACGCCAGCGCCTGGCTGCCTTCGTTGGCGCGTGGTGGCTGGCTGATTCGCTGCGCGCCAGCATCGACGGCAAGCGCCTGGCCGCCGTGTGTGAAGTGCTGGGCGAAGACGGCCTCCAGCGCCTGTTGCGTGCCGAAAGCGGCGGTCTGGAGCTTGATGCAGCTCCGCCGCGCCCCGGCCTGACTGAAGCCAGCCAATGCGCTGACCAACTGCAGTCTTGCGGCCGCGCCCTGCTGCTGTGGGGTCTGCCCGCCGCGCTGCGCGCCCTGATGCCCGCCGCACTGGGCTGGCCCGCCCCTGAAGTCAATCAGCACCATGCTTTTGACGCCCACATCGACTGGGCGCGCCGCGCCATTGACACCGGCACGGCTGAAGCCGCGCGCTGCGTCCAGCCTGCCAGCCCGCCAGAAGAAGGCGAAGAAGGCGAAGAAGAGGCAGGCAATGCCGATGACGAATGAAGCAGGCGGCCCGCAAGCCGCCGCTTCAAAATCCGCCACCCGATAAGCCGCGCAAGGCGGCCCGCTTCCTGACCTCCCTTCATGAGCTACCTGCTTGCCCTGGATGACGCCTTCCCCGGCGCCATCGCCACCACTTCTCCCATCGTGCCCGCCAGCGAGCTGCCTGCGCTGCAAGACGCACTGGCCCTTTCCGCGCGTCTCACCCAGCTGTTGGCCACGCAGGAGCAGCAAGTCACCCAGGCTTGCGAAGAAGCCCGCGCCCAGGGGCGCGAAGAAGGGCTGGAACAAGGCCGCGCGCAGGCGCTGGAAAGCGGCGCGCAGGCATTGAGCGACACGCTGGAGAAAATCGCCCGCGAGCAAGCCGCCCAGCGCGAAGAACTGCGTGGTGCGCTCGTCACCCTGGCCTCATCCATGGTGCGTTGCATGGCGGCTGAACTCGCTCCGCCCGACGTGCTGGCCGCGCTGGCCGAGCGCGCTTTCGAGCACGTCGTGCCCGCGCAAAGCGTGCGCGTGCGCCTGGCCCCCGGCATGCTGGAGCCTGTGCAGACCCGCCTGGCCGCCCGCCAGCTGGCCCTGCCCGTGCAATGCCAGGCCGATGAGCGGCTGGGGCCGCTGGAATGCGTCATTGAATCGCCCACCGGCACGCTCATCGCCGGGCTGGAGGCCGTGCTCGACCGCACCGCCCAATCCCTTGAACTCTCGCGCCAGATGGCGCAGCAGCAGCGCGAATCGTGAGCAGCAACACCGCCCGCCCCCTGTTTGATGACGCCCTGGCCCAGGGCCTGCGCGTCATGCAGCCCCAAGTTGCCCGTGGCCGCGTGGCCCAGGCTTTTGGCACCACCTTGCGCGTCAGCGGCCTGCAAGCCGTCATTGGCCAGCAGTGCCTTATCCGCGATCCTGCACGCCCTCACGCCACTCCGCTGCGCGCCGAAGTCGTCGGCCTGCATGAGCACGAAGCCATCCTCGTGCCGCTGGGCCACCTGCAAGGCATCTCGATGGGCGCCGAAGTTGAAATCATGGAGCGCGCCTCCCTCATTCCCATGGGAGAAGCCCTGCTGGGCCGCGTGCTCAACGCCTTTGGTGAACCGCTCGATGGCCAGCCCCTGCCAGCCAGCGTGCCCCTGCGCTCCTTCTACAGCGAGCCGCCCAACCCGCTGCACCGCGCCCCGGTTGACAAACCCTTCATCACCGGCGTGCGCGCCATTGACGGCCTGCTCACCGTCGGTGAAGGCCAGCGCCTGGGCGTCTTCGCCATGGCCGGCGGCGGCAAATCCACTCTGCTGGGCATGCTGGCGCGGCAGGCGCGCAGCGACATCAACGTCATCGCCCTTGTGGGCGAGCGCGGCCGCGAAGTGCGCGAATTCCTGGAAGAAAGCCTCGGCCCCGAAGGCATGGCCCGCTCCGTTGTCGTCGTCTCCACCAGCGACCGCCCCGCGATGGAACGCCTGCGCGCCGCCCAGACCGCCACCGCCATTGCCGAAGGCTTTCGCGCCCAGGGCCAGCGCGTGCTGCTCATGATGGACTCCGTCACCCGCTACGCCCGCGCCCTGCGCGAAATCGGCCTCTCGGTGGGCGAGCCAGCCGTGCGCCGGGGCTTTCCGCCCAGCGTCTTTGCCGAGCTGCCGCGCCTGTTCGAGCGCGCCGGCAACGACGCCCACGGCTCCATCACCGCCTTCTACACCGTGCTGGCCGAAGACGAAGACAACACCGACCCCGTGGCCGAAGAAACCCGCTCCATTCTGGACGGCCACATCGTCCTCTCCCGCAAGCTTGGCCAGGCTGGCCACTACCCGGCCATTGACGTGCTGGCCAGCGCCAGCCGCGTCTTCACCCGCGTCACCAGCCGCGAGCACCAGCAGGCCGCCCTGCGCGTGCGCGCGCTCATGGCCAAACACGAAGAAATCCGCTTCCTGCTGCAAGTGGGCGAATACGCCCCCGGCAGCGACGCCCTGGCTGATGACGCCATAGCCGCCCAGCCCGCCATTGAAAACCTGCTGCGCCAGCGCCCCGACGAAGCCAGCGCCTTTGAAGACACCATCGGCCAGATGCAAGGCTTTGCCGCCTCCTCCGCCCGCAGCCGCGACATCCAGGTTGAATGACTGAATGAGCGGCGCCCAAGACCTGCCCCGCCAGCTTGAACAGGCCCGCCAGCTGGCCCGCCTGCGCCAGCTGCGCGAGCGCACCGCCCTGGCCGCCCTGCACGAAGCTGACAAAGCCCTCCTTCAGGCTGAAGAAGCGCTGGAGCGCCGCCGCGCCGCCCTGGCCCGCCTGAGCGAAGAGCGCGGCCAGCTCAGCCAGCGCATCGTCCATGAATGCGCCCCCGACCTGGGCCGCCTGGCCGCCTACATCGGCGCCATGACGGCCGACCTTGACGACCAAATCGAGCGCACCGAATACGCCATGCTGGACGACGAAGAAGCCCTCGACGAAGCCCGCAAGAGCCGCGAGCGCGCCCGCCAGGCCTGGCTGCGCGCCAGCGCCGCCGTCAATGCCGCTGAAACCCTCGTCACCGACACCCGCCGCGCCCACCGCCAGGCGCAAGAAGCCGTGCAAGAGCGAGAAGCCGAAGACGCCGCCAGCGCCGCCCACAGCCAAAGGCAGCAGCAGGAACGCGGTTAAAGACAGGCCATTATTAGCTCTTGAAACAAGAGCATGACGTCCTAGTGGAAACTGCGCAAAGCGGCATTTCAGATGCCCTGAATTTGCTCCTGTTTTTGATGCCATCTGGCGCTGTTGGGGGAGAAGTCCCCCCGGCTCTGCCGCGCGGAAGGCTATGCTGCCGGGCCAAGTTTTGCTCACGCCTGCTGCACTCATGTCCACGCTCCCTCACCAGATCCGGCTCATTGGCGGCCAATGGAAGCGCACGCGCCTTGGCGTGCCCGGCATGCCCGGCCTGCGTCCCACGCCTGACCGCGTGCGGGAGACGCTGTTCAACTGGCTGGGGCAAGACTTGGCGGGCTGGCGGGCGCTCGATGCCTTCGCGGGCACGGGCGCGCTGGGGCTGGAGGCCGCCTCGCGCGGAGCGCAGAGTGTGCTGCTGGTGGAGCAGGACGCGCGGCTGGCCGCCGCCTTGCGCCAGCATCAGCAGCGCCTTTCGGCCAGCGCCGTGCAGGTGCTGCGCGGCGATGGCGTGGCGGCCCTGCACGGCCAGCCTGCGGGCAGCCTGGATGTGGTGTTTCTCGATCCGCCTTTTGCCGCCGCCAGCCTGTATGCGCCCGCACTGGCCGCCGCCGCCAAGGCTTTGCGCCCTGGCGGCTTTGTCTATCTGGAAGCAGACGTCTCATGGCAGGGCCGCCCCGAAGCCGCTTTATTCACGCTGCGCCGCCACCTGAAGGCGGGCGCGGTGCATGCCCATTTGTTCTGCAAGCCCCTGCCCACGGAGGAAAAACCATGAGCCGCCCTGTCATCGCCGTCTATCCCGGCACGTTCGATCCCATCACGCTGGGCCATGAAGACATCGCGCGCCGCGCGCGCGAGCTGTTTGACGAGGTCATCATCGCCGTGGCCATCGCCCATCACAAAAAAACCCTGTTCACCTTGGAAGAGCGGCTGGAGATGGCGCAGACGTCGGCCCGGCAATGGCCGGGCGTGCGGGCGGAGCCGTTCGAGGGGCTGATCAGCCACTTCGTGCAAGCCAAAGGCGGCAAGGCAATGGTGCGCGGGCTGCGCGCGGTCACTGACTTTGACTACGAGTTCCAGCTTGCGGGCATGAACGGCGTGCTGGCGCCGGAGGTGGAGACAGTGTTTCTCACGCCGGGCACGCGCTACCAGTTCGTCAGCAGCACCTTCGTGCGCGAAATCGCCCTGCTGGGCGGCGATGCCGAGCAGTTCGTGGCCCCGCACGTGTGGCAGCGGCTACTGGAAAAACGGCGAAGCAGCGCCAAGCCCTGAGAACCCGTTTTCAAAAAAATCAAGCGGCATGGTTGGTTCTCTTGCTTAAAAGATTGCGAACAGGTTTTTAGCGCGAATTGCGCCAAAGCCGTTTTTACCCTTCGTGAATTTGCTCTTGCTTTTGACGTGTGACGTTCCTGCGCCGCCGCGCCGCCAATGCGCCTGCCAGGCCCAGAGCGCCTGAAAGGGCGGCCAGCGCGCCTGTTGATGCGGAGGGCACGGCGGCAGGCTGCTGCGGCAAGGGGCGCAGCGTGATGCTGATCGTGTCCAGCGCGAAGATGCGCCCGACGAAATTCATGCCGAATGGCCCCGAAAAATAGGGTGTGTGCGGTGTGCCGGTGCCTGTCTGGGACGCGAACTCCACCTTGTCCACGTCGCTGTAATTCAGGTTCAGGAATGTGGGGCTGCCCGCCGCAAGCGTGACGGTCCGTGTATCAACCACCGTGCCGGCGCGCGAGGCGGTGATCTTGACTTGCAGGTTGTTGTGCCAGACGGGTGTGATGTAGAGACTGTGCAAGTCAAACCGCCTGCCGCCGCTGCCGGTGATGGAGCCGGTCAACCCGTCATTTGGCGTTGCAGGCGGCTCGAAAGGCACAACGGCCAGATTGCGAGGCGTTTGCGCGCCATCGGTGTAGCCGGAGCCCAGGTATTGCCCGGTGCCAAACGGGTCTTGCATGGTGTTATTGGCGCACTCAAGGTTGTTCCACACCAGGCCGCCGTAGCCTGCGGCAAAGGTGTAGTCGGTGCGGGCGTTGCTGTAGTTGCAGTTCAGCTCGTCAAAGTTGATGATGGCCGCTTGCGCTTGCGCGGCTGCGATCAGGCTTGAGGCGATGATCAGGCGTTGCTTGAGGTGCATGTTTTTCTTGAAAAAATGTAATTTTAAGAATGGGACAGCGGCGGAATGGCTTCCCTTCCTCAAATTTTTACGGGTTTTTTCATGAACTTCAAAGGCAGTCAATGGTCCCGCTGCGCGCCTGCGTTCACCAATATTCACGGCACGTGGCGGCGTTAGCGAAAAAAGCTTCGCCGGTTGCCTACGGCGGCCATGAGGCTGTAATTCTTGCTCCTCCATTCATAGCGCGCAGTCCTAGTCAACAGAGCGCAAAGTCCGCTTTTATATGCTTTAAATTAGCTCCTATTTTTGATTTATGAGGCTGCTGTGCCGCCCATGTATCCGGCCTCGTCCGCTTTGTTGCAATTCAGGCTAAGCTGCCGCAAACCGTGCGGGCAAGCTTTTGTCGATGAAGGGGCAGAAAAGACGCGGCGGAAAAACCGGCGGAGATTGTCAGTGCAAGACCGAGAAACCTTCCCGGCTGTTTCAACCCGCAGCGCCGTCGAATGGTATGAATAAATGGTTTTGACAAGGAGAAAATGCAATGAAAAAGCGTGTATGCGCCGCAGGCGCTTTATTTTTGGCATTGGCAATGGCGCTGCCATGCGCGCCGGCCCTGGCGCAGGAGAAGGAGCAGGCTCGCAAAACCGACCACGCCGAGCCAAAACCTGTCCAGCAGGGCACATTGACCAATGAAAAATTGCAACGTGACGCCATGATGGGGGTCGCTGCCAAGGCAGGTGTGCTGGGCTGCGAAAAAATCACTGGCGTGCAGCCATTCGTGACCCGCATGCCCTCGGGGGAGCCTGGCGCGCGCAGCTGGCAGGAAATGTGGGTGGTTCAGTGCGGGGCCGCCAAACACAATGTGGTGATTGATTTCAGGGAGAGCGGCATGAGCGCGGCGGATTGGACCATCCGCCAGTGAACCGCCGCCGCTGGGCTGTGGCGAGGCGCTGGAGCCTGCTCATGATCTGGCCGTAGGCTGCGCTGAAGGGCCGCGCTTGTCCGTGCGCCGGAAACTCATGAGCAAGCGGCCTTCAGGCATCGCGCGGGCCTGCGGCAAAATGAATTTCCTTTTTGCCTCAGGTTTTTTTTCATGAGCATCAAAAGTGACAAATGGATCCGCCGCATGGCCGAGGAGCGCGGCATGATCGAGCCTTTCGAGCCGGGCCAGGTGCGGCAGGTGGACGGGCGCAAGATCGTCAGTTACGGCACTTCCAGCTATGGCTATGACATTCGCTGCGCGCCTGAATTCAAGATATTCACCAACATTCACAGCACGGTGGTGGACCCGAAGAACTTTGACGAAAAGAGCTTTGTCGATTTCGAGGGCGAGGTTTGCATCATTCCGCCCAACAGCTTTGCGCTGGCGCGCACCGTGGAATATTTCCGCATTCCGCGCAACGTGCTCACCATTTGCCTGGGCAAAAGCACTTACGCGCGCTGCGGAATCATCGTTAATGTGACCCCCTTCGAGCCGGAATGGGAGGGCTATGTGACCCTGGAATTCAGCAACACCACGCCCTTGCCCGCCAAGATTTACGCAGGCGAAGGCTGCGCGCAGGTGCTCTTTTTTGAAAGCGATGAAGTATGCGAAACCTCTTACAAGGACCGGGGCGGCAAGTACCAGGGCCAGGTGGGCGTGACGCTGCCCAAGACCTGAAGCCGCCCATGCGCACGCTGCCCCTTCTTTTTTGTGTCAGCTTGCTGGCTGCTGCATGTGGCGCGCCGCCCCGTGCGGCGGATGCGTCAGCGCGCCAGCAGCCCTATCCAGCCTGCGCACCCATGCCCACGTCCGCCGACCGGCAGGCCGCCTGGCAGCCTGTGCCGAAAGGGCAGGCGCGCGAGAACATTCCCCGCGTGCTGGTGAAGGTGCTGGTTGAAACGAATGGCTGCGCTTCCAGGGCCGAGATCAGGCAGTCCAGCGGCTACCCCTCGCTGGACAACTACGCCGTGCGCCGGCTTCTGGCCACGCGCTTTCTGCCCGGCACGCGCAACGGCACGCCCGATGCCATGTGGGTGACAGTGCCCTTTCTCTTTGCGCCCAGCGGCATGGGCGTGCCCACGTTCGTCGTGCACGACGCGCCGCCCAAGTCATAGCGCATGGCGCGCAGCGCGCCGCAATACGTTGCGATACGCTGTTTCACGCAGCGCCGTCAAGATGCCTGCGTTAGCATTCGTCCACTTTTTGCAACCAAATGGGAGAAAGCACTGATGTTCACGTTCCGAGCAATCGCGCGGCGCGGCTTGGCGGCCTGTTGCGGGCTGATGGCCGCCGCCGCCCTGGCGCAGCCCGCACCCGCGCAGGAAGGCGCCCCCCAGCGGCCTGAACCTGTGGCGCAGACTCAGGCGCCAGCGGCCGAGGCGGCTGACAGGGCTTTCGTCATCACGCCGGGTGATGGACGGCTGGGCACTTTCAAGACCGTGCAAGGCCAGGTCACGCTGGCGCAGGGCGACACGCGCCGCGCCGCCGTGGTGGGCGGCGCCCTGCTGCCCCAGGAGCGCCTGAGCACGGGCGCAGACGGCATCGCTGCTGTCACCTTGCGCGATGGCACCGTGCTCACGCTGGGGCCTGATTCGTCGCTGGATCTGGCCGAGTTCGATTTCAACTCCACCACGCAGGAAGGCAGCATGTGGGTCAAGCTCGCGCGCGGCAGCCTGCGCGTGATCACCGGGCTGATTGCCAAGCTCCAGCCTGAAAAAGTCAAAGTCACCACGCCCACCGCCGTCATTGGCGTGCGCGGCACCGATTTCATTGTCGAGACCCGCCCATGAGGATTTCTCCGGATTCCCGCCCGGCCCTGTTGCCGCTCCTGCTGGCCGCAGCCGCGCTGCTGGCTGCCTGCGCTCCCGCCACCCGCGTCACCCTGCTGCCCCAGCCGGGCAGCGCCGTGGAAGTGCAAACGGGCGAGCGCCACGAGCGGCTGGATGAGGCTTACCAGACCCTGTCCGTGTCCACCCAGTCGGAAGTGGAGCGCGGCCACACCACGGCGCGCGCGGTGGAGCGGCGCATGGGCAAGCTGCTGGCCGCCGCGCCTGCGCCCGCGCAGCGTTACGCGCTGTACTTTCACACCGGGTCGGTGCAGCTCACGCCCGAATCCGAGGCCGAGCTGGACGCCGTGCTGGCCGAGGTGTCCAACCGCCCCGGCGCGGAAATCATCGTCACCGGCCACACCGACACCGTTGGCTCACTGACTGCCAATGACGAGCTTTCGCTCAACCGCGCCTGCCGCCTGCGGGAAGACATCATCGCCAAAGGCTTTCCCGCTGCCCGCATCGAGGCCGTGGGCCGTGGCGAGCGCGAGCTGCTCGTGCCCACTGAAGACGGCGTGGACGAGCCGCGCAACCGCCGCGTTGAAATCAAGGTGTACTGATCCGCACCGCAGCCACGGGCGGATGCGGGCCGCCTGAATCTTGCTCCTTGATTGATAGCATGAGGTCCTGGTGGAATGGGCGCAAGGGCCATTTTCAAAGTCTTTGAATTGCTCCTGTTTTCAGTGCTTCAAGCAGCCTGGCTGGCGCGTGACGGCCTTTGAGCGCCGCGAAGGCTGCCACTGGCAGAGACGCCCATTCCCGCCAGGCTTCATCGCTTTTGCTCTACGGCCCGGCCTTGATTTCACGGATTGGGCCAGCAAGCGGCGTGAATGAAACCGTCAGCCGCGAATATGGGCGAATAAATATGGGCGGATGCATGGGCGGATGCATGCGTGGCTTAACGGCCGTTCCGGCAGCAGTGTCTGCGGCTGGGGGCCGGAAGGCGCCTGGCCGCGCGCAAAATCAGCGGCTTTGGCAAAACATCATTCATGAATCCGCGCTGTTTTCTTCTCTGCCTGGCCTGCATGGCGGCGCTGGCGGGCTGCCAGCCGCAGCCTGCGTCCACCGCGTCCGTCGTGCGCATCGAGGGGCCGACGATGGGCAGCACCTACCACATCAGCTACGTGCCAGGCTCCGGCGGCCAGCCTGCCGCCGCGCAGGCGCAAGGGGCGGTGCAGGCGCTGCTGGGCGAGATTGACGCGGCCGTGTCCACCTACCGTGACGATTCGGATTTGGCACGCTTTAACGCCGCGCCCGCGCCGGTGTGCATGGACATGCCTGACACGGCGCTTGAGCTGGCGCGGCACGCGCTGGCGCTGGCGCAGCAAAGCGAAGGCGCGTTTGACGTGACGCTGCTGCCCGTGCTGGAGGCCTGGGGCTTTCGCCACGGCGCGGCGGCGCGGCCCGCGCACGAGGCGTCGCCCGCGCCCGCGCCAGCCGAGCTGGAGGCGGCGCGCGATCGCATGGGCATGCAGCATTTGCGCGTGCAGCCCGGCCAGTTGTGCAAGGACGCACCCATCCGCGTGGAATTCAACAGCATCGCCGCCGGCTACGCGGTCGATCGCGTCGCCAGCTACTTTGCGCAGCAGGGCGTGGGCAGCTATCTGGTGGAAATCACGGGCGAGATGAAAGCCGTGGGCCTCAAGCCCGATGGCGCGCCCTGGCGCATTGCCATCGAGGCGCCGCTGGAAGGCGAACGGCAGGCGCAGCGCATCGTGCAGCTCAACGGGCTGGCGCTGTCCACTTCGGGCGACTACCGCAACTGGCACGAGGTGGACGGCCAGCGGCAAAGCCACATCATTGATCCGCGCACGCTCGCGCCCGTGCGCCATCGCCTGGCCGCCGTCACGGTGGCCGCCCCTTCGGCGCTGGAGGCCGACGGCCTCTCCACCCTGTTCATGGCGCTGGGGCCGCAGCAGGGCTTTGACTACGCCCAGGCCAGGGGCATTGCGGCCCTGTTCGTCAGCCGCCGGGAAAATGGCGCAGGCTTCGCTACCCGGGCCACGGCGGCTTTTGACGCGGCCTTTGGCGCATCACCTCAAGGAGAAAAACCATGATCTGGCTCATCGCATTCATCGTCATGCTGCTCGTGGTGGCGGGCATGGCCATTGGCGTGATGGCGGGGCGCAAGCCCATCGGCGGCTCTTGCGGCGGTCTGGCCAATGCCGTAGGCATTGACCACGCCTGCACCTGCGGCAAAGCGCCCGGCTCCTGCGGCGGCGGGGCCGCGCCTTCAGAACAAAGGTCAGAAGCGCCGCCCGCGTGAGAGAGCCTGTTCAAAAAGCTGGCCGCAAGGCGGGCGGCCCGGCCAGCTGGCGGCCTGCGCCTTTTCCGGCTGGATGGCGGGCAGGCGCGAAAGCATGCTGGATGGCATCAAAACAGGAGCAAATTCAGGCCCCCCGGAAATGGCGATTGCGCCTATTTCACCAAGACGTAACGCTATGAAAGAAGGAGCGAACATGAACGCTTCGTCAGCGCCGCCCTGGAAGGGAAAAAGCAGCGCGCAAGGCTTCTGAACGTCTGCTTGCCGTCGGTCCGTAGGCGCAAAAGCGCGGACTTGAACGCTCTTGCGGCCCTGCAAACTCCTGCCGGATTGCAAGGCGCGCCTGCGCTTTGCGGGCCATCACTCAAGCGCCGCCCTCGCGCGGCCAGACTCTGAACGGGTTCCGAAGCGCCGCCCCCGGCCCCTTTCCATCGCGGATGCGCCCCGTTCCGCCTCATTCATTTCTGCCGAGCGCAGACTCCCGCGCTGGCACGAAAGGAAAGCAGGCGCAGCGCCAAATCCGCTCTTGAAATCAGAGCATCAGGTCTTGGCGGAATCAGCGGGAATACCCATTGATGGCCCGCCGAATTCGCTCCTGTTTTTGATGAATGAAGCCCCTGCCCGCTCCAGGAAAGCTGGCCGCCGGGCCGCGCGCCGGGGCCGGGGCGTCCGTTCACGGCCAGGCTGCGGGCGTCAATCCAGCGCGGACAGCGCGCCGAAAGCGCCTTGCGCGAGAGCCTGCTGCATGTGGGCAAGCTGCTCGGGGGTGTTCATCACCAGGCCGTCCTGGCCGCTGATGGCTTCGTTCAGCGGCTGGGCGCTGACGAGGATGGCGCGCACGTCTTCATCGCCTTCGGCGTGCAGGCCGGCTTCGTCGCCGAAGGCATCGAGCATGGCCGTTTGCAGCGGCCCCACGGGGTGCAGCCAGTGGCTGATGCGCAGCGTGCCCGTCAGGGTCAGGAGCACGGCGTACCAGCCGTTTTGCAGGGGCAGGCTGGTTTTCTGGCCGGCTTTGAGGGTCAGGTCCCACAGTTGCAGGGATTGCACGGTTTCGGCGGGGCCCAGCTGGCCTTGCCATTCACCGGCGATCAGGCGCAGGCTGCCTGTTTCGCCGGGCAGGCTCAAGGCAGGGATGCTTGCACTGCGGATGAGCTGGCAGTGCGGCTCGGTGAGCTTGTATTGGGCGGGCAGGTTGATCCAGAGGCTGACTTGCTCCAGCGGCGCGCCGGGCGCGGGGCGTTCTTCGCGCAGCAGGCCACGGCCCGCGCCGTTCCAGAGCACGTCGCCAGCGGCCAGCGTGTGGTCGTGCCCGGCGCTGTCGCGCACGCGCAGGCCGCCCTGGAGCAGGAGGGTGACGCATTCAAGGCCGCAAAAGGCTTGCGCGCCGGTGCTGGCGCCCGCTGGCGCGCTGGCGCAGGCGGCGTGGGTGGCGCGAATGGCGGCATTGGTCTGGCGGCCCATGCCGTCATAGGTGAAGAAAAGCTGCTCTTCAAAGGCATTGCCTACGGGGTGGGGAGAGAGGGCGCGCGAGACGCCGACGACGACTTTTTTCATGGTGGCCGGAAAAATCGTGAGAGAAAAGGTGGAAAGAAACCGCCGCAGCAGCAGGAAATCAGGGCGCTGCGGCGGCAGCGCCGTGGCTGGCGTGGTTGTGCGGGCCGCCGCGCTCTTTGGACAGGGCCTCGAGGATTTGGGGCGTGATGCGCGCCCAGGGCAGCGCCTGGCCGCCGCGCTTGGCGGCAAAGCGTGCGGCGTCTTCCTCGCGGGCGAAGGCGGGCAGGTCGGGCGTGCGCATGGGGCCGCGCACTTCGGAGCCGTGCACGAACCAGGCTTGCTTCAGCGGCGTCCACTGGCCGCTGGCGGCATCCGTCACCCAGCGCGATTGCACGTCGGCCTCGCTGCGGTTGGGGCTGTAGCGGCTGACGTTGGCCAGAAACAGCAGCAAATTGACGGGCGAGTCGAAATACTGCGCCGAGTGGTCGGTGTAGATGATCTGGGCGGCCCAGCGCGGGTTGCGGGCGGGGAACATGCCGCAGACGGGGCAGCGCGCGTCTGGCGGCACGGGGCGCGGGGCTTCGGGCGGCAGGCCGCTGGCGGGGTCGTAAGGGGTGGGCGGGGCGACGATGCAGACTTCATCCAGCCCTTCGTCGCCCGCTGGCGGCTGCCCGGGCGCGGCGCGGCGCAGGGCCAGGCCCGCCGCGCCTGCCGCAGCCAGCGCGCCAGCGCCTGCCAGCCAGAGCCAGCGGCGGCGTGTGAGGGGCGTTTTGGCAGAGGCGGCGGCAGCGGGCGGGGTCAGCAAAGGCGGCTGGCTCATGGCGGGCTGAAGAAGGGCGTGATAACAAGGACAGGAGCAAATTTGAGGGGCCAAAACTGGCTTTCGCGCCCATTCCACTAGGACCTCATGCTATGAATCAAGGAGCGAAATAGAGGGTAAAACCGGCCCTGCTTCCGGGCGTTTTTCAGGCGCTGTTCAGGCACATGGAGCGGCGCTCACATGCTGTTGTCCAGCCCGGAGCCGCCGCGCAGATCAATCATTTCAGGGGTGATTTCGTTCATGCGCAGCAGCTTGCCGCCGTATTCGGCGATGAACTTTTGCGCGTCTTCTTCGCTGCTGAAGGTGCCCAGGGTTTCGCCCATGGAGCCTTTGCGCTTGCTGCCTTGCACATAAAGGGCGGTGCGCGCGTCGATCCAGGCGCCTTTGGGGTTGTCCCAGTCGGCGCGGCCCATGTCTTGCACATAGACGGCGTTCACCTTGCGGATTTGCTCGGGCAGCAGCAGGGTGTTGAGCACTTCGATGGTGTCGCAATAAAACCAGGGACGGTCTTCGCCCGCGTAGTGAATCTGGCCCTTGGGGCCGGGGTAGTCGGTGAGCAGCATGCCGTCCAGCTCGCAGGAGGTGGAGGCGGTGATTTCAACGGGTTCGGTGCTGACGGCCTGGCTGCCGGTTTCGTTGCTGCACGCCGCCAGCGGGGCGATGGCTGACAGGGCCATCAGGCCCAGCAGCACGCGGCGCTCGGAGCAGGCTTCATCACGGGCATGGGGCTGGCCGCAGTGGCAGGCGGCATGAAGGGGGCGAAGGCGAAAGAAATCGCTCATGTCTTAAATCTCCATTTGGCAAGGGCCAAGGGTATGGCAATCCAGCCGGCCATGACGGCGGCCAGCACGTCCAGCCGCAGCAGCACGGGCGGCACCACGCTGACCAGCCCGTAGGCGCTGCGCACGTCTTCAGCGGAAAAGACGTTGAGGATGCGGAAAACGTCGGTCGGGTTCAGCAGCAGCAGGTAGGGGAAGATTTCGCCGCCGTAGCGCCCGGCAGTGCCCACCAGCACGCCCAGCAGCGCCAGGTCAAACACCAGCACGAACAAAAACCACAGGATGATGGCCGCGCCCGAAGCGCGCGTGCGGTCGCGCGCCAGCACCGAGATGAGCACGGCCAGGCTCAAAAAGGCCAGCCCCATGAGCAGCGCGCTGATCACGAAGCCCGAATAGTGAAAAAGCGCCCGCGTGCCGAACTGCCCCGCCAGCACCACGCCCACGGCGGCCAGCCCGGCCAGCATGGCCAGCGCCAGCGCCAGCGCCAGGCCCAGGTATTTGCCTAGCAGCAGCTCGCCGCGCGTGATGGGGTAGGCCAGCAGCAAGTCGAGCGAGCCGCGCTCGCGCTCGCCCACGATGGCGTCAAAGCCCAGCAGCAGGGCAATGAGCGGCACAAGGTAGATGACGAGGCTGACCAGGCTGGTGATGGTGAATTCCAGCGAGCGCAGGCCCACCGTGCCCTGCTGCGCGCCGCCCGCGTAGGTGATGACGAGCGAAAACGCGGCGAACACCAGCGCCACGGCCAGCACCCAGCGGTTGCGCAGACGGTCGCGAAATTCCTTGGAGGCCAGGGTGAGGACTTGACGGGGCTGGATCATGCGGCTTCCTGTTGGGTTTGCGGGCGGGGTTGCGGGCGGTTTTGCGCGCTGGCGGCCACGCCTGCGCCGCCTTCGCTGAAGAACATGTCTTCCAGCGAGGGGGCATGCACTTGCACGTCGGCCACTTGCGGCGCGGCCAGCAGGTGGCGCAGCAGGGCCATTTTTTTCTCGCGCGGGGCGCGAAGGGTGAGGGTCTGGCCGTCAAAAGCGTGTGCGAAGCCGGCCAGATCGGGCGGCCAGGCGGCCATGAAGCCCTGGGCCTGCCCGGCATCGACGCCAGCGGCCAGGCTGGCCTGCACCGTCAGCGGCAAATCGAAGATGGCGCGCAGCTCGTCCAGCGTGCCCAGCGCCTGCACCTTGCCGCTGGCCATGACGGCCACGCGGTCCACACGGTTTTGCAGCTCGGCCAGGATGTGCGAGGTGAGCACGATGGTCAGCCCTTGGTCGCGCAGCTCGGCCAGCGTGTCCCAGAAAAAGTGGATGGCGTGCGGGTCCAGCCCCGTGGTGGGTTCATCCAGAAACAGCACGCGCGGCTGGCCCAGCAGCGCCTGCGCAAAGCCCAGGCGCTGGCGCATGCCCTTGGAGTAGGCGCGCACCGGCTTTTTGCCCGCCGCGCCCAGGCCCACGCGCTCCAGCAGCGCGGGGCAGCCTGCCGCGTCCACGCGCTTGAGGCGCGCGAAAAAGCGCAGCGTTTCCAGGCCGCTGAGGTTGTCCCACAAGGCCACGTTTTCGGGCAGGTAGCCAATGCCGCGCCGCACTTCGCGCGCGGCGCGGCCGTGCACGGGCTGGCCGCCCACTTCAATGCGGCCGCTGGTGGGCGCAAGCAGGCCGAGCATCATCTTGAACAGGGTGCTTTTGCCTGCGCCGTTGTGGCCGATCAGGCCGAACACTTCGCCGCGCCGGATGTCGAGCGAAACATCGTCCACGGCGGTGAAGCGGTCAAAGCGTTTGGTGACGCCGCGCAAGCGAATGACGGCGTCGCCCCCGCCGGGGCTGCTGCTGGTTTCATCGGACATTGGGGTTTTCCTTTTGCACGCGCGCGCGCCATTTGGCCCATTCGGTGGAGCGCGGCAGCATGCGGGGGTGGTTTTCCACGACGCTGGGCACGCGCAGCACCGGAAACTGCTGGCCCACCAGGCGCAGCGCCTGCACGGCAGGGCTGCCCAGCAGCATTTGCACGGCAGGGTAGCGCCAGCTGAGGCGGTCCACGATGTCGTTGGCTTCGTAGGGAATGTCGCCCCGGCCGTCGTGGTCGCGGTCCCAGCCGCGATAGTTGCTCCAGTAGTTGCCTTCGGGGCCGCCCCATTGCTGGTCGCGCGTGAGCACGTATTTGACTTGCAGGCGGTTCTGGATGAAGTCGTTGCCGTCCCAGGTGTTGCGCGCCGCGCCCGCCAGATGCACGCCGGTGTAGTTGTCGGCCACCACGTTGCCCAGCATCTTGGTGAATTCCACGTCATAGACGAAAAAGCCGCGCTTGTTGCCCATGACGATGTTGTTTTCCACCACTGCGTCTTGCAGGGTGCGCAGCATGATGCCGTGGTCGATGTTGTTCCACGCGCGGTTGTTGCGGATGGTCTGGTCGCGCACTTCCATCAGGGCCAGGCCGGCCTGGTTTTTCCAGGTGTCGTTGTCCTCCCACAGGTTGTAGTAGGAGTTCATGTAGTGCGTGCCGTAGCGGCTGTGGTGCAGGTTGTTCTTCTGGAAGATGGCGTGGTGCGAAACGTCGATATAGAGCGCGTCGCGCACGAAGCTGATCTGGTTGCCGATGATGCGCGCGCCCTTGGTGTTGTAGAGCTGGATACCGTTGCCGCGCCGGGGGCTGTCGTAGTCGCGCTTGCCGGTGATGTTGTTGTGCAGCACTTGCACGTCATCGGCTTTTTCAATCCACATGCCAAACAGGTTGTAGGCCAGGTAGCAATGCTGCACTTTGGCGCGGTGCGCGCCGGGCTGAACGTAGATGCCAGCGTTTTGCTTGTAGCGGTTGTCGCCGGAGTTGGCGACGATCATGCCTTCGATGACAACGTCGGGGGCGATGACGCGGATGGTGTCGTCCTTGCCGCTGCCATCGACCGTGGGGCGTTCGATGCCGCGCAGCGTGACCGTTTTGTCGATGCGCAGGTTTTCCTGGTAGCGGGCGCGCTGCACTTCGATGACATCGCCGTTTTGGGCGCGGTCTATGGCCGCCTGGATGGACTCGCCCGGCCTGACCGTGAGCGTGGCCGCTGCGGCATGGCCCGCCAGGGCCATGCCCAGGAAGGCTGCGGCCAGCCGTCTCTTCGCGGATGGTCTGAAAACGCCGCCCTTCATGCAAGCGTCCACAGACCGGTGAACGCCAGCAGCCAGAACAGCGCCGCGCCAATGAGCAGGTTTTTGAGGCCCACGTAGCTGATCATGTCCATGACGGTGGCCTGCCGCCACACGCTGCCCCACCAGGGGCCGTCCTTGACGTAGGGCTTGCTCTTGAAGCGCACGAGCACTTCAAACACGCTCCAGCCAAACCACACGCCGATCACGAGCATGGGCGAGGCGCTGCCGCCTGCGGCCAGCAGCCAGACCAGCGTGGCGCCCAGCGCCGCCGCTACGCCCAGCGCCACCACCACGTGGCTGGCCTGCCAGCCTTCGCGGCTGAAGGGCCAGAGGTGCTCCACCACTTCGCCCAGCAGGCGGCGCACGCCATGCAGGTTTTCCACGGAGGGATGGGCGCGCTTGCTGGGCCAGCGCGGGTCAGGCTTGATGGACAGCAGCTTTTGGGCATTGAGGCGCTGGCGGTCTTCCTCAATCGGAACGATGGGGATGTAGTAGCCGTCGCGTGCAATGGCTGTCATCGGTTCGCCCGCGCGCTCGCGCGCCTTGCGCTCCTTGACCAGCGGCGGGCAGCCGGCGCTGTCGGTGTAAAGAATCATGCAATCCATGCAGTGCATGCACTCGCGCTGGTCGATGCGCCCATCGGCGTCAATGGCCAGCGCGCCGCAGCCTTTGGCGCAGGCTTTGCAGGTGTTGCAGTCCGCCTTGCGGCGCAGACCGAACCAGCGGAACGTGGTCGGCATGGCAATCGACGCGCCCAGCGGGCAGACGTATTTGCAATAAGGCCGCTCAATAAAGATGGACAGCCCCAGAATCACCAGCACAAACGTGGCAAACGGCCAGCTGCGCTTGGTGATGCCCACAAGGAAGGTGGTCTTGAACGGCTCCACTTCGGCCAGCTTTTCGGCCAGCCCCATCGAAAAGAGCGACACCACCACCAGGCCGAAGAACACGGCGTATTTGATCCACTTGAGCCGGTCATGCAGCCACTTGGGCGGCAGGAACTGGTAGCGCTTCAGCGGCGTGGCGCCCGCAATCTTGTGCAGCCCTTCCTGAATGGAACCGAAGGGGCAGGTCCAGCCGCAAAACAGGCCGCGCCCGAACAGGAAGATGGTCACGAAGATGAAGATCCAGTAGAGGAACAGGAAAGGATCGCTCAGGAACAGATCCCACTCCCACTTGAACAGCAGCGAGTGCAGCCAGGTCAGCACTTGCGTGACCGAAGGTTGCGCCATCAGGCCAAAACCCACCCAGAAGATGAAGATGGCCCAGAAGGTGAACTTGAAGGAATTGACCGGCCACTTGTTTTTGTGCGTGGAGCGGCGCGTGAGATGGTCGCGCAGGGCATACACCACCGTGACAGCCACCAGCAGCAGGGCGAACAGCACGATCTGCGGCGCGCGCTGCTTCCACACTTTCACCCATGTGGCCTCGGGTACAGCGATCTTGGGATGGCCGCCCACCAAATACTGCTCAGGCAGCCAGTAACCCTTGTCAAACACCGTGAACACGCGCTGGCCCGTGGCCGGATCGCGCTTGTTGCCCAGAAAGATCAGCTTCCACGGATACGCCGCCGAAAAGGCAGGCGAACGCACGATGAAGATGCTGGATTCGCTGAACTTGGGCGCGCCTTTGGCCTTGAGGGTGTACAGGTTCACGGCATCGCTGTCCTTGAAGGTGAAGATGTCGTTGTCCTGCCGCACCTGCACGCGGTCATAAATGCCGCCGCGCACGAAGCCCGAACCTTTGAACGATTCGGCTCCCGCCGTGCGAATGATGAAGATGGCGTTTTGCCCTTCCTTCATGCGCCCTATCAGGTTTTTCCAGGTGTCCTCGCCCAGCAGCGCCGGACCGACGACGGGCGAATTGAGCGAGCCGAACCACAGCTCAATGAAAGGCACGTTGCTTTTTTCAAGCCCCACCTGCTCTGGCTTGACCACCAGCTTGCCTATTGCGCCCTGTTTGACCAGCGTGTCCCAATCCGGCAGGGGCTGGCCAGCGGCAGGCTCCACATAGCGCACCGGCTCGCGCACCAGCGGCTCGATGATGCCCACCTGCCGCGCCACGGCCGCGCCGGAAGTGGTGATGACCTGGTTTTGCGCGATAACCGTCACCGTAGCGCCGGAAATGGCGTCCACGCCCAGCACGCCTTCATCAGGCCGGGTCTGGCCCACTTCAATCTTGTCCTTAACGGATTTGCCGATGTACTGGGCATTGAAATCAAGCAGCGCCGACTCCGGGATGCCCAGCAGCAAGATGGGTTCGGAGTGCTTGATGACTTTGACGCCAACGTATTTGCCCTCCGTGTCCATGCCGATCAGCGTGACCACCGGCTTGCCCGAATAGGCGGGCGTGTCGGTGATGTCGGTAGAGAGCATCACGTAGCCGAGCTTTTGCTTGCCATCTTCGCCGCCGTAGGCTTCCACGTAGGGTGGCTGGCCCATGCGTTCGGAAAACGAGGTTGCCCCCGGAAACACGTCCTTGCACGGCAGCAGGGCGCACATGTCCTTGGCCGTGGCCAGCCCCGGCGGCAGGGGCGCTTCGTAGGCTTGCGAGCCGCCTGCGCCCTGCCCGGCGGCCTGCACCGCCAGCGCCGCCAGTGACAGCGCCAGCCCTGTCAGCATCTTGCGAGCGAGTGTTTCGATTTTCATGAGCCAATACATCCTGGGATTTAGAACCTGTTCACAGCCTGTCCGTGAATAGGCTCTTACAAAAACCGAGGGGCCAAGCCGTCACCAGCTCAAGCCCCTTTTTTATTTTCTACTTTTGCGGGCAGGCCCGATGACCCGCCCGTTTACCTGCCTGCCAGGGGCATCAAGATTCAACGATCATGCGTCCGCGCATTTCCAGGTGCAGCGCGTGGCAGAAGTTGGTGCAGTAGTACCAGAACACGCCTGGCTTGTCCGCCTTGAAAGTTACAGACTTGGTTTCCTGCGGATTGACAATGAACTGAATGTTGTAGTCAGGCAGGCCAAAGCCGTGCGTCAAGTCCTCCACGCGGTCAATGTTGGTGAGAATCACCGTCACTTCATCGCCCAATTTCACCTTGAACACATTGGGCTCGAAAGCTGGCGCGAAAGACACCATACGCACAGTGACCTTGTTGCCATTGCGGGTGACGCCCGCTTCTTCCGCGCTGGGCACCGCCAAGGGGAAGTCTTCCATGTTGTAGATCTGCTTGGGATTAAGCCACTCGCGCTTGAAGATCACGAAGTCGTGCGGCTCGCCGCGCACCGGCGTGTCATGCACCAGCACCATGCGCTCGCCCGTGATGTCGAGCAACTGGTCGTTTTCGGCATGCAGCGGGCCGACAGGCAGGAAGCGGTCCTTGGAAAACTTGTTGCCTACGCCCATCCATACGCCATCAGCCGCACTGGTTTCAGCATGCGTCGCACTAATGTGACCGGGCTGGTACATCACGTCGATCTTGTCGATAACGGGGTTGATGTTCTTATCACCAGCGTATTTCTTGATGGCCTGTTCAACGTTCCATTTGCAAATCTGGCTATCCAGGAACAGCGTGGTGTAGGCATTGCCCCGGCCATCGAACGTGGTGTGCAGCGGCCCCAGGCCCACTTCCACTTCAGCCACCACGGCCTTGGCGATGTCGTCCAGCTTGCCGTCAAACCAGTCCAGCACCTTTTGCAGCTCGATCACCGTGCAGGTGGGCGAAAGCTTGCCGGAGCACACGAAATACTTGCCGTCGGGTGAAGCGTTCACGCCGTGCGGGTTCTTGGGTACGGGCACGGGCACAGCCAGCGCCGTTTTCGGATCCTTGTTGGCTTCCGCGCGGCAGTCCACCACTGGAATCTTGTTGTTGCCCAGATGGGTGAATTTGCCGTCCTTGATGGCCTGCTCAATGCGCGCTACATTGAAGAACAGACAAGCATCCACTTCAGCCGACATCATGTCGGGATAGGTTACGCCACCTTCGGTGTTGTACTGGTTGGTGGCAGCCAGCTTGCCGTCGTATGAGGTAGCCACCAAATCGCAGTTGCCGTCGATGCGGGCCTGCCACTTGACCTCCATCTTCTCGGAATCCACACAGGTGAATACGCAGCCATAGTTCGCGTCGTCATTGACGGTGTTGTTGTCAATTTTTTCCAGCGGCACACGAAATTCCTGGCCGCAGAACACGCGCGTGGTGTAGTTGACGCTGGGATCCACCGGATCGCGCTTGTCCGGGAAGATGCCGTGGAAGCCCTGCACATGCGGCAACTTGAGAATCTTGTCCGTCACCATGTAATCCAAGCGCACACGCACCAAGCGGGCGTTGAGCTTGTCATTCACGAAACAGTATTTACCGTCGTAGATGCCGTCTTTATATGAGCAGTGCACGTGGTGCGTGTCGCCCGTGGTGAACTCCAACGTGCCGTCGGGCTTGGTGCCCATTACGGCTTTGGATTCATTGGTGATTCCCCATCCCACCAGCGCATCCGGGCAGCAACCAGGCACACGAGCCAATTCACGACCGGAAGGAATGCCTAGCACGCGCAAATCGCCCGTGTGGCCGCCACTCCAGATGCCGTAGTGCGTATCCAGCTGGCCTGGATGGATTTCAATGCTGCCCGCACCACCCACGAAGCCGCGCGTCTCGGGCGCTGCCGTGATTTCAGTTTTTGGCGCCGCCTTAGGCGCAGCCGCTGGCGCCGCCGGAGCAGACGCAGCGCTGCCCTGCGTGTTTTCCTTGCAGGCGGCCAAGCCGACCGTGACCGCGCCCAGCGCAGCGGCCGAATTCAGGAAGCGGCGGCGACCCAGGTTGGCCGCCACATCCAGCGCTTTTTTTCCAAGCAGACTCATTTCAGACTCCTTTCGTTTCGTGGATCGATATATCCGGTTTTGACTATACAAACAGCTAGCAGCCTTTAATTGACCTTTGTCAATTTCAGGTTTTACGTCCTGTAGCCACGTCAATTTCTTGATGCTGCTCAAAGAGCCAGGCCTTGTCTGGCAACGGTTTGTGTTGGGTTCATAAAATGAACTCGAATGGGTTTTTTCGCATTTCGCGCCGCTGCTCTCTGTCCAACGCGCGAACCGGCTTGACAACTGCGCTCATGAACCGCCGCACCGGCCTTCCTCGTGGCTTTCCCCGCTGGCTCGTCTGGCTGACGGCCTGGGTTGTCGCGTTGTCTGCGCTGGCGCCTACCGTCTCGCGCGCGCTGGCGAGCGCCGGCAACGCGCAATGGGTGCAGGTTTGCACCTCCGAAGGAACCCGCTGGATCGCCCTGTCTGACGCAGACAACAGCGCAGACAGCGCCGCCGGTGACGGCCAGGCCGGCAAAACCGCCCTGCACCTTGACCACTGCCCGCTGTGCGTGCTGATGGGCGAGCGGCTGGCCCCGCCTGCCGCAGCGCCCGCCCTGGCGCTGGAACGCATGGCGTACGCCGCTCCTGTTGCCGTTTTGCGGCACGCCGTTTGGGCGCAGCCCGTGCGGGCGGCCCATCCGCGCGGGCCGCCCGCCTTGCCCGCCTTCTCCTTCGCGGCCTGACCCTTCGGGAAGGGCCGCGCCCTTCTTTCACGGTCTTTTTCCTGCCGCCATCCCCAACTCCGGCCAACGGCTTGCGCGTTCGCGCACTGGCCGCGCCGCGCGGCGGCAACCCAAGGAGCATCGGCAATGAACTTCTCTTCCTTCCAAATGCCTGCGGCAGACGCGCCGGGCTTGGCCATCCTGCCCAAAGGCGCTGGATCTCACGCGGAACCTGACGCGGCGCGCGGCTTTCCCGCCTCTCTTCCGTCCGCTTGCGCCCAGGCCCAGGCACAACACTGGGGGCTGTCGCTCGCCCCCGGCCAGCAGCTCATGGCCGCTGGCAGCCAAGGGCCGCTATGGCGCGTGGCCGAAGGCTGGCTGGCGCTGATTCAGCCTGGCGGCGACGGCAACGCGCTCGTGCAACTGGCCGGGCCGGGCGACATCGCCGGCATCGCTGCGCTCAGCGGCAATGCCTACCGCGAAACCGCCGTGGCGCTGACCGCCGTGCGCGCCAGCCCCGAGCTGTGGCGGCACGAGAGCGACCGTCTGCTGCTCATGCACGCCGTCATGGCCCAGCAGCAGCGCCAGGCCCGCGACATGGCCCGTCTGCGCACAGGCGCCGTGCAAGGCCGCCTGCGCCACTTGCTCGCCATGCTGACGGCCGGCGAAGGCCTGCTGCCCCGCAAAGCCCTGCCGCAACTGCGCGATCTGGCCCAAATCATTGACGCAGCTCCCGCCACCATTTGCCGCGAGCTGGGCCGCCTGTTCCCTGAAACTACCCGCCAGCCGCAAGACAGCGCCTGCGTAGCCTGAAAGAGCAAAGGAGCCGTACATTTGCTCCTGGCTTGATAGCAATATGTCCTAGTGGGGGCAGCGCAAAACGGTATTTATGCCCTTTGTATCTGCTCCTGTTTTTTTTTTGATGTCTGCACCTGCCAGAAATTCTTCCTGAATTCACTTGGGAGCTGCTTTTTCGCGCTAGCGCCCAGACTCTGCGCAGGTTCTGAACAGGTTCTTACACTTGCCGCCTTGCCGTGGCGCTTGCGTGAAAGACGCAGGCGTTTTTGCTTTGCCCGATTGCAACGCCAAGAGGAGGCCGCGCCCATGAAATTCCATTTCCCCATCGTCATCATCGACGAGGACTACCGCAACGACAACACTTCGGGCCTGGGCATCCGGGCGCTGGCCAAAGCCATCGAGGAAGAGGGCTTTGAGGTGGTGGGCGCCACCAGCTATGGCGATCTGGCGCAGTTTGCCCAGCAGCAAAGCCGCGCCAGCGCCTTCATTCTTTCGATTGACGATGAGGAGTTCAGCCCCGGCCCGGACAACCCCGGCCCCGATCTGGCCCCGGCCATTTTGAATTTGCGCCATTTCATCCAGCAGGTGCGGCGCAAGAACCCGGATGTGCCCATCTACCTGCATGGCGAGACCAAGACCAGCCAGCACCTGCCCAACGACATCCTGCGCGAGCTGCACGGCTTCATCCACATGTTTGAAGACACGCCGGAGTTTGTGGCGCGGCACATCATCCGCGAGGCCCGTGCGTATCTGGAAGGCATACAGCCGCCTTTTTTCAAGGCGCTGCTGGACTACGCGGAAGACGGCTCCTACTCCTGGCACTGCCCCGGCCATTCGGGCGGCGTGGCGTTTCTCAAAAGCCCCATCGGGCAGATGTATCACCAGTTTTACGGCGAGAACATGCTGCGCGCCGATGTGTGCAACGCCGTGGAAGAGCTGGGCCAGCTGCTGGATCACGACGGCGCCATCGGCGAGAGCGAGCGCAACGCGGCGCGCATCTTCAATGCCGACCACTGCTTTTTCACCACCAACGGCACTTCCACCAGCAACAAAATCGTGTGGCATCACGCCGTGGCGCCGGGCGATGTGGTGGTGGTGGACCGCAACTGCCACAAAAGCATCCTGCACGCCATCATCATGACGGGGGCGGTGCCGGTGTTTCTCAGGCCCACGCGCAACCATTACGGAATCATCGGCCCCATTGCGCGCGAGGCGTTCGAGCCGCAGGCCATCCAGGCCAAGATTCGCGCCAATCCGCTGCTGCGGCATGTGGACGCCGAAGCGGTGCGCCCGCGCATTCTTTCGCTCACGCAGTCCACCTACGACGGCATCCTCTACAACACCGAAACCATCAAGCAGCTGCTGGACGGCTACATCGACAACCTGCATTTCGACGAAGCCTGGCTGCCGCACGCAGCCTTTCACCCCTTCTACGGCGCGTATCACGCCATGGGCAAGAAAAGGCCGCGCCCGAAAAAATCGCTGGTGTACGCCACCCAGTCCATTCACAAGCTGCTGGCGGGCATCAGCCAGGCCAGCCAGGTGCTGGTGCAAGACTCGCAAACCGTGCCGCTGGACCGCTTCCTTTTCAACGAGGCGTATCTGATGCACACCTCCACCAGCCCGCAGTACAGCATCATCGCCAGCTGCGACGTGGCCGCCGCCATGATGGAGCCGCCCGGCGGCCGCGCGATGGTCGAAGAAAGCCTGCTGGAGGCAATGGACTTTCGCCGCGCCATGCGCAAGGTGGCCGCCGACTTTGGCGAGGGCGACTGGTGGTTCACCGTGTGGGGGCCGCAGCAGCTTGCCGCTGAAGGCGTGGGCCGCGCCGATGACTGGATCATTCAGGACGGCGCTGCCCAAAAGGGCAGGGAAAAGGGCGGCAAAAAAAGCGGGCAGGAAAGCTGGCACGGCTTCGGCCAGCTGGCGCCGGGCTTCAACATGCTCGACCCCATCAAAACCACCATCATCACCCCCGGCCTGGGGCTGGATGGCAAGTTTGGCGACACCGGCATACCCGCCAGCATCGTCAGCAAATACCTGGCCGAGCACGGCGTGGTGGTGGAAAAAACGGGCCTCTACAGCTTCTTTGTCATGTTCACCATCGGCATCACCAAAGGCCGCTGGAACACGCTGCTGGCCGCCTTGCAGCAGTTCAAAGTGGACTACGACCGCAACCACGCCCTCTGGCGCGTGATGCCCGAGTTTTGCGCGCAACACCGCCGCTACGAGCGCATGGGCCTGCGCGACTTGTGCCAGCACGTGCACCAGCTCTACGCCAAATACGACATCGCGCGCCTGACCACCGAGATGTATTTGAGCGAACTCACCCCCGCCATGACGCCCGCCGACGCCTACGCCTGCATTGCCCGCCGGCGCACTGAACGCGTGGAAATCGACCATCTGCAAGGGCGCGTCACCGTCGGCCTGGTCACGCCCTATCCGCCCGGCATTCCGCTGCTCATTCCCGGTGAAGTCTTCAACCAGAAAATCGTCGATTACCTCAAGTTCGCCCGCACCTTCGCCCTGGAATGCCCCGGCTTTGAAACCGACATTCACGGCCTGGTGGAAGTGGAGGACGAACAGGGCCGCAAACGCTACTTCGCCGACTGCGTGCTGGAAGAAAAACCGGCAAAACGCGCCAAAAACGCCAAAAAAGCCGTCAAAAAACGCCAGCGGCCCGCGAAAGGATGAAAACTGACGGCCGATGGCGCCTCGCCGCCGCAGCTTTTCATGTTCCGCCCGGGCGGCGGTGCGGGCCGCTTCAACATTGAAGGGCGCAACGCGCAATCCGCCAGCTGGATTCCGGAGCCAGCGGCCCATCTAGAATCAAGGTCATTCCACCACCCAAGAAAGGAGATTCCATGTTTCCAGAATTTCGCGACCTGATCAGCAAGCTGAAAAACGCCGATCCCCATTTCAGCCGCCTGTTCGAGCAGCACAACGAACTTGATCACCAGATCAAGCGCATGGAAAGCGGCGTAGAAAGCGCAGCGCACGAAACCATTGAAACACTGAAGAAACAAAAACTGCGCCTCAAAGATGAGATGTACGTCATCCTCAAAAAGGCGGAAGCCGCCGCCAAGAGCGCATAAAAAACGCCTGATTTGAAAACAGCGAACCCGCCAGGGCAGAGGCCGTCTGGCGGGTTTTTTGTTGCCCTGGCGATAGTCCGCCGCCAGCCTTGAGCTTTGCCGCTTGGATCAAAGAGACAACGGATTGGAAGTCTTTTTTTGCTCCTCTGTTCATAGCAATACGTCCTAGTGGAACGTGCGCAAAACGGTACTTATAGCCCCTTGAATTCGCTCTTGTTTTTGAATCAATCCAAAGCCGGGCAAGCCGTAAACAGGCTTGACGGGTTGCTTGCGGGCCGCTTGCGCTCCGGAGAGGCTTGGCGGGGCCCGAGGCCGCCTGCGTCAGCCACCTGAGTCCGCGCTTTTCGTACCTATGGACGAACTCTGAACAGGCTCTCAGGGCACGTCATCCTCTGCGCTACGGGCAGCAGGCGGCGCGGGTTGCTTTGGCGCTTGCACGGCTGCGGGCTTGGGATGCGGCAGCGTGTCTGGCGCGGCGGATGCTTCGGGCGTCTGGGGTGTTGGGGGTGTGTCTGTCTGGATTGCCGCATTCGCGGCATTGGGCGCATCAGCCGCGTCAGCCGGGCCAGGCGCTGGCTGCGGCCTGGCTGCTTCGGGCGGGCGGATGGCCATTTCCTCCACAGTGCGCGGCGCGCCGATGGGGGCGCTGGCGCGGCTGCGCTGCACGGCCTTGATGTCTTGCTCGCTGGGGTAGATGCCCGCCAGCCAGTAGTCGAGCACGCGGCGCACGATGGGCGCTGCCGCCGTGGCGCCAAAGCCTGCGTTTTCGACAATGGCGGCCACCACGATGCGCGGCTGCTCTGCCGGGGCAAAGGCGATGTAGAGCGAGTGATCGCGCTGGTATTCGGCCAGCCGGGCGGCGTTGTAGCGGCTTTTCTGGCCGATGGTGATGGCTTGCGCGGTGCCGGTTTTGCCGCCCGAGAGATACGGCGCGTCCTTGAAGGCGCTGCGGCCCGTGCCGCGCAGGGTGACGCCCACCATGCCCTGGCGCACCACGTTCATGTGGGCGCTTTTGTAGCCCATGTTCTGTGCGGCGGGGCGCGGGGCGGGCACAGGCTCGCTGGCGGGGCTGGCCTGCGTGGCCTTGACCAGATGCGGCGGATGCTTGACGCCGTCAGCCGCCAGCGTGGCCACGGCCTGCGCCATTTGCAGCATGGTGTAGTTGTTGAAGCCCTGGCCGATGCCGACATTGACCGTGTCGCCCGGCACCCAGACTTGCATGCGCCGGTCCTTGTAGCGGCGCATGGCTTCACGCTTCCACTCGGGGCTGGGCAGCACGCCCTTGGCTTCGCCCGGCAGGTCAATGCCCGTTTCGCGCCCGAAGCCCAGCGGCCCCATGAAGCGGTTGATGGCGCTGATGCCCATGTCGTAGGCCAGCTGGTAGTAGTAGGCGTTGCTGGAGCGGGTGATGCTTTGCTCCAGGTTCACCGTGCCGGTGGCGTGGCCCCGGAACACGTGCCCGGCCAGCACCCAGCTGCCGGTGTCGTTCACGGTGGTTTGCGGCGTGATGCGGCCGCTTTCCAGCCCCGCCAGCGCCATGAAGGGCTTGAAGGTGGAGCCGGGCGGATAAGTGCCGCGCAAGGCGCGGTTGAACAGGGGGCGGGCGAGCGATTCGTTCAGCTCCGTCCAGGTGGCCTGGTCGATGCCTTCCACGAACAGGTTGGGGTCGAACGTGGGCTTGCTCACGAAGGCGAGCACTTCGCCGGTTTGCGGATCCATCGCAACCAGCGCGCCGCGCCGCTCGCCGTACAGCTCTTCCACGAGCTTTTGCAGGGTGATGTCAATCGTCAGGCGCAGCGTCTGGCCGCTGGCGGCGGAGCGGCGCTCCAGCAGGCGCACGGCGCGTCCGCCCGAGGCGGTTTCCATTTGCTCCACGCCGGTGCGGCCATGCAGCACGTCTTCATAGCTGGCCTCGATGCCGGATTTGCCGATGTAGTCCGTGCCCCGGTAGTTGGCCGCGTATTCCGGCCCCTGGTCTTCGATGCGCTCCTTGTCGCGGTCATTGACGCGGCCCACGTAGCCGATGGCGTGCGCGGCCACTTCGCCCATTGGATAGGTGCGAAACAGACGCGCCTTGATTTCCACGCCCGGAAAACGGTAGCGGTTGGCGGCAAAGCGGGCCACTTCCTCATCCGTCAGGCGCATGCGGATGGGCAGCGATTCAAAGCTGCGCGTGTTCTGCCGCAGGCGCTCGAAGCGGCGGCGCTCGCGCTCGCTGATAGGCACCACTTCAGAAAGGGCGTCAATCACCTCGTCCAGATCGCCCGGCACCTGCGCGGGCGTGATTTCCAGCGCGTGCGCCTTGTAGCTGGTGGCCAGCACCACGCCGTTGCGGTCAAGAATGTCGCCCCGGTTGGGCACGATGGGCACCACCGCCGTGCGGTTGCTTTCGGCGCGCTCGGCCATTTCTTCGTGCCGCTGCACTTGCAGCACCCACAGCCTTGTGCCCAGCGCCGCAAAGCCCAGCGTGGCTGCCAGCGCCACCACGGCCAGCCGCATGCGGTAGCTGGCCAGCGCGGCTTCTGTGCGGGGCAGATGGTTCATCTCGGGCGCAAGGGGCGAGGAAAAGGCGGGGCGGGCGGCGGGCGGAAAGGCCCTGGATTGTCCGGCATGCGGCCGCCCGCTCCTTTGAGCCGCTGGGCGCAGCTTGGAGCCAGATCGCGAAAATCAGCCCTGCTTCCAGCGCTTTTCCCGAGCTTCTTTCAGAGCCTGTCTCCAAAATCATCCCAGAAGCCTGACCATGCGCCGAATGCAGGCAACCTTCACGAATGCTTCGGCTAAAGCGCCAGTGACCTCGTAGTCTTTGCTCAGTCTTCTCGATTGACTCAACCAGGCAAAAGCCCTCTTCACAATCCAGCAAAGCGCATAAATAGCCTGATCAGCAAAGCCTTGACTTCCACCCGGTCCTGAATACCTGCTGAGTGCACCATCACAGCCAGCAGCACATCCCACACGCCGCGCTGGCGCCAGCGGGCAAAGGTGTTGTAGACCTGTTTGCAGGGCGGGCAGTCCTTGGGCAGTGCGCGCTACCGACGGTCAGTGGTTTGGCCGTCTGTGGCTTGCACATAAAAGATGGCGTTGATCAAGTCCCGGGCGATTCGTACACGGGGACGTCCTCTCTTGTTCATTTCGGCAAAGTGTTTGGCCAGCACTTGCCACTGCGCATCGCTCATATCGCTTGGGTACATGGGAGGAGCCATTCATTTGGAGTTCGAGGATAGGCTCTGAGAGCAGTTTGAAAGTCGCCTTATTTAGCTCCTTAATCAATAGCATGATGTCCTAGTGAAACGTGCGCTAAACGGTATTTTTACCCACCCCGATTCGCTCCTGTTTTTAGCGCCACGGGCGGCGCAGCGCGCCCCTGACTCCTTTACCGCCCCTTGAACACCGGCTCGCGCTTTTGCTGCAAAGCCTGGATGCCTTCTTGCAAGTCTTCAGACAGGATGGTGCGCTGCACGCGGGCGGCAATCAGGGCGGCGTCCGGGCGGCCGCAGGCAATCTGGTTCAGGCTTTCCTTCATGCCCAGCAGGGCCAGCGGGGCCATGCGGGCCAGGGTGGCGGCCAGCTCATCCACGGCGCCGGTGATGTCGGGGCCGTTGCTGAAGTGGGTGAGAAAGCCGCAGTCCAGCATGGCGGCGGCGTCCAGCGGCTCGGCGGCCAGCAGCAGGCGGCGGGCCATGTTCAGGCCCAGGCGGCTCACAAAGCGCTCCAGCCCGCTTTGGTACAGGTGCAGGCCCAGCTGCACCGGGGGCACGCGCACGCGCGATTGCGGGCCGCCCACGCGAAAGTCGCAGGCCAGGGCCAGATCGGCGCCGCCGCCAAAAGCGCCGCCTTGCACGGCGGCGATGGTGACGGGGCGGCAGGCGGCCAGCGCGTCCACCATGTCGCCAAAGCCGTTGCCCGAGCGCGGGTTGGCGGCCAGCTCGGCCAGGTCGTGCCCGCTGCAAAAGTGCTTGCCCGCGCTTTGGAGGATGAGCACGCGCACGCCGTCGGCGGCGTTGATTTCGCGCAAGTGGGCGCGCAGCGCGGTGATGTCTTCGGGCGCGAGTTTGTTGGCCGCTTCAGGGCGCTGGAGGGTGATGCGGGCGATGGCGCCGCTGATGTCAAGGCTGGGCGTGGTCATGTGCTTGTTTCGCTTTGCTTTTGATGGATGAAATGAATGAGCTGGCTGGCCAGATCGGCCTGCCGCATGAGGCGCTGGCGGGCGGCCTGCACGCAAGCTTGCCACTCGCGCAAGGCGGCTTGCCCGGGGGCCAGAAGGGCGGGCGCGCCGGGCGCATCGTTCCACGCGGCGTGCAAGGCGGCCAGTGAAGCGGGCGCTTGCAGCCAGCGCAAAAAGGCGGCCAGCTTGGCGTGGTGCGCGCCGTCGTGCTGCGGGTAGATGTGCCACACGAAGGGGCGGCCCGCCCACAGCGCGCGCGTGAGCGAATCTTCGCCGCGCACGCCATTGAAATCGCACGCCCACAGCAGCTCGTCATACGCAGGCTGGGGCAGGTGCGGCAAAAAAGTGATGCGCGGCGTGATGTGCGCAGAGGCTGAGCGCAACAGCGGCAGCGCCGCCTGCACGGCCTGCGTGGCGCGGCCCGGCGTTACCAGCCAGTGCCAGCCGCTTGCGGCGCACTGCTCCAGCAGCGCGGGCAGGGCGGGCGGCTCGTAGCAAAACAGCGAGACCAGCGGCTCGCCCTGCCAGCGCACACCGTGGGCGGCCAGCCAGGCGGCGCGGTCAAAGCGCGCCTGCCGCGCGGGCCAATCGCCTTCGCGCAGCAGCCCGCCCGCAGCTGGCGTGAAGCCGGGGTAGAAAAACCACTTGCGGCGGCCCGCCAGCGGCCCGGCCAGCACGGGCGAAGGCAGCGCGTGCATGCGCTCCACCCAGTCTTCAGCGCTGAGGTATTCCAGATTGATCCACACCGGCGGCGGCATGGCCTGTTCAGCGGCGAAGCGGGCCACGAAGGCGGCGGGCAGCTCGCAGCCGAAAGCCTCCACCCACACATCGGCCAGCGGCAGCTGCGCCAGCGCCTGGGCGCTGCGCGGCCAGGGCAGCACGCGGATGCGCTTGAAAGCCCCGCTCCACGCGCCCGGGGCCAGCCAGGGCAGCGCACGCAAGTCATCCAGCCACAGGCGCACCGTATGGCCGCGCGCGGCCAGCTCGCGCGCCAGCCGCCAGCACACGCCCACGTCGCCGTGGTTGTCAATCACCTGGCAAAAAATGTCCCAGAGCAGAGGCTGGCGAGCGGTCGTGTTCACGCGGGCGATTGTCCCCCGCGCCAGCGCAGAAGCCGCCTTCTGGCAGCTCTCTTTCGCTCCTTTTAGCATAGCGACAGGTCCTAGTGGAATCTGCGCGGAATGTATTTCCAAGGCACCTGAATTCGCTCCTCTTTTCGATGTGCCCCGATACCCGTTGGCCAGACCGGCAACTGACGCGGCAGGCGGATGCCGCCGCAGCCATCACCGGCCAGCGCGCATCGCCAGCGCCAAACCCAAAAAAATGCCTTCGTGAAAATCACGAAGGCAAATACCCAAACAGGCTGAAAAAACGCCTGACTGGGCCGCCCTGCGCCTTCATGGCAAAGGCTGAAAGCGAAAGCCCGTGAGCTTGCATTCATTCACGCGGGCAATGAATTCGTCGCTGACGTAGGTCTTGTTGACGCGGGTTTGAGGTATTTTAAATATTGGTGGAAGCCGTATGCCNATCGCCAGCGCCAAACCCAAAAAAATGCCTTCGTGAAAATCACGAAGGCAAATACCCAAACAGGCTGAAAAAACGCCTGACTGGGCCGCCCTGCGCCTTCATGGCAAAGGCTGAAAGCGAAAGCCCGTGAGCTTGCATTCATTCACGCGGGCAATGAATTCGTCGCTGACGTAGGTCTTGTTGACGCGGGTTTGAGGTATTTTAAATATTGGTGGAAGCCGTATGCCAGTTTTCCGCAACGCATAATGATCAATCGCCATGATCTTGCCGCTACTGAAATAGGTAATTTGCGATTGATCTTCATCGAGAAGGTCAAGAATAATGGTAGGATTGAATCCATAATATTGGACCGGCTCGTCCATTTTGATTGGAGCAAGCTCCCCATGCTCCGACAGCATGCTTCCCAGCGCCTGGATAGCCCGCATGGAAAAAGTCGGAATTGGAGCCAATCCGATATGGGTGAAATCTGGCATGATATCGGAACGATTTTCAGGCCCGGCAACATTGCGCACACCCTCTGGAACAGGATAAGCAACGCCTTTTGAAACGCCATCAAACCATCCTTTTCCCCACTTTAAATCGTCTTCCGTACTTTTGAAAAGAAAGGAAGCGTAGCCGTCGAAATTGCATTTCAGGATATGCATGTCATTCTTTCGGGGGAACTGGTTTTAACCCAGGATAATTTGCATACCCTCAAAGCTGCCCATGCATTTCAAATTTTGTCCCGAGCGCACCGTCTGGTTTTATTTCATGGCAAAGGCTGAAAGCGAAAGCCCGTGAGCTTGCATTCATTCACGCGGGCAATGAATTCGTCGCTGACGTATGTCGTGTTGCGCACCAATTGAGGAATTCTGAAAATAGGCGGCAATTCTTTTGCATCCGCTCGCAAGACGTAATGATCTATATCCATGATCCCCCCGTCTGGAAAATAGACAATGGTAGAGTTTTTTTCATCTACTACGTCCACGATACGGATTGGGTTGAATCCATAGTACTGCATGGCTTCATCCATTTTGATGGGCGCCAACTCGCCATTGCAACTGAGCATGTCGCCCAAAGCCCGCACGGCGCGCTCTGAAAAGGTGGGAATGGGCGTCAGCCCGATATGGGTGAAATCGGGCAAGACGTTGGATCGCTCTTCTTTTCCAACCCGGTTGCGAATGCCTTGCGGAACGGGATATTTACCATTGCGGGGCGTGCCGTCAAACAGATTAAAATGATCACGCAGGCTGCGCCATTTGTATTCCTCTTCAGCGTTTTTAAAAAGAAAGGAAGCGTAGCCGTCGAAATTGCATTTCAGGATGTGCATGTCATTCTTTCGGGGGAACTGGTTTTGACCCAGGATAATTTGCATACCCTCAAAACTGCCCATGCATTTCAAATCCTATCCCGGGCGCGCCGTCCGATTTATTTATGGCAAAGGCTGAAAGCGAAAGCCCGTGAGCTTGCATTCATTCACGCGGGCAATGAATTCGTCGCTGACGTAGGTCTTGTTGACGCGGGTTTGAGGTATTTTAAATATTGGTGGAAGCCGTATGCCAGTTTTCCGCAACACATAATGATCAATCGCCATGATCCTGCCGCTACTGAAATAGGTAATTTGCGATTGATCTTCATCGAGAAGGTCAAGAATAATGATAGGATTGAATCCATAATATTGGACCGGCTCGTCCATTTTGATTGGAGCAAGCTCCCCATGCTCCGACAGCATGCTTCCCAGCGCCTGGATGGCACGCATGGAAAAAGTCGGAATTGGAGCCAATCCGATATGGGTGAAATCTGGCATGATATCGGAACGATTTTCAGGCCCGGCAACATTGCGCACACCCTCTGGAACAGGATAAGCAACGCCTTTTGAAACGCCATCAAACCATCCTTTCCCCCACTTTAAATCGTCTTCCGTACTTTTGAAAAGAAAGGAAGCGTAGCCGTCGAAATTGCATTTCAGGATATGCATGTCATTCTTTCGGGGGAACTGGTTTTGATCCAGGATAAGTCGCGTCTAATAATTGATCTCTAATTCTATCGAGCGCCTCAATTGCCTCATCTCTTGTACCCACATTTCTAAAATCATCCCTAAGTGCATCATAATAATCATCACTATGCAGACTCGGATGGTAAGCCCCTGGCGCCGTGCTGCCGGGCCGGCTGGGCAGGAAAACACCGTTTGCTGCTGAATTCAGGTCTATGGGCGGGTTGAAGCTGCCCAGCAGGTCGCAGATGCGCTGGGCGCGGCGGTCGCCATAGGGCACGATGTGGTGCGCGGCGGTGTCTGGCGGCCTTGGCACGCCTGCGGCTTCAAGGTTGCCGCCCAGTCCCAGTATCTCGGAAGGCGTTTTGTCCCGCATCTGATCGTCCCTGTCTGGCGGCGGCGCAGAGGGGTTGATCAGCGGCGCGGGGGCTGCCAGAATGTGGATTTGCGGCAGCAGCGAGGGCAAGGGCGGCAGTGAGTCCTCGCCATAACCTGGCGTGCCGCGCAGCCTCTCAAGGCGCGGGTCATAGCCGGGCGGGCCATAGGTGTCAGGCGGCGGCGCGAGCGGGAAGCCGCCGCCCACGGCGCCAGGGCCGATCCAGAGCGGGGGCGCAAGCTGGACCAGGGGTGTATTGACGGGGCCGGGCGCGGGCAAATCAGGATGCCAGCGGCCATCGGGGTCGAAATCGAACACGCGGCCGGTTGGCCCGGGACTGCCGCCTTGCGAGCCGGGAGCGTTGCCAGGGCCGCCGCTGGGCAGGCCCGCCGGTGAGCCGCTGCCTGCCGAGCCGCCGCCTGTTGAACCGCCGCCTGGCGCGCCGCCCTCTGGCGAGCCGCTGCCCGGCGTGGGGCCAATGGAGCCTGAGGCGTTGTTTGATGGCTTGCCGTTACCGGGCAGCAGTCTGGGTGAAGTCAGGGTTTCGCAGCCGCTGCCGTCATGCCTGCGCACGCGGCGCGATGAAGCGCCGTCTCTGCGCCAGTCATCGTCGCCGTCATCGCAGCTTGGCGAATCGTGCCAGTCATAAGGCGCATCGTGATCGCTTTTTGCGGCTGCCTGCTCCTGCTGCCCCTGCTGGCCGGGCAGGCGTTCCGGCTTCCGGGCGCGGGCGGGCATCTGGCTGGCAATGGAAAGCGGCAGCGGCAACTGGGTCAGATCCGTCTGCGCGCCTTGGCCTGCGGCGGGAGAAGGCGGGACGGAAGGCTCGGGCGCCTCGAAAATTGACCATCGTGCCAATACGGATGGAACGCCGCAGGCATTGATTCTTCAGCACGCGTATGCCAAGCCATCCTTGATGGCCATTCCTGAAAACCGTCGCGCTGAAAACATGGCGGAGAACCCAGGCCAATTCACGCGGCCGCGCCTGCTGGTTGATTTTCCCTTTGGCAGAAACCGGCAAATTCACGGAATTCCGGGCCTGGCAAATGACAATCAGGCGCGCCCTTCACTGCCATGATGAACGGTGATGCCAATATAAGAAACGGACAACAAAAATGGCCCCGCGCATGGCTGGCCCAGAATTTTCATCACCCGCAAAAATGCAGCCTGCCTGGCATGCGCCGGGACGGTTTTCATTACCAGAATGGCGAAAAACCGCAATCCGCTTTCGAGCAAAAGAAGAAATATTCCTGGTAGTCTCCTCCATCAATTCTGATGAGACCTGCACGGCTGGGCCTAATGCCCCATTCTGCTTTGCGTCCGCCTTGCAGCGTCATAGAGCCATAAGCGCTGCATGGAACCATGGTTAGCGTATGCATCCAGTCTTGGCCGCTGATTTGCCGCGCTTTTGAAAAATAGCGCCGCACCGTGGCAGCGTCCGGATGAAATGTATTGCAGTCCGGCTCTCCTGCTTCCTTTTCGCTTTCACTGTAACCTTCCACCTGAATCGTTTCGATCGGCGGCAGTGACGAAGGGCATAGCGTGATCCTATCGTCAGCAAAGTCCTCTTCCAAGACTTTTACACAGGAATCATGGATAATCATTTGCTGGGCCAAAGATATGTTGCCAGACGTCAGAATGAAAGGCAGGAAGGTTAGCCATTTGAAATTCATGACGTTTTATCTCCATCGGGCTGTCAGCGCTTCCGAACCTGTTTTACGGGAAACTGCTGGATGAGCAAAAACTTCCAATTCTGGCATTGAATATTCATTGCGCGGATTTCTGGTGGGGCATTGGGGCTTATGCGTGTCATCGTCTCCAAAACAAATTGCCTTCATGCGCTGCGCTTGAAGGCAATTGTTGAAATAGACGCTTGTTACCAGAATGGCGGGAAACCGCAATCCGCTTTCGAGCAAAAGAAGAAGTATTCCTGGTATGCCCCTTCATCAATCCTGATCAGAGCTGCGCGGCTGGGGCTAACGCTCCATTCTGCTTTGCGTCCATCTTGCAGCGCCATTCTTCCATAAGCTTCACATGAAACCATAATTATCTTATGCATCCAATCCTGACGGCTAATTTGCCGCGCTTTTGAAAAATAGCGCCGCACCGTGGCAGCGTCCGGATGAAATGTATTGCAGTCCGGCTCTCCTGCTTCCTTTTTGCTTTCACTGTAACCTTCCACCTGAATCATTTCGATCGGCGGCAATGGCGATGGGCATAGCGTGATCGTGTCGTCTGCAAAGTCCTCTTCCAATATATCCACGCAGGCATCATGAACAGGCATCTCTTGGGCCAAAGACATGACGCCAGGCGTCATAATGAAAGGCAGGCAGACTAGCCATTTGAAATTCATGACGGTTTATCTCCATTGAGCTGTCAGCGCTTCCGAACCTGTTTTGCGGGAAACTGTTGGGTGAGCAAAGACTTCTGATTCCGGTATTGAATATTCTCTGCGTAGCTGCTGCGTCAGCCATTGAAGGGACTCATTTTGCTGGGTTGTTACTTGTTCAAAAATATAATATTTTTTTCTGAGCTTGCTTTCCTTGATTTCCTCCCGCATCCGGCTGGCGACATCAGCCGACAGATTTTCATATTTTAGCGTTTTCCCGTCTGTGGTGGTAATCAGGAAGTTGAAACTGCCATCCAGATTGCTGGTTTCCTGATGACTTTTGGCCTTGTAAGACATGCCCACCAGTTCGATTCCAATGGAGTCGCTATTGGAGGGAAAGCGCTCCCCCGCCGGTTTCTTGCTTTCCCGCTGGTTTTCTTTTGTAGGATTGAATTTTTCATTCAGCTCCGTTTCTTCAGGCGAACAGCTTTTTTCCTGTGCGCAGCGGCTTCTAAGTGGCCCCACATGATTTGTTTTCCGCTTCAGCGAAGCCGTCTGATAAATGGTTCCATCCTTGTCAATCAGAAAATGAGCGCCATTGGCTCCTTTTAGCGCATAACTATTCAAGGTGGAAGAAACTGTGGGTGAATCTGTCTGGTGAATTACCAATCCATTCACCTCTGGCATTTCCTTGCGCTCAATCTTCGGGCTGATGGTTTCGCGCCCTGCCGCCGTTTTCAGCAGCACTCTTTCATGCTGGACGTGGCCTTTGTCGTCAATGTTGAGCTGTGAGGCGCCGGTTGCCGCGCCTTTGGCGTCTGCCGCTGCGGCTTGCTGCTGGCCAGCCAGGGGCGGGCGGGCATCGCGCGCCATCCGCGTGAGCGTTTGGCTGTTGCCGGGCGTGGAGGGGCTGGAGGCTGGCTGCGGGCTGGCTGCGCCGGTGGGTTGCGGCTGGGGCGCATCGGGCAGGGATCGAAAGCTGCTGCGGGAGGCAGTGCTGGATATTCCGTTCATGGCCTGCTCCTTGATGAAAACCCTGACATTCGGGCAGTCCGAAGGCTATACGTAATATTTATTCCTTGCAATATATATGTTTCGTTTATGGCCGATATGTTCGTAAAACTTGTCAATTGTCATTTTTCACAAACTAGCCGGACGCTTGTCCCTGCCGCCGCCGCCATTTCAGCTCCCTTCGTACACTTCGTCCAATGACCGGGTCTGACGCGCTTTCTTCTTCATCTTCCGCCGCTGCTGCCCACTCGCCGCAGTTGCTGGCCCAGGTGGCCGCGCTGCCGGCGCTGCCGGGGGTGTACCGCTACTTTGACGAAAAGGGCCAGGTGCTTTATGTGGGCAAGGCGCGCAATCTGAAAAAGCGCGTGTCCAGCTATTTTCAAAAGAACCACGGCGGCACGCGCATTGGCCACATGGTCAGCAAGATTGCGCGGCTGGAGACGACAGTGGTGCGCTCCGAGGCCGAGGCGCTGATTCTGGAAAACAACCTGATCAAGCAGCTCGCGCCCAAATACAACATTCTTTTTCGCGACGATAAAAGCTACCCCTATCTCAAGCTGACGGGCACGGGGCATGAAAAAGACACGCCGCCGCCTGCGGCCCCCAGCGCGCTGGCGCACGCGCGGCTGGCTTATTACCGTGGCGCGGTGGATCGCAAAAACCGCTATTTCGGCCCTTATCCGAATGCCTGGGCGGTGAAAGAAACCATCGAGCTGCTGCAAAAGGTGTTTCGGCTGCGCACGTGTGAGGACTCGGTTTTTGCCAATCGCACGCGGCCTTGCCTGCTGTATCAAATCAAGCGCTGCACCGCGCCTTGCGTGCGCCTGATCAGCCATGAGGATTACGCGGCGGACGTGGCGCGCGCCGGGCAGTTTTTGCGCGGCGAAACGCAGGCGCTGCTGCAATCGCTGCAAGCGCGCATGGCGGCGCATTCGGAGGCGCTGGAGTTCGAGCAGGCCGCCGTGCTGCGCGACCAGATTGCCGCGCTCTCGCGCGTGCTGCACCAGCAGGCGGTGGAAACGGGCGGCGAGGCTGACGCCGACATCCTGGCCGTGAAGGTGCAAGGCGGCCGCGCGTGCGTGAACTTGGCGATGGTGCGCGGCGGCCGCCACCTGGGCGACCGCGCCTACTTTCCCGCGCAAGTGCAAGACGCGCTGGCGGGCGAGCGGCTGGATGAAGCCGGGCACGACAGCATCGAGGCGCGCGTGCTCGATGCCTTCATCGCCCAGCACTACCTGCACGTGCCCGCGCCCGCGCACCTGATTGCCAGCGCGCCCGTTTCCGCCGCGCTGCTGGACACGCTGGCGGGCAAGGAAGAGCGCCGCATCACCGCCACCTGGGCGCCGCGCGGCCAGCGCCGCGTGTGGCTGCAAATGGCCGAGCAAAACGCCGCCTTGCAACTGGCCCGCCTGCTGTCGGAAGAAGGCTCGCAGCAGGCCCGCACCCGCGCCTTGGCCGAGGCGCTGAACCTGCCTGATGACGATCTGGACAACCTGCGCATCGAGTGTTTTGACATCAGCCACACCGCTGGCGAGGCCACGCAAGCCAGCTGCGTGGTCTTTCACCACCACAAGATGCAAAGCAGCGAATACCGCCGCTTCAAGATTGAAGGCATCACCGGCGGCGACGACTACGCCGCCATGCGCCAGGCGCTCGAGCGCCGCTACGGCAAGCTGGCCCAGGCGCTGCACGGCGATGAGCCGCAAGAGGTGGAAGCCGCGCGCGCGCGCCTGCCCGATCTGGTGCTGGTCGATGGCGGCAAAGGGCAGGTTGCCGTGGCGCGTGAGGTGTTCGCCGCGCTGGGGCTGGAGCTTTCGCGCATCGTCGGCGTGGAAAAAGGCGAAGGCCGCAAAGTAGGCCTGGAGGAGCTGGTCTTTGCCGACGGCCGCCCCAAGGTCTGGCTGGGCCACGACAGCGCCGCGCTCATGCTGGTGGCGCAAATCCGCGATGAAGCCCACCGCTTTGCCATCACCGGCATGCGCGCCGCGCGCGCCAAAACCCGCGTGGGCGGCAGCCGCATTGAAGAAATTCCCGGCATCGGCCCCCGCCGCCGCGCGCGCCTGCTGCAACGCTTTGGCGGCGCGCGCGGCGTGGAAAACGCCAGCGTGGACGACCTCGCCACCGTGGAAGGCATCTCCCGCACCCTGGCCGAGGCCATTTACAAGGCGCTGCATTGAGCGACCGCCCGGCGCCTGTGCAGCGCCCGCTCGCAAAGGAAGGCAGTCCAGGCAGGCGGAAGGCGGGCTTATTTCGCTCCTTTATCAATAGCATGAGGTCCTAGTGGAAAGGGCGCGAGGCGGCATTTTAGATGCCCTGAATTTGCTCCTTTTTTAAAAGCCTATTTGCAATCTGCCTGCGGGCACAAAAGCGTGGACTCAAGCGGTTTGCGCCTTGCGGCTTATCCCGATCTGCTCTTTCGCCCCTCTCGGCCAGACTCTGAACAGGTTTAAGACAAAACGAATTACTGCGCCTGCACCGAGCCGGAAACCGTTACGCGCACCGTGCTGGTTCCTGGCTCCACGGCCACTGCGGCCTTTTTGCTCAGCAGGCTGGCTGATTCAGGCGCCGCCGCATACATGGCGCGCGGCATGAATTCATCGTTTTCATTGCCCACGCTCACTTCGCGCAGGGTGTAGCTGGCAAAACCAAAGGCGCGGGTGATTTCGGCGGCGCGCGCCTTGAAAGCATCAATGGCCTGCTTCTGCGCTTCGGTCTGCGCTTTGGCGCGCTGCTCGCGGCTCAGGTCGAACTCCACATGGGAAACCGTCATGGCGCTCACGCGCGCCGCCGCTGCGGTAATGCGCGGAAAGTCGCGCCCTTGCAGCAGCACCGAGGCGCGGCCCTGCCAGCCGCTGATCTTGTTGTTGCGGTCATAGCGGGGAATCACGCTGAATTCGCCCGTTTGCACGTCCATTTGCTGAGGTTCGGCGGTTTTTCTGGCTTCTGACAAGGCGGCATCCAGTGCCGCGCGCAGGTTTTCCTGCACCTGAGCGGCAGAAGCGCCTTCGCGGTCGGCGGAGAGCGTCAGCATGAGCAAGTCCTGTCGGACTTCAACGCTGCCCTGGGCAGCCAGCTGGAGAACGTTCTGGGGAGCGGTCATGGTCATTGGGCGGGTTTCAGCCTGCGCCGCAGCGGCCAGCGCGAGCAGGGCGGCGCACAGTCCGAGGCGCGTAGCAGGCGAGAGTCGGGAAGAGGTCATGAGATTGAAAAGATGAAAAAAAGCCGCCAGAACCCGGCGGCAAGGGGAAAAAACGCGAAAACTCAGTCCGTGCTGCTTGCGCTGCCGACTGACGCCGGCACTTGAAGCGTTGCCAGCGCAGGCGGCGCTTCACCCGTAGCTATTGGCATGGAAACCACGGCGCCATTGGCGCTACCGGCAGCCGCAGATGGCGGTGCCGCTGGAGTCATGTGCGCGGCCATCTGGGCCGCCATGTGGGCTGCGTCGTGCGCCGTGTAGCCGCGCACCTGTTCGCGCAGCAAAGCGCGCTCCTCGGCAGAAAGGCGGCGCTGCGTGGCGCGCTGCATGGCGGCAGGCGTGCGGTAATGCGCTTCAATGCTGTTCCACAAGTCGCTGCGCTGAACGCCAGGCGCGCCTTCGCCTGCTGGCTGCGCCCAGCAAGGGCTGGCGGGCCAGATGAAGGCGAACAAGAGGATTGAACGGACTGCTGACATGGCGCAGCGGAGCTTCGCACAAACGCCCGCATTTGCCACTCCCCGGCGTGGCCGGTCAGTGGCAACAGACGTAACACAGTGAAATCCAGGCTGAAAAACTCCGTTTTTCGCGTTTTGTCAAGGCCACAATCGCCACCGTTACAAATTCGACCTCAGGAGAATCATGAACCAGCTCGCCAATCGCACCGACAAGATCGTGGTCGTTGATGACGACGCCCGCATTCGTGACCTGCTGCGCCGCTATCTGGCGCAGGAAGGCTTTGAAGTGATCGTGGCCGAAGACGCCAAGGCGCTGTCACGCATCATGCTGCGCGATGCCGTGGACCTGATCGTGCTTGATTTGATGATGCCTGGCGAAGACGGCCTGTCCGTCTGCCGCCGCCTGCGCGCTGCGGGCGACAAAACGCCCATCATCATGCTCACGGCCAAGGGCGAGGACGTGGACCGCATCGTGGGCCTTGAAGTAGGCGCGGATGACTACCTGGGCAAGCCCTTCAATCCGCGTGAGCTGCTCGCGCGCATTCACGCCGTGCTGCGCCGCCGCCCGCCGCTGGAAGCGCCTGGCGCGCCCGCTGCCGAGAGCGAGTCGGTGAGCTTCGGCCCCTTCGTGTTTGATCTGAGCGCTCGCTCGCTGCACAAAAACGGCGTTGAAATCTCCCTGACCACGGGCGAATTCGCCATGCTCAAAGCGCTGGTGCGCCATCCGCGCCAGCCGCTGTCGCGCGAAAAACTCGCCCAGCTGGCGCGCGGCCGCGAATTCGAGCCGTTCGACCGCAGCCTGGACGTGCAGATTTCCCGCCTGCGCAAACTCATTGAGCAAGACCCGGCCAGCCCGCGCTATATCCAGACAGTGTGGGGCGTGGGCTATGTTTTCGTGCCTGACGGCGCCAACTGATTTGCGCTGACCGCGCGCTTTGTCCGCTCTGGCCTGCCAAGGAAACACGGCGGGCCATTTTTGTATGCCTTTCTTTCCCAAACCCGCACATGTCTGACAGCGCCGAATTGTTCGATTCCATGAGCATGCCGCTGGAAGGGCTGCCGCCGTCCGCTTCTTCTCCCCAGAAAAGCCCGGCGCGCCGCAAGCGCAGGCGCTCCGGCACGGGCCTGAGCCTTTTCTGGCGCACCTTCTTTCTGCTGGCGCTGATGCTGCTGGGCAGCGCTCTGGCGTGGTATCAGCTTTTTCGCACGCTGGAGCACGAGCCGCGCGCCATCCAAAGCGCGCGGCAGGTCGCCTCGCTGGTCAATCTCTCGCGCGCCGCGCTCATCCACTCTGACGCCATCGCCCGCATCTCTCTCATCAAAACGCTGGCCGAGCAGGAAAAAGTGCGCATCGCTCCGCACGAGCCTGATGACCGCTTCACCCTCTTTGACAACAGTCCCCTGGAGCAGCGCATCAGCGAGGAACTCGTGGCGCGCCTTGGCCCCGGCACCCTCGTGGCCAGCCGCGTCAATGACGAGCCGGGCCTGTGGGTCGGCTTTTCCATCGAGGGCGACTCCTACTGGCTGCTCATGGACCGCTCGCGCGTGAGCGCCGTGCTGGGCGGCGGCGCCTGGCTGCTGTGGATCGTGGGCCTGTGCGCCACCTCCCTTGTGGGCGCCGCCTTGCTGGCGCGCCTGATCAACCGCCCGCTCAAAGACCTGGCCGTGGCCGCCGCCAGCGTGCGCAGCGGCGACTACGTGGGCCACCGGCTGGAAGAAAACGTGGCCTCGCGCGAAGTGCGGGAAGTCAATGTCGGCTTCAACCGCATGGCCGACCAGCTCTCGCAGATTGAGCTGGACCGCGCCCGCATGCTCGCCGGCATCTCGCACGACTTGCGCACCCCGCTGGCCCGCCTGCGGCTGGAAACCGAAATGAGCGTGCCCGACGAACAGGCCCGCGAGCACATGGCCGCCGACATCGCGCAGGTGGACTCCATCATCAACAAATTCCTCGACTACGCCCGCCCGGAAGAAGTGGAAATGCACCCTGTCAGCCTGGCCGAAGTCATTGAAGGCTGCATCTACCCCTTCAGCACCCGGGAAGACATCCGCATCAACGCCACCATTCCGCTGGATCTGCGCGTCATGGCTGACGAAGTGGAGCTGGGCCGCGTGTTCTCCAACCTCATCGAAAACGCCCGCCGCTACGGCAAAACGCCCGGCACCGGCATCACCACCGTGGACATCAGCACCAACTTGCACGAAGGGCGCGTTTTCGTGCGTGTGCGCGACCACGGCCCCGGCGTCTCCGCCGACAACCTGCCCAAGCTCACCCGCCCGTTCTTCCGTGGCGACAGCGCCCGCACCGAAGCCACCGGCGCGGGCCTGGGCCTGTCCATCGTCGTCAAGATGGTGCAGAACATGGGCGGCCTGCTGCGCCTGACCAACAGCCTGGAAGGCACCGGCCTGGTCGCCACCATCCGTCTTCAGCAAGCGGCCGCCCAGCCGCTTGCTGGCAACCGCCGCAATAGCCGCAGCCGCAAGACCGATCCGCAAGCCTGAGAGCCTGTTCACAAGTCCGCCCGTGAGCATGAAAAGCGCAGGCCCAGGCGCTCGCGGGTACTGCGAATTCTCGTCAAGCCACAGTGATATTAGCTATCCTACCCATGGCATGACGCACCAGTGGAATATGCGCCAAATGCTGCCCCTGACGCTGGACATGCGCAACCGCCTGCGCAATGAAAAATATGCCGATTTGCCCGCAAGCCTTCCCCTATTGGCAAAATCAGGGCTGGCGACATTCTTTTGTGGCAGGGCCAAACGCTGGTAATTTTCTACGAAAATCTGGATTCTTCTTACCGCAATACCCGCCTGGGCGCGATACGCGATATTGAAAACCTGAAGATAGCGGCAGGAAAAACCGCGTGCGCGCTACTCTTGCAAGTTCTGAATAAAGGGGCATGTGTCATGAAATGCGGCCCCTTTATTTTTTCTCTCTCAACAGGAGCCACGCCATGAATCTTCTTCCCTCTCTGCTCGCGCTGGCCGCAGCCAGCGCTGCCGCGTCCGCGCTGGCGCAAGCGCCCAACCAGCAAAATGAAAATGCCGCAAATGCAAAATGCGCCGCACTGAAAAATGCGGCGCTGGCCGATGTGCAAATCACCCGCGCCGAATGGTCAAGCGGCGGCATTGGCGCCGATGCCATGTCGGCCCTGACGGGTGGCTCCGCCGCGACCCAGCAGGCGCAGGAGCACTGCGTAGTGGAAGGCGAGATCGGCGCGCGCACCGGCGCGGACGGCAAACATTACGGCACGCGTTTTCAATTGCGCCTGCCAGAAAAATGGAACAGGCGCTTTTTGTTTCAGGGCGGCGGCGGAGTGGATGGCTTCGTGGCCCCCGCCGTCGGCAATATTCCCATACGCAATTCCACGGCAACACCTGCGCTGATGCGCGGCTACGTCGTCGTTTCAATGGACGGCGGCCATCCCACGCCTACGCCCGATTTCGGCGCCGACCAGCAGGCGCGGCTGGATTTTGCTTATCAATCCACGGGCAAGGTCACCCATATTGCCAAACAGCTGATTCGGGAAATGTATGAAACGGCTCCGCAGCACAGTTATTTTATGGGCTGCTCTAACGGCGGACGCGAGGCCATGATTGCCGCACAGCGTTATCCATTGGAATTCGACGGCGTGATTGCCGCCAATCCGGGTTTTCGCCTGTCCCGCGCCGCCGTGGCCCAGCAATGGGATTACCAGCAATTCATGAAAATCGCTCCGCAAAATGTCCAAGGCGAAAAAATCCTGGCTCATGCTTTCACTGTGGATGATTTGAACCAGCTCAGCCAGGCCATAGCCGCGCAATGCGATGTCCGCGACGGCTTGCAAGACGGCATTGTCAATGCATGGGAAACCTGCGATTTCACGCCCGACAGCCTGAATTGGCCGAAAAACAAGATTGCCGCGCTCAAGGCCATATTTGACGGCGCGAAAAACAGCCAAGGTCAGCCCATTTACAGCGGCTGGTATTACGATACGGGCGTGAATCAGCCCGATTGGCGCGCGTGGAAACTCGGCTCCTCGCAAACTGCAAAACCTGATTCACGCGGCGTAACCCTCGGTGCAGGCTCGCTCGTCTGGTATTTCATGACCCCCGCCGCTCCCGATTTCGATTGGCACACATTCGATTTCGACCGCGATACGCCCAAAACCAACCAGACCGGCGCGATCAACGATGCCATCGGCACCGACCTTTCCAGTTTTCAGGCGCGCGGCGGCAAACTCATCGTGGTTACCGGCGTTTCCGATCCCGTTTTCTCGGCCAAGGATCAGGTGGCCTGGTTCCGACAAATGCAGCAGGACACGAAAAATGCCGCCGGTTTCTCGCGTCTTTTCATGATCCCCGGCATGAATCACTGCGGCGGCGGCCAAGCATTCAATGATTTCGACCCGCTCACCGCACTGGAAAACTGGCACGATAACAACCAGGCCCCCGCCCACCTGCTGGCCCAAGGAAAATCATTCCCCGGCAAGCAAATGCCCATTTGCGCCTGGCCCCGAATTGCCACCTACAAAAGCGGCGATACGGCCAAGGCGGAAAGCTTTGAATGCCAATGAACCCATCTATCGCCACGCCGGCGCAAATCCACCAATGCCGCACACCGCGCGCTTGCATTGCTTGCGCAGGCTACCGCGCAGCGGAAGCGGCAAAGACAGGCAACAGCACCCCGGCCCAAGCATGGCCCCGGCAGGTAGCTGCATTAAAAAGAGAAGCAAATAAAGGCCCATGAAGATGGGCCTTACCGCTTTATTCACGCAGAAAGCTTGCTATGAATAAAGGAGCTAAATTCTCTCCTTTAAGAACCTGCCAGCATACGCAGAGAAGGCGCACGCTGGCAGGCCTTCAGCGCCCGGAAACCGGCGACAGCGTGAAATACCCCAGTAGATAGTGCCCTTGCTCGTCAATCGGCTTGCGGCTCATGGCAAGCGCCTCGGCGCGTTGCCCCTTGGCATCCGCCCAAAGCTCCACCCGGTCAATGCCAGCGCGGGCACCCTTAATGTCCTGCCGGATACCCTTCCAGTCCCGCGCAGCGGCATCCATCTGTTTGACGTAAGCCACCCATATGCCGTCCGTTAGCAGGAAAAACCGGCGCGTCGTGACGACATAGTCCGATTGCATGAAAGCCATGGCTCCATCTTCCAGATGCTTGGCCGCATCTGAAACCTGGGCAACATCCACTTCTTGCAAAAAAAGAAAGGGAGCATGTTTTGACATGTCATTTACCGCCCAAAGATTCGAAGTGGCAACCACACAAGCAGCCAAACAGGCACATTGCAAGAAAAGCCTTTTTCCATTCATTTCGGTCCAATATTGAAATATTCGAATCCACGGCCCTTTATGACATCCTTCATCTTCACCTCAATGAAAGGACTTTCATTATTGGCCGCAGTATACTCATTGACAAGTTCCGATTCATTCCTTTGCCAAGGATTTCTCAGTCGCACCACTGCCTCTCCATTGCTGTTTAGGCGAATTTCCTCCACCACATAAACATGATTGTCGGCCAAACCATCCTGCGGCGCATCCTTGTCACCAAAAAGACGAGTAAACCAATTAGATTCATACTCAGGATCAGTTGATAACGTGACGGGCCGTCCCTCCTTTAAAGCCTGCCCAATTTGGGCTTCAATATTTCTGTCTCCCATCAGGTTGGCGTTAAGACGTGAAATATCTCTGCCACGTGTTCCGGTAATTGTTTGCATGGCGTCCCGCGCTTTCCCGCCTTTATTTAAAATATTATAACCTGCATCCAATGTTCCTCCTCGCATTTTTGCATAAGCCGTTTCCATGACCGCCGGCCATATCGGCGCATCGCTTTTGCCATTATCCAACCAACTTCCTCCATTGCGGAAAATATTATTCTTAATTTCCGACTGATTGACTTCAATAGACGCCCACTCTTTGCCATCATAAAGCTCAACCGTAAAATTACCAGTATCACTATTATAAGAAATGGATTGCTTGATCCGCTCAGGCGACTGGTTGGCTACTGCGCCTGCCGTAGCGATGAAAAAGCAGTCACCAATATCATCCTGGCGAATATCGGCTGCAGAGGGCTTGCCTGATGCTCCGTACAAATCACCTGCATTGAAATGCCGCTCACTGGGTGGCGTAGGAGCAGTAGGAGGGATGACCGGACGGCTGTTTGTTTCTTGTCCGGTTGTTGAATAAATTGAATCGGAGCCATGCCGCCCCGTTCCATGGACAGAATCACGGGCAGTCGCTGGAAGACTAAACGGCTGCGCAGAGTGAAAAGACCTAGCAGATATGACAGTCATGCGAAACTCCAAAAGTTGCTTAAGGGGCCGCTACTGTCATGCAAAGCCGAGCGCCGTGTCAATGCATGCAATTCCCAGCTAGTAACGACCCCAGCTGGCAACAACCCTGAGCCTCAGCACACTCATGGCTTGCCTGCAAGAATGCTCAAGACGCGGCATAACACTTCAGCCGCCTACCGCCCAATCCACGGCGGCATCAAACAGCCGCAGGCCCGCTGGCAAGAGATTGGCAAAGCCCTCACTGCCCAGAAAGAACATGACGCGCCGGGCCGGGGCCAGGGATTCGTAGTCCATAGTCGCACCTTTTTCGTAGCCGAAGATGGCCGCTTTTTCCGGCTGACCGTAGAGCGTGGCGATGGTGATCGCGCCCAGGNCCTCACTGCCCAGAAAGAACATGACGCGCCGGGCCGGGGCCAGGGATTCGTAGTCCATAGTCGCACCTTTTTCGTAGCCGAAGATGGCCGCTTTTTCCGGCTGACCGTAGAGCGTGGCGATGGTGATCGCGCCCAGGCCCGGCTGGCCCCAGCTCATGGGGGCCTGCTTCGCATAGACATTGGCCGCACCCGCTGGCAGGCCGGCCGACATGGGATGCGGCGCGTGCGCCAGCCACAGATAGCGCTCCTTGGGCGCTTCGCCGTAGTCCGTGCCGCTGCGCTTGCCGGTCATGGCCAGGTCGTCGAGCAAGTCGTTTTCCCAGGTCAGCAGCGGAGCAGCAAGCTGCCGCCAGCCGGGGTGGACGTTTTTGGCCGCCACGGTGGAGGAGATGATGACCAGCGCCATGCCTTGCGCGTCTTGCGGCGGGCAGCAAGGTCAGGGCAGCGAGGGCGGCCAGATGGTGTCGGCGTGTGGTCGTGAGGCGAAAAGCGCCAGGCGCAAGACGATGGAGGGGGCAAGGGCAGGCTTGCGGGAGCGGTTCAAAGTCTGCCTGTGAACGGGTTATGAAGCCGCTGGTTATCCGCTATTGGTTTGATAGCTTCAAGTCCCTTGAAATTGGGCGGAAGGGACGTTTTCAGGGGCCTGAATTTGCTCCCGGAAAAGGAGTGAAACGCGCACAGCCCGGGCCGGTTCCGGCTTGCGCGTTTCACGCCTGCGAGCCGCTTTGAGCAGCTTCAGAACTCGAACCCTGCCGTGAGCGACACCTGGCGCGCGTCGCCCAGGGCCAGGCCGAATTCGTTCACGCTGGAGGTGTAGTAGGTGCGGTCAAACAGGTTTTTCACGTTCAGCTGGAACTTGACTTTGCGGCCCTGAATGGGCGTTTCATACGTGGCAAACAGGTTGGCCACGGTGTAGGAAGGCAGCCAGAAGGTGTTGGCCGAGTCGCCCGCGCGCTTGCCCGCGTAGCGCACGCCCGCGCCCAGGCGCAGCTGGCCTTGTCCCCAGAGCTGGCCGGCGTTGTAGACGGCGTTGGCCGAGGCGGTGACGTGGGCGGCGTTCCACAAACGGTTGCCCTGGAATTTGGGGTCGCGGGTGGTTTTGGCGTCAATCAGCGCCAGGCTGCCAATGAAGCTCCAGCGCGGGTTGATTTCGCCGGCCACGTCCAGCTCGATGCCGCGCGAGCGGGCCGCGCCGGAGGTGCGCCATTCGGTCAAGCCCGTGTTCTGGTTGAACTGCGAGACGAGCACGCTTTTCTTGCGGATGTCAAAAAGCGCCAGCGTGCCGGTCAGGCCGCCCGCGCTTTCGTATTTGGCGCCCACTTCCCAGGACTTGCCGCTTTCGGGCTTGACGCTGGAGTCAATCAGCCCGCTGGAGTGCGGGGCGATGGTGGAGATGGGTTTGAGCGACTGGCTGTAGCTGGCGTAGAGCGAGACGGCGGGCGTGAGCTTGTAGACCACGCCCAGGCGGGGCAGCCATTTGCCGTCGCGGGTGTTGGTGTTGAGCTTGAAGGGGCGGCCCCGGCCCGCGCGCTGCGCCCAGTGCAGATAGCGCGCGCCGGCGGTGACGATCCACTGGCGGTTCAGGTGGATGGCGTCCTGAAAGAAAAGCGAGTGGTTGTGCAGCAGGTCGCGCTGGTCGCTGTCGCCAGCCACAACGGTTGTGCCCGGCCGCACGCGGCCATACACAGGGTTGAGGTAGCTGAAAGCGTTGTCCACGCCGCCGCGAATCATGTCGGCGCGGTAAATCTTGCGGTATTCGGCGTCCATGCCGAATTGCATGTCGTGCTGCATGCCGCCCAGTTTGGTGCTGCCGTCGATGTAGGCGGTGCCGTAGCTGTCGGCGCTGAGCGCGCCCCGGGTGCCGTCGGCGCGGCGGCGCAGCAGGCCGGTGGCGGTGTTGATGCCCATCAGGCGCAGCTGGTTGGCGTCATACGTTTCGCGGTTGTAGCTCAGGCTCACGTGGCCCGACCAGCCGGGCGTGATGCGGTGATCCAGCGAGAACTGCGCCAGGTGGCTCTTGCCCTTCATCTGGTTGAACGGCTCGTCCAGGCGGCGCGTGGCGGGAATGTCCAGCGGCTTGTTCGTGCGCGGATCCAGCGCGGTGCCACGGTCAAACGGCACGTTGTAGTCACGGAATTCGTACCAGAGCACGGCTTGCGTGTCGCGCCCGTACCAGGCCAGCGAAGGGGCCAGCAGCACGTCACGCCGCTTGCCGAAGTTGCGCCAGTAATCTTCATTCGTGTAGTCGGCCACCAGGCGCCAGGCCAGGCCGCTGTCGGCCACGGGGCCGGTGGCATCCAGCAGCAGCCCCGCGCCGTTGCGGCCGCGCCCGTAGCTGGAGCCGGTCACGCTCAGGGCCGTGCGCGGCTGCATTTGGGGCTTTTTGCTCACCACGTTCACCACGCCGCCCGGATCCATGATGCCGTAGAACATGGAAGACGGCCCTTTGAGCACCACCACGCTTTCGGCGGCGGCGTTCATGCCACGGCCCTGCACCAGCGGCATGCCGTTGTGCATGATGGAGCCGTCGCGGTTGCCGCCAAAGCCGCGCTTGAGGATGGTGTCTTGCGTGCCCGCCAGCGTGTTGCCTTGCGTGATGCCGCTGACGTTCATCAGCGCATCGTCCATGTAGCGCGGGCGCTGGTCGCGCAGCACCTGAGCAGAGACGGCGTTGGTCACTTGCGGCACTTCCAGCGCGGGGGCCAGCGAGCGCAGCGTGGACGCATCGGGCACGGGCTGGTAGCTGCTTTCATGCTCCACCGGCACGGGCGCGGCGCGCCCCACCACCGTGACAGCGCCCAGCGTGCCGGCATCGCCGCTGCTGGCAGCTTCTTCTTCCATGCCGTCATTGCCCTGCAAGGCAGAGGCGCCAAAAGCAGCGGCCCTGGCGGGCAGCAGTGCATGGGCCAGCAGGGGCAGCAAAACGAACGTGAATGCATGAAGGGCGCGGGCGGCACTGCAAAAATGTACGGATTCCCATTTGCGCCCGCGACGTTGACAATTCGCAATATGACGGTACAAATGCCAACCGTTGCCACCAACAGACAAGCGTGCCAGACGCTCCTGCACCATTTCTGCACTGCCCGCCCACAGCCGGCCGCATGCACCAAGGCCTTTGCCCGACACGCGCCTGCTATCTCTGGCGCACGGCTTGCCTTGCCGTGAAATGAAGGCGAAAGTGGGGCCGTATTTCGCTCTTTAATTAAGAGCAAACTCTTTCCGTAAACAAAGCGGAAAGGCCACTTCTTTCCCCTATGAATCCGCTCCTCTTTTTGCGGCGCCAATCCAACCTGCCACACTACCCGGCAGGCCAAGGCAACCCAAGGCCTTCCGCCGCCCTTGGGTGAACGGGAACGCAACGGCAACGGATTCGGAAATACCCGATTTGCCTTGCGGCAACATCTGCAGCATGCAGTTTTATCGAACATCAAGGCATGCCTCCCAAGACGGGCACATAGTTCAAAATTTCAACACACGAAGGAGCATTCACACGATGGCAAAAGACGATGCCAAGCAACCCCAGGCCATCCCGGCCGCCGCGGCAAAAGATGCGGCGAAGCCCGCAACCCGGCCCGCCCAAAGCGCCGCAGCCGCAAAGGCCAGGCCAGCTGCCGTCGCTGCCAAGTCCGCCAAATCCACGGCGGCATCCCGGCCAGCAAAACCCAGGAGCGTTCCCGGCGTGCGGCCCGCCGCTGCGGGCGACACACCGCCCTCGCTGCAACGCAAGGACATTGAAAACTTCGTGGCCCGCAAAAGCGCTGTTGCCGCGCAAGACACGCTGGTTTCCGCCGCGCAGGGCCTGATTGACCCGCAGGCGCCCGGCACGCCCGCCGAGCGCGCCAAGGCGCTGCGCGCCCTCATCGAAGGCGCCTCGCCCGACGACCAGCGCGCGCTGCGCAAGGCGCTGGAGCGCCACGCCACCCTCTCGCCGGGCAAGGTCAATCCTGACGAGGAGCTGGCCGATGACTGGCGCGAAGGCGGCTACCCCTACAAGAACCTGCTGCGCCGCAGCACCTACGAAAAGCAGAAATTCCGCCTGCAAGTGGAGCTGCTCAAGCTGCAAGCCTGGGCCAAGGAAAACGGCCAGCGCATCGTCATCCTCTTTGAAGGGCGCGACGCCGCTGGCAAGGGCGGCACCATCAAGCGCTTCATGGAGCACCTCAACCCGCGCGGCGCGCGCGTGGTCGCCCTTGAAAAGCCCACCGACGCCGAGCGCGGCCAGTGGTACTTCCAGCGCTACGTGCAGCACCTGCCCACGCATGGCGAAATCGTGCTGTTTGACCGCAGCTGGTACAACCGCGCGGGCGTGGAGCGCGTGATGGGCTTTTGCACCAATGACGAATACCGCGAATTCATGCGCCAGGCCCCCGAATTCGAGCGCCACCTCGTGCACTCGGGCATCCACCTCATCAAGTTCTGGTTCAGCGTGAGCCAGGAAGAGCAGCGCCGCCGCTTTGCCGAGCGCAGGGCGCACCCGCTCAAGCAGTGGAAGCTCAGCCCCATCGACAAGGCCAGCCTCGACAAGTGGGACGACTACACCCGCGCCAAGGAAGCCATGTTCTTCGAGACCGACACCGCCGACAGCCCGTGGATCGTGATCAAGAGCGACTGCAAAAAGCGCGCCCGCCTGAACGCCATGCGCTACGTGCTGCACAAGCTGCCCTATACCAACAAGGACGTCACGCAGATCGGCAAGCTCGATTCCCTGATCGTGGGCCGCGCCTACGCCGTCTATGAGCACGGCGAAAAACCGCCCCTGATGCCCTGATCCGGACGCGGGGCCGCCCGCCTCGCGCCGCCATTGCGCGGATAGGCCGTCGCGCGGCGGCCCCATCTGGCCAGCGGTGCGCCCTGCTGGCCCGCCTGACCGCCAGGGGCGGAAAAACGAATCGGGCCAGGCCAGAAATTTCGCTTTTTAGCTCCTTGTTCCATAGCATGAGGTCCTAGTGGAGCGTGCGCGAAATGGCCCTTCAAACCTATCAAATTAGCTCCTTTTTTTAATGCCATGCAGCATGGCTGAGGCCGCCCCGCTGGCCCGGCTCTCCCTTTCATCCCTGCGTCCGCCCTGGGCCTGCAGCGCGGGCGCTTTCCATGCGCCCTGCATAAGCAGGCCGCGAGCAGGTTCTGCTTTCCTCTCCCGCACCTACGGCGCTGGCGCATCCCTGCGCAGGCGCTGCCGCGACGCGCAGCTGGTTTGGGAGCGCGCAACCCTTCCATTTCACATCAGAAAGAGGAGCAAATTTGAAGGGATCAAAACCGGCTCTTGCGCCCATTTCACTAAGACATTACGCTATTGAAAGCAGAGCGTAATAACTCCTTCTGCTCACGGCCTGCGGCCCGGCCAAAGCGGCAAAACGCCAGCCGCCGCCCGCCGGGGCAGGCAGGCCGCCTTCATGGCGCGCCGCGCGGGCTGGCTGCCGCTTCGGCGCTGCGCGCCCACCACGTCCAGATGGCCCAGGTTTCGGCCTGAAAGTAGGCGGGCGTGACAGCGGGCGGGTGCAGGCGCCAGGCGTTGTAGGCCATGTTGTGCACGGGCGAATACCACTGGGGCAGCAGGTAGTGGCTGTGGGTGATGACGCGCTCCAGCGCCCGGCAGGCGGCCAGGTAGTCCGCGTGCCCGCGCGCGCCGACCATGCGGGCAATCAGCTCATCAATGGCGGCGCTGGCGGCGCCGGGGTAGTTGCCCGAGCCTTCGGCGCGGGCGGCGGCGCTGCCGAAAAGCTCGGCCATTTCCTGCCCCGGCAAGGCGGCGCCGGCATAGGCCAGCGACGTGATGTCAAAGTCAAACCGGTCCAGCCGCTGCTGGTAGAGGGCGAAATCGACGGCGCGCAGGCTCAGGCGCACGCCGATTTTTTCCAGGTTGCGCTGCCACGCGCCCACCACGCGCGCGCCTGCTTCGCTGCTGTCCAGGTATTCCAGTGCCAGGGGCTGGCCTTGCGCGTTGCGCAGCCAGCCGCTGGCGTCGGGCCGCCAGCCGGCCTCGGCCAGCAGCGCCTGGGCGCGGCGCAGGTTGTGGCGCAGGCCGTGGGGGCCGTCTTCGGGGCTGTCGGTGCGCGGCGGCTCGAAGGCGGCTCCGAAGGCGGCGGCGGGAATTTGGGCGCGCAGCGGCTCCATCAGGGCCAGCTGGGCGGCGTCAGGCAGGCCCTCGGCGGCGCATTCGGTGTTGCCGAACAGGCCCTTGACGCGGTTGTAGCTGCCGTAGAAAAAGCGCCGGTTCATCCACTCATAGTCCAGCGCCAGGCCCAGCGCCTGCCGCACGCGCGCATCTTGCAGGGCCGGGCGGCGGCTGTTGAGCACGTAGCTTTGAAAGCCGGTGGGCAGCCGGTGGCGGAAGCTGCCTTTGACCAGCTCGCCCGTGGCAAAGCGCTTGCCGCTCATGCGTCGCGCCCAGTCGCCAGCGGAGAACACGCGCATCAGGTCGAACTCGCCCGCCTTGAAGGCTTCCAGCCGGGCGGTGTTGTCGCGGTAAATCTTGACGAGGATGCGGTCGAAATGGCCCGTGCCGCGCCGCACGTTCAGATCGCGCCCCCAGTAAGCGGGGTCGCGCACGTAGGTGATGTCTTTGCCAAAGCGGACGGGGCCGATGCGGTAGGGGCCGCTGCCAATGGGCGGCTCCATCACCACTTCATTGAAGGGCTTGCCCTGGCCCCACTGGCGGCTGAACACGGGCAGCGCGCCCACGGTCAGGGGCAGCTCGCGCGAGGGCTTTTTGAAGCGAAAGCGAACGGTGCGCTCATCCAGCGCGTCAGCGCCCGCCACATCGGCCATCAAAGTGGCGTAAGCGGGGCGGGCGTGGGGGCCGGTGAGGGTGTCAAAACTGTGCTTGACATCTGCGGCCAGCACCGGGTCGCCGTTGTGAAAGCGCGCCTGCGGCCGCAGGCGGAAAGTGGCCGAAAGGCGGTCGGGCGCCACCTCCACATCTTCGGCCAGCAGGCCGTAGGCGCTGCCCGCTTCGTCCAGCGAGCCGATGAGCAGGGTGTCAAACAGCAAGTCATCCAGATACGCAGGCGCCGTGCCTTTGAGGGTGAAGGGGTTGTATTTATCGAAAGTGGACACGCGAAAGCTGCTGACCAGCCGCAGCTCGCCGCCCTTGGGCGCGTCGGCATTCACGTAGTCGAAATGGGCAAAGCCGGGCGGGTATTTCAGCTCGCCCCACAGGGCGTAGCCGTGGGCGGCGAAGGCGGCGGGGGCGGCCAGCAGAGCAATCAGAGTCAGCCCCGCGCAGGCCCGTGCAAAGCGTCGGATTCGATACACTCGCGGATTCTGTCTCACACGCACTCACCGGAGTTTTCATTCATGACACAGGGTTTTCTGGCGGGCAAGAAGCTGCTCGTGACCGGCGTTTTGTCCAACCGCTCCATTGCCTACGGTATTGCCCGCGCCTGCCGCGCGCAAGGCGCCGAGCTGGCCTTCAGCTACGTGGGCGAGAAGTTCAAGGGGCGCATCACCGAGTTCGCCGCCGAGTTCGGCAGCGAGCTGGTGTTTGACTGCGACGTGGCCGATGACGCGCAGATTGAGCGCCTGTTCGCCGATCTGGGCGCGGCCTGGGGCCGGTTTGACGGCTTTGTGCACTCCATCAGCTTTGCGCCGCGCGAGGCGATTGCGGGCAATTTTCTGGATGGCCTGTCGCGCGAGGGCTTTCGCATCGCGCACGACATCAGCGCCTACAGCTTTGCCGCCATGGCCAAGGCGGCGCTGCCGTATCTGAACGACCGCTCGGCGCTGCTGACGCTGAGCTATCTGGGCGCGCTGCGCGCCATTCCCAACTACAACACGATGGGGCTGGCCAAGGCCAGTCTGGAAGCGGCGGTGCGCTATCTGGCCGAGGCGCTGGGCCGCACGGCCGATGGCCGCTGCGTGCGCGTGAACGGCATCAGCGCCGGCCCCATCAAGACGCTGGCGGCCAGCGGCATCAAGGACTTTGGCAAGCTGCTGGGCCGCGTGGCCGACGCCGCGCCGCTGCGCCGCAACGTGACGATTGATGACGTGGGCAACGTGGCGGCCTTTTTGCTGAGCGACCTGGCCGCAGGCGTGACGGCCGAAATCACCTATGTGGACGCAGGCTTCAGCCAGACGGCCGGGCTGTCGGCGGACATGGTCTGAAGCCCCCTGGTTTTCAGAACCTGTTCACAGACACGAAAAAAAGGGCGCGCGCGGCGCCCTTTTTTCATGGCAGACGGCGTTTGCCTGAGGCAATCGCTTTGTTACTGCACGATGCGCAGCGCATCCACGTCGATCTCGGTGGTTTCCATCACGTCAGCGTCGACTTCACCCACGATCTCCACCGTGGTGCTGGCCGCAATGGGCTGGCCTTGCGGGAACAGATGGCCGTCAATGTCCACGCGGATTTCGCCCGTGCCGTCGGAGAAGATGTATTTGTCGCCGCGTAGCTGGCGCACGATCTTGCCGCGCAGGGTCACATGCTGGTCATCCACGGGGTGAGCCAGAATGGCCTGCACACTGGCAGGCGCAGGGGTCGAGCCAGGGCCGGCGTACTGGGCGAAGGAAGCGGCAGCAGCGGCCATCAGGGCCAAGGCGAGAGCGGTTTTTTTCATGGCGTCTCTGAAAAAAGTGGAGAGAAAGGCGCGCATTCTGGCGGCCTGCCGCGCGGCGGCGCGGGCGCTGCCATCTAAATTGAGCGTTTAATGGGTGTATCAGAAAGCAGGAGGCGCGCTTGACGCACCCCCGCTTTCTTTCTGCCGCTGCCGCCGGTTTGCGCGCTGACCTCCGGCTTTCAATTCCCTGGCCTCCAATTCCGCCTGGGCATTGGGGGCAAGGGCGGCTTGATACAGTCGCCGCTTTTTCCGCTTCTTCTTACTGCAAGACAAAGGCATTTGCACATGGCACGCATGGTTCACTGCATCAAGCTCGGCAAAGAGGCCGAGGGACTGGACTTTCCGCCCTATCCGGGCGAGCTGGGCAAGCGCATCTGGGAAAGCGTGAGCAAGCAGGCTTGGCAAGACTGGCTGCGCCACCAGACCATGCTCGTGAATGAAAACCGCCTGAACATGGCCGATCAGCGCGCCCGCGAATACCTCAAGCGCCAGATGGAGGCGCACTTCTTCGGCGCGGGCGCCGACCAGGCCGCAGGCTACGTGCCGCCCACCCAGTAAGCGCCCAAAGAGCGCTCCGGGAGCATCCGCCAGAAAGGGCGACCGCGCGAAGCGGTTGCCCTTTTGCTTTTTTGCGCTGCCTTCGCGCCGCCGGGGGCGCTTTCAGCCGCTGGCGGCGGGCGGGCGCTCCAGCCGCCACTGCGTCAGGCGGCCATGGACGAATTCCGCCGTCACGCTGGAGCCGCCGCCATCGCGCCAGCGCCAGGCTTCGGCCTGCGGCTGGCTGGCTGGCTCCACGCGCTCGCCCAGCGCGCCCGTCATGGCCACCACGTGCAGCAGCGGCAGGCGCGGGCGCAGGCGGGCGTTGAGCATCACGGCGCTGTCCACATAGCCCAGGGGCCGCGCGGCGGCGCGGCGCATCACCGCCAGCAGCCGCGTGCAGTGCAGCAGCGCCCACAGCACCACGCCGCTGGCCGCCAACGCCAGGGCTGGCCAGCCGCCCTTGAGCCAGGCCGCAGACAGCAAACCCAGCAAGGCCAGGGGCACGAGCAGGCGCGCGGCGTTCATGCCTTGCGGACCGCTCAATGCCCGCCGTGCGCGGCGGCGGAGGTCATCAGCCGGTCCACCAGGGCGATGGCCAGCGCCGACAGCAAAAAGGTGAGGTGTATGCCTGTTTGCGCGATCAGCATGCGGTCGGAATAGTTGTCGGCGTTGATGAAGGTTTTGAGCAGGTGAATGGAGCTGATGCCGATGATGGACAGCGCCAGCTTCACCTTCAGCACGCTCGCGTTCACATGGCTGAGCCATTCCGGCTGATCGGGGTGGTCCTCCAGGTTCAGGCGGCTGACAAAGGTCTCGAAGCCGCCGACGATCACCATGATCAGCAGGTTGGAAATCATCACCACGTCAATCAGCGCCAGCACCACCAGCATGATGACCGTCTCATTCAGCGCCGCCACGGGCGCGCCGCTCTTGTAGCCAATGCTCTCCACCAGCGCCTGCAAGGCATGCTTGTTGCCAAAGGCCGCTTCCACCAGATGCCACAGCTCCATCAGAAAGTGCGCCACATAAACGCCTTGCGCCACGATCAGCCCCAGATACAGCGGCAATTGCAGCCAGCGGCTGGCAAAAATCAGGGCGGGCAGAGGCCGCAGGCGCGGCGGCGAGAGATCGGCTTGATTCATGACGGGGCGTGAAGAAAAAAGCGGCGGATTTTAAAAATCTTGCCCACAGTCTGCTTCCCGGTCAGGCGCTGGCTGGCCAGCCTTGGCGGTCTTGGCCTCGGAACCTGTTCAAAGCCAGCATTCAGAGGCTTCCACAAGAGTGTTTTGCTCTTACAAGAGGAGCAAATTTGAGGCCATGAAAACGTGGCTTGCGCACTTTTCACTAAGACCTCATGCTATTGAACAAGGAGCTAATCAAGGCGTGAAGTCCGCTTGCGCATGAGCGGGCGGCGCTGCTGTAGCCAGCTTCAAACAAAACGCCCGCGCGGCCTGCCAGCCTGCGCGGGCGTTTTGCGCGCTGCGGCGCTCAGTCGCGGTCGGTCTTGCTCAGATCCACTTCCTTGAGCGCAATCAGGCGCGTGCGGTAGCGCAGCTTGTGATAGACGAGAAAGCCGAAGAACACGGGCAGCCCCATGTAGGTGACCAACAGGCGCTCCCAGTCGAAATCGCCGTCCAGTATCAGCTTGGTGTCTTGCCCGATGATGACCAGCACGCACAGCGCCAGCGCCAGCAGCGGGCCGAAGGGAAACCATTTGGCGCGGTAGCGCAGCCCGGAAAGCGGCCTGCCTTGCGCCACCCAGGCGCGGCGGAAGCGGTAGTGGCTGATGGCGATGCCCACCCAGGCAATAAAGCCCGTCAGGCCCGAGGCGGCCAGCACGTACTGGTAGGCCGCGTCGTTGCCCAGTTGCAGCATGTAAACGCCCAGCACCAGCGCGCCCGTGGCCAGCAGGGCGGGCATGGGCACGCCGCGCGCATCCACCTTGCCGAAGACAGGCCAGGCCAGGCCGCTGCGCCCCATGGCGTAGAGCATGCGCGTGGAGGCATACATGCCCGAATTGCCTGCCGAGAGAATGGAGGTGAGGATGACGGCATTCATGGCCGCCGCCGCAAAGGCCAGCCCGGCGCGCTCGAATACCAGCGTGAAAGGCGATTTGGAGATTTCATCCACGTCCGCGCCCAGCAATTCGGGGCTGGTATAGGGAATAATGAGGCCGATAATGGCGATGGCGAGAATATAGAAAATCAGGATGCGCCAGAAAACCTGGTCAATGGCGCGGGGAATGTTTTTTTCCGGCTCCTCTGATTCGCCTGCGGTAATGCCAATCAGCTCCGTGCCCTGGAATGAAAAGCCCGCCACCAGAAAAACCCCCAGCGTGGTCAGGAACTGCCCGCCCAGGCTGCCGCCCAGAAAAGGCGCGTCGCCCATGCTGAAGTTTTTCAGCCCGATATATTGGCCGCCCATGATGCCGAAAATGGTGAGCACGCCGATGCCCAGAAAAATAATGACGGTGACCACCTTGATGAGCGCCATCCAGTATTCAGTCTCGCCATACACGCGCACCGAGGCCATGTTGAGCAGAAAAATCACGCCCAGAAACAGCAGGCTCCAGCCCCAGGCGGGCATGAAGTTGCGCAGCGGCTCCCAGTAGCTGATGACGACGGCGGCCACGCTCACGTCCACCGCCGCCGTGATCACCCAGTTGAACCAGTAATTCCAGCCCAGCGCGAAGCCCAGCGAAGGATCGACAAAGCGCGTGGCGTACGTGCTGAAGGAGCCGGAAACGGGCATGAACGTGGCCATTTCGCCCAGCGACGTCATGAAGAAATAGACCATGAGGCCAATGGCGGCGTAAGCCACCAGCGCCCCGCCCGGCCCGGCGCTGTGAATGGCCGAGCCGCTGGCCATGAACAGGCCCGTGCCAATGCAGCCGCCAATGGCGATCATGGAAAGATGCCGCGCCTTGAGGCGGCGCTGGATATGGTGGACAGCAGTGTCTGACATGAATGTGAATGCTGAAAACGAAAACCGCAATTGTGCGTGAGGCCGCGCTTGAGGCCCGCGCGTCAAGCCCGCGTGTCCAGCCCGCGCGCCAAGGCGCAGCGGGGCAGGGGTTGCCGCAGGCGGCGGCGCGCGGCGCAGGCGATCCAACCCCCGGTTGGATGGTTATGTGAAAAATATCGTTTCGGGCGCGGCGCAAATGTGGTTTGATACGCGCCTTCGCTGAAGCGGCGCGGCCCGCGCCGGTTTTCCCTATTCCGACAGGAGCAAATGAAATGAAAAAGCAACTGGCATGGCTGGGCGCCGCCGTTCTGGCGCTGGCTTGCACGCAGGCGCTGGCCGACCGGCTGGAAGATATTCAGAAAAAAGGCGTGCTGAAAGTGGCCTCTTTTGACAGCAATCCGCCTTTTGGCTTTGTGGATGCCAAATCCAAGAAAATCGAAGGGCTGGATGTGGACTTTGCCCAGGCGCTGGCCGACAAGCTGAAAGTCAAGCTGGAAGTCGTTCCCACCAACCCGGCCAACCGCGTGCCGCTGCTGGTTTCGGGCAAGGTGGATTTGGTAGTGGCCAATTTCACCATTTCGGAAGAGCGCGCCAAGCAGGTGGATTTCAGCATTCCCTATTTCGCTTCGGGCCAGCAATTCATCATCAAGCAAGGCACGGCGCTGGAAAAACCCGAAGACCTGAACAAGCTGCGCGTGGGCGTGGACAAAGGAACCGTGAATGAGGGCGTGATTCGCAGCCAGTTTCCCGGCGCCACGGTGGTGGCGTATGACGACACGCCTTTTGCCTTTGCCGCCCTGCGCAACGGCAATGTGCAGGCCATCACGCAAGACGGCCCCAAGCTCATCGGCCTGCTGGCCAACGTGCCCGATCGCGACAAATACGTGATTCCGCCATTCACGGTGTCTGAAGACCTGATTGGCATTGGCATTCCCAAAGGCGAGGCGGCGCTCAAGAAAGTGGTGGACGAGGCCCTGCTGGAGCTGGAAAAAAGCGGCAAGGCCGAGCAGATTTACAACGCCTGGTTCGGCCCCGACACAAAAACGCCGCTCAAGCGCCTCTATAAAATCGGCCAGGAAAAACCGCAGGCCAAATAAAACCATGTTTTGTAACGCCCTGTTTTAAAAGGGGCGCGGCCCGGCCCGAAACCCTGCCGTCGGTAAAAGGCAGGGTTTTTCTTTTTTGCAAATGAGCAATGGCACATGGCGATGAATGTTTTTGGCGAACTGCTCGCGCCCCAATATCTGGGCTGGCTGTGGCACGGCTTTTGGGTGACCATCGGCCTGTCGCTGTGCGTGTGCGTGGCCGCCACGCTGGGCGGCTTTGCGCTGTGCGTGGCGCGCCTGCAAGGGCGCGGCGTGGTGCAGTGGGCGGCGCGCGTTTATCTCTCGGTGTTTCGCAACACGCCTTTGCTGGTTCAGCTGTTTTTCTGGTATTTCGGCGCGAGCGCCTTTTTGCCTGAAGGCTTTTTGCCCTGGCTGAACACGCCCCGGCAGATTGAAGTGGCCGGGCTTGCGCTGCGCTGGCCTTCGTTTGAGTTCATTGCCGGTTTTTTCGGGCTGACGCTGTTTACGGCGGCTTTCATTGCCGAAGAATTCCGCGCGGGCGTGCAGGGCGTGGGCGCCGGCCAGCGCGCCGCCGCCGCCGCGCTGGGCCTGACGCCTCTGCAAGCGTGGCGCCACGTCATCTTGCCGCAGGCGCTGCACAACGCCTTCTCGCCCCTGGTGGGCCAGTACATGAATGCGGTGAAAAACAGTTCGCTGACGATGGCCATCGGCCTGGCCGAGCTGTCTTACGCCTCGCGGCAGGTGGAAACGCAAACGTTCAAGACCTTTCAGGCGTTCGGCATTGCCACGCTGCTGTATCTGCTGCTGATTGCCGCAATGGAAGCGGCCTCGCAGCTGTGGCAGCGGCGCGGGCGTTTTCGCCGCGCGGGGCGTGAAGCGGTGAAGGCGGCGGCATGAATTTTTCCGTCGTCTGGGACAACCTGCCTTACCTGCTGCTGGGCGCCTGGCCCGATGGCCCGCTGGGCGGCGCGGCGCTGACGCTGGCGCTGAGCCTGGCTTCGGGCGCGGCTTCGGCCCTGCTGGGGCTGGCGCTGGGCATTGCGCTGGCCATGCTGCGCCAGCGTGCGCTGCGCGCCGCGCTGCTGGGTGCGCTGGCGTTTTTGCGCGCCATTCCGGTGCTCATGCTCATCTTCTGGGTTTACTTTTTGCTGCCCATCGCCTTCGGGCTGGATGTGCCGGAGCTTTTGACTGTGGTGCTGGCGCTTTCGCTGGTGGGCGGCGCGTATCTGGCGCATTCGGTGTACGCGGGCATCAGCAGCTTGCCGCCCGGCCAGATGCAGGCTGCGCTGGCGCTGGGCATGACGCGCTGGCAGGCCATGCGCCGCGTGGTGCTGCCGCAGGCGCTGCCGATGATGCTGCCTTCCTTTGTCAATCAATGGATTGCGCTCATCAAGGACACCTCGCTGGCTTACGTGATTGGCGTGGGCGAGCTGTCTTTCGTGGCCACGCAGGTGAACAACCGCGTGATGGTCTATCCCGCCGAAATCTTTCTGGCCGTGGCCGTGCTGTATTACCTGATGTGCGCCAGCCTGGATGTGGCATCGGGCTGGCTGCTCAAGCGCCAGCCCGCGCGCGCCTGGCATGAGCCGCAAGCGGGCTGACTGCAGCAGGTTTTCAAGGTCAAATCGCCCGCAAGTCCTGGTGGAATGGGCGCAGGCCGCTCTCTTTTTTGAAGCATGCGGCGCGCCTTTCGCGGTTGCGCCGGTTGTGTTCAGTCGCGCGTGGCGCGGCGTTGGATGGCGTCAAGGTAGGCGTTGCCGTCGAAAGGGCGGCCGCTGGATTGGGCGTCGGCCAGCATCTGGCCGAGAAAGGCCATGACTTCGTGGTGGGCGCGGTGCAAATCGCCCTGCCGGGAGGCGAGCTGCTCAACGGCGTGGCGAATGCCCCGGGGCTGGTCGATGCTGCATTGCTCGCTGATGGACAGGTGCATGGCCAGGTGCAGGAAGGGGTTGGCCTGGCCGTCCAGCTCCGGGTAGGCGCGGGCGATGGCGCTGGCTTCGTCGGCAAAGTCGGCGTGGTATTCGGGGTGTTCGGCAATCCAGTCAGCGGCCAGGGTTTCGATGGGTTGCATGGGCTGGCCCGCGCGGCGCTTGGCCCACGCGCGGCAGAAGAAGCGGCGCACTTCGGCAGGAGAGGGGGTGAACATGGCGGCGGCGCAGGTGTTTCAGGCCAGCGTCTGCTGCATGGCGTGTTGCAGGTCGCCCTGCAAATCAGCCGTGTCTTCCAGGCCAATGGCAAAGCGCACCAGCGTGCCGCGCGCCAGATGCGCGGGCCAGTCATGGCGCATGGTTTGCAGCTCATACGGCATGACCAGGCTGAACGGGCCGCCCCAGGAGTAGCCAATGCGAAACAGGCGCAGCGCATCGCAAAAGGCATCGACCTGTTCGCGGCTGAATTTCTCACCAATCACCACGCTGAACAAGCTGGCGGCCGCCCCCTGGCCTGCCGCGTCGGCCGCGCCGCAGACGGCTTGCCAGTGCGCATGGCCGGGCGAGGCGGGCAGCGCGGGGTGCAGCACTTGCGCGAAAGGGGCCTGGCGCGCGGCCCATTCGGCCAGGCGGCGGGCGCTGCGGTCGGCGGCGGCGTAGCGCAACGGCAGGGTGGGCAGGGCGCGCAGCACGGCTTCGGCGTCGTTGCCGCCCACGCCCAGGCCCAGGCGCATGTGGCAGAGCTTGAGCTTGCGGTGCAAGGCCGCGTCGCGCGTGACCACGCTGCCCATGAGCACGTCGCCGCCACCGCTGGGGTATTTGGTGAGCGCCTGCACGGAAATGTCCACCGCCAGCCCGCACCCGTCCAGATTGAAGGGGTTGAAGGCCAGGCCCGCGCCCCAGGTGTTGTCCAGCGCGCTGAGCACGCCCAGCTCGCGGCACAGGCGCGCCTGCGCCAGCAAGTCAGGAAATTCCAGCGTGACGGAGCCGGCCGCTTCCAGCCAGACCAGGCGCGTGCGGGGCGTGACGCGATCGGCCAAGTCGGCCGGCTTCATGGGGTCATACACCTGATGGGTGATGCCGAACTGGCGCAGCTCGCCAGCGGCCAGGTCTTTGCCGGGGCCGTAGGCGTTGTCGGGCAGCAGCACTTCATCGCCCGTTTTGAGCAGGCCCAGATTCACCAGCGCCAGCGCGGCCAGACCGCTGGGCGCCAGCAGGCATTGCAGGCCGCCTTCCAGCGTGGCGATGCGCTCTTCGAGCGTGAAGGTGGTGGGCGTGCCGTGCAGGCCGTAGGTGTAGGCGCTTTTGTCCATCCACTGGCGCTCGCGCATGGCCGCCACGTTGGGAAAGAACACGGTGGACGCCTTGTGCACCGCCGGCTGCGGAGCCTCGAACTCCGCAGGCGGAACGTAGGGGTGGTGTATGAGCCGGGTGGACGAAGCGCGCGGCACGGATGCGGCTGGATCGGCGGAAGTTGTTGCAGTGTGTGGCATGAGCGCGATAGTAGTGCCTGGCCTGACAATGGCCGCTTTTGCAATGGCTTCCAGCGCAGACCCGCCCATGAGCACCGTCACCCTCTATCACAACCCCCGTTGCAGCACATCGCGCCATGCGCTGGAGCTGCTGAAGGCGCGCGGCATCGAACCCGTCGTCATCGAATACCTGAAGAATCCGCCCACGGCGGACGAGCTGCGCCGCATCGCCGCCGCCACGGGCCAGCCGCTGCGCGCCCTGATTCGCACCAAGCAGCCTGAGTACCTGGAGCAAGGGCTGGATAACCCCGCGCTGACGGACGATGAGCTGCTGGCCGCAATGGTGGCCACGCCCGTGCTGATCAACCGCCCTATCGTGGTCACGGAAAAAGGCGCCCGCCTGGGAAGGCCGCTGCAAGCCATTGAGCAAGTGCTTTGAGCCAGGCCGCCGCGCTTGAACCTGGCCTGGACTCAATGCCCTGGTTCAAGGCCCAAACCGGCCTCAAGTCCTGGTGGAATGGGCGCAACCCGCTATTCTTTTCATAGTAATCCGCCAGCCGGACCGCTGGCAGACGCAAAAAAAATCGCCCGGCGCTACTGCCGGGCGATTTCGAATGCTGGTAGGCGCGATTGGACTCGAACCAACGACCCCCACCATGTCAAGGTGGTGCTCTAACCAGCTGAGCTACGCGCCTTCGTTGTGAACGAAGCGGCGGATTCTAGCAGTAAAAAAGCAGACTTTTCTCTGGCGCTTGCGGCCCGCACCGGCGCGGCTAGCGCCTTTTGGCGCTGCGCACGCCGGGCACCTGCCGCACGGCGCGCAAGGCGTCGGCCAGATTCAGCGTGCTGCTCACTTCCACGGTGAAGGTCATCCAGGCCGCGCCTTTGGCGGATTGGGTTTGCACGCCGGTCACGTTGATTTTTTCGCGCGCCAGCACGTCGGAAATATCGCGCAGCAGGCCCTGCCGGTCTTGCGCCTCCACCGAAATATCAACGGGGTAGGCAGCTTGTGCGCCAGCGCCCCAGGCCACTTCGATGATGCGGTCCGGCTCGCGCACGATGAGGTCTTGCAAATTGGGGCAGCTCTTGCGGTGCACGCTCACGCCCTTGCCGCGCGTGACGTAGCCCGCAATGGCATCAGGCGGCGCGGGCTTGCAGCAGCGCGCCATCTGGGTCAGCAAGGAATCCAGCCCCACCACCAGCACGCCGCCTTTGCCCGCCGTGGCGCGGCTGGGCTTGCGCAGCAGCACCTGCCCTTCGGGCGGGGGCGGCGGCTCCGGCTCTGCGGGGCGCAAGGCGGCTTCGATGGTGCGCAGCGAAAGCTCGTCTTTGCCCACGGTTTCAAACAGCGCGTCGGGCGTTTTGTAGCCCAGCGAAGCGGCCAGCTCTTCCAGCGCCAGGCTGGTCCGGCCTTCGCGCTGGAGGAGCTTTTCCACCATTTCGCGGCCACGGGCAATGGTTTCGCGCGTGTGCTGCGCGTTGAACCAGGCGCGCACTTTGGCGCGGGCGCGCGAGCTGGCGATGTAGTTCAGCTCGGGGTTGAGCCAGTCGCGCGAGGGGCCGCCTTCCTTGGCGGCGGTGATTTCCACCGTCTGGCCGTTTTTCAACGGGGTATTGAGCGCCACCATCACGCCATCCACGCGCGCGCCCCGGCAGCGGTGGCCCAGCTCGGTGTGCAGGGCGTAGGCAAAGTCCACGGGCGTGGCGCCGCTGGGCAGGTCAATCAGGCGCGCGTCCGGCGTGAAAACGTAGATGCGGTCGTCAAACAAGGCCTGCGATGCCGTGGCGTCCGAAAGGTCATGCTCCCAGGCCAGCAATTGGCGCAGCACGGCAATCTTGGCGTCATAGGCGCTGGCGGCGCTCACGCCCGCGTAGCCTTTCACGCCCGCTTCCTTGTAGGCCCAGTGCGCGGCCACGCCGTTTTCGGCGTGCTCGTGCATGGCGCGCGTGCGGATTTGCACTTCCCAGGGCTTGCCGTCCGCGTCGCGCACCACCGTGTGCAGCGACTGGTAGCCATTGACTTTGGGCTTGGCGATGTAGTCGTCAAACTCGCCCGGCACGGGCGTGTAGTGCTCATTCACCCAGGCCAGCGCGGCATAGCAGTCCTGCACCGTAGGCACGATCACGCGCAGCGCGCGCACGTCGTAGATGTGGGCGAAATCCAGCTTCTTGCCGCGCATCTTGCGCACGATGCTGTAGATGTGCTTGGGCCGCCCCGACACCTCGGCATCCATGCCCAGCGCGCGCAGCGCCTTTTCAATATAGGCGCGGCGCTCTTCCAGCGCGGCTTCGCGCTCGGCGCGGCGCTCTTCCAGCATGTTGGCAATGTGCCGGTACACCTGCGGTTCCTGCGCGCGAAAGACCAGGTCTTCCATTTCCCACTTGATCTGCCAGATGCCCAGCCGGTTGGCCAGCGGCGCGAAAACCTCGTGCGACTCGCGCAGCAGCGCCGGCGGCAAGGCGCGCCGCTGGGCGGCAAACCAGCGCAGCGTTTGCAGGCGCGAAGCCAGCCGCAGCAGCACCACGCGCAAATCGCGGCTGAAAGCCAGCAGCATCTTGCGCACGTTTTCCGTCTGCTGGCGCGCGCGCTCCGGCGTGGAAAGCTCCTCGCGCCCCATGCGCGAGAGGCGCTGCGCGCGCTCCAGCCGCACCGCCTCATGCGCCAGCCGCGCAAATTCGGGGCCAAACGCCTTGCCAATGATTTCTTCGGGGCGGTTGAGCTGCTCGCTGGCATACACCAGATAGGCCGCCGCCTGTATTTCTTCGGAGCTGCCAATGTCGGCCAGGATTTTGGCCACGCCATCGGCATGCGCCAGCGCGTTTTCGCCTGAGTGAAAAGACTCGCTGCTGATCAGCGGCGCGGCAAAGCTGCGCGCGCGCGCCAGAAGCGGCGGCGCGCTGGCGTCAGCCTGGCTGGCCGCTGAAGGCGGATCCGCAGAGTCGATGGCAGAAGAAGAAAGCTGCGCTGGCGTCGTCATTCCTCCATCGTAAACGCCGCGCCTTGCTCTCATTCAGACTTTGCTCAAGCAGCGTGCCTATGCGTATCGCTATCGCGCATCAGTGCATTGCACTGATGCGCTGGCGCGGTGGATGCAACACTGCAAAACCCATCTTCCTCCCTCTGTTGCTGTGCTAGGGCTTGTTGAGTCCCCCCTCTCGTACTGCAATACCACAATGGAAAGAAGAGCATCAAGCGACAAGCAGTGGGCACAGATGGCCTCGCACTACCTGGGCAAGCCTGGCGATGCAGGGCCAAGAGGCGCGAACAAGCGCTTGGTTTGCAGAGGCCGTGCCGTGGATCGTGCGCACAGGCAGCCCCTGGCGCGACTTGCTCGAAGAATTTGGCAAATGCAACGCCGTCTTCAAGTGCTTTCGCGAATGAGCTGGGCAATCCGGTTAATTTCGTGCTGATCTCATTGAAAACTTCTTTGACAAGCTCAACGTGTTCAAACGCCTTGTGCCATGCACGGAGACAAGACCGACGCCAGCTTCAAAGCTGCGATTTATCCAGCTTCGGCTGTAATTTAGTCTCGGTAATTCTCAACAGGTCCTAGGACGCCATGCTATTGATAAAAGAGCAAAATAAGGTGCCCTGCTGGCAGCCGTCCTGCGACCTGTACATTGGCACGGCCTGGCCGTTTTGGCTGCCCTGGCGGCCTGGGGCGCGAGCGGGTTGCTGACGGGGCGCATACTCCACCCTCTTTCTCCTGGAGTCTGTTCACGGCCTGCTCGAGAGCGCGCAAGGGTGGACTAGGGCAAGCCTGCGGCGCTGCGGATTTACCGGGCCACTGAAGGGTGCAAATGGGCCGCAGATCCAATCCGCAGCCCCTCGGGCCAGACTTCGAATAACTTCTTGCGCGGGCGCTTTTCGCTCATGATTTACGCGTTTTCACGCATTCATCTTCCACGTCATTCACAAAAAGGAAACCGGTATGAAACTGATTCTTCTGGGCGCGCCCGGCGCGGGCAAAGGCACGCAGGCGGCGTTTATCTGCCGCCAATACGGCATTCCGCAAATTTCGACGGGCGACATGCTGCGCGCCGCCGTCAAGGCCGGCACGCCCCTGGGGCAGCAGGCCAAGGCCGTGATGGAAGCGGGCCAGCTGGTCAGCGACGATCTCATCATCAACCTGGTCAAAGAGCGCATTGCCCAGCCCGACTGTGCGGCCGGCTTTTTGTTCGACGGCTTTCCCCGCACCATTGCGCAGGCCGAGGCCATGAAGCAAGCGGGCGTCAAACTCGATTACGTGCTTGAAATCGATGTGCCTTTCGAGGCCATCGTGGAGCGCATGAGCGGCCGCCGCAGCCACCCAGCCAGCGGGCGCACCTATCACGTCAAGTTCAACCCGCCCAAAGAGCAAGACAGGGACGACGTGACCGGCGAGCCGCTGGTGCAGCGCGACGACGACCGCGAGGAAACCGTGAAAAAACGCCTGGACGTGTACAGCCAGCAAACCCGCCCGCTGGTGGACTACTACGGCAACTGGGCCAAGGCCGACCCCGCCGCTGCGCCCAAATACCGCACCATCAGCGGCCTGGGCACGGTGGAGGAAATCACCGCCCGCGCCCTGGCAGCGCTGGCGGGCTGATCCGCCGCCGCCCTGTTTCAGGCGTTTCAAAAGCCAGCGCGTCAGCGCTGGCTTTTTGCTTTATGGCGGCGCCTTGGCTGCTTTGGAGCCGGCTTGCATATTCCAGAAAGCTGATTAAAAATACAGGCATCACTGGATATCGAAACAGTCTTTTTATCCGCCACCGCCATCATGACCCGCAAGCTCACGGACCGCCAGCGGCAGATTCTGGATCTGATCAAAACCATCATTGCCGAAACAGGCGCCCCGCCCACGCGGGCGGAAATATCAACGGCGCTTGGCTTCAAGTCGGCCAATGCCGCGCAGGAGCACCTGCAAGCGCTGGCGCAGAAAGGCATGATTGATCTGGTCAGCGGCGCCTCGCGCGGCATCCGCCTGCGCGGAGAAGCCAAACTGATGGTGGTGGATACCTCACAACTGCCGCCCGAACACTTGGCACTGCCGCTGATCGGGCGCGTGGCGGCCGGCTCGCCCATCCTTGCGCAAGAGCATGTGGACCAGACCTACCACATTGAAGCGCACCTGTTTTCGCGCAAGCCCGACTATCTGCTGCGCGTGCGCGGCATGTCCATGCGCGACGCGGGCATCATCGACGGCGACTTGCTGGCCGTGCAAAGCACCCGCGAGGCCTACAACGGCCAGATCGTTGTCGCCCGCCTGGGCGATGACGTGACCGTCAAGCGTTTTCACCGCAATGGCGACGTGATCGAGCTGCATCCTGAAAACCCCGACTACCCCACCATCACCGTGCGCCTCGGCGAGCCTTTCGTCATCGAGGGCCTGGCCGTCGGCTTGATCCGCAACAGCATGCTGGTGTGAGCGCCCGCCAGCGTACGCCCGCGCTTCGTCAGGCCGCAGCGGTTTTTCACGCGTGAAACGCGCCATCGGCGGGTGGCTTGCTACAAAAGAAGGGGCAAATTCAAGAGGCCGAAAGTGGCGCTTGCGCCCGTTTCTCCTGGAGATCATGCTCCGAATAACGGAGCGAACGTGTACCCAAGGCAAGGCATTGTGGGCGCAGCGGGCGCGTGAAGGGCAGAGCAGGGCGGCGGATCGGTGCGCGCAAAGTCTGAGAACCTGTTCAAAGTCTGTCTTCGGGTGCGGAAAGCGCGGCCTCAAGGCGGCCTGCGGCGTTGCCAATCCTTCCTCCTTGATGGGCAGCAATTGAACAGTCAGGCTCATCTGCGGTTTGCGCCTTGCAGTCCATCCCGGTTCTCGCTTTCGCCCTCACGGCCAGACGCTGAACAGGTTCTGATGAATCGGTGGATGAACGCCGCCTCATCCGCATTGCCAGCCTGAATCAAACCAGATTTCCCGGCAAAGCAGAAAATGCTTGCCCAATAAAACCATGCGCCGCCGTGAATGGGGCGTTGCATGACCATTCGCAATATTCAGGCAGCACGAAAAATAATCAGCGCCCTTGCCGGTAAAACCCGCCACTGCGCAAGATGCAAGCGGTGAAACGCCGAGAATGACGTTGAATATGCTGGCGCGGCAATGTGAATTGCATTGGCATATGCCGCCAAAATCGCGTGGGCGCAATCAATTTCGTGCGCCGCAGCGCTTTGAATGCAAAGTGAAATCACGCCAGGCGCATGAGTGGTCGCTGATTGGATTGCGTCCTTGCAGATTTGCCGTGGCGCTTGATTGAACATTTGCTGCCCGGCGGGAAAAGCCGCCGCCAATAATGATTGGTTTGTCGATGCGGCGCCTTATCGATACTGCGCAATATCGCGTGGTGATGCGTGTTTAAAACCTTGGCCAGGATGCTAGCAGCGGAAGGCCATGATGAATGCAGCGATCGCGCGGGCGCCTGCGCAGTGCGGGGCAAAAAATCAGGATGGCCGGGCGATTGCGACGTGCTGGGCAAGGCAGTTGGTTAGCCTTTTGGGCACCATGCCCTCTTTCTATTTTCCATTTCACATGTGGCGGCCTTGTCTGTTTTCTAGAGACAGGCGGTGAAAAGCAGCGCTTGGTCCCGCGCTCGCGCCGGAAGCGGCCTTGCGTGGGCGCTTCGGGCAGGCGGATGGATTCTGGCGGCGGCACGCCATGCGTCAGTCAGGCTTTGAAGCTCCCGGCCCGTTTGTGAATAGACGCCTGCAAATGCAGGAGGTTATCAAAAAAAGAGCGGATTTATGAGGGCATAAAACGGCATCTGCGCTGATTCCACTAAGACCTCATGCTATTGATTAAGGAGCTTATATATGTCAGGAAGCCTGCTTTGCGCTCGGCTGTAGGGGCGCAGGGGTGGACCGGGATGGTTTGCAAGAACCACGCCCGGAGCCGCGCTTTCGCACCCTCGGACGGGTTTTGACCGGCTCCGGGGGCAGTTTGTGCCAGGCCTAGGCGCTGTAGGGCGCAAACCAGCTGCGGTTTTCGTCTGCTTGCAGCGCGCGGCCTACGAAGGGGAAGGCGCGTTGCGGGCATTGGGCGCGTTCGCACACCTTGCAGCCCATGCCGATGGGGGTGGCTGCGCCGGGGTCGTTCAGGTCCAGCCCCTGGGCATAGACCAGCTGGGGCGCGTGCCGGATGTCGCAGCCCAGGCCGATGGAAAACTGTTTGCGCGGCTGCCCCCAGCCGGGGCGGCCATGCGAGACGGCGCGCGCAATCCACAGGTAGGCGCGCCCGTCGGGCATGACGGCCACTTGCCGCAGGATGCGGTCTGGCTGGCCGAAGGCTTCGTAGACGTTCCACAGCGGGCAGGCGCCGCCGGTGCGCGAGAAGTGAAAGTGCGTGGCCGATTGGCGCTTGGAGATGTTGCCCGCCTTGTCCACCCGCACGAAGAAGAAGGGCACGCCGGGCGCGCCCGGCCTTTGCAGCGTGCTGAGCCGGTGGCAGACGGTTTCAAAGCCCACGTCAAAGCGCTGGCCCAGCAGGTCGATGTCGTAGCGCAAGGCTTGCGCCGCTTGCAGGAAGTCGGCATACGGCAGCAGCAGCGCGCCGGCCACGTAGTTGGCCAGGCCAATGCGGGCGAGGCGGCGCGCGGCGGCGTCGTGCGCGAGGGAGGGCGCGTCAATTTGCGCGTCGATGGCTTCGCCCAGCTCCAGCAAGGCCAGTTGCGTGCCCATCTGGAAGGCTTGCTGGCTGGGGGTGAGCGCCGCTGCGATGAAGAGCGTGCGCGTGGCCGGTTCGTAGCGGCGCTTGTCTGCTTGCGCGCCTTCGGCGTGGCGCACGTGCACGCCGTGCTGCTGTTGCAGGCGCTGCTGTAGCCAGGCGGCGAGCGCGCCGCCGCGCACCGGAGCTTGGGTCTGGCTCTGGGCTTGATGGGCCAGCGCTTCGGCGGCGCGGTCCAGCGCGTCGAAGTGGTTTTGGTGCGCGAAGAAGAAATCACGCACGGCCTCAAAGGGCAGGGCGCGCGGCAGTGCGCCGCCGCCGCGTTCGTCGCCCAGGCGCAGCGCCAGCGCTTCCAGGCGCTCGGCGGCTTCGGCATTGCGGCGGTGCAGCGCCAGCACGGCGCGCGCCAGCGCGGGCATTTGCGCGGCAACTTCCCGCAGCTCGGGCAGGGAGATGGCCTCGGGCGCGTCTGCCAGCGCTTCGCGCAGGGCGGCGACCAGGCGCGCCTCGCCGTCTTCGGAGAACTGCTGCACGTCCACGCCCAGCGTCTGGCTGATTTTGAGCAGCACGGACACGGTGAGCGGGCGCTGGTTTTGCTCGATCTGGTTCAGGTAGCTGGGCGAGATGCCCAGCGTGTGCGCCAGGGCTGTTTGCGACAGGCCGCGCTCGGCGCGCAGACGGCGCAGCTTCAGGCCCATGAAGGTTTTTTTCATGGCCTGGATGATGCGCCATGCGGGGCGGCGGAGATTCGCAGCATTCGCAAAAGGCCCGGAATTTTCACGCAACTATTCGCCATTTCAGTGCTTTTGCAGCGCGGCTGTTTTGCGTAAATTGCGAGTGATGACGAGAGATGAGCAGACGGCGATTTCGAGCGCCGAACTTCAGGAACTGGTGCTGCCGGGCATGGCCAACCACCACGGCACCTTGTTTGCGGGCCTGGGCCTGCAACTGATGGCCAAGGCGGCTTTCATGGCCGCGCGCAAGCTGGCGCGGCGCGAGGTGGTGATGGCGGGCGCGTCGGGCATTGATTTCATGCGCCCCATTCCCGTGGGCCGCACGCTGGCGCTGCGCGCCTGGGTGAGCCGGGTGGGGCGCAGTTCGATGACGGTGTGCATCAGCGGTTTTGCCGAAGCGCCCGGCGCGCGGCGCGAAGAAGTGCTCAAGGGCGTGTTCGTGATGGTGGCCGTGGACGGCCAGGGCCGCCCGGCGGCCATTGACGCGGCCCGCGCCCATGCCGCCCCTGCACCGCAAACGCCAGAAGTGTCATGACCTTGCCTGCCGCCATCCGGCCCGGGCAGCCGCCTGTCCTGTTTGTCTTTGGTTCCGGGCAGCGCCGCGCGCTGCGCCTTTCATCTTTTTTCCGGGAGATCTGATCCGTGACCACGCCTACACCCAGCGCTGCCGCGCCTGCCATGCCCGCTGCCGTCATCCAGCGCGACGGCCAGCGCGCCGTTTTTGACGCCTGCCGCATCCGCTCGGCCATTGCCCGCGCGGGCGCGGCCACGGGCGAGTTCGGCGATGCGCAAGCCGCGCTCCTGGCCGATGAGGCGTGCCGCGTGCTGGCCTACCGCTGGCCGGGCGGCGCACCGCACATCGAGCAGATTCAGGACGTGGTGGAGCAAACGCTCGTTGCCGCGCGCCACATGGCCACCGCGCGCGCCTACATGGCCTACCGCCAGCGCCGCGCCACGCTGCGGGCCGACGCGCAGACGCTGGTGGACGTGCAAAGCTCCATCAACGAATACCTCACGCGCGCCGACTGGCGGGTGAACGCCAACGCCAACCAGGGCTATTCGCTGGGCGGCCTCATCCTGAACGTGGCGGGCAAGGTCACGGCCAATTACTGGCTCTCGCATGTGTATGCGCCCGAAATCGGCCAGGCGCACCGCGAGGGCGACATCCACATTCACGATCTGGACATGCTCAGCGGCTACTGCGCGGGCTGGTCGCTGCGCACGCTGCTCACCGAAGGGCTGAACGGCGTGCCGGGCAAGGTGGAGGCCGCGCCGCCAAAGCACATGTCTTCCGCCGTGGGGCAGATCGTCAATTTCCTGGGCACGCTGCAAAACGAATGGGCGGGCGCGCAGGCGTTTTCGTCATTCGACACCTACATGGCCCCCTTCGTGCGCAAGGACGGCATGGACTACGCCGCCGTGCGCCAGTGCATGCAGGAGATGATTTACAACCTGAACGTGCCTTCGCGCTGGGGCACGCAAACGCCTTTCACCAACCTCACCTTCGACTGGGTGTGCCCTGAAGACTTGCGCGAGCAAGTGCCCGTGATCGGCGGCGAGGAAATGCCTTTCGCCTACGGCGACTTGCAGGCCGAGATGGATCTGATCAACCGCGCCTACATCGATGTGATGACCACGGGCGATGCGAAAGGGCGCGTGTTCACCTTTCCCATTCCCACCTACAACATCACGCCCGACTTTCCGTGGGAGAGCGAAAACGCTGGGCGCCTTTTTGCCATGACGGCCAAATACGGCCTGCCGTATTTCCAGAATTTCATCAATTCCGAGCTGAAGCCCAACATGGTGCGCTCCATGTGCTGCCGCCTGCAACTGGATTTGCGCGAGCTGCTCAAGCGCGGCAACGGCCTGTTTGGCAGCGCCGAGCAAACGGGCAGCGTGGGCGTGGTCACCGTCAATTGCGCGCGCCTGGGCTACCTGCACGCGGGCGACGAAGCCGCGCTGCTGGACGCGCTGGGCCGCCTGCTGGAGCTGGGCAGCCAGAGCCTGGAAGTCAAGCGCAAGCTCATCCAGCGGCTGATGGATCAGGGCCTGTTTCCCTACACCCGGCGCTACCTGGGCACGCTGCGCAACCACTTTTCCACGCTGGGCGTGAACGGCATCAACGAAATGGTGCGCAACTTCACGCGCGGCGAGCAGGACATCACCACCGCATGGGGCCACGCCTTCGCGCTGCGCCTGCTGGACTTCGTGCGCAAGCGCATCACCGGTTTTCAGGAGCGCACCGGCCATCTCTACAACCTGGAAGCCAGCCCCGCCGAAGGCGCAACCTACCGCTTCGCCAAGGAAGACCTCAAACGCTGGCCGGACATCCTGCACGCGGGCACGCCCGGCAAGCCCTACTACACCAACTCATCGCAGCTGCCCGTGGGCTTTACCGACGACCCCTTCGAGGCGCTGGCGCGGCAGGAAGACCTGCAAACCAAATACACCGGCGGCACCGTGCTGCACCTGTACATGGGCGAGCGCATATCGGACGCCGCCGCCTGCCGCGAGCTGGTGCGCCGCGCCCTCACGCGCTTTCGCCTGCCTTACATCACCGTCACGCCCACTTTTTCCGTCTGCCCCGTGCACGGCTACCTGGCGGGCGAGCACCCATACTGCCCCTTGTGCGACGCCGAAAAGCTGGCGGCCAAACGCCAGGCCATCGAGCGCCAGCAGCAGGCGCGGGCGGCTTGAGAACCAGCTCCAAACCTGTTCGCAGACAGGCGCATTTCACTCTGTTTTCGAGAGCGAATTCAAGGCCTGAAAAACGCATTTGCCGCACGGTCTCACGGGACTTGATGCAATCAAATTGATAGCGAAATAAATGATGGTTTCGGGAGCGTTTTGACGGCTGGCTCTGAGCAGGCTGCAAACGCCTGTTCAAGAAACGGCCCGGTCTGGCGCAAGCCTTCCATCACGCGCGGCAGCAGCCATCAAAGAAGCAGCGACAGCCTTCTTCCCCTTTTCTTCAACCACCCGAAAGGAGCTTTCCATGAGCAAAACCATCGCCATCCGGCCGGTTGCGGCGCCTGCCGCCGACGCCGTGCAACTCACCGACGAAGAGCGCCAGCCCTGCGAAGTCTGGACGCGCGTGATGGGCTACCACCGCCCCGTTGCCAGCTTCAACATCGGCAAACAGGGCGAGCACGCCGAGCGGCGCTTCTTTGCGGAACCTGCCGCGCTGAGCCGTTGCGCCTGAGCGGCTGCTTCAGAGTCGCCATTCCCGCCCGCGCGGGAATGGCGATGGTCATTACGGCCATGCCGTGAATTTGCTCCTTCATCAATAGCATACCTTTCAATATTTTCTAGGACATCACGGCATTTAAGATGCCTGAATTCGCTCCTCTTTTTGATGTGAAAACACCTGCCAGCCTGCCGCCAGAGGCCGCCCGCCCTGCGGCGGAAAGCGGCAAGCCCCTGCGCCTGGGCGGCCTCACGCCGCTGACCACCATCGACTTTCCGGGCCGCCTGGCCGCCGTTCTCTACTGCCAGGGCTGCCCTTGGCGCTGCACCTACTGCCACAACACGGAGCTGCTGGACGCCGCCACGCCGCCCGCTCTGCCGTGGCCGGACGCGCTGGCCTTTTTGCACCGGCGGCGCGGCCTGCTGGACGGCGTGGTCTTCTCCGGCGGCGAACCCACCTTGCAGGCCGCTCTTGCCGACGCCCTTGCCGCCGTGCGCGCGCTGGGCATGCAAACGGCCCTGCACACCGCCGGCATGTATCCGCAGCGCCTGGCCGCGCTGCTGCCTCAGCTGGACTGGGTGGGGCTGGACATCAAGGCCCCCGCGCACCGGCACGACGCCATCACCGCCGCCCCCGGCAGCGCCGGCCGTCCCCGGCAAGCTCTGCGCGCGCTGGCGGACAGCGGCATCGACTTTGAATGCCGCACCACCTGGCACCCGGGCCTGTTCAGCGCCAGCGAATTGCTGGCCCTGGCTGACGAACTGCGCGCCAGCGGCGTGACTTGCTGGGCCGTGCAGGAATGCCGCACCCCCGCCGCTCCCGCCTGGACGCTCACGCCAGAGCAAATCCGCCAGCTTGGCGCGGGCTTTGAGCGCTTTACCCTGCGGCGCGCCTGAAAAAAAGAGTGCGCCCGCAAGAGGGCGCCTGCGTTTGCCGCCTTTCAGCGAAAGCGCAGCTTCTTGCGCCTCTTTTCAGGCAGGACCAGACAGGGGCAATGCCATACAATCCGCCGGTTTTGCATGTCGCAAAACGCACGCCGCGTGCAGTTCCGGCGCGTGGCGCAAGTCAAACCATTTGGAACGCAAGGATTCAAGCAATGATCTCCAAAGAGAACAAGGCCGCCGTGGTCAAGGACAACGCCCGCAAGGCTGGCGACACCGGCAGCCCCGAAGTGCAGGTGGCCCTGCTGACGGCCCGCATCAACGAGCTGATGCCCCACTTCAAGCAGCACGCCAAAGACCACCACGGCCGCCGTGGCCTGCTGCGCATGGTCAGCCGCCGCCGCAAGCTGCTGGACTACCTCAAGGGCCGCGATGCCGACCGCTATCTGGCCCTGATTCAGAAACTCGGCCTGCGCAAGTAAGCCGCCATGCACGCCAAAACGCCTGACGCCTTTGCTGGCCCAGGCGTTTTTGTGTTTTTTCAACCCCGGAGCGCGGCGTTTCACAGGCGAGGCTGTGTCATTCCAAAACCCGAAAAAGTTTGCAGGCCCTGCCGGTTTGGCTGGCGGGCCGGGTTCTGGAATGGCATCGCGTCTTGAGAAAAACCGGCTCCAGCGCCCGCAAAACAAGCGCGGGCAGCTATCAAACAAGGAGCAAACATGAGCCTTTTCAACAAAGTCACCAAGACCTTCCAGTGGGGCGACAAAACCGTGGTGATGGAAACGGGCGAGATCGCCCGCCAGGCCACGGGCGCGGTGCTGGTGAACATAGACGACACCGTGGTGCTGGCCACGGTGGCCGCCAGCAAGCAGGCCAAGCCGGGGCAGGACTTTTTCCCGCTGACGGTGGACTACATCGAGAAAACCTACGCGGCGGGCAAGATTCCCGGCAGCTTTTTCAAGCGTGAAGCCAAGCCCAGCGAGCTGGAAACGCTGACCAGCCGCCTGATTGACCGGCCCATCCGCCCGCTGTTTCCGGAAGGCTTTTTCAATGAAGTGCACGTGGTGGTGCACACGCTGTCGCTGAACCCGGAGGTGGATGCGGATATTGCCGCCATGATCGCCGTGAGCGCGGCGCTGTCGGTGAGCGGCATTCCCTTCAACGGCCCCATTGGCGCGGCGCGCGTGGGCTACGTCAATGGCGAATACGTGCTCAACCCCGGCCCCACGGCGCGCAAGAACAGCCAGCTGGACCTGGTGGTGGCGGGCACGGAATCGGCCGTGCTGATGGTGGAGTCGGAAGCCGACCAGCTTTCGGAAGACGTGATGCTGGGCGCGGTGGTGTTCGGCCACGAGCAGGGCAAGATTGCCATTGAGGCCATTCACGATCTGGTGCGCGAAGCGGGTAAGCCCCTGTGGGCCGAAGACGGCACCTGGGCGCCGGAAGCCCGGGACGAAGCCTTCATGGCCAAAGTCAAGGCGCTGGCCGAAGAAAAACTGCGCGCGGCCTACCAGATTCGCAGCAAGCAGGCCCGCACGCAGGCCCTGCGTGAGGCGTATGCCGCCGTCAAGGCCGCTTTGGCCGAAGAGGGCGCGGAGTTTGACGAAGTGAAGGTGGACAACCAGCTGTTCGAGCTGGAGGCGGCCATTGTTCGCGGGCAGATTCTGGCGGGCGAGCCGCGCATTGACGGGCGCGACACGCGCACCGTGCGCCCCATTGAAATCCGCAGCAGCGTGCTGCCGCGCACGCATGGCTCGGCCCTGTTCACGCGCGGCGAAACGCAGGCGCTGGTGGTGACCACGCTGGGCACCGAGCGCGACGCGCAGCGCATTGACGCGCTGGCGGGCGAGTTTGAAGACCGCTTCATCTTCCACTACAACATGCCGCCCTTTGCCACGGGCGAGGCGGGCCGCATGGGCAGCACCAAGCGGCGCGAAATCGGCCACGGCCGCCTGGCCAAGCGCGCCCTGGTGCCGCTGCTGCCCGGCAAGGATGAGTTCCCCTACACCATCCGCGTGGTGAGCGAGATCACCGAGTCCAATGGTTCTTCATCCATGGCTTCCGTGTGCGGCGGCTGTCTGAGCCTGATGGATGCGGGCGTGCCCATGAAGGCGCATGTGGCCGGTATTGCGATGGGCCTGATCAAGGAAGGCAACCGCTTTGCCGTGCTGACCGACATTCTGGGTGACGAAGATCACCTGGGCGACATGGACTTCAAGGTGGCGGGCACGACAGGCGGCATCACGGCCTTGCAGATGGACATCAAGATTCAGGGCATCACCAAGGAAATCATGCAAGTGGCGCTGGCGCAGGCCAAGGAAGCGCGCATGCACATTCTGGGCAAGATGCAGGAAGCGTTGGGCGAGGCCAAGGCCGAAATCAGCAGCTACGCGCCCAAGCTCTACACCATGAAGATCAACCCGGAAAAAATCCGCGACGTGATCGGCAAGGGCGGCGCGACCATCCGCCAGCTCACGGAAGAAACGGGCACCACCATAGACATTGCCGAAGACGGCGTGATCACCATTGCCAGCAATGACGCCGCCAAGGCTGAAGAGGCGCGCCGCCGCATTGAGGAAATCACTGCCGAGGCGGAAGTGGGGCAGGTCTATGAAGGCCCCGTGACCAAGATTCTGGACTTTGGCGCGTTGGTGAACATCCTGCCCGGCAAGGACGGCCTGCTGCACATCAGCCAGATTGCCCATGAGCGCGTGGAAAAGGTGAGCGACTACCTGCAAGAAGGCCAGGTGGTGCGCGTGAAGGTGCTGGAAACCGACGACAAGGGCCGCATCAAGCTGTCGATGAAAGCCCTGCTGGAACGCCCGGTGCGCGAAGAACGCCAGCCAGCGGCTGAATGATGGCTATCAAAAAGAGAGCGCTCCGGCCTTGTTTCACGAGGACCCAAGCCGGTTTTGAATGATGAAATGCATTGAAATCAGGGAAAACGGCGGCCCTGCTGTGCTGGTGCCTGCCGAGCGGCCTGTGCCGCAGGCGGGCGCGGGTGAGGTGCTGATTCGCGTGGCAGCTTCAGGCGTGAACCGGCCTGACGTGGTTCAGCGGCAAGGGCACTATCCGCCGCCGCCCGGCGCGTCTGACCTGCCGGGGCTGGAGGTGGCGGGCGTGATTGAAGCGGGCGATACCGCCGCGCTGGCCGAATGCGGGCTGGCAGTGGGCGACCGGGTATGCGCCCTGGTGGCGGGCGGCGGCTATGCCGAATATTGCGTGGCTCCGGTGGCGCAATGTCTGCCTATCCCTAAGGGGCTGACCGACGTGCAGGCTGCCGCACTGCCGGAAACCTTCTTCACCGTGTGGAGCAACGTGTTTGACCGTGCGCGGTTGCAGCCGGGAGAAACCCTGCTCGTGCAAGGCGGCGCCAGCGGCATCGGCGTGACAGCCATTCAGCTGGGTAAGGCGCTGGGCGCGACCGTCATCGTGACCTGCGGCTCTGACGAGAAGTGCGCGAAAGCCTGCGAGCTGGGCGCTGATCACGCCATCAATTACAAGACCGCTGACTTTGCCGAAGAAGCCAAAAAGCTCACCAATGGCAAAGGCGTGGACGTCATTCTGGACATGGTGGCGGGCGATTACGTGCAGCGCGAGGTGGAATGCATGGCCGAAGACGGCCGCCTGGCCATCATTGCGGTACAAGGCGGCGTGAAAAGCGGGTTCAACGCGGGGCGGCTGCTGGTCAAACGCCTGACCGTGACGGGCAACACGCTGCGCGCCCGCCCCGTGGCCTTCAAGGCGGCCATTGCCAGGGCGCTGCGCGAAAGGGTATGGCCGCTGCTGGAAAGCGGCGCCATCCGGCCCGTGGTTCATGCCACTTTTCCGGCGCTGCGAGGCGCGGATGGATGGCCCAGCGGCGCAGCCCGCGCTCATGTGCTGATGGAAAGCGGCGCGCACGTGGGCAAGATCATTCTGACCTGGAGCTGATGTCATGGGCCGGAAAAAACTGATTGCAGGCAACTGGAAGATGAACGGCAGTCTGGCTGCCAATGCAGCTCTGATGGGCGAGTTGCTGGCAGGCATCGGGCAACCGGCATGCGATGTGGCCGTGTGCGTGCCTGCCGTTTATTTGGCGCAGGTGCAGCTGCTGCTGGCAGGGCAGGGCGGCATCGCGCTGGGCGCGCAAGACGTGTCGCAGCACGAAAGCGGCGCCTATACGGGTGACGTATCGGCGGCCATGCTGAAAGAGCTGGGCGCGCGCTATGTCATCGTGGGCCATAGCGAGCGCCGCCAGTACCAGGGCGAAACCAACGCACAAGTGGCAGTCAAAGCGCAACGCGCGCTGGCGGCGGGCCTTACGCCCATCGTCTGCGTGGGTGAAACCCTGCGAGAGCGCGAGCAGGGAGAGACCGAATCCGTGGTCAGCCGCCAGCTTTCGGCGGTGATTCAGCTGAACGGCGAACGTCTGGCTGATCTGGTGGTGGCTTATGAGCCTGTCTGGGCCATTGGCACAGGCAGAACCGCAACGCCTGAGCAGGCGCAGGCGGTACATGCCGCATTGCGCGCCTTGTTGGCCGCCGCCGATTTGCAAGCGGCGGGTGTGCGCATCCTCTATGGCGGCAGCATGAATGCAGGCAATGCAGCCGAGCTACTGGCCCAGCCTGACATTGACGGCGGATTGATTGGCGGCGCGAGCCTCAAGGCGCGGGACTTTCTGAAAATCATTGAGACGGCCAGCTAATCGAGCGCTTGGCTACATCAAAAAATACATTGGAGTGAACGAATGAGCTTTGTCATGAACCTCGTGCTGGTGGCACAAATCCTGTCTGCCTTGGGCATGGTGGGCCTCATCCTGGTGCAGCACGGCAAGGGCGCTGACATGGGGGCCGCCTTTGGCAGCGGCAGTTCCGGCAGCCTGTTTGGCGCTAGCGGCAGCGCCAACTTTCTCTCGCGCAGCACGGCCGTGCTGGCAACGGTTTTTCTGGCCAGCACGCTGCTGCTGTCTTACTACGGTTTCAGTCCGCGCGTTGAAGCATCTGGCGGCAGCGTGCTGGAGGGCGTAAAGGCCCCTGAGACCGTTCAGCCGGACGCAGCGGCAGCCATCCCCGCCGGGGCGGCTGCGTCGCATGCAACGCCTCAGAACGAGGGCAAACCGGCTGATGCCAATCAGGAAAAAGCCAAGCCGGAGGCGGGCAAGAAGACAGGCGATGCCGCCGAGCAGGCACCCAAAAATTAAAAACCTTGCTCTGCCGTAAGACGATTTTTTCCAGATAGAATTCCCGTCTTGCTTCACGGGCTGAACAAAGGTCACAAAAAAACGCAGCAAGTGAAAGCAAGCAACAATCAGCCGTCGTGGTGAAATTGGTAGACACGCTATCTTGAGGGGGTAGTGGCGAAAGCTGTGCGAGTTCGAGTCTCGCCGACGGCACCAAACAAAAAACACCGGGAGCGAGTTCCCAGCGCATCCCGGTTCCTGACGATGAATGCGCAATGAGTCTGGCTCAGTATTTTCCTGTTCTGGTCTTTATTCTGATCGGTTTGCTCGTTGGCGCGCTGTGTCTGGGAATGGGAGCCTTTTTCGGCCCCAATCGCCCTGACGCTGCCAAGAACTCTCCTTACGAGTGCGGCTTTGATGCCTTTGAGGATGCGCGCATGAAATTTGATGTGCGTTATTACCTCGTAGCCATCCTGTTCATTCTGTTCGACCTGGAAATCGCCTTTCTCTTTCCGTGGGCGGTAGCCCTGCGCGATGTGGGCTTGCCAGGATTCATTGCTGTTCTTGTCTTTCTGGCGATTCTGGTTGTCGGATTCGTTTATGAATGGAAGAAAGGCGCCCTGGATTGGGAGTGATGGCAATGTCGGCAGTCTGGCAAGGATGGCAGCATGATTGAAGGGATGATGGAGAAAAATTTCATCACCACGAATTTTGACGCGGTGATGAATTGGGCCAAAACAGGCTCGCTTTGGCCTATGACTTTTGGTCTGGCCTGTTGCGCGGTGGAAATGATGCACGCCGCCACGGCGCGCTATGACATAGCGCGTTTTGGCGCAGAAGTATTTCGTGCGTCGCCGCGTCAGTCGGATCTGATGATTGTTGCAGGCACGCTCTGCAACAAAATGGCGCCAGCCTTGCGCAAGGTATATGACCAAATGGCCGAGCCGCGCTGGGTGCTTTCCATGGGTTCATGCGCCAATGGCGGAGGCTATTACCACTACAGCTATTCAGTGGTGCGTGGCTGCGACCGCATCGTTCCAGTGGATGTGTATGTGCCCGGATGTCCGCCGACGGCCGAGGCATTGATATACGGAATCATCCAATTGCAGCAAAAGGTGCGGCGTACTAACACGATTGCGAGGGCGTGATTTCATGCTGACAGAAACAGTGAATTACGCCATTGCGCCTGACGTCTTGCGAGACAAGATTGCGATTGCGCTGGATGGATTGGCGAGTAGTGTGAACGTGGCGCTTGGCGAAGTGACGGCGCTTGTGTCCGCTTCATCCTATTTACAGGCCGCCCAGATTTTGCGAGATGCGCCTGATTGCTGCTTTGAACAGATGATTGATTTGTGCGGCATGGATATGTCTGCTTACGGAGATGGGCGCTGGGAAGGAGCGCGCTTCGCCGTGATACTGCACTTGCTGTCTGTAAGCCACAACCAGCGTGTGCGCTTGCGCGTGTTCTGTGAGGACGATGACTTTCCAGTGCTGCCTACGGTCACGGGTATCTGGAGCTCGGCCAATTGGTATGAGCGGGAAGCGTTCGATCTATATGGAATCATGTTCGACGGGCACGGCGACCTGCGCCGCATCTTGACGGATTATGGTTTCGTTGGACATCCATTCCGCAAAGATTTCCCTTTGACGGGGCATGTGGAAATGCGTTACGACGCCGATCGTCAGCGCGTAGTTTATGAGCCGGTTTCAATTGAGCTGCGTGAAATTACGCCTCGAGTCATCCGTGAAGAGTCATACGGAGGCATGCGGTAAATGGCGGAAATCAAGAATTACACGCTGAATTTCGGCCCCCAGCACCCGGCGGCGCACGGGGTGTTGCGATTGGTGCTGGAGCTAGACGGCGAAGTGGTGGAACGCGCTGATCCGCATATTGGCCTGCTGCATCGCGCAACGGAGAAACTGGCTGAACACAAGACCTTCATTCAGGCATTGCCATACATGGATCGGCTCGATTATGTGTCCATGATGTGCAATGAGCATGCCTATTGTCTGGCAGTTGAAAAGCTGTTGGGTATTGAGGTGCCTATTCGTGCGCAATATATTCGCGTAATGTTTGCCGAGATTACGCGAATCCTGAATCACTTGATGTGGCTCGGCTCGCATGGCAACGACTGCGGCTCTTCAACGATTCTGATTTACGCCTTCCGCGAGCGCGAAGATCTGTTTGATATGTATGAGGCCGTTTCGGGTGCGCGTATGCACGCGGCTTATTTCCGGCCAGGCGGCGTGTATCGTGACTTGCCGGATTCCATGCCGCAATACAAGGCGAGCAAAGTGCGTAACGCCAAGTCGCTGGAGGCGCTCAACGCCAATCGCCAAGGGTCGCTGCTCGACTTTATAGAAGACTTCACCAAGCGTTTTCCTGTTTATGTGGATGAATATGAGACGCTGCTGACGGATAACCGGATATGGAAACAGCGGACGGTCGGCATTGGGGTCGTTGATGCAGACCGCGCCTTGAATATGGGGCTGACGGGGCCTATGCTGCGCGGTTCTGGTGTTGCGTGGGATTTGCGCAAGAAGCAGCCATATGATGTTTATGACAAGGTAGATTTTGATATTCCTGTTGGAAAAACGGGCGACAGTTACGACCGTTACCTCGTTCGCGTGCAGGAAATGCGCGAGTCCAACAGGATTATCAGGCAATGCGTGGATTGGCTGCGCGCCAATCCAGGTCCGGTTATTGTGCAGAACTACAAGGTGGCCCCGCCTCCGCGTGAGCGCATGAAGTTCGGCATGGAAGATCTGATTCACCATTTCAAGTTGTTTGCCGAGGGCATGCATGTGCCCGAAGGTGAAGCTTATGCTGCGGTGGAGCACCCGAAAGGGGAGTTTGGCATCTACATGGTGAGCGATGGCGCCAATAAGCCCTATCGCATGAAGATTCGCGCGCCGGGGTTTGCGCACCTGTCGGCCTTTAACGAACTGGTTAAAGGCCATATGCTGGCTGACGCAGTGGCGATTATTGGCACGTTGGATATCGTGTTTGGGGAGATCGACCGATGAATACACGTGTCGCATCCATTACCGCAACGCCTCTATCAGAGGCTACTCGCATGCGGTTTGATCGTGAAGTTGCGAAATATCCAGCGGGTCAGAAACAGTCAGCCGTCATGGCCTGTCTTTCCATCATCCAGCAGGAGCAGGGATGGGTCAGTCCTGAGAGCGAAAAGGCAATCGCCGAATATCTGGAAATGCCGCCGATGGCAGTGCATGAAGTGACGACTTTCTACAATATGTACAACCAACATGCTGTTGGAAAGTACAAATTGAATGTCTGCACGAATCTGCCTTGCGTATTGCGCAATGGCGCGAAGGCGTTGGCGCATTTAGAACGGAAACTCGGCATTTCGGCCGGAGAAACCACGCCTGACGGCTTGTTTACCCTTCAGCAATGCGAATGCCTGGGGGCTTGCGCTGACGCGCCTGTCATGCTGGTTAATGACCGCACCATGTGCAGCTTCATGGAAAGCGATAGACTGGATCAGCTTGTTGATGGTCTGCGCGCGGCTGAAAATGGAGACGCCGCATGAAAGATGTCGCTCAGTTTCTCTCTCAGTTTCAGTCTTCGGGAGAAAAAACTTGTTTTCATGGCCGTCATATCAATCCCCAGATTTATGCGGGATTGAATGGCAACAATTGGAGTCTCAAGGATTACGAGGCGCGTGGAGGGTATCAGGCCCTGCGCAAAGTTCTTGGCAAAGATGGCGGTGAAGGTCTGACGCAGGATCAGATCATTGCCATCATCAAAGAGTCAGGCTTGCGTGGCCGTGGCGGCGCGGGTTTCCCGACTGGCCTCAAATGGAGCTTCATGCCACGGCAGTTTCCGGGCGACAAGTTTCTGGTTTGCAACTCTGACGAAGGCGAGCCTGGAACCTGCAAGGATCGTGAAATTCTGATGCATAACCCTCATATTGTTATCGAAGGGATGGCTATCGGAGCTTTCGCAATTGGCGCTTCCCGTGGATACAATTATATTCACGGAGAAATCTTCCAGGTTTATGAAAGATTCCAGGCGGCCTTGCAAGAGGCGCGCGAGGCTGGCTATATTGGCCAAAATATTATGGGCAGCAACTTCAATTTTGAGTTGAATGCGCATCATGGTTTCGGCGCTTACATTTGTGGAGAAGAAACAGCGCTGCTTGAATCCATAGAAGGAAAGAAAGGGCAGCCTCGCTTCAAGCCGCCATTTCCAGCAAGCTTCGGCCTGTATGGCAGGCCAACCATCATCAATAACACGGAAACATTTTCTGCTGTTCCCTGGATCATCCGTAATGGTGGACAGGCTTATCTTGAATGCGGGAAGCCCAATAATGGCGGCACCAAGATCTTTTCCGTAAGTGGTGATGTGGAGCGCCCCGGAAATTATGAAATTCCACTCGGAACGCCTTTTTCTGTCTTGCTGGAGTTGGCGGGCGGTGTTCGCAGTGGACGGCAGCTTAAGGCGGTCATTCCCGGCGGCTCTTCATCGCCTGTCCTGCCTGCTTCCATCATTATGGATTGCACAATGGATTATGATTCCATTGCAAAAGCAGGCTCCATGTTAGGTTCTGGTGCAGTTATCGTGATGGATGATACGCGCTGCATGGTTAAGTCTCTTCAGCGTTTGTCTTATTTTTATATGCATGAATCTTGCGGTCAGTGCACGCCTTGCCGTGAAGGGACGGGCTGGCTATGGCGAGTGGTTGATCGCATTGAAAATGGCAAAGGCCGTCCAGCGGATATGGATCTGCTCGACTCGGTTGCAGGGAATATCATGGGGCGCACGATTTGTGCTTTGGGCGATGCAGCCGCCATGCCTGTGCGAGCCATGCTGAAGCATTTCCGTCCTGAATTTGAATACCACGTTGAACACAAGACCTGCACGGTCTCGTCCTATGTCTGAAAGGCGCGAACGTCATGGTTGAAATTGAAATTGATGGCAAGAAAGTCGAAATAGCTGAGGGAAGCATGGTGATTCATGCTGCAGACAAAGCTGGCATGTATATTCCCCACTTTTGCTATCACAAAAAACTATCCATCGTAGCCAGTTGCCGCATGTGCCTGGTGGACGTGGAAAAAGCGCCTAAACCGGTGCCTGCTTGCGCAACACCCGTCACGCAAGGCATGGTGGTGCGCACTCACAGTGCCAAAGCTATCTCAGCGCAAAAATCGGTAATGGAGTTCCTCCTGATCAATCATCCGCTGGATTGTCCGGTTTGTGATCAGGGCGGAGAATGTCAGTTGCAGGATTTGGCTGTGGGTTATGGCATGTCTGGCACGCGTTATGAAGAAGAAAAGCGCGTGGTCAAACCCAAGGACGTGGGGCCGCTGATATCCATGCAGGAAATGACGCGCTGTATTCATTGCACGCGTTGTGTGCGTTTTGGGCAGGAAATTGGCGGCTCAATGGAATTCGGCATGGCGAATCGTGGCGAATTTTCCGCAATTGAAACATTCATTGGCCATAGCGTGGATTCTGAACTGTCGGGCAACATGATTGATGTTTGTCCAGTCGGCGCGCTCACCAGCAAGCCCTTCCGTTTCAGTGCCCGCACGTGGGAATTGTCTCGGCGAAAAAGCGTCAGTCCGCATGATTCCACTGGCGCGAACCTGATTGTGCAGGTCAAGAACAACAAGGTCATGCGCGTTGTTCCATTTGAAAATGAAGCTGTCAATGAATGTTGGATTGCGGATCGTGACCGTTTTTCTTATGAGGCGTTGAATGGCGAGGATCGCCTGACCAAGCCAATGCTCAAGCAGGGCGGGCAATGGCAGGAAGTGGATTGGCAAACCGCTCTTGAGTATGTGGCCAATGGCCTGAATGACATCAAGGCGGAATTTGGAGCGGACAAAATTGGCGCTTTGGTGAGTCCGCACAGCACACTGGAGGAGTTGTATCTCGCAGCTCAATTGGTGCGGGGCTTGGGTAGTGAAAATATTGACTATCGCCTTCGCCATACTGAATTTGACCAGCCTGAGGGCATTCGGTGGCTTGGCACGGCAGTTGAGTCTCTCTCCAGCTTGCAGGGGGCGCTGATTGTGGGGTCAAACCTGCGCAAGGACCACCCCTTGTTTGCACAGCGAATTCGCCAATCTGTGCGGCATGGCGCAGTCGTTTCGGCGATTACATCGCACAATTTGCTGCGTCATGTGGATGCTTGGGCCATGCCCGTCCAAAATCAGTTTCTGCTTGATCCAGCCGATTGGTGCCAGGCGCTGGCTGTGGTTGCACAGGCAGTGGCGGCTGAAAAAGATGTGCCCGCTCCGGTTGAAGCGTTTATTGATATTCCGGATGTGGCGATGTCCATTGCCAAGGCTTTGCTTTCGGGCGGCACTCAGGCGATTTTGCTGGGCAATGCGGCGGCGCATCATCCACAGGCCAGCAGCCTGCTGGCTTTGTGCCAGTGGCTGGGCTGCCAGACGGGAGCCAGCGTTGGTTATTTGACGGAAGCTGCCAATACGGTTGGCGCGCAGTGGGTGAAGGCATTGCCGGGCCACAATGGGCTGAATGCTGGACAAATGCTCGCAGGCGGCCTCAGGGCGTTGCTGCTGCTCAATACTGAGCCTGCGATGGATGCAACTGCTCCGGTTGAAATGGAAGACAACGGCATGGTGGTTACGTTCAGCCCATTCAAAGCCAACATGGATGTCAGCGATGTGCTGCTGCCCATTGCGCCTTTTTCCGAAACATCGGGAACGTTCGTGAATGCTGAAGGCCGCGTGCAGAGTTTTCATGCCGTGGTCAAGCCGTTGGGCGACACGCGACCGGCATGGAAGGTGCTGCGCGTGCTTGGCGATATGCTGGGATTGGCGCAGCCTGTTTTCAATTCCTCGCAAGAAGTATTGGCGCACGCGTTGGGTGGCTCAGGTATTTCCATGCTGCCCGCCAGCTCGTTGAGCAACGCAACGCAAGCGTCCATCACAGTGGAAAAAGCTGTCAATGTGCCCCGTGATTGGGGAATCTACGAGCTGGATGGCATTGTGCGGCGCGCGCCTGCGCTTCAGCAGACAACGGATGCGCGCGAATACAGATCGCAGGGTGAGCAAGGAGTGGCGGCATGATTGATGCGCTGCACGATTTTGGATTGCACCTGTTTGCAGGCCAATGGTGGGCGCATGCCGCATGGCCCATTGTTTGGACCCTGCTGAAAATCATCGCAATCATTGCTCCATTGATGGTTGCCGTGGCCTACACCACCCTGTGGGAGCGCAAGTTGCTGGGCTGGATGCAAGCGCGGCACGGGCCCAACCGCGTGGGGCCCTGGGGTCTGCTGCAACCGGCTGCTGATGGCATCAAGTTGCTGACCAAGGAGATTATTCAGCCAACGGCTTCCGCCAAGGGGTTGTTCATCATGGGGCCGCTGATGGCCATCATGCCCGCTCTTGCAGCCTGGTCAGCCATTCCTTTCGCGCCTCATGTGGCGCTGGCCGATGTGAATGCGGGACTGCTGCTGGTCATGGCCATCACTTCGATTGAGATTTATGGCGTGATTATCGCGGGGTGGTCTTCCAACTCGAAATACGCTTTTTTGGGCGCTTTGCGTGCTTCGGCCCAGATGATCAGCTATGAGATCGCCATGGGCTTTTGCTTTCTAGCCGTGCTCATGGTGTCTGGCAGCATGAATTTGACCGACATTGTCATGAAGCAGGCGGAAGGCGTGGCCTTTGGCGGCATTTTTGCCGGTACTTTCCTGTCATGGAACTGGCTCCCGCTCATTCCGATGTTCGTAGTGTATCTGATTTCCATGGTAGCTGAAACCAATCGGCACCCATTCGATGTGGTGGAAGGCGAAGCCGAGATTGTCGCAGGCCATATGGTCGAATATTCGGGCATGGGTTTTGCGGTATTTTTCCTGGGTGAATATGCTGCCATGTGGCTGGTTTCCATATTGGCAGTCATCATGTTTTTGGGCGGATGGCTGCCGCCGGCTGATTTCGCACCGTTCACATGGATTCCTGGGTGGATCTGGCTGGGCGTCAAGACAGCCATCGTGCTGACCATGTTCATTTGGATTCGCGCCACTTTCCCTCGATTCCGTTATGACCAGATCATGCGCTTGGGATGGAAGGTGTTTATTCCCGTCACACTCGTTTGGCTATTGGTCATTGGCGTCTGGATGCATACGCCGCTGAATCTCTGGCTCTGAATACCGGAGCGCGAATATGAATCCTGTTGCAACTCCTTTTTCGATCAAGGACTTTTTCAAGAGCTTCATGCTCCTGGAATTATTCAAAGGCATGGCTTTGACGGGGCGTTACGCTTTCCGCCGCAAAGTCACGGTGATGTTTCCGGAAGAAAAAACGCCGCTGTCACCGCGTTTTCGCGGCCTGCATGCCTTGCGCCGTTACGAAAACGGCGAGGAACGCTGCATTGCCTGCAAATTGTGCGAGGCCATCTGTCCGGCGATGGCCATCACTATCGAGTCCACTCAGCGGGAAGATGGCACGCGCCGCACCACGCGCTATGACATTGATCTGACCAAATGCATCTTCTGCGGTTTCTGCGAGGAAAGCTGCCCAACCGATTCCATTGTTGAAACCCAGATTTTTGAATACCACGGCGAAAAGCGCGGCGATCTTTATTTCACCAAGGAAATGCTGCTGGCCGTGGGTGACCGGTACGAAAAAGACATCGCTGCCGCGAAGGCCGCTGATGCCAAATATCGCTGATTCACAGGCACGATTCATGGACATTCAGGCTGGTTTTTTCTATCTGTTTTCTGCCGTGCTGCTGTTTTCAGCATTCAGGGTGGTGACGGCGCGCAACCCCGTGCATGCCGTGCTTTTTCTGATGCTGGCGTTTTCGCAAGCTGCGGGAATCTGGCTGCTGCTGAAAGCCGAATTTCTTGCCATCACGCTGGTGCTGGTTTATCTGGGCGCGGTGATGGTGCTGTTCCTTTTCGTCGTGATGATGCTGGACATCAATATTGACAGTGCACGGCAAGGTTTTTGGAAGCATTTTCCGCTGGCGTTGGGCGTAGGCGCCGTGATTACGCTTGAAATGGCGGCTGTCCTTAAAGGCGGCTTTAGCGCGGCGCAAGCGCCTGAAATGCAGGCTGTGCTGGCTGGCGTGAACGCAGGCAATAGCAAGATGCTGGGCGGACTGCTATACACGCAATACCTGTACCCGGTGCAGATTGCCGCAGTCATTTTGTTGGTGGCCATGATCGCCGCCATTGCGCTCACGCTGCGCGAACGCAAGACTACCAAGAAAATTGATCCTTCCATTCAGGTGCGTGCCAAAGCGGCAGACCGTTTGGTCGTCGTTTCCATGCAGGCGACGCAGGCGGCTCCGGCAGTGGAGGAGGCGGCTGCTCCAGCCGAGGAGACGAAACGATGACACTGGCGCATTGTCTGATATTGGGCGCAATTCTGTTTGCGATAGCTATCGTCGGCATTTTTCTCAACCGCAAGAATCTGATTGTGCTGCTCATGGCCATCGAGCTGATGCTGCTGGCTGTCAATCTGAATTTCGTGGCTTTTTCGCATTATCTGGGTGATATGCACGGGCAGGTGTTTGTTTTTTTCATCCTCACGGTGGCCGCTGCTGAATCGGCCATTGGCCTGGCTATTTTGATGCTGCTGTTCCGCAATCGATCCAGCATTAATGTAGATGAACTCAATGAATTGAAAGGGTAAACGCATCATGAGTCAGACCCTTTCCACTGCGGCTCTGCTGGCCGTTCCGCTTGCGCCTTTGGTTGGGTGCCTGGCTGCCGGTATTTTGGGCACAACCTTCGGCGGCAACGTCATTGGCCGCCGCGCTTCGCATACAGCCACCATTCTGGGCGTTTTCATTGCCTTCCTTGTTTCCGCCTGTACGCTCAAAAGCGTGGCGCTGGATGGCGCGCGATTCAACCAGACCATTTATGAGTGGATGGTTGTGGGCGGCCTGAAAATGGAAGTGGGCTTCATGGTCGATGGTCTCACGGCCATGATGATGTGCGTTGTCACCTTTGTATCGCTCATGGTGCACGTGTATACCATTGGCTATATGGATGAAGATGCAGGCTACAACCGCTTTTTCTCTTATATCTCGCTATTCACTTTTTCCATGTTGATGCTGGTGATGAGCAACAACATGCTCCAGCTGTTTTTCGGCTGGGAAGCTGTGGGGCTGGTGTCTTATTTGCTGATCGGTTTCTGGTTCAACAAGCCAACAGCCATTTTCGCCAACATGAAGGCGTTTTTGGTAAACCGCGTGGGCGATTTCGGCTTTATTCTGGGAATCGGCCTGATTGCAGCTTATACCAATACCCTCAACTACACCGAAATATTCACCCATGCCCGCGAGCTGGCGGCCCAGACGATGCCGGGCACGGACTGGATGCTGGTGACGGTTATTTGCATCTGCCTGTTTATTGGCGCAATGGGCAAGAGCGCGCAGTTTCCGCTGCACGTGTGGCTGCCGGATTCAATGGAAGGCCCCACGCCTATTTCCGCGCTGATTCACGCGGCCACCATGGTGACGGCAGGCATTTTCATGGTGACGCGCATGTCGCCGCTGTATGAGCTGTCGGATGCTGCTTTGAGTTTTATTATGGTTATTGGCGGCATTACGGCGTTGTTCATGGGCTTTCTGGGCATTATTCAGAATGACATCAAACGCGTGGTGGCGTATTCCACGTTGTCGCAGCTGGGCTATATGACAGTCGCGTTGGGCGCTTCGGCTTATTCCGTGGCCGTGTTTCACCTGATGACGCATGCGTTTTTCAAGGCGCTGCTGTTTTTGGCAGCTGGTTCGGTCATTATGGGTATGCACCATAACCAGGATATGCGCTGGATGGGCGGCGTGCGCAAATACATGCCTGTGACGCACTGGACTCTGCTGATCGGCACGCTGGCTCTGGTTGGCACGCCTTTTTTCTCGGGCTTTTATTCCAAGGACGCCATTATTGAAGCAGTAGGCGCCAGCCATGTCTGGGGGGCAGGCTTTGGCTATTTCGCCGTGCTGGCGGGCGTGTTTGTCACTTCTTTCTATTCATTCCGTCTTTATTTCCTCGTCTTCTGGGGCAAGGAGCGGTATGACCAGAACCCGGAAATCCACCACCATGATGATCATCATGGCCACGGTCATGATGCCCAACCGCACGAGTCGCCCTGGGTCGTCTGGGTGCCGCTGGTCATGCTGGCCATACCTTCCATTTTCATCGGCTTTTTCACGCTCATGCCGCTGCTGTTTGGCCCGTATTTCAGCGATGTCATTTTTGTTGATGTCATGCGCCACGGCGCGATGGCCGAGCTGTCCGAACATATTCATGGCGCTGTCAGCATGGCTTTGCATGGCTTTGTTTCCTGGCCGTTCTGGCTGGCCGTGGCGGGTGCGGCATCAGCTTGGTACATGTACATGGTCAATCCGGCGCTGCCGGTGGCGCTCAAGCGGTTCTTCATGAGCGCGGGCATTTACCAGTTTCTGGAAAGCAAATATTTCATGGACTGGATTTACGAAAACATCTTTGCTCGTGGCGGCCGCGTGATTGGCACGGGGCTATGGCTGGGGGGCGACCGCGCGCTGATTGATGGCGCGGTGGTCAATGGCTCCTGGAAGCTGATCGGCCGGATTTCGGCCCTGGTGCGCCGCGTGCAGACGGGCTATCTCTACCACTACGCCCTCTGGATGATTCTGGGTGTTTTCGTGTTCATGACGTTCTTTGTCTGGCTCAACAAGTAAAAGGAAGCGTTGGAAATGAGTTGGTTGAGCCTTGCCATCTGGACGCCCATCGTCTTTGGCCTTGTCATCCTGCCGCTGGGGCGCGATAGCCAAGCTTCGCTGGCGCGCTGGCTCGCGCTGGCCGGGTCTGTCCTGGGCTTTCTGGTCACGCTGCCGCTGTACACCGGCTTTCAGGCAGGCACGGCGCAAATGCAGTTTGTCGAAAAAGCGCCGTGGATTGAGCGTTTCAACATTTATTACCACCTCGGCGTGGATGGCATCTCGCTGTGGTTCGTGCTGCTGACAGCGTTCATCACCATCATCGTCGTCATTGCCGGCTGGGAAGTCATCCAGAAGAAGGTCAATCAGTACATGGCGGCCTTTCTCATCCTGTCCGGGCTGATGATTGGCGTGTTCGCCGCGCTGGACGGGCTGCTGTTTTACGTGTTCTTCGAGGCCACGCTGATTCCGATGTATCTCATCATCGGCGTCTGGGGCGGGCCCAACCGGATTTACGCCGCCTTCAAGTTCTTCCTCTACACCCTGATGGGGTCGCTGCTCACGATGGTGGCCTTCGTCTATCTGTATTGGCGTTCGGGCGGCAGTTTTGATATTCAGACCTGGCATCAGCTGCCCCTGCCCCTGCCGGTGCAGACTCTGCTGTTTTTTGCCATGTTCGCCGCCTTCGCCGTCAAGGTGCCCATGTGGCCCGTGCATACCTGGCTGCCGGATGTGCACGTGGAAGCGCCCACGGGCGGCTCCGCCGTGCTGGCGGCCATCATGCTCAAGCTGGGCGCTTATGGCTTTTTGCGCTTTTCCATGCCCATCGCGCCTGATGCCGCGCATGAATGGGCCTGGCTGATGATCACCCTCTCTCTCGTGGCCGTGATTTACGTGGGCCTGGTGGCGCTGGTGCAGCAGGACATGAAAAAGCTCGTGGCTTATTCCTCGGTGGCGCACATGGGTTTCGTCACCCTGGGTTTTTTCCTGTTCAACGACCTCGGCGTGGCGGGCGGCCTGGTGCAAATGGTTTCGCACGGGTTCGTTTCCGCCGCCATGTTCCTGGGCATTGGCGTGCTGTATGACCGCGTGCACTCGCGCGAAATCGCGGCCTATGGCGGCGTCGTCAATACCATGCCGCGCTTTGCCGCCTTCGCCCTGCTGTTTTCCATGGCCAACTGCGGTTTGCCGGGCACGGCGGGCTTTGTGGGCGAATGGATGGTGATTCTGGGCGCCGTGCAATTCAACTTCTGGATTGGCCTGGGCGCTGCCACGGCGCTGATTCTGGGCGCCTCCTACACCCTGTGGATGTACAAGCGCGTCTATCTGGGCGCCACCGGCAACGACCACGTGCGCCAGCTCAAGGACATCAATGCCCGCGAATGCCTGATGCTGGCCCTGCTGGCGGCCGCCATACTGGGCATGGGCCTGTATCCCAAGCCGTTCACTGACGTCATGGACGCCTCTGTAACCCACTTTCTGCAACACGTTGCCACATCCAAGCTGAATTGAGGAGCTGTGAACATGATTGACCGACTCAGCTGGCTGGCGATCTACCCTGAAATCGTGCTGCTGGCCATGGCTTGCGTGATTCTGCTGATGGACCTGATGGTCAAGGGCAGGCTGCGCACGCCCACCTACCTGATGTCCCTGCTCACGCTGGCCGTGGTGGCCGCGCTGACGGCGTTTTTCGCGCAAGACGGCAAAACCGTCTATGGCTTTGGCGGCCTGGTGGTGAGCGATCCCATGAGCAACTGGCTCAAGTGCTTTGCGGCCCTTTCCACCATCGTCTGCTTCGTCTATGGCCGCGCTTACGCGGCCGACCGGGGCATGCTGCGCGGCGGCGAGCTTTTCTCGATGGGCCTGCTGTCGCTGCTGGGCGCGTTCGTCATGGTTTCGGCCAACAACTTCCTGCTCATTTACCTGGGGCTGGAGCTGATGACCCTCTCGGCCTATGCGCTTGTGGCGCTGCGCCGCGACGACGCCACGGCCACTGAAGCGGCCATGAAGTATTTCGTGCTGGGCGCGCTGGCTTCGGGTTTTCTGCTCTACGGCCTGTCCATGCTTTACGGTGCCACGGGCACACTCGATATCGGCGGCGTGCGCCAGGCCATTGAAGCGGGCGCGGCGCAAAAGCAGGTGCTGGTATTCGGCCTTGTTTTCGTGGTGGCCGGCCTGGCCTTCAAGTTCGGCGTGGCGCCTTTCCACATGTGGCTGCCTGATGTGTACCAGGGCGCGCCTACGGCCATCACGCTCATGATCGGCTCGGCCCCCAAGATCGCGGCCTTCGCCATGGCCATCCGCCTGCTGGTGGAAGGGCTGCTGCCGCTGGCCTTTGACTGGCAGCAAATGCTGGCGCTGCTGGCCATTGCCTCGCTGCTTCTGGGCAACCTGGCGGCCATTGCGCAGACCAACCTCAAGCGCATGCTGGCCTACTCCACCATCGCGCAAATGAGCTTTGTGCTCATGGGCCTGATGGCGGGCGTGACGGACGGCAACCCGGCCGGGGCCGAAAACGCCTACAGCAGCGCCATGTTCTACACGCTCTCCTACGTGCTCACCACGCTCGTGAGCTTTGGCGTGATCATGCTGCTGGCGCGCCAGGGCTTTGAAAGCGAAGAAATCGCCGACTTCGCGGGCCTGAATCAGCGCAGCCCCTTGTTCGCCGGCATCATGCTCATCTGCCTGTTTTCGCTGGCGGGCATTCCGCCGATGGTGGGCTTTCAGGCCAAGCTTGGCGTCATCCAGGCGCTGGTGAGCACAGGGCAAAGCGCCTACATTGCGCTGGCCGTGTTCGCCATCGTCATGTCGCTGATTGCCGCCTTCTACTACCTGCGCGTCATCAAGGTCATGTATTTCGATGCGCCCGCCGGGCCGCAGGCGCAAGCCGCCATCGCCGCCCCGGCCGATCTGCGGGCCGTGCTCACCGTCAATGGCCTGCTGGTGCTGGGCCTGGGCCTGCTGCCGGGCGCGCTGATGGAAGCCTGCCGCAGCGCCATCGCGCACATGCTCAATACCTGAAAGCCGAGGCGGCCCTGCTGCCGGCCCGCCGCCTGCGCTGCTTGCCTCTGGCGCCCGGCGCTCCTTACTGCCGCTGCGCAGGCTGTTGAAAAGTCTGAAATACCTCAAAATCAGGAGCAAATTCAAGGCGCAAAAATGGCCTTTTGCGCAATATCGGCGGGGAGGTCATGCTATGGAACAAAGAGCAAATAAAGCGATGTGGCACCAGACGCTGGCGCGCACATGCGGCATGCTCGCCGCCGCGCGCCGGACGGCTGGCCCCGGCGGATATCGGGAAAAGGCATTGCCATGAGTCAAAGCGCAAGCATCTGGCTGTTGATCGCCCTGGCGGCGCTGGCCGCCAACCTGCCCTTTCTTAACCAGCGCTGGCTGGCCGTCTGGCCCGCGCCATCGGGCCGCAAAAGCCTGGGCCTGCGCCTGCTGGAGCTGGTGTTCTGGTACTTCGTGACGGGCGGCATCGGCAAGGCGCTGGAAGCCCATGCGGGGCAGATCCACCCGCAAGACTGGGAGTTCTACGCCGTCACCGCCGCGCTCTTTCTCACGCTGGCCTTTCCCGGCTTTGTTTACCGCTACCTGCTCAAACGTGGACGCTGACCGCACCCCCGCCCCTTCGCTCTTCCCCGCCGGCCCTGACTTTCGGGACGAAACCCTGCGCGAGCAGCCGCTGGCCTCCGAGCCTTTGCTGCAAGGCCATTTCCTGCGCGTGCAGCGCGACACCGTGCGCCTGCCGGGCGGCCAGCACGGCGAACACGGCGGCACGGCCACCCGCGAATACGTGCGCCACCCCGGCGCAGCCGTCATCGCCGCCCTTCTGGAAGACGGACAGGGCGGCTGGCGCGTGGTGCTGGAGCGCCAATGGCGTCACCCCCTGGGCCAGGCCATCATCGAGCTGCCTGCCGGCAAGCTCGACCCCGGCGAGCCGCCCCTGCACTGCGCCCGCCGCGAGCTGCGCGAAGAAACCGGCTACACCGCCCGCGAATGGGCCTGCGCGGGCCTGATGCACCCCACGCCCGCCTACTCCACCGAGGGCATCCACCTCTGGTTCGCGCGCGGCCTCACGGCAGGCCCGCGCCAGCTTGACGCGGGTGAACACCTGCACGTCTTCACCGCCACCGTGCCCGAACTGCTCGACTGGTGCCGCCAGGGCCGCGTGACCGACAGCAAAACCCTCGCCGCCGCCCTCTGGCTGCAAAACTACCTCAGCGGCGCGTGGCCGCTTGACTGGCAGCGCGATGAAAGTGCTTGACTTGCAATGCGACCAAGGCCACGTCTTTGAAGGCTGGTTTGCCTCCGAAGACGACTACCAGGCCCAGCGCCAAAGCGGCCTGCTCGCATGCCCCCTGTGCGGCGCGCCCGATGTGGACAAACTCCCCAGCGCCCCGCGCCTGAACCTGGGCAGCGGCGGCGCGCCAGCAGGGCAGGGCGGCCCAAGCGGCGGGCCAGAGGGGGCCGCTTTGCCTGCCATGCAGGCCGCTTTACTGAAAGCCATGCGCCGTCTCATGCGCGAAACCGAAGATGTCGGCGCCCGCTTCGCAGAGGAAGCCCGCCGCATCCACTACGGTGAAACCCGTGAACGTCCCATCCGTGGCCGCGCAAGCCCCGAAGAAACCCACGCCCTGCTGGAAGAAGGCATCCCCGTCATGTCTTTGCCCCTGCCGCCCGGATTCGATGGCGAGCTTCAATGAGCAGAGGTGAAAAATCTGGGCCGCCTGCTTTTTGAAAGAGCATGACGGCGAATACAGGCTGCGCCAGAGCTTGCCAGACGGTCAAGCGCCAGAAAAACGGGTCAGGGTCTGGCCGCGAGAGATAAAAAGCCGGTCAGGACACTCAAGGCACAGACGGCACCCTGCTTCTCGCAGGCTTGGCCGCTGTTCTTTTCTTGCATGCGCTGGCTTGCCTGTCTTGGCTCATGAAGCTGCGGCTGCCGCCAGACCGCGTTTTTGGCATGGGCCATTTCTACCGTCCATCCGGCATCAGAAACTGGAGCAAATTTGAGAGGGTCGAAACACCGCTCTGCGCAATATCTACTAGGACGTCTTGCTATGAATAGTAGAGCGAAATTGACCTTGTCCAATGCTTGCCCACAGGTGTGAAAAGCGGCCTGGCGGCCTGCGGCGCTGCAAGCGGCAGGTCAGGCCGCCCAGGCTCATCTGCTCTTTCGCCCTTTGCGGCCAGACTTCGCTCGGCCTCACGGATAGATGGGCGACAGGCTTTTACCGCGCCAGGGTTTTGAGGGCCTGCTTGATGCCTTCGCTTACGCCTACGTCGGCAGGCAAGGCCTTGAGGGCGGCGGCGGCTTCTTTTTCGCTGTAGCCCAGCGCCAGCAGAGCCTGCTGGATGTCGGCGTGCGCATCGCTGGCTGGCGCGGCCGCGCCGGAAGCGGAAAGGTCGGGAGAGAGTTTGCCCTTGAGTTCCAGAAGCAGGCGTTCGGCTATTTTCTTGCCGATGCCCGGCAGTTTGGTCAGGCGGCCCGCCTGCTGGGTGGAAACGGCCTGCGCAAGATCGCTCACGCTCATGCCCGATAAAACGGCCAGCGCCATGCGCGGGCCGATGCCGCTGATGCGGATGAGCTGGCGGAAAGCGTCACGCTCGGCGGCGGTGCCGAATCCGTAGAGCGTGTGCGCGTCTTCCCGCACGACCAGGTGGGTGAGCAGCGTGACGGGCGCGCCAGCGGCGGGCAGGTTGTAGAAGGTGCTCATGGGCACGTCTACTTCGTAGCCGACGCCATGGCAGTCGAGCAGCAGGCGCGGCGGGTTCTTTTCGGCCAGCAGGCCAGCCAGGCGTCCGATCATGGTCAGGGCTGCGAATCAGCCGCAGGTCACGCGCACGACCGCGCCTTGCGCATTGACGATGACGTTCAGGCGGCCTATCTGCATTTCCTTGGTGGTGGCGCTGTTTTCGCGCAGCATGCGGGCAAGGTCTGCGCCAGCGGCGGCGCGCGCCTGCTCCAGCATGGCCGGGCCGCCGTAGGGTTTGCCGACGATGGACTGCGCGGCTTTGGCGTTGCATTGGTTGCGCGCGGCTTTGCCGCTTTCCACTTGCGTGATTTCACGCGGCTGGCTTGGCTGGCCTTGCGCGTGGTCATGAGCGTGCGGGTGCATGGGAGTCTGGGTCTGTGCGGGTTCAGGGGCGGGCTTCGGGGCGTTGGTGCAGGCGGTCAAAGCCATCAGGGCGGCAAAAGCCAGAGGGTAGGCAAACAGCCGTTTTTCCATGTTGAGTGCTCCACAAGTTTGTTGAAAAGAAATCGTGAAAACGAAAACGCGCTGCTCCTGCCCGGGCAGCGCGCGTGGGATGGTAACTGCCTGCCTGGAGTTGAAAGCGAAACGGGCGCCTGTTTTCAGACGCCCGCTGGCAGATTCGTGAAAGCGGCGCGCGCTGCTTCAACACTTGTTTTTGTTCTTGGCGCCGCCCTGGCGCGCCTTCAGGCGCGGGTTTGACTTGCAGATGACGTAGATGCGGCCACGGCGGCGCACCACCTGGCAGTCGCGGCTGCGCTTTTTGGCTTCTTTGAGGGATGAAAGCACTTGCATGATTGAAATACTCCTTTGTGTTTCAGAACTTGTTCAAAGTCTGTCTGTGGGCGCGAAAAACGCGGACTCGGCCAGACGCTGAACGGGTTCATAGGGGGGGACGGGAAAGCTGTCGATTGTAGTTATGTTCTAACAACTGTGATGCGTTTTCCCTTTGGAAAAAGCCAGAAACACGCGAAAAACGCACGTGTGCTAGAGTCCCGCTCCGCAACTTTTCACGCATTAGGCCATCAGCTTGGCTACCTCCAACAGGTAGCCAAATTTTTTTGGAAAGCCCGCCCGCCAACAGCCAGACAGCCATTGGGCGGGACTCTCAAGGAGCCTCCGGCAAACAAAATACAAAGGCGCTGGCTCCCGCCTTTTTCACGGTGACCCGCAGCAGCGCCATGCCGCCTGCGGACATGAAAGGAAGCAACATGCAAATTCCCGCCAGGCTGAACGCCCTGGGGCGCGGCATCAACACCTTCGCGGTTGATGTGGCCGCCGGGTTCTTCCAGGTTTCGCACAACGGCTTTGCCCTGCTGGGCCTGGCCGTGGTTTGCGCTGTAGCCTTGCTGGTGGCGCGGCCCGATTTGCGCCATCAAGGCGAAGAGCAACTCACCTCATGGCTCAAGGCGCGGCAGGCGGCACAGGTGGGCTTTGAAGCCGAACCTGTGGCCAGCCGCCGGGCCACGGCCGCCAACCCGGTGGACTTGCCGCCGGAGCAGGCCAACGCGGTGCAGTGGATCAGCCGCAAATACCGCGTAGCCCCCGAGCCAGTAGCCGCCCTGGTAGCCGAAGCCTATGAAACAGGCCAGCGCGTGCGGCTCGATCCCACGCTGATCCTGGCCGTCATGGCCGTCGAATCCAGCTTCAACCCCTTCGCACAAAGCAACGTGGGCGCACAGGGGCTGATGCAAGTGATGACCAAGGTGCATACCGACAAATACGAAGACTTCGGCGGCAACTTCGCCGCGTTTGACCCCGTCAGCAATCTGCGCGTGGGCATCCGCGTGCTCAAGGACTGCACCACGCGTTTCGGCTCCACGGCTGGCGGCCTGAAGTGCTACGTGGGCGCCGCCAACATGGAGGACGATGGCGGCTACGCCGCCAAAGTAATGGCCGAACACGCCCGCATCTACCGCGCTGCTACGGGCCGCGCCCTGCCCGCAGCGGCCAGCGAAGAAGCGCTGCGCGCCAAGGCTTCCGCCACCGGCACGGCGCCAGCCTCTGCTGACGCCTTGACGCAAGCCGGGTCACTGGCGGAAAGCAGCGCCAGCCCAGTCAACCCATCCAGCCGCAAGAGCCGCAACGCCATCAGCGTAGCCAGCGCGTTTTAAAGCCTGGCTTTCTTTCGCCACGCGCCAGCTGCCGCCTGGAACGGTCTGCTTTCGCTACGGGCGCGCGGCCTCTTGAAAAAACCTGCACCGCTACAATCTTGGCCCTCGACTCGCGGCAAGAGCGACAGCAACACCTCCGGCCCGGCCTGCCACGCGCACCAGATTCAGACGCAGCGGCCACTTTCCCGCAAGGATTGCACACCAAATGATCGCCCGGACATCTTGCCTGCGCGCCGCAAGGCACCCCTTGCCTGCTGCGTCCTGACCGCACTCCTTTGTTCTGATGTCTGAACGCATGGCCAGGCGCCGGATGCCTTTCATGCAACCGACTGTCATGCCCCTTCACCATAGGTCCGTCCATGCCCGCCAAGAAAACGTCTGCTCCCGCCGCTGAAGAAGCCGTCGCGCCAAAAGCTGCCAAGAAAGCCAGCGCCAAGAAAGCTGCCACCGTCGAAGCCGAGGCCGAACCCCTAAAGAAAACTCCGGCTGCAAAGGCCCCGAAGGCCAAAGCTGAAAAAGCCGAAGCCGCGCCAGAAGCCAAGGCCAAAAAATCCCGCGTCGCCAAGGCTGCCGCTGATGAAACGGTTGGCGAAACTGCTGACGCAGTGTCTGAAAGCGCGCCCAAGGCCAAAAAAGCCAAGGCTGCCGCCAAGCCCGCAGCCCAATCTGCTGCCAAACCGGAAGCCGCCAAAACGGGCGGCAAGCGTGGCCGCCCAGCCAAAGGCAAAAAAGCAGGTGCGGAGGATGACGACGCCGATCTGTCGGATATCGAAGACGACCTGCAAGGCGAGCCGGAGGCCGAAGCCGCTGGCGGCGCAGCCGCAGCAGTCGAGCAGGCCAAGCCGCTGCGCATGAAGATCAGCAAGGCCAAGGAGCGCGCGCTGATGAAGGAATTCGGGCTGGACGAAACCGTTCTGTCCGAAGAAGAGCTGAACCTGCGCCGCGCCAACCTCAAGGCGCTGCTCAAGCTGGGCAAGACGCGCGGCTACCTCACTCACGGCGAAATCAACGACCACCTGCCTGACAAGCTGGTCGATCCTGAAACGCTGGAAGCCGTGGTGACCATGCTCAACGATCTGGGCGTGGCCGTCTATGAGCAAACGCCCGACTCCGAAACCCTGCTGCTCACCAACCAGGGCAACAACACCGCCACGGAAGAAGAAGCTGAGGAAGAAGCCGAAGCCGCCCTTTCCACCGTGGACAGCGAGTTTGGCCGCACCACCGACCCCGTGCGCATGTACATGCGCGAGATGGGCACGGTCGAGCTGCTCACGCGCGAAGGCGAAATTGAAATTGCCAAGCGCATCGAAGGGGGTCTGATGGACATGATGCAGGCCATCAGCGCCAGCCCTTCCATCATTGCCGAAATCCTGCAAATGGCCGCCGAAATCCGTGAAGGCAAAGCCGTCATCAACACCATCGTGGACGGCTTTGTGGACCACGACGAAAACGACGACTACGTGGCCGAAGAAGACTTCGACGAATACGACGACGATGACGACGACGGCAAGGGCGGCTCCAAGGCCATGACCAAGCTGCTGGAAGCGCTGAAAACGCAGGCGCTGGAGCGCTTTGACCGCATTGCCCAGCTTTATGAAAAAGTGCTCAAGGCGCACAGCAAAGACGGCTGGGGCACGCCCGCCTACGTCAAGGCGCAGGAAGCGCTCTCGGCCGAGCTGATGACCATCCGCTTCACGGCCAAAACCATTGAAAAGCTCAGCGACATGCTGCGCGGCCAGGTAGACGCCGTGCGCCGCCATGAGCGCGATCTGCGCCGCATCATCGTGGACAAGTGTGGCTACCCGCAGGAGCAGTTCATTGCCGAATTCTCCGGCCGGGGCAAAAACGGCGAACGCGTGCCATCGCACCTGCTCGACCTGCGCTGGTGTGAAAAGCAGGCGGCCTCCAACAAGCCCTGGAGTGCCGTCATGGGCCGCAACATTCCGCCCATCCAGGACTTGCAGCAAAAGCTCATCGACTTGCAGCAGCTCGTGGTCGTGCCGCTGGACGAGCTGAAAGACATCCACAAACGCATGAACCAGGGCGAAGCCGCCAGCCGCTTTGCCAAGAAGGAAATGATTGAGGCCAACCTGCGCCTGGTCATCTCCATCGCCAAGAAATACACCAACCGGGGCCTGCAATTTCTTGATCTGATCCAGGAAGGCAACATTGGCCTGATGAAGGCGGTGGACAAATTCGAATACCGGCGCGGCTACAAGTTTTCCACCTACGCCACCTGGTGGATCCGCCAGGCCATCACGCGCTCCATCGCCGACCAGGCCCGCACCATCCGCATACCGGTGCACATGATCGAAACCATCAACAAGATGAACCGCTTCTCGCGCCAGCACTTGCAAGAGCACGGCTTCGAGCCGGATGCCGCCTTGCTGGCCGAAAAGATGGAAATCCCGGAAGACAAAATCCGCAAGATCATGAAAATCGCCAAGGAGCCTATCTCCATGGAAACCCCCATCGGAGACGACGACGACAGCCACCTGGGCGACTTCATCGAAGACACCAGCAACACCGCCCCGGTCGATGCCGCCATGCAGGCCGGCCTGCGCGACGTGGTCAAGGACATTCTCGACAGCCTCACCCCGCGCGAAGCCAAGGTGCTGCGCATGCGCTTCGGCATTGAAATGAGCACCGACCACACGCTCGAAGAGGTCGGCAAGCAGTTTGACGTCACGCGCGAGCGCATCCGCCAGATCGAGGCCAAGGCCCTGCGCAAGCTCAAGCACCCCTCGCGCTCGGACAAACTGCGCAGCTTTATGGACTCCATCTAGGCTCCCGGCGAGCGCCAGATGTACAGGAAACAAGGGGCGAATTCACTGCTTATTCGCTCCTTGTTTCATAGCATGGGGTCCTAGTAGAGTCTGCGCCAAAGCTACTTTCAGACCCCTTGAAATTGCTCCTCTTTTCAAGATAGAGCAACCTGCGTTTTCAGGCCTGGCGCAGCAGCCATTGCGGCGCACAGCAGCTTTGCATCAGCCAAAGCACAGAGCCTGAACGCCGTGCGGCTTTTTTCGCCCTTGGCAGCCAGCAGCGCAGCGCGAAAGCTGGGCTGGTTTCTCTCCGCATTAAATAGCAATATGTCCTAGTGGAAATTGCGCAGAAGGGCGGTTTCTACCGCTTTAATTTGCTCCTGTTTTTGGTGCTCTTGCGTGGCAAACGGGTTTTGATGCCGGGCCAGAAATAGGCAGGCCGAACGTGTTTTTCGGCTGCGCGCCGTTGCGTATGCCGCAGTGCAGGTCGGGCCGGGCAGGCAGTGTGCGCCTGCGCTGCCTATACTTTCGCGCTTTTTCTGATTCAGGGCGGGCGGACCGCCTTTTTGCTGGCCGCTCGCGCCTGTTTGCCTCTCTGTTCCCTAGATTTATGAACGCTCCCGTTTCCCCCGCTGATGAAAACGCCTTGCTGGCTGAATTGGCCCAGATGCTGGTGGACTGCCTCAATCTGGATATGAAGCCTGCAGAAATCGACCCGGATGCGCCCTTGTATGGCGATGGACTGGGGCTGGACTCGATCGATATTCTGGAAGTGGCGCTGGCGGTATCCAAGAAATACGGTTTTCAGCTGCGGGCTGAAGACGAGAACAAGCAAGCCATCTACAGCAGCCTGCGCAGCCTGGCCCGGCACATCGCGGCGCACCGCACGATTTGAGTTTTTTCCTCCCTTGCCAATGACCTGGATGCCTGCAGGCCCGCCGGGCCGCCCCGCTGGCGAGAGCGCGCCTGCCTGCGGCGCAGCCCGCGCGGATGCCCCAGCCCTTGCTCACGCCCGTGAGGCCAGCGCGGCGTGCGCGCCCCATGACGCACGCGTACCCATGCTGGTGGCGGCGGGCGTGGTTACCTACGCAGCGGCGGCGTGGTGGAGCAGCCGCCATCTGCCCTGGCTGGCGCTGGCGCTGGCCGTGGCGCCTTTTGTGTGGCTGGCGGCGGCGTTCGCTCTGGCGCGGCCTGCCGCAGGCGGCGCGTGGCGGTGGGCCGGGCGCTGGCTGCCGCTGCTGGCGTTGTGCGCGGCCCTGGCGGCGGGCTGGGAGCCGCTGCTGGCCAATGTGCTGCTGGTGTATCTGGCCCAGCACGTGGGCGCGCATGCGGCGCTGGGCTGGATGTTTGGCGCAAGCCTGCGGCCCGGGCGCACGCCGCTTTGCACCGAATTTGCCAGCTGGGGGCACTGGCGCATGACGCCGCAGCTGGTGTGGTACACGCGGCAAGTCACGCGGGTGTGGGTGGCGTTCTTCGCGGGCGTGGCGGCCGTATCGCTGGCGCTGTTCGCGGCGGCTTCGCCTGCGGCGTGGATGCTGTTTTCCTCTGTGCTGGGGCCGCTGCTGACGGCGGCGCTGTTCGTTGTGGAAAACCTGGCGCGCAGACGCTATCTGCCGCCCGACAACCGCATGGGCCTGATGGCCACCTGGCGCGCCATTCAGGCGCGTGCGCGGTCGCAGGGCAAGCCAGCGCCCCAGGCGTGCCCGCCTTCGTCACCGCCTTTCCCGTCCACGCCCTTTCCGCCACGCAACCCGGCAGAGCCAGATGAACCCACCCGCCCTCGCACTGAGCGCTCACGCTCCTGATGAAACACTGGCCCTCGGCCCGCAAGGCCCCGTGACGGCCGCGCGCTTCTTTGCCGACGCGCAAAGCGTGGCCGAAGCATTGCCCGCCAGCCAGTACGTGCTGAACACCTGCCACGACCGCTACCTGTTCATGGTGGGTCTGGGCGCGGCCCTGCTGGCCGGGCGGCCCACGCTGATGCCTTCCAGCCTTGCCCCCGAATCCGTGCGCCAGTTGCAGGAGCGCTATCCGCAGCTGCTGTGCCTGCACGACGGTCAGGAGCGCCCCGAAGGGCTGCCCGCCTGGCCAGTCGCCCCGCCAGCGGCAGGTGCGGCCCGCGCCTTGCAGGATGCGCCGCTGATCGAAGCCAACCAGGTGGCCGCCATCGTTTTCACCTCCGGCACCACCGGCGCGCCTACGGCGCACCTCAAGCGCTGGGGCGGACTGTGCGCCGATGGCGAGGCCGAAGCGCGGCGGATAGGCTCGCAGGGCCTTGCCATCATCGCCACCGTGCCTTCGCAGCACATGTACGGCCTGGAATCGAGCGTGATGCTCACCTTGCGCGGCGGCGCGCGCCTGTGGCGCGAGCGCCCCTTCTACCCGGCGGACATCTGCGCGGCGCTGCGAGCCGCGCCGGGGCCGCGCATGCTGGTGACCACTCCCTTTCACCTGGGCGCGCTGCTGGCCGCCCAGGTGGCGTTGCCGTCATGCGAACGCTTGCTGTGCTCCACCGCCCCGCTGCCCGTGGCGCTGGCGCGCCAGGCTGAAGCCGCCTTCGGCAGCCCGCTGACGGAAATCTACGGCTGCACCGAAAGCGGCCAGATCGCCACCCGCCGCCCCACGCAGGACGAAGCCTGGCATCTGCTGGATGGCGTGCAGCTTGATGTCAGTGCCGAAGGCGCATGGGCGCATGGCGGCCACGTGCAAATTCGCGTGAAGCTGTCTGACCACATCGAGCCGCTTGACGAGCGGCGCTTTCGCCTGGGCAGCCGCCATGCCGACATGGTGAACGTGGCGGGCAAACGCGCCTCGCTGAGCGCGCTCACCGCCCAGCTTCTGGGCGTGGAAGGCGTGACGGACGGGTGCTTTTTTCTCCCCCAGAACCCCGCCGCCGAAAAACAGGCCGGCGTGCAGCGCCTGGCTGCGCTGGTCGTTGCCGCCCCAGGCATGACGCCCGAGCGCATCATGGGCGCCCTGCGCCAGCGCATGGACCCCGCCTTCCTGCCCCGCCCCCTGCTGCCCGTGCCCGCCCTGCCGCGCAACGCCACGGGCAAGATCGTCGCCAAAGAGGTGCAAGCCCTCTACCAAACCCTCTGCCAACCCCGCGCCAGATAGAGGGTGAGCGGGGCTGAGAGCAGGCGCTGAAAGCCTGCTCAAGGCCTGTCATTCGGGCAGGATGAAAACGCAAAAGGAGTTTTTTTGCTCTTTTATCTATAGCATGATGTCCTAGTGAAATGGGCGCAAAAGCCGTTTTGGAGCTTGTGAATTTGCTCTTCTTTTTGATGTGCCCATGCATCTGCTGGAACCTGCTCGTGAGCAGGCCAGCTAAGCGTCTCGCCGGGCGGCAAAAGGGTCACAAGACCTGACTTGTGGTTTGCGCCCTGCGGCTGCCGGATTTCCTTTTGCAGCGGAAGAAGGGCAGGGCGCGCCAGCCCGTGCATCTTCTGCCCAGTTCATTCTGATGAACGAAGCGCCCGGCAAGCAGGCAGCGGCAAAGCCCATATTCGCTCTTGAATTCATAGCATTAGGTCTTAGTTGGGCCTGCGCAGAACGGCTTTTTCAACCCCTCATATTTGCTTCTGTTTTTGATGTTATCCGGCAGGTGGCGCTTGCTGTTGGGGGCTTCAACCGTCAGCCGTCTGCCGCTGCGCGCCGTTTTCCTCGCGTTTCATGGTTGCCGAAGGCGGCGCGAGTAGGCATGCACTTCGTCTACCAGGTGCGCCACATGTTCGGGCGGCGTGTGCTGGCTGATGCCGTGGCCGAGGTTGAAGATGTGGCTCACGCCCCGGCCTTCGTCTTGCCTTGAGCCACGCTGCCCATCAGGCGGGCCGAAGGCGTCGAGCACGGCGCGGGCCTGCTGGCGGATGACCTCGGGCGGGGCAAAGAGCACGTTCGGATCGAGATTGCCCTGGAGCGCAACGGGGCGCGTGGCCGCTGGCGCGCCAGGCGGCAGGGCCAGTGCGCGTTCCAGCTCGCGGCGCGCGCGCGTCAGGCTGGCCGTCCAGTCCAGCCCCAGCGCGTCGCACTCCAGCGCGGCGGCCATGTCGGGCAGCCACGGCCCGCCGCCTTTGGTGAAGACGATGCGGGGCACCACGCGCCCGTCGGCGCCCGTGCGTTTGAGCTGGCGCAGCACGCGGGCCGTGTAGGCCAGGCTGAAGGTCTGGAAGGCGCCATCGGCCAGCACGCCGCCCCAGCTGTCAAACACCATCACGGCTTGCGCGCCCGCGTCAATCTGCGCGTTCAGGTAGGCGGCCACGGCATCGGCATTGACGCCCAGCACGCGGTGCATCAGGTCAGGGCGGGCATAGAGCATGGTTTTCACCTGGCGGTAGTCGTCGCTGGAGCCGCCTTCCACCATGTAGCAGGCCAGCGTCCAGGGGCTGCCCGAAAAGCCAATCAGCGGCACGCGCCCGGCAAGCGCCCGGCGTATGGAAGTCACGGCGTCAAACACGTAGCGCAGCCGCTGCATGTCGGGCACGGCCAGGCGGGCCACGGCGGCTTCGTCGCGCACTGCGTGCGCAAAGCGCGGGCCTTCGCCCGGCTGAAAGCTCAGGCCCAGGCCCATGGCGTCAGGCACGGTGAGGATGTCTGAAAACAAAATGGCCGCATCCAGCGCGTAGCGCTCCAGCGGCTGCAAGGTGACTTCGGTGGCGTAGTCCACATTCGTGGCCAGCCCCATGAAGCTGCCCGCGCGCTCGCGCGTGGCGCGGTATTCAGGCAGATAGCGCCCGGCTTGCCGCATCAGCCAGATAGGCGTGTGGGCGGTGGGCAGGCCCAGGCAGGCGCGCACAAAAGTATCGTTTTGCAAGGGTGCGTTCATGCGCCGGATTGTCGCAGGCGGGCTTGCGGACGGCCTGAGCGGGCGCGGGCGAGAGTGGCGGCGCGCAAGTGACAGCGCAAGGGTGGCGGCGCGAGCGGCTGAGCGCCAGCAGCGGGAAGTCAGCGCGGCCCTCCTGTGAACCCCACGCGAAACCCGCGCAAAGCCCCGCCAGACAAGGCTTTCACGCTATGTTTTTTGGGGCATGGCGGCTCACTTATGCACAAAAAACGCCCGCACGGCCATGTGCCGCTCCGTTTTCACTACAGAAGCGATAGCGTCCGTAACTCATTGATTTGAAAAGATTTAAATTTTTTGCCGTTTTGCTGTGCAATCCGCAAAAACCCTTGTTTTGCAAGTGCGGCGCAGCGTTTGCACAGGCTTTTCAACAAAGTTGTCCACAGTTTCTGTGCATAGCCTGCGTGGCCTGTGAAGGCGTGCGGAAAACGCAAGGAAAAAGACGCGTGAGGCAGGGCCGCGAGCCTGGCAAGCTTGCGCCCGGAAAACACGCGCCCGCCTGCCCGCTGCCTGTTCGTGCGCCTTGCGGCGGCGATGCGGTAAAACCCGCCGTTTTCTCATCTTCCGGCCAGGCTCATGCTGCGTTTCATCCGCTCCGCTCTTCACATGCTGTTTCTCACCGTGACGGTGATTCCGTGGTCGCTGACGGTGGTTGCGCTGTCGCCCTTCGTGAGCAAGCAGTGGCTGTATGGCTTCTGCCATGTGTGGGTGCGCATGGTTGTGGCGTCGGCCAGGCCGCTGCTGGGCATCCGCACGCGGGTGCGGGGGCTGGAGAACCTGCCTGCCGGCCCGCAGGCCGCCGCCGTGCTGCTCGTCAAGCATCAATCGGCCTGGGAAACCTTTGTGCTGCCCACGATAACGCCGCATCCGCTTGCCTACGTTTTCAAGCGCGAACTCGCGCGCATTCCCTTCTTTGGCTGGGTGCTGGCGCGGCTGAACATGGTGCGCATCGACCGGGGCCGCCCCACGGAAGCCTTCACCCGCATGGTCACGCAGGGCCGCCGCCTGCTGGCGCAAGGCATATGGGTGGTCATCTTCCCCGAAGGCACACGCGTGGCGCGCGGCCAGCAGGGCAAATACCGCAGCGGCGGCACGCGGCTGGCCATTGAATGCGGTGTGCCCGTGGTTCCGGTGGCCGTGACTTCGGCGCGCTGCTGGCCGCCGCGCGCCTTCGTCAAAAGCCCTGGCATCGTTGATATTTCATTTGGCCCGCTCATTGCCAGCCAGGGGCGCAAGGCGGATGAGCTGATGCGCGAAGTGCAAGACTGGATCGAAGCCGAAATGCGGCGGCTCGATCCGCAGGCCTACGCCGGCGCTGCCGCCCTGCCGCCATCAGACGGCGGGCCGGCCGATGGATCGGCCCTCTGCGCGCCCCAGCCTGTCTGCGCGAACGCCGGCCTGGCAGAAAACAGCGATGGTGGCGGCGGTGATGGCTGCAGCGGTGATGGCTGCAGCGGTGATGGCGGCGGCGGTGATGGCGGCGGTGGCGACTGACATGTCCGCGCTTGAGCATCTGGGCCAGCTCATGCTGGACCTGTTCGGCGCCGCATCCGCACAGCCTGCCGCGCCCAGGGCGGCGGTTCAGCCTCCGGCCCCGCGCCTGGCTTCTCCCACGCTCCAGCCGCCCCTGCGTCACTACGCCCACCCGCAGGCCACGCACGCCATACGCTTGGGCGAAACCTGCGTGGCCTGGCGGCTGCGGCGCTCGGCGCGGCGCAGCATTGGCTTCGTGGTGGACGAGCTGGGCCTGACCGTCAGCGCCCCGCGCTGGACGCAACTGCCTGAAATCGAGGCCGCCCTGCACTCAAAAGCGCGCTGGGTCCTCAGCAAGCTCGCCCAGGCGCAAGAGCGGCAGCAACGCCAGCATGCCGCCCGCATCCCGTGGGGCGAAGGCGCCACGCTGCCCTGGCTGGGCCAGACGCTCACCCTGCGGCGTGAACCGCGAGCCGCCTTGAACGGCCCCGCCCGTCCTCGCTGGCAAGCCGCTGCAGATAGCGTGGCTGACGCGGATCGCAGCAGCGCAGCTGGCCCCGCGCTCTATCTCTCGCTGCCCCCTGCCGCCACGGCCGCGCAGTGGCGCGACGCCACGCAAGCCTGGATCAAGCAGCAGGCCCGCCGCCACTTCACCGCGCGGCTGGACCACTTCGCGCCCCTCATGGGCGTGCGCTGGCAAAAGATGGCCCTGACCTCGGCCAGCACCCGCTGGGGCAGCGCCAGCGCAGACGGCAGCATCCGCCTGAACTGGCGGCTCATGCACTTTCGCCCGGCGGTTGTGGACTACGTCGTCGTTCACGAACTGGCCCACCTGCACGAGATGAACCACAGCCCGCGCTTTTGGGCGCACGTGCAGGCCCAGCTGCCCACCTACGCCGCCTTGCGCGCCGAGCTGCGCGGCGAAGCCTTGCCACTCTGGTGAAAACCGCTTCCTGCCCGCCCGTGCCGTCAAAGCAGGCAGGTGCGGGCCAGGCAAGAGCCGAAGGCTGTCTGCATGATTTGCGTGTCTGAACCCATAGTCAGGCGAGCGCGACGGAAGTTGTAGTCATGCCTCCACGGCGGCACAAGCTCACTCGGGCGCGTCATCAATCAGGCGAGCCATACGCCAGTCGCTGCCAGATGGATGGCGCCTAGGAGGTTGCGAGCCGTCTTGTCGTAACGCGTGGCGATGGCCCGGCACTGTTTGAGCTTGGCAAAGAAGTTTTCGATCAGATGGCGGACTTGGTAAAGATGCAGGTCGTAGTCCCGAGCCGCCCTCTTGCTGCTGCATGAGGCAATGACAACGCCTTTGCCTTGGGCCGGCAGCAGCTCGAGCACTCGAGCTTGGGCGTCATAGTCCTTGTTGGCGATCACGGTTTCGGCCGCTGTTTGAGCCAAGAGCACGTCGGCCCCTTCGAGGCCGTTCGCCTGCCTTGGCGTGAGATGAAATCCGGTGGCCCAGTGCATCCGCCGCTGCGTGAATCTTGGCGCTCAGCCCGCTGCGGCTGTGTCCGATGGCTTGCGGCGCTCCCCCTTTTATCCCTGCACCGTGCTGGGGGCGCTCGCACGATGGTCGAGCCGATCATTGCGTACTCGTTGTCGGCCTGCTGCGCCAGGGCTTCAAAGACCTGTTGCCATACACCGCTGTAGCTCCAGCGGCTGTGACGCAGGTGCGCCACCCGGAAGTCTCCGAAACGTGCCAACAGATCGCGCCAGGGGATGCCGGCCCGGTAGCAGCACGGCATTGACAAACAAGCGGTTGTCCTGTGCTCCTAGCTGGCCGGCACGCTCGGGCAGCCAATCCTTGATGCGCTCCCACTGATCGTCGAGCAACGCGTATCTTCTGGCCATGGCCCCTCTTCTGGGTTCTCGCCCGCAGGCTTCAGGCTCGACTCTTCATGATTGATGACAAGCCCTATGCATGCCGACATGCTGGAAGCACATGCCCGCTTCCCAAATCTTGTTTCTATTTAATCTCTCTCAAACCGTTTTCATCCAGTTTGACGTGTCGGATATCCATTTGCGCGAACTTGCTCAGAAACTCTTTGCCCGCCTCCTTCAGTTGCGCCGCCACTTGCGGATTCTTATTTTTCATGTTTTCCATTTGGGCCATGGTCAAGAACACGCCAGCGCCCACCAGAATGTGATACATGCTTTGTTTTTCCGTCATGGACATTCCGGCGAATTTCGGATCGACAGCCAGCACGATTTTCATCTGACGGGCCAGGGGCTTGAAATACTCCGCTGGCAGCTCCCGGTTGTGGTACGCCGCATAGCAGCCTGCAATCAGCGCGGCGGAAGCTGACCCCATGTCATAAGCATCGACACCAAGCTTTTCCGCCAGAGATTCGAACATTTCAATCATGCGGGTGAATGTTTTGCGAGCCTCGGCCTTCTGCTCATCCTGATAGCCTGCCACAAGTACGTCCATACCTACCATATCCGCTGGCTTGGCAATCGTGGTATCACTAAGTTTCTGATTTGACATTTTCATTTCCCGTTGTGAGTTAAAAATTCATTGCGATATTTCCATTCCGGACGACGTGAAACTCACCCGCTCAGGTGGTACGCCCAGCAGACTTTTCAGTAAATTGTCGCCCATGGCCTTCATTCGCGCCTGCTCCTGTATATTGGGCTTTTTCTGAAGCTCCTGCTGCAAGGCAAACAGCCACATGCCCATGCCTACCAGCGTCTGATAGGTAAACACCTTGTCGCGGACACGCATGGATTTGATCTTCTCGTTTTCCTGCATCACTTTTTCAAGCTGCTGCTCCAGCGGCTTGATATAGGCATCAGGAAACGCCTGCCCCTTATAGGCCGTCCAGGCGCCCGCCAGGGCAACCGCCATACCCGAAGCCAGATTATTGGGTGGAATCCCATAAGCCGGAGCCACCTTCAGATTGAAATCGACAATTAATCTCTGAAACATGTGCGAGCGGTCTATGAAATTCTCGCGCTCATATATGCGCGAAGCCAGCATTTCAGGCGCGCGCGTATCACTCAGGCGCTGGCCGGAAGACATATTCCCCACGTCACCCAAATCTAGCGGAGAGCGTTTGGGCGCTGATTCAGATGGTTTTTTATTGCCTTTCTCGTCTTTTTGGGACTGCTGCTGGATAAGACGCCACATCCTGTCGCTTTCAAGCGCGTCTGTCACATAATCATAACTGTATCCCCAGGCTGCATCTCCCCACGCGCCAGCCGCCACAGGTATGGCCAGGCACAGCGCCGCCAAACAAATCCGCCATCTGCCAGTCATTGCGACGCATGATGAAAATCCAGCACAACTCAATCTCATGAAATGCTCCTGAAGAGAAACCATGCAGAGGCTGTTGTTCTGGAAGATGGCTGGCAGCACAGCGCGCTCTATCGAACCTGGCTCAAGCCGTTTTCATCCAGCTTGATGCTGGCTGCATCCATGTGCGTGAAACGGCTCAAAAATTCCTTGCCTGCCGACTGCAATTGCGCGGTAATTTGCGGATCCGGGTTTTTCATGTTATCCATCTGGGCCATGGTCAAGAACATGCCTGTACCCACCAGAATCTGATACATGCGCTGTTTTTCCTGGACGGATGTCTGCGCAAACTTCGCATCGGCCATGAACACCTGCTGCATCTGCTGAACCAATGGCTTGAAATACTCGTTGGGCAGCACTTCGTTCTTGTAGGCGGCATAACTGCCCGCAATCAGCGCCGCCGCTGCTGACCCCATGTCATACGCAGGCACTTCCAGCTTTTGTGCCACAGGTTCGAACATGTCAATTATTTTTGCAAAAAGCTTGCGGGCCTCAGCCTTTTGGGCGTCTTGGTAGCCTGCAACCAGCATGTCAATTCCAGCCGTACCGGTTGGTTTCTCAATGGCCGTGCCCACAGTGCCGGACAATGTATTTTGTTTTGGGTCCTCTGTCGTATTCGACAATAATGATCGTAACGTATCGCCTGATATCAATTCATTGACCTTGGCGCCTGAAGTGGACATGCCTTCCATTACCGAAGGGAGCGTCAGTCCATGCGCCCACGGCGCCACCCACAGGCTGGCTGTTGCAAGCAGGATGCAAAATGTTTTGCGCATATCAAATCCTCGTCTGTTGTTGAAGAAAATGAAAAAATGAAACCAATGCAGCCCAGATTTCATCTGAATATAGCCAGAAGATTCACCAGCTTTATTCCGAACTGATCGCACACAATACAGCGTTATTGGGAAAAAATTCTTTGTGGAGCCGCTCAACCCTTGCTACAAATTATCGAATATGGAAAACGCAGATTAATCTTATGCCATCTACATTGCAGCCAAAACATGACAGCAATTCATGAACTTTTATCTCGCCCACTTTGCCTAATAATTCTCATTCGGCGACTCTTGCCACAATCACTATTTAAATGTTATGCCTTTGGGACCCAGCACCACTTTATCTGGTGGCACATGCAAAACGGTAGACAGCACCTGACCGCCCATTTCTTTCCATTGTGCTTTCATCTCGGAACTCGAGGCTTGCTTCGCGCGCGCCTCCAAGTCCATGGCAAGACATACCATTACCTGATACAGATACCCCTTGTCGGAATAGTCCATCTGCACGACTTTATTGTTCTTCAGCATGGCCGCCTCCATCTGAAGAAAAACGGGCTTCATCCATGCCGCTTCCACCTGCCGACCAGAATAAACTCGATATCCGCTGGCCACAAGGGCTGCCATGCCCGTAGCCAGATTGTTCATCGGCACGTCCCACAATGCAGGCTGCGTATGATTGAAATCCAGGGCGAGTCGCTTGAAATACCATTTACGTTCACTGTAGTCGTCCCCCAGGCCATATTGGCCCGCGAGAAATGCAAAACCTCTTTCCTTGCTAAAGCGCCCGCGCACCTCGCCATAACCCGCCTCCCAATTGCCAGAGGCCAGCGGCGACTCTTTTGGAAGCGGCCTGGACAAAGTCGTATCAGCATCAATATTCCGTAATCGCTCCTGCTCCGCCATCATGCGATTGAGTGTGTCTTGCTCCATCAATGCGCTCAGCGTATCCAGGCTGATGCCCCAAGCCAGTGCTGATGGTGAATAGATAAGCCACAGCGCCAGAATTGTAGTTGCGATGCCAAATGCACAAACACGAGATAATTCTCTCATGAAATCATTTAGAGATATCACGTTAATCCTATGATAGGAAGATGCGCATTATTAGTCGCTTATTTAAAAGGAAAAAGACGAACAGGCAACTGCTCGTCTTTTTATAAGAAATATCATGTAGACGAACATCAAAATCATGGGTATTCGAATCCAAAAGTCATGCACACTAGCCTGCTGTCAACAAACGCATATGCCTGCATATAAGAAGGCATGTCATGCTGCACCAGCATTGGATGGGTTGGATTGGAGCTTTTGTAAACAAGTAAACGCTGCAGCCGCTCTCCCTGCGGACAATCGGCTGCAAAAGTTCGTATCTTCTGCTGTGCGTCAGGCGACACATATTCGATATCTGGAGAACCCAAACGTTCACGTAATGCTTCTGGAGGCATACCCAAATGGATACCGGTATTCGTTTCAAACCGAGGCTGCATAGTGTCGTACACGGCTTGCTTCACTACATCCATCGGTAGTACAGTGATGCGCTGCACGGGGTATTTCTCTGCACCACAACAGAAATCCAGCACTGCTACCTCTGTTTTCCCTTTAGTGCTGAAGTACAACTTTTCAGGTAATTGAGAAAAAGGCGTGTTAGAGAGGCCCGCTCGACTTACCAACATAGCAGGCAGTGACTCTCCTACCGCAACCACACCTAGAAGCGCGACACTAAAAGACGCCTGCTCCGATACATGCGAAGGCTGCGGCTGCGCCGCAGCCAGCAGCAACCCATGCCATATGACTGCGACAAGACCAAATTTGTATTTCATTCCTGCACTTTGTGCGGTTTGGCTGGAGGCCGCGAGTGATTAGGGTTGCCTTCTATTTGGATGCTCGCCGGAATGCTGTCATGTGTTTCCAGGACATTTTTCATATTAGACTCAAATTCCAGCAAATCAGCCTGACCACTCTCCAAACCAATGCAACCCAATGTACCCCTGCTATTTCCATCAGGATGAATTCTCAACAGAGACCGTAGTGTATCGAATGTTGGATTCAAATTGAAGCTAAAACCAACGCCTTCGCGGTTCATTCCTTTATTATACTCATGCCCGGGACGGCGATTTCTGTAGCCTTCGACGGTATATTCACCATTTTGCGGAGCACCGCTACCAAAACCACCCGCCGTCACCGGAATCGAATCAACAATCTGCCCATCTTCTTTCAAGTAAAGACATCCGCTAGCAAGCAAACTATTCTCCATGGAGCCTTCCACGGAAATACTGTAATTTTTGCCTTGCGTATCAGTCGAAATAGTTTTTTCTGGTACTGTACATACGTTTCCGATGAGCGTTTTTATTTCCTGCCTCAGACTGTCGCGATCCACCTCAGACAATTGAGGCATAATTTCATTTAAAAGCTGATTTCTCTCCAGCTCGGAGCGTCCCATAATCTCCTGCGCCAGCAGTCTCGGCACTAAAACACCCCCCTGCCTAGAACTCTCAAGCAACTGCAACGCTTGATTTGAATCACCCCTTGTGGGATTCTGCGCAGCTGAAGCACCCATATTAACAGCTTGAATAGCCATGATGGACTCCTTTCCTCAAGATCAATTCTAATAATCTATTAGATGAACCAGTACTCACCTAAAACTCGCCAAGATAAGACCAATTTACTCTGACACAGTGCCTAGCATTGTTCGAGTGTTTACAAAAAAGGCAAACGGAAGATCCGTCTGCCTTTCACTTATTAAAATATTACTGCTTACGACCCATAGTACTCAGAGATTCACCGATACTCTTAATCATAGTAGAGACGGTTTCCGTAAGTAGCTTGTATTCTTGACTTACCCCTTGCATTTCGGTTTGCACTTCATTCATCTCGGCGGCAGCAGCCTGCTGTGCTTTTTTGTCGTCGCCAGCACTCTTTTGAGCTTCTGCGGCGCTGGTCATTCTTTGTGAAAGCTCAACCATTTTGGAAGCTTTCTCACCCAGCACTTTGCCCATAGCTTTTGCAATAGCTACCAACCAGCTATTAGTAGACTTCTTGCCGCCTTTGCCGCCAGTCCGGTTTTCGTTCACCTCGTCTTTTTGGTTTTCTTCCAGATTTTTGCGAACGGCATCGGCAATCTTTTGCGCCAAATCATCAATAGACTTCTGAATGTCGTTGCCAGCCGCGTCTTTTAAGGCCTTTTCGGCTTCTGGATCGGCCTTTTTCTCAAATTTCTTAATGACTTCATCAATAACCTTCTTGATGGCTTCTTGCAGGAATTTGGGCAGACCATCTTCCTTGGCTAGTGTATCCACTGCTTGCCTGGCACCGCTGCCGCTGATGGCATTGATCAGGTTGGCCGTGGCATTGATGACGTTGGTGGGAGAAAAACCTTCCAGCACTTTACCCAAGTCAAGCTTGTTGCTGCCACCCAAAAAGCCGCCCAGCAATTGACCCAAGCCGCCCAGCAAGCCGCTGCCGCCAAGCAAACCGCCCAGCATGCCGCCGCCGCCACCACCAATAACACCAGCAACTACACCTACTGCTGCACCCATTTTTACTCTCCTTCAAGGTTGAGATGACCCGTTAGGGCCGGTTGTGATGATCAAGCGTTTTGGCGCCTGACCTTCCTGGTAACCAAGCATCGCTTTGCTCGCGTTGCCTGTTGGGTGTATTAAACCGGGTTCGCGCGGCTTGCGCCATAGGGATCGTTCCCAGCTGGGAACGATCCCTATGTCATGAGCGCAACATAAAAGGAAACCCCTATGCCTCTTGCTGCCTGATGACCAGCGCCCCTTGTTTGCAGCGCATGCTGGAGCAGATTTGCTTTCTGATGTCCTTCTGGCTGGGGAGAACTACAACACCCGCTGGGCCAAAGCCATGTGGGTCAGGTGCACAACGGATTTGGCTTTCATTTTCAGCATGACGCGGCTGCGGTGCATTTCCACGGTTTTGGTGCTGATGTCCAGCTCGCGCGCGATGACCTTGCTGATCTTGCCTTTGACCACTTCCTGCATGATTTGCGCTTCACGCGGACTCAGGCTGGACAAACGGCTGGCGTATTCGGCACAAGGAGGGGCGGCAGGGCTATCAGACGGCGCACGGTGGCTTTGAAAAGCGCGCTTGAGGGCTTCTTCCAGCGCGGCGCCCTCAAAGGGTTTTTCCAGAAAGGTGATGGCGCCTTTTTCCATGGCTTTCACGGCCAGGGGCACATCTCCGTGGCCCGTCATGTACACCACGGGCAGCGCCGGAGTGGCGCCCGCGCCAGTAATGCCCAGAGCAATCAATTCGTCATGCACTTGCAATCCGCTCATGACTGGCATGCGCACATCCAGCAGCAGGCAAGCCTGTGCAATGGCTGCGCCATCCAGTTGTTTCAGTGCTTCTATGGCTTGGCGTGCGTCGCAAAAGTCTTCCACCTGATAACCTGCACCGCTTAGCCACCACTTGGCCGTGGCGCGGAACTGGTCGTTGTCATCTAGCAAATACAGTGTGCGCACCGGATCTGCAGGTTCAGACGATTCAGCAGATGAGGCGGCAGAGGCAAATGTCATGCTCATGCGCAGGGTCCTTGCAATCAAGAAAAACGCGGCAAGCCAGCCGCATCGGCGGCTGCGGCAAGTAAAAAGTGTAGTCGCGCTCTATGTTGCATCTATGCCGCAAAAAACGCCTGGCGGCCTATTGCTATTTATCAGGGAGCAGCTGCCAGCAAACGCCGAGAAACCGCCTTCTCCTTGCCACAGTGCATAAACCGTGTTTGCGCCAAAGGCCATCGGCGCGCACGATCCGCAGCAGTGCCTGTGAATCTGTTTACAGACAGGGAGCGGCAGCTGGTGACCTCAGCGCCCCAGCAGGCGAAGCAGCCAGTGGCGTGGAGCAGGGGTTAGCGTGAGACAGGCGTTGGCAGTGCAAAGAGTCAGGCGTGCGCCGGGCTGCTGAAGCAACGGAGCGCAGGCAGCGTCTGCCGCTTGCCAGCAGGCTGCTACGTCAGGGCCGGCAGCATATGAAGGCAGGTCTCGCAAGAGGGTAAAGGTTTGCACATCAGCATGGGCGGCCCAAGGAGCATCGATCACGCCTGCTCCGCTGATCCACAGAGCATTGACAGGGGGCTGGCCCGCTGCTTCGCGGGCAGTGTTGATGGGGTGCGTTTGCAGCAGCATCTGGATTTCGCTTTGCAGGCGCATGAGTGCAGCGGGCAGGCGCGGCAGCAGGCTGGGGGTGAGTCGTTGTTGACGCGCGCGCGCCAGCGTGCAGGTGGGCAGGCGGCGCAGCGGTTCTCCTTGGGCCAGCCATCGCAGGTATGGCGGTTGCGGCGTTGGGTCAGCCAGCAAGGTCATGCCCGCTTCAGCCAACAGGGGGGCTACGGCCTCGCGCAGGGCGTGGGCTTGTTCGGACGGCAGCGCCAAGGCGGCAGGGTCGGCCAGCAGAGCATGGTCCATGCCGAGCAGCCATTGGCAAGGGGTGAACCAGGCGCAAGGCACGCCAACAGCGCCCGTTTCAAAAGCGGCCCAAGGAATGCAGGCGGGGTCATCTGCGGCATGGGGCAGACCGTAGGCCAAGGCTTGCGCCAGCTCCAGCGGCGTAAGCGGGGCGTCATCGGCCAGCAGATAGCGGGCCTGCACCTGCATGCGGCGCAGCAACGCGGCCAGCCGTGGCAGGCGGGCGGCCCAGGGGCGCGCCAGGGGCGGCAAGCGCGCACCGCTGGGCAGGGGCGCGCTATCGTCCACAGGCAGGGGCAAGATGCTGGCGCGGTGAGCATCGGCAATGATCAGGTGAGGCATGGCAGGCGGCTATGGGCTTCGAAGAGCTTCCAAAAAAAGAGTAACAGTAAATCCAGCACGCGCAGCCTATGCCGAAACTTGCGGACGATGGGCGTCCAGAGCATCCGAAGAATGCTGGGCGCGGCCACCGGACCTCAAGGGGCTGAAAAAGCGCATCCATCCAACCCTGTTCAGCCCTGAATAGGTAATACCCCCCTGGGAACGATCCTAGTGGCGCAAAAGTCTGCAACCGAATAGCATTGGCGTCACGATTTTTTGCAAACTGCTTTTGGCCGCGTCATGAACCCTCTCGCTTCCTCCTTTTTGCCAGCTGCCGGTTTTTCGCCGGTGGCTGGCGGCTGGCCCGCGCCAGCGTCGCAAACCAGCGGCGGTGCCAGCCAAGCCGCTGAGGTGTACGGTTTTCATGGCGAAAGCCCTCAGCTGGCCCGCACGCTGACCGTGCCACCCGCCAGCGGCGAAACCACCAGCCAGATGCAAGCCCGGTTTCTGGATTGCCTCTTCGTCAAAAACCATCCCTAAGCCACCCGCAGGCAGGCCGAAACAAAGGCGCAGAGGCGCATCGCGCGGTTGCCCAGCCAGGCGCTTGTGCCTTGCGCGTCTGCGCACCGGCATTCAGACTATTTTGAACGCGCTTCTGAAATAAACACGTGGCCCGGGGGACGGCAAACAAAACACGCGCCGGCCTTTACGCCTCCGTCATTTGCCGCTGCTTCATGATGAATTTGCCGTCCTGCCCCATTCAGAACCTTCAAGTCAGCGCGCGCCTGAGAATCAGCGAATTCACCTGGCAAGATGCCGCTGACCTTGCGCACATGCACCAGAACCCTCGCGTGCGTGAGTTGCTGATGGATGATTTACCGCTGGACACCACAAATGCCGCACAGCGCTTCATCGACGGCATGCAGCGCTTTTACCGGCAGTATGAAGGCACTGGCATCTGGCGTGCAGAGCGCGCCATCGCGCCCGATGCCGAAAGCGTCGCGCAGGCCCGCCAAGCCTATGCCGAGGGCGAAATTCATGAAACCTTGCTGGCCCTGGTTGAAGCGCCCACCTGGCAGTTTTGCGGCTGGTTCAGTCTGGTGCACCTCATGGATGCGCCAGATGCCCTGGAAATAGGCGCGCGCCTCAGCCCTGACGCATGGGGCGCGGCGCTGGCGCTCGACGGCGGCGAATGGCTGCTGAACCAGGCCTTTCAAACCTTGAAGCGGGAGCAGGTCTTTGGCCACTGCTCGCCACGCAACCGGTCGGCCGCGCACTGCCTGCGCGTATTGGGCTTTGAGCGCGTGGGCCTGGCGCCGTACAACGGCCAACAAGCAGAACGCTTCAGCCTCAGCCGCGCGCGCTGGCAGCAATGGGGCATGCTGCCCCGGCGCGAACGCCAGCGCCAAGCCCTTGCCGCCGCCAAGGCAGGCCGCTGAAAACCACATGCCCCGAACCGCAAGAGGCGGGGGTGGCAGGCGGATAGCAAAAAACGCAAAGCAAGATGCAAGACGCGGCCAGTGAGCAACGGGGTTGAATACGCAAAGATTTTTTGCTCTTTAAACCATAGCATGAGATCTTGGTGAAATCTGCGAGAAACGGTATTTCAGACCTCTTGAATTTGCTCCTGTTTTCGATGAATGCAGACAGGCGTGCAGGTCGCCAGCAGTGCGGAAAAGCCCATTGGGCGGGCTGCACGGCGGCTGAATACGGCCTCTCGCATCTGGCCGCCTGCAAAATCATTTTTCTTGCCGCTTTTGCCGCCTCTTTTGCCACATGAAACTCACCATCATCGCCGTCGGCCAGCGCATGCCGGCCTGGGCGCAAGCGGCGTGGGACGACTACGCCAAGCGCTTTCCGCCAGAGCTGAAAGTGCAGCTCAAAGCCATCAAGGCCGAGCCGCGCGCGGGCGGCAAAACGGCGGCGCAACTCATGGCTGCCGAGCGCGTGCGCATTGAGGCGGCGCTGCCCAAGGGCGCGCACCTTGTGGCGCTGGACGAGCGCGGCCAGGCGCTGCGTACACAGGCGCTGGCCGCGCGCCTGAAGCACTGGCAGCAGGCGCAGGGCATGAATGCCAGCGTGGCCTTGCTCATTGGCGGGCCGGACGGGCTGGATGCCGCGCTGCGCGAGGCCGCCCACGAGCGCCTGCGCCTGTCGGACTTGACGCTGCCGCACGCCCTGGCGCGCGTGCTGCTGATCGAGCAGCTTTACCGCGCCTGGTCGGTGAATGCGGGGCATCCCTATCACCGCGAGTGAGCGCGTGGATGCAGCGAACGTGAATACAGCCAACGCCAATGCAGTAGCCTGCCCGTCATGATTTACCTGGCCTCACAAAGTCCGCGCCGCCGCCAGTTGCTGGAGCAAATCGGCGTGCATCACGAATTGCTGCTGCCCGAAGCGGGCGAAGATGCCGAAGCGCTGGAAGCCGTGCTGCCCGGCGAGCCGCCCGATCGCTACGTGCAGCGCGTGACGGGGCTGAAGCTGCAAGCGGCTGTGCAGCGCCTGCAAGCGCGCGGCCTGCCGCCTGCGCCCGTGCTTTGCGCCGACACCACGGTGGCGCTGGACGGCGGCATCCTGGGCAAGCCCGCAGACGATGACGAGGCCGCCCGCATGCTGGCGCGTCTGTCGGGCCGCACGCATGAAGTGCTCACGGCCATCCGCCTGTGGCCGCTGGCGGGGCAGCCGCTGGCGGCCTTGAGCCGCTCGCAAGTGCGCCTGGCTTGTTTGAGCGCCAGCCGCATTGCCGCTTATGTGGCCAGCGGCGAGCCGCGCGGCAAGGCCGGCGCTTACGGCGTGCAGGGGCGGGCGGCGGCGTTCATCGAGCACATCAGCGGCAGCTACAGCGGCATCATGGGCCTGCCGCTGTTCGAGACGGCGCAGCTGCTGGAGGCGGCGGGCGTGATGTGCAGGGCTTGATGGCAGTCAGCGCGTAGTTTCAAGGGCTTTCCAACAGGCCCTAACGCCACGGGGCGCAGGGACGCCGCAGCGTAGCCCAGTAGGTTTGATGGCCTTTATTAGCTCTTGATTCGATAGCATGATGTCCTAGTCGAAACTGCGCTGAAAGTCATTTAGCCCCCTTTATATTTGCTCTTGTTTTTGATGTATCTGGCCCGTGTGGAACCGGCCCATCGGCGGCCCGTCTGAACAAGCCGCTGCAAGCGCCGCTTCAGCGATGCGTCGGCGCCAGCGAAGGCGCTGGCAGTGGCCAGAAGCCCCCGAATGCGCCCGTTGTTCAAGAGCACAAGCGCACAATGCCCGCCGCACGCCGCCGGCTTCCCGCGCGTCTGCCTCCGTTTTTTCCGTCTTCCTTCACCGCTTGAAAGGCACGGCCATGCCCTCCATCCGCACCGCTTTTAATCACGCCTGCGGGCGCGTTCTGCCCGTGGGCGACGCGCAGATCTACGTGGAAGAGGCAGGCCAGCCAGATGGCCCGCCTTTGCTCTGCCTGCATGGCGGCCTGGGTGACATGCGCGATCTCAACCCCGTGCTGCCCGCGCTGGCGCAGCGCTTGCGCCTCATTGGCATGGACTTTCGCGGGCATGGCCGCTCCACGCTGGGCGGCCAGGCGCTCACGTATGCCCTGTATCAGTCAGATGTGATCGCCGTCATGCGGCAATTGGGCATTGCTGCGGCGCGCGTGCTGGGCTTTAGCGACGGCGGCATTGCGGGTTACCGGCTAGCGGCTGAAAACGGCCCGTTCCAAGTGCTGCAACTGGCCGCCATCGGCGCGCAATGGCGGCTGGCGGCGGATGACCCCGCGCTGCCCATGCTGCAAGGGCTGACGCAAGACGACTGGGCGGGCCTGTTCCCCAACGCCTTGCCTGACTACCAGGCTTGCAATCCGCAGCCTGATTTCGCCAGCCTGCTGCAAGCCGTCAAAACCTTGTGGACCAACGCGCAGCCCGGCAACTACCCCGGCGAAGCCGTGCGCGCCATCACTGCGCCCACCTTGCTGATACGGGGCGACGCAGACGAGCTGTGCAGCCTGCAAGAGCTGGCCGCCTTGCAGCAGCACATCGCTGGCAGCGCCTTGCTCAATGCGCCTTTTGCCGGGCACGATGCCCAGCGCGACGCGCCCGCTCTCCTTGCGCCCGCGCTGGCCGCTTTTTTCGGCTGACGCTGCATCGCTGGCCTGGCCCGGCCGGGAGATTGCCGAAAATCGCCCGTTCGCCCCAGTCGCGCCCCAGTCGCGCCCCAGTCGCGCCCCAGTCGCGCATTTCGCACTTCTTTGATTCCAGACACTTTCGCCATGAACCTCTGCGGCTTTCCCATCGGCCTTGACCGGCCCCTGTTTCTCATCGCCGGCCCCTGCGTGGTCGAATCCGAACAATTGCAAATCGACGTGGCCGGGCAGCTCAAGGAAATCACTTCGGCGCTGGGCATCCCCTTCATCTTCAAAAGCAGCTACGACAAAGCCAACCGCTCCAGCGGCAGCAGTTTTCGCGGCCCCGGCATGGAAAAGGGGCTGCACATCCTGGCCAAAGTCAAAAAAGAGGTGGGCGTGCCCGTGCTGACCGACGTGCACACCGAAGCCGAAATCCCCGCCGCCGCCGCCGTGGTCGATGTGCTGCAAACCCCGGCCTTTTTGTGCCGCCAGACCGATTTCATCCGCGCCGTGGCGCAAAGCGGCAAGCCGGTGAACATCAAAAAGGGCCAGTTTCTGGCCCCGCACGACATGAAAAACGTCATCGGCAAAGCCCGCGCCGCCGCGCGCGAGGCGGGCCTGCCCGAAGACCGCTTCATGGCCTGCGAGCGCGGCGCCTGCTTTGGCTACAACAACCTCGTTTCCGACATGCGCAGCCTGGCCATCATGCGCGAGACGGGCGCGCCCGTGGTGTTTGACGCCACGCACAGCGTGCAGCTGCCCGGCGGCCTGGGCGCCAGCAGCGGCGGCCAGCGCGAGATGGTGCCCGTGCTGGCGCGCGCGGCCGTGGCCGTAGGCGTGGCTGGCGTTTTCATGGAAACCCACCCCGATCCGCAAAACGCTCTTTCTGACGGCCCCAACGCCGTGCCGCTCAAGCACATGCGGGCGCTGCTGGAAACCTTGATGGCGCTGGACGCCGTGACCAAGAAAAACGGCTTTCTGGAAAACAGCTTTTCGGCCTGAGCGTCCGCCCCCCCTGTCTGACTCAAGGAGATCTTTTCCCATGCCCTTTGGCTACATCATCGCCAACGTTCACACCACCCGTCCCGAGCAAATGGCCGAATACCGGCGCTGGAGCACTGAAGCCGTGGCCGCGCATGGCGGCGAATTCATCGCGCGCGGCGGCCAGCAGCAGGTGCTGGAAGGCGCAGCGCACGAGCGCACGGTGATCATCCGCTTTCCCAGCTACGCGGCGGCGCGCGCCTTTTACGACAGCGCCGAATACCGCAAGGCGCGCCAGGCGCGTGAAGGCGCGGGCGTGTTCAACATGATCTGCGTCGAGGGCCTGTAGAGATAAGGCGGGCAGCCCGCCCGTTTGTCGCCCCTGTTTTTTTGCTCCTGTTTCAATAGTTGCAGCGCCCGTCCAATGGGCGCTGAAGCCGTTTTCAGACCCTTTCATCCGCTCCCGTTTCAGGAGCAATCCTTCCACATTCATTCCCAACCATTTGCGAAAAGGAGAAACCTCATGAGCGCCATCGTCGATATCGTGGGCCGCGAAATTCTGGACAGCCGGGGCAACCCCACCGTTGAATGCGACGTGCTGCTGGAAAGCGGCGTGATGGGGCGCGCCGCCGTGCCCAGCGGCGCATCCACCGGCAGCCGCGAAGCCATCGAGCTGCGCGACGGCGACAAAAAACGCTACGGCGGCAAAGGCGTGCTGCGCGCCGTGGAGCACGTGAACACCGAAATCACCGAAGCCGTGATGGGGCTGGACGCCAGCGAGCAAGCCTTTCTGGACAAAACCCTGATCGAGCTGGACGGCACCGACAACAAAAACCGCCTGGGCGCCAATGCCACGCTGGCCGTGAGCATGGCCGTGGCGCGCGCCGCCGCCGAAGAAAGCGGCCTGCCGCTGTACCGCTACTTTAGCGGCATGAACGGCTGCCAGCTGCCGGTGCCCATGATGAATGTCATCAACGGCGGCGCGCACGCCAACAACAGCCTGGACTTGCAGGAATTCATGATCATCCCCGTGGGCGCGCCGTCTTTCCGCGAGGCGCTGCGCCAGGGCGCGGAAGTGTTTCACGCGCTCAAGAAAATCATCAACGACAAAGGCATGCCCACCGCCGTGGGCGACGAAGGCGGCTTTGCCCCCAACGTGCCCAGCCACGAAGCGGCCATTGAACTCATCTTGCAAGCCATCGACCAGGCGGGCTACACGGCCGGGCAAGACATCGTGCTGGGCCTGGACTGCGCCGCCAGCGAGTTCTACAAAGACGGCCAATACGTGCTGGCCGGCGAAGGCGGCCTTCAGCTCACCGCCAGCGCCTGGGCCGACATGCTGGCCGCCTGGGCCGACAAATACCCCATCATCAGCATCGAAGACGGCATGGCCGAAGGCGACTGGGACGGCTGGAAACTGCTCACCGAACGGCTGGGCAAAAAAGTGCAGCTGGTGGGCGACGACCTGTTCGTGACCAACACGAAGATTCTGAAAGAAGGCATCGAGCGCGGCATTGCCAACTCCATCCTCATCAAAATCAACCAGATCGGCACGCTGACCGAAACCTTCCAGGCCATTGAAATGGCCAAGCGCGCGGGCTACACCGCCGTCATCAGCCACCGCAGCGGCGAAACGGAAGACAGCACCATTGCCGACATTGCCGTGGGCGCCAACGCCGGGCAAATCAAAACCGGCTCGCTCTCGCGCTCTGACCGCATGGCCAAATACAACCAGCTGCTGCGCATCGAAGAAGACCTGGGCGAAACGGCGGTGTACCCGGGCCGCGACGCCTTCTACAACCTGCGCTGACGCGCCGCCGCACGGGCCGGAAGAAGGCGCGGCGGCGTTCCAGAAACGATAGCATCCGCCCTTCTCCGCCCCCGCCCTTGCTGAACGCGCCCTGCCAGGCCTGCCATGACCCAACGCATCGTCGTCGCCATTCTTCTGCTGCTGCTCGCTGCGCTGCACGTGCAACTGCAAACCGGCCGTGGCAGCCTGCCTGAAGTGGCCGAACTGCGCCAACGCCTGCGCGAGCAAAAAGCCGCCAACGCGCAGGCCCAGCTGCAAATTGACCAGCTCGCTTCCGAAGTGGCCGACCTGCGCGACGGCCTGGATACCGTGGAAGAAAAGGCGCGCCACGATCTGAGCATGGTCAAGCCCAACGAAATCTTCGTGCAGTACGAAAAGCCCTGAAGAGGCTGCCCCAAAAGTTATTTCAGGAGCCTGACCGCGCCGAATGCAGGCGATCTTCGCGAATGCTTCGGCTGAAGAGGGCAGTGACTTCGTCGTCTTTGGAGCGCCTGCGAGATTGACTCAACCAGGCAAAAGTCCTCTCCACAACCCAGCGCTTGGGCAGCGCCTCAAAACCGTGGCCCTCTCTTTTGCTCATTTCAGCAAAGTGCTTGGCCGGGCGGCGTCAATAGCCTCAAAAAGAGGAGCGAATCCAGAGGGGCGAAAATGCCGTGTGCCACAATCTGTTCTAGGACCTCATGCTATGAATAGAGGAGCGAAATAAAGGGCGGAATACCTGCGCGGAGCGCTGGCGTGAAATGTCCGGGCGGGATGCCGGGGCCGCGCCTTCAGCCTTCCGTCAGCCTTCCGTGCGTGAGCGTGAGGCGGCGTGAGCAGCGCGCGGCCAGTTGCTGGTCGTGCGTGACGAGCACGAAGGCCGTGCCTTGCTGGGCCGCCAGGTCGAACATGAGGGCGAAGACGGCATCGGCCGTGGCGCGGTCGAGGTTGCCTGTGGGTTCGTCGGCCAGCACGCAGGCGGGCTGGGTGACCAGGGCGCGGGCGATGGCCACGCGCTGGCGCTCGCCGCCCGAGAGTTCGGCGGGGCGGTGGTGCAGGCGTTCGGCCAGGCCCACGCGCGCGAGCATTTGCGCGGCCTGCCCGTTGGCGGCGCTGGCGGGCAGGCGGCGCATGGTCAGGGGCATGGCCACGTTTTCCAGCGCGCTGAATTCGGGCAGCAAGTGGTGGAACTGGTAGACAAAGCCCAGGTGCCGGTTGCGCAGCAGGCCCTGCCGGGCGGGCGTGAGGGCGGCGAAGTCCTGCCCCATCAGGCGCACGCTGCCGCTGCTGGGCGCGTCCAGCCCGCCGAGCAGGTGCAAAAGGGTGCTTTTGCCGGAGCCTGACTGGCCGACGATGGCCAGCGTCTGGCCCGCGCGCACGGTCAGGTCTATGCCGTGCAGCACGGCAACGTCGATTTGCCCTTCGGCAAAGCGCTTGGTCAGGCCGCTGGCCTGCAAGACGGCTTGTTGCTCATTCATAGCGCAGGGCCTCCGCCGGATTGACGCGGCTGGCGCGCCAGCTGGGGTAGAGCGTGGCGGCAAAGGCCAGCAGCAGCGAGACGATGCTGATGGGGATGATGTCGCCCGCCTGCGGATCGCTGGGCATTTGCGAGATCAGGTAGATGTCTTTGGGCAGAAAGCTGGTGTTCAGCATCTTTTCCAGCGCGGGCACGATGACGTCGATGTTGAAGGCCACCGCCAGCCCCAGCGCCAGCCCGGCCAGGGTGCCGATCACGCCCGCCACCGCCCCTTGCACGATGAAGATGCCCATGATGCTGCGCGGGCTGGCGCCCAGCGTGCGCAAGATGGCGATGTCGGCGCGTTTGTCCTGCACGGTCATGACCAGCGTGCTCACCAGGTTGAAGGCGGCCACGGCCACGATGAGGGTGAGGATGATGGCCATCATGCGTTTTTCGATTTGCACGGCGGCGTACCAGGTGCGGTTCTGGCGCGGCCAGTCCAGCAGCAAGAGGCGGCCCGTGAGCGTGCCGGCCAGCTCCTGCGTCACTTGCGGGGCCTGGCGCATGTCGTGCAGGCGCACGCGCACGCCGGTCGGCCCTTCCTGGCGGAAGATGCGGCGCGCGTCGTCCAGGTGAATCAGCGCCAGCGTCGAGTCGTATTCATAGTGGCCGGAGCTGAAGGTGCCCGCCACCGTCATTTGCTTCATGCGCGGGGCCACGCCCACGGGCGTGACTTGTCCGCCGGGGGCCAGCAGCGTCAGCGCGTCGCCCTCGGCCACGCCCAGCGCGCGCGCCAGATCGCGCCCCAGGATGATGCGGAACTGCCCCGGCTCCAGCCGCGCCAGCACGCCATCGGCCTTCAGCTTCGCGGCCACTTCCGTCACCTGCGTTTCTTCGGCGGGGTCGATGCCGCGGATGGCCGCGCCTTTCATCGCGTCGCCGCGCGCCAGCAGCCCCTGCTCGCCAATGAAGGGGGCTGCGCCGGCCACTTGCGGGTTTTGCCGCACCTCGGCCAGCGTCAGCGCCGGATCGGGCAGCGCCTGGCCGTCGGGCGTGAAGATTTCAATGTGCGGAATCACGCTCAGCATGCGCCCCAGCACGTCTTTCTGAAAGCCGTTCATCACCGACAGCACGATGATGAGCGCCGCCACGCCCAGCGCAATGCCCAGCATCGAAGCCGCCGAGATGAACGAGATGAAGCCGTTGCGCCGCGAAGCCCGCCCGGCCCGCGTGTAGCGCCAGCCCAGCCGCCATTCATACGGCAGGCGTTCGAGCAAGTTCATGGGCTTGATTCCTTGTGATGCAAAAGCGCCGGATTGTGGCGGAAGGCCGGGCATGGGCGGGCGGCCCCGTTCCCGTAGCATCCGCCGCTTGCCGCCTGCCGCCTGTGACCGTGACTGCCATGCCCTCCGCTTCTTCCTCCATGCGCCCGCTGCGGCGCGTTGCCATCGTTGGCGCGGGCTGGGCCGGGCTGGCGGCGGCGGTGCGGGCGGCGCAGGGCGGCCTGGCGGTGAGCGTGTTTGAGGCCAGCCGCAGCGGCGGCGGGCGCGCGCGCGCCGTGCCCCTGCCGCTGCCCGATGGCCGCGAAGTCATGGCAGACAACGGCCAGCACATCCTCATAGGCGCTTACAGCGAAACGCTGCGGCTGATGCAGCTGGTGGGCGCCGAGCCGCAGCGCCTGCTGCTGCGCCTGCCGCTGGCGCTGGCCTACCCCGATGGCACGGGGCTGGCGCTGCCCGCCGCCCGCTGGCTGCCCGCGCCGCTGGACGCCGCCTGGGGCATTGCCCGCGCGCGCGGCTGGCCCTGGCGCGCGCGGCTGGCGCTGCTGCGCCGGGCGCTGGCCTGGCAGTGCGGCGGCTTTGCCTGCGGCCCGCAGGCGAGCGTGGCCGATTTGTGCCGTGGCCTGCCGCAGCAGCTGCTGCGCGATTTCATCGAGCCGCTTTGCGTCTCGGCCCTGAACACGGCCATGCATGAGGCCAGCGGCGCGGTTTTTTTGCGCGTGCTGCGCGATGCGCTTTTTGGCGTGCGCGGCGGCTCCAACCTGCTGTTGCCGCGCGTGCCTTTGGGCGATTTGTGGCCCCAACCGGCGCTGCGCTGGCTGCATGAGCGCGGCGCGCGCCTGCACATGGGCCAGCGCGTGCAGGGCCTGCAAGCCGAAAACGCCGGCTGGCGCGTGCATTGGCAGGCGGGCGATGAGGCGTGCAGCGCGCTGTTTGACGCCGTCATCCTCGCCACCGCCGCCCCGCACGCGGCGCAACTGGCGGGTGAAGCCATCACGCCGCCCGCCTGGCCCCACGCGCCCCGCCTGCAAGCCTGGCGCGCCTGCGCCGCCGCGCTGCGGCACACGGCCATCACCACCGTTTATGCGCAGGCGGCGCCTGAAGCCATTGCGGCCGCCTTTGCCCGCCCCATGCTGGCGCTGCGCAGCGGCCCGGCCGCGCCCGCCCAGTTCGCTTTTGCCCTGGACGCCATGCGCCTGCGCGGCGCGGAAGGCAAGGCGCAACAAGCCGCAGAACCAAACGCAGAACCAAGCTCAGAACCAAACATCACGGGGCTGCTGGCCTTCGTCATCAGCAACAGCGCGGGCCAGGAGCGGCAGGCCCTTTGCGCCGCCGTGGCCGCCCAGGCGCAAAGCCAGCTGGGCCTGGCCGTGAACGTGCTGCGCAGCGTGAGCGAAAAGCGCGCCACTTTCGCCTGCACGCCCGCCCTGCCGCGCCCAGCTGCTGCCATCGCCCCCGGCCTGGCCGCCTGCGGCGACTACGTGCAAGGCCCTTACCCCGCCACGCTGGAAGGGGCCATGCGCAGCGGCTGGCAGGCGCTGGATCAGGCGCAGGCGGCCTTTCCGTGAGCGCGCTGGCCGCGCAAGCGGGCGCAGGGCCTGCCAGGGCGCATCAAAATCAGGAGCAAATTCAATAGGGCCAAAATGCCGCATCGCGCAATCTGCACTAAGACCTCATGCTATGGTTAAAGGAGCGAAATGGCTGCATGCCAGTGCCTGCGCCGTGCCCATCCGGCCTGCTTTTTGCGCCCTTTGCGGCCGGGCCTGAAGCTGCGAAGCTGAAGACAATTCCGCCCGCTTGTTCCGCCTGCGCCCTCATGACTGCTTCACTTCTTTTGCCCCTGGCCGCCGTGCTCGTCATCCTGATTGGGCTGGCGGGCGCCTTGCTGCCCGCGCTGCCCGGCCTGCCGCTGATGTTCGCCGGGGCCTGGCTGCTGGCCTGGAGCGACGGCTACCAGACGTTTGGCGCGGGCAGCCTCATCACGGTGGGCGCGCTGGCGGCCACAGGCTCGCTCATGGATTACGTGGCCAGCCTGCTGGGCGCGAAATGCACGGGCGCAAGCCGGCAGGCCCTCTGGGGCGCGGCGGCGGGCAGTTTCGCGGGCCTGTTTTTCGGCCTGCCCGGCCTGGTGCTGGGGCCGCTGGCGGGCGCGGCGGCGGGCGAATACCTGGCGCGCCGCGAGCTGCTGGCGGCGGGCCGGGTGGGGCTGGGCGCTTTTGCCGGTTTCATCATCGGCACGGCGGCCAAGCTCGGCTGCGCCCTGTCCATCGTTTTCGTGCTGCTGGGCGTGTATCTGTTCAGCCTGCTCTGAGTCCGCCGGGTCCGCTCCGTGGGCGCTCACTTGCGGATGGCAATGCTGTCAAGCCCCTCGCTGGCCGGCGGCTCGTTCAGGCGGATGGTGTAAACGCGCCCGGCCACGGCTTCAAACGCCACTTCGTATTCGTTGCTCGCGGGCGAAATTTGCGTGCCCAGGCTATTGACGGTGATGGCGGGGACAAAGCCGCCGTCCGTGCCCACCCACACGCGCAAGCTGCGGCTGCTGCGGGCGGTGTAGATGAAGGCGGGCGTGCCTTCGGCATCGTCTTTTTTCGCCAGACGGAACAGGCGCACGCCATAGGGCAGGCTGACATCGGCGGGGCGGGCTTGCGGGCTGGCTCTTTGCTCCTGCCCGGCCAGCATGGCGCCAGCCAAATCGCCGCCTTCTTGCGTGTCTTCCGCCACAGCGTAATTGCCGCCCGAGGCCAGCACGGCGCGGATGACTTCCTGCATGGATGGATCGTCCACGTTCGCAGCCTGCGCGCTGGCAGCCAGCAGGGCTGCGATCAGCGCGCAGGGCGCCAGGCGCATACGGAAAGACATGGCTTTTCTCCTTTTGAAGTGGAAAACGGAAAACGGCTGGCGGCCTTCAGGCGGATGGATGCGGGGCCGCCGCAGGCGGGCTTTTTTTCTTCAGGCAGCCCCTGATGCGCTCGCCGCGCACGCGGTGCGGGTTTTTCACGATCAGCAGCGACAGGTAATGCACGGTCTGCCCGCGCAAAGCCAGCAGGGCGCGGCCCGCCAGCGCCCGCTCGCCGGGCGCGCCTACGCGCTCGATGAAATGGGCCGCCTCCAGCAAGCCGCGCTGCTGGAGCCAGTCGAGCAGCTCGTCCATCAGCGGCTTGACTTTCATCAGCACCAGCGTGTCGAACTCCGGCAGCAGCCGGTCCACGGCGGCCACGCCGTAGGCGGCCGGGACGATGGCCACGGTGTCGTCTTGCTCGGCCAGCGGCACGCCCGCGTCTGCGCAGGCGGCCGTGAAGGCGTTCACGCCGGGCAGCGTTTGCACGGCAATGCGCGCATCCAGCCCGCGCACGGTGCGCGCCAGGTGGCCAAAGGTGGCGTAGGTGCTGGCGTCGCCTTCCACCAGAAAGAGCACGTCGCGCCCGGCTTGCAGCCAGGGCAGCACGGTTTGCGCGGCGCGCAGCCAGGCGCGGGCGAGCTTTTCGCCGTCGTGCGTCATGGGAAACAGCAGCGTGGCGGCATCCGGCGGCGGCGCCAGCTGCGCGCGCTCAAGAATGCCCAGCGCGTAGCTGGGCGTTTTGGCGCTGCGGGCCGGATACACCCAGGCCGCGTCCGTGCGCTGCAACTGCGCCCAGGCCGCACGGGTGATCAGCCCCGGATCACCGGGGCCGAGTGACACGCCGATGAGGCGGCCCGGCGCCGGGTGCGCGGCGTCAGGGTTTGGAGCGTCTGCGGTCATGCTGGAAAGGCGGAGAAAGGGTTCAGAAAAAGGAGCAAATTCAAGGCGGCAGAAAATGGCTTTCGCGTAGTTTCCACTAGGACCTATTGCTATCGTATCGGTAGCTGAAAATAAGCCATTATTCCGCGTCACACCCCGCTGCGTTCCTGGCTGGTGGGCTTGCCCGCGCACACCACCCACACCGGGTTTTCGGCGGCCAGGCGGTGCATGTCCAGGATGGGGCGGCTGCGGGCGGCTTGCAGCTGGGTCACGTCCCACTCGATGCCTTGCGCTTCGTGCGCCTTCAGCGCGTCGCAGGCCGCATTGAGGTTTTCAAAGGTGACGAAGTTCATCACCAGATGCCCGCCCGCGCGCAGGCGGCGCAGGGCCAGGGCGATGAGGCCGGGCAGCTCGCCGCCGGAGCCGCCTATGAAAACGGCGTCCGGGTCAGGCCAGCTCTCAAGCCCTTGCGGCGCCTTGCCCCGATGCAGGCTGTAGTTGCTCACGCCAAAGGCGGCGTGGTTTTGCGCGGCAATGGCGTGATCGGCCTCGTTTTTTTCAATGGCCCACACGTGGCCTTGCGGGCACAGGCGCGCCGCTTCCAGGCCCACGGAGCCGGTGGCCGCGCCAATGTCCCACACCACGCTGTTGGCGCGCAGCTGCATGCGCGCCAGGCTCAAGGCGCGCGCTTCCAGCTTGGTGATCAGGCCCTTTTCGGGCTGGCGCTGCGCGTAAGCCGCGTCGGGCAGGCCAAAGCGCACGGGCTGCGGCGCGGGGCGGCTGCGCCAGAGGATGACGACGTTCAGCGGCGCGAAATCCATGCCCGCCGCCTCTTGCGGGGCCAGCTCGGCGTACACACGCTCGCCCGGCTGCAAGAGGTTTTCGGCCACGGCCATCAGAAAGTCATCGCCCAGCCCTTCGGCCAGCAGCATGCGGGCGATGCGCGCGGGCGTGTTGCCGGGGCTGGTGAGCACCAAAAGCCGCTCGTGCGCGCGCACGGCCTGCGCCAGCGCGTAAAGGCCGTGGCCGGGGGCGCTGCCGCGCTGCCACTCGCCCGCGTCTTTGCCGTGAACGGAGACGATGCGCGCGTCCTGCCAGGCCAGCCCCAGCCGCGCGCAAGCCACTTGCAAGGTGGAGAGATTGGGCAGCACGCGCAGCGCGTTCACGCACAAATGGCGCGCCAGATACGGCGCAATGCCGTGGCACAGCGGATCGCCCGTGGCCAGCACCACGCAGCTTTGGCTGGCCTGGCGCGCGGCCTGCGCCCACCGGGGCACTTGCGCCAGCTGCCCGGTGAGATCGCGCTGCGCCGCGCCCGCCTTGAACTCGTGCGACAAAAGCGCCAGCGCGCGCGTGCCGCCAATGACGAGATCGGCCGTGCGCACATGCGCCAGCGCCGTGGCCGACAGACTGGCCGCGCCATCATCGAGCACGCCAATGACGAGGCAGGGATTGGGATCGGTATGCAATGACATGAAATTCTGAAAGGGGAAAAGCAAGGCGGCCAGGCGGGGCGCGGGCCGGATTCGTTGCCGCTGCCGCAAGGGCACAATGCCGCCCCCGCCCAAGGAGACAAGCCCATGACCTACCTGCTAGCCCTGGACCAGGGCACCACCAGCAGCCGCGCCATCGCGTTTGACGCGCAAGGCCGCATCGCCGCGCTGGCGCAGCGCGAATTCACGCAGCATTTTCCCAGCCCCGGCCAAGTGGAGCACGACGCCGACGAAATCTGGCAAACGCAACTGGCCGTGGCGCGCGAATGCGTGCAAAAGCTCGGCTCGGCGGACGCGGACATGGCCGCCATCGCCCCCAACATCGCGGCCATCGGCATCACCAACCAGCGCGAAACCACCGTGCTCTGGAGCCGCGAAACGGGCCGCCCCGTGGCCCCGGCCATCGTCTGGCAAGACCGCCGCACCACCGCCCGCTGCGAAGCGCTGTCGCCCGCCGAACGCCAGCTCATCCAAAGCCGCACCGGGCTGGTGCCCGACGCCTACTTTTCCGCCACCAAACTGCAATGGCTGCTGGACAACGTGCCCGGCGCGCGCCGCCGCGCCGAAGCGGGCGAGCTGGCCTTCGGCACCGTGGATTCATGGCTGGCGTGGAACCTCAGCGGCGGCGCGAAAGGCAGTGCAGCAGGCGGCGGCCTGCACGTCACGGACGCCAGCAACGCCAGCCGCACCATGCTCATGAACCTGCACACGCTCCAGTGGGACGATGAGCTGCTGGCGCTCTTTGGCATTCCGCGCGCCGTGCTGCCGCGCATCGTGCCCTCCAGCGGCGAAATCGGCGCCACCGCGCCCGATCTGCTGGGCGCGCCCATCCGCATTGCTGGCATCGCGGGCGACCAGCAGGCCGCCACCTTCGGCCACGGATGCCTGGCCCCCGGCATGGCCAAAAACACCTACGGCACCGGCTGCTTCATGCTCATGAATACCGGCGGCCAGCCCGCCGCCAGCCGCAACAACCTGCTGGGCACCGTCGGCTGGCTCGCGCCCGATACGGCCAACCATCCAGCGGGGCAGCCCCGCGCCGCCTACTGCCTGGAAGGCAGCGTCTTCATGGCCGGCGCCACCGTGCAATGGCTGCGCGACGGCCTGCAAATCATCCGCACCGCCGCCGAAGTGGAAGAGCTGGCCGCCAGCGTGCCCGACACGGGCGACGTCTTTCTCGTGCCCGCCTTCGCCGGCCTGGGCGCGCCCGACTGGGACGGCCGCGCGCGCGGCGCGCTCATCGGCATGACGCGCGGCACCACCCGCGCCCACATCGCCCGCGCCGCGCTCGAAGCCATCGCCCTGCAATCGGCCGACGTGTTCGCCGCCATGAGCGAAGACGCCGGCCTGCCCCTGCAAGAGCTGCGCGTGGACGGCGGCGCCAGCCGCAACAACCTGCTCATGCAAATGCAGGCCGACGCGCTGGGCGTGCCCGTCGTGCGCCCGCATGCCGCCGAAATCACCGCCCTGGGCGCGGCCCGCCTGGCGGGCCTGGCCGCCGGTTTCCGCTTTGACGAGCAGGCCCTGGCCGCCAGCCAAAGCGCCGCCCGCCGCTTCGAGCCGCAATGGCCCGAAAGCCTGCGCCGCCAGCGCCTGGCCCGCTGGCGCGAAGCCGTCGCCCGCGCCAAAGACTGGGCGCGCGGCTGAAAGCCTGGCCCAAAAGGCGCCGGGCCATGTCAGAGACCGGCTTATTTAGCTCTTTTATCAATAGCATGAGGTCCTAGTAAAACGGGCGCTGATCTGTATTTAAGGCCCCTTTAATTTGCTCCTGTTTTGATAAATTCTGACCGGCATAAACCGCCTAAAGGCCCTGTTTTGCCCATAGCGGCCTCGTATGCCCGGCCTGGTTTGCGCGCCGTGGTTTCATCTGGCGGAAAGCAGGCCAGAAGAGAAAGCCTGTTTGCACTCTGGCCGCAATCTGGCCGCGAGGAGCAAAGACCGGGCTGAAGTGGGCTGTTTTTCAGTTGCCGGGTTTTTGGGCCTGCTCGCATGCGATCTGGATCAGCTCGCGGTCGCTTGCGTTTGGTCCCAGGCGCAGGGCGCTTAGGGAACCGCCCCAGACGCAGCCGGTGTCCAGCGGGAGGATGTCGGGGCGTTCGCGCCAGCCCAGGGTGGACCAGTGGCCGAAAGCGATGACGTCGCCCGCCGTGCGGCGGCCGGGCACATCAAACCACGGCATCAGGCCAGCGGGGGCGCTCGCCGTGCCTTCCTTGGTGGCGAATTCCATTTGTCCTTGTGCGGTGCAGTAGCGCAGGCGGGTGAGGGCGTTGGTGATGACGCGCAGGCGGTCTGCGCCTTGCAGGCTTTCGTTCCATGCGTCGGGCTGGTTGCCGTACATCTGGCGCAAAAAGCCGGGCCAGGCGGGGCCGCGCAGCACGCTTTGCACTTCGGCGGCCAGACGCAGGGTGTCTTGTGCCGTCCAGGCAGGCAGCACGCCAGCGTGCACGCACAGCACGCCCGCTTCGCGCACGGCCAGGGGGCGATGGCGCAGCCATTCGAGCAAGGCTGGGGCGTCAGGCGAGGCCAGCAGTTCGCCCAGTGTGTCGCTGCGGTGCGGCTTGCGCACGCCGCAGACCACGGCCAGCAGGTGCAAGTCATGGTTGCCCAGCAGGCAGCAGGCGGCGTCGCCATAGCCCATGAGGCGACGCAGCACGCTGGCGGACTGGGGGCCGCGATTGACCAGATCGCCCAGGAGCACGAGGCGGTCGCGGCTGGAAGAAAAGGCAATGGCGTCCAGCAGGCGCTGCAGGGCGCCGTCGCAGCCTTGCACGTCGCCGATGAAGTAGAGTGACATGCTTGTGATTGTGATGCGGGCGCGCCTTTGCCAAAGCGCCCTGGATGCATGGAACTGCTGCTGATTTGTTTGTTGATCGTGCTCAATGGCGTGTTCGCCATGTCGGAAATGGCGCTGGCGTCCAGCCGCAAGGCGCGGCTGGAGGCGATGGCCGAGGGGGGAGACGCAGGCGCTGGCGTGGCGCTGCGGCTTATGGAAGACCCCACGCAGTTTCTTTCTACCGTGCAGGTGGGCATTACGTCCATTGGCGTGCTCAACGGCATTGTGGGCGAGTCGGCCTTCAGCGCCCCGGTTGCCAGCTGGCTGGGCGGGCTGGGCCTGAGCGAGAGGGCGGCGGGCATTGCAGCCACGGTGCTGGTGGTGGCCGCCATCACTTTCGTCACCATCATTTTTGGTGAGCTGGCGCCCAAGCGCATCGGCCAGCTCTACCCTGAAACCGTGGCGCGCTGGGTGTCGCCGCCCATGCGGGCGCTGGCGGCTTTCACGCGGCCCTTCGTGGCGCTGCTTTCCCTGTCTACCCAGGGCGTGCTGAAACTGCTGCGCATTGACAACCGCAGTGAACGCGCCGTCACGGCCGAAGAAATATCCGCCAGTCTGGAAGAGGGCGTGGACGCGGGCCTGATTGAGGCGCACGAACACCAGATGGTGCGCAACGTGTTTCACCTGGATGACCGGCCTTTGACGTCACTGATGGTGCCGCGCAGCGATATTGACTGGCTGGACGGCGCAAACACCGTGGCGCAGGCGCTGCAATATGTGGCTACTCGTGGTGAAAAACAATCGCATTCGTGGTATCCCGTGTGCGATGGCGGGCTGGATGACGTAATCGGCATCATCAGCGTGGCCCGCCTGCTTGAATTGGGTCCAAATGCCGAAGGCGCGCTGGCACAGCATTGTGAAAATGCCGCATTCGTGCCTGAAACCCTGAGCGGGCTGGAAATGCTGGAGCAATTGCGCGCCAAATCCGGACGGCTGCTGCTGGTGGTTGATGAATATGGCGTGGTGCAAGGCATGATGACGCCGCGTGATTTGCTGGAAGCCATCACGGGCGAACTCAAGCCCGATACTGATATGGACGCATGGGCCACGCCCGCTGCCAATGGCGCATGGATTCTGGAGGGTTTGATGCCCGTCAATGAAATGAAGGCGCGCCTGGGCATTAAGGAATTGCCCCACGAAGCCAAAGGCCGCTACAACACTGTGGCAGGCTTGCTGCTGGCCGAGGCGGGAGATTTGCCACGCGCCGGAGACAAAATCCAGGCGGCGGACTGGGAATTTGAGGTGCTTTCGCTGCAAGGGCGGCGCATTGATAAAGTGATGGCGCGCCCCTTAATGCCGCAGGCCATTCAGTCAAAAAGCAGCGGCTGAAAAATGATGGTATATTCAAGTCTCCAGTTTCTAACTCACTCAAGGAGATTTCATGTCATCTCTCAAAGACCTGCTGCAACAGCGCGAACAACTGAATGCCCAAATTGAACAGGCCCGCCAAAGCGAGCTGTCTGAAGCATTGGCCAAAGTTCATGCCGTCATTCAGGAATATGGTTTGACACAGCAGGATATTTTCCCTTCCAGCGGCCGCCGCTCTTCTCGCGCCGCTGGTTCCAAAGTGCCGCCCAAATACCGCGATCCCGCCACGGGCGCTACGTGGACGGGCCGTGGCAAACCGCCGAAGTGGATTGAAGGCAAGGACCGCAGCGCTTATCTCATTGCCTGATACGCCCTTGCGGCCCGCTTGGCGCGGCGTCACAAACCCAGCAAAGGCCTGCCATCCGTGCAGGCCTTTTTCGTATGTGGGCGATGGCGAATGAAGGGCGGTGGAATAATCCGCGCCTTCAGCGTTTTCCCTTCTTTCTTTTCCCCACGTTTTCACAAATCAGAGGAGTTCTTCCGTGAGCGACACGCAACAGCGCATTGATGCCATTGTCAAAGGCCATCCCATCGTCCTGTTCATGAAAGGCGATGCCAACTTTCCCATGTGCGGTTTTTCTGGCCGCGCCATTCAGGTGCTCAAGGCCGCCGGTATGGATCTGCACAAACTGGTAACGGTGAATGTGCTGGCCGACGAAGAAATCCGCCAGGGCATCAAGGATTACAGCCAGTGGCCCACCATTCCGCAGCTTTATGTGAAAGGCGAATTCATTGGCGGCTCCGATATCATGATGGAGATGTTCGAGTCTGGCGAGCTGCAAAACCTGCTGGCTGAAAACGCCGCCTGAAAACCGATTTCAGGCTCTTGCACGCCAACGGACGCCCGGCAAGGCGTCCGTTTCTTTTTGCCCATGTCACGGCAAGGCTGCACTATTTCACACAATGCGAAGATCTTTCACTTAAAAACAAACCAGGCCATACACAAAAGGCCAAAAAAAATGCCAGCACATGGCAAACGCGCATGGGCTGGCAGGCAGCAAAATGTGGAAAAAGCGTCAGGCCGCAGGCTGTTTTTCCACCGCTGGTTTTTCTTCTGCGGGCGGTTCAACCGTTTCAACAGCAGGCAGCGTTTCTGCGGGTGGTGTTTCTGCGGCGGCCGCAGGCATTTCCGGCATGGGCGGTGCGGCTGGTTTTTCTTCGCTGCTCGGCTCTTGCGCTGGCATTTCCCGGACGGGCGTTTGGGCGGGTGTTTCGGCGGGCGTTTCCGGCTGGGTTTTTTGAGGCGCGGGAGCGGTTTCCACAGGTTGAACCGGGCTTGCGGGCGCAGGCTGCGGGGCGGCCACGGGCGCTGACGCTGGCGCAGGCACACCGTCGCCGCCCTGGCGGCAGTAGCTCAGGCCCAGCAGGCCGGCGGCGACCACGGCCACGGCAGGCCACAGCCACTTCATGCCGCCGCCACTGCTGGGCAAAGGGGCGGACAGCAGGGCTTGTCCGGCGCTGGCCACGCTGGCGATTTCAGCGGGCAGCGAGCCGGGCAAGCTGCCGCCGGGCGTGAACTTGCCGACGATGTAGGGCAGCAAATAGCCCAAGGCGCCTGCAACGTCGTCGCGCGGCGCGTCCAGCCGCCCGGTCAGCTGCTCCAGCAGGCCGCCCGCGCTGCCCAAGGCGTTTTCAATCTGGCTGGCTGTCACAGCCTTGGCGCTGGGGCCGCCGCCCAGCCAGGATTGCACGGCGGGGCCAAGTCCGGCTGCCTTGAGCTTTTCAAGAAAGCCGGGCAGACCGCCCGTGTCCTGCCGAGTCATGCATGCCAGCAGCATTTGCAGCAAGGGCAGGGCCTTGTCGCCCAGGTTAAAGCGCACAGCCACTTCACGGATAAGAACGTCAAACATGCGGTGAAATCCTTCAAGTCAAAAATGAAAAATGATTATAGAAATGGGGGTTGCCATTACCTTCGCGCAATCAGGGCGGAAAAACAAAAGAGCGCCGCTTTGGCGGCGCATGGCATTTCGGGCTCTGAAACAGGCTCTGGCACAGAAGGCCCGGCCCGAACGCATTACGTAACGCAACACATGAACATTCCGCGTGCACACCCCCGCGCGAGCGCATCTGCGCCGGCTGGTCGCTTGCGCCTGGCTGCAGGCGGCGATGCCAGCATGCGAGCCGCCCTCCTCTTGCGTACACGCTCTTTTTTCAGAAGCAAATTCAATGTCTAAAAAACGGCTGATGTCCTCATGAAACGGGCGCTACCCGCTATCGGAACAAGAGCGAGCACTACTGCTGCCAGGCACTGTCCGCTTCGTCAAGCCGTGTTCGCGCCGCCGTAGTTGCCGCAGCGCCGGGCATTTGGCAGGCGGCCAGTAAACTGCGCTTCTTTCTTATGACGCCTTTTCAAAGCCTTTTCGTTCTTGTTTTTCTGATTGCCGCCAGCGCATTTTTCTCGCTGGCTGAAATGTCGCTGGCCGCCTCGCGCCGCCTCAAGCTCACCCAGATGGCTGATGAGGGCGATGCCCGCGCCTTGCGCGTGATGCAGATTCAGGAGCATCCGGGCCGCTATTTCACAGTGGTTCAAATTGGCATCAACTCCGTTGCCATTCTGGGCGGCATCGTGGGTGAAGGCATGCTGGGGCCGTGGCTGGTCTGGATTTTCGAGCCGTGGATGGCCGCCGGATGGGCGGCGCGGCTGGCCTTTTTGCTGTCGGTCGCACTCGTCACCTCGCTTTTTGTGGTGTTTGCCGATCTCGTGCCCAAGCAGGCGGGCATGGCCAACCCGGAGCGCTTGGCCGTGCGCCTGGTCGGCCCGATGGAGCGGCTGCTGGCACTGCTCAAGCCCTTGGCCTGGCTCTACAACAAATGCGCCAGCGCCGCCATGCGCGTGTTGGGGCTGCCCATGCAGCGCGATGAGCGCATCACCTCTGACGACATCCTGGCCCTGACGGAAGCGGGCGCGCAGGCAGGCGTGCTGGAGCGCCCCGAACAGCAAGTGATTGAAAACGTCTTCGAGCTGGACACCCGCCCCGTCTCCAGCGCCATGACGCTGCGCGGCAGCGTGGCCTGGTTCGACATCCGCGACAGCGACGAAAGCGTGCGTGTGCGCATCGCCGCCGAACCTTTTTCCACCTACCCCGTGTGCGACGGCGGGCTGGACAACGTCGTGGGCTACGTAGACGCCAAGGACCTTTTTCAGCGCGTGCTCAACCAGCGCCCCATCGTGCTCACCGACGAGGGCCTCATCCACAAGGCGCTGGTCGTGCCCGACCGCCTCAGCTTGGCCGAAGTGCTGGCCCAGTTCCGGCAGGCGCATGAAGACTTCGCCATCATCGTCAATGAATACAGCACCGTCGTCGGCGTGGTCACGCTCAATGACGTGATGAGCACCGTGATGGGCGAGCTGGTCACGCCCGCCGATGAAGACCTCATCGTGCGCCGCGATGACGGCTCCTGGCTGGTGGACGGCATGACCCCCATGCCTGATGTGCAACGCGCCCTCAGCCTCTACGACTGGCCCGACAAGGACGAATACGAAACCCTGGCCGGCTTTCTCATGGTCATGCTCCGCCGCGTGCCCCGCCGCACCGACTGCGTGGAATGGGGCGGATACCGCTTTGAAGTGATGGACGTGGACAGCTACCGCATTGACCAGGTGCTGGTCACGCCGCGAAAAGAAAACGTGCAATAAGGCGCAACAGGCCAGTAAGGTGAAGACGGAGCGGGGCGCGCGGAGCCTGAATGCCCGGCGCTGGCTTGCGCCGCTACCCATCAAAAATAAAACTTCCGTTTGCCGCCTCGGCTTTGCAGGGAGCAACGTGTTGAGAAGCTACAGCTATACCAGCATGGCCTGCAATCTTTGCAGCAGCTGCGGCATCAGCTCGCCAATTTGCTCCGTGAGCGTATGCACCACAGTTGAGAGCATGACGACCCACGCCAGCACGGCGGCCAGCCCTTTGAGCGACGATGAAATGGGCAGCAAGTTGAGCTGCGGGGCATAGCGATTCATCAGCCCCAGCGACAGGTCAATCATGTACAGCATCACCAGCGCAGGCGCGGCCAGCACGAACATGAGGCTGGCGAAATGGGAGAACACCCCTTCGAATACCACCACGCCTTCTCTTTTGGGCAGCAGGTTCATCTGGCCCAGCGGCCACAGGGCAAAACTTTCCATCAGCGCGCCTACCCACAACAGCATGCCGCCTGAAAACATGAACATGAAAACAGCCAGGCGTCCCAGAAAAGCGCCCGTGAGCGAAGTCTGGCGGCCCGAGAGTGGATCGACGATTTGCGCCATGCTCATGCCGCTGGCCCCGTCCACGATTTCGCCTGCGGCATGAAACGCCCAGAGCACCGCTGCCAGCATGGCTCCCATGGCCAAGCCAAGAAAAGCCTCCTTGGCAAACAGCAGCAGCCATTGCTGCGCCGTCAAGCCATTCACGTCCAGCAGCGGTTGCACCGCCAGCGTGATGACGCCAAAGCCCAGAAACAGCGCCCCCCGCACCGTGGCGGGCACCGTCTCTTGCGCCAGCACAGGCAGCAGCAGGAAGGCCACGGCAAAGCGCGTGCTGGCCAAAGCGGCCAGCAAAGCCATGTCGCCCAGATTGCCAAACGCGGCAAAGTCCATTGCGTCCGCCCGCTGCCTTTACTTGCGCACCATGGCCGGAAATTCCGTCATCACCCGGTCCGCAAAGCGATACAGCGAGCTGCCCAGCAGCGACGCTGTCACGAAGATGGTGAGCACGATGGCGAAAAACTTGAGCGCGTATTGCAGCGTTTGCTCCTGAATCTGCGTGGCCGCCTGCACCAGCGCAATGAGCAGGCCCACGACGGCCGCCGCCAGCACGGGAGGCGCTGAAAGCATCAGCACCAGCCACAGGGCCTGATAGACGAGTTGCAAAGCTTCACTGTTCAGCATGCAGCCTCTCCCCATCAGTAAGACAGAACCAGCCCGTGCGAGAGCTTGACCCAGCCATCGACCAGCACGAACAGCAGCAGCTTGAACGGCAGCGAAATCGTCGTGGGCGAAAGCATCATCATCCCCATCGCCATGAGGATGTTGGCAATGATGAGATCCACGATGAGAAACGGCAAAAAGATGAGAAAGCCGATCTGGAAGGCCGCTGACAACTCGCTTACCGTGAAAGCCGGCACCACGATCACGAAATCACGCTCGGTCAGCTGCGCGGCGCGCTCCGCTGGCAGGTTCTTCTGCGCTGTTTGCAGAAAAAAGGCTCGCTCGCGCGGGCTGGAATGCTTGATGAGAAAGTCACGCAGCGGCTCCTTGGCGGCGTCAGCGGCCTGCATCATGTTGGCGCTGCTGTTGCCTCCCGCAGCCTGAGGCAGCGCGCCCACGCGGGCATAGGCGTCCAAGCCCACAGGCAGCATCACGTAAATGGTGAGCACCAGCGCCATGCCATTGAGCACCACATTGGGCGGCACCTGCTGAAGGCCCAGCGCATTGCGCAACAGGCTCAACACCACCACGATCTTGGTGAAGGAGGTCACCATCACCCCCACGAACGGGGCTAGCGCCACGAGGATGACGGTAATCAGCGCTGAAGAGGGAGAAAACTGGGAAAGATCCATAGCGTTTGTTTTCGTGTAATCAGGAAAAGCGCAAGAACCAGTTCAAAGAAACAAGCCGGGTTCAGCTTTCCAGCGCCTGCACGTGCAAGCCGCAGCCGCTGCCCAGCGGCAACAGCGCGCCGCTGGCTTGACGCTGCCCGTTGGCGTGCAATTCAGCAGGCCACGGAGCAGGCAGGGGCCAGTGAAACGCAGGCTGCCCCTGGCGCGGCCAGCCTAGCCAAACATCCAGCGGAATGCTGACCGTCTGCTCCAGCATGGCCTGCCCGGCGCCTTCAGTTTCATCTTGCGTTGCGCTGCCAGGCGCGGCGCTGCCATTCAACGCCAGGCGGGCGTCAGGCAAATCAAGCCAAGCGGCGGCGGGCGGCAGATGGCGGCTCATGTCATGCAGCGTCACTGCCCAGCGGTTGGCAAAGGCGGCCGGCAGCCACACCAGCGCTCCGGCTTCCAGCGCCTGTATCGCCTCGGCTGGCACGCTGCCCAGCAGCACCTGCCCGGTTACGGCGCTCCAGGCCAGATGCGGCGCCAGCAGTGCGGCTGGCGGCTGGCCGCCTGGCAACAGGCCGGGCATCAGCGCCAGGCGCGAACCAGCAGGCGCGAGCGCCGGGGCCTGCACCACAGCCGCCAGCGCGCCCGCAGGCGGCGCTTCCTGCGCCGGCGCCGGGTCCCAGCCTGCATGCAGCCACTCTTCCACGCAAGCAACCAGCGCCTCGGCTTCGGCCAGGCGCAGCACCTGCTCCTCGCCTGTGGGCGGCGCTGCTGGCGCATCAGCCGCACGAGGAATGCTCAAGTGCACCCAGCCCCTTGATGTCGCGCCGCTGTAGTGCAGCCATTCAGACGGAAAGGCGGAATCATCCTCGGCTGGCGCGGCGGCAGCGTCATGCGGCGGGTCGGTCAGTGAATCAGCGTTCATGCTCAGGCTCGTCAACGGGGCGGCAATGGTAGTTCGTGCTTTGCAACGTATCGTGTCAGTATGTAGTCTTGCCAACACTCTCGCACCTTTGTGTTGGTTCTTCATCAAAAACAGGAGCTAATTCAAGGCCTTGAAAACACATGAGGTCCTAGATGAACATGGAAAGCGCGCTATTGCTTCAGGAGCGAAATATTCCCTTTTGTTCCACACGCGCCGCCCAGGCCAACGGCTCAGCCGCTGGTGGGCGTGGCCGATAATCGCCGCCCTTTGCGCCGGCGCTTTCCACTGGCGGCGTATTTCTTCTTTTCTGCTTTTCCCAGACCACCCAATGGCCCAATACGTCTTTTCCATGAACCGCGTCAGCAAGATCGTGCCCCCGAAGCGCGCGATCCTGAAAGACATTTCCCTGAGCTTTTTCCCTGGCGCCAAGATTGGCGTGCTGGGCCTGAACGGCGCGGGCAAGTCCACCTTGCTGAAAATCATGGCAGGCATCGACAAGGAAATTGAAGGCGAAGCCCTGCCCATGCCGGGGCTGGACATTGGCTACCTGCCGCAGGAACCCCAGCTCAACCCCGAACACACCGTACGCCAGGCGGTGGAAGAGGCCATGAAAGAGGTGAACGATGCGCGCGCGCGGCTGGAAGAAATCTACGCCGCCTATGCCGAGCCGGACGCCGACTTCGACGCCTTGAGCGAAGAGCAAGGCCGGCTGGAAGCCCTCATTGCCGCCGCTGGCACCGACAGCGAGCACCAGCTTGAAATCGCCGCCGATGCGCTGCGCCTGCCGCCGTGGGACGCCGTCATCAAGAACCTCTCGGGCGGCGAAAAGCGCCGCGTGGCGCTGTGCAAGCTGCTCTTGAGCAAGCCCGACATGCTGCTGCTGGACGAGCCGACCAACCACCTGGACGCCGAAAGCGTGCAGTGGCTGGAAATCTTCCTGCAACGCTTTCCCGGCACCGTGGTGGCCATCACGCACGACCGCTACTTTCTTGACAACGCCGCCGAATGGATTCTGGAGCTGGACCGTGGCCACGGCATTCCCTACAAGGGCAACTACTCCAGCTGGCTGGAGCAAAAAGAGGCGCGCTTGAAGCAGGAGCAAAAAAGCGAAGACGCCCGCGCCAAAGCCATCAAGAAAGAGCTGGAGTGGGCGCGCCAAAACCCCAAGGGCCGCCAGGCCAAGAGCAAGGCGCGCCTGGCCCGCTTCGAGGAGCTGAGCGACTACGAATACCAAAAGCGCAATGAAACGCAGGAAATCTTCATCCCCGTGGCCGAGCGCCTGGGCGCTGAAGTCATCGAGTTCAAAGGCGTCAGCAAAAGCTTTGGCGACCGTCTGCTGATCGACAACCTGAGCTTCAAGGTGCCCGCCGGGGCCATCGTCGGCATCATCGGCCCCAATGGCGCGGGCAAGTCCACGCTCTTCAAGCTCATCGCGGGCAAGGAGCAGCCCGACGCCGGTGAAGTCACGCTGGGCAAAACCGTGAAGATGGCCTTCGTCGATCAAAGCCGCGACGATCTGGCCAATGACAAAACCGTGTGGGAAGACATCTCTGGCGGGCTGGACATCATCACCGTCGGCAAATTCCAGATGCCCAGCCGCGCCTACTGCGGGCGCTTCAACTTCAACGGGCAAGACCAGCAAAAGAAAGTGGGCATGCTCTCTGGCGGCGAACGCGGCCGCCTGCACCTGGCCAAAACCCTCATGCAAGGCGGCAACGTGCTGCTGCTGGACGAACCCAGCAACGACCTGGACGTGGAAACCTTGCGCGCGCTGGAAGACGCGCTGCTCGAATTTGCCGGCAGCGTCATGGTCATCAGCCACGACCGCTGGTTTCTCGACCGCATCTGCACCCACATCCTCGCCGCCGAAGGCGACAGCCAATGGGTGTTTTTCGACGGCAACTACCAGGAATACGAAGCCGACAAGATCAAGCGCCTGGGCGAAGAAGGCGCCCGCCCGCACCGCATGCGCTACAAGGCGCTGAAGTAACTTTCCGCCGCGCCATCCGCGCGTCACGAAAGAGCCGGGGCATCCCGGCTTTTTTCATGCCCAAACCGCCCGCAAGTCCCGGCGCAGGCTGGACTGGCTGCTATGGTTTTTGAAGGAAACAAGGGCAAGCCATGCTGTATAAATCTTTCAGCCTCTCTCCTTATCTCCCTTCCTTGAACAGACTGAGCCTTGCCCATGACCCATACCCCGCCGCATGAACCGCCCGAGCTGGCAGGCCGCCGCATCCTTCTGGGCCTGACAGGCAGCGTGGCCTGCTACAAGGCCGCCGAGCTGTGCCGCCTGCTCACGCAAGCGGGCGCCCGCGTGCAGGTGGCCATGAGCGAAGGCGCGCAGCACTTCATCACGGCCGCGACGATGCAGGCTCTCTCCGGCCAGCCGGTGTTCACCTCGCAGTGGGACGAACGCCCTGCGGGTGGCATGGCGCACATCCAGCTGGGCCGCGAGGCAGACGCCATCCTCGTGGCCCCCGCCAGCGCCGACTTTCTGGCCCGGCTGGCGGCAGGCCGGGCGGACGATTTGCTCTCGCTGCTGTGCCTGGCGCGCCCGCGCGAGCGCGCGCCGCTGCTGCTGGCGCCCGCCATGAACCGTGAAATGTGGTCGCACCCGGCCACGCAGCGCAACGTGCGGCAGGCGGCCGCTGACGGCGCGCGCGTGCTGGCCGTGGGCTTTGGCGCGCAAGCCTGCGGCGAAACGGGCGATGGCCGCATGCTGCAAGCGCCCGAACTGCTGGAAGAAGTCATCGCCGCGCTCACCCCGCAAACACTGGCGGGCCGCCGCGTGGTGGTCACGGCCGGGCCGACGTTTGAAGCCATCGACCCCGTGCGGGGCCTCACCAACCGCTCCAGCGGCAAGATGGGCTTTGCCATTGCGCGCGCGGCGCGCCTGGCGGGCGCGCAAGTCACGCTGATCGCCGGCCCCGTGCATCTGCCCACGCCGCATGGCGTGGCGCGGGTGGATGTGGAATCGGCCCTGCAAATGCAAGCCGCCTTGCAGCCCGCACTGCAAGGAGCCGATGTGCTGATTGCCGCCGCCGCCGTGGCCGACTGGCGCGCCGCCGAAGTGGCCGCGCAGAAGATGAAAAAAGACGGCAGCGGCCTGCCGCCGCCCCTGCGCTTTGTGGAAAACCCTGATTTGCTGGCCGCCGCCGCCCGCAGCCCGCGCGCGCAAGCCGGGCAGCTGTATTGCGTGGGCTTTGCCGCCGAAAGCGAAAACCTGCTGGCGCACGCACAAGCCAAGCGCCAGCGCAAAGGCGTGCCGCTGCTGGCGGGCAACATCGGCCCCGCCACTTTCGGGCGCGATGACAACGCGCTCTTGCTGATTGACGAAGCGGGCGTCACCGAACTGCCCGCCGGGCTGCAACCGGCCAGCAAGCGCCAGCTGGCCCGCCTGCTGGTGGACGAAATCGCCCGTCGCCTGCCCCGGCGCTGAACCGCTTCCGAAGCCAGCCATTTCGCTATGGGTTCAATAGCAATAGACCCCATGAATCCATGCGATAGAGGCGTTTTCTTGGTCTTGAATTTGCTTCTGAAAAGGGAGTAAAAAAGACTTTCACGCCAACCGGAGAACGCCATGAAGCCCAACCCCACGCAAGAACCTGACGCAGCCGATGAGCTGCTGTCTTTGGGCAAACGGCTGTGTTGTCTGGTCTGGAGACTGATCTGGACGTTTTGCAAATGGATGCTCGAGAACGTGCTGATCTTCATCGCATGCCTGCTGGCTCTTGCTTTCGGGCCGGTGGGGCTGCTGGTCGCCCTGCTTGCTTTTCTTGGGCCGCCTGCTGAAAAGAAGCCGGGCGACGCAGACGAAAAGCAGGACCCAAACCCCAAAACGCCCGCCCCGAACGCCCGGCAAGCCGGCTTGAAAGCGCACACTGGCAGCCGGCCCCATCAATCAGAAAAAAACCATGAGGCCAAACGAAAAGGAAGCAAACGAATGGCGCGAACCCAAACAGCAAGGCCTGACGCTTGCCGCAAAGCTGCTCCAAATCATTGGGGGCTTTTTCAAGCGGATATGGCACACCGTGCTGATTTTTCTGGGCGTCTGCGTGCTTTTGGTTATCAGCGCAGAAGGCGGCCGCCTTGGCCAGCTTGTGAGCTTGCTGGCGGCTTTTCTGATCTTTCTGGCCGTGCAGCTATGGCCCGCGCCGCCTTCTTTTGACGAACAAGAGCCGGATCAAAACAGCCATGAAACCTGAAACAGGCCACCTGGAAGGCCCCAACTGGGACACCCCGCCCAACGGCGACTTCGCCGCCTATGTGCAGCGGCTGACCGCGCCCGCCGCACTGGTCAAGCCCGCCCCGTTTTCGCCGCCGGTTCTCATCCAAGCTCAAACATCCCCGCAGAAAACGGCCCAGCAGAAAAAAAACAGACCGAAACCGCCCGCGCTTGCCGCCTTGCGCAAGCTGCCTTCCCGGCGGCAACGCCACGTCTGGCTGGCAACGGCATTCACGTTCGCGGGCCTTTTTCTTGAATTCATCTGGCTGGTGTTGAAATTCCTGCTGAACATCGGGCTGCTTTTCGTGCCCGGCGGCGGCTTGCTGAGTGCCATATTGGAGCAGCGGAAAAAACCGCAGCAACTCCGGCATTGGGGCGTCATTGTTTTTCTGTCGGCCTTGCTGAGCCTGCTGCTGGGCATGCTGTTTGACTGGCCAGGGGCGCTGGCCGGGCTTCTGATAGGTGCGCTGTGGCTGCTCTGGAGCTATCGTCACACCCGCTTCGTTCGGGCGCTGGGCGCGGCATGGCAGCAATGGCTGCGCCGTTTTTCCGATCCGCCCAATCCTGTTTAAAAGCCTGTCTTCAAATCCCCAGCTGACAGCAAAGCTGGATTGAGGTGAGGACTTTTGCCTGGCTAAGTGAAGCGAGAAAACTGGGCAAGGACTACAAGGTCACTGCCCTCTTCAACTGAAGCATTCGTGAAGATTGCCTGCACTCGGCGCATGGTCAGGCTTTGGGAAACAGGCTCTCAGTCGCCTTGCAGCAGCGGCGTGAGGCCGCCGCGCGCGTCTAGGGCCATCAGGTCGTCGCAGCCGCCTACATGCGTGCCGCCGATGAAGATTTGCGGCACGGTGCGCCGGCCCGTGATTTCAGCCATTTCAGTGCGGCGCTGCGGAGCCAGGTCCACGCGGATTTCTTCCAGCTGCGTCACGCCGCGCTCGGCCAGCAGCTGTTTGGCGCGAATGCAGTAGGGGCAGGTGCCGGTGGTGTAGATCTTGACGTGTTGCATGAGGCGTTCTCTCGTGGGGCGGGTGGTTCCGGGAAGTGTTTTTTCAGCTTTTCTCGACGGGCAGGCCCGCTTCGCGCCAGGCTTTCAGCCCGCCTGCGAGCGAAACGGCTTTTTCGTGGCCCAGTTTTTTGGCTACGGCCACGGCGGCGGCGGAGCGGCGGCCGCTGGCGCAGCACAGCACCAGGGGCAGGGTTTTGTTCTTCACGGTGGCGGGCAGCTTCTCGGCCAGCTCGGCCAGCGGCACGTGGCGCGCGTTGGCAATGTGGCCTGTGGCGAATTCGGCGGCCTCGCTCACGTCAATGACGGCGGCCTTTTCACGGTTCATCAAATGCACCGCCTCGGCGGGCGTGACGGTGGCGGCGCCCGGCTGGCCCGACAGCGCCGGAACAAACAGCATGGCGCCGGAAACGAGCGCCACCAGTATCAGCAGCCAGTTGGCAAGAATGAAGTCCACTTTGTGTTCCTGTTCCGGGCGGCTCTGTGCAAAAAGGCCGCTTCCGGGCAAAAAAATGAAAGCCCGAAGGGGCTGTGAGGGGTGGAAAAAAGCGGGCGATTCTAAAATGCCGCCTTTTTTCTTTCAGACCTTTCCCATTTCCTGCCGCCCAGCCGGCCATTGCAATGCACAAGCTCGTTCTGATACGCCACGGCGAATCCACCTGGAATCTCGAAAACCGCTTCACCGGCTGGACGGACGTGGACCTCACGCCCAAGGGCATCGAACAGGCCCGGCAAGCGGGCCGTCTGCTCAAGGAGGAAGGTTACGAGTTCGACCTGGCCTGCACCAGCGTGCTCAAGCGCGCCATCCACACCCTCTGGCACTGTCTGGACGCCATGGACCGCCAGTGGCTGCCTGTGATCAAGAGCTGGCGGCTCAACGAGCGCCACTACGGCGCCTTGCAGGGGCTGAACAAGGCTGACATGGCCCGCCAATACGGCGACGAACAGGTTCTGATCTGGCGCCGCAGCTACGACGTGCCCCCGCCCGCCATGCGCGAGGACGACCCGCACCGCGAAGGCAGCGATGCGCGCTACGCCGCCCTGCAGCCCGGCGAAGTGCCGCTGACCGAATGCCTGAAAGACACCGTGGCCCGCGTGCTGCCCTACTGGGAAGGCGAGCTGGCCCCGCGCATCCGCCAGGGCCAGCGCCTGCTGGTTTCAGCGCATGGCAATTCCATTCGCGCCCTCGTCAAACACCTGGATGGCATTTCAGACGCGGGCATTGTCGCCCTCAACATTCCCAACGGCATTCCCCTCGTCTATGAGCTGGATGACGATCTCAAACCCCTGAGCCACTATTACCTGGGCGACGCGCAGGCTGCCGAACAGGCCGCAGCCGCCGTCGCCAGCCAGGGCAAGGCCTGAGAACCTGCTGCGGGAACCCGTTTGCACGCCTTTTCCCCTTTCCCCACCTGAAAACCCGACACCCCCATGAGCCAGAAACTCAAAATCGCGGGCTGGCTGTGCGCGGGCGCGCTGGCTGGCGCGCTTGGCACGGCCTCGCTGCAATCTGCAGCCCGCAACAGCAACCTCGCCCCGCTGCCCCTGCACGAGCTGGAGCAATTCGCCGCCGTCTTCGGCATGATCAAAAGCGACTATGTCGAGCCGGTGGACGAGAAAAAACTCATTACCGACGCCATCGCCGGCATGGTCTCCAGCCTCGACCCGCACTCGCAGTACCTCGACAAAAAAACCTATCAGGAATTTCGCGAAGGCTCCAGCGGCCGCTTCGTCGGCCTGGGCATTGAAATCACGCAGGAAGACGGGCTGATCCGCATCGTCTCGCCCATAGAAGACAGCCCCGCCTACCGCGCCGGCCTGCTGCCGGGCGACCTCATCACCAAGATTGACGACACCGCCGTGCGCGGCCTCTCATTGAGCGACGCCGTCAAGCGCATGCGCGGCGAGCCGAACACCAAAGTCACCCTCACCATCTTCCGCAAGGACGAAAACCGCACCTTCCCCGTCACCATCACCCGCGCCGAAATCCGCACGCAATCGGTCAAAACCAAAATGGTCGAGCCGGGCTACGCCTGGGTGCGCCTCTCGCAATTCCAGGAACGCACGGTGGAAGACTTCGTGCGCAAAGTCAGCGATCTGTACGAAAAAGACCCCCACATCAAGGGCCTGGTGCTCGATTTGCGCAACGACCCCGGCGGCCTGCTGGACGCGGCCGTAGCCATCTCCGCCGCCTTCCTGCCCAAAGACGTTACCGTCGTCACCACCAACGGCCAAATCGCCGAAAGCAAGGCCACCTTCCGCGCCTCGCCCAGCGACTACATGCGCCGCCCCGGCTCCGACCCGCTGGCCCGCCTGCCTGCCGCGCTCAAGAAAGTGCCGCTTGTCGTGCTCGTCAATGAAGGCTCGGCCTCTGCCAGCGAAATCGTCGCTGGCGCACTGCAAGACCACAAGCGCGCCACCATCATGGGCAGCCAAACCTTTGGCAAAGGCTCCGTGCAAACCGTGCGCCCGCTCGGCCCTGACACCGGCCTGAAAATCACCACCGCCCGCTACTACACGCCCAAAGGCACCTCCATCCAGGCGCGCGGCATCGTGCCCGACGTCATGGTCGATGACACCGCAGAAGGCAGCCCCTACGCCTCGCTGCACGTGCGCGAAGCCGACCTGGAAAAACACCTCAGCGGCGCAAGCGAAGCGAAAAAAGACCCTGCCTTTGAAAAAGAGCTGGAAAAAGAGCGCGAAGAAGCCATCAAGCGCCTGGAAGCCGAATCCAAAAAACCCGCCAGCCAGCGCCGCCCGCCCGACTACGGCAGCGAAAAAGATTTTCCCTTGCAACAGGCCCTGGCCAAGCTCAAGGGCAAGCCCGTGAAAGTAAGCAAAACGCTGACCGAACGCAAAGTAGCCGCAGACCGCCAGGACGGCGCGGACAAGGCGGCCGAGCGAATTTCCAGCAAGCCCGCGCCCAAGCCAGCTGGCGACAAAACAGAGCAGCGGCAAGACAAAACGCCGCAAAAAGATAAATCGCAAGACAAATAAAAAAGGGCCGTGAAGGCCCTTTTTCATTGCGCGAGATATTTTTTGCTGCCCTGCGTTTTATAGATGTCCCATGCCCGCCATGAGGCGGTTCATACGCCACTGAATCATCAAGATGCTTTGATGCCCTTTTATGCGGCGCTGTAATCCCGTGTGCTCAATTCACTTTTGTTGCAGGCCGGGGCCTCTAGCACCTGTTCAGAGTCTGATCTCGCTCTTCTATTCATAGCATGATGTCCTAGTGGAACGGGCGCGGAACGGGTTTTCCGCCTTCTTGAATTCGCTCCTTTTTTAGGAATGCCAAGGCCGCTGCTGGCGCCGCAGCGTCCATGAATCTGCCTGGCCGAAAGGCCCCGGAAAACACGCGCCGCGTTGCATGGCGATATTGGGGAAAACCTGATGCTGGTGATGTGCGCCAGCCGCTACAGTCGCGCCCGCCGCGAAAACAGCGGCGCGCGGAAATTCAAGGGGAAATTTGCCATTTTCGGCGGCATGTCCCGCTGGCCCGCGCAGAACGCATATCCACACAAACAAAGGAGACATACATGCCAATGCAGCGTGAATACGGCCAGGAACACCCTTTCTGGCCCTTGGGGCCATTCAAATTGAGGCTGCCTTTCATTCATTACCGGTGGGAATTTCCGGAAATGATTCAGGCTTTTCTGATGTTCGTGGTCAGCCTGGGCATGATTCCCTTGCTCCAGCAATATCTGGGGCTGCCGTACGAAGCTGCGCTGGCGGGCGTGGTGATTTGCGGCATTGGCTTCATGCTGCCCGCGCTGATGGGCGTGCCGCTGGTGCCGGGCTGGATTACGCCGGCCATTCCGGTGGTGCTGCTGTATTTGCAGAATTTCGAGCCGGGGCCGGAAGCCGTCAAGGCAATGGTGGCGCTGCAAATCGAGGTTTGCGTCATTTTCCTGGTGCTTGGCATCACGGGCCTGGGCGACAAGCTGGTCACACTGATTCCCAATTCGCTCAAATGCGGCATCATCATCGGCGCGGGCATTGCCGCCATGATGGGGGAGCTGAAAGCGGGCGGCCGTGTTTCGAACGCGCCCTTTTCCATTTTGATGGGCGCGATGATCGCCGCCTATATTCTTTTTTCGCTCTCATTCAAAAGCGTGGTGCTGCGCAGCCGGGCGGCCAAAATCATTTCCAATTTCGGTATGGTGCCCGGCATTGTGGTTGCCATGCTGATTGGCTGGGTGATAGGCGAATTTCCGCTGCCCGATATTCAATGGGGTATTACCAAGCCCGATTTCGGCTTGCTGTTCAGCCATTTGGCCTTTAACGTGGGCTGGCCTGACTGGAACATGTTTCTGCTGGCTGCGCCCACGGCGGTGATTGCCTACGTGATTGCCTTTGGCGATATTCTGGTGGGCTTTACGCTTGTCAAGCGCGCCGATCACCAGCGCCCCGATGAAGTGATCGAAAACAACGTGACTCGCGCGCACTTGGTCACGGCCATTCGCAATGCGCTGCATGCCGTGCTGGCCCCTTGGCCCGGCCTGGCCGGACCGCTGTGGACGCCCGTGCAGGCCGTCATTGCCGAACGCTACGCACTGGGCCGCAAGTCCATGGATACCCTCTACGGCGGGCAAGGCGCATTCTGGATTTCGGGCTTTCTGGCGCTGTTTGTGCTGCCGCTGGTCTCGATGTTCAAACCCGTGCTGCCGTTGGCGCTGTCGCTGTCGCTGATTCTCACGGCCTATATCTGCATCATGGTGGGTATGGAAGAGCTGAAAGACTCCGCCGAACGCGGTGTGGCAGGCATTGTGGCCGTCACGCTGGCCATGCCCGATACCAAAGCCACCATTTACGCCATCGTGGCCGGGCTGGTGTTGTATTTCCTGATTGAGCGTCAGAATGCCGCCAGCCGCAAGAAGGGCGAGCTGTCCATGATTTTGGACACCACCGAAGCCATTGAGGCCGCCGACGAAAAAGGCGTGGCCAGTCCGGTACAAAAGTGATAACGCCATTTGCCGCCCTGTCCGCTCAAAACGCGCCAGAATCAGCGCAAAGCCAATAAAGCTGCGCGGCGGTTATTCAAGGCAATAATAAAAAGGGCCTTCCCGGCCCTTTTTGTTTGCCAGCCAATACGCCCTGCGCGAGCGCGCCAAGGCCATGCGAAAAGAAATGGACGAAACCGGAGTGCGGTAACGACGCCGCCCGCGCGCAGCCGCTTTCTGGCGCAGCGCGGCTTTGTCATATCCAGACCTTGGAATAATGAGATGCTGCATCAAAGACGCGGATTCAAAGATGCAGAATTTCAAAGCGGAAACAGGCCCAAGGCCCGCTGAGTGAAAAATCAATCCGGGCTGATTCTTTCACCCAGGCGTCAAATCCAAAAAAGCGTACGTTTACAGGCGTGCATGCGCCAAATCATAATAAACAACGCGAAATCCATAAACAGATAGCGCTCCAGCGTCACGACAACCGCCGCCCGTCTGTTTGAAGTTTGTCTGCAAGAGCTAAAAGCGCGGACTTGGGCGGTTTATGACGTTGCAAATGCTTTGTCAGATAGCACTGACTGTTCGCGGCTTACGCCTTGCAGCCGCTCCAATCCGCTCTTTTCCCCTCATGGCCAAACTCTGGGCAGTTTCCCAGAAACAGGAGCAAATTTAAAGGCAATAAAACACTGTTCCGCGCATTATCAATAGCTGGATATTGCGCAGATTCGTATTTTTGCCCCTTTATATTTGCTCCTGTTTTTGAGGCGTCCTGGCAGGTTCTTGCTCGCCGCCGGACTCCTGCCGGATGGCGGCCTGGCCGCTGGCCGCCAGCACGCGGCGGCCAGCAGGCACGGTGTCGGCTGCGCCATCGGCAGATGCGGCTGGCGCGGCTGGCTCAGCGGCGGATGGGGCCAATGGCTCCAACTGCGTCAGCGCCGCCTGGGCCTGCCGCCAGTGCCGCTGCCGGGCGGGGCCAGTCTCGCAGGCGGCGGCCATCAAGTGCGCCTGCGCTTGCAAGGCCCAATCCTGCGCGCCAGCGGCGGCCAGTGCGGCGGCGGCGGCTTGCCTAGCTTGCGCCGTGCGGCCAGCCAGGCGGTGCACCCAGGCTTCGGCCAGGCAGGCTTCGGGCGGGCGGGCAGGCGCGCGCCGCCCGAATCTGGCAAACCGGGCCAGCGCAGCGGCAGGCCGCCATGCCTTGCGCAGCGCCAGGCGGCCCGCGTGCAGCAGCAGCGCCGCTGCCAGCAGCAACAGCAGCGCCAGGTTGGCGGATACGTCCACCCGCCAGGGCGGCCAAAACAGCGTGACCGTGCCCAGGTTGCCGCCCATGAGCAGCGCCAGCGCCACGGCGCAGGCGAACAGGCCCAGAAACCACAGCACGGCGCGCATGAGGGCGTTGTTCACTTCAGAACTCTCCGGTGCGGGCGTCTTCATGGGCGGCCGGGCGCGTGTGGGGCTGGCCCTGTGCGTCAGGCGTGGCGTTGGCTTCGGCGCTGCCGTTTGCGTCGGCATCTGCCGCATTGGCGGCGCTGATGGCCTCGGAGCTGGCGCTGGCTGCGTCAGCCAGCGCCGCCAGCGTGGCACTGGCGCTGGGCATGGGCGCGCCTTGCAGGGCTGCCTGCGCTTGCCGCAGGCGCGCCAGCGCGTCGCGCGTGGCCTGCGCCTGCGGCGCGAATAGCTCGCCCAGCATCTGTTCGGCGCGGGCCAGGTCGGCCTGCGCGGCATCGCGCCGCCCGGACAGCAAGGCCAGGCGCGCGCCTTGCAGGCGCAGCTTCACGTGCTGGCGCACGAAAAACGCTTGCTGCGGCGTCATCATGCTGGCGTCGGGCCGGTCGATGCGGCTCACGCGCACCAGCCGCCCGGCGCCAGACCAGGCTTCGCGCCACGCGCGCTGCCACCACGGGGCGGGGGCGGCTTCCGGCGGCTCCTGCGCATCGGAAGCGTCGGCTGCGTCATTGGCGGCGGGAATGGCATCTACCTGCCCCCACAGCGCATCCAGTTGCGTCAGCAGGCTGGTGATGTCGGGCACGTCTGCCGACTGCGCGCGCTCCAGGTCTTGCCGCGCGGCGCGCGCGGCGGCGGCCAGGCGTGGATTGGCGGCCTGGCGGATGCGCTCTTGCACCAGATGCAGCGCCGTTTGCAGGGGCGTTACGTCGCCCGAGAGGCGGGCCTGGATTTGCGCGGCCTCCAGCATGGCGGCCAGGTCGGTCACCAGGCTGTCATCGCGGGCGCGCACGGCGGTTTGCAGCAGCTCGTCTGTCTGCCGCTGCCAGGACAGCAGCTCGTCCAGGCTGCCTTCGGCGACTGCCAGCCGGGCCTTGGCGGTTTGCGCCATGCCCTGGACCTGCCGGGCCTGGGCCTGCGCCTCGTCTGCCTTGGCGCCGCTGGCGGCGCTTTGACGGGCCAGCTGCTCTTGCGTGTGCGCCAGCTTTTGCCATAGCAGCGCGCTGGATGTGAGCGCCAGCACGGCCACCGCCCACAGCAGCATTTGCTGAACGCCTGCCAGGCGCGGCGCAGGCGCGGCAAGAGATGAAACAGGCGCAGGAGCGGGGGCGGTCATGCCCAAATTGTAGGAAACGGTTGCAGTTTCGCCAGCTTCCCGGACGGAGCGGCGCCGCCGCTGGTCATGCCCGCTTTCAGGTTTGCGGCGGCCACGGCCTTGGGGCGCGCCCATGGCCCACTGGCGCTCATGGCACTGCTCATGGGCGGGATGGCGCTGTCTGTTTGCATCAGAAACAGGAGCAAATCCAAGGGGTATGAAATGCCATCTCGCGCAGTTTCTACTAGGACATCATGCTATTGATACAGGAGCGGATAGATCGGCGCATTCATATCCTGCGCATGGGTTGCCTGCGTCTTTTCCGCCCGGGGCGTTTTTTCCAGCCTGTGGGCGGGCATGAGCGGGAACGGGGCATGAGAGCCTTGCGCGGCCCTGTTCACAGGCGGTGGGTCGCTGAAAGGGCGAACCCGGACAGTTTGCGGCCTTGCAAATCTTCGCGGGGCCGGAAGCGGGCGCGGGCCTGCTTGGCGCGCTACGCGGCTGGCCAGCCCTGGAGGTGTTGCTGCACCAGGGACACGAGGGCGCGGATCCAGTCCGGGTCGTCATTGAGCGCCGGGATGTAGTGGAATTCGCGTCCGCCCGCGTGCAGGAAAGCGTCGCGTGCGTCTTCGGCGATTTCTTCCAGGGTTTCCAGGCAGTCGCTCACGAAGCCGGGGCAGGCCACGTCCACACGGCCTGTGCCGGCTTGGCCCAGGCGCGCCAGCGTGGGCGCTGTGTAGGGCTGCAGCCATTTGGCGCGGCCAAAGCGGGACTGGAAGGTGGTCACGTATTGCCCTTCGCGCAGCCCCAGCGCCTGCGCCAGCAGCCGCGCGGTTTCATGGCACTGCTGCGGGTAGGGGTCGCCCAGGTCGGCCATGCGCTGCGGCAGGCCGTGAAAGCTGAGCAACAGCACATCAGGCCGCCCATGCGCCTGCCAGTGCTGGCGGATGCGCCCGGCCAGCGCCGCCACATAGCCCGCATGGGCGTGAAAGGCCCCGGCCAGCCGCAGTTCGGGCAGGCTGCGCACGGTGCGGCCCCAGGCGAATACGGCGTCATGCACGCTGGCCGTGGTGGTGGCTGAATACTGCGGGTACAGCGGCAGCACCAGTATGCGTGCGCAGCCCTGTGCCTTGAGCGCGTCCAGCTCCTGCGCAATGGCGGGCTGCCCGTAGCACATGGCATGACGCACGGCTACGCGCAAACCTGCTTCGTGCAGGTAGCCGCGCAGCAGGCTGGCCTGCTTTTTTGACCAGGCCAGCAGGGGCGAGCCTTGCTCAGTCCAGACAGTGCGGTACTTGGCCGCAGAGCGCGCCGGGCGCGTGCGCAGCACCCAGCCATGCAGCACGGGCAGCCACAGCGCGCGCGGCGCTTCCACGATGCGCGGGTCGCCCAGGAACTGCGCCAGATACCGCCGCACAGCCGGCGTGGTGGGCGCTTCAGGCGTGCCCAGGTTGCACAGCAGAACGCCTGTGCCGGAAGGCGCGGGGGCGTCGGGGGGAGCGGGTTCGGGGCGGNCGGTCGATGACATCAGCCGTGTAGCTGCTGTGCATGCTATGGCTGGTTGTCGTTCATTGTACGGCGACCGCGACGATCGCCACGCGTAAGATCGTCGGCAGGGTCGGATGTGTATAAGGGACAGGAAATGCAAGGAGCTTGCGGAAGCGGAAAAGGCGCGCCTTCGGGGTGGGTTCCTGGACGGGGGCCGGGCCTGCTTCGCAAGCGTGCAATCGGCCTCAAGCCCCCGTGGAATCAGCGCGGGCAGCTATTGTTCTGATAGTGAATGCGTCATTGGACCGCCTGCTGCCGGAGGGCCTGGAGGGCCGGGCCGCTGCAAAAAGCGTTCATCTGTTGCGGGGCGGCCTGGCGGGTGAGCCTGGCTTGCTCCGTGGCGCGGGCCATCAGCTCGGCGTAGCGGCCGCTGTTTTCGTATTGGGCGTAGGCTTGCCGCCTGTTTTGCCGCCATTTCTGATACAGGGGCATGCCCTGCTCGTTGAAGTCTGGCAGGTGCTTGCAGCTTTCAACAAGGGAGTCAGTGGCCACGAGACGCAGGATGGCTTCGTCAGCGCTGGCATCGCCCGCCGCAGGGCCGCCGCCGGCTTGCGCGGCAGCGCCTTTGCCAGGCTGCCGGGCGGCAGACGGCGGCGCGGCTGGCGAGCGCGGGCTTGCCACGGCGCTTTGCCGGGCGCTGGCAGGGCAGGGCTGCTCCTGATAGCTCACTTTGCCTGCGGCGTCCGTGCATTTGTTGATGGCCCAGGCCCCGTCAGGAGCCAGGCAGGCCAGCGTCAGAAGAAAGAAAGCAGTGGTTTTCATAGGGCGTCCAGAACCTGTTCAGGGTTTGGCTGTGAAAGGGCAAAAGTGCGGATCGGGATGGGCGGCAAGGCGCAGATGGCGCAGATGGGCTTTGCGGCTACTTGCTGCCCATCGAAGATTTGCGATGTCCGCGAACGCCCGGGGCCGCGTTTTTTGCACCCACGGGCAGACTTTGAGCGGGTTCTCAGGCGCGCTTTTCGACGACGCTGTCAATCAGGCCGTAATCCTTGGCCTCGGGCGCGGTCATGTAGTAGTCGCGCTCGGTGTCGTGCACGACTTTTTCATAGGGCTGGCCGGTGCGCTCGGCCAGGATGCGGTTCATCTGTTCCTTGGTGCGCAGCAGATCGCGCGCCTGGATTTCGATGTCGGTGGCCTGGCCGCGCGCGCCGCCGAGCACCTGGTGAATCATGATTTTGCTGTTGGGCAGGCTGTAGCGTTTGCCCTTGGCGCCTGCGGCCAGAAGAAACGCGCCCATGCTGGCGGCAAAGCCCAGGCACATGGTGGAAACATCAGGCTTGATGAACTGCATGGTGTCGTAAATGGACAGGCCCGCCGTGACGCTGCCGCCGGGGGAGTTGATGTAGAAGGAAATGTCCTTGTCGGGGTTTTCGCTTTCGAGAAACAGCAGCTGGGCCACGACGAGATTGGCGCTCTGGTCATTGACTTCGCCCACGAGGAAGATGACGCGCTCTTTGAGCAGGCGCGAATAGATGTCAAAGGAGCGCTCGCCCCGGCCCGATTGCTCGATGACCATGGGGATAAGGCCGAGATTGCTGGCAGGTTCCTGGATGTGCATGCGTGTTCTCCTCAAGAAGTGACCGGCGGAAAAATGGGGCTTGGCCTGTGCGGCTCAAGCCCCCTTGGGTGCGAATGGGCTGCGCCTGTGTGTTCAGGTCAGGCGGCGGCTGGCGCAGCGGCAGCGCTCATCAGCTCATCAAAGCTGAGGGTTTTTTCGGTGACTTTGGCATGGCTGAAGACGTAGTCCGCCACGTTGGCTTCCAGCACCATGGCTTCAACATTGGACAGGCGGTTGGCGTCCTGGAAGTACCAGCGCTCCACTTCAGCGGGGCGCTCATAGCTGGCCGCCAGTTCCTTGACCTGCGCCTTGATTTGCTCTGGCGTGGCCTGAAGCTTGTGGGCATTGACCAGCTCGGCCAGCACCAGGCCCAGACGTACGCGGCGCTCGGCATTGGAGCGGAAAAGGTCTTCAGGCAGATCAACCTTGTCGGCATCCTTGATGCCGCGGGCTTTCAGGTCGGCGCGGGCGCTTTCGCTCATGCGGGCCACTTCGGCCTGCACGCTGGCCTTGGGCACGTCAAATTCGGTTTTGGCCGTGACCGCATCCAGCGCGGCTTGCTTGTTGCGGGCGGCCACGCGGAATTTGACTTCGCGCTCCAGGTTCTTGCGCACATCGGCGCGCAAGCCCTCAATGGTGGGGTCGGCCACGCCCAGAGATTTGATGAAGGCTTCATTCAGCTCGGGCAAATGGGCGGCTTCAATGTTCTTGAGCGTGACAAGAAAGTCAGCCGTTTTGCCCGCCACTTCCTTGCCGTGATAGTTTTCGGGGAAAGAGAGCGGGAAAGTCTTGCTTTCTCCCGTTTTCATGCCGCGCACGGCATCTTCAAACTCTTTGAGCATCTGGCCTTCGCCAAGGATGAAGACGAAGTCATCGGCCTTGCCGCCTTCAAACGGCTCGCCGTCGAGCTTGCCGGAAAAGTCGATAGTGACGCGGTCGCCTTCTTCAGCAGGGCTGCCTTTGGCGCGCTGCGCGAATGTGCAGCGCTGCTTGCGAAGAATGTCGATGGTGCGGTCAATGGCGTCTTCGCTGACCTCGGCAGACAGTTTCTCGACCTCAACGGAAGACAAATCGCCCAAGTTGATTTCGGGAAAAACCTCGAACACGGCATCGAAAACCAGCTGGCCTTCAGGCGCGTCGCTTTTTTCAGTGATGGTGGGCTGGCCCGCCACGCGCAGCTTGGCATCAGCGGCTTCCTTGAAAAAAGCCTCGCCAACCTTGTCATTGACCACTTCGTACTGCACGGAATAGCCATAGCGCTGGGCAACGATGTTCAGCGGGACTTTGCCAGGGCGGAAGCCATCCATGCGCACCGTGCGGGCGAGTTTGCGCAAGCGGGCTTCGACTTCGCTGCGGATGGAGTCCGCAGGCAAGGTGAGCGTCATTTTGCGCTCCAGCTTTTCAAGGGTTTCGATGTTGGCAGCCATATTTGTTCCGGGTTGCAAAGGTGATTTGGCAGGATGCGCGCTCAGGAAAGCGCCATTCCGAAAGAGCGGGCCAGAAAGGAGTTCCGGGCGCAAGGAAAACCGGGCATTTTAACTTGCGCTGCCCGCATCAAGGCCCGGGTCTTCAGGGGAAGCCAGACGGAAGCTTTCATTGGCCCATGCGCCCAGATCGTGCAGTTTGCACCGTTCGCTACAGAAGGGGCGAAAGCGGTTTTCAGGCGCGTACAAGCTAGGGCGGCCGCAAGAGGGGCACTTGACGTGGCGCGGGACAGGCGGCTGGGCTTCAGTCATGAGCAAAGCGCCAGCTCGAACGCCACATCATCAGCCACGGGCGCGCTTTTGTTCCCGGCTAGCTGCTGCATGAACTGTATGGATATCAGCAGCCGGTTGCCGCTGATTTTGGGAACGACATTCATTTTTTTGGGAAGAGACAGCCGTATGAGCTGCACCTGGCGGCCCTGAGGCAGCGCATGCTGGAACTGGCCTTGCTGCGCTTGCGCCATTTGCGGCGTGCCAGAGTCGCGCAACATATGCAAAAGAAGCGCCAGAGCATTGGCCAGCGGCTGCAAGTGTGAAGTCCAGCGGCTCAGATCAGCCAAGCGGGCGTCAGCGTGGCCTTCTTGCCAAGCGTGATATGCAGGCAAGTCAAAGGAGCAGGTGCCGCCCGGTATGAAAATGCGGCTGCGAACACTCATCAGCCAGTCATCTTCCGTTAGCTGGCTGCAGGGTTTGCCGTGCTGGCGCTTGAGAGCGGAAAAAGCGTTTTCCACATAACCGGCAAAGGCTTCCAGCGCCTCTTGGGCGATGGCCGGGTTGCCGCGTTGGGCGGACAGATAGGCTTTGTGGTTTTCCAGATCTTTCAGCACATCAGTCTTGATGTCGATCCGGCCGGCCATGTCCATGATTTCAAACAGGGTGACCAGCGCAAAATGGTGATCCAAGGCAGCCGTATGGGCTAGCAAACTGCCCAGGCGATGAAGAAGGTGCTCCAGTCGCAAGTAAGTGCGGATGCGCTCGTTAAAGGGGTATTCGTACAGGATCACGCGAAAGCGGGCACGGGCTGGCAAAGGGGCGCATCATAGTCCGAAGCGGGGAAGAAGTGCTTCAAGCTGCTTCTCCAACGCTTGCAGCGTTGTGCCAGCATCATTGGTAATCACAAAGTTGGCCATAGCTAGCCGCTGCGCCCGGCTGGCTTGCGCAGACAGAATGTGCATCACTTCTTCGCGGGAAAGTTGGCTACGGGCCACGACGCGGGTAATTTGCACTTCTTCCGGACAATCAACGACCAGCAGCGCGTCAATGCGAGATTGCCAGCGCGCGAAATTCTCAATCAGCAGCGGAACATCAAACACAACGCAGCGCACGCTGCGCATGGCCGCCTCACGTGTCTGCTCTTCCAGTGCCTGTTCAACCAGCGGGTGAAGGATGGTTTCCAGGCGCTGCCTTGCAGCCGGATCAGCAAAAATCATTTGCCGCATTGCGCTACGGTTCAGCGCGCCATCCGGGCCAATGACATGAGTTCCAAATTGAGCGGCAATAGCTGGAAGCGCTGCACCATGAGAGGCGGTTAACGCACGTGAAATGGCATCGGCGTCAATGACGGCTGCGCCACGTGCGGCAAGCATCTGCGCGACAGTGGTTTTGCCGCTGCCTATGCCGCCAGTCAATCCCAACCGAAACACGGGAAGATAGGATAAAAAGCTTCAGGCGCCCAGCCCGATGGCGCGCAAAATGCTGGTGGGGCTGAAAATCATGGCGGTCAATCCAGCCAGCGCCAGAAAAGGCCCAAAGGGCACATAATGTCCTTCTCTAAGATTATTGCAGAACTTCATGCCAATTCCAGCAAGCGCGCCAATGACAGAAGCCATCAGAATAATCGGTATCAATGCATTCCAGCCAAACCAAGCCCCCAAAGCTGCGAAAAGCTTGAAATCGCCATAACCCATGCCCTCTTTCCCCGTAAGCAACCTGAATGCCCAATAAATGGACCACAAAAAGAGGTAACCCGCCATCGCCCCAATTACGGAATGGGATAGCGGAACAGCTGTCAAATGAAGCAACGATGCCAGTAAACCGCCCCAAACCAGAGGCAGGGTCAAATCGTCAGGTAATAGCGTTGTGTCCCAGTCAATCATGGTCATGACGATCAGAAAGGCAGAAAACGCCGCCCATGCCACGCCAGAAGCTGTCAGGCCCCATTGCCAGCCGCACCATGCAAATAGAAGCCCTGCCGCCAGTTCGATGGCGGGATAGCGCCATGAGATACTCGCATTGCAGCCAGAGCATCTGCCGCGCAGGAATACCCAGCTGAATATTGGGATATTCTCGAACCAGCGAATTTTATGCCCACAGCTTTGGCATCGTGAAGACGGCATCATGAGATTGAATCTCGGCAAATCTTCAACCGCCTGCATGATATGCCGTCCAACCGCTTCCATATTTTCAGGGGCAGTAGTCCGCGAACCGAAACTTAGCGCCCATAGGGTCTTCTCATCTGCGGTAGTGCCGGAAATATTCGATCCTGCTTCATGAAGCCAGGATCGATACATCATTTGAGGCAGACGATAAATGACGACATTGAGAAAGCTGCCAACCAGAAGTCCAAAAATCAGATAGATTATTGCATCTATAGTATTTTCGTGCATATCTCAGACAACAGAACCCAGCTTGAAGATCGGCAAATACATTGAGACAACAATGCCGCCAATAATGGTTCCAAGGAAAACAATAATGATAGGCTCCATCAGGCTTGACAGTCCGGCAACCATCTCATCAACTTCGGCTTCGTAGAAATCGGCCGCTTTGCCAAGCATATGGTCAATGGAACCGGATTCTTCACCAATGGCAGTCATTTGTATGACCATGCTTGGAAACACATTCGCATTGGACATGGCATTCGTCAGGCTGGTACCGGTTGAAACTTCCTGTTGAATTTTTTGAGTCGCCGACTTGTAGATATAGTTGCCTGCCGCGCCGCCAACCGAATCCAAGGATTCAACGAGGGGAACACCGGCTGCAAACATGGTTGAAAGGGTTCGCGTCCAGCGCGCGATCACTGACTTTTCGATCAAATTGCCAAAAATCGGTATTTGCAGAAGCAACCGATCCATGAACATCTGCATCTTCTCATTTCTCTTCCATGACTGCAGGAACAAATACACTCCAGCAAATATTCCGATAAATATGATATACCAGTAGCTTACGAAAAATTCGCTCATGGCGATCACAAAAAGCGTTGGCGCTGGCAAATCTGCGCCAAAATTTTCGAAGACGCTCTTGAATGCCGGGATAACAAAAATCATGATCAAAGCGACGACTACAAATGCCACAATAATAACAGCAGTCGGATACATCAAAGCTGATTTGATTTTTGACTTAATAGCTTCCGTCTTTTCCATATAGATGGCAAGACGGTCCAGAATATCTTCCAAAATGCCTGCCGCTTCCCCGGCCTCTACCAGATTACAGTAGAGGGTATTGAAATAGAGTGGATGTTTCCGAAAGGCCGATGACAAAGAAGAGCCTGATTCCACATCAGTGCGAATGTCATTGAGCAGCTTGGCAACGCTGGGGTTGGTACTGCCCCGACCAACAATGTCAAAGGATTGCAGCAACGGCACGCCCGCCTTCATCATGGTGGCGAGCTGTCGGGTGAATATGGCTATGTCTTTGGGCGCGATCTTTTTGCCAGACCGCATCCGGCGCTTGCGCACTTTTGTTACTAAAATGCCTTGCCTGCGCAAGGTAGCTTGGACCTGATGCTCGCCGGCGGCTCGCAACTCGCCCCGGACAATTTTGCCGTTGCGATCTTTGCCTTCCCATTCAAAGATAACCTCTTTGACGGATTTCATGTTTGGGCGTGAGGTTGCTGTTGCCATATTCGGTGCGCTCCCTTGAGATCTTTGAGAGGGTTTATTCGTTAGTAACGGCCAAAACTTCTTCAAGTGAAGTAACGCCTATCTTCACTTTATGCAGACCAGACTCACGCAAGGAACGGACTCCTTCGGAGCGAGCCTGATCGGATATTTCCAGGGCGCTCCCATCGGCGAGAATAATGCGCTGCATCTCTTCTGAAATAGGCATGACTTGATAAATACCGACCCGTCCTTTATAGCCATTGTTGCATGCGTCACATCCGACAGGTTTGTAGGGTGTCCAGCTTCCATCCAGATCCTTTTCTGTAAACCCGGCCTCTAAGAGAACGTCATTGGGTATATCAGTGGGTTCCTTGCATTTTGGACAAAGTCGCCGCGCCAAGCGTTGGGCAGTGATAAGAATGACGCTGGATGCAATATTAAATGGGGCAATCCCCATATTTCGCATGCGCGTTAACGTCGTCGGGGCATCGTTGGTATGCAGTGTGGATAATACTAAATGCCCTGTTTGGGCCGCCTTGATGGCAATGTCAGCTGTTTCCAGATCACGAATTTCACCTACCATGATGATATCCGGATCCTGACGGAGAAAGGCCCTGAGGGCGACAGCAAATGTCAGACCAGCCTTGTCATTCATATTGACCTGGTTGATGCCAGGCAAGTTGATTTCAGCCGGATCCTCTGCGGTGGATATATTGACCCCTGGCTTGTTTAATAAGTTGAGACAAGTATAGAGCGAAACAGTTTTGCCGGAGCCCGTGGGGCCGGTAACGAGAATCATGCCATAGGGGCGCTCAATGGCCGTCATCAAACGCTCTTTTTCAATTGGTTCGTAGCCGAGGGCATCAATTCCCAACTTGGCGCTGCTCGGGTCCAGAATACGGATCACGATTTTCTCGCCAAACAGGGTGGGCAAGGTGCTTACGCGGAAATCGATCACGCGATCAGGCCCCAGTTTGAGTTTCATGCGGCCATCTTGCGGCACGCGTTTTTCGGAAATATCAAGACGCGAAATAACCTTGATGCGAGAAGCCAGTTTTTCTTTGATGCCGGGTGGAGGACTGGCAATTTCGCGCAATTCGCCATCAATGCGAAAACGCACCCGGTACATGAATTCGTAGGGTTCAAAATGCAAGTCAGAGGCGCGCATACTGACGGCGTCTACCAGCATTTTTTGCAGGAAGCGAACGATAGGAGTGTCTTCGCTGTCATCTTGTTCAGCATCTTCTTCGGCTTCATTGGGGCTGGCGGCATCTTCGCCAAATTCGAAGTCGTCGGCGCTGATGCCGTCCATTCCATCGCCTGTGCCGCGAGTGGCTGTCTCGATCAGATGGGAAAGTTTGTCATATTCGGCAATGACCCATTCCACACCCATCTGGGTGGCGAACTTGACTTTTTCTGCAGCTTCGTTATCCGTGGGATCAGCTGTTGCGATGATGAGCCGGTTGCCTCTCTTGCTTAGAGGCAGGATGCGGTATTTGACGATCAGCTTGCGATCGATCAGATCCTGTGGGAGGCGGTTGGGGTCAATGGCCGCGGCGTCAATGAGCGGCGCCGCGAATGCAGCGGAGATGGTGTGCGCCAGGTCGAAGGCGGAAACAGCGCCGGAGCCAGTTAGCTCCGCAATGAAATTTTTGTTGGACTGCTGCGCCTTCTTGTAGAGGTCTTCAGCGGCTTGCTGGCCGAGCTTGCCAGTCATGACCAGCGTGTGCGCCAAGCCGGGCAGAGGCGCTGCTTGTGCGGGGGATTCAACGGTTGCCATCGGTGACCAAAGATTTGCAGACTAAAGTTATCTGCCAATCATCGTCGAATGGTGAGTTTTTGTAAATCAAAAAGACGGCGCAATGTGTGAATGAATCGACACAATACGCGTTTTCCTATGGGGGAGTGTTGTTTTCCAGCAGGTTGCTGTCTGAACCAGCTGGTCGGGGTGAGAGGATTCGAACCTCCGGCCTCTACGTCCCGAACGTAGCGATTTTTTACATTTCTCCCTGGTATATGTGTCCGTGATAGCATTTGTTGGGCCATTCTTGGGCCATTGGCGACGATGTGAGGCAAATGCGACATGGGGCAAATTACAAAGCGTGGGGAGTATCAGTGGCGGGCCAAGGTGAGGCGCAAGGGCTTCCCGGAACAGTCCCGCACCTTCACGTACAAGGAAGATGCCGAGAAGTGGGTTCGCACGGTTGAGAGCGAACTGGAAACCAAGGGGTTCATTGATCGGCGGGAGGCTGAGAAGAACACGCTTGCAGCGATTCTCAAACGCTATCAGCAGGAGATAACGCCGGGGAAGAAGTCTGCTGCCATCGAGTCCGTGAAGATCGATGTGCTCTTGCGCGATGCGGCGCTGGTGGGTCTGAAGATGACGGCCATCACCAGTACGGAGGTCGCCAGGTGGCGTGACCGTCGGCTCAAGGAGGTGACTGGAGGCACCGTCAATCGGGAAATCGACGTGCTTTCCACAGTGTTCAACCATGCGCGACGAGAGTGGGGCATCCATGTCGAGAACCCGATTCCGTTGGTGAAGCGGCCGGAAAAGGCGCGAGCGCGGGATCGGCGGCTTTCGCATGAAGAGGAAAGCTACTTGTTGGCAGCGCTGACGGGCGGAGTGCGCCAACAGGATGGAACCTTCACCAAGGGGGCGCGTAATCCGTGGTTGCTGCCGCTGGTGCGGCTGGCGTTGGAAACTGCAATGCGCAGGGGCGAGTTGCTGGCCCTTCAGTGGGAGAACGTCGATCTCAAACGACGCACCGCGCACCTGCCGGACACGAAGAATGGTGATGCGCGCACCGTGCCGTTGTCCACGACAGCGGTCAGTATTCTGAAGGAGCTGCCTTCGCGCCCGAAGGCGGAACGCGGAAAGCCTGTTGAACGGGTGGCTGGGTCGGTATTTCCGACGACTGCGATGGCGTTGCGCAAGGGGTTTGCGCGGGCGATTGAGCGAGCGCAGCAGGACTACCTGGCTGACTGCAAAGCCGCACGCAGAAGGCCGCAACCAGGCTTCCTGAGCGACGTTCACTTTCACGATACCCGCCATGAAGCGGCTTCGAGGCTGGCAGAAAAGTTGTCCAACGTGCTGGAGTTGTCCGCAGTGACAGGGCACCGAGACTTGCGCATGCTCAAGCGCTACTACCATCCGCGAGCGGAAGATTTGGCCAAGAAGCTGGGCTGATGATCGAGATGGCTTGCCACCTGGTGGTGGCTGTAGCTGTATTTCTCCGGGTTTCGTAGAAACGAGTAGAGAGCAGGCAACGCGCAGCGTTGCCTGCTCTAAAAATCCTCGTGATTGTAAGGATTTTGTTGCGGAAGAACCGACTTGCGTGCAAATCCGCATGACTGAGTGGATTTATTGTCAAGGCTCTTCGTTTGGCTCAAAATCCTTGCAATTGTGAGGATTGACCATGAACATACCCATAACCAGCGCATCAACCATCGGCAAAGTGGTACGTGCCAGCCGCAAGGCGCAAAAAATCCGCCAAGACGATGCTGCCGGTAGTGTCGGCGTGAGCGAGAACTTCCTGGGCAAGGTGGAGCGTGGCAGCGAATCCGTGCAGTGGGGAAAGCTCTTTCAGGTGCTGGAGGGTTTGGGCATCCGCGTCATGGTGGATGTGCCAGAGGGCGTGGCTGCACATCTTGAGGCTGTGCGCAGCAAGGGGCAGTCATGAATGGCCGCTCACTGCGTGCCTCGATCAATCAGCAGGAAGTCGGCAGCCTGCAAGAGGTGGCAGGCCTGTGGAGTTTTCAATACGCCGCAAGCTGGTTGAACCACCCGCAGGCCTTTGCGCTGAGCCCGCACCTGCCACTGACCGCCGAGCCCTTGCTGGACGGCGCCAGTCAGCGCCCGGTGCAGTGGTACTTTGACAATCTGCTGCCCGAGGAGGGGCAACGCACCCTGCTGGCCGGTGATGCCAGGCTGGATGCTGCCGATGCTTTCGGCCTGCTGGCGTGGTATGGCGCGGAGTCTGCCGGATCGCTGACTTTACTGCCGCCCGAGGCCGCGCTCCAAGCCACCGAGCCGTTGCGCCCTTTGCCTGATGAGCCCTTGCAGGCGCGCATCCTGCAGATGCCGAAGGCGCCATTGACGCACGCAGCAATCAAGCGCATGTCGCTGGCTGGGGCGCAGCACAAGCTGGCCGTTGTCTTGCAAGAGGGCGCATTGTTTGAGCCTGCCGGTGCCACGCCTTCCACCCACATCCTCAAGCCTGATCACCCTGACGAGGACTACCCTCATTCCGTCATCAACGAATGGTTTGTCATGCGGCTGGCCCAGCGACTCGGCCTGGATGTGCCCAACGTGCATCGACGCTACGTGCCCTCGCCGGTGTACCTGGTTGATCGTTTTGACCGGGTGTCAGGCCCCCAGGGGTGGCAGCGCCGTCACGCCATCGATGCTTGCCAGTTGCTTGGCCTCGATCGTGGCTTCAAGTACAGCCAGGGCAGCATGGATAGCTTGGCGGCTCTGGCCAGGGCCTGCCGTAGCCCGGCTGTGGCACGCACGCGGCTGTTTGGCTGGCTGGTGTTCAACGTGCTCGTGGGCAACAGCGATGCCCACTTGAAAAACCTGAGCTTTCTGGTCTCGCACGAGGGCGTGCAGCTGGCGCCGTTCTATGACCTGCTCAGCGTCGCCACCTACGACTCCCCCGCCTTTGACAAGAACGGCTGGCCCGCGCAAACCCCACTAGCCTGGCCCATTTTGGGCGTTCACCACTTCTCCAATATCCATCGTGGCGTGCTGCTGCAAGCTGGGGAGGCACTGAACCTGGCCAAAGGCACTGCAGGGCGCCTATTGGAAAACCTGCGCCATCGTGTGATGCCGGAAGCTGAAACGCTGTACGCCGAGGTTGAGGCCGATAACGCCCGAATCGTCCAGACGCGCCCAGAACTGGCAGCTACCCTGGCAGGCGAATTGCGATGCCTCAGAGCCATCTTGCACACCGTCCTCAAAGAGATGACCAAGCAAATTGCCTGACGCATGGCCACCGTAGATGCCTCGGCCATCCAGCCTATCGCAATGGATGGCTATGCTCTGGCTGCTGCCTCGGATAACCAGATCGCCTTGTCGTAGCAATAGTCGGCGAATTCCCGCTCAAGCGTGGTTCTGCCCAGCAGCAGGCTTCGGGCCAGATCGGCCACGACGGCAAGCTCCTGTTCGTTGCGCACCTCCAGTGGCGCAACCAACTCCAGCCCGGTTGCCCACGACAGGCGCTTGCGCTTGCTGCTGGGGCGCACACTGCAGTCAATCCCTTGCGCTGACATTTCCTGTTCCAGGGCTCGCAGACGCTGGAAATATGCACGTGATGCTTCAGATGGCGGGCGGCAGGTGTAACTGACGATTTTCTTGCGCGATCGACCTACCTTGCGGTAGTTCGGAATTGCACCTCGCGTCAACCAATCGTCGAACGGGAACTCACCAGTTTGCTCCTGCGCCAGCTCTTCAATCGCATCGCGGTACACGTGGCGTGGATGCCGCCACCACACGATGACGCGCCGACGATTGAGGATGAAGCCCACGTCATCCCACCAAGACAATGCATCCTGCTTGACCTCGGCATAGCTGTGCGGGACGAACAATCCGCCCTGCCCCAGCCGCCATGGATGGTTTCGGTGGTACTCCCGCTGCAAGCGCCCCAAACGCTCTTGTCGTTGGTCTTTCATACACTCCCCTGCCGCAGGCGTGCTGCCCGTGCTTGGTCAAACTTCCCGGGCTGAATGCAGCCGCCGTTCATGTCGGTCACCCCGCAAAACCCCACGCCAAAGGCCGCAAACCCCAGTCGCACCTGATCCCGGCTGTAGTCCAGGCAGTCATGGTGGTGGCCATGGAACGCCTTGCCCACACGCAGGCTGCGCGCCAGTTCAGCAATCGCATCAAAGCCATGCGGGTGCGCGCTGGGCGCCTCGTGCGTCACCAGAATATCGGCACGTTGCGAGACCAGGCGAAAGTAGTCCTCCGGGAAGATGGAGCTGCGGTGCTTGCGCGGCAGGCCGTCGCGCCAGCGATTGCCCCTGCCGCAGCGCGCGGTGAACTCCTTAGAGCTCTCGTACAGCCAGTCCACCGGCGGCATCCACACCTGTCCCCGGAACACACCGCCCAGCCCGGCAATGCGCACGCCATCGACCACGGCGACGCGGCCATGCAGGTTCCTGTCCGCCAGTGCGGAGCCAAACAGGTTGTCATAGTCAGCATCGGAGTCCGTGTCGTGGTTGCCGTGGATGAACCACACTTCGGTCATCTCCAGGATGGACTCCAACTCCACCTCCAACGGGCGCTGCGCCTGCAGGTCGCCCAAAAAGACGATGGCTGCCGGGCGATCCCTGGAGACGATCTCCAGCACATGCCGGAAGTGGCCGTGGGTGTCGCCAAAGAAGTAAATCATTGCGCCTCCCCTGGCGGGGCAACATCCACGTTGACCAGCTCTCCCTGTCGGGTCAATGCTCGTGGCAGGACCTGACCCGCCAGCAGCAGCAAAGCGGCGATTTCATCCTGTCGCGCCATCTTTTGTGCTGGTGTCCATTGGCTGGCGTAGCCCAGCTTGAGCAGCAACGCCCATTCCCGCCGTAGTGCGTCGGCCTGCTTCTGGCTCATGGGCAGGGCATGGTTGGCTGTCATGCACATCTCCCGAAAAGAATTGTTGTCACAGGCATGGGCTTGCATGGAATGGTGATTTCATGGATAGTTAGTTTAACTAGTGTTGTTAATTAAACAAGCATGGCACGTCCACGAACCGGCAGGCAGTCCTCCGCCGAATACCAACGCCGCTACCGCGAGCGCAAGAAGGCCCAGGGTGCGATAGCGCAAACCAACTGGATGCTGGACGTGCGTCTGGCGGATGCGATCCGACATGAAGCCAAGGTCCGAGGCCTGCGCGAGTCCGAGCTCGCCACGGAAATCCTGGGCGAGTGGTACGAGGCACGGTTTGGTGGGCGGCTGCCACCGGCGCAGCCTGAACCACCCCAGGACACTGCGGCGCCCGCGCCACCACCGACGCCCATCAACGCCACGGTCGAGCTGCTGCTGGCCAAGCTGGAAGAGCTGGGCTTCATCATTCCCCTACAAGGCATGGCCACGCAGTGCCTGCATGGCGACGAGCGCAATGGTCTGTGGGCCACGGTCACTCTCAATGGCTTGGACACCATCGAATTCGGCCTGGTCGAGCGCACAGACGGTTTTGCACAGAACATCCTGCACTGCGTGGTGGACACGGTGACGCGCCGCGCCTGGCTGACCAGCGACGCCTATGGCGAGCTGAACCAGGGCAGGGACATCGGCACCAAGATCAGCACCAAAGGCTTGCAGGCGCTTGACGATGTGTTTGCACGGCTGCGCGAATTCATCATGGCCAAGCGCAAGCCGCTGCGCTATGACGAAACCCTGGCCGCGCTGCCGCACTACCTTGACCAGGAACCGTCACGCTCCCTGCTGGTACTGGCATTTCAGCGCATGGGCCTGGAGTTGGTGCATGTGCCGCCCACCGATCTGGTGATTTCAGCGGCAGAGGCACCGCAAAACGTTGCGCTGCATGACCTGAACGCCCTGGCGCAGTACGTGCGCCAGGAATTCCTGCGCATGGGGAAAACGGTCTGCACCTTCCCGCTGTGGGATGGGGGCGAACTCATCGCCTACGCCCCAGAGGCCCGCGCCTTCGTTTACGCCGGGCTGCGAATGCAGCCACCGGATGCGCCCAATACAGAGGAAGGCCAGCCATGAACACCATCGAAGCCGACGCGCTGGCTGCCGAGCTGCGCAAGGCCGCACAAGACCTGCTGCTGTGTGTCAACGCCATCATGGGGCAGGAACAATCCATCGCTGCCGACCTGCTGCGGAATTTTCCGAAACGGTTGGAGTTGCTGGCTTTGCGTATGGCGCCGCGCCCCCAGCCTGATCTGCCACCCGACTGGCCGCTGAGGAGTGCGCCCAGCGAAACCCATTTGCAGGCTCTGCTGGAACGCCAGCGGTGGTGGTTGCAACGTCGTTCGGAAAGGAACTCATCATGAATCAGAATCTGCGTGCTTTGCTTCGCTGGACTGCGTGCGGCCTGGTCGCATTCGGTATTGGCAAAGTTGGGGCACAAATGCCTGTGCCGCTGCTTGACGCTGCCGCACCAACAGCCGCAGCACAACAGCTCGAAGCCGTGCTGCATTGCAAGACGGGGACAACGCTCAAGACCGATGAAGTGGAATCCAGGCTCCAATCTATCGGGCTGCTCAAAGGGGCGGATGGCTTCTTTCTGCCGTTGCGAAAGGGGCAGAAGCCAACGCTGTTCGGAGACGAAGTGGTGGCGGCGCTGGTCACTACCGGCGGTGGCGAGACAAAGGCAGCCGTGTACTTGAAGCGCCAGACGGGCAAGCAGCTGGCGAAACGGCTGGGGGTCAGCCAGATCGACGAGCAGGCGGACACCGACGAGCCGTCCTACTACAAGCAGACCAGCAAGAAGACGACCTTGCTGGTGGGGGCAGCCTCCGAGGTTTTTGTGGGCAACGGCAGCGTCAAATACCAATCGGCGGTGGCTTGTCAGCGACTCAGGTGAGCGGGCGATCTGCACTCCGCGCCCACCGCCGCATCGTCGCCCGTAATCTCTGCTGCGCCTTGGCATCCAGTGGCATGTTGCGCACGAGCGCCAAGGCGGCTTCCAGGTTCACGTAGCCGTACTGCAGGAGCGCGATGCAGAACTCGCGATCCTTTTCCCGTGCGGCCACAGCCTTGGCCAGGAAAAGGTCGAGCACGTCCAGGCAGTAACCGATGCGATCCTGCGTATTGCGGTTCTGGATGCGATGCACCCGCTGCATCCAGTCGGCTGGCAGGCAGGCCGTCTCGGGCCCGACGCCTTGCGCGTAGTAGCCGTAGGTTTCAGGAACCGTGAGCCTTCGCCGATGGCGTCGTCGATCCTGTCGGCCAGCTCCGGGGCCTGCAGGGGGTAGATGTCCGCTTCCATGGACACGGTGAACACTTCCTCGGGCCGGGGCACCGCGCCCAGGATGGACTGGCTGCCGACGATGACGAACTCGTACTGGTCGGTGATGTCACCGCTGGCACGGATGATGTGTTCCAGCTCTTCCCGCGTCACGGCTGCCCCTCAGGTGCATCGTCCAGCTCGTCGCCCATTGCAACGCCCTTCTGGAGTTCGCCCACCTGCTCCAAGATGGCCTGCCGGGTGTCTGGCGGCAGGATCGTGACCAGCGGCGATGCCTGGCGCAGCTGCTGCGCACGACGGGTGCGGGCCAGCACCTTGCGCCAGGCACCCGCCTTCAGAATGTCCGCCCACTCACGCCACAAGGCGGCAGAGCGAACATCTCCCGTCGCCAGCCAGCGCTGGAGCGTGTCCTGCGCCTGCTGCACCTGAGCAGGGTCGGCCTTGGCCAGCCGCACGGCTTCCTCGTGCAGGGCCAGGCTTTGCAAATCCTGCAACTGATGCCTGGTTGGATCGGCACGCACGTGCACTTGCACGACAGGCGCCGGATGCCAGGAACGCGCAGCAGCGGAGCCCGCAGGTGCAGCTTGCAAGACATCACCCGCCAGCAATGCCAGATCACCACCAACACCCAGGATGGACATGACGCGCAGGTAGGTGCCGATGGACGGGGCAGGATCGCCCGACTCGACCGCGCGCAGGGTGTTGCGCGTCATGCCTGCGCGTGCTGCAAGCTCCACTGTGCCCAGGCGCTGGGTCTTGCGCAGGCGCTTGAGGCGGTCACCGAGTTGCAGCAGCAGCTGGCGCTCAAGGAGAAGGTTTGATTTCTCAATCGTAATTTGGTCAACATTTTAACCAAACAAACGACAATTGATCATGATGGTAACCATTTTTCAGTGTCATGGAGCGTGCTCATGGGACACCCAAAAACCAAGGGAGTCAACCCAATGCCGGTGACGGCTCCCCGCGCGGAGGCTTGGGGCGCACAGCAACCGTGCTGCGAACAGCCCAGATTGACTCAGGAGCGGGGCGCATAGTCCTGCCTGAATAACCAGCAATTTTTTTACCATAGTGCCTGCGGGCTGTGTTGGTGCTGCTATGCCCAAATAGGGCAGCGATTTCTTTCTCAGTAAGTCCATCGGCACGGGCATTGGCAACTGCTTGATGGCGAGTACTGTATAGCGTCGGTTTTTGCCCTTGCCACCCAGCCTTAATCAATACTCTACGGATAGTGCGTTGCATGTTGCCGTATATTTTCTTGTAAATTTCCTCTTCGGACAATGACGTCAGATAATCAGTTTTCAATTTTCTGATTATGCCAATCCATTGCTGGATATGTCGAATGCCTTCGTTATCAATGCTATCAAGAAGTATGATCCGTATATGACCATTGCCACGCACAGTGGAGTGCTTGGCATTCAGAACTTCAAGAGCAGGCGAAGTTTTTGCTGATCCATCGGGCTGAAATATGTGCTCGCCCAACGCATTTCTGTGCTGATAATTTATAATCCGAGCATTCAACCATTCGACGGGGCGAAGTCCCAAAAATAGATTTGCCCGAATAAATATCAGAGAATCAAGAAGAGATTCAGATCCTGAAGTGAAGGCTTCGTTCATCAGCAGATCAAATGCCTCATCAGGAAATGCCTTTGCTTTTTCCGATGATGTATTTTTTAAATTGACAGGTAATTCACCAATAGACATTGAAATAATGTCATTATATGCGCATTCAAATCGCCAAATCTCGCGGGAATTGGAGTCAAACGCTGACCGACCTTGTTCGGCAATCCAAAACAAGGCCGCCGCCCTCTCCAGACGCGCCGTCGCCTGCGTAATTGTCTTTGATTCAATCCGTTTAGTAAAATCACGCACAATGATTTCTGGCGTCAACTGCCAATGTCCGCCGATGGATGATCTCTTTGCAATTTGCTCCAATTTTCTCAGGTATAAATATACAGTGCTTTTAGCCAGCGATTCTCCTACCATCTCCTCCTCAAGAATGCGATTTGCAAATGCTTTTGCACGAAAGGCGCCATCAGATGATTTTTCGTCCATACATATCCAGCCAATAATTAACAAAGAATGATTTAGGGCTGAATTCAGGACGCCGAGTGGGCGCAAAAAATCAACCTCTGAAATCAAAACCATCGGTAGATCGGCGCCAAAAAAGTCTTGGCGATGCCACCACCAACACTGAAAATTATGGCGGCAGGGGAAGGTTTCAGGCGAGAGTGTTTCGGTGGCAAGTGTGTCGTACCCAGTTTGCAGGTGACGTTTTCCTGGTCACATTGCAGCATTACTCCCCCAAAAGGTGTACGTATCGCCGCCAAAAAAGATACGTATCACAGCCGCAAAACAAGGATGAACAGGGGTTTCACGACTCTTTTGTGCTCAAATCCAGCCAAAATGTACACATATCACAGCATCTGTTGCCATGACAGGATTGCAATTGACGCTTGGCGGCGAAATTTCGTGGGAGTAATGCTGCACGCGCCGTCTGTGACCAAAAAATATTTTTGCGCAAACGAGACAAATTACATTTGCGTGCCATCAAGGAGACGTCAGCGAGCTGTGATGGTGCTCTGTAGGTGCTGCGATGGTGCAATAGAGAAAATCAACACACTGCACACCGGGTGGAAGATTACTGCTCCATGAGCGCACCAACAGAGCACCTTCAGAGCACCGATGCAGCACATATTGCAACGATCATGAAAGCGCCCAAGAATTGAAAAGAATTCAGATATTGATCAATTATCAGTTGGATCTTTGGTCGTTGGTTTTGATTCAGCTTCTTGCTGTTGAAGCTGTTCATGGGTTTGACGGAAAACCTGCTGAGCGATAGGAAGGTACTTCTGAATCAACGGTTGATTTCCAGGGAAGCGATTTGCCTTCACATATTCCACAGACTGCAACTTGGCTGCTTCGTCCCCATACTCGTAGTAAATTTGACCGCGTTCTTTCAGAGGGAGCTTTGCAACCGCCTTCATAGCGGGGCGCGCGATGGATACGACACCCAGGAAGGCCTTGAACATCGCCTCGTACTCTGCACGCAGGGCTTGTGCCTGCTCTTGTTGCAACTGTAGTTGCTGCTTCAACTGCTCGTTCTCTGCCCTCAGTATCTCGTTCTCTGGAATCAGTCGCCTATTCTCTGCACCCAGTCGTTCGTTTGCACCGTACAGCCGGTCGATGAGATGGTCGCGCTCTGCCAGCACGCTATTGCCATGCGCTGTCGCCTCGTTCCAACCTTGGGTGTAGCCTTCTTCTCTCCCAACGGCCAGCCCATTTGCATAGCCGTTGTTGAGTCCATTGGCGTAACCAACGGACTCTGCAAGATAGCTGTTCTCGAATCGGGACATGTGAATAATCTCCTCAATGCTTGATTATTTTGATATCCAAAGCATTTTTTTGCTCGTCATATGTTTCAAATCAACATCATCGGTTGGATCAATGAATAATTCCGCCCCGAACTCACAACCCCACGCCTTGGTGTCTGGATAATTTTTATCTCTGCATTCAAAGATGGCTGTGCATCGCTTGACTGCAGGCGCTGGTGAGGATGGGCTCAATGGTGGAATCACCGCAAAGACCGCCACCTCTTCAAATTTATTCTGATTCAGAATTTCTGCAGCAATCCCTACCTTTGTTACCATCAGATGGGTACGCCTCTTGTAAACATGGCCATCGGGCTCCTGGATTGGCTGCGTGCCGATAATTTGTAAAACAAGATGACCGGCAACTACTTCGGCAATTGGATAATGTCGAATGGGTCGATCTTTCTCTCCGAAGTTAATCATCTGCCGCTCAAAACGTTGCTCAACCTGAAACATGGGCGTCCTTGATGGTTCTGGGGTAAATACTTTTCCCGCCGATTTTCAAAAGTGGTTTGGCGCATAAATATGCGATGTTCGCATATTCAATGATCGCATGCAACCTCATGGGCCGAGTTGCCCATGTACAAGACCCTCTACACCCGCGAATACCAGCAGATGCTTGCCCTGCTGCGTGCCAAACGCGCAGATGCCCAAGTCAGCCAGGTGGAGCTGGCGCGCCGCCTGGCGTGGACGCAGGCGGACGTAAGTAAGTGCGAGACGGGGGTGCGCAGGCTGGACGTGATCGAGCTCAGAATCTGGCTCAAGGCCCTGGGCTATGAGCTGGCGGACTTTGTGCGGGAGCTGGACAGCTGTGCACCCTTGCTGCCTGATCAGGCGTTGCCCCCAGCCATTGCCGCTCAGTAATACTCGCGCACGTAGCCAAACGCTTTCTCAAACAGCTCTTCATCCGCGTGAAGCTTGTATTTGAAGAGCGCTTTGCGCAGAGCCTTCTTCACTTCACGCTCACCGGCCTGCGTGCCTTGCCAGCCCGGGAAACGGACCAGTCGCACAATCTCGTCGATGTCCGCGACCACGCGTTCGACCATGATGGGCGTCTCGGCCGTCTTGACCTCGTTGAATAGTTCAGTGAGCGCCGCCTTGCCGCGATCCTCGTCCTCTTCGGGCGGGACCTCCTTCTCGGCTTGCAGCGTCTCCTTGGCAATCTCCAGCAACTGCTTCAGAAATTCGACACTGTTGATCTGGCCAGACTCGAACCGGTCTTTCAGCGCATCAAGCCGCTCCGACAGTTTCTTGAACTTGGGGTTGCCGCCATGCCCGCGCAGCCGGCGCTTGAGCTTGATCTCGATCTCCTTGGCCTTCTTCGGGTCGGGGTCCGACAGCACGGCCTCCAGCAGATCAGCGTCCAGCACCAGGGTGTCGAGGTCATCCCGCACGGCGTCCACATGCACGTTCTGGTGGATCAGCTCGATGGTCTTGGCGCCCAGCGAGTGCCAGATCAGCTTGCCGTGGCCACTGGAGGGCTGCACCGACTGGTACACCTGCGACAACCACTTGTAGTCCTTTTCGAAGGGGCCCAGAACGGTGTCCGGTGACAGCGCCTCCCAGATCTTGTTGAGCACGCTGTACTCAGCAGCAAAGTTGTCCCGCACCTCATTGTTGGGCAGGCACTGCTGCGCGGCGATCAGGCCCTCATAGCCCTGCACGCTTCGGTCGCAGCCGGCGAAGAACGCCAGGCACTTCTGCATGGCTTCGGGCAGCTTGTCCTTCAGCTCCTGGATGTTGCTGACCACCTGCTTGACGCTCTGGTCGTCGAATTCCAGCGCTGCTGCCACATCATCGAAGATACCCAGGTAATCAACAATCAAGCCGTGGGTCTTCTGCTCCGAGTAGGTGCGGTTTACACGGCAGATGGCCTGCAGCAGCGTGTGGTCGCGCAGCGGCTTGTCCAGATACATCGCCTGCAGGATGGGCGCATCGAAACCGGTCAGCAGCTTGGCCGTGACGATGATCAGCTTCAGTGGGTCGGCCGGGTCGCGGAAGCGATCCAGCAGTCGCTCTTCTTCGTCGCGGCTTCGGTCGTAGGGCGCGTACTCAGGGTGTTCTTTTTTGTCCGCCGCCTGCACCGACATCACGATGTCTGTAGCCTCGGGCGGCAGCAGCTTGTCCAGCTCGGCCTTGAACAGCAGGCACGACTCCCGGTCGAAGGTGACGATCTGGCCCTTGAAACCATTGGGCTCCACCTTGGTCTGGAAGTGCTCAACTATGTCTTCGCACACCTTGCGGATGCGCTCAGGCGTCTTCACCAGCACGGCCATCTTGGCTGCGGTCTTGGCGAGGTTGTTTTTGTCCAGATCCGAGAGGCCCCCGGTCAGGTCTTTGTAGGCGGCGTCCAGCGCGGCCTTGTCGATATGCAGATCGATCAGCCGGGGCTCGAAGTGCAGCTTCAGCGTGGCACCGTCTCGGATCGACTCTTCGAAGCCATAGCGGCTCATGTAGCCCTTCTCGTCTTCGTCGGCACCAAAGGCGTAGAAGGTGTTGCGGTCGGCACGGTTGATAGGCGTACCGGTCAGGCCGAACAGAAACGCGTTGGGCAGGGCCTCACGCATCTTGCGGCCCAAGTCGCCTTCTTGCGTGCGGTGGGCTTCGTCCACCAAGGCGATGATGTTGCTGCGGTCGTTCAGGCTGCCAGTGGCCTCGCCGAACTTGAAGATCGTGGTGATGATAATCTTGCGCACGTCCTGAGCCAGCAGCTGCTGCAGCTTCTCGCGGGTGTCCGCTTTCTCAAGATTGGGAATGTCAGCGCCAGTGAAGGTGCCGGTGATCTGAGTATCCAGGTCGATCCGATCCGCCACGATCAGCACGGTGGGATTCTTCAGGCCGGCATGCATGCGCAGCTTCTGCGCGGCAAAGACCATCAGCAGAGATTTGCCCGAGCCCTGGAAGTGCCAGATCAGCCCTTTCCTGGGGTAGCCCGCCAGCACGCGCTCAACGATCTTGTTGGCCGCTTCAAACTGCTGGTAGCGGCAGATGATCTTGATGCGCTGCTTTTTCTTGTTGGTGGCGAACAGCGTGAAGCTGCCCAGGATATCCAGCACCACCTGCGGGCGCAGCATGCTTTCGGCGGAGAGCTTGAGCGACTTCAGTGGGTGGTGCTGACCATCGTCGCCATCACCATCCAGATGCCAAGGGCCCCAGTCCTTGACCGGCAGTCCGATGGAACCGTAGTGGTAAGCCTTGCCTTCGGTCGCCACCGAGAACACGTTGCAGACGAAGAGCTCAGGCACGAACTTCTCGTAGTCGTCGTGCACCTGCACCGCGCCATCGACCCAGCTGATGCATTTCTTGACCGGCGTCTTGGCCTCGATCAGTACCAGCGGCAGGCCGTTCACCAACAGCACCAGATCGGCACGGCGCTCGGTGGGGCCGGCTCGGTAGGTGTACTGCTGGGTGACGATGTACTGGTTCTGCGCGAGGTCATCCAGGTCGATCAACCGCACCGGCACATGCTCGTTATTGGCGCCGAAGGGCATCGAGCGCTCGCCACGCATCCAGGCGGTCATTTCCTCGTTGGCGCGGATCAGCCCATCCGATCGCACCGACAGCACGATGGCGCGCAGCTTGTAGAGCACCTCGTCGGCGCGGTCGGGCTGGGCGGCAATCTCGGGGTTTAGGCGGATCAGTGCATCGCGCAGCCAGGGTTCGACCAGAACTTCCTGGATCTGGCGCGGCACCTCAGACGGAGCAGCGTAGCGCCAGCCGATGCCTTTGGGGCTGGGTCCGTAGTTGGCTTGCGGTTCCTGGGCGGTGTGGGCCGGTACAGCCTTGACTGGGCCGGCGAGCAGGTCGCGGACGTAGGCCTCGACGGTGTTGGACTCTGAAAAACTCATCTCGAAGCCCCCTCCGTAAGAACTTGATTCCTTATCGCGCTTGCTGCCTGTGCGCGCTTCTTGAGCTGGGGAATGGCCGTTACTACTGCGGACAAGGCATCCACGACCGCTCTCTGTACATCAGTCGCAACAAGAGGAAACTTCATTTCGGCAAACCGCTGGACACCCAGGTGCGCGATTGATGTTGTCTGTTTGGAAATCTGGACGAATCGAGATGTGTACTGGCAATACTGAAAGTAGTAATGCGCAAATTCCGACAGTACGTCTCCGTTAGGCCGGAATCGGATCAGGGTGTTCTGAAAGCAGCAGTCGGGAACTTCGTCACGGAATATAGCACTGCGGCCAACAAGCTCACGGCTTTGACCTTCGTTCAACAGCACGTCGCCACTCTGAAGCTTGAAAGTCTCGAATTCACTTTCATTGAAGTCCATTTCATTGACATCACTCGTGTCAATGAAACCGTCAAATACATTGGCTACTCGCAGATATTTTTTTGTGTTCTTCCCGGTCTTGTATTTTGGCGACAGCTGGCGACCCATAAGAATCGCGCCCGCATCACGCGCCTTCACCCACCGGCAACTGACTTCTGTCGCTAGAAATGGAATACGGACCATATCGCTGCCCTGTAGCGCATCAAAGGTTTCAAGAAGCAGTGACTTTCTCAGCTTCTCCGCATGAGTCGCCGCATCTTCTGCTGCGGTTCTTGCTACCTCAGCGCTCATAAGCAACCGAACAACTCGCTGCTGTTCCTCCATCGGAGGCAGCGCAAACTCGAAACGCGCCAAGTCGGAGAAATTGATGTATGGGTTGACTGACCCCTTCGAGTTCTTCACCGAGAACGCGTTGAATGCCTCAGTCTGCATCAGAAACGGCAGAAACTCCGGCAGAAGTTCATTGGGGTTCTTAGGCTCCAACACGAAGGTCGTATTGGCGCAGATTCCTTCAAAATCGGCCACCGCCACCTTTCGCAGATAGGTTCTGCGCGAGCCATAGAGAACTTGTCCGGGCTTGAAGCGCATGTGGAAGGCTGGACCCAAGTAACCCGAACCAATCTCACCCCAGCGACGAAGGCGCAGGTCATCGGTATCCATGTGGTCACCGGCGATGTACCGCTCAAGACCAGAGGTGTCGGGATCGGCTTTCTCTTTGCATTGGCGGACCACATCGCCAAACTTCACCCGACGCCAGCCGGGCTTCAAATCCCTTTCAATCATTACGCTTGTCCTCTGGGGCGACATACGCCTGGTGTGGGTGTTTGGCGCTTTTCGGGTAGCGGAAACGTAATTGGCCGTCACGCACCATGGGTATTAGGTGTTTGTTGCGCAGGTAGTCGCGGTCTTTTCCCAGCAAGGTTGCAAGTTGATCACCGCTCTGGGGCGCCCACTGGCACAGGCGGCGGATGCCGTCACGCAAGGCTTCGCTGCTGATCCGGCCCTGCAAGGTTGCAAGTAAGGTTGCAAGCTCAGGCGGCAAGGTTGCAAGCTGAGGGTTGCATGCTTGCTGGCCCGCTACCGCCTCTGCAGGCTGAGGCTGGCCAACAGGAGGGGTGTCTGCTGGGACATCCAACGGCAGCTCTGACTGTGCGCTCTCCAGAGTCGGACGAGGCTCATTACCGGCCAAGGTGTAATAGGTGCGGCTGCCTGCACCCTGCTTCTCAAGCAAGCCCCGGTCGCGCAACCGGCGCAGTACCATGCTGGCGGCCAGGGTATCCGAGCCACAGAAGTCGCGGCAGGCGGTGTTATCCACCGCGCCGGTTGCCCGCACATAGATCAGCACCTTGGCTTCGTCGGGGCCCAGTGTGCTGCCGGCATAATTGCGCAGCCAGGTGTGGTCTTCTTCGGTGAGCAGGTTGTGCAGAAACAGGGTGAGCTTAAATTCATTGGCCTGCCGGTCTGAGTAGAACTCTGGCAGCGGCAAGCCTGCATCCGCAGCCAGGCGACGCATGGTACGAATCCCCGTACCCTTGGCTTCGGCCAGATGCAGATCATGCAGCACCGCTGCAATGGCTGGGTTGCGCAGACGTGAACCTGGCAAGCCCAACTGCGCTGGCTCCTTGAGGGAGTAGCCGACGTTACGAATTTCGATGCGGTTGCTGTAGCGAATGATCTGCGTCGGGCTGTGTAGGGTGTAGTTGCGGTGCATGGCGGCATTGGCCAGCGCCTCGCGGATCACCTTGCGCGGCAGAATGGGCTCCTGCACGCTCTGTAGCTGGCCCTCCGGCAGGCGAAAGCCTTTAGGCAGCTCATCAATAATGCTGGCTTCGGCGAGCGGCAATGCCAGTATCAGGGGCTTGCGGATGTCGATGGATTGGAAGCGATTTTCTGGATCTTCGACCCATTCGTTACCCGGTACACGTATGTAGTCAATACGCACCATGGGCAGCAATCTGCGCAAAGCTAGCGGTTTACCGAACAAAACGATGCCCGCCAATGTGGGTTGCAAGGCACCATCCACACGCCTCAGTGCCCCCAGGGCTTCGAGCATGTCTTCGTCGCCATAGTCCAGCTCTTCGGCCTGGGGGTTGATGCGGGCACGCTCACGCCGATACGCGGCAATCGCGGTCGGGTCAAAGTCGTCGGCGCGGGCATCAGAAAGAATGCTTGAATCAGGGCCATGCAAGGGCTGGCTTTCACCGCGCAACACCCAGAGGTCTTCATCGACGCAGCGCTGGTCACTTGATCCGATTCGGCGGAAGGCGCCCCCCGGCAGGCCGGTGGCTTTCTTGTAGATCGGTTTGAGAGTGACGTCGGCCTCTGGCACATACACCACCAGCAGGGACTTGCCATCGATCTGTTCCAGCCGCATCTCTGGCCGCAGGGCAACGTTGGGAATGCTGGCGCACTGGCTGGCGAGATCTCGCTGGACCTTGTCCGGGTCTGGCAAGCCTACGGGGCGATATACGGTATCGCCCTTGTCGTTGATCTCCCAATCCACGCCCAGCAACAGGTACCCCCCATCAAGGCCAGGTTCGTTGGCAAAGGCGATAACGGTTTCCATCACCGATTTGCCAATATCGCTGGCGCGTTTGGCCTCGATGCGGGGTGATTCGTCTGTCGCATTGAGTTCGTCCAGCAACTCGCGGGCACTACGCATCGGCTACCTCATCGTCGACGAGACTATCCAGGGTCTCAACCAGGGCATCCATCTGTTGCCAGAACGCGCGTCCATCGGCCTGCCATTGCTCCCAGGCAGCGCGCAGCGACATCTTGTCGCCATTGCTGTCGATGGGGCTGGCTGCGGCAATGCGCTTCACGTATAGCGGGATGGACAGGTTGTTTGCATTGGCGCTGATCTCGGCCAGCGTGGCGACCTTGGCAAAGCCGGGTTCGTCCGTGAAGCTCTTGTAGGCGCTCAGGATGCGCTGTTGGTGTTCTGCCTTCAGAAAGCTCTGCGCCCGTTCCCGGGTGACTTCGTTCACTGCATCAATGAAGATCACCTTGCCCTTGCGAGCAGCGACCTTCTTGCGGTTGCAGATGACGATGCACGACTCCATCGGCGAGTTGTAGAACAGGTTGGGCCCCAAGCCGATGATGGCCTCCACCCAGTCCTGCTCGACCATCTTGGCACGCATGGCCTGTTCTTCGTTACGGAACAGCACGCCGTGGGGCCAGAGCACGGCGCAGTGACCCTTGGCGCTAAGGCTGGCCAGAATGTGTTGCTGGAAGGCATAGTCGGCCCGGCCTTGCGGTGGAGTACCCAAAAAATTGCGGCCCCACTTGTCGGTGCTCCAGGCCTCGCGGTTCCACTGCTTGATCGAGTACGGCGGGTTGGCCAGGATCACATCGAACTGGCGCAAACGGTCGCCTTCGATGTGCTTGGGTTCTGCCAGGGTGTCGCCCCGGATGATCTCGAAGTCCTCCACGCCATGCAGGAACAGGTTCATTCGAGCGATGGATGAGGTGATGAGATTGCGCTCCTGCCCGTAGAGCTTGAGCGTGCGGTATTCACCGCCGGAGCGTTTCACTTCGTCCAGCGCAGAGATCAGCATGCCGCCGGTACCACAGGTGGGGTCGTAGATCGACTCGCCAGCCTGCGGAGCCAGGAGCTGTGTCATCAGGTGGACGACGGTGCGGTTGGTATAGAACTCGGCCGCCGTGTGGCCTGAGTCGTCCGCAAACTTCTTGATCAGGTATTCGTAGGCGTTACCTAATTCGTCCTCGGGGACGTTGGCTACGGAGAGTGTCTGCGTCGAGAAATGCTCGATGAGGTTCTTGAGCGTTTCATCGGGCAGGCGCTCGCGGTTGGTCCATGGGGCATCGCCGAAGATGCCGTCGAGCATGTCGGGGTTGGCCGACTCGATGGCGCGCATGGCCTTCTGGATGGCCGCACCGACGTTCTTCGGCGTTTGCCGCACATCGTTCCAGTGCGCGCCTTCAGGAATCTGGAAACGGTGGTTTTCGGCGAACTGGGCATAGGAGAGGTCTCCGTCCGACTCGGCAAGCGCAGCCTGGTATTCCTCATCCCAGACGTCCGATACGCGCTTGAAGAACAGTAATGGAAAGATGAACTGCTTGTAGTCGCCGGCGTCGATCAGGCCGCGCAGCAGCACGGCGGCGCCCCATAGGTAGCCTTCGAGTTCTTGTTGAGAGATGCGCTTGCTGCTACGGGCTTTCTCTTCTTCCATCTGGGCAAACTTTGCCTTCAGTCGAGCGCGAGCAGCATTCGCCATTTCTTCAGTAAAGATCTTGTTGTCTTTGAATGGGCGGTCCGAGCTCATTTCACCCATCCTCCCTCAGTCATGACCTGAGCAAGACGCTCTTCAGCTTCACGGCAGCGGGTGAGAGCGTCCTTGAATGCCGCGATGGCATCGGGCAGCGGTGGGATGTCTTCTTGCAATGGCGGCAGGACATAGCGCGAAATGTTCAGCGTCCAGTCCTCGGCCTTGATCTCGTCGAGGCTGACCACGCGGACTGCGTCTTGCACGTCAGCAAAGCCGCGATACCAGCCGAGGATTTCGGCGGCGTGCTCGGGCTCCAGATAGTTCTGCGCACGCCCCCGGCGGAACAGGCGTGACGCATCGGCGATCAGCACCTGCTTCTTGTGTTTGGCCGGCTTGCGCTTGCGCAGGACCAGGATGCACGCGGCCAGGCCGGTGCCGTAGAACAGGTTGGGTGCCAGCCCGATCACGGCCTCAACCAGATCCATCTCCAGCAGTTTCTGGCGGATGTTGCCTTCCACACCTTTGCGGAACAGTGCGCCCTGGGGCAACACCACGGCCATCCGGCCGCTCACGTCGGCCATCGACTTGACCATGTGCTGCACCCACGCGAAGTCACCGCTGGACGAGGGCGGCAGGCCAGCAAAGTTGCGTCCAAAGGGGTCATTCACCCAGAGTTCTTCGCCCCACTTTTCCAGCGAGAACGGTGGATTGGCAATCACACAGTCAAAACTGGCCAAGCGGTCGCTATCAAAGAATGCCGGATTGCGCAAGGTGTCGCCGCGCACGATCTGAAAGTCCTCAATGCCGTGCAAAAACAAGTTCATCCGGGCGATGGATGAGGTGGTCAGGTTCTTCTCTTGCCCGTAGAGCTTGCCCCACAGGCGCTTGACATTGCCATGCTGCTCATGCACGTGTTGCACAGCCGCAAGCAACATGCCGCCGGTGCCACAAGCGGGGTCGTAGATGGTTTGCCCCTCTTTGGGAGCAAGCATGTCGATCATCAGCCGCACCACGCTGCGCGGGGTGTAGAACTCGCCCGCCTTTTTGTTGGTGGCATCGGCAAATTTTTTGATCAGGTATTCATAGGCATCACCCAGCACATCCGAGGCGATGTTCTGATTGCCAAACGAGATGCGTGAAAAATGCTCGATCAAATCCTTGAGCAACGCGTCTGAAAGGCGATCTTTGTTAGCCCACTGGGCATCGCCAAACACGCCGTAGAGCGTATCGGGGTTGGCCTGCTCGATACCGCGCATGGCATGGTGCAGCGCTGCGCCAATGTTGGCGGCCTTGGCGCGCACGTCATTCCAGTGGCAGTCCTGCGGAATTTGAAAGCGGTGCGACTCTGGAAAGCAGGCCAGCTGCTCGTCGCCGGTTTCATCGACGATTTCCTGGTATTCCTCATCCCAGACATCGCAGATGCGCTTGAAGAACAGCAGCGGAAAGATGTAGGTCTTGAAGTCGGCCGCATCCACAGGGCCGCGCAGGATGTTGGCGGATTCCCAGAGATGGCTTTCGAGTTGGGCAGGGGTGATATGGGGCAACGGGTCGTTCATTACTTGGCGGTTTTTTTCGTTTTTGCCGTTGCCGTGGAAGCGGGCTGAAGCTTGTGCTGGCGGGCATAGTCCAGCACCAGGATTTCGATCATGGAAGAGACCGAGCGCCGCTCGCGCTCAGCGGCTAGACGCACCAATTGCTTGATCTCGGAAGAGGTGCGGATGGAGAGGGTTTCGTCCTTGAGAAGCGACATGGCAATGCACAGGATGGTTGTCGTGCAAATGTACTGCATATGCTTCGCGGCTGGAATGAATTCGTGCGCATAGGTGAACACCGTCAGATGCCTGTGAAAGTGCATGTTGTCGGATGAAATCCACTGTTTTACAATTTAAAAACAAATCAACTTAATATTAAATTGAGGTGAAAACAGATGATCATCACGATTGGAAACACCAAAGGCGGGGTAGGCAAGACGACGCTGGCCGTGAACCTTGCCATTGCCCGTGCATTGGCTGGACGTGACGTGTGGCTGATTGATGGCGACCGCCAGGGCACAGCCCAAACGGCCATCAGCATCCGGGCTGAAGCCGAGCATGTGCCAGGCATTGCCTGTGCCACCTACCCGGATGGCCCTACCTTGCGTGCCCAGGTGCAACAGCAGGCGGCCAAGTTTGACGACGTGGTGATTGATGCTGGAGGACGGGATTCAACCGCCTTGCGTGCGGCACTGGTGTTGTCGGACGTGCTGCTGGTGCCCTTCCAGCCACGCAGCTACGACGTGTGGGCACTCAGCGACATCGCAGCACTGGTCGATGAAGCCCGCAGCGTGCGGGATGGTCTGCGGGCCTTTGCCGTGCTCAATTGCGCCGATCCTGGTGAGCATTCCAGTGACAACGCCGAAGCAGCCGCTGCCGTGGCTGAAGTGCCGCAATTTGAGTACCTGCCCACCCCACTGCGCCGCCGCAAGGCCTTTGCCAACGCTGCGGGCGCTGGCCTGTGCGTGTTGGAGGCCAAGCCCAGAGATGACAAAGCGGTTGCAGAGTTGAATGTACTTATAAAAACATTGTTTTAATATTAAAAACAAGTTATTTCACTGCTTATTTGATGTATGGCGATTACGAGAAAACCTTCCAGACCTGCGAGTCCTGCCAGCACTGAGGCTGCGGACGCATTTATCTCTGGTGCGCCGGATGCGGATGTGGGTACTTCCCAGGTGCCCCGCCGGGTGCGCAAGGGGCGTAAAGTGCAAATCACGCTGACCATTGCCGAGCCTTTGCTGGAGCGGGTTGATGGGCTGGCTGGGCAGTTGGGGCAAAGCCGGGCTGCGGTGATCAACCTGGCTGTGGTGCAGATGCTGGAACGCGGACTGCGGCTGGGCGCGGGGGAGTGAGCTGGCCGGTGTCGGGCCGGGGCATCTAGAAATCTGCAGGCGCTCAAGCCTGTGGATAAAAAAGTTATCCACGTGCAATCAGACCCCCCCAAACCCCCATTTTGTCGGGAAATCGGCCCCCCCTTCGTTCGGGAAATCAGACCCCCCTAAATCCTGTAATTTTTCCCTGTAATGTTTTACCTGTAATTGAGCCGCCATTTTTGGGGAAAACTTCGCTCTTGGCCGGTGCTGGCAGACCTTCAATCGCGCCCCCACAGGGGGCGAGCCGTACTCCCAAAGGCTTCCAGCCCGCCGCCTAGGGCGGCTCCTCGGCGTGGGGCGTGCCGCCCCCCGGCCCCCCGTGGCCTGCGGCCCCCTTGCGCGGCCTGAACGGCCACGCAGGCACCCCCGCAAAGGCTTGGCAATTGAGAAGAAAAGTGAGGAGGTGCCTGCAAGGCCCGAAATGCGACCGCAGAGCGGTTGTCGTGGCTTGGTAAGGGGGGCAAAGTAAGGGTGTGGGTGCATAAAAAGCAAGATGCCCGCGAAACGCGGGCATCTTGAGTGCCAGGGGCAAGGGAACATCACACTCGTTCAAGCACTATCACGCTTGAAATCGAGTTATGCAGAGGTTCCTAAGGGGGGGATGCGCTGTAGGCCCGCAAAAAAGGGCCGGTGTCAAGCCTTTCGTGCAAATCGCGCGAGGCTTGAAACCATACACGGGGCAATAGGTTAGCTTTCCTTCAAGCTGCTTTGCAGAAATGCGGACTCGTGGGCCAGGAGCCACATAGGCGTCTTGGGAAAGCAAGCCGGGGCGCGCTGAAGCAGTAACGACTGCCGAGGAATAGCTAGGCGGCTCGGTGAGCGTAGCCTAGGCGATATGCTTGAACATCTTCCCAGGCCAAGACTGCGAAACCTTGAAATCTGCGAATTCATCCCCAATTCTAGTATGTGTTCATTTCATCATAAGGAGGCGCACATGGATACACACACCGGGTTTGTTAGCGACACCATACTTCTCTCGATAGGCCGAGCCCTTTTGCGGAAGGGCCAACGAGAGAATCGTGAGATCAACGATGCTGAAGCTCACGGACATGCTCTGGTGCTGCAAGGGCGATACGGCTTTGTCCCTCAACATGAACAGGAGCTGTTTTGCCAAGAAGTTGTTCGAGCTTTTCGATACGTCGAGCAACGTGAGTTGAATTCGGTATCGAAGCTGGCGTATGCCAAGTTTCGGGTGGATGAGTTGATGGGGAATTCCGTGCTGGATGACCAACTGGTGAGCGAACTCCAGTCGTTGGGTTATCAAGCCTAAGTGGCTGCACGTCGTCGCTTGAACCCTCGATCGCCCAACATGAACGCCTCCAGCATGTGCGGGATCAGCGTCGATGCATCGACCGCCTCGCCATACGCCTGCGCGTGCAGCGCGGCGTAGCGTTCGAGGTCGGCTTTCAGGCTGGCCGGGCAAGTGAAGGTCAGTTTGACGGTTTCGGTCTTTGGCAGCGGCCCCAGCCGCAGTTTCCTGGTTGTGCTCATCGTGAAGTCCCCTTGTTGAAGAACAGCGGCTGATAGGGCCGCAGCACCAGATCGCGGTTCACGATGATGCGCACCGGTAAGCCGGGGCGGCTGGTCAGCGTGGGTTGGATGTTGAGGTTGCGCCGGGTCACTTCCTGGCCGACCTGGTTCACGGTGTCCTGCAGGCTGTCGCGCCCGGCGATGATGACGCGATCACCGTCCTGGCGGTCCTCGGGTGCGGCCAGCTCGGCACCGACGCCCAGCAGCGTGGTCAGCACGGCACCGGCAAAGATCCGATCCCAATGCCAGTCCACGTCGTCTTCCAGGCCGGCATAGCCAGCCGGGGCGGTGCCGATCAGGTTGTCGAGCGTCAGCGAAGACGTATCCGGCAGGATGATGCGGTTCCACACCACCTGCACGCGGCTCTGGCCGTAACTGACCTGGCTGTTGTACTTGCCCAGGATGCGCGAACCCTGCGGGATCAGCAGGAACCTGCCCGTGGCCGTGTCATAGACCGGTTCCGTCACCGTGGCGATCACGTCGCCCGGCAGGTCGGACTTGATGCCTGTCACCAAGGCACCTGCGATTACGGTTCCGGCCATCACCTGATACGGCGAAGCCGGCAAGGTCAGATTGCCGGAATTACGGGTTTCCGTGGTTCCGGCTTTCTGGAACGCCTCCTTCTGGTTTTGCTGATTTTGTGTCATGGTCGGATCAGCAGGCTGGGCCGCCGTCGAGGCCGGGCCAGCGGCCAGCGGATCGAAGGCTGCATTGGCGGCGAAGCCAGGCGCGGCAGCAACCTGCGACTGCACCACGGGCGCGGCCTGCGAGGCGCCTGTGCGGAAGAATACCGATGAAGCTGCCGCCGCTTCTGCTTCCTTGCGCAGCGCATCGTTGGGGTCGTAGCCGGGCGCGGCATAGGTGGCGGCAACTGGCTGCTGCGAATTGACGATGGCTGGCCCCAGATCACCCGGCAGCGGTGGCCCCAGCTCCGGCACGTCCGGGGGCAGCGCTGGCAGCTTGGAATAGTCTGTCGGCAGCGCATCCAGTCCTTCGGAGCGCGAGACGTGATCCACGTTGTACAGCTCCGTGGATTCGCCTACACCGCGTTGCTGCGGTTGCAGCGACCAGATCAGTACGCCCATCACGCCAACCGACAAGCCGCCTGCGAGGATGGCCAGCGACCGTCAGGATCACCGGCAATGCGGTTTTACGGAAACGTGCATTCATGGTTTGGCTCCTTCAGAAGAATCCAATTCACGGCTCCACGACAAGCCATTGACGTAGATGCCCAGCGGGTTGCGGCGCATGCGTTCTTCAGTGCGCGGGGTCTGCTGCACGATGGATACCACCGCCGTCCATCGCTCCAGTCCGGCCGCCCCGCCATTGACGTAGCGGCGTTCCGTCCTGCGCACGTTGAAAGACGCATCACTGGCGCGAACCACGCTGGTGATCTGCACCGTCACCGACTCCTTCCTAGATTCGGAGCCCAGCCTTTCGGCTGTTCGGTGCGGTTGGCACGAGGAACCCGGTTGGCCCTGTTGCCACCGTCTTTCCTGAGTTCATCGCCCGCGACGGTCAGGAGCCCACGGACGTGGGCCGTCAAGGAGAAAAGCGGCAGGTAGGTGCGGGCCCGCAGGCGCAGCCGAGGGCACGGCCTGACGCGCCTTGATGGCACGCGGCCACGGGCTACAGTCGCAAGCAAGGTGATGGAGTCAGGGGAGACGGCTGGACATGACAACGGCCGCCGCGATGTGCAGACCGCACGCAAGCGAAGCGAGCAGGCCCGAAGCTGGAAGCCGGTCCGTAGGCGTCAGGGATGTGGAAGGCTGGCGAATGCCAGTCCCGTCAGAGATGAGCGAACAGCGAACTGGAGCAGCGCGTCCGCGAAGCGGAGACGCAAGGATCTGTTTCGCTTATTATCCATTTGCATCAATACCTGATCTCGACCAAAAGTGGTCATCGAATGAGTATAAATTCTACGAGGATGCTCCACTCTAAGCATGCTATTCGAGATTTAAGGAAAAAATGATGAGCGATGAGCTTTATGTTTCCGTCGATGTCGAGACGTCGGGACCGGTGCCAGGCATCTATAGCCTGCTTTCCATCGGTGCCTGCGTCGTCTCAGAACCCACTCAGTCTATCTATCTCGAGCTCCAGCCAGACGGCCTAAAGCACGATCCAGAGGCCGTCGCCGTCACTGGGCTTGACCTTACCAAGCTTGAGAGCGAAGGGCTTGCTCCGCAGGCGGCGATGCTCAAGCTGGAGCAATGGTTGAACCAGATCTGCTCCGCAGACCAGAAAGTAGTTTTCGTGGGGCTTAATACCCCGTTTGACTGGTCCTTCATCAACTATTACTTCCACAAGTATTCTGGATCAAACCCCTTTGGGTTCACCGCAATCGACATGAAGGCGTATTACATGGGGGCGACCGGATGCCGCTGGAAGGAAACAAAATCCTCCCAGATGACCGCTCGGCTCAACCCCATAAGCGCACCCAACCATAACGCGCTAGACGACGCACGGTTTCAGGGAGAACTTTTCGCCCTTATGTTGGCAGAAACACGTAACCGTTAGCCCGACCAGTGCCCCCAGACGGCTTCAACATAACGCCCATCCCTGAAAGACCAAGCCTTTATGCCGTCACGGCTACTGGAGTTGCCTACAATGATTGCCATCGGGTGCGGCAGCTCTTGGGTGTAGTGCGCGGCGAACCGAGAAAAGCTCTGGACATCAGTGGGGGAGATCATAGGAATGCGTTGTGGGTGCGTATGCCAGTACCCCACCAAGCGGAGACCTGTAGCATTGGCCTGCTCAATTTCCTTTCGGCAGCGACGAGCATTCAAATCCAGCCAGGTCCTGCCTGCCCGATCATCTTTATGAGAGGGAGTCGCCAAGGTGAGTACCAGTCCGGTAGAGCTTGAGGGGTCGACGAATAGCTGCCCCCCACGCTCTACTTCAAAGCGCTTCTGCCTATAGCTCTCCAGGACGCTCGCGACCTCCTGCGATACCAACAGGGGAGTGTTCAGCCCGGGCCAACTCCATTGCCAGGCGATCGCCGTCATTTACCTCTCTCCAATGTCTCCGGCCAGTCGCGCTCTAACTGAGCCTGCTGCATTCCGGCAGGTAGCTCAGGCCCAAGGTACTTACCTCCCAGCATCACCACGTCATCAGGCCTATTGATGCTGCTGACCCAGCTCGGGCTATCGATGTTTCCACTCAACACTCGTAATGCAGTTTGAGAAACCATCGAAGCAATGTTCACCATTCCAAGAGAGCCTCCTGGGATGAAGCTCTCCCCGCAGGCGGGAAGAGCGACGACCCCACCTTCCGGCCATTCGGTGAACTTGTGCTTAAATTCACCGTTGTCTGTGAACAGGCTTCGAGCATCAAATGCACCAGATGGCGCTAGGAGCGCATGCCCCACCTGCGTATGGGGCTCACTCCAGGCCTGGAGTAAGCCCCAGGAGGTACCATCCGACTTGGCCCCCCACAGCGCCACCTCCGACTGCCAGTCTGCAGTAGTAACCACCACCAGATCCGCCTTATCAAAAACCTCGGGATTCTTGTACATCACCACTTCGGAGAAGGTGGCGAACGCCGTGACTTCCGTAGTGGGTAGGTCTTTGCGAATTTGTTCCTGAAGCGCCTCAGCCTTGGGAAGACCGAGATCATCGGCACCGAGCACATGTCTGCCAAGATTTGCCGAGACCAAGTGGTCCGGGTCAATGAGTGTCAGATGGCCAACACCCGAACGAGCCAACTGTAGGGCAACGGTGCTACCCAATGAACCTACTCCAACGCAAACGACGCGAGCTCCTTCTAGTTTCTGCGCCACGCCACTGAGGTCACGAGACAAGATCTCCGTCCGATCCAGCACATCCAGCGTCGTTGCTCGGATCAGAACTGGGGGATTTTTGACCACAACTGCAGACCGGCGCCGCGCTGATCGCAGGTAAAACCTCGAGCCGCGATCCAACTGCAGGCCGTATGCGCGAACGTTTAGGCAGTAGATGGGAGCATTGGTATCCCCAGGGAGTTCCAAAGCGATCCAGCGGTTTGGCAGTGAACCACTCTCATTAAACCAAGCCACCAACTGCGTTCTGTCATCAGGAGCAAGATGCGGCAAGAGCCATGTGAGCAGTAGATCAGGGGGGGGAAGGCGCAGATCTGGATAGCTCCGAAGCTTTGCGTAGAAACCTGGGGCCTCAGGTGCTCGCATCCTTGGAGATCGGCCAATCGTTCGCCGGCAATGTCTTTTCAGTGATGTCAGATCCGTGGCGAGCCAGACGGTTTCCTGGCCAGATGGTAACGTCTGTCGAGGATCGCTAAGGGCAAACAGCTTCGAGGCAGCTTGAGGGCGATCCAAAAGAATAAGGTTCTGTAAAGATAGCCCTTGCTGCCTAGACCAATAGGATGTGATTTCGCGCTGAAATTCGGCGTCCCGGGTAGCCGCACATGAACCCATCCGGGACAAATTTACGATCCTGCCTAACCGAGCCAAGCTATCCGACACAACATATTCGGGGGCGCCCATGACTGGGCGCTCCTGGAAACCATGCAGGCAGAGTCCGACCTCCATAGCGTGAGGCCATACAAGCCATGGCGAGGGCTCGATTATAAGCCTCAACCCACTGCGGGGAAAATTCTTGGGAAAGCTGATGCGTAGCCGCCGCTCCGTGCCCGTATAGTCAACTGGCAGAGGAAAATAGTAGCTCGCAGCTTCACCGGTCCGAACGACCGCAGGCTGGAGCAGAGCGTGTGCTGCCTCTTCGCCAAGAGCACCTCGCAGCGCGGCTATACCACGCTGCAGAGACGTATCCATCTGATCAACCAAGACGCCCAACTGGCTTCACATCCTCTTGAGAGCTCGCGGTTCCGCTCATGCCGCCAAACATGGTGCTCATTAACGTGGAGTTTCGGGTGGTTCCATCAGGCCGACCAGGCATAGTCCAATGGGGCGGGATTTCATTATTCACTGCCGCGATGAAGGCTGAGCCCATGCCAAAGTTCTCCTTGACCGCCTCAGCAAAGGACTCTGCGGACAAACTCTCAAGCCCTATGGACACGGACGTGCTGGCACTCTCATGCCACTCCTGGAATGCACCGCGGTAGAGATGCCCTTCCCTCGGTCTATTCCATTTTTCAGCGAAGTTTTCACCGCTGTCTGCGGGGTTGCAGACCAAACAGTCGCTCCCCAAGCGTTTGATGTGATTAGGCATCCTCCGAACGATTTCGAGGATGACGTTCAGCGGCCTTATCGGCGTCGACTGAGAGCTTTTCGCCACATCAAGGTAGGCGTGTGTAGCTAGTGTGGTGATAACTGCCGAAATTGGACGGTGGTCTGCATTTTTTGTGCGGATGGCCCACTCATCCCGATGCCGTTTTAGCAGTTTGATCGACGCTCGAAGTGGATCCTGATCAATGTACTCCTGATAAAGCGGCAACGGATCCTGAGTCGCAGCCTCAAGGGATAGCTGACTTTTTGCGATAACTATCGTCTGCTTTGAAGCCCCTTGCAGCCAGTCAGAATAGGGAATTGGGCTACTTGCCTTCCATCCAGTTACCCGGTCTGGTACTTCCAGCTTACCTTCGCCATTGCCTTGAGAATTCCCATTAATGGCACGTGCCGGCGTGACATCGATGTGGAATCCGGGGTTTTCGTCGGCATAGATGATCCGGATGCCTCGACGTAGCTGCTTGATTTCTTCCTGGACGCGACTGCCAGACTTGAAGCGTTCCTCAATGGCATCCAAAACTTCTTGAGCTCCAGCCCCCTGCGCATGGGGGAGCCAAATAATGGCGTCAGCATCGATGGTATCCAGATCCTCTGGGGCTTCGGAAACTGGTTTAATCGTCGTCTTCAGGCGCATGGAGCCTTGGGCAAAAATATGAGCTTCCGACAGTAGTGGATTGTCAGAAGCGTTTAGGATCTTTTGCAGTTGGGAGTATCGACCCTCAATCTTCTGGTACTGTGCTTCAGACAGTGAGATTTCGCTCGCTGCTCGAAGCAGAAAATGCTCCCAACTATCTCGCTTGGTCTGCTCGTTGCTCATAGACATTAATGAACCTCCTGAGCCTGGCGGCCCAATTGTAGTGTTGGCGTGAACCTGTTTTGGTTGTCTTTATCTCGATCGAAAATCAGATAAGCGTGCTGGTGTTGCGTGGTAAGCAAGGCACCAAACTCAATTGCCAAAGCAGCGGGAATCGCTGCAAACACATGGATTGTGCCTGCAGTCATGGCCTCGAGCCGGCTCAAGTGCGTTTGTAGAGCGTCACGGAACGCGTGGATCACGCGACGGTTCTGAACCATCGCGTAGCTGGGTTCGGGGATACTTAACTCTGCGATACGCGCACCAGGCAGTGCCTCTTCGACATCGCGAGGTGGAACCTGAGCGGAAAGAGACAACACCAGTGCAAGCGGCCCCTCCCCATCCACTGGGGGGCTAAACAAAAAATTTGGTGGTTCAGCTGACTGATTAGGCCAACGTAACTGATGCTCGCGGTTGTACGAGAAGAGCAGGCGCTTGGATCGATCACCTAAGGATTGTCCTAGCATTATCAGCGCAGGAATATCTGCCAAACCCACTACCGCCAACGCAGGAGCATCACCATAGGCCCCTCCACGACGCGTTAGCTGATGCTTTAATTCGTGTTGGACGCTATCCTGAATGTTCTGCCAATAATGGGCGTCCCTGCCCCGATGGCTTGGAGCCGGAAAAGTGATCTTGATGGGGTGATCAAATGCAGTCAGCCCCTCTGAGGACATTGCAACCAACAGATCACGAACCGAGATGTCGTTAATTGTCGTGAAATGCTGGCTTTGCACAACCACTGGAATAGCTCTTCCACCATCAGGCGTGGTTGCTGCCAGCCGGACACGCTCCAAATAAGCCTGATGAAGCCCGCTCAGGTCGCTTTCTGGATATCCATCAGCATCGCGATCGATCTTGTCGTGACAGCTTGGGCAGAGAAGCATGAGGTTTGCTGTATCGCTGGTAAGCGACTCGGCCTTCGTCTCGTCATGATCCTCGCGCCCCCTGGGGCCCTTGGGACTAGCCGGTAAGATGTGGGCCACTTCGCCCCATCGCATGGGCTTTCCTGCACGGTAGTCGTGCATAAGGTCTGCTCCGCAAAGCTCACAATGGCCCGCAGACTGGGTCCAGACAACACGTTTTGTAACCTCGTCGGTATTGTAACGTCCGTTGGCAGCTTTAGCTTTCCCTTGTTCCCCCACTTGACCCCCTTAAAGACGTCATGCCAGCGCATTACACATATATGAGGCCTACAAACAAGAGTTCAAGAGGGTGAAACGAAGCAGAGAGAAGAAAAATTTTCTCGCTCAAAGCCCTTGGGGCGAGCAGCCATATCCTGCACAAAATCTCCCTACCTACACACCCGAACGTCGGCAATGGGAGGAAATCAGTCGCCGCGCAATAAAAAGTCAAAGCAAAAAAGGGGACGAAGCCCCAAGGATTAGATCTGGGCACCTCTAAAAACTGCCGTTTTCAGCCCGTTTCTGGCGCAAGCAGTTCGCGCCCCGCAGATTTGCCTATTTTTCGAGCAATTTCGTCTCTTTTTGGGGCTTTTCATGCCCCATTCCTCACGCATTGGCCCCCTGCAGACGCACCACGGTCTTTGGTAGCCTGTTCTTGTAGAACGCATCCACCCCGTCATCAAGGAACTTCGCCAGGCGCTTGAGGTTGTAGCACGCAGCCATCATGGTCATGGTGACTGTGGCGCGCGCCTGGCCAATGGTGCGAATGAACTTGCCGCCCATGTGGCGCATCTGGGCAAAGGGGTGCTCCACCCGTGCCCGGGTCTTGGCAATGCGCTTGTTGCGCCCCTTCTGGCATTCGCTCAAAGGCCCGCCCGGCTTGGCTTTGCGCTGGATGTGCTCGCGGTGCCCCAGGGCCTTGAGCATCTCGCTGCGCTGTGCACTGGGGTAGCCCCGGTCGGCGTACACGTCGGCGCTGGTGTTGTGCTCGTGCAGCACTTCATCAAAGTGTGTGCTGTCGTGCTCGCTGGCCGTGCCGGTGGTGATCTTGCGAATGAATTTGTGCTTGGCATCCACGCTGATGCTGAGTTTGTAGCCGTGGTAGCCCTTGCCGTGCTTCTTGGTGTGGGTGGCGTCCAGGTCTTTTTGCCTGCGCTTGGCGGCGCTCCAGTCGGCGGGAATCTTGCCTTGTTCGAGCTGGGCCTTGTCTTGCTTGGTGAAGTGCTGGGTGGGAGCGGGCACCAGGGTGGCGTCGATGATCTGCCCGCACCGCGCCATGTAACCGTGCTGTAGCAACTGGTTGTCCACCGCCTGAAACAGCGCTGTGACACCATCAATCCCCAGACGCTGCTGGTAGTGCCAGATGGTGTTGCGGTCGGGGATGTTGGCGCTATCGGTCAGCAAGCAAAAGCGCTGGTAGCTCATGCGGTCGAGCAGTTGATATTCCATCTGCTCGTCGCTGAGGTTGTAGAGGTACTTGAGGATCAGAATGCGCACCATCACCTCGCTGGGGTATGGCGGGCGCCCGCCCTTGCTGGCGTCCCCCCTGGGCAACAATCCATCGATGACCTGCGTCAGGTGGGCGAAGTCAATGTGCCGGGCAATGACTTGTAGCGGATCGCCCAGCCTTTCGATCTTGTGCTTGCGTGCTGCCTCGGCAAAGAGGTCGAACTTGATGGCGCTGCGGGCTTGGGGTTTGCTCATCGGGTGATTGTCGCGTTGGCTGGGGCAGTGTCGGTCAGGGGTGCGAGGGTTTTTAGAGGTTCCCATCTGCCCTCGCTCCGCAAACGACACCGTATCTGCGCCAGCCACAATGACATGATCCAGCGTACGCACCTCCACTAGCCCCAGTGCTTCCTTGAGCCGCTGTGTCAGCACCTTATCGGCCTGTGACGGCTCAGGATTCCCGCTGGGATGGTTGTGCGAAAGGATCACCGCCCCCGCATTGAGCCGTAGCGCTTCCTTGACCACTTCACGCGGATACACCGATGCACTGTCGATGGTGCCGTGGAACATCTCCCGATACTCGATCAGTCGATGGCGCGTATCCAGGAACAGCACCGCAAAGACTTCATGCTCGAAGCCTGCCAGCTTGTTGCGCAAGTACTCCTTGACCAACGTCGGAGAAGTGAACTCATAGGCCGACCACGGCAGGGTGAAGACCTGGGCCAGTTCGGAGAGGCCGAATTTCCGAGACACTGTCTCGGAATTCTCTATGGGCAGTCCTTCACCAGATTTCCGAGACAGTGTCTCGGAAATTGCCTCAAAGGGGTAAGCGACGAAGAAGCGCCGCATGTTCTCCAGGTTGTCCGGGCTGAAACCGCGCCCGAATCGCGCTGTCAGATCGGTGGACAAGCGCTCCATCAACTGCTCGCCGTAACCGGCCCGTCGCCTGCCTTTCTGCTCGGCCTCGACGATCCGACGGCCAATCTCCCAATAGCTGGCTGTCATCAGCGCATTGACACTGCGCGCCGCCGCCTGGCGCGCCGCATCCAGCAGTTCCACGATGCCGCCGTGGATGCCGGCATAGCCGGCCGGTAAAGCCGCAGGTTTCCGCGTTGCCACGGTCGTCTTCCTTGTCATGCTGTCACCTCCATAGAACGGGATGCCCCGGTAATCGCCAGCCGCCGGTTCGCCACCAGTTCGGCCGCATCCCGCACCGGCTTGTCCTCGGTATGAACATAGTGCATAAACATCGCCACGGTCTTGTGACCTGTGAGCTTCATGCCCACCTTGGTCGGCACGCCTGAGTTGGCAATGTCGGTCGTGGCCCGATGGCGGATGCCGTGCGTGCCGACGTGGGGCACGCCAGCGGCCTTGAGCACGCGCGTCCAGCCGCCGTAGTGCTCGCCGTGGGTCAGATGCCGAGTCGGATCGTTCGGCGACGGCAGGACGTAGGGGCAGCCTGCCCAGCGCGGTGCGGTGGACAGCAGCCGATAGGCTTCCTCGCTCATGGGCTTGGAGATACCGCCGGTCTTGCTGTCAGGCCAGACGACCCTCCGATTCTCCAAATCAATCCAATCCCATTGGAGTGGGCAGATTTCGGAGCGCCGGGCGGCGAACTCGAATTGCAGGCGAATCGCCAGCGGGATGACGTAGTTCTCCAGTCCCTCGACCTCCAGATGCTCCAGATGGCGGAATATCCGCACCAGCTCATCGTCCACGATGAGCCGGGTTTCCTTGCCGGGCGGGTACATCGGGACGTGGCGGCACGGATTCGTGCCGTCGGGGCGCAGTCCCCACACTTCGGCCAGGTTGAACATCTTGCGCAGCACGCCAAAGGTGCGATTCGCCTCGGCCTGCTTGTAGGCTAGCTTCTTCATCAGCGCAGCCACGTCCGGGCGCTTCACGTCCTGCACCTTCATCCGGCCCATGATCGGGATGATGCAACGGTCAATGACGCCCTGATAGCCGCGTTGCGTGCTGGGCTTGTTGCGCTGCTTGGAATAGTCCTCCATGAAGGTGTGGCAAAAATCCTTCATGGTCGGTGCCTTGCGGGCGGCGTTCTTGGCCGCGCTGGAGTCGCCGCCCTTGCGCACCTCGGCCAGCCACTCCTGCGCCATCGTGCGTGCCTGATCGACCGTTAGTTCCCCGTACTGGCCCAGGGCGGGCTTGCGGCGCTCGCCCGCGTTCGTGCGGTACTGGAGCATGAACACCTTGCGGCCCGCTGGGGTGATCTTGCACAGGAAGCCGGGCACCACGGTATCCCGCAGTTCGATGGCCTTGTCTTGAGGTTGCGCCGCATCGACTGCGGACTTGGTGAGCTTGATCTTCGCCATGATGACTCCTCGGAAAGCCCGGTTTCCAAGAGCCGCATGGGAGCCACGCGAGGGGAAGCCGGGTCAGGTTTCGGAAAGCACCGGCATATGTTGAACTCGCCTAAGTGATTGATAAACCTGCTGTATCGAGCCTTGGTGTAGTCCAGCGAATAGCGGTACTGGAGTCATCGTGAAACAAAAAAGGCCCATCAGGGCCTTGGTATTTGTCAGGCTACTTCGTCGGCCCGCCTTTGAGAGGAATCGGCGGAGGGGAGCCATTTAGCAGTACCCCGCCCCTGACTTGCTGCACCTTGGCCTGTGGATAAGCTGCGAGCACTTTTCGCAGCGCGGGAAGAAATTTCTTTTTGAAATCCTTGTCGGCATCCTTGCCTGTGTACTCTTGTGCGAACTGCTCCCGCAGTGAATGCCAGTGCAAGATGATGCCCTTGCCCTCGATACGATGCAGACGATGGGCCAGCCACGCATATACGTCGAGTGCCAGCGCGGAGCCTTTGAGTGCCATCAATGCGCGATTGTCGAGCGGCACTGCGCTTTCGATCAATGAACCGAAGTAGCTTTCAGAAAGCCGCATCACTCCCGGCCAAAGCGAACGCTGCGCCGTGTCCTTGTTGCTTTGCCATGCGTCGAACTGCTCTACTGGCTGCCCGTTGTAGGTGCGGCCTTTGAAGCCAAGCTGCAAGCGACAGGCGGCCAGGGCGTGCATCTGCTTGCGCAAGGTTGCATAGCGTTTGCCGTCGTCACCCATGCCCATGAGCCGCAGGAACTCGGCGGCGCTGTTTCCGATGTGGATTTCCTGTTCTCCAGTGCGTAACGCATAGGTGGAGATCCACGCCAGCGCCATGCGGGGCATCGGGCCGTAGGGCACAGGCTGCATCACAGGCCCCTTGCCTTCATCCAGAAGGCCCGCTTGCACGTTTACCCATGCGGCCCCGGACTGGCGCATGAACTCCCGACCCTCGACCTTGGCGCGTGGCAGCCCGACTTGGCAAAGCACGGCATGAGTGAACGCCATGTCCTGCCCTTCGGGCATCGTCGCCGCAATTTTTCCTCCTACCACGATCAGCGCGGATTCGGCACGCGTGAGCGCACGGCCAGTACCAACCTTGTCTTTGGGTTGGATCTTAGTTCCCGTGGCTGTTTGTTCAATGCTGACGGGAAGAGGACTGTCGGGAAGGTGTGCTGTCGCTGCCGCAGCGTGAGCCGACACTTCAGCGCTCTTCCGATAGAGCCAATCCAGTGCATCGTCAAACGGAGAAGCCGAGCGCGGTTTGGACGCGCTGGTGATTTCGGCGTCCACTGCTCAAGTGTTTGGCTGGGTAAAAGTGGTCGCAGCCCAGCGTTGGCGGGCTATTTGCTCTGCTTTGGTGGGGCGCCCGCGTGGTCGCCGTGGGGGCGGTGGTTCCGCAGGCTTGGTGGACTCGATCCAGGCGAGCACATCGCGTTCGTACCAGCACAGCCTGCGGCTGCCTGGCATCTTGAACGGGCGGGGAATCAGGTGGCTGTACTTGGAGCTGGTGGCGAAGGTGCGGATGGTGGTGACGCTCTTGCCCAGCATCCGGGACAAGTCCTCGGTGAAGAGAACCCGCACCGGGGCGGATGGGGAGTCAAGGGTCGCTCGGACGATGGGAATGCCAGCTTGCGCTTCTGGCAGCAGGGGAAGTTGCATGGCTCGAAAACTCGTCGTGAGCCGACAAGCGGCTCGTGAAGCGATTGACAGTTTTCGAGACCAGAGCCCTGTCGAGATCGAAGAGCACGGTTGGAGGAAGCTCAACCTAACTTCAGCATCTCGTCGCGCCTTTTCGCGCTGCGACAGTCCACCGGGAAGATGGCCCAGGAATTTCGGGCGCAGTGATTGGCGTGCCGGGTTATCGCTGAATCCCCCGGAGAACGTGCAGGCGCTTCCTGAGCGAGGACGGGGGATGCCTGTCCACTCCGCCAACCTGCCACACTGGTTTGTCGTGAACAGCAGTATAGAGTCGGGTGCTACAAGCAGCAAGAGCACCCAAGGTTTTGGGCCATTGTTGGGCCATCAAATAGGGTGATTTACTCTGAATTGCTATGCACAAAGAAAAAGAGCCAAACCAGCTAAGTGCTTGATTTGACTCTTGAATCCTGGTCGGGGTGAGAGGATTCGAACCTCCGGCCTCTACGTCCCGAACGTAGCGCTCTACCAGGCTAAGCTACACCCCGTATGCGGGCGGGAAGGCTGAAGGAGATTTCAGGTCCGCCGCTGCAAAAGTTGAGTCGCCAATTCTATCATTGACTGACTATGAGGATTGGCGGGCAGCAAGGCAGCTGCGCGAATGGCGCTTTCAGCCTGGCGGGCGGCTACTTCGCGCGCGCCTTGCAGCGCGCCGCTTTGGCGCACGATGGAGATGATGGCTTCCATGTCTTGCGCACTGCCTTCTTCCACGGCGCGGCGCACAACAGCCGCTTCTTCGGCGCGGCTGCGCTGCATGGCGATGATGAGCGGCAGCGTGGCTTTCCCTTCGCGCAGGTCGTCGCCCAGGTTCTTGCCCATCTCATGGCTGTCACCGTCATAGTCGAGTACGTCGTCAATGATTTGGAAGGCGGTGCCCAGGGATCGGCCGTACTCGACGCAGGCGGCTTCCATGGCGGCGCCGCTGTCGGCGAGCACGGCGCCCAGGCGGGCGCTGGCTTCAAACAGTTTGGCGGTTTTGGAACGAATGACGTGCAGATAGGCCGCTTCATCGAGCGTGGCGTTATGAATGTTCATGAGCTGAAGCACTTCGCCTTCGGCGATGACGTTGGTGGCATCGGCCAGGATCTGCATCACGCGCATGTTGTTGCTGTCCACCATCATCTGGAAGGCGCGCGAGTAGAGAAAGTCGCCGACCAGCACGCTGGCCGGGTTGCCAAAAACCTCGTTGGCCGTGCTGCGGCCGCGCCGCAGGGTGGATTCATCGACCACGTCGTCATGCAGCAAGGTGGCCGTATGGATGAATTCGACCACGGCGGCCAGATTGAAGCGTTGTTCCCCCTTGTAGCCCAGGGCGCCGCAGGCCAGCAGCAGCAGAACCGGGCGCAAGCGTTTGCCGCCGGAAGAGATGATGTAGCGCGCCACTTCGCCAACCAGTGGCACGCCGGAGTCCAGCCGCTGCGCAATGGTGGCGTCAACCTGGCGCAGGTCATCGGCGACGAGAGCGAGAATTTTCTGGATGGATGAGGATACGGGCACAGTTGAAAACCGCTTGCAAAAAAATGGAGAAAATTATAGCCAGCGCGAAGTAATTATTTCTTGTCGCAGGCGGCGCTGAATTTGCGGGGCCAGATAATCTCGTCGCCAGCATTTTTGACCACGGTTTGGCCGCAAACCCTGTCTTGTCGGACAATCCATTGGCCGCGCGCGTCAATGAATCCGGGCAATTCCGTTTTGCTCTGAATGACTTTGGCCCACGGGCGGTTTTCAAATGGAGAAACTTCCGTGAATTGCGCGGCAATGGCCCAGTCGCCGCGCTCATTCAAATAGCCGGCCAGCCCATTTTGCTTGGCTCCAGCCAGGCCGTTGGCTTCAAAATCGTCCGCTTCATCAAAGTGAACAGGAATAACCCAGCGGCCAAAGGCATTCACATAGCCCCATTTCCCGTTTTGCTGGGCGCGCGCCAGTCCGTTGGCTGCGAAAGGGCGGGCTTGTTCAAACTGTGCAGGCACGGCCCAGTTGCCCCGTTGGTCAAGAAAACCGTGTTTGCCGCCCTGGCTGGCGGGAGCCAGTCCGTTGGCGGCAAAGTCGCCCGCACTGTCGAATTTGGCGGGAATGGCCCAGGCGCCGCTGGCGTTGATATAGCCCCATTGATCAGGGGCTTGGCCGGAGCTGGCTGCGGCCAGGCCATTAGGGGCGAAAGGGCGCGCCCTGGCAAAACGCGCGGCAATTTTCCATTGGCCCAGGGCATCCAGAAAACCAGATAAACCGTCTTGCCGCGCAATGGCCAGCTGATTGGCGCCGAATGAGCCAGCCTGCGCAAAAGTCATTTTGAATGCCTTTTGGCCTTTTTCATTGATGTAGATATCACGCTTGTCTTTGCGGACGACGGCCAGATGATTTTCAGAAAACGGCGCGGCGGCATCGTATTGCGGCTTGATTTTCCATTTTCCGTGGGTATCAATATAGCCATATTTGCCGTTATGGCGGGCCGGAGCCAGCCCGTTGCGTGAAAAGGGGTGGCGTTCATCGTCATTTTGGGGGCGGGCGGGCGGAGAGATGGCCCAACTTTGGCGGGCGGGGTCGTAATAGCCGTTTTGCACGGGTATCCAGACCAGCCAGGCAGGAGGGGCGTCGTTGGCTTGGGCAGCGGCTTTTTCGGCGGTCCAGGCTGGGGCGCAGGCGGCCAGACAGAGCAACAGGGCGAAGAGGCGGAATTTCATGGCGGACGGATTCAGTGAGCGGAAGCGACCAGGCAGGCGTCGAGCACAGCCTGCCCGTATCGCTCCAGTTTGGTGGCGCCGATGCCGCTGACGCCTTGCAGGTCTTGCAGCGCTTGCGGGGCGCGGGCGGCGATGGCGGCCAGGGTGGCGTCGTGAAAGATGACGTAGGCGGGCAGGTTGTGCTCGCGGGCGGTTTCGGCGCGCCAGGCCTTGAGAGCGGCAAAGCGCGCCTGGGCAGCGGCGTCCAGCTCGGCAGCGGCGGGCGCGGGCGCTTTGTGAGCGGGCGCCTGGCGCTTGCGGGTTTCTTTTTTGGCACTGGCGGCGGCCCGCAAATGCACGGGCTGCTCGCCGCGCAGGATGGGGCGGGCAGGCTCCAGCAGGCGCAAGGTGTTGTAGGAAGCGGCGTCTACTTGCAGCGCGCCCAGGGCGATGAGCTGGCGCAGCACGCTGCGCAGCTGGGCTTCGCTGTATTCGCTGCCGATGCCGAAAGTGGAGATTTGCTGATGGCCGAATTGCGCGACCTTGTCCGTCGGCTTGCCGCGCAGGATGTCCATGATGTGCCCCGCGCCAAAGCTGATGCCGCTCATCTGCTGCACGCGGTAGATGGTGGACAGCAGCTTGCGGGCGCAGTCGGTGGCGTCCCACACTTGGGGCGGGTTCAGGCAGTTGTCGCAGTTGCCGCACCAGTGGTCAAAATGGCCGTTTGTCCTAGTGGAATCTGCGCCGGCAGCTATCTTTTTGGTAGTGCCATGGGGCCTGGGCGCCATTTCCTCGCCAAAGTAGGCCAGCAGGCGGGCGCGGCGGCAGTCGGTGGCTTCGGCCAGGGCCAGCAGGGCATCGAGCTTGCCGCGCATCACCTGCCGGAAGCTTTCTTCGGCCGGGCTTTCATCAATCATGCGGCGCTGGTTCACCACGTCTTGCAGGCCGTAGGCCATCCAGGCGTCGGCGGGTTCGCCGTCACGGCCGGCGCGGCCCGTTTCCTGGTAGTAGCCCTCGATGTTCTTGGGCATGTCCACGTGGGCGACAAAGCGCACGTCCGGTTTGTCGATGCCCATGCCAAAGGCGATGGTGGCGCACATGACGATGCCGTCTTCGCGCAAAAAGCGGCTTTGGTTGTGCTGGCGCTCGGTGGCGGGCAGGCCGGCGTGGTAGGGCAGGGCGGTGATGCCGTGGGCGTTCAGCGTGGCGGCCATGTCTTCCACGCGCTTGCGTGACTGGCAGTACACCACGCCCGCTTCGCCCGCGTGTTCGCGTTCGATGAATTGCAGCAGCTGCCGCGCGGGGTCTTTTTTCTCGACGATGGTGTAGCGGATGTTGGGCCGGTCAAAGCTGCTCACGAACTGCCGTGCGCCTTGCAGCCGCAGCCGCTCGATGATGTCGGCGCGCGTGAGCGCATCAGCCGTGGCGGTGAGGGCAATGCGCGGCACGCCGGGCCAGCGTTCGTGCAGCAGCGTCAGCGCCCGGTATTCGGGGCGGAAGTCGTGCCCCCACTGGCTCACGCAGTGCGCTTCGTCGATGGCAAAAAGGCCCAGCTGCCCGCGCGCGTGCAGCGCATCCAGCAGCTCCAGAAAGCGCGGCGTGGTCACGCGCTCGGGCGCGGCGTACAGCAGCGTGATGTGCCCTGCCAGCAGCTGCCGCTCCACGGCCTGGGCCTCGCGCCAGTCTTGCGTGGAATTGAGGAAGCTGGCGGCCACGCCCGCTTCGTGCAGCGCGTCCACCTGGTCTTGCATGAGGGCGATGAGCGGCGAGATGACCAGCGTGGCGCCATGCCCGGCCCGCTGGCGGGCAATGGCCGGAATCTGGTAGCACAGCGATTTGCCGCCGCCCGTGGGCATGAGCACCAGCGCATCGCCGCCGCCCGTGACGTGTTCGATGATGTCCTGCTGCTGCCCCCGGAAGCTGGCGTAGCCGAAGACTTCGCGCAGGATGTCTGCCGGGGCCTGAACTGCGGGCATGGTGAGTGAAAAGCGTGCAGGGATGGCGGTTGGCGGCCAGTCAGTCGCGCGTGACGCGCAGCACTTCTTCGCGGCTGGTCACGCCCTGCTCCACCAGCCGCGCGCCGTCGTCGCGCATCAGGGTCATGCCGCCAGACAGGGCCTGGGCACGGATGTCCGCCTCGGGCGCCTGGCCGTGAATCTGGGCGCGAATGGCGTCATCCACAGTCAGCAGCTCGAACACGCCGATGCGCCCCTGGTAGCCCGTGCGCCCGCAGGCCTCGCAGCCTTTGCCGTGGCAGGCGGCGCAGTATTTGCGCACCAGCCGCTGTGCCAGCACGCCCAGCAGGGAAGATGACAGCAAAAACGGCTCCACGCCCATATCGGTCAGCCGCGTGATGGCGCTAGGCGCGTCGTTGGTGTGCAGCGTGGCCAGCACCAGGTGGCCCGTCAGACTGGCCTGAATGGCGATCTGCGCCGTTTCCGCATCGCGGATTTCGCCAATCATCACCACGTCCGGGTCTTGCCGCAAGATGGCGCGCAGCGCGCGGGCGAAGGTGAGTTCAATGCGCGGGTTCACCTGCGTCTGCCCCACGCCCGGCAAGTCGTATTCGATGGGGTCTTCCACCGTCATGATGTTGCTGTGCGCCGCATCCAGCCGCGCCAGGCTGGCGTACAGCGTGGTCGTTTTGCCGCTGCCTGTGGGGCCGGTCACCAAAATGATGCCGTGCGGCTGGTGAATGAGCTGCTCAAAGCGTTGCAGCACGCCGCCTTGCATGCCCACGGCTTCCAGCGTGAGGCGGCTTTCAGACTTGTCCAGCAGGCGCAGCACCGCCCGCTCGCCATGCGCGCCGGGCAGGGTCGATACGCGCACGTCGATGGCCCGCGTGCCAAGCCGCAGGCTGATGCGGCCATCTTGCGGCAGGCGCTTTTCGGCAATGTCCAGCTCGGCCATGATCTTCAGGCGGCTGATGAGCGCGGCGTGCAGCGCGCGGTTGGGCTGCACCACCTCGCGCAGCGTGCCGTCCACGCGAAAGCGCACGCTGGAGTGGCGCTCGTAAGGCTCAATGTGAATGTCGCTCGCGCCATCGCGCGCGGCCTGCGTGAGCAGCGCGTTGAGCATGCGGATGATGGGCGCGTCGTCCGCCGCCTCCAGCAAGTCTTCCACGGCAGGCAGCTCCTGCATGATGCGCGAGAGGTCCACGTCAGACTGCACTTCGCTGACTACGGCGGCGGCGCTGGATTCGCCCTGCGCGTAGGCGTTGCTGATGCGCTGGGCCAGCGTGGCTTCGTCCTGCACTTGCAGCGTCAAGGGCCGCTCGCCCTGGCCGTGGCAGCGCAGCGCCTCGCCCAGGCTGGCGCGGTCGCTGCGCGGGCTGGCCCACAAGGTGAGCGTCTGGCCGTCGTCTTCCAGCAGCAGCAGGGCCGCGCGCGCGAAGGCGTAGGGCAGGGGATAGCGCATCAATCCCCCATGTAGTTGGCTTCGCCGGAAGCGGGCATGCGGAAAGAAGAGCGCTTTTCCTGCCGCACCATGCCGGGGGCGGGGGCCGCGCTGCCGTGGTTCAGGGGAGCGGGCGGCGCTTCGTTTTTCCACTCATCCTTGTAAAGAGGCTGGGCGGGCGGCATGACGGGCGCGATATTGACCTTGAGCACGCTGCTCGGATCGGGCTGGTTGTCCTGCTGTGCGGCGCGCATCATGTCGTAGCGGCTCACGGAATACTGCTCGGTCGAAGGCGCGTCGCGCACCACCACGGGGCGCAGAAACACCATCAGGTTGGTTTTCACGTAGCCGCGCTCGCGGCTTCTGAACAGATTGCCCACCACGGGCACGTCGCCCAGCACGGGCACCTTGCTTTCCTTTTCGGCGTAGTTGTCTTCCAGCAGGCCGCCCAGCACCACGATGGAGCCGTCTTCCACCAGCACGCTGGATTCAATGGCGCGCTTGTTGGTCGTGGGGCCTTGCGCGGCATTCTGTGTTTCCTTCACCACGCTGGAGGTTTCCTGGTAGATCACCATCTTCACGGTGCCGTTTTCGCTGATTTGCGGGCGCACGCGCAAAGTCAGGCCCACGTCCTGGCGGTCATAGGTCTGGAAGGGGTTGAGCGCGGCGTTGGAGCCGCCCGTGTTGGTGTAGCTGCCCGTCACGAAAGGCACGTTCTGGCCCACGATGATCTTGGCTTCCTCGTTGTCCAGCGTGAGCAGCGTGGGCGTGGACAGCACATTGCCCGTGCCCGTGGCTTGCAGGAAGTTGGCCAGCGCGCCCAGCGTGAACAGGCCATTGACGCGGTGGCCGAAGGCCAGATTCATGCCTTGCGCGGGCATGACCACGTTGCGGTCGGACGACGGCATGCCGTTGCGGAACTGGCTGGCCAGCGAAATGATGTTGGTGCCGCCCGTGTTGTAGTTGGTGCCGATGATGCCCACGTTGGCCCCGTCGCGGCGGCCGACCAGCCCTTGCCACTGGATGCCGAATTCGGCCGCCTTGTCGGTACGCACTTCGGCAATCAGGCTTTCCACGAATACCTGCGCGCGGCGCTCGTCCAGCTTGTTGATGACTTCGCGCAGCTCGCGGTACACCGGCCCTGGCGCGCTGATGATGAGCGAGTTGGTGGCCGGATCGGCCTGAATTTGCCCGCCGGTGGAAGGCTGGTTGTCGCCTTCGGCGTCGATGCTGGGGCCGGTATTCAGCCCGCTGCCGCTGCTTTGCACGCTGCTGCTGGCGCTGTTGCGGCTGCTGGAGGAGGAACCCGTTGAGGCGGTCGCCGCCGCGCTGGCTGCGCCGCCGGTTGCGCCTTGCTGCTGCCCCGGCAGGGCCGCCAGTGCGGCGCGCAAGGTCACGGCCAGCTTCACCGCATCGGCATTTTTGAGGTGGACGATGTGAATGTTGCCGCTGCTGCCGTCGTCATGCGTGGCCGAAGGCAGGTCCAGCTGCTGGATCAGCCCCTTGATCTGCGCCAGTTTGGCCGGGTTGGCCGCGCGCACGATGATGGAATTGCTGCGCGGCTCCGGAATGAGCGTGGTGGGAAAGACGCCGCTGCCCGCGCTGGCCTGCACGGCCATGTTGCCGTTGCCGGGCGCGGCGGGCATGGCGCTGCCGCCCGCCTCGGCCAGGCGCAGCACCAGCGGCGCTAGGTCGGCGGCCACGGCGTGCTTGAGCGGCACCACCTCCACGCCCGTGGCGTTGGAGATGTCCAGCGCGGCGATGATGCGGCCCATGCGTTGCAGGTTGTCGCTGTAGTCGGTGATGACCAGCGCGTTGCCGCCGGGGCTGACGTTGATAGTGTTGTTGGGGCTGATCAGCGGGCGCAGCACGGGCACCAGGTTGGCCGCGTTTTCATGCATGAGGCGGAAGATTTGCGTCTGCACCTGCCCGCTGCCGGTGCTCCGCGGCGTCTGCGTCCGCACGCTGCCGCTGCGCAGCTTGGCTTCGGCCTCGGGCAGCACCAGCGACATGCCATCGGTTTCCACCACCGAAAAGCCCTGCGTGCGCAACTGCGCCGCAAACAGGCGCATGGCCTCGGCAGGGGTGACGGCAACGGTGCTGGACAGCGTAATCGTGCCCTTCACGCGCGGGTCTACCACCACATTGCGGCCGCTGAGCGTGGCCATGGCGCGCGCGACGGCCTCGATTTCGGCATTTTCAAAATCCAGCGTCACGTCAGCTTTTGGGTCGCGCCGGGGCGCGCCAGACGCCGCCTTCTGTGCCTTGGGCTGGCTGGCGGCCTTCTGGGCCGCTTTTGGGCTGGCCTTGCCGGACGCCTGCGCCGCCTGCGGCAGGGCCGGCATCGCGCCAAGCGCCAGGCAGGCGGACAGACAGGCGGCCGCCAGCGGCGGGCGGCGATGGCCTTTGAAAGAGAGAAGCTGGCTCATGCGGATATCGAAAAAGTCTTTTTCTGCTTTGAAAATGATAGCTGCCTGCGCTGATTCCATGAGGACTTGCGGCCCATTTCATGCCGGAAGGAGAAAGCATGAAAGGGTGGCGGTCCGGGCGCTTGCGGCCAGAGGGTCAGTCCAGGTTCACCTTCAGGTAGTGCGCTCCGGGCAGGGGGTTGTGATAGTAGGGATCGGTCGGCTCGAAGCCCAGGTCTTCATACAGCGCGCGGGCCGATTCCATGTCGTCCAGCGTGTCAAGCAGCACGCACTGGTAGCCGCGCTGGCGGGCGGCGTCCAGAATGCGCTCCGTCAGCTGCCGCCCCAGGCCAAAGCCCCGGAACATGCGGCGCACATACAAGCGCCTCATTTCGGCGGCGTTGGGCGTATCGGCATCATCCAGCGGGCGCAGGGCGCAGCAGCCGGCCGCCTGTTGGTCCACCAGCGCCAGCAGCAGCGCGCCGCGCGGCGGGGCGTATTCGCCAGGCAGCGTGGCCAGCTCGTGCTCAAAGTTCTGAAAGGACAGGTCGATGCCCGCTTCGGCTGCGTATTCCTCGAACAGCGCGCGCGCCTGGGCCACGCGCTCAGGCGTGTCAGCGGCGATCAGTTCGACGGCGGGAGTGGTCACGGCGGGGCAAGGCGCGAGGGCGAAGGGCGAAGAAGGCGGGCAGTGTAGCGCCCGGCTTTTCTGAACGGGCGCTCAGCCTTCGGACAACAGCTTGCCAATCAGGCGCGACACCTCGTGCAGCTGCGAGCCGACAAAGCGCCGGGCAATGCGCCCTTTGCGGTCCAGCACAAAGGCCGTGGGCGTGGCGCGCACATCGCCCCACTGGCGCGCAAGCGAGCCATCGCGGTCATGCGCTACCGGGTACGGCGGCTGCCTCGTTTGCATGAAGCGAATCAGGCTTTCGGCGCGGTCGTACGACATGGCTACCGCCACGGCCTGCAAGCCATGAGGGCGGTAATGCTGGTAAAGCGCGGCCAGTTGCGGCGCCTCGTTCATGCAATAAGGGCACGAAGTGGCCCAGAAATTCACCAGCGCCACCGAACCCGCGAAGGCGGACGAATAAAACGCCGAGCCATCCAGCAGCGTGAACGTGCTGTAGGGCGCGCGCTGCCGGCTGCAACCGGCTAGCGCGCCAGCGGCCAGCAGGGCGGGCGCGGCCAGGCAAAGCTGGCGGCGCAAAGCGCTGTGCGGTGCAGCGTTCATTCGGCCAGCAGCTTTTCAATTTGCGCGTGCAGCGCGGCAAAGTCCGGCTGGCCCACGTAACGCTTGACGATGCGGCCCTGCTTGTCCAGCAAGAAGGTGGTGGGCGTCAGGCGCACATCGCCCCAGGCTTTGGCGGCCTGGCCATCATGGTCGTAAGCCACCAGAAAAGGCAGCGCCCGCTGCGTGGCAAAGCGGCTCACGTATTCGGGCTTGTCGTACTGCATGGCCACGGCCAGCGTCTCGTAGCCTTGCGCCTTGAACTTGCCGTAGGTGGCGGCGATTTCGGGCATTTCGGCCACGCAGGTGGTGCAGCTGGTGGCCCAGAAATTCACCAGCGCCACCTTGCCGCGCAGGCTTTCGGTGGAGATGCGCTGGCCGTCCAGCAGCAAGAAGCTGCTTTGCGGCGCTGACTCCTGCGTGCAGCCTGCCAGCAGCGCGCAAGCCAGCGCCAGCAGGGGCAGCAGGCGCAAGAAGGAAAAACGGAATGCGGACTTGAACATGGCGGGCGATTGTCCTTGAGAAGCCTTTCCCGTTCCATCCGTGCCTGTTTGGGCGGACAGCGCTGGCAAAAGAGGCCTTTCAATTCAAAAAAAAGAGCAAATTCAGGCTGCCAAAAAGGGCCTGTGCCGCAATGAATACGGGGACATCCAGCTATGGATACAAGAGCAGAAACAGCCTTTCCCGGAACGCCTTGACGGCTCAAGGATGCGGATCGCGCGCCAGGCGAAAGCCCCTGTCATCGCCCCGCCACTTGGGAGGGGCATGGTGGCGCACAAGGGCGCGCGCGTAGCCAAAGGCCGGAGCCAGCGCGCTGCCGCCGCGCTGCACCATGCGCAGTCCGCTGAAATAGCGGTTGCGAAAAGAGCAGCTGCTTTCCCAGGCGCTGCCGTCGGCGGGGGCGGCGTCTTCCATGCCGCCCTCCTTGTAACTGTTGTGCCAGCAGTCCTGCACCCATTCAAAGGCGTTGCCGCTCATGTCGCAAGAGCCTGTTTGCCCTCTGGCCGCAAGGGGCGAAAGCGCGGGTCGGGATGGGCTGCAAGGCGCAAACCGCAGACGGGCCTTATGGCCCGGCGAGGATTTGCAACGCCGCAGGACGCCCGAGGCCGCGCTTTCGCGCCTGCGGACGGGGGGCAAACAGGCTCTTAAGCCCCCAGGCGTTGGGCTGCTTTTGTGCTACGGGGTGGATGCGGCGGTCACTGTTATCAGCGTGCCAGGCTACGGCGCCGGGGTCATCACTGCCGCAGTAGCGAACAGGCTGGCCCGCGCGGCAGGCGTATTCCCATTCGGCTTCCGAGGGCAGGCGCCAGCGGCCACCCTGCGGCCAGGTCTGGTTGAGCCAGCGGATGTAGTCCTGCGCGTCATGCCAGCTGACATAAACCACGGGGGCCTGGTCGCCGTGGCGGTTGGCCTGCATGAACTCTTCGGTGAGCAGATCGTCACGCCCGGCGGCGCGCAGCCAGGCCTTGAACTGGCCCAGCGTGACGGCGGTTTTGCCAAGCTGGAAGGCTCGCACGCGCACGGCGTGCTGCGGGCCGGATGCGGAACCAAAGGCTTCTTCTTCTGGCTGACAAGCGGGCTGCGCGGGCGGGCGGCCCATGAATTCATCGCGGGCGCGCCGCTGTTTGTCGGCGCTGGCCGGCACGCACGCGCCCATGAGGAAGCTGCCTGCGGGGATGTCCGCCATCTCGATGGCGGGCGTCGGCTGGGCCTGGGTGGCGGCCGGGCCGCACAGGGCCAGGGCGCAGAGGATGAAAAAGGCGGGACGCAAAGGAGCGGTCATGGAAGGATCACGTTCAGGCCGGAGGGCGCGCGGGCTACTCGCCTTCGCCGAACTTGTCTTCGATGAGCGCCAGCAGCGCCTGCATGGCTTCTTGCTCGCGTTCGCCGCTGGTTTGCAGGGTGACGGCCGTGCCCATGCCGGCGGCCAGCATCATCACGCCCATGATGCTTTTGGCGTTCACGCGGCGTTCGCCGCGCTGCATCCACACTTCGCAAGGAAAGCTGCCCGCCAGCTTGGTGAGCTTGGCGCTGGCGCGGGCGTGCAGGCCGAGTTTGTTGATGATGGTGGTCTGTTTTTCGATCATGGCTCGATGCGGATGATGGCTTGCTGGCCGCCTTCGCGCACGCGCGCGGCCAGCTCCAGCAGCGGCTCGGCGCGGTAGGTGATGGCCTTGAGCAGCATGGGCAAATTGGCTCCGGCCAGCAGGGGCGAGCCGGTTTCGGCGGCCAGGCGGCTGGCCACGTTGCTGGGCGTGGCACCCAGCACGTCGGTCAGCAGCAGCGCGCGCGCGGCAGCCGGCAGCAGCAGCGCGCGCGCGGCCAGCAAGGCGGCATCGGGGCTGACGTGGGCCTGCACGTCCAGCGCCAGCACGTGGCTGGCGGCATCGGGAAACACGTGCAGGGCGGCATCGCGCAGGGCGCTGGCCAGCGGGGCGTGGGCAATGACAAGCAGATGGGTCATATCAGTGGGATCAAGACCTGCGCGCGGGCGCGAAAAGGCGGGCCGCCTGCCTGCGCTCAGCAAGGGTTCCGGAAAAGGGAAAGGCCAGCGCGAGGCCAGGCGGGGCAGCGGTACTGCATGGCACGGGTGGAAGGGCTGAATTTATCCTTTCGGGCGCGGGCGGCGCAGACCCGCTCGCCATGCTTGGCTTCATGCCGGGCCTGGTTTCTTTTGTTCAGCTCCTTTTTCAATAGCATGATGTCCTAGTGGAACCAGCGCAGATCAGCTTTTTGGCGCCCCTGGATTCGCTCCTGTTTTTGAGGGGCTGTTCGCAGACAGACTGAGAGCAGCCCGCTCAAAGCGGCGGCGTGCGGGCCAGCACGGCGGCGCTGACTTGCCTGGCGCCCGCCCGCAGCAGGGCTTCGGCGGCGGCGCGCAAGGTGGCGCCGGTGGTCATCACGTCATCGATCAACAGCACATGGCGGCCTTGCAGGGCGGGCCGGCGCGCGGGGTTGGGAACGAAGGCGTTTTGCACGCGGCGCAGGCGCTGGGCGCGGCTGAGGTTGCGCTGGGGCGGCGCGTCGTGAGGGCGCAGCAGGGCATCGGCCACCACGCGCCGCGCGCCCAGGGCGCGGGCCAGCAGCAAGGCGGGGTTGTAGCCGCGCGCGGCCAGGCGCTGGCGCGAGGCGGGCACGGGCACGGCGGCATCGGCTTCGGCCACGGCCTGCGCCACGCCGGGCGTTTGCAGCAGCATGGCAGCCAGCGGGGCGGCCAGGCCGGTTTGCTGATGGAATTTGAACTGGGCCAGCAGCCCGTCCCAGGGCCAGCCATAGGAAAGCGCGGCGAAGGTGCGGCTCATGGGCGGGGGCCTGAGCAAACACTCGCCGCACTGCGCCGCGCTGCCCGCCAGCGGCGCGGCGCAGGTAAGGCAACGCGGCTCGGGGCGGACGAAGCAGGCCAGGCACCCGGCGCAAATGGGCGGCGCGGGCCAGGCGCGGCAGATATGACACTGGCTGGGCAGCAGGCGGGCAAGCAGGGCCATGCGGCGAAAAAGGGAGCAGGAAACGGAAGAAGTGGAAGAAGCGGAAGAAGGCCGCGCAGCGCCTGCGGATGGTCCGGCGGCAGGGCGCGCAAGCGCCGCGCCATCAATATACTGCCCGCCCCAGCGCCGCAGGCGGGGTGGCGAAGGGGTTTTTCTGCTCCTTGATTCATAGCAAGACCTCCCCGTATTCATTGCGACGACAGCCTTTTCAGGCCCTGTGAATTCGCTCTTGTTTTTGATGCCAAGCCGCATCCGCCCCGCGCGCCGGGGCTTTTGCCATGACCGCCGCTTCCTCGCCTTCTTCCCCTCCTTCCCTGGACGCGCGGGCCGCCGCCCGGCTGGCCGCGCTGCCCGGCCCCGCGCCCTGGCTGCATGAAGAAGTGGCGCGCCGCATGGCCGAGCGCCTGCCGTGGATCACCCTGCCCGTCAAACGCTGGGCGCACTGGTCGCCACGCCACGGCGGCATGCAAGGGCACGCGCTGGTGACGGCGCACTTCGCCCAGGCCGAATGCGTGGGCGTGCCTGCGGGCGAGGGCCATGCGGGCGACGCGCCCCTGCCCTGGTGGCGGCCCGCCCGCTGGGCGCGCCCGGCCTTGCGCACCGTGGCGCAACCCGAAGCGGGCAGCGTGCAAATGGTGTGGGCCAACATGCTGCTGCACCGCGTGGCCGAGCCGCAGGCGCTGATGCGCCAGTGGCTGCAAGCGCTGGCCGTGGATGGCTTTGTGATGTTTTCCTGCCTGGGGCCGGACACGCTGCGCGGCCTGCGCGCGCTGTATGCGCGCCTGGGCTGGCCCGCGCCCGCGCACGAATTCACCGACATGCACGACTGGGGCGACATGCTGATGCAGGCCGGCTTTGCCGAGCCGGTCATGTTCATGGAGCACGTAACCCTCACTTTTGAAACGCCGCAGCGCGCCTTGCAGGAGCTGCGCGCGCTGGGGCGCAACCTGAGCCGCAGCCGCTTTGCCGCCCTGCGCGGCCGCCGCTGGCACGCGCGCCTGCTGGCCGAGATGGAAAGCCTGCGCGGAAACAGTGCGGAAAGCGGCGCGGAAAGCGGCTCCATCCCCTTGGAATTCGAGCTGATTTACGGCCACGCGCTCAAGCCCGTGCCGCGCGCGACCGTGTCGGCTGAAACCGTGATCGGCCTGGACGCCATGCGCCAGGCCCTGCGCCAGCCGCGCCCGCACAGCCTGCCGCCCGAAAGCCGCGCTGAGTGAATGAAAGCCGCCTGCCATGCCTGACCGCTTCCCTGCCGCCTTTTCTGCTGCTTTTTCTGCCGCTTT
>NZ_LT964854.1:229650-361160 GCF_900240305.1 Ottowia massiliensis | reverse complement strand
GGCGCTGGCGGGGCGGGTTCGGCGCTGCGCCAGTCAGGCAGCGTGGACAGGAGGATGGGGACGCTTTCCGGCGTGCGGGCGGCGGCTGGCTGCGCTGAATCCCACTCGGGCGCCGCTTCGGCGGCTGGCTGCAAACGGCTCCACCAGGTGGGGCCGCTTTGGCGGTAGGGCGTGACGCTGGAGAGGGCCAGGCAGCTTTCGGCGCGGGTGATGGCCACGTAAAGCGCATTGAGTTCTTCGCGGTGCTGCTCGTGCTGCTCGGCTGCCAGCAGCTCGATGGCGCAAGGCGGCGGGTTGCTTTCGCTGGCCAGAAAGATGAAGCGGCGCGGAGAGGGCGCTTCGCCCGGCCAGTCGATGAGGGTGCTCATGGTGTCGGCTTTGGGCGGGGCGGCCTGGGTGTCCAGCAGCAGCACGGTGTGCGCTTCCAGCCCCTTGGCGCCGTGAATGGTGAGCAGGCGCACGGCGTTGCCCGCACCGGCTGCGGGCGGCAGGGCGGCCGCGCCGCCTTTGCGCAAGGCGCGCACAAAGGCCCAGGCGGTCAGAAAGCGGCCGCCTTGCAAGTTGAGCGCCAGCGACAGCAGGCCGCGCAGTTGCGCCAGCGTGCGCTCGCGCTCGTGCGCGGGGGCGGCTGCGGCGTAGCGGGCAAAGGCGTCGCGGTGGTCGAAGATGGCTTGCAGCGCGTCGTGCGGGGGCAGGCTGGCCAGCCAGGTTTGGTAGAGGGCCAAATCGGCTGCCAAACCGGCCGCCAAATCGCCTGCCAAGTCATCAGTCAAATCGCCCGCCAGTGCTTGCCCACCGGGCGCGAACAGCTCTTTTTTCTGTAGCAGGCTGAACCAGCTTTCGCCCGGATGCGCGCGCGCCAGCAGGGCCAGCTGCGTCAAATGTTCGTCTGTCAGCCCGAACAGGGGCGATTTGAGGGCGTGCGCCAGCGCGAGGTTGTGCGCGGGCGACAGCAGCGCATCCAGCAGCGCGGCCACGTCTTGCGCCACGGGCAGCTCGCCCAAATCGCTGCGGTCGGGAAATTCGCAGGCAATGCCGCGCTCGCGCAGCGCCTGCTGCATCAGCGCCAGCCGGTCATTGCGGCGGGCCAGCACCATGATGCCGCCCGCTGGCAAGCCGCTGGCCAGTTGCGCGGCCACCCAGCCGGCGGCCTGGCGGCATTCGCGCAGATGCAGGGTTTCTTGCGGCAGCTCGCGCGGCGTGGTGAGGCTGTCGCGCCAGGCGATGGCGCTTTCGCCCTGGCTGCCGCCAGCGGCTTCTTCAGCCGGTTTTTCACCGCGTTCAACCGGCGGCAGCAGCAGCACGCGGCCCGCTTCGTCCGATTCGGTGGTGTGCGCGCGGTAGCCGCTGTAGCCGCCCTGCGCTTGCGCGGCCAGCAAGGCGGTATTGGCGGCGCCCATCACGCGGTGCGCGCAGCGGCGCGTGTGCTCGCAAGCCAGCTCGTCGCCTTCCAGCGCCTCGCGCACAAAGGCCTTGGCGGCCTGAAACACTTGCGGCTCGGCGCGGCGGAAGCGGTAAATGCTCTGCTTGGGGTCGCCCACGATGAACACGCTGAAATCACGCCCGCCCCCCGCGCCCGCGTAGGCCGACAGCCAGCTGGACAGGGCCTGCCACTGAAGCGGGCTGGTGTCCTGGAATTCGTCGATGAGCAAGTGGCGCACGCGCGCATCCAGCCGCTGCTGCACCCAGCCGGCCAGCTCGTCGTTGGAGAGCATGCGCTGCGCGGCGCGCTCCACATCGTGCATGTCCACCCAGCCGCGCTCGCGCTTGAGGGCGGCAAATTCGTCAATCAGCGTGCGCGTCAGCTCGGCCATGCGCTGCTGGTGTAGCCAGGCGGCGTGCTGCTTTTGCACTTGCAGCAGCGCCAGCAACAGATCTTGCGCCTCGCGCACATCGTCGATGCCCGCCAGCTTGTCGTTGAACTTGCACGGCTCGCTTTTCTGGGTGAGCAGCGCGGCCGCCACGCCTTCGGCTTGGCCGCTGGCGATGGCCTTTTCCAGCTCCACGCCCTTGGCCGAAAACGTTTTGGCCTTGGCCTGGCCCAGCGCCTTGGCGGCTTTCAAAAACAGCGCCTTGCGGGTCTTGTCAAACAGCGCCTGCATCGGCTCGTCAAAGGCGGCCAGGTGCGGGAACATGTCATGGAAATGCGGCACGCTGGCCTGCACCACGCCTTGCGCATCGGCCAGCAGAAATTCGGCGCGCTTGTCCAGCGCGGTCTGCAAAGCCTTGTCCGTCTGGTGGCGGCCATGCTCGCGCACCAGCGCCTCGTAGCAGGCGCGCTGCGCCGGCTCGGCCGCCACGCGCCGCAGCCAGCGCCGCCACACCTCGGCGCGCGCGGGCGCATCGTCTTCCAGCAGCTCATAGGGCGCGGGCAGGCGCAGCTCTTGCAGCAGTTTCAGCGGCGCGGTTTGCAGCAGCGCGGCAAACCAGCCGTGAAACGTGCGCACCTGCACGGGCCTGGGGCACATCAGCAAGCGGGCATGCGCACCCTTGAGCGCGGGGGCCAGCCGTGCGGCCTGCGGCCCGGGCACGCCGCGCAGCGCCAGCTCGCGCGCCAGTTCGGCCTCTGGCATGCCGGCAAAAGCCGTCAGCCATTCATTGAGGCGCTGGCGCATTTCGCCCGCCGCCTTGCGCGTGAAGGTGATGGCCAGAATTTCATGCGGCGCCAGCGGCGCGCCGTCCGCGCTGCCGGGCGCCGGCTCAATCAGCGCCCGCAAGATGCGGCTGACCAGCATCCACGTCTTGCCCGCGCCCGCGCACGCCTCGACCGCCACGCTGCGGCGCGGATCGCAGGCAATGGCATAAAACGCATCGCGCGTGATGGGCTGGTCGTTGTGAAAGTAGGCGGGAGCGCTCATCGTGGGCAGGCAAAAAAAGGCAATCATGCCGCTCAGCGGCAATGCGCGGAGCGGCGAAAAACAAAACGGCGTATTTTCCAGGCCCTTTCAGGCAAAACGGCGAATATGCGCCGCCAGCGCCGCCAATTCAACGTCGCTGGCGCGTTCGCAATCATGCGATGAAATATAGCCCTCGTATTTTTCAAAATATTTTCTTCCGCCAGAGTTGATGGGTTGCCATTGGCCGCTCGCAAGCCCTGCCGTGCCGTGCATGGGAAAGAGCTTGGCGTGCAGGTGATCCACTCCAAAGCCCTCCAGAATCAGGCCCGTGCGGCCCACGTCGTCAAAGGCGCGGTCAAGGACTTTCGCGGTTTTCTGCGCGGCCAGAACCAGCCCGGCCAGCACGGTTTCATCGGCGGCGAATGCGTAGCTACCGTGATGCTCCCTGGTAATGACCACGCTGAATCCCTTTGTATTGGGAAAAATGGAAAGAAAAGCCAGATGGCGTTCATCTTCCCATATTGGATGGCAAGGCGAATGGCCCTGGGCGATCTGGCAGAAAATGCAATCGGCGCGGTGCATGGATTTTCCTTTTCGCAAAAATGAAAGAAAGGCCGCCGTAGCGCCGCCGATGCCTCCGTTTTGGCCCCGCTTTGCAAAAGCTTTACGCAACTTTTCTGGCGGCGGCGGCTCCATTGCCGCGTTCATCATTTCCCCCACTTTTTTGCAAGGAGAACTCCAACCCATGCTGACCCGAGTCATTCAGCAACGCAGCGCCGTAGCGCTGGCCGCCGCCGCCATTGTCGGCGCTTCCGCCCTGGCCCTGCTGCCGCACGAGCCGGCGCAGGCGCAGCCCGCCGCCGTGGCGCGCGGCCTGCCAGATTTCACCGATCTGGTCGAGCAAGTCGGCCCCGCCGTCGTCAATATCCGCACACTGGAGCGCGTCAGCAGCGGCGGCCGCCGCTCGCGGGCGCTGCCGCAAATAGACGAAGAAACCGAAGACATGCTGCGCCGCTTCGGCATTCCGCTGCCGAACATGCCGCGCGGGCAGGGGCGCGGCCAAGGCTTCGAGCGCGAAGTGCCGCGCGGCATGGGATCAGGCTTCATCCTCACGCCCGATGGCTACGTAATGACCAACCACCACGTCGTCGATGAAGCCGACGAAATCATCGTCACCCTCTCCGACAAGCGCGAATTCAAGGCCAGGCTCATCGGCGCGGACGAACGCACCGACGTGGCCGTGCTCAAGATTGACGCCAGCGGCCTGCCCGCCGTGAAAATTGGCGACGCCAGCCGCGTGCGCGTGGGCGAGTGGGTCATGGCCATCGGCTCGCCCTTCGGGCTGGAAAGCACCGTCACCGCCGGCATCGTCAGCGCCAAACAGCGCGACACAGGCAGCTACCTGCCCTTCATCCAGACCGACGTGGCCGTCAATCCCGGCAACTCCGGCGGCCCGCTCATCAACCTGCGCGGCGAAGTCGTCGGCATCAACAGCCAGATTTACTCGCGCTCGGGCGGCTTCATGGGCATCTCGTTTGCCATTCCGATTGACGAAGCCATGAAAGTCAGCGAACAGCTGCGCGCCACCGGCCACGTCACGCGCGGGCGCATCGGCGTGCAAATTGGCGAAGTCTCGCGCGAAGTGGCCGAATCCATCGGCCTGGGCAAAGCGCAAGGCGCGCTGGTCAGCCACGTGCAAAGCGGCTCCCCGGCTGAAAAAGCAGGCGTGCGCGCGGGCGACATCATCACCCGCTTTGACGGCCAGCCCATCGACAAAGTCAGCGACCTGCCCCGCATGGTAGGCAACGCCAAACCCGGCACGCGCGGCACGGTTACCGTCTTTCGCCAAGGCAAAAGCCTGGACCTGAACCTCACCGTGGCCGCCATGGAACCCGAAAAAGGCGGTTCCCGCGCCGCCAGCGCCGCAGGCGAGCCGAAAACCGCCGCCAGCCAGTCCTTGGGCCTGGCCGTGGCCGACCTGAGCGCCGAGCAAAAAGCCAAGCTCAAAACCCAGCGCGGCGTGCGCATCACCGACGTGGACGGGCCAGCCGCCAGCGTGGGCCTGCGCCCCGGCGACATCATCCTGGCCGTAGCCAACACCGATGTCAGCAGCGCCGCCGAATTCGAAGCCGCCGCCAGCAAAGCCATGAAAGGCGAGAAAGCCGGCAAACCCGTGAACCTGCTGGTACAGCGCGGCGACATGGTTCAGTACGTGCTGCTGCACCCCGCCGCCCAGTAAACGCCCCTTCGCCATGCGCCCAGGCCGCGCCCCCGCACAGGAGCGCGGCCTTTTTTGCCGCCAGACAAACGGCCACCTCAGCCAGCGCCAGAACGCGCCCAAGGCCGGCAATCCGCCCGAATTTAGCTCCCGAATTCATAGCAATAGGTCCTAGTGAAACGGGCGCAAAGCGGCATTTCCACCCCCTCAAATCAGCTTCTCTTTTTGATTGCCCTAGCCCCGCGCGGGTTCAACGAAAACGGCCTTGTACGGCCCGCTGAACCCAATCAGCCCATCTTCCAGACGGAAGGCAAAAACGCGGCAACGGGGCCAACCCGCGCCGCAGGCCTAAAAGGCGGACGCGGCGGATACGGATAAAGCCGGCGCGCCAGCGCCACATTGACACATCAGAAACAAGAGCAAATTACAGAGTCTTAAATACCGTTTTGCGCTCGTCTTACTAGGACGTAACGCTATAGGTTAAAGAGCGAAACAGCAGCTGGGAGAGATTTGCCCAGATAGCGCCTTTGCTGCGCAACGTCAGGCGCTGCTCACAATCTTGCGCGCTGGATCTGTATAAGATGTTTTTCGTCTGCCGCCCAAATAATAGAAACTGACAGAAACGCAAGCCGTCCGCCGTCGGATTTAAAATATCAGGCAGTTTGGCTTTCAGCTTCATCCATTGAATAGGCGACATATCGCATTCAACGACAGAAAATCACATGCGCACGCCATATCCAAACTCTCTTCGCCCTTCAGTTGCCACAAAAAATACTCAAAATTTAATCGCGCCTTGAGCCGCCTTATCTCCACCATCATTACCAGCGACAACGGCATGCACCAGCATGCTCCATAAACAAAGTATATCATTTAAAATGCACAGGCAGTTACGCCACTTTCTTGCACTTCTACTTCGCCATCAGCGTTTTCAGCTTCTTATATGTCCGGGTAGCTGCCCTAGGTGAAACAGGGCTTTTGCTGTTCGCGCATAACCTAAGATTCTCCCATGCTTTCCCTGAACTCCGATTCAATAAGTATTCAGGCATTCCAAAGACGTGGTTTACTAATAGCCAAAAAGATCAATCTCCTTGTTTGAGATAACGTTATCCAGATTATCAAATTCATCCTGCAGAAAAATTGGTGTGCTTTCTAATATATTCAGCATACCTTCATGTTTTACCCAATTACAATTCCATAAACCTGCTTGGCTAGCTCGCAATTCACACATCTTTTCGGAGAACCTAAATCTTTCCAAGTCATTCTTCAACATTCTTTGCAGCCAAATTTGCGCGAACCCAGAATTAGGCATCCTGCTTAACTTCTTGTAGACCAGCAGAGACATATCTTTGCTGCTATCCAGTTCCGATAGCAATTTGCTAATAATGGCGCAACATACTGGTATCACCTTCGGATTATTATAGGCAATGTCTGTCGCAATACTGATTAACTGCTCTATGTTGCGAATTTTCCCTTTCCTTTCTCTTATTCTCTCGATCCGTTTATCAAACTTATTTAATGCAACATTCAAACTACCTGAATTAGCATAATTAATGCCATGCTGCCTGATAAGCAAAAGCTGTTTTTGCAAGCTGATTCGATTATTCTGCGGAATGGCTAGCCAAGCCAACTTATCCTTCTTTATCGACTGGCCAATAATATCTTGACTTCCTCTGGTTTTGCTTGCATTCAGCTTTAGCCCAAAAGGCATCATGATTTCAGAAAGCAGTTTTAAAATTCTTTCTCCTTCACTAGAATTATTGACAAAGACTCGATAATCATCACGATAGCGCAGGATTTTATAATCTATAATTTTCTCTCTCTTAAGAATGACACCTAATATTCTATCCACATAGCCCAATACAATTTCGGCCACAAAATCCATCAATACAGAGCCTTGCGGGATTCCATTGGTTTGCTTATATTGCGCATCTTGAATGCTTGCATCAATTATATTTCCCAACAACTTTTTGTTCTTCTTCCCTTCTGATGATTTTGCAACTTTCTTACCTTCTACTGCCCAGGCAATGGAATGCGTGTAAATTGATCCATAGCAATCTGCCACATCCGTATCAAAGACACAATTATATTCTAGCGAAAGCAAAATGGATTGTTGCTCTACTTGCTCCCACCAATTAGAAATTTGTTGAGCCTTATCGGATTGCTTATTTTCAGATTGGACCGGGATGCTCAGACATTTTATTTTTTCATTTCTGCTAAATTTCTTAAATCTTGCCTGCAATTTTCCCCAATTTTGCTCTTCAGTTATTTCGTGCACCAACGCCACATATACTAAAGGATTTATGATTTGCAACGGCCGCCATGATAATTTTCCATCTTTATTGGCGTAGAGAAGATAATTCACGCCCCCCAATACTCCTATTGCATTTCTTGACTTGCTGAAGTCGCTTAATAATTTTTTACCTTGATATCTATCGGACACCCTTTTTAATAGCTTGGAAAATGAGAAGTATCTTGGCAAGTCGATATTGCAATAGCTTTCATGTTTCAGAAAGAATTGCCTTGCTTCGACAGCCCCTAATTCTAAGATGATCTTCCGGTTCATTTGCTATTTATCTCATTACAAAATTTGATTTTTATCTGATTGTTTATCTTCAATCTTTTAAAATGACCTCCTGCATACTCCACCGATCTACCTCGTTTTCCGAGCAACTCCGGCTGGCAGATTACCTCCAACGAACAGATTTCACAGTGTTTGCCATAGTCAGGCAGCAGGTTTATCTGTTGTTTAGGGATCCACGTATAGTAATGATGGCAGCGGCTGTTTTTAGCTCTAGAAGCACCTATTCGCAGTCTGGCCGCGAGAGCGCGGTGGATCGGAAGAGTAGCAAAGCGCAGGCGTGCCCTGCGATCCGTTTGCGATCCAGCGAGGATTTGCAACGGTTTAAGACTACCCAAGCTGGGCTTTTATTTCTGCAGGCAGATTGCGGATAAGTTCTATAAGACCGCTCGCAGGCGAAGAAGGGGCATAGAGGGCCGGCCAGGTCAGAAGGATTGGGAATTGCCGGAACGGACAGACCCGGGCGGGCAGGGCACCGATGCGGATGGGGCGCGCCTTGAGCGCTGGTTCCTTCGTCAAACCACGGCAAAAACAGGAGCAAATTCAAGGGGGTTCAAATGCCGTTTCGCGCAGTTTCCACTAGGACATATTGCTATGGATAGAGGAGCGAAAAGCCGAGTACTGCCGCCTTTGCCCGCCCATGCCACATGCCTTTCCCTTGCGCCTGCGCGGTCGATCTGCGCATGGCTTACCGAAAACGGGTTGGCTTCCGCTCGCGTGAAGCAGCGGCCAGATCTGGCGCAGGCGAGATGGACGGTTATGGCTGGCGGCTATGGCTGGCGGCTGGCCGGTGGCTGGCTGGCGGCGGGGTCATCTGGCTGGGCGGCGAGGCGGCGCTCCAGGGCGTTCAGGGCCAGTTCCTGCTGGCGCAGGCGGTCTTGGGTTTGGCGGCGCTGCTGGCGGGCGCGGCTGACGCAGTCATTGACGGCAAAGCGCTTCCAGCAGGCTTTTTCAGCTTGTTCAAAACGCTGGCGGGCGGCGTTTTGTTCGGCGGCAATGCGGCTGCGCTCGGCGGCCATCCACGGTTCCAGGGCCGCGCCTTGGGGCGCGGCGGCAATCCAGTCCTGGGCGGCCTGCGCGTGGGCCGTCTGCGCGGCGCGGTGGCTTTCGTGCAAAGAGGCCGAGGAGCAGGCGGCCAGCAGGGCCGGGGCGGCAAGGAGGATGAGCAGGCGGCGCATGGCAGTGAAGGCGGTGAAAAGGCAGTGAAGGCAGCAATGAGGGCGATGGATTTGCAACGCCGCAGAGCGCCTCAGGGCCGCGTTTTTGCGCTCACGGACGGGCTTTGAACGGGGGTTTCAGGTGAGCTGGGTGTCCACGGCGCGGTGTTCCAGCGCCAGGTATTCGGCCGATTGCATTTCCATCAGGCGCGAGACGGTGCGCGGAAATTCGTGGGCCAGCGGCCCTTCGGTGTAGAGCTGCTCGGGCGACACGGCGGCCGAGAGCATGAATTTGACGCGGCGGTCATACAGCACGTCCACCAGCAGGGTGAAGCGCCGCGCCTCGGAGGCGTTGTGCACGTGCATTTGCGGCACGTCTGACAGCAGCAGGGTGTGGTAGCGCGAGGCGATTTCGAGGTAGTCGTTTTGCGAGCGCAGGCCGCCGCAGAGCGTTTTGAAGTCAAACCAGATGACGCCGCCCGCGCGGCGGCAGGCGGTGATTTCGCGGCCTTCGATTTCGATGACGGGCGATTCGTCCGCCGTGCCTGCCAGGCGCGTGAAGGCGTCTTGCATGGCGGCATCGGCTTGCGCGCCCAGAGGGCTGTGGTAAAGCGGCACTTGCTCCAGCGTGCGGCGGCGGTAGTCGGTGCCGTTGTCCACGTTGATGACGTCCATGCGCGCGTTGAGCAGCTCGATGGCAGGCAGGATGCGGTCGCGGTGCAGGCCGTTGGGGTACAGCTCGTCGGGCCTGAAGTTGCTGGTGGTGACAAAGCCCACGCCGTTGTCAAACAGTGCCACCAGCAGGCGGTGCAGGATCATGGCGTCGGTGATGTCGGCCACGTGAAATTCGTCAAAGCAGATGAGCTTGAATTTGGCGGCGATGCGCCGGCCCAGCTCGTCCAGCGGATTGACCTGGCCTTGCAAGGCAGCCATTTCGCGGTGCACTTCGCGCATGAATTCGTGAAAGTGCAGGCGCGTTTTGCGGCGGATGGGCACGGTGTTGAAAAAGCAGTCCATCAAAAAGCTTTTGCCGCGCCCCACGCCGCCATACATGTAAACGCCCTTGGGAATTTCGGGGTGGTTGATGAGTTTTTTGAACCGGTTGGAACGCCGGGCCTTGTAGGCGGCCCAGTCATTGGCGCAGCGCTCCAGCGCCTGCACGGCGCGAAGCTGGGCGGGGTCGGACTGAAAGCCGCGCGCGGCCAGTTCCTGCTGGTAGGTTTCGGAGACGCTGGGTCGGGTCATGCTGGCGCTTTCACATTTTCCGGTTGATGGCGAATATTCAAAAAGGATATTTCAGGCAACAGTTGATAAAAATGCCTATTCAAAGAAATCTTCGTCAATTTCAACAATTTCCAGCAACTGCCGGGTCTGAATGCCTACATGGTAGCGAATCATCAGCGTGGCCAGATGTTGTCCGTCAATCAGAACCACTTTGCCCAGCAGTTTCTGCGCATATTCCTGCGCGCTTTTGGTAAAGGCGGAAGTGGTCATGAACACGCCACGCTCCACGCCACGGCCCTGCAAGGCGCCGACAAACGACTGAATCTCCTTGCTGCCCACCGTGTTGCCGTGGTCATAGCGCTTGGCCTGAATGTAGATGTTCTGAATGCCCAGCGGATCTTGCTTGATGACGCCGTCAATACCGCCATCGTGCGACTGGCCCACATGATCGGCCAGATTCTCCTTGCCGCCATACCCCATTGCCAGCAATACCCTGATCACGGCTTTTTCAAAAAATTCGGGTGTATTCTGGCGCAACCGGTTTAGCAATTCGACGGCGGTCTGGTTTTCCATTTCTTCCACCGCGCGAATGGCAAGAGATTCGGGCGATTCTTCTGATGAATCTGGCAGGGTTTCATCAAGCGCGGAGCGGCCGCCATTTCTTTCCTGAATGGCTTTCATATAGGCATCCCATAAAGGCAGGCCCGCCAAATCTTTCTCCATTATTTTGTCGGCCTGTTTCCATTTCTTGTAAAACGCCTGGCCCGCTGGCGTGATTTGGTAAATGGCGCGCCCTGGCCGCTCCAGAATGCCCGCCTTGGCAAACGAGGTGCAGGCCCAGCCAATGCGGTTGTCGGCGCGGCTCTGGCCTGAGGCCAGGCGCTCGGCTTTTTCCTCCTCGCTCAAGCCGGCGGCCTGGCAGACGGCTTCGATGATTTGCCGCGTTTTCCGAGGTTGGCCGTCTTGCATCAGGCGCAAGACAAAAGGACGGAATTCATCAATGGTCTGCATCAGATTTTTTTGCGCGGGTTTGAAACGGTTGGACTGACCAAAGAAGAAATGCCGCAACCTAGACAGAGATTGCGGCGTGGTGATTCAGGGCCGACTGGACGCCAGCACGGTGCGTAGGGCAGCCCGAATCGTGCAGGGCCTTCTCTGAATGTGCAAAGCAGGGACGCTATTCGGCATGACTTTCACTTCAGAAAAAGGAGCAAATTCACCCCCTCAAAACACCGTCTGCCGCCCATTCGGCTAGGAGGTAACGCTATCAATCAAGGAGCGAATCAGGCTCATTCTGATGAGCTTGTTCGCGCCTGTCATGAGGCCATCTGCCGTTCAGAAATTGAGCGTGCGCTTGTCTACGGCCAGCGCGGCTTCCTTGGTGGACTCGCTCAGGGATGGGTGGGCATGGCAAATGCGGGCGATGTCTTCGCTGCTGGCGCGGAAGGCCATGGCCACGCAGGCCTCGGCAATCAGCTCGCTGGCATAGGGGCCGATGATGTGCACGCCCAGGATTTCGTCGGTTTTGGCATCCGCCAGGAATTTGACGAAGCCCGTGGTGTCGCCCAGCGCGCGTGCGCGGCCGTTGGCCATGAAGGGGAAGGTGCCGGCCTTGTATTTCGCGCCTTCGGCCTTGAGCTGCTGCTCAGTTTTGCCGACCCAGGCGATTTCGGGGCTGGTGTAGATGACCCACGGAATCAGCGCGAAGTCCACATGGCCATGCTGGCCCGCGATGCGCTCGGCCACGGTCACGGCTTCTTCTTCGGCCTTGTGCGCCAGCATGGGGCCGCGCACCACGTCGCCCACGGCCCACACGCCGGGCAGGCTGGTGCGGCATTGGTCATCGACCACGATGTCGCCGCGCTCGCCCAGCTTCAGGCCCACGGCTTCGGCGTTCAGGCCCTGCGTGTTGGGCACGCGGCCAATGGAGACGATGAGCTTGTCCACTTCCAGCGTTTGCGCTTCGCCCTTGGCGTTGGTGTAGGCAACGGTGACGCCTTTTTTGCCGGATTTGATTTCGCCGACTTTGACGCCCAGCTCGATTTTCAGGCCCTGTTTGTCGAAAGCCTTTTTGGCTTCCTTGGCCACTTGCTCGTCCGCCGCGCCCAGGAAGGTGGGCAGCCCTTCCAGAATGGTGACTTCCGCGCCCAGGCGGCGCCAGACGCTGCCCATTTCCAGCCCGATGACGCCGGAGCCGATGACGCCGAGTTTTTTGGGCGCCGCGCCGCTGGTTTTGCCAATGCGCAAAGCGCCGTCGTTGGAGAGGATGTTTTCTTCGTCAAACGGCGCGCCGGGCAGCTGGCGGGCGCTGGAGCCGGTGGCCACGATGATTTGCTTGCCCGTGAGGGTTTCGCTCTTGTCGCCCGTTACGGCGATTTCGTAGCCGCCGTCCACGGCCTTGAGGAAAGAGCCTTTGCCGTGAAAGAAGCTGACTTTGTTCTTTTTGAACAGGTAAAGGATGCCGTCGTTGTTTTGTTTGACCACGCCGTCTTTGCGGGCGATCATTTTCTTGACGTCCATTTTCAGGTCTTTGAGGCTGATGCCGTGCTCGCCAAAGTGATGCGCGGCCTGCTCGAAATGCTCGGAGCTTTGCAGCAGCGCCTTGGACGGAATGCAGCCCACGTTGGTGCAGGTGCCTCCGGGAGCGGGGCCGCCTTTTTCGTTTTTCCACTCGTCAATGCAGGCCACGTTCAGGCCCAGCTGCGCAGCGCGAATGGCCGCGATATAGCCGCCGGGGCCTGCGCCGATAACGATGACGTCAAAAGTGTCACTCATATTGTGAATCTCCAGAAAAGATGGAAGGTTGAATCTCAGCAGACTTTCAATGCGGAAGGCGGCAACAACAATTGTGGTAGCCACGCATAAAACAAGTAGGTCGCCCACAGAAGCATGCATAGCGCCAGACCCGCAGCCAGCAACAGACACCACCCACGCCACACGGCGGCCCGACCTTCGAGCAGCACCATGGGAAACCACGGCTTGCCGCTAAGAGGCAGGTTGGTCCGGCGGCGTATCAGTTGGTAGGCATGACGGACGATCCACGCCCACATCAGCCATGCGGGCAAAAAGCCAAACAGAATGATGCCGCCTGCTATTCCCCACAAGCCTTGGCTGTAGCCACCCCAGCCCGCGTTGCACACCAGTGAGCTGACCCAGGCGAAGTAAAGCTGAAACGGATCAAAACTGGACACTTGCCACCAGCCCGCCATGTCTGCCAGCATCCCGGCCAGTAGCAGGACAGTGAGCACGGACAAAGTTTTGCCCGGAATGCGCCCCTCCACCCAAACAACAGGCTTCGTCTGGCGTGGCGAAGTGCCGGGCAGAGGCTGATTCAGCCAGCGCCACAGTATGGCAAGACGCTGAGGCCAGATCGGTTCGGGCATGGGGCATCCTCCGATTGAAAGTCCCGCCGCGCACTGTCGCACTATCACGGAACCTGTTCGTGATAGCCGACTGGCGGCAAGGCCGATCAGAGGTCGAACAGCAGGCGGGCCGGGTCTTCCAGCGCCTCTTTCATGGCCACCAGGCCCAGCACGGCTTCGCGGCCGTCGATGATGCGGTGGTCGTAGCTCATGGCCAGGTAGTTCATGGGGCGGATGACGATCTGGCCGTTTTCCACCACGGCGCGTTCCTTGGTGGCGTGCACGCCCAGAATGGCCGATTGCGGCGGGTTGATGATGGGGGTGGACATCATGGAGCCGAAGGTGCCGCCGTTGCTGATGGAGAAGGTGCCGCCGGTCATTTCCTCAATGCCCAGCTTGCCGTCCTTGGCTTTCTGGCCGAATTCGGCAATCTTCTTTTCGATGTCGGCAAAGCTCATCTGGTCGGCGTTGCGCAGAATGGGAACGACCAGGCCGCGCGGGCTGCCCACGGCAATGCCAATGTCGAAATAGCCGTGATAGACGATGTCGTTGCCGTCCACGCTGGCGTTGATGACCGGGAATTTCTTGAGCGCGTGCACCGCCGCCTTGACGAAGAAGGACATGAAGCCGAGCTTGACGCCGTGCTCCTTGACGAAGGCGTCCTGGAACTTCTTGCGCAGTTCCATGACGGGGGCCATGTTCACTTCGTTGAAGGTGGTGAGGATGGCGTTGGTAGCCTGCGATTGCAGCAGGCGCTCGGCCACGCGGGCGCGCAGGCGCGTCATGGGCACGCGCTGCTCGGGGCGGCTGCCTAGATCGGGCGCGGCCGGGCCGCTGACTTGCGGCAGGCTGGCCGTGGGCACGCCGGTCGGGATGGACGCGGGTTTGGCTCCGCCGGCGACAGCGCCGAGCACGTCGCCCTTGGTCACGCGGCCATCCTTGCCGGTGCCGGGCACGCTGCCTGCGGGCAGGTTGTTGTCGGCCATGAGCTTGGCGGCGGCTGGCATGGCGATGCCCGCCTTGCTGTTGCTGGCCGGGGCAGCGGCGCTGGCGGCGGGCGCGGGCGCAGCTGCCGCTGAAGCAGGAGCCGCTGCGGCGGCGCCTGCCACGGCTTCGGTATCAATCTTGGCCAGCAGCTGATCGGCGGTGACGGTGGCGCCATCGGGCTGGATGATTTCGGTGAGCACGCCTGCGGCTGGAGAGGGCACTTCCAGCACGACTTTGTCGGTTTCGACTTCGATCAGGATTTCATCGGCCTGAACGGCTTCGCCCGGCTTTTTCTTCCATTGCAGCAGCGTGGCTTCGGTGATGGATTCAGAAAGCTGGGGCACCTTGACTTCGACGATTGCCATTTTGGGTATTCCGTTGGTGGTTGAGAGTGGGAGGGGAAGGCGGCGCGGTCCTTGCACGGAGCCTGCGCCGCCTGGTTCGCTTACTTGCTGAGCACAAAGCCCTTGATGCGCGAGAACGCCGCCTCAAGCAGCGCCTTTTGCTGCTCCTGGTGCAGGTGGGCGTAGCCCACGGCGGGCGAGGCGGAAGCCGGACGGCCTGCGTAGCCGAGCTTCTGGCCGGGCAGCATGTTTTCGTGGATGTAGTGCTGCACGAAGAACCATGCGCCCTGGTTTTGCGGCTCGTCCTGGCACCAGACGATTTCGGTGGCGTGAGGGTATTTCTTGAGTTCCGCCCCGAACGCCTTGTGCGGGAAGGGGTAGAGCTGCTCGACACGGATGATGGCCACGTCATCGCTGCCTTTTTCGGCGCGCTTTTTGACCAGGTCGTAATACACCTTGCCGGAGCAGGCAATCACGCGCTTGACCTTGTCGGCCTTGAGTTCGCCCTTGTCGCCAATGACGGTCTGGAAGCCTCCCTTGGTGAACTCGGACACTGGCGAGGTGGCGTCCTTGTTGCGCAGCAGGCTCTTGGGCGTGAAGATGACCAGCGGCTTGCGCAGCGGACGAACCATCTGGCGGCGCAGCACGTGAAAGATCTGGCTGGCCGTGGTGGGCTGCACGATCTGCATGTTGGCGTCGGCGGCCAGTTGCATGAAGCGTTCCACGCGGGCGGAAGAGTGCTCCGGCCCCTGGCCTTCATAGCCGTGCGGCAGCATCATGGTCAGGCCATTGAGGCGCCCCCACTTCACTTCGCCCGAAGCGATGAACTGGTCAATCACCACTTGCGCGCCATTGGCAAAGTCGCCGAACTGCGCTTCCCAGATGACCAGCGTGCTGGGGTCGTTCGAGGCGTAGCCGTATTCAAAGGCCAGCACGGCTTCTTCCGAGAGGATGGAGTCGATGACGGTGAAGGAGCCTTGCTTCTTGTCCACGTTTTGTAGCGGAATGTAGGTGCCTTCGTCCCACTTCTCGCGGTTCTGGTCGTGAATGACGGCGTGGCGGTGCGTGAACGTGCCGCGCCCGCAGTCTTCGCCGGAAATGCGCACCGGATAGCCGTTGGCCACCAGTGTGGCAAAAGCCATGTGCTCGCCCATGCCCCAGTCCACATTGATTTCGCCACGGCCCATGGCGGCGCGGTCGTCATAGACCTTTTTCACCAGCGCGTGCGGGCTGACGGTGGCAGGCAGCGTGGTGAGCTTTTCGGCAATGCGCTTCCACTCGGTCAGGGGAATGGCGGTTTCTGCGGCGTCCGTCCACTTCTGGCCGCTGAACTTGCTCCAGTTGCCCTCGAACTGCGCCTTGAAGTTGGTTGCCAGCGGATCGACCGTGTGGTGGCCCGCGTCCATCGCGGCGCGATAGGCTTTGGCCAGGTCATCGCCCAGCGTGTCGCCCAGCCCTTGCGCGGCCAGCTTGTCGGCATAGAGCTTGCGGGTGCCGGGGTGCTGGGCAATCTTCTTGTACATGAGCGGCTGGGTGAGCATGGGAGTGTCCTGCTCGTTGTGGCCCAGCTTGCGGTAGCACACGATGTCCACCACCACGTCGTGGCCGAACTCCATGCGGTAGTCCAGCGCCAGTTGCGCGGCCAGGCAGACGGCTTCGGGGTCATCGCCATTGACGTGCAGCACGGGCGCGCCAATCATTTTCACGATGTCCGTGCAATAGGTTGTGGAGCGCGCATCGCGCGGGTCAGACGTCGTGAAGCCAATCTGGTTGTTGATCACGATGTGCACCGTGCCGCCTGTGGTGTAGCCGCGCGTTTGCGACAGCGCCAGCGTTTCCTGGTTCACGCCCTGCCCGGCAAAGGCGGCATCGCCATGCACCAGCACGGGCAGCACCTGTTTGCCGCGCGGGTCGCCCCGGCGGTCCATGCGGGCGCGCACCGAGCCTTCCACCACGGGATTGACGATTTCCAGATGCGAGGGGTTGAACGCCAGCGCCAGATGGATGGGGCCGGTCGGCGTGGCCACGTCGGAGCTGAAGCCCTGGTGATACTTCACGTCGCCAGCGGGCAAGTCTTCAGGGGCGGTGTGATCAAATTCGGCAAACAAGTCCTTGGGCAGCTTGCCCAGCGTATTGACCAGCACATTCAGACGGCCCCGGTGGGCCATGCCAATCACCAGCTCCTGCACGCCGTGCTTTGCGGCATCCGTCACCAGCTCGTCCATCGCGGCAATAAACGACTCGCCGCCTTCCAGCGAAAAGCGCTTTTGTCCCACATATTTGGTGTGCAGATAGCGCTCCAGCCCTTCGGCGGCGGTCAGGCGTTCCAGAATGCGTTTTTTCTTCGCGGCGTCAAAAGACGGCTTGGAGCGAATGGACTCCAGCTTTTGCTGCCACCAGCGCTTTTGCGCCTGGTCCGTGATGTACATGTACTCGGCGCCAATGGTGCCGCAGTAGGTTTCGCGCAGGGCGTTGAGCAGCTCGCGCAGCGACATGGTGTCTTTGCCGAAGAAGGTGTTGCCCACGTTGAACACCGTTTCCATGTCCGCGTCCGAAAAGCCGTAGAAAGACGGCTCCAGCTCCGGAATAACGGGCCGCTCGGTGCGCTTGAGCGGGTCCAGATCGGCCCAGCGCTGGCCCACGTTGCGATAGGCGGCAATGAGCTGCTGCACCGCCGTGCGCTTGCGCCCCAGGTCGGGGTCGTCGCCAAAGGCGCGCACCACTTGCGTGCCGCCGTGCTTGGCGCGCTCGGCAAAGGCGTCAATCACGGGCTGGTGCGGCACATCGCGGGCACTGCTGCCATCCGTGGCGGGCACGTGTTGCAAGGCGTCGAAATATTCGCGCCAGGAATCGGGCACGCTGCCGGGGTTTTCCAGGTATTTCTCGTACATCTCTTCGACGTACGGGGCGTTGCCTCCGAAAAGGTAGGTATTGCCCTTGTAAGTGTCGTAGACGGATTTCGTCTCGCTCATCGTTCGCTGACCTTTCGCCTCTCTTGAAGAGGCATGGGTTGGTGGGAGGAAATAACCTTCCGCGTCACGGCTGGACCGGTTGGCGGATAGCGATGTGGCAGGGAAGGAGCCGGGAAGTAAATGAATTGCGACGGTGACGAATTGTGCCACTGCGCTTTTTGTCTTCAATCAAGGGTAAACATCAACAAAAAAGCCGCATGCCCCAAAAGGAGCATGCGGCTTTTTCAAATTGGTGCCCGGGGCCGGAATCGAACCGGCATGGTGTCGCCACCGGCAGATTTTGAGTCTGCTGCGTCTACCAATTTCGCCACCCGGGCGGCGGAAAGCGGCGGATTATGGCACAGCATCCACTGGCAGCCGCACGCCGTATATTCACCCCATGAGCAAGCAATCTCCCCAGGAAATTCAGTACCCCACCATACAAGACGTCATTGGCCGCACGCCGCTGGTGCGCCTGGCGCGCATGCCCGGCTGCGGGCAGCGGGGCAACGTCATTCTCGGCAAGCTGGAAGGCAACAACCCTGCCGGTTCGGTGAAAGACCGCGCGGCACTGGCCATGATTCAGGGCGCGCAAGCGCGCGGCGAGGTGCGCCCCGGCGACACGCTGATTGAGGCCACCAGCGGCAACACCGGTATTGCATTGGCCATGGCGGCGGCCATCATGGGCTACCGCATGGTGCTCGTCATGCCGGAAGACCTTTCCGTGGAGCGCGCGCAAACCATGAAGGCTTATGGCGCGGAACTCATCCTCACCCCGCGCTCGGGCGGCATGGAATACGCGCGCGATCTGGCTGAAAAAATGCAGCGCCAGGGCAAGGGCCGCGTGCTCGACCAGTTTGCCAATGCCGATAACCCCCGCGCCCATGTGGAAACCACGGGGCCTGAAATCTGGGAGCAGACCGGCGGGCGCATCACCCACTTCGTCAGCGCCATGGGCACCACGGGCACCATCACCGGCGTTGCGCGCTATCTGAAAAGCCGCAACCCCGCTGTGCGCATCATTGGCGCGCAGCCCTCGGCGGGGTCTCGCATTCCCGGCATTCGCAAGTGGCCTGAAGCGTATGAGCCGCGCATCTACGACGCCTCGCTCGTGGACGAACTCATTTCCGTCACCCAGGCCGATGCCGAAGAAACCAGCCGCCAGCTGGCCCGGCAAGAAGGCATCTTCGCCGGCATCTCCTCTGGCGGCGCGTGCTGGGCCGCCCAGCAAGTGGCCGAACGCGAGAGCGGTGCCACCATCGTGTTCATCGTCTGCGACCGGGGCGACCGGTACCTCTCGACCGGCGTCTTTCCGGCCTGACTCCGTCATATCAAAAACAGGAGCAAATACAGGAGCGCGAAATGCCATTTCGCGCAAGCTCCACTAGGACATAATGCTATTGATACAGTAGCGAAAATCTGCGCCTCCACACCTTCTCCGCGCTGCCATGCAAGAAAACACCTGCCCGCCGCCCGCCGCCGAAGTAGATGCCCGCGGCCTGCACTGCCCCCTGCCCATCCTGCGCGCCAAAAAAGCGCTTGCCACGCTGCAAAGCGGCCAGCTGCTGCGGGTGCTGGCGACCGACCCCGGCTCCGTGCGCGACTTTCAGGCTTTCGCGCAGCAGACCGGCAACACGCTGGTGGCCCAAAGCGAATCCGCAGGCGAATTCACTCATGTGCTGCGGCGGCGCTAGCGGCCAGAACCGCTTGCGCAGGCTCTTTCGCGGCTGAACCCGAGCCTGCCCACATGAGCTGCCATCGCCAGATATCACCCAAGGCCCCACAAGCGTGACACTTGTCACGTTTTGTCGCTGTTGCGCTACGCGCGCTGCCTGAAAGCGCCCAAGGCAACGCACAATGCACATTCATTAACCTTTTCAGGAGCCACCTCACATGCGACACCTTTTTGCACTGGCCTTGATGGCCGCCCTGTCCGTGACTGCCGCACATGCCCAGGAAAGCGCCGCGCAGCCTGCCGCGCAAGCCGCCCCCGCAGCGGCCCCTGCCCCTGCGGCTCAGCCCGCCAAGCAGCAAGCCCCGGCCCAGCCCGTGTCCGTGCCCCAGCCCGAGGCCGACCTCAGCGGCCTGCCCATCCGGCCCGATATCGAAATACCCGACCCATCCATCCGCAACACCAACAACTACATGTTCAACGCCCAAGGCGTGAACTGCTCGCTATACCCCGCCCGCTGCCGCTGATATCGCGCGGCGGCGACAATCCGGCTGTTTCTTGCCAGAAGCTCCGGCGGCCTTTCACAGGCTGCCGGAGCTTCTTTTTCGCCTTCGCCTTTCAGGAGCTTCACGTCATGCAGGCCGCATGGATGCTTGCCGCCGCCTTCTTCTTCTCCAGCATGGGCGTGTGCGTGAAATACGCCGCCGCGCACTTCACGCCGCTGGAGATCATTTTTTACCGGGGCCTTTTCGGCATGCTCTTCACGGCGGCGCTGGTGCGCATGCGCGGCGTGCCGCTGGCCACGCGCTGGCCCTGGGCGCATGCATGGCGCAACGTCGTTGGCGTGGGCGCCATGAGCGCATGGTTCTACGCCATGGCCCACCTGCCGCTGGCCACGGCCATGACACTCAACTACATGAGCAGCGTGTGGATCGCCGTTTTCGTGCTTGGCGGCGCGCTGCTCATGCGCCGCTGGGACGATTTGCGCGCCCAGTGGCCGCTGGCTCTGACAGTCGCGGCGGGGTTCGCAGGCGTTGTGCTCATCCTGCGCCCGGCCATCGCGCAAGACGAACACGTGGCCGGCCTGATCGGCCTGGCCTCGGGCATGCTGGCCGCCATGGCCTACATGCAAGTAGCCGCCCTGGGACGCCTGGGCGAGCCGGAAACGCGCACCGTGTTCTATTTCTCGCTCGGCTCCGCCCTGGCTGGCGCGGCAGCTACGTGCATCACCGGCTGGCATGGCCTGAACACACCCGGCGCCTGGTGGCTATTGCCCGTCGGCCTGCTGGCCGTGCTCGGCCAGCTTTGCCTCACACGCGCCTACACCCGCAGCGCCACCATGCTGGTCGCCAACCTCCAGTATTCAGGCATCGTGTTCGCCGCCCTGTATGGCGTGGCCCTGTTTGGCGAATACCTGCCGCTGACCGGCTGGCTGGGCATCATCCTCATCACCGCCAGCGGCATGGCCGCTTCGCTCTGGCGCAAGCGGCTGCGTCTGAAAACAGCAGCGCCGCCCCGGCCTGCGACCTGATCGCGCCCATCTGGCGCGGCTTCGGCGCGCCTTGATCGGCTGTGCGCACGCAGCCCGTCGCCGGAAACCGTTTTTTAGAACCTGCTCACGATCTGGCCGCGTGGGGCCGCGAATCGGCGGGATGGGCTGCAACGCCGCCAGCCGCGCAGCAAACGGAAAACCGCGCCGGCAACCAGGAATAGGCACATGTAAGTAGTACCGTGTATGTATCATGCCCGTCCCCCTATTCCATCAGGAGCCATATCGTGAACATCGCCGCGCAATCCTTCTCCCCTCGTACGGATGACGCCAAAGGCGTTGGAACGGGCCTGCTGGGCTACGCCCGCGCCGCGCCCGTTGACGCGCATCTGGGCTGGCTGCCTGAGCAGCTTGAGGCGGCCGCGCAGGACGCTGGCAGCTCACTGAAGGACAGCCGTCCCCTGAAGCAGGTATTGGCTGCAACCGAACGCGGCTACCAGATACCCCAACGCGGCCTGAACGCCATTGCGGGCGAGCTGTTTGCTGATGCGCGTATCCGCATTGAGCAATACATCCGGCCGCTGAAAACGCTGCCGGAAAAATTCTTCATCACCGACCCGGCCAAGGCGGGCGATCCGCTGGCCTGGCGCCAGGCCGCCAAAGAAGCCAGCGAAAGCCGCAACCAGATCATGAAGGACGTGCGGGAGCAGCTTTCCGCCAAGGGGCTGGTCGCTTCGGAGAGCGCCAAGAAAAACGCGCTGACATTCGAGGATCTGTGGGACAAGGAAGCGTCCCGATTGGAAGAAAAGCCGAAAGCTGGCGGCAATACCATGTCAGCGGCCCAGAAGGAAATTGCCATCTCGCGGGAGATCATCAAGACGGCGGGCAAAAGCGACCCCACCTTCGATGCCGCCGTCCAGAACGCCGACAGCGCTAGCCGCAGCCTGAAAGCGCTGAAGCATGGAGGCCGTGCGCTGGCTGTCGTTGGGGCCGTGATGGATGGCGTCTCCGTCACCCGGCAGGTGCAGGAAAGCATGAAGACCGGCCATTGGGACAACACGGGCAAGGAAGTCTCGCGCGTGGCGGGCGGCTGGCTGGGCGCGGCGGCGGCGGGCGCGCTGGTTGGCAGCGCTTCAGGCAGCATCGTGCCGGTGCTGGGCAACGTGACCGGCTTTCTGGTGAGCGCGGCGGCAGGAGCCGTCGGCTACTGGCTTGGCTCCCGTGGCGGTGAAGCCGCGTATCAGGCCGCCGCTCACTGATTCGGCGCGGATCTGGCGCTGCCGCTCCTTGATCGGCTGCGAGCGCACGGCCCGCCGCCGGGAACCGTTTTTCAGGATGGACTTTGCATGGACGCATCAAACCCAATCGACCCTTTGTTTCTGGCGCTGGCCCAGCCCGTGCTGCGCGGCCCGGCGAGGCAGGCCGTCACGGTGACGCCAGGCACAGGCGGCGCGGCCATTGGCGCGCGGCTCTGGCCGCGCGACGATCAGGGCGGCGTCGTGTACGCCTGGGGGCACGCCGCCCCGCAAGATGGCGTGCCGTGGCTGGCCTCGCAGCGGCGCGTCTGGGCGCTGCTGGACGGGCACAGGCCGCTCACCGTGGCTCCAGCCACCGGCTGGGGATGGAACGGCGGGCCGCCTAAAGCGCCCTATCCGTCCGTGGTGAGCGCGCAAGTGGGCGGACTGACGGTGTTTTTCGCCAACACCGCGCAGCAGGTGCGCGTGTTCGCCGCCGATGCCGAGCAGGCGGTGGAGCTGGAGCCGGTGGACGACGCGCAAATCTTCGCCGCCTGGTCCTGCGCGGGCCAGCTCTGGACGGCAGGCATGACATCGCGCCTGGTGGCTGGCGGCGGCGATGATTTCGACCTTAGCCAGGCGCTGCTGCTGCGCTGGGACACGCGCCCGCTGGCCGTGGCCGCCCGCTGGCAAGGGCGCGATCTGTGGCGCGTGAACGAACTGGCCACATCTGCCGCTGGCTGGTCGGACGTGCTCGGCGTGGAAGCCTGGCTGACAGCCTTGCCCGGCGCGGAAAGCGGCCCGCGCTGGCTGCTGGGCGCGCCGATCACGCGCGGCGTGCATGACCCGCTTGACTATCCCTACTGGTTGCTGCTCGGTCCGCCCGCGCCAAACGATTACATGGCGCTGCTGCTGGCGCGTGTTGATGGCCTGGCGGCGGCCGCTGCTAGCGAGCCGCCGCCGCTGACCCTGATGCGCGTGCTGGACGGGTTCAGCCTGGTTGGCTGCTGCGGCATGGGCGGCAGCGCGGACGGCGCGCTGGTGTTCACGGCGCGGCGCGAGCTGGAGAATGCGTACAACTCGTGCCAGCCAAGCCAGCTTCACGTCAGCCGCTGGGATGGCGCGGCGGCGCAGCTGGGCGCGCCGCAGCCGCTGAGCATTGCCGGTTTGCCGCCGCAGGCCGCGCAAGCCATGCTGCGGGACTTTGACGCCATTTACCACCCCGCCTTCGGCTACGCTGCCACGCTGACGTGGAAGGAGGACGAAATCACTGCCGCCACGGCCTTGCTGCACAGCCGCGACGGGCGGCAGTGGCAGGTGGTGCAGCGGCTGGAGCCAGCGCCGGAGCCGGACTGAAGCCGCTGCCCGTCTTGCCGGGGCTGCCAGGGTTGCTGGCCTTGCCCCCTCGCCTCTGGGGCAGCCCGCAGAGTGTCTCGCTGGAGCCAAAGGCAATTTTCAGGATGGACTTTGCATGGATGCATCAACCCCAATCGACCCCTTGTTTCTGGCGCTGGCCCAGCCCGTGCTGCGCGGCCCGGAGGGGCAGGCCGTCACGGTGATGCCAGGCACAGGCGGCGCGGCCATTGGTGCGCGGCTCTGGCCGCGAGACGATCAGGGCGGCACCGTGTACGTCTGGGGCCATGCCGCCCCGCAAGATGGCGTGCCGTGGCTGGCCTCGCCGCGGCGCATCTGGGCGCTGCTGGATGGGCACAGGCCGCTCACCGTGGCTCCTGCCACAGGCTGGGGTTTGTCCGTTTTGCCGCCCTATCCATCCGTAGTCAGCGCGCAAGTGGGCGGGTTGACGGTGTTTTTCGCCAACACCGCGCGGCAGGTGCGCGTATTTGCCGCCGATGCAAAGCAGGCGGTGGAGCTGGAGCCGGTGGACGACGCGCAAATTTTTGCCGCCTGGTCCTGCGCGGGCCAGCTCTGGGCGGCGGGCATGGCGCCGCGCCTGCTAGCTGGCAGAGACGATGATTACGACTTCAGCGAGGCGCTGCTGCTGCGCTGGAGCGTGCGCCCGCTGGCTGTAGCCGCCCGCTGGCAAGGGCGTGATGTGTGGCGCGTCAACGAACTGGGCGCCTCTGCCGCAGGCTGGTCGGACGTGCTCGGCGCGGAAGCCTGGCTGGCTGCCCTGCCTGGCGTTGAAAGCGGCCCGCGCTGGCTGCTGGGCGCGCCGCTCACGCGCGGCCTGCATGGCCCGATTGACTACTTTTTCTGGATGATTGGCCCGCCCGCGCCAGACGACTACATGGCGCTGCTGCTGGCGCGCGTTGATGGTCTGGCCGCTGCTGCCGCCAGCGAGCCGCCGCCGCTGACGCTGATGCGCGTGCTGGACGGCTTCAGCCTGATCGGCTGCTGTAGCACGGGCGACGCGTGCGGCGCGCTGGTGTTTACGGCGCGGCGCGAGCTGGAGCGTGCGTACCTGCCTTGGCCAAGCCAGCTGCACGTGAGCTGCTGGGATGGCGCGGCGGCGCAACTGGGCGCGCCGCAGCCTTTGAGCATTGCCGGTCTGCCGCCGCAGGCCGCGCAAGCCATGCTGTGTGACTTTGACGCCATTTACCACCCCGCCTTCGGCTACGCCGCCACCCTGACATGGGAGGAGGAAGCCCCCGCCGCCACGGCCTTGCTGCACAGCCGCGACGGGCGGCAGTGGCAGGTGGTGCAGCGGCTGGAGCCAGCGCCGCAGGCGCACTGAGGCCGCTGCCCGGCCCGGGGCCGTTTCTTCTGCGGCTCACAGCCCGCTCATGCTTCTTGAAAAGAGGAGCGGATTTGGCGGGGTCAAAAACGGCTCTTGCGCCCTTTCCACTAGGACCTCATGCTCCAATTAAAGGAGCAAAATCAAAGGGCGGAGCAAGACGCGAGCGGAATGAACGCCCGCGTCTGGGCGCTTTGGCCGGGTCAGAAGGACAGGTGCAGCGTCAGATCAAACGCACGGGGCGCGCCGGAACCGCTTTCGCTCCTCTCGCCGCCTTGGCGGGTGATCGGCTGGCGGGTTCAGCCTGCGCGCGGCGGCTCCTGCGGGTTTTCGCGGTTTTTCAGCTCGTCAAAGCGGGCCTTCATGGTGGGGTTGCCGCGCGTGAGCTTCTTGATGGTCACATCCTGCGCTTTGTCATTGGCCAGACGCAAATTGCGGTCGGCGCCCAACAGGGCATCGCGGGTTTTTTGCAGGTGGTCGATGGATTTGTCGATTTCGTCAATCGCCGTCTGAAAGCGCCGCGAAGCCAGATCGTAGTTTTTGCCAAAAGCGGTCTTGAAAGCCTCGAGCTGGTTTTCAAAATTCGTAATATCCACATTCTGCGCCTTCACCAGCGCCAATTCGGCCTTGTATTGGGCGGCATTGAGCGCCGCATTGCGCAGCAGCGTGATCATGGGAATGAAAAACTGCGGCCGGATCACGTACATTTTTGGATAACGGTGCGAAACATCGACAATGCCGCCGTTGTAAAGCTCGCTATCGGGCTCCAGCAGCGAAACCAGCACGGCATATTCGCATTTCTTTTCGTTGCGATCGCGGTCCAGCTCTTTCAGAAAATCCTCGTTTTTCTTCTTCGTGGCCGTGGTTTCATTTTCGTTTTTCATCTCGAACATGATGGAAACGATTTCCGCGCCCGATTCGTCCTGTTCGCGGAAAATGAAATCACCCTTGCTGCCGCTGCTGGCGTCATTGTCTTTTTCAAAATAGGCGCGAGCAAAAGCCGTTGCGCGCAGGCGGTTGAATTCGGTTTCGCAGTGCTGCTCCAGCGTTTCGCCCACCATTTTGGTGGACAGGCGCGCCTTCATGTCGCGCAGGCGCTCAATGGCCGCGTCGCGATCTTTCAACTGGATTTCGTAGCGTTCTTTCAGGGATTGCTCGGACAGCTTTTTGGCCATCTCTGCCTGCTCAAGCTGGCTTTTCAGCGCATCGCGCTCCTGCTGCATTTCGCTGACGGCCTTGGCAATATTCAATTCGTGCGCCGCGTCAGCCGTTTGCAGCCGGGCCTTCAGCTCCTGGATTTGCGCCGCGCTTTCGGCGGCGGCCTGCTGCAATGCGCTTGCCAGCCGCGCTTCGGCCAATTGCGCGGCGGCTTTCTGGGCCTGTTGCTGCTGCGCCAGCTGGCGGGCCAGTTCGTCGCGCTCTTTTTCGGCGGCGTGGCGCGCTTGTTCCACGGCCAGCTGCTGATCTTTGCCGCTGGCCTGCAACTGGGCCTCAAGCGCCTGAATCTGCGCTTCTTTTTCAGCGGCGGCCCGCTGCAACTGGCTGGCCGCTTCGCTGCGGGCCAGCTTGAGGGCGGTTTGCTTTTCACGCTCGGCCATTTCCAGCCGCTCGTGCAGCTGCTTGTCAAATTCGCGGTCGCGCACCTGCCGCAGGATGTCGGCATAGCCCGATTCGTCAATCTTGAATGCCTTGCTGCAATGCGGGCAGATGATGTCGTGCATGGCGGCCCTTCCTTTGTCCCCTCACACGTTGAACAAGAAGTTCATCACGTCGCCGTCTTTGACGACGTAGTCCTTGCCTTCGGCGCGCATTTTTCCGGCCTCTTTGGCGCCTTGCTCGCCCTGGTAGCGAATGAAGTCGTCGAAAGAAATGGTCTGGGCGCGGATGAAGCCGCGCTCGAAATCGCCGTGGATGACGCCCGCCGCTTGCGGGGCGGTATCGCCAATGTGAATCGTCCAGGCGCGCACTTCCTTGACGCCGGCGGTGAAGTAGGTTTGCAGGCCCAGCAGGCGGAAAGCCGCGCGGATCAGCCGGTTCAGGCCCGGCTCGCTCTGGCCCATTTCTTCGAGGAAAAGCGCCTTGTCTTCGTCGCTCATGTCGGCCATGTCGGCTTCCATCTTGGCGCAGATGGCCACCACGGGGGCGTTTTGGCTGGCGGCGTATTCCTGCAAGCGCGCCAGCAGCGGGTTGTTTTCAAAGCCGTCTTCGCTGACGTTGCCCACGAACATGGCGGGCTTGGCGGTGATGAGGCACAGGGGCTTGAGGCGCGCCTGGTCTTCGGGCGAGAGCGCCAGGGTGCGCACGGGGCGGCCTTCGTTCAGGGCGGCCTGCACCGGCTCCAGCAGCTTGAGCATGGCGGCAGCTTCCTTGTCGTTGCCGCTTTTGCTGGCTTTGGTGTAGCGCTGCACGGCTTTTTCGACCGTGCCCAGATCGGCCAGGCACAGCTCGGTCTGGATGACTTCGATGTCGGCAATGGGATCGACCTTGCCGGCCACGTGAACCACGTTGGCGTCTTCAAAGCAGCGCACCACGTTCACGATGGCGTCTGTCTCGCGGATGTGCGCCAGAAACTGGTTGCCCAGCCCTTCGCCCTGGCTGGCGCCGGCCACCAGCCCGGCGATGTCCACGAATTCGACGATGGCGGGCACCACGCGCTCGGGCTTGACCACCTCGGCCAGCTGTTTCAGGCGCGGGTCGGGCACTTCCACCACGCCGGTGTTGGGTTCGATGGTGCAAAACGGGTAGTTCTCGGCGGCAATGCCCGCCCGGGTCAGCGCGTTGAAAAGAGTGGACTTGCCCACGTTGGGCAGGCCCACGATGCCGCATTGGAGGCTCATGAGGGGGTCCAGTAGAGGGAAAAAGCGGGCATTCTAGGGGCGCGCCCCGCCGCAGGCCCTGTGGCGGAAGGCCTGGCGCTCCTGCTTTTCGGCAACCTGTCCGCAGGCCGGGAGCGGGCGGCGGGCGCACCGTGATATTTCGCTACTTTATCCATAGCATGAGGTCCTAGTGGAGCGTGCGCAAAGCGGCATTTCGACCCCTCTGGATTTGCTCCTTCTTTTGGTATCTTCCAGGCAGACGGAGCGCGCCAGAACCCGTTTCTTTGCTCTTTTCTGCCCTGCCCGCTGGCGCAAAAAAGCCGCCTGTTCCCATGCGGGCGAGGCGGCTGGCGGCGGAAAGAGGGCGCTCGGAGCGGGTTTTCTGAGCAGGTTCTCAGGCTGCCTGAAGCGTTTGCCTGCCGTCCAGATAGGGTTGCAGCGCGGCGGGAATGCGGATGCTGCCGTCGGCCTGCTGGTGGTTTTCCAGCACGGCCACCAGCGCGCGGCCTACGGCCAGGCCGCTGCCGTTGAGGGTGTGCACGAGTTCGTTTTTGCCCTGCGCCGTTTTGAAGCGCGCTTGCAGGCGGCGCGCCTGAAAGGCCTCGCAGTTGCTGACGGAGGAGATTTCGCGGTAGGTGTTTTGTGCGGGCAGCCACACTTCCAGATCGAAGGTTTTGGCGCTGCCAAAGCCCATGTCGCCGGTGCACAGCAGCACCACGCGGTAGGGCAGCTCCAGCAGCTGGAGCACATGCTCGGCGTGGCCGACCATTTCATTCAGCGCCTCGTAGCTTTTTGCGGGGTGGGTGATTTGCACCATTTCCACTTTGTCGAACTGGTGCTGGCGGATCATGCCGCGCGTGTCGCGCCCGGCGCTGCCGGCTTCGGAGCGAAAGCACGGGCTGTGCGCGGTGAGTTTGAGGGGCAGGCTGGCTTCGGCCAGGATTTCGCCTTGCACGTAGTTGGTCAGCGGCACTTCGGCGGTGGGAATGAGGTACATCGGCTCGGCCTGGCCTTCCTGCCCGCCTTTTTGGGCGGCGAACAAGTCGGCCTCGAACTTGGGCAGCTGGCCGGTGCCGCGCAGCGCCCGGTCATTGACGATGTAGGGCGTGTAGCACTCGGTGTAGCCGTGCTGCTGCGTTTGCACGTCGAGCATGAATTGCGCCAGCGCCCGGTGCAGGCGGGCGGCGGGGCCGCGCAGAAAGGCAAAGCGCGCGCCGGAGAGCTTGGCGCCGGTTTCAAAGTCCAGCCCCAGCGGCGCGCCCAGGTCTACGTGGTCGCGCACGGCAAAGGCAAAGCGCGGCGGCTCGCCCCAGCGGCGCACTTCGAGGTTTTGCGTTTCGTCGGCGCCGACGGGCACGCTTTCATGCGGCAGGTTGGGCACGGCCAGCAGCAGCGCTTCCATTTGCTGCTGAATGGCGGCCAGGCGTTCGGCGGACTGGTCCAGCCCGCTTTTGAGGGCGGCCATTTGCGCCATCAAGTCGTCGGCGCTTTCGCCTTTGGCCTTGCGCTGGCCGATTTGCTTGCTGGCGGCGTTACGCTGCGCTTGCAGCTCTTCGGTGCGGGTCTGGATGGCTTTGCGCTCGGCTTCCAGCGCGCGGAAGGCCGCTTCGTCCAGAAAAGGCTGCGGGTTTTTGCGGGTGGCCAGGCGCTGGAGCACGCCCTCCAGGTCTTTGCGTAGGAGTTGGGGATCAAGCATGGAGCGCGATTGTAGGAAGGCGCTTGCCCGGCCCAGGCCCGCTGCCAGAGGCCCGCCGCGCCAGTTTCAGCCCGGTTTTCAGCCCCGTTGTCACCGGCCGCCGCCAGGCTGCCTGCTGAAAGACATCAAAAACAGGAGCGAATTGGGCGGGTTAAAAATGCTCTCAGCGCAGTTTCCACTAGGACATCATGCTATGGATAGAGGAGCGAAAAGCAGCCCGCTTCTGCTCATGTGCTGGCGCGCCCTGAGCCACCTGAACCGCTCTTTTGGCGCCCCGCGCCAGGCATGAGGGCCTGCCCAGAGCGCCGCAGGGCCTGCTCTTTGGCCAAGGGAAAGCCGCCATACTTGCCCGCATGAAATTGGCCTCTTTCCACGACGGCTCGCGCGACGGGCAGCTCGCTGTCGTCTCGCGCGATCTGGGCAGCGCCTGCTACGCCAGCGGCATTGCCGCCACTTTGCAGCAGGCGCTGCAAGACTGGAACTTCATCGCTCCGCAATTGCAAACGCTGTCTGACGCGCTCAACAGCGGCCACGCCCGTCACGCCTTTGCCTTCGACCCCGCCCTGTGTCTGGCCCCGCTGCCGCGCGCCTTTCAGTGGGCGCTGGCAAGCTGCGCGCCAGAGGAGAGCGCGCCGCCAGGCCACGCGCCAGACGGCGCCGCTCCCGCTCTCTTTCTGGCTGCGGGGGATACCTTGCGCGGCCCTTGCGGCCCTCTGCCCGCCCTGCCCGGCGCGCTGGACTTTGAGCCGCAGCTGGCCGCCATCGTGGCCGATGCGCCCCGCGCCGCCACCGCCGATCAGGGGCAGGATGCCATTCGCCTGCTTGCGCTGGCCTGCCCCTTGCGCCTGCGCGAAGCGCCCTGGGCCGATAGCTGCCCTGCCACCGCTTTCGCCCCCGTTGCCCTCACGCCCGATGAACTCGGCCCCGCCTGGCAGGCGGGCGTGGCCAGACTCACTCTCCAGGCCAGCCTGAACGGGCGCAAAACCGGCTTGCTCGATACCCGCCGCGCCTGGCCGCTGGGCCAGCTGGCCGCCGCCTGCGCCCGCACCCGCGCGCTGACGGCCGGCAGCCTGCTGGGCGCAGGCCCCACGCCTGCCGCCTCCGGCCACTCCAGCATTCAGCAGCGCCGCGCCAGCGGCCTGCAAGCTGCCTGGCTGCAAGCTGGCGACGCCCTGCACCTGCAAGCCAGGGCCAAAGACGGCGCGCCCCTGTTTGGCGCCATTGACTTGCGTCTGTCCTGAGCGCCTGTTCAGGGCAAGCGGGCGCTCAAGGCCGCTGCGCCAGCAATTCGGCCGGTTCGTCGCTGGCGATGACGGCCTGCGCCCAGGCGGCCAGGCGGGAGGCGTCGGATTGCAGGATTTGCTGTTTGACGGCGAGGATGCGCGCCGGGTGCATGGAAAAACTGCGCAGGCCCAGGCCCAGCAGCAGGGCGGTCATGGCGGCGTCGCCCGCCATTTCGCCGCACACGCACACGGGCTTGCCGTGGGCGCGCCCTGCGGCGATGGTGCCGGCAATCAGGCGCAGCACGGCGGGGTGCAGGGGGTCGTACAGGTGGGCCACGGCGGGGTCGGTGCGGTCTATGGCCAGGGTGTACTGCACGAGGTCGTTGGTGCCGATGGACAGAAAGTCGAAATGCCGCAGAAACAGCGGCGCGGTGAGGGCGGCGGCCGGAATTTCAATCATCGCGCCCACCGCGCAGGGGCCGTGCGCCTGCCCGCGCGCCTGAAGCTGCGCGCGCGCCCTGGCGATGAGTTCCAGCGTCTGGCGGATTTCGCTGCCGTGCGCGAGCATGGGAATGAGCATTTGCACGGGGCCGTGCGCGGCGGCGCGCAAGATGGCGCGCAGCTGAACCAGGAACATGGCCGGCTCTGACAGGCTCCAGCGTATGGCGCGCAGGCTCATGGCCGGGTTCTGGTGCGGGCTGGGGTGGCGCGTGTCCAGCGGCTTGTCTGCGCCCACGTCCACGGTGCGGATGGTCACGGGCAGGCCGCGCATGCCCTGCACGGCGGCGCTGTAGGCGGCGTATTGCTCTTCTTCGTCAGGCAGGCGGCCTTCGCGGCCCATGAAAAGGAATTCACTGCGCAGCAGGCCCACGCCCACGGCGCTGGCGGCCAGGGCGGCGGCGGTGTCGGCGGGCTGCTCGATGTTGGCCAGCAGCTCGATGGGCTGGCCGTCTTGCGTGACGGCGGGAGTGCTGGCGATTTGCGCCAGGCGCTGCCTTTGCCGCTCGGCCTGCTGGCGTCTGCCCCGGTATTCCTCCAGCATGGCAGGGCCGGGGTTCACATGGATGAGGCCCGCATCGCCGTCGATGATGACCACGTCGTCTTGCCGGATGCGCTGGCTGGCCTGGCCCGCGCCCACGACGGAAGGAATGTCCAGGCTGCGGGCGACGATGGCCGTGTGGCTGGCGCTGCTGCCCTCGTCGGTGGCAAAGCCGGCGAACACGCGCTTTTTGAATTGCAGCATGTCGGCGGGCGAAAGGTCAGACGCAATCAGCACCAGGCTGGCCTCGCTGCCGCCCGCTGGCGCGGGCAGGGCCGCTGCCGCGCCGTCTTGCAGGGCCTGCAGCGGCGCGGGCGCGGACAGGGGCGAAGCCGGCACGCCGCGCAGCTCGCGCAGCAGGCGCGCCGCCACCTGCGCCACGTCGGCCTTGCGCTCGCGCAGGTAGGCGTCTTCCATCTCGTCGAACTGGCGCGAGAGCACTTCCAGCTGCGTGGCAATGGCCCACTCGGCGTTGTAGTGGCGCTCGCGCACCCAGCGGGCGGTTTCGGCGGCCATCACCTCGTCGAGCAGCATCATCAGGTGCACATCCAGCATGGCCGACAGCTCGGCGGGCGTGTCGCGCGGCATGTCAGCGCGCAGGCGCTGCAAGCGGGCCGCCACGGCCTCGCGCGCGGCAGCCAGCCGGGCCAGCTCGGCGGGCACTTGCGCGGGGGTGATGAAGTCATGCGCCACGTCCATGCGGCTGGAAGGCGCCAGCACGGCGCGGCCTATGGCGATGCCGCGCGCGGCAGGCTGGCCTGCGAGGGTGAAGCTCGTTTGGGTGTCCGTGGGCGTGTTCATGGGAGCGGAAAGACGGGGTTGCGCCCGTTCAGCCATGCAGCGCAGGCAGAGCGGAAAACAGGAGCGGAAAACAGGGGGAGAGAAAAGCGCAGGAGCGTCAAAAAAGCATGGCCCAAACAGGCGTCAGCCTCGGCAGGTTACTTCATTGCGGCAGGGCCGCCCATGCGGCCAGCCAGACATGCCGCGCCAGCGCGGCGGCCAGCGCCCACATGAGCAGGCCGAGGAGCGCATCCAGCGCCTGCCGCAGCACGAAGGCGTTTTGCGCGCCAATGGCGACGATCAGGCCCCGCGTGGTGGCCATGCCCTGAATGAATGAGGCGAGCGGCACCAGACAAGAAGCGGGCCGCCGCGCTGCGCCAAAGGGAGAAGCGGCAGCTATGCATCCAAAACAGGAGCAAATTCAAGCGGGCCAAAAACAGCTCTTGCGCCCGTTTCTCTAGGACATCATGCTATGGAAAACAGAGCTAAAAGGCAGCCTGCGCCCCATCTTCCCGCGCTCCGCTTGCGAACAGGCCCCGGGAGCCGCCGCGCGGGTCTCACAAGTCCGACAAATCGGGCGATACGCCCAGCGCGCGGTGCAGGTTGGGGCTGGTGGTGGTGTATTGGAAGAACACGTCTTTGCCCGGAAACAAAAAGGGCAGCGCGCCGTAGGCGGCCAGCGTGGCTTCGTGAAAGCCGCTGAGGATGAGTTTTTTCTTGCCCGGGTAGGTGTTGATGTCGCCCACGGCGAAGATGCCCGGCTCGCTGGTGGAGAACTTTTCGGTATCTACCGCCAGCTGCTTGCGCTCGATGGCCAGGCCCCAGTCGGCAATAGGCCCCAGGCGCGGACTCATGCCGTGAAAGACGAGCAGCGCATCCAGCGGCAGGCGGCGCGTGACGCCGTCTGCGCTCGTGAGCTTGAGGGCGGCCAGGCGGCTGGCGTCGCCTGCGCTGCCTTCCAGGCCGGTGATCTGGCCGATGGCCAGCTGCATGCGGCCTTGCTCGCACAGCGCGCGCATGCGGCTGACGCTGGCCGGGGCGGCGCTGAAGGCATCGCGCCGGTGAATGAGGATGACGCCCGCCGGGGCCGTTTGCGGCGGCAGCCCGGCCAGGTGGTTGGCCCAGTCCAGCGCCGAATCGCCGCCGCCGGCCACGGCCACTTGCTGGCCCGCGAAGGCTTCGGGTTTTTGCACGCGGTAGAGCACGTGCCGCCCTTCAAAGGCTTCAACGCCCGGCACTTTCAGCGGCCGGGGCTGGAATGCGCCCACGCCTGCGGCGATGAAGACGGCGCGCGCCAGGCCGCGCACGCCCTGTGTGGTTTCCACCAGAAAGCGCCCGTCGGCCTGCCGCTGAAGCCGGCTGACTTGCTGGCCCAGGTGGAACACGGGCTTGAAGGGCGCAATCTGCTTCATCAGCGCCTCGGCCAGCTCGCGGCCCGTGCATACGGGCACGGCGGGAATGTCGTAGATGGGCTTGTCGGGATACAGCTCCACCGGCTGGCCGCCCACTTGCGGCAGTGCGTCAATGACGTGGGCGCGCGCTTCCAGCAGGCCCAGCTCGAACACCTGAAACAGCCCCACCGGCCCTGCGCCGATGATGATGGCGTCGGTTTCAAAGCAGTCGGCGGCGGGTTCGGTCATGGGCATGGCGGGTGATCAGGGAGAAAAAAGCGCTTAGCGCAGCAGCTCGCCCAGTTTGTCGGTGCGGTCGCGCCACTCTTCGGCATCCGGCAGGCTGCCTTTGCGCTTGGTGATGGGCTTCCAGTCCGGCAGGTGCGACAGCTCGGCGTTGAGTTCGGCCATGTGCTCCTGCCCGCTGGGAATGTCTTCTTCGGCGAAGATGGCGTCCACCGGGCACTCGGGCACGCACACGCCGCAGTCGATGCACTCGTCCGGGTCAATGGCAAGAAAGTTGGGGCCTTCGTGGAAGCAGTCCACGGGGCAGACATCTACGCAATCGGTGTACTTGCAGCGGATGCAAGCTTCGGTAACGACGTGGGCCATATGCTTTTTTTAGGGTCGGGAAAAGGAACAAGGCCGGATGCCGCATGTTTGCAAACGTGTCCGGCGCTGGATGGCGGGATTCTAAGAATTTCACTTGCCAGACGGGGTTATATGGATATGGCGATGCGCATGGCAGCGCGATGCACGCCCATTCGCCCGCCAGCCCCCGCGAAACGGGCGCAGGCAGCTATCAATAATGAAGTAACCTGCCCGCCATGCACGCCCTCTACAACCTCGCCGCCTGGATGGCCCAGCCGCTGCTGCGCCGCAAACTGGCTGCCCGCGCGCGCGCCGAGCCGCTGTATGGCCAGTGGGTAGCCGAGCGTTTCGGGCGCGCTTATGCCGCCCCCGCCGTTTCGCGCGAAGACGAGAGCCCCTTGTGGATACACGCCGTCTCTTTGGGCGAAACGCGCGCGGCGGCCATCCTGGCGCAGGCGCTGCGCGCCAGGCGGCCCGGCTTGCGCCTGCTGCTCACGCACGGCACCGCCACGGGGCGCGCCGAAGGCGCCAAGCTGCTGCAAGCTGGCGACGCGCAAGCCTGGCAGCCGTGGGACACGCCCGCTGCCGTGGCGCGCTTTCTGGCGCACTTTCGCCCCCGCGCGGGCGTGCTGATGGAAACCGAAATCTGGCCCAACCTCATCGCCCAAAGCGCCGCGCAAGGCGTGCCGCTGGCGCTGGCCAACGCGCGGCTGTCAGAAAAGTCTCTTCGCGCCGCGCGCCGCGCCGCCTGGCTCATGCGCCCCGCCTACGCACGGCTGGCCGCCGCCTGGGCGCAGACGGATGCCGACGCCGCCCGCCTGCGCCAGATGGGCGCGCCCGTGGCAGGCGTGTTCGGCAACCTGAAATTCGATGCGCGCCCTGACCCGGCCCTGCTCGCGCTCGGCCAGCGCTGGCGCGAACAGGCCCGGCAGGCGGGCCGCGCCATCGTCATGCTGGCCTCATCGCGCGACGGCGAGGAAGCCGCCTTCATGCAGGCCATCGTCCAGGCGCGGGCGGCTGATGCGGCGGGCCTGGCAGGCATTCAGTGGCTCATCGTGCCGCGCCACCCCCAGCGTTTTGACGAAGTGGCCAGGCTGGCCCAGTCCCACGGCCTGCGCGTGAGCCGCCGCAGCGCCTGGCCGCAAAGTGCAAACGAAGGCACAGGCGCAAACGAAAGCGGAAGCGCCAATGCCGCGCCGCCCGCCGCCGACCTCTGGCTGGGTGACTCTCTGGGCGAAATGCCCGCCTACTACGCCGCCGCCCGCGTGGCCCTGCTGGGCGCGAGCTTTGCGCCGCTGGGCGGGCAAAACCTGATTGAAGCGGCCGCCTGCGCCTGCCCCGTGGTCATGGGGCCGCACACCTTCAACTTCGCCCAGGCCGCCGAAAGCGCCCAGGCCGCAGGCGCCGCCCTGCGCGCGCCCGACATGCCCGCCGCCCTGGCCGCCGCCCTCACGCTGGCCCGCGACGAAGCTGCGCACGAGCGGGCCGCCCAGGCCGCACTCGCCCTCATCGCCGCCCATCGCGGCGCAGCCGATCGCACAGCCGATGCCGTGCTGACGCTGATGGACGAAGGCTTGCGCCAGACGCCGCCGTGAAAGTCTGCTCAAAGCCTTCCCCCGAGAAATGAGAAGTTCAAGGGGAAAGAAAAGTGACTCAAGCGACATCAGCTGTGAGCAATTCAAGCGCATCAAGCCCTTGCTGGAGAGCGCACGCAAGAAAACGGCTGCCGTGTATCTTTGCTGCATGCCTGATACATCTTCACCCGGCCCGGCGGGGCCGGATTTGCCAGATATTGATGCTTTTTGCGATGCGCTTTGGCTGGAAGACGGCCTGGCGGCCAACACGCTGGCCGCCTACCGGCGCGATCTGGGCCGGCTGGCGCGCTGGCTGCGCCAGCAGTACGGCGTGGCGCTGCTGGCGGCGCAAGAGCGCCACTTGCAGCGCTACTTCGCTGACAGCCACGCCAGCAGCCGCGCGACCACGGCCAACCGCCGCCTGGCGGCATTCCGGCGCTTTTTCCAGTGGGCGCTGCGCGGCGGTCTGAGGGCGGATGACCCGACGCTCAAGCTTTTGCCTGCGCGCACGCCTGCGCGCATTCCCAAAACGCTGGGCGAGGCGCAGGTGGAGGCGCTGCTGGCCGCGCCTGACACGCAGACTGCGCTGGGCCTGCGCGATCGCGCCATGCTGGAGCTGATGTATGCCAGCGGCCTGCGCGTGAGCGAGCTGGTGTCGCTCAAGGTCTTTCACATCAGCCTGAACGACAGCGCCCTGCGCGTGACGGGCAAAGGCAGCAAGGAGCGCATGGTGCCTTTCGGCGAAGAGGCCGGGCGCTGGCTGCGCCGCTACCTGACAGAGGCGCGCGCCGGGCTGCTGGGGCCGCGCCAGAGTGATGACTTGTTCGTGACCAGCGCCGGCCCTGCGCCGGGCCGCGCCATGTCGCGCGTGATGTTCTGGAACCTGATCAAACGCTACGCCGTGCAGGCGGGCATTGCCGCGCCGCTGTCGCCCCACACGCTGCGCCATGCCTTTGCCACGCACTTGCTCAACCACGGGGCCGATCTGCGCGTGGTGCAACTGCTGCTGGGGCATGCCGATATTTCAACCACCACGATCTACACCCACATTGCCCGTCAGCGGCTCAAGGAGCTGCACGCGCAGCATCACCCGCGCGCGTGACGGGCAGTGCGCTATTGCGCGCCAGCGCCGGGCGCGGGCCGCGATGGCGCGGCGCTGCCGGGGGGCGCTGCGGCAGCGCTCATGGCCTGGCGCGGGCTTTCGGCCTGCATGGCGGCTTGCGCGGCGGCGTCGCCTTCGCCGCCAGCCATGTAGAGCGTGCGGGTGGGGAAGGGGAATTCGGCGCCGTGGCGGGCGACGATGTCCATGATTTTCAGCATCACATCCTGCTTGACGGCGTGATACGGCACCCATTCAGTCGTGCGCGTGTAGCAATACACCATGAAATCCAGGCTGGAGGCATTGCAGGTCATGAAATGAACAATAATCGTCTGCTCATTTGCAATATCGGGGTGCTTTTCAAGCATGCCGCGCACATCGTCGCAAATGGCGGCCATTTTGTCCGCATCAGAATAGCGAATACTCAGCGTTTCATAAATGCGCCGGTTCCTCATGCGCGAGGGGTTTTCAACGGCAATGCTGCTGAAAATCGAATTGGGCACATAAAGCGGCCGCATCTCGAAAGTGCGAATGCGGGTCATGCGCCAGCCGATTTCTTCCACCACGCCTTCGATATTGCGGTCGGGCGAGCGAATCCAGTCGCCCACGGTAAAAGGCTTGTCCAGATAAATCATCAGGCCGCCAAAAAAATTGGAAAGCATGTCCTTGGCGGCAAAACCAATGGCCATGCCGCCAATGCCGCCAAAAGCCAGCAAACCCGAAATGGACATGCCCAGCGCTTCGGCCACGGCCAGCGCGGCAATGGCCAGCGCGCACAGGCGCAGCAGCCTGCCCACCGCATAAACCGTTGTCGCATCCGGCAGGCGATGGCCGCTGCCCGCACGCAGCAGCCCTTTTTCCATGTTGGCGATAAAGCGCGTGATGAACAGCGCGGCAATGCCAATCAGCATGACGCGCCGCGCTTGCAGCAGAAAGTTGTGCAGCCACAGCGGCTCAATGGCGTGTAGAAGGCTCACGGCCGCCGACAGCCCGCCCACCCACATCAGCAGCCGCAGCGGCAGGCGCGCCGCTTTCAGCAAGGCGCCGTCCCACACGCCCGGGGCATGGCGCTTTTTCTCCTTGCGGCCAAAAAAGTCCAGCAGGCGCAGCAGCACGAAGTTGCAGCAGATGGTGATCACGCCAATGAGCAGCAGCTGCACGGTCCAGATGGCCGGGTCAGGCGAGAGCTTGAAGTAAGGGGCGATGAGTTCCATAAGGAGCAGCGGAAACGGGGCAGGGCAGGGCGGGTGAGGGGCGCGATTCTGTCACCCGGCTGCGTGCGCCAACGGGCGCTGGCAGGCGCCGGAAAGCAAGATGGCTTGCTCCTGCATCAATAGCATGAGGTCCTGGTGTGGCGGGCGCAAGCGCCGTTTTCAGTCCCTTGAATTTGCTTCTGTTTTTGATGTGATTCAGCCTTCTTCACGGTTTGGCCGCAAAGGCATGACGGCGGGGCGCAGCGGGCTTCGGGTTCCGGGCCGTGCCGCGCTTTCCGCACCCATGGACAGACTGGAAACAGGTTTCCCGGGAATGCGTAACGTGAACCGGCCGTGAACCGGCCCTTGGCGGCGCTGGTTCAGCCGTGGCGGCGGATGTCGTCCACCGCTTCGCTGCCGAAATCGGGCCGCGCCAGATAAGCCAGCAGGCGCCGGGCGGTGTCTTCGGCGCTGGCCAGCTGCCCTTCGGCCTTGAGGGCGGCAAAGCGCCCCTGGCCCGGAAAGTCTTGCGCGCTGGCGCCGCGCAGCTGGGCCTGCATATCGGTGTCGATCACGCCGGGGGCGATGGCGCACACGCGCGCGCCCTGGCCATCCGGGCGCGCGGCCTCTTCCAGCGCCAGGCAGCGGGTGAGGTGATCCAGCCCCGCCTTGGCGGCGCAGTAGGGCGCTTGCGCGGCCAGCGGGCGGCGGCCCAGGCCCGATGAAATATTGAGCACCTTGCGCCCGGCGGGCCACTGGCGCGTGGCCGACAGAAAGGCCGCGCACAGCAGCAGCGGCGCTTCCAGCCCGGCGCGGATGGATTGCGACAGCCCGGCCAGATCGGCCGCGTCGCTGCCGGCCGAGCGTGTGTCGCCCAGCCTGCTGATGCGCGGAATCACGCCCGCGTTGTTGATGAGCGCGGCGCAGCCAAAGCGCCCCGGCGGCACGGCTTGCAGCCACTCGGCCAGGCGGCGGGCGGCGGCGGGCGCGTCCGTCAAATCCTGCTGCCACTGCACCAGCTGCGCGCCGCTTTGCCGCGCCTGCTCTTGCAGCGCCGCCAGCGGCTGGCGCGAGAGGGTCAGCAGCGTGCAGCCCGCCTCGCGCAGCAGCTGCTCAGCCAGCGCCCGCCCCAGGCCGCGCGACGCGCCGGTGAGGATGAAGAGCTTTTCCTGTCGTTCCGTCATGGCGGCCTACTCAAAAGAAGGAGCAAATCAAGAGGGGTGGAAAATGGCTCCGGCGCTCTTTCCACTAGGACGTAATGCTATGGGAAAAGGAGCTAATTCACGCCTTGACGAAGTCTGGCGGCGGCGGGCTGCCGGCCGAGAGCGTGAGCACTTCGTAGCCCGTGGGCGTGACGAGAACGGAGTGCTCCCATTGCGCCGAAAGTGAATGGTCTTTGGTGACGACGGTCCAGCCGTCGCCCAGCGATTTCACGTCGCGGCGGCCCAGGTTGATCATCGGCTCGATGGTGAAGATCATTCCCGGCTCCAGCTCTTCGCCCGTGCCCGCCTTGCCGTAGTGCAGCACCTGCGGGTCTTCGTGAAAGTTCTGGCCCACGCCGTGGCCGCAGTATTCGCGCACCACCGACAGGCCGTGCCCTTCGGCGAATTTCTGGATGACGTGGCCGATGTCGCCCAGCCGCGCGCCGGGGCGCACTTGCATGATGCCCAGCCACATGGCCTCGTACGTCAGGCGGCTGAGCCGCCGCGCGGCCACCGAGCATTCGCCCAGCTCGAACATGCGGCTGGTGTCGCCAAACCAGCTGTCTTTGATGACGGTGACGTCCACATTCAGCACGTCGCCTTTTTTCAGGGGGCGCTCGTTGGGGATGCCGTGGCACACCACGTGATTGACGGAGGTGCACACGTGCCCCGGATAGGGCGGATAGCCCGGCGGCTGGTAGCCGATGGTGGCCGAGCGCGTGCCCTGCTGTTGCATGTGCTGCGCGGCCAGCCGGTCGATTTCAAGCGTGGTGATACCGGGGCGGATGTGCGGCGTGATGGCGTCCAGCACTTCAGAGGCCAGGCGGCACGCTTCACGCATGGCGGCAATGCCTGCCGCGTCTTTGATGATGATGCTCATGGGGCGGCGATTATCGTGAGCGCTCCGCGCGCAATGCCGCCGCGCGCGCGCCTTTGTGGGCGCTCTTTGCGCTGCGTCAGCAACAGCCGGACTCCATGCGACTCTTTCACTGCGAAAGCGATCGCTGCGGCCAGGCAGCGATCGCTTTCCGGCGTCCGGAATCTGCTGCGCCGCAGCTGGCAGCTTATTTATGAAACAGGCTCTTACGCCAATATGCGCAAGTCACAACCGTAGACACTTTTGGCAACGGTGTTTTGAACCAACTGTGTACCATCCCGCCCGCAATGCCGCCTTCGCACTGCGCTGCGGAGGCGGCTTTTAATGAATGAATCTGCACGACAGGATTTGCACTGCATGACACGTTTTCTTGCTCGCATCACCCGCCGCCGCCTGGCGCAGTCGATTGCCGTGGCGCTGGCCCTTCCATCCGCCGCGCCCGTGCTGGCGCAGTTCAGGGTGGAAGTCTCGGGCGTGGGCCTGCGGCAAATGCCCATTGCGCTGCCTGCCTTCCGGGGCGAGGATGGCGCGCCGCAGAAACCGGCCGCCATCGTGCAGGCCGACCTGGAGCGCAGCGGCCTGTTTCGTGCGGTGAACGCCAGCGGCCAGGCGCCTGATGAAACCACTGCGCCTGACATGGCCGTGTGGCGCGAGCGCGGCGCTGACTCCCTGGCTGCCGGCAGCGTGCAGCGCCAGGGCGATGGCCGCTGGCAAGTGCGCTTTCGCCTCTGGGACGTGGTGCAGGGGCAGGACTTGGGCGGGCGCGGCTACACCGTGCCGCAATCCGATTTGCGGCTGGCCTCGCACAAGGTGGCCGACTACATTTATGAAAAGCTGACGGGCGAAAAAGGCGTGTTTTCCACGCGCCTGGCCTATGTAACCAAGGCCGGCTCGCGCTACACGCTATGGGTGGCTGATTCCGACGGCGAAAACGCCCAGGCGGCGCTCTCCAGCCCCGAACCCATCATCTCGCCCAGCTGGTCGCCTGACGGGCGGCAACTGGCCTACGTGTCATTCGAATCGCGCAAGCCCGTGATTTACGTGCATGACGTGGCCTCGGGCCGCAGGCGCCTGCTGGCGAACTTCCGTGGCTCCAACAGCGCGCCCGCCTGGTCGCCCGACGGACGCAGCCTGGCCGTCACGCTCTCGCGCGATGGCGGCTCGCAGCTTTATCTCATCAGCGCCGGCGGCGGCGAACCGCGCCGCCTGGCCAAAACCAGCGCCATTGACACCGAACCCGTGTTCTCGCCGGATGGCAGCTCCATCTATTTCGTGAGCGACCGTGGCGGCGCGCCGCAGGTGTACCGCATGCCCGCTGGCGGCGGCGCCGCGCAGCGCGTGACCTTTTCGGGCAACTACAACATCTCGCCTTCCATTAGCCCGGATGGCCGCTGGATGGCCTACATCAGCCGCTCGGCAGGCTTTCGCCTGCACGTGATGGAGCTGGCCACTGGCAACACCACGGCCATCACGGATACAACCGAAGACGAAAGCCCCAGCTTCGCCCCCAACAGCCGCCTGATCGTGTATGCCACCCGCCAGGGCGGCCTCGACGCGCTGATGACCACCACGCTGGACGGCAAGATCAAGGCGCGCCTGGCAGGCAAGGGCGGAGACATCCGCGAACCGGCCTGGGGACCGTTCCAGAACTGATTTTCCAACGACAGCGTTTTATTTCAAGCAAAGGAGCAAACCCATGTTCAAACGCTATTTCATTGCCGCCGCCGCCCTGGCCCTGCTGAGCGCCTGCAGCACCACCGACAACCTGGACACGTCTGCCAGCAATGCAGGCGACGCATCGCGCACTACCCTGCCGGGCGACAGCCACGTCGCCCCCGTGCAGGCAGAACATGCCATGCAGGAAGCCGACGGCCCCGCTGGCGTGGCGAAGGTGATCTACTTCGACTTCGACAGCTTCGTGGTCAAGCCTGAATACCAGTCCGTCATTGACGGGCACGCCCGCCACCTGCAAGCCAACCGCAGCCGCCATGTCGTGCTGGAAGGTAACACCGACGAGCGCGGAGGCCGTGAATACAACCTGGCGCTGGGCCAAAAGCGTGCTGAAGCGGTGCGCCGCGCGCTGGGCCTGGTCGGCGCTTCTGACGCGCAAATCGAAGCCGTGAGCTTTGGCGAAGAAAAGCCCGCCGTGATGGGCAGCGACGAAAGCGCCTGGTCGCAAAACCGCCGCGTTGAAATCAAGTACCGCTAAGCCGTGAAGCACGCAAAACCCCTGCGCCTGACGGCGCTGGCGCTGGCGCTGGCGGCAGCCAGCTTCAGCGCCCACGCGCTGTTTGGCGATGACGATGCCCGCCGCGCCATTCTGGATTTGCGCCAGCGGCTCGACACCGCCATCACGGCCCAGAACAAGCTGGTGGAAGACAACGAGCAAATGCGCCGCAGCATGCTTGATCTGCAAACGCAAATCGAGACACTGCGTAACGAGCTGGCCCAGTCGCGCGGCATCCAGGAACAAGCTTCGCGCGAACTGGAAGACTTGCGCCGGCGCCAGCAGGAAGCTGCGCAGGGCATGGAAGACCGGCTGCGAAAAATGGAATCCGGTGATGCGCCGCCTGCCAGCGGCACGGACGGCGCTGAAGCCGCTGATGACGCCAGCGCCCGCAGCCAAGCTCCCCAGCAGGCCAGCGCCGAGCCGGACCGCAGCGCCGCCGAACGCAAGGAATACGACGCCGCCTTCGCCGCCTTTCGTTCCGGCGACTACCGCAACGCGCAAACCCGGCTGGCCCGCTTCGTCAAGAAATATCCGCAAAGCAGCTACGCGCCATCGGCCCTGTTCTGGCTGGGCAATGCGCAATACGCCACGCGCGACTACAAGGAAGCCATCACCAACTTCCGCTCTCTGCTGAGCAGTGCGCCCAAGCATGACAAGGCCCCCGAAGCCTTGCTGTCCATTGCCAATTGCCAGATTGAGCTGAAAGACACACGCGCTGCCCGCGCCACGCTGAACCAGCTGGTCAAGGCCTATCCGCGCTCTGAAGCCGCCCAGGCTGGCCGCGAGCGGCTGACGCGCCTGCGCTAAAATCCCGCGATTTTCGCCTTGCCGCACCCTGCCGACGCCGGGGGCGGCTTTTTCTGTCTGGGGCCTTGCGCCTTGCGGGGTTCCGGACTCATTGCATCCACAAGGAGTCTGAATGCGTCATTACGAAATCATTTTGCTCATCCACCCGGATCAGAGCGAACAAGTGCCCGCCATGCTCGAGCGCTACAAGGGCATGATCACCAGCGGCGGCGGCCAGGTGCACCGCGTCGAAGACTGGGGCCGCCGCCAGCTGGCCTATCAGATCAACAAGCTCTCCAAGGCCCACTACCTGTGCCTGAACATCGAGGCCGGGCGGGACGTGATGGACGAGCTGGAGCACGCCTTCCGCTTCAACGATGCCGTGCTGCGTCACCTCACCGTGCAAAAAGCCAAAGCTGAAACCGGCCCGTCTTCCATGATGAAGACTGTTGAGCGCGAAGAAGCCCGCAAGGCCCAGCAAACCGCCGAGCAAGCCACCGAATAAGGCCGTCACGCACACCTCCCAGGCAGACTGCAAGACAAGGCGAGCGTGAACCGCATCGACATTGCCGGCGTCATCGAAGAGCGCGGCGCATTGCGCCACACCCCGGCGGGCCTGCCCGCGCTGGATTTGCGCCTTTGCCATGAGTCCGAGCAGCCCGAAGCCGGGCAGCCGCGCAAAGTCAGCCTCACGCTCAAGGCTGTCGCCATCGGCCAGGTGGCGCAGCGGCTGGACCGTCAGGCGGCAGGCGCTCAGGCGCGTTTCACGGGCTTTCTCGCCAGCCCCCGCCAGTCACGCCAGGTTGTGTTCCACATTCAGGATTTTCAGCAAGATTCGTTTTAAGGAGGCCCCCATGGCCACGTTCAAGAAATTCAACAAAGACAAGCGCCCGAAGCGCAACACCCAGTCGCTGCTGTTCAAGCGCAAGCGCTTTTGCCGCTTCACCGTTGCCGGCGTCGAGGAAATTGACTACAAGGACATCGACATCCTGCGCGATTTCATCGCCGAAAACGGCAAGATCATCCCCGCCCGCCTGACCGGCACGCGCGCCCTCTATCAGCGCCAGCTCAACACCGCCATCAAGCGCGCGCGTTTCCTGGCCCTGCTGCCCTATACCGACAAGCATCGCGTCTGACCCGGGGCTGAAAGGAGAAACACACCATGGAAATCATTCTTCTGGAAAAAGTCACCAACCTGGGCGGTCTGGGTGACATCGTCAAAGTCAAAGACGGCTATGCCCGCAACTTCCTGATTCCTTCTGGCCGCGCGCGCCGCGCCACCGCCGCCAACAAGGCCGAGTTTGAAGCCCGCCGCGCCGAGCTGGAAAAGCAGGCCGCCGAAAAACTGGCCGCTGCCCAGCAGCAGGGCGGAAAGCTGGCTGGCGCCATCATCAAGCTCACGCAAAAGGCTGGCGTCGATGGCCGCCTGTTCGGCTCTGTCACCAACTACGACATTGCCGAAGAGCTGAAAAAGCAGCACGGCGTGGAAGTGCACAAGTCGCAAATCCGCCTGCCTTCCGGCCCCATCAAGACGGTGGGCGATTCCACAGTCGTCATCGCCCTGCACACGGACGTGCTGGCTGAAATCACCGTGGCCGTTTACGGCGAAACAGCCTGATCCGGGCGCTGGCCCGTCATGCCAAAGCCGCTGGGCCATGCCTGGCGGCTTTTTTCTTTGAGCCTGGGCAGCCTGTTCATGATCTGGCCGGGAGAGGCAAAAGCGCGAATCGGGATGGGCGGCAAGGCGCAGACGGGTCTTGCACCCCGGCGAGGATTTGCAACGCCGCAGAGCGCCCGAATCCGCGCTTTCGCGCCCGCAGACTCATCGTGGGCAGATTCAAAGGCCATATTTCGCTCCTTGATTCATAGCGTGATGTCCTAGTGGAAAGAGCGCGGAGCACATTTTCGGCCCCATGAATTTGCTCCTTTTCTTGATGTAGCTTCGCTCTCTGCCTCAAGAACCTGTTCAGAGTCTGCCCGTGGAGCCTTGCGGATCGGGATGGAGGCAGCAAGGCCCAAACCGCCCAAGTTCGCGCTTTTCGCACCTGCGGGCGGACTTTGAACTGATTCTTGGCTTCCGGGCCGCTGCCTTCCAGGCCCCGCCGCCCGGCCCCGGTTTCCAGACCGGCTTCTGCTTCTCCCCAGCTTCTCCCCAGCCTGTCCACGGTTTATCCACCGCGCATCCACAGCCTTGCGCAATGACAGGCGCGCCCACGCTGCCTATGCTCGCCGCCCATGCCTGATGAACTGAACCCTCCCCCATTCGACGCGTCTGACGCGCCGCCGCCCGCAGCAAGCGGCCATCCCGGCCCGCCTGACGACGCCTCCTATGCCGCTGCGCTGGAGCCTGCCGATTTGCCAGAGCCTGCTGATCTGCCGCCGCCCGCAGATCCGCAAGTGGCCCAGCTGCGCATTCCGCCGCATTCGCTGGAGGCCGAATCCAGCGTGCTGGGCGGCCTGCTGCTGGACAACGGCACCTGGGACCGCGTGGGCGATCTGCTCATCGACAGCGACTTCTACCGCCTCGAACACAAGCTGATTTACGCCGCCTGCGGGCGTTTGATCAACGACAGCAAGCCGGCGGACGTCATCACCGTTTTCGAGGAATTGCAGCGCCAGGGCCGCGCCGAAGCGGCAGGCGGCATTGCCTACCTCAACGCGCTGGCGCAATACGTGCCCAGCGCGGCCAACATCCGCCGCTACGCCGAAATCGTGCGCGAGCGCGCCATTCGCCGCAAGCTGATCGCCGCCAGCGACGAAATCGCCACCAGCGCCTTCAATCCCCAGGGCCGGGGCGTGGACAAGATCCTGGACGAAGCCGAGCAGCGCATTTTCAAGATTGGCGAAGAAGGCTCTCGCATGAAAGAGGGCTTTCAGTCCATGGACCTGCTGGTCACCCAGCTGATTGACCGCGTGCAGGAGATGGCCGACAACCCCAACGACATCACCGGCGTGCCCACCGGCTTCATTGACCTGGACCGCATGACCGCCGGCTTGCAGGCGGGCGACTTGGTGGTGCTGGCCGCGCGCCCTTCCATGGGCAAAACCGCCTTCGCCATCAACATTGCCGAGCACGTGGCGCTGGAAGCGGGCCTGCCCGTGGCCGTGTTTTCCATGGAAATGGGCGCGGCGCAGCTGGCCGTGCGCATCGTCGGCTCCATCGGCCGCATTGACCAGAGCCACTTGCGCACGGGCCGCCTGACCGATGAGGAATGGCCGCGCCTGACCGAGGCCATCGAGCGCCTGCGCACGGTTTCGCTGCACATCGACGAAACGCCGGGCCTGACCCCGTCGGAGCTGCGCGCCAGCGCCCGCCGCCTGGCGCGCCAGCAGGGCAAGCTCGGCCTGATCGTGGTGGACTATTTGCAGCTGATGACCGGCTCCGTGAGCGAGGGCGAAAACCGCGCCACCGAGCTGGGCGAAATCTCGCGCGGCCTCAAGGCCCTGGCCAAGGAGCTGCAATGCCCCGTGCTGGCCCTCTCGCAGCTCAACCGCAGCGTGGAGCAGCGCACCGACAAGCGCCCCATGATGAGCGACTTGCGCGAATCGGGCGCCATCGAGCAAGACGCCGACATCATCATGTTCATCTACCGCGACGACTACTACAACAAGGAAAAATCGCCCGAGCCGGGCGTGGCCGAAATCATCATCGGCAAGCAGCGCAACGGCCCCACCGGCACCGTCAAGCTCACCTTCGTCAAGCCCCTCACCCGTTTTGAGAATCTGGCGCTAGGCTCGCCGGACGACTATTGAAGCGGCGCGGCGCCCGCCGCCCCGGCTGTTTTTTCACTTTCAAGGAGCACTCACCATGGCCCAGCCCCATCTCACTCCCGGCCAGCTCGGCAGCGTGGCCCCTTTGGGCGCCGCTGCCGCCAGCACGCCCTCCTTCGCGCTGGTCAAAGGCCGCCAGCTGGAAGTCATGCGCCTGGTGCTGCCCGCAGGCAAGGCCCTGCCGGCACACAGCGCGCCGGGCGAAATCACCGTGCAATGCCTGGAAGGCCGCGTGCAATTTGAAGCCGCCGGCCAAACGCATGCCATGCAGGCTGGCGACTTCCTCTGGCTGCCCGCAGGCGAGCCGCACGCCCTGCGCGCCGAAGCCGACGCATCGCTGCTGGTCACCGTCAGCCTGCCGCAGCCATAGCCGCACTGGCGGCCCCGCTCAACCCGCCCGTGGACGCGAAAAGGCCGCCCCGAAGCGGCCCGTGCAGCCTGAATGCATCAAAAACAGGAGCGAATTTGAAGGGCAGCAAATGCCGTTCTGCGCACGTTCCACTAGGACCTCATGCTCTGATTTCAAGAGCGAAATATGAACATCAACCGTCTGCGCTTTGCTCATTCCGGCGCTTTGCCTGGAAGGCGGGCCTTTTTCAGGCTTCGCTGACGGCCAGCACGTCCAGCGCCTGCATGAGCTGGGCTTCGTCTGCCAGGCGGCGCATGGGCGGCAGGGCGGCGAGCAGGCGCTTGCCGTAGCCCATGCTGATGAGGCGGGTGTCGCAAATCGCCAGCGCGCCGGTGTCGGTTTCGCAGCGGATGAGGCGGCCCGCGCCTTGCTTGAGGGCCACGGCCGCTTCGGGCAGGGAAATGGCGGCAAAGGCGCTGCCGCCTGCGGCTTCGATGCGGCGGCAGCGCGCTTCAATCAGCGGATCGCCCGGCGGCGGAAAGGGCAGTTTGTCGATGACGACGCATTGCAGCGCGCGGCCGGGAATGTCCACGCCTTCCCAGAAAGAAGCAGAAGCCACGAGCACGCAGCCTTGCGCCTTGCTTTGCCCGGCCGCGCGAAAGCGCTCCATGAGCACGCGCTTGGGGTATTCGCCTTGCGCCAGCACGGTGATGGGCGCGCCTTCGCCACGAAAGCGTTCGGCCAGCGCCTGGCTGATGCCGCGCAGCGCGCGCAAGGTGGTGGTGAGCACGAGGGTGCGCCCGCCCAGGCGCAGCGCGGCGTCGCCCGCCAGGCGGGCCACGGCGGCCGGGTGTGCGGCGTCTGCCGGGCGGGGAAAGGCGGCGGGCGCCGGGATGTAGAGCACGGACTGGCGGGCGTAGTCAAACGGGCTGCCCACGCGCAGGATGCGCGCCGCGCCTTCCAGTCCGCAGGGGCGGGTGAACCAGGTGAGCTGGGCGTCATCGCCCAGCGTGGCGGAGACGAAAACCCAGGCGCGCGGCGCGGCCGGGGCGGCGGACGGGGCAAAGGGGTCTTCTTCACCCACGGCGGCGAAGGGCGGCAGGCCTTCAGGCGGGGCTGGCGAATCGGACGAATCTGACGAATCTGGCGGCGCGATGCCCAGCAGGCGCTCGCGCACGGTCTGGGCGATGTCCAGCGGCGATTCGGTCAGTTGCAGGGTGTAAAGGCCCACTTCCAGCCAGCGGGCCGCATCCGCCGTGGCGGGCTGGGCAAAGTGCGCGGCCAGCCGGGCCAGGCGCTGGGCGCGGGCGAGCAGGCGGGGAAAGTCGGCGGCGGCGTCTTGCACGGCTTCGCAAGCGGCGGCAATGGACTCCAGCGCGGCTTGCAGGCGGGCCAGGGCGGCCAGCCAGCCTGCTTCAGGCACGCCTTCGGGCGCGAGAGCGTTCCAGCGCAGGCGGGTATTGCCGCCGGGCGGGCTGGAAGGCGGATTGCCAGCGGCCAGCCGCAAATCGCGCAAGGCGTTTTCAAGGCCGCCAGCCAGCGCGCTCCAGTCTTGCAGGCCGCGCGCGTGCTGCAAACCGGCGGCAAGCAAATCACGCGCGAAATCCTGCAACTGGCGGTGGCCGAGCTGGCGGCCCAGAAACTGGATGCCGGTTTCGTTGAGCTGGTGCGCTTCGTCAAACACCACGGCGCGGGCGGCGGGCAGCAGCTCGGCCATGCCCGATTCGCGAATGGCCAGATCGGCAAAAAAAAGGTGATGGTTGATGACGACCACGTCGGCGGCCAGCGCCTCGCGCCGCGCGCGGGCCACGTGGCAGTCGCGAAACCGGGGGCATTCGCTGCCCAGGCAGTTGTCGCGCGTGGAAGTGACCAGGGGGATGACGGGCGAGCGCTCGTCCAGCTCTGGCAGCTCGGCCAGATCGCCCGTGGCCGTGGCCTGCGCCCAGCGCTCGATGCGGGCCAGCTCGCGCGCGGCGGTGGCGCTGGCGGGCGCTTCATGCCGGGCCAGCTCCAGCCGGTAAAGGCACAGGTAGCTGCTGCGGCCTTTGAGCAGGGCCGTGCGCACGGGCAGGCCCAGCGCGCCAATCAGACGCGGCAAATCGCGGCCATACAGCTGGTCTTGCAGCGTTTTGGTGGCCGTGGACAGCAGCGCGCGCTCGCCGCCCAGCAGCACGGGCGCCAGATAGGCAAAGGTTTTGCCCACGCCCGTGGCCGCTTCGGCCACCAGCGCGCCGCCTTCGCGCAGCGTTTGCGCCACGGCCAGCGCCATTTGCACCTGGCCGGGGCGGGGGCAAAAAGCGCCATCGGCCGCAGCCAGCGGCCCATCGGGCGCGAAAACGGCGGCAACACGGCTGGCGAGATCAGGCAAGGCGAAAGGGTGCGGAAAAAAGACGCGAGGCGGCGACGAAAGGCCGAATGGAAAGACCTCGCGCCTGTTTCATTCAGCTTTACAACTGATAATACGCAGCTTCACTTTTGGCAGCGCCAAAAAATCAGGTCATATACATAAGCACACATTGCGCACAACATGAACAAGGACAAGGGCTTCCGGCTCGCTGCCGCCACAGGCCTGCACAAGGGCGACCGGGACTATCAGCAAGATCAGCTCGGCCTGTTTGCCCACCCGCGCGTGCCCGGCTGCGTGCTGGGCGTGGTGGCCGACGGCATGGGCGGGCGCACCGGCGGGCGCAAGGCGTCTGACCAGGTCATCATGACCGCGCGCCAGCTCTTTGAAAGCTACGACCCCGCCCACGAAGACGCCGCCGCCTTGCTGCGCCAGATTGGCGAAGAGGCGCATCTGGTCATCCGCCTCACCGCCATCGCCGCCGAGCAGGAGCCGCACAGCACGCTGGCCGCTTTTCTCACCACCGCCAAGGGCGCCTGCCACTGGGTGCATTCGGGCGATTCGCGCCTGTATCACTTTCGCGGCAGCACGCTGCTGCGCCGCACGCTGGACCACTCCTACGTGCAGGCGCTGGTCGAGCGCGGCGAAATCACCGCCGAAGAAGCCAACACCCATCCGCAGTCCAACATGCTGCTCAGCTGCCTGGGCGCGGACGAGCCGCCCCGGCTGGATGCGCACTACATTCCGCGCCTGCAACTGGGCGACACCATCATGGCGTGCAGCGACGGGCTGTGGCACTACTTCACGGTCGATGAAATCGGCTCCGTGCTCAACGCCTTGCCGCCGCGCGACGCCAGCGAATTCCTGGTGGAAAAGGCGCGCGAGCGCGCGATGGGCGGCGGCGACAACCTCTCGCTCATCATCGTCAAGCTGGAGCCGCTGCAGGCGGACAAGCCCATGATCGGCTCCGGCTTCGTTCAACTGGGCGCCAACACCCAGCATTGAGCGCGGGCACGCCTTCGGGCTTGCGCCGGCCTTGCCGCCATGACCATTCAGCTCTACGCCAAGGACGGCCACGAATGCATCATGTTTCACGACCTGGTGCAGGCTGACGCCGACGCCGTGCAGTCCAACCAGTTCATCGTCTGCCACGGCGACCACATGGCCGTCATCGACCCCGGCGGCATGATGACCTACAACGCCATCTTCCTGCGGCGCATGCAGTGCTTTCCGAAGTCGCAGGTGGACTACATCATGGCCTCGCACGCCGACCCTGACGTGGTGGCTTCGCTCAACCGCTGGCTGGTGCAAACCACGTGCAAGCTCGTCATTCCCGCCGTGTGGTCGCGCTTCGTGCCGCACTTTTGCACCCACAGCATTGAAAACCGGCTGGTGCCCGTGCCTGACGCCGGCGGCATCTTGCCGCTGGGCGAGGCGCACATCATCGTGCTGCCCGCGCACTTTCTGCACTCCGAAGGCAATTTCCAGTTCTACGACCCCATCTCCAAAATCCTGTTTTCGGGCGATCTGGGCGCATCGCTGGTCAGCAACGAACAAGCGGGCCAGCCCGTGACCGACTTTGACGCACACATTCCCAACATGCTGGGCTTTCACAGGCGCTACATGAGTTCGCGCAAGGCCTGCCAGTACTGGGCGCAGATGGTGCGCGGGCTGGACATCAAGATGATCGTGCCCCAGCATGGTTCCTGGTTTCGCGGCCGCACCATGTCGCGCCGCTTCATTGACTGGGTGGAGCAGCAGGAATGCGGGCTGGATCTGATGACGCAGGAAAACTACCGCCTGCCCGCCAAAAAGCTGCTCTGAAACCGGCTTTGCCCCCGGCGCGGCGAATCGCCATGAACTCCCCGTCTTCACCTGGCGCCTTGCCCCGCATTGCCCTGCTGGCCATCACCCGCCAGGGCGTGGCGCTGGCCGCGCGGCTGGCGCGGCACTGGCCGCAGGCCACAGTGTGCGCTCCGGCCAGGTGGGCCGCGCCGCTGGCGGAGCTGCCCAACCCCCGGCGCATTTATGAAGGCGCGCTGCGCGGCGAAATCGGCCCGCTGCTGGCCGCGCATGAGCAGCTGGTGTGCTTTGTTTCGCTGGGGGCGATGGTGCGGCTGCTGGCGCCGCACCTCAAGTCGAAGGCGGAGGACCCCGGCGTGGTGGTGGTGGATGAAGCGGGGCGCTTTGCCATTGCCGTGCTCTCCGGCCACGTGGGCGGCGCCAATGAATGGGCGCAGCGCGTGGCGGCGCTGCTGGGGGCTGTGCCGGTCATCACCACTGCATCAGACGTCATGGGCACGCTGGCCGTGGACATTCTGGGCCGCGAGCACGGCTGGCGGGCCATTGCGCCCAAGGAAAACCTCACGCGCGCCGCAGCCTGTGTGGTCAATGGCGAGCCGGTGGCCTTCGTGCAGGAAGCGGGCTGCCTGCGCCACTGGTGGCCGCACGCCGCGCCGCTGCCCGCCAACATCCGTGTTTTCAGCCGCATGACCGACGTGCCGCTGGATGCTTTCGCCGCCGTGCTCTGGGCCACGGCGGACGCTGCGGCGATCCAGTCTGAATGGTGGGAAAAGGCCAAAGGCCGCCTGGTGCTTTATTTGACCCCGCCCGAATCGTCACTCCGGAAAGACAAAGAGCCGCTTTATTTGATGAGCCGCAAAGTCAGCGGATAGCGCCAGATCTGGCCGTTGGCCGCCTTGATGGCGGCGATGATGATGCAAACGCCGCCGTAAAGGCCCAGCAGGGGCAGCAAAACCAGGCCGATGGCGGCAAAAATCAGAATGCCGCACACCATGCCCGCAATGCAGAGCGTGATCTGGAAATTGAGCGATTCACGCGCGTTGCCAGCGGCGAATTGTTCGCCGGGTTCATCCTTGGTGAGCAGGTAAATGACCAGCGGCACGAGAATGGGAAAGAAAAAACAGCCCAGATGGGCGAAAACGGCGAACAGATTGCTGCTGCCGCTGCGGCGGGGCGGCATGGGAGAAAGAGGCGGTTGCACGGCGCGTTGCTCCTGAAAAATGAGGCGGCGCAAATTGTAAGAACCTGTTCGGAATCTGACGGGCTGCGCCTGAAATGCCGCTCCCGGAATGGCCCCGGATGGATATTCAAGGCATATGCCACGATTTTGTTTTCATTGATCTTGGATTCAGCCGCATGACTTCTTTCTTTGCCGTGGGCCTGGGCTGCGACAGCCGAACGCCCCTTGAAACCTTGCGCACCGCGCTGGAGCAGGCGCTGGCGCGCGCGGGCATTGCGCCCGGGCACATCGTGGCGGCCGCCAGCATCACGCTCAAGGCAAAAGAGCCGGGCCTGCTGGCGCTGGTGGCCGAGCGCGGCTGGCCCATGCGCTTTTACACGCCCGCCGAACTGGCCGCCGTGCCCGTGCCCAATCCGTCTGAAACCGTGCTGCGCTACACCGGCACGCCATCGGTCAGCGAGGCAGCCGCGCTGCTGGCAGCGGGCGGCGGGCAGCAGCCCGCGCCCATGAGCGCGCTGGTGGTGGAAAAACACCGCCTGCGCGGCCCCGACGGGCGCAACGCCACGGTCTCCATCGCGCGCGTGCCGCCAGAATCGGCCGCTTTGCCCAATGACTGAACCCATGAACGACGCCAACCCGCTTTCCCCTTCTTCTTCACCCGCGCCCGCCCGCAGCGGCTCCATCGCGCTGGTGGGCATCGGCCCCGGCCATGCCGCGCACATGACTGCGCGCGCGCGCGAAGCCATTGCCCAGGCCGATGTCGTCATTGGCTACGTCACCTACATCAAGCTCGTGGCCGATTTGCTGGAGGGCAAGGAAGTCATCCGCAAGGCCATGACCGAAGAGATTGACCGCGCCATCAGCGCCCTCGAAAAAGCCCGCCAGGGCAAGAAAGTGGCGCTCATCTCCTCGGGCGACGCGGGCGTTTACGGCATGGCCGGCCCCACGTATGAAGTGCTCTTTCAGGCCGGCTGGACGCCCGATGACGACGTGACGGTTGAAATCATCCCCGGCGCGTCGGCCCTCAACAGCTGCGCGGCGCTGGTGGGCGCGCCTCTCACGCACGACTTTTGCGCCATCTCGCTCTCGGACCTGCTCACGCCCTGGCCCGCCATTGCCCGCCGGCTGGAAGCGGCGGCGGCGGCCGATTTCGTCACTGCGCTCTACAACCCCAAAAGCGGCCGCCGCACGCGCCAGATCGTGCAGGCGCAGCGCATCTTCTTGCGCCACCGCAGCCCCGGCACGCCCGTGGCCATCGTCAAAAGCGCGTGGCGCCGCCGCCAGCACATTGCGCACACCACGCTGGCGCACATGGCCGAAGCCGACATCGGCATGCTCAGCACCGTGCTCATTGGCAACAGCCACACCTTCACGCGCCACGGCCTGATGGTCACCCCGCGCGGCTACGCCAACAAATACGGCGTCAGCGGCGAAGGCCGCGTTACCCACGAAGGCGAAAAAGCGGGCCGCTCGCTCTCCAGCGGGCTGGACGGCTGGCTGCAATCGCTGCGCGAAGACCTGGCCGCCGGGCACAGCCTGCAAGCCCTGGCCGCGCGCGACGGCCTGCCGGCGGATTACCTGCAAGCCGCCCTGGCCGACCCTCCGGAAGACGCTGCGGCAGCCGAAACGGGCCAAGACTGACGAAGGCGGAAAGCGGACTTCCCGCAGCTTCAGGGCGCCTGTAGGCAATCTGCCTGCGGGCGCGGAAGGCGCGGCCTCAGGCGCTCGTGAGTCTTGCAAACCCTCGGCTCACCAGACCCGTCTGCGTCTTGCAGCCCTTCCGATCCGCAGCCCCTCACGGCCAGACGCTGAACAGGCCCTAAAAACAGGAGCAAATATGAGGGCCTGAAATGCCGTTTTGCGCACTTTCCACTAGGACATCACGCTATGGATTCAGGAGCGAAATAGCTTGGTTTCTTCTTTGTGAATGCCGCGCCTGTTCCGGGCCGCGTTTTCCGCGCAGCGGGCGGATGGCGGGACGCTGCTGCTTGAATCAGCCCCTTGCCCGCAGGCTCAAAAGCTCAGGCTTGGCCCTTGAGAATGGAGGGCGCTTGCTCCAGCACAACTTCGCCTTTGAGGATGGAGGGCTTGTGCGTGTCCTGAACCTCGCCTTTGAGGATGGAGGGTGCTTGTTCAATGCGCACTTCGCCCTTGAGGATGGAAGGCGCCTGCTCCAGCGTGACCTCGCCTTTGAGAATGGAAGGTTTGTGCGTGTCTTGAACTTCGCCTTTGAGGATGGAGGGGCGGCGCTCGGTTTTCATTCTGAAGCGCACGCCTGCCGCGCGCAGGCCCCACACCAGTTCCACGAAGGCGTTGTTGTTGAGCAGCGGCTCGCCGCCCACGATGATCCAGTAGCCGATGCCGTCCACCCAGAAGAGCATGAAGGTGGTGCGGGGCATGAGCATGTCAAGGTCTTCGTGCATGCAAATGGCCTGTCCGCCGCGCCAGCCGCGCTGCTTTTGCCGGGCGGCGAAGTCAAAGAACTCCACGGCGGCGGCGCACAGGGTCTCGGCTTCGTCTTCGCTGTAGCCCACGCGGGCCAGGCAAAAGCCTTCGTCGGATGAGAGCGCGGCCATGCGCTCGCCTGACAGGCCCGCGATGGCGTGCGGCAGGTAGCTGTCCAGCGAGACGTTGGGCGCGGCCAGGGGATGGGCCATTTCCTGCACCCAGCCTTTTTGCAGCGCCTCGGTCAGCAGGGCGCGGCGGGCGGGCGATTCGGCCAGCCAGGCGCTGCGCAGGGGCGCGCCCAGGCCGTTCATCAGCGTTTGCAGCTCGGCGCCGTCTTTGTCAGGCTGCGCCCTGGCATGGGCGCGCAGCGCGCCAGCGGGCGTGAGCATCAAAAACGGGTCGCGTGGGGCGGCTTGCGCGCCCTGCGGGGCTTGCGGGTTCAGCATGGTGAGCGGGGCAGGCTGCCGGTTCAGGACTCGACGCCAGTGAAGGGATCAATGCCGTAGATGAGCGCTTTGACCAGCGCCGACATGTGCGCGCGGCTGCGGGCGTCGGTGTCCATGACGGAGGCCGACAGGCCCATCTGGTCCAGCTCGCGGGCCAGGCGCTGGCGCGTGTCCCAGCTGCCGTTTTCAACGTGCGTGAGGCCCACCACGAGCGCCGTGCTGTCTATGAAGCTGCGGAAGGCGTTCACGTAAGAGCGCAAGTCATCCACCGGGTCGGGCGAGGCGGCATTGAGCATGAGCACCAGGCCCAGGGCGTTTTCAGTGAGGATGTCCCACATGAAATCAAAGCGCTTTTGGCCAGGCGTGCCAAAGAGGCGCACCTGATCGCCGTTGGGCAGGTTCATGCGCCCGTAGTCCATGGCCACGGTGGTGGTTTGCTTGAGCAGGCGCACTTCGTCGGTGGCGTTGGCCTCCGTGCGCACCACTTCGATGTCCGACAGGGACTGGATGGCCGTGGTTTTGCCAGCGCCCACCGGGCCGGCAAATACGAGCTTGTAAACATTCGCCATAAAAGATCAGAAAAGCTTGTCGAGCAGTGATTTGAAAAAGCCCTTGCGCGCGGCCTGGGCGTGGGCAGGCTTGGCAGCTGCCGCAGGCACGGGCGCGGGCGCGGCAATGGGCGCGGAAGCCGGCAACGCCACGGCCGAACCGGAGACGATGCACAAAATGGCAAAGCGCGCAATGTCGGCTGGGTCGTGCTGTGGAAAGCTGCGGCAGAGTTTTTCCAGCGACTGGGGCGCGCGCGAGCAGATGGCCGCCAGCTGGATTTCAAAGTTGCTGGTGTTGGGCAGCAGCGTGAAATTGGGAAAGCGCCGCAGGCGAAAGCGCAGATCGGCCCTGCGCTGCGGCGGGTTCTGCCGGAGCGTGCTGTCGGCCAGCACCCAGCACAGAAAATCCAGCGGCTTTTGCGCCTGCCGGAAGCCTTCGCCAAAGTGCCGGCGCAGCTCTTCTTCCACCTGATGCGGGGGCAGCGGCGTTGCCTTTGCGCTGCCCAGCAGGCTGGAAGAGGCGGCCATCTTGGCCATGCTGGCCAGCGGCAGGGGCGAGGCGATCCAGCCCTCGCGCGGCGCGAGGATGAAGAACATTTCATCGCCAAAGGTCAGAACCTGCGGACCTTCATGGCTGATGATTTGCTGCACCAGCCTGAAAAACGGATTGCCCTGCAAGTCGGGAAACGCATGCAGAAGAATGGGGATGGCGCCTTTGAGCAGGCCGACTTCCTTGTCGGGCGCAGGCTCGGGCGCGGAGCCGCTGCCCGTGCGGGCCTGGCTGAGGATCTGGCCCAGGCCGCCGGAAGGCGCGGCAGAGGCGCGGCCCGCTGGCGCTGCGGCCATTTCCGCCGGCGCCTTGCCTTCCCGCACCTTGCCCAGCGCCGTTTTCATGTCGTGGCTGGAATAGGGCATGACCAGCAGCTCCAGCACCTGGCCGGCAGCCAGAGGCAGCTTTTGCCCCGTCCAGCCGCCGCCATCGGCGCCCCAGGCCAGCGCCACGGCGGAGCGGCCGCCCAGAAAGGCCATGAGGCGCTCGGCGTTTTCGGCGCTGTATTTGCGCATGCCCAGGCCGAACAAGTCCACCACGCAATGCGTGCAGGCCAGCGCCTCGGGCGTTTGCTCGGGCATGGCCAGCGAAAGGCTGCGGCGCAGCACGGTGCATTGGGCATCGCGCCAGTTCATGCCAATCATGATTTCGATGGCGGCCGCTTCCTGGTCCGTCAGGCCGACCAACAGTATCTTCTTCATTCTTTTTCTCCTTGGAGAAAGGCAAACACGCGCATCCATTCGGGGCCTGGCTCTATGCCCTGCCGCAGCAACGCGCGGCGCGCCAGCATGAAGGCCAGTGCATCGTGGGCGCCCTCGCAATGCGCCAGAAAATGCTGCTCCTCCGAGGTGTCTCCGCTGCCGATGGCCCGCAAGGCCGTGGCAGCCATGTTTCTGGAGTCATCCGCGCCGCACAGCAGCGCGCGGCGCGGGCCGTCCAGCGCGGGCGCGGCCAGTACGCACCAGCGCGTGGCATAGCGGCTGACGCGGGGCAGCGCCTGCCCGCTGCGGCCCGCCTGATGGAGAGACTTGGCTGTCAAAGGGGCGAGCCGCCTGGCCACGCCCAACTGCTGCCACTTCGTCTCAAAGTCTGCGGCGTCAGGCGGGCAGGCGTGAAGCATGTCCACCAGCGCGCCCTGAACGGGTTCGCTGCCGGGCAGCGCCAGCGCGGCCTGCACCCGCTGCCAATGCGCTTCGCGCCGGGCCGGATCGCGCAGCACGCGCCGCCCGGCGGCGCGAAAGCTGGCGCGCGCGCGCCAGCTGGCGGTTTCCGGCGCTTGTGGCAAAGGGGTTTGCATGAGCGGCGTCAGGCAAGCGGGGCGAAAGCCAGGCTCACTCCAGCAAGGTGTCCATCAGGTCGATCATGAATTCGGCGTCTTCTTCGGCCATGACCTCGAAGCCGCCGCTCATGCCCAGCTCGTCCAGCACGGGCTGGCCGTCTGGCGTGCCCTTGAGCTCCAACAGGGCCTGCGCGAAGCGGGCGCTGTCTTCTGCGGAAATGCGCGAATTCAGCAGAAAGACGTGGGTGATGTCGGCCAGCTTGCTTTCCACCAGCACCTTCATCTGCTTGCGCGTCAGGCCGGAAAGCGAGTTGTAGGCTTCGGCCAGGAAAAAAGCGGCATCGACCTCGCCCTTGATGGCCAGGCGCGCAGCGGCCTGGTAGTTTTCCACCAGATTCCACTTGATGTCAGGCTCTTTCAAATCAGCCACTTCCAGCAGGCGCAGGCCGATGAGCTTGACGTCGCGGTTGTCCGTGAGGGCAATGGTGCAGCCGGGCTTGAGGTCGCGCGCCGTTTCGTAGGCCGTGTTGGCGCCAGTGGCGATCACCATTTCGTCCGACTTGGCGATGGGGCGCGCGATGGCCTTGTAGCCAGCATCGCGAATCATGGAAGCCGCGTCAAACGGATTGGCGTACACGCCATCGACTTTGCCGGAAGCAATCAGCTCGGCCTGCTCGGCGGCCGAAGCGGGCGTCATCAGATGGATGTGAATGCCCGATTTTTTTTGCAGCAGCGTGTTGAGCATGTGCCAGCCCGCAAAGCGTTCAGGCGCGAAGTCGGGAGCAATCAACAAGTTCAGCGTCATGCCTGGCCTCCTTTTTCTTCCGCCAGCATCTTCTTGTACAGGGCGGTCATTTCCTCGATCTTCTTGCGCGAAGGCTCGCGGCGCACGGAGGTGTAGCCCACCACCTGGCCGTTGCGCACGTTGGGCACGGCCGTGGCGTACACCCAGTAGTGGCCGCCGTCCTTGCGCAGGTTCTTCACGTAGCCGAACCACTTCTTGCCGGCCTTGAGGGTGTCCCACAGGTCTTTGAAGGCGGCTGCGGGCATGTCGGGGTGGCGCAAGATGGCGTGGGGCTGGCCGATGAGGTCTTCGCGGTTCCAGCCTGAAAGCTCCACGAACGCCTCGTTGGCGTGGGTGATGATGCCGTTCAGGTCCGTGCGCGAGATGATGAGGCGCCCTTCCGGATAGGGAAATTCCTTTTCCGTCACGTACAGCGTGCGGGTTGTGCCGTCAAAGTACTTGTATTCACATTGCCGCGCCGGCTCGGCGGGCGGCTGCATGGTTGGCATGGCCATGATGTTTCAAGCCTCCTGCAATCAGACCATCTTGGCCAGGGCTTCGGCGGCACGCTTGATGTCCAGAAACAGCAAGCCCAGCTTGGCGTTGTGGCGCGCCAGCACCGTCAGCACGGCTTCGCTGCCAGCGGAACTCATGATCACGTAGCCGCGCTCGCCTTGCAGCAGCACGCGCTCCAGCGTGCCGCGAGCCAGTTCGCGCGCTGCGCGGTCACCCAGGGACAGCAGGGCGGCTGACATGGCGCCTACCCGGTCTTCGTCCATGCCGTTGGGCAGGGAGGAGGCAATCATCAGACCGTCGGTCGAGATCAAAGCCGAGGCTTCGACGTCTGCGGAAGAGCCTTTGAGTTCTTCCAGCACCTGTTGAAACATGTCAGTGCGCATGAGTTTTTCCTATCTTTGGAGTTGGCGTGAAACGAAAGGGGAGACCGGCATGCGCTGCGCAGAATGTGTTACAGACTTCATGCCAGTTGTATCCGCAAGAAAACCGGCGGATTTCCGCATGATACCTAGGCCACCGCCGTTTATGGCCCCGCTGCCGGGGCCGGGCGCAAATTCATTTGGGAAATGCCAAATAGTTACAGGGTTTGATGGTTTGTAAGCAACACCCCTGCCGCCGGATTTCGGGTTTGCCCTTGGCTTGCCGGGGCTTGTCTGGCCTTGCCCGCGCGCGTTCGCTCCGGCTGCGGCTTCATTCCGCTGGTGAGCTGCCTGCTGCGGCCTGATTGCGCCGCGCCAGCTCGGCCAGTTTTTCGCCAATCCTGATTTCCAGCCCGCGCGGGGCGGGTTCGTAAAAGCCGGGCGGCGCCATGCCGTCGGGCAAATAGCGCTCGCCGGCGGCAAAAGCGTCCGGCTCGTCATGCGCGTAGCGGTAGCCCGCGCCGTGGCCCAGCTGCTTCATCAACTGGGTGGGCGCGCTGCGCAAGTGCATGGGCACGGGGCGGGTGCCGTCTTCACGCACGAAGGCGCGGGCGCGCTTGTAGGCCACGTAGGCGGCGTTGCTCTTGGGGGCCACGGCCAGATACAGCGCGCACTGGGCCAGCGCCAGCTCGCCTTCGGGGCTGCCCAGGCGCTCATAAACCTCGGCAGCGTCCAGCGCCAGGCGCAAGGCGCGCGGGTCGGCCAGGCCGATGTCTTCACTGGCCATGCGGATCAGGCGGCGGGCGATGTAGCGCGCGTCCACGCCGCCATCGAGCATGCGCGCCAGCCAGTACAGCGCGGCGTCCGGGTCGCTGCCGCGCACGCTTTTGTGCAGGGCGCTGATGGTGTCGTAGAACTGCTCGCCGCCCTTGTCGTAGCGGCGCAGGCGCTCGCCCAGCACTTTCAGCAGCCACTCATCCGTGATGCGCGCGCGTTTTTCGGCGCGCGCGGCCACCGCCAGCGTCTCCAGCGTATTGAGCAGGCGGCGCGCGTCGCCATCGGCATAGGCCACCAGGCGGTCAGATGCGGCCGGCTCGGCGGCCAGGCCGTCCAGCGCGGCCAGGGCGCGGGCCAGGATTTCGCGCAAATCCGCTTCTTCCAGCGCCTTGAGCACGTACACCGCCGCGCGCGAAAGCAGGGCGGAATTGACTTCAAACGAGGGGTTTTCCGTGGTCGCGCCGATGAAGGTGAACAAGCCGCTTTCTACGTGCGGCAAAAAGGCATCTTGCTGGCTTTTGTTGAAGCGGTGCACTTCATCCACAAACACGATGGTGGCCTGCGGCGCAAGGCCCTCTTGCGCGGCCTGGGCGCGCTCCACGGCTTCGCGGATGTCTTTCACGCCGCCCAGCACGGCGCTGATGGTGATGAACTGCGCGTCAAACGCCTGCGCCATCAGCCGTGCGATGGTCGTTTTGCCCGTGCCCGGCGGCCCCCAGAGAATGCAACTGTGCGGCTGCCCCGATTCAAACGCCAGCCGCAGCGGCATGCCCTCGCCCAGCAGGTGCTGCTGCCCCACCACTTGCGCCAGGGTGCGCGGACGCAGGCGTTCAGGCAGGGGCACGTGGAGAGCTTGGGGCATGAAGAGAAATATGCCATACGCGAAAGCGCGCCAGCCCTGCGCTGCGGCCTTGCCGCGCGGCCTGGCTCCATGCGCGCCAGCGCCCTGTTCTTCCAGACGGCCCGGGCCGCCGCCGCAAGCAGCTTCACATCAAAAACAGGAGCGGATTCAAGGGATTGAAAACGGCCTTTGCGCAGTATCCACTAGGACATCATGCTATGTATAACGGAGCAAAAACAGGGTGAAAGAGCCTGCTGACCATAGCCCGTCTGCTTTCTTGCACGCTGACCTGCATGCGCCTTGCCTGGCGTTGCCTATATTCCACCGGCCGCCGCCAGCCGGGCTGGCGGTCTTGCGGGGTTGGCCTGCCCGCTTGCTCCCTTCCCACTTTCTGAAAGACGAAAACGCCATGCTGCGCTTCTTGTTCAATCTTCTCTGGTTCATTCTGGGCGGTTTGCCCATGGCGCTGGGCTGGTGGCTGGCGGGGGTGATCATGGCCATCACCCTCATTGGCCTGCCGTGGGCGCGGGCGTGTTTTGTTATTGGGCAGTTTGCCTTGTGGCCTTTCGGGCGCGAGGCGGTGGATCGCCGCCAGGTCACGGGCCGCGATGACCTGGGCACGGGCGCGCTGGGCTTGCTGGGCAATCTCGTCTGGTTCGTGTTTGCGGGCCTTTGGCTGGCCCTGGGCCATCTTGGTTCGGCGCTGGTGTGCTTTGTCACCCTTATCGGCATTCCCTTCGGCTGGCAGCATCTGAAGCTGGCTGCCATCGCGCTCATGCCCATAGGCAAAACCATCGTGGTCAGGCGCTGAGAGCCGGTTCAGGGCAAGCGGCAGGCCCGCACGTGGAGCGGAGTGCAGGCCGCGACAAGGGCTGGGCGGGTGCGTCTAGTTTGCTCCTCTATTCGTAGCAATAGGTCCTAGTGGATATTGTGCGAAGCGGTATTTCGACCGGCCTGAATTCGCTCCTGTTTTTGGTTCATTCTGGCGGGCAGGTTTGCGGCGCGGGCTGCCTGCTGGCTTGCGCCTCGCGGGCGGATCGCGGGCGGGCGGATCGCGGGCGGGCTTATGCGGCGGGCGCCGGTTTCGTTTCTTTCGGGGCGGCTTTGGCTGCGCCCGGGCTGGCGGGCGCGGCAAGGGTTTCGCCCGTGTGGCGCTGGCGGTATTGCTCCAGAAAGCGCGCCAGGCGCCCCAGGGCCTCGCGCAGGTCGTCTTCATAAGGGAGGAAGACGAGGCGGAAGTGGTGGTTGTCCGGGTAGTTGAAGCCGCTGCCTTGCACGAGCATGACGCGCGTGGCGCGCAGCACTTGCATGAAGAACTGGCGGTCGTCGGCGATGGGGTACATGCGCGCATCCAGCCGGGGGAACATGTACAGCGCCGCCTGGGGCTTGACGCAGGTGACGCCCGGTATGGCGGTGACGAGCTGCCAGGCCAGATCGCGCTGGCGGCGCAGGCGGCCGCCTTCCTTGACGAGGTCTTGGATGCTCTGGTAGCCGCCCAGCGCGGTCTGGATGGCGTATTGGCCGGGCACGTTGCTGCCCAGCTTGAGGTTGGCGAGCATGTTCAGGCCCTCGATGTAGTCGCGCGCCATGCTTTTGTCGCCCGAAATCACCATCCAGCCGGCGCGGTAGCCGCAGGAGCGGTAGGCCTTGGACAGGGAGTTGAAGGTGAGCACGAGCACATCCGTGCAGAGGCTGGCCAGGGCGGTGTGGCGCGCGCCGTCGTAAAGAATCTTGTCGTACACCTCATCGACCAGCAGCATCAGGCCCTTTTCACGGGCGATCTGGATGATGCCCCGCAGCGTTTCATCAGGGTAGAGCGCGCCGGTGGGGTTGTTGGGGTTGATGACGACGATGCCCCGCGTGCGCGGCGTGACTTTGCGGCGCATATCGTCCAGATCGGGCAGCCAGCCTTGCTCTTCATCGCACACGTAGTGCACGGGCTTGCCGCCAGCCAGGCTGACGGCGGCCGTCCACAGCGGATAGTCGGGTGAAGGCACGAGCAGCTCATCGCCATCGTTGAGCAGCGCCTGCGTGGCCATCACGATCAGCTCGCTGGCGCCGTTGCCCAGGTACACGTCCTCCAGCGTGACGCCCGCCACGCCCTGCTGCTGCGAGTAGTGCATGACGGCCTTGCGGGCGGCAAACAGGCCCTTGCTGTCGGAGTAGCCCGCCGAATTGGGCAGGTTGCGGATCATGTCCTGCTGGATTTCTTCGGGCGCGTCAAAGCCGAAGGGCGCCATGTTGCCGATGTTCAGGCGGATGATCTTCTGGCCCTCGTCTTCCATCTGCCGGGCGGCATCGACGATGGGGCCGCGCACGTCATAAAGCACGTGGGCCAGCTTGGCTGATTTGCGGATGGGGTTCATGGCTGCGGAGCAAAATCGCGGGAAAAAAGCCGCCATTTTGAACCTGCCTCCATGAAATTCCAGCCCGAACCCGCTCACGCCCACACCATTACCGCCTACGGCCCCGGCTGGATCGCCCTTGGCGCGGAGCGCATCGGCCAGAGCCTGATCCTGCAAGCAGGCCAGCCGTGGACGCCGTGGGGCGTGAATTCATTCGAGGCGCTGGATGCAGCCGCTTTTGCCGGCCTGGCCGAAAAAGGGCCGGAGCTGGTCATTTTCGGCAGCGGGCAGCGGCTGCGTTTTCCCAAGCCCGCATGGATCAGGCCATTGGTGGAAAAACGTATCGGCCTGGAAACCATGGACACGCCCGCCGCCTGCCGCACCTTCAACATCCTGGCCGATGAAGGCAGGCGCGTATTGCTGGCCTTACTGATGGAGCCAATCGGTTAAAATCGCCCGCTTTGATGTGCAGTGCGCATGCCTTGAGGCTTCAAAAGGCCCAAAACAAGGCGCTGTCTGGTCCCTCCTCCAAGAAAGCAAGAATTTCAATGGCGATCGTCATCAACAAACCTCTGCCCGAATTTGAAGCCATGGCCACCGGAGGAGTCCAGGTCACCAACATCTCTCATGCGGGGCAGGTGCTGGTGCTCTACTTCTACCCGAAGGACGATACCCCCGGCTGCACGGCTGAAGCCTCGCATTTTCGCGATCAGCACGAAGAATTCGTCAAGGCGGGCGCCACCGTTTTCGGCGTCTGCCGCGACAACATGAAATCGCACGACGCCTTCAAGGCCAAGCTGAAACTGCCCTTCGAGCTGATTGCCGATACCGAAGAGAAAATGTGCCATATGTTCGGCGTGGTCAAAAACAAAATCATGTATGGCCGCAAGGTAAAAGGCATTGAGCGCAGCACTTTCCTCATTAATGCCGAAGGCGTGCTCGTGCAGGAATGGCGCCGCGTGAGCGTGAAGGACGATGATCACAGCCACGTGGACGAAGTGCTTGAGGCCGTCAGAGCCTTGAGCGGGCATAAGGAAAAATCCGCTCCTCGGAAAACGGCCGAAAAAGCCGTGAAAAAGCCCGCAAAAAGTGAAAAGCCAGCCAAGGCTGAAAAACCAGCCAGGGCTGAAGAAACGGCCAAGGCGGAGAAACCGGCCAAAACCGCAAAGGCTGAAAAGCCCGTAAAAGCGGAAAAGAGCGAAAAAACGGCCTCAACTGCCAAAACCGCAAAAGCAGATAAACCCGTAAAAGCGCCCAAAACCGCCAAGGCTGAAAAAACCACGCAAACCGGGAAAACGTCCCAAGCCGTCAAAGCTGAAAAAGCGCCTGAAAAAACCCCTAAAACCACGGAAACTGCGAAAACCACAAAAACCGCGAAGGCTGCAAAAACCACGAAAACCGTGAAAGCTGAAAAGGCCGCAAAAGCTGAAAAAGCCCCTGAAACCGCAGCCAGCGCCAAAACGGCAAAAGCCGTGAAAAAAGCCGCTCCGGCAAGCAGGGCGGCCAAATCCGCCAGCGCCTGAGCGCCAGCTTGACCGTTCAAGCCGCCCCAACCGTTCCAATGCATGCAGCCGCTCCGCCCCAAAACGGAGCGGCTTTCTTTTCGCCGCACATTCAAACCTTTTCATGCCTTCACGCGCTGCGGCTTTTTTGAGCGCGCTGGTCATGATCCGGAGAAACACACATGCCGCCCCTGCCACCCGCCCCAGCCAAGCGCGCCGCCGTTTTGCCTGCGCAGGCTTATGCCGATCGTGATGCCCATAACGCCGCCGCCCGCAAAGCCCGCAGCGCCAAGGCCGCGCCCGCCAAAAGCAGAAAAACCGCCGCGCAGGCCGCGCAAGCGCCAGCCCTTGCGCTGAACGCCGCCGTGCCCGCAGCGCAGCCCGCCACCCAGCCGTCTGCAAGCCAGCCGCCTGCCGTCCAGCCCGCCGTCAAAAAGCCCGCGAAGGCCGCAAAACCCGCAAAAACCCGCCGCGCCGCCGCGCCGGAAGCCGTCAAGCTCTTCGTGCTGGACACCAATGTGCTCCTGCACGACCCCACGGCCCTGTTCCGCTTTGAAGAGCACGACATCTTCCTGCCCATGGTCGTGCTCGAAGAGCTGGATGCGCACAAAAAAGGCGCCAGCGAAATCGCCCGCAACGCGCGCCAGGTCAGCCGCCAGCTTGACCTGCTCGTGGCCCATGCCGACATGGCCGTCGGCCTGCCCCTGTCCGCCAGCGGGCACCTTGAGGCGGGCGGCAAGCTCTGGTTTCAGACCGCCCCGCTGCACGCCGCCACGGCCCAGCTGCTGCCGCAGGGCAAGGCCGACAACCAGATTCTGGAAGTCGTCGCCGCCCTCGCGCAGCAACACGCGGGCCGCCCTGTCGTTCTCGTCACCAAAGACATCAACATGCGCGTCAAGGCGCGCGCCCTCGGTCTGGCCGCCGAAGACTATGAAAACGACAAAACCCTGCAAGATGGCGACTTGCTCTACAGCGGCGCGCTTGCGCTGCCCGAAAACTTCTGGGCCGATCAGGGCAGCCGCCTTGAAAGCTGGCCCGACGGCGCGCACACCTTCTATCGCATCAGCGGCAAGCTCGCCGCCAGCCTGCTGCCCAACCAGTTCGTCTGGTACGAAGCCCCGGGCCAAAGCAGCCTCTACGCCCGCGTGACCGAAGTGGACGGCCAAAGCGCCACCTTGCAAACCCTCAAGGACTACACCCACCCCAAAAACGCCGTCTGGGGCGTCACGGCCCGCAACCGCGAGCAAAACCACGCGCTCAACCTGCTCATGGACCCCGGCATTGACTTCGTCACCATCACCGGCATTGCGGGCACCGGCAAAACCCTGCTGGCCCTGGCCGCCGGGCTGGCGCAAGTGCTTGACGAGCGCCGCTACACCGAAGTCATCATGACCCGCGCCACCGTCAATGTGGGCGAAGGCATCGGCTTTCTGCCCGGCACCGAAGAAGAAAAAATGGCCCCGTGGATGGGCGCGCTGGACGACAACCTTGAATTTCTCACCCAGGGCGCGGGCAGCGCCGCTGGCGACTGGGGGCGCGCCGCCACGGGCGACCTCATCCGCAGCCGCATCAAGATCAAGAGCATGAACTTCATGCGCGGCCGCACCTTCCTCAACCGCTGGGTCATCATTGACGAAGCGCAGAACCTCACCCCCAAGCAAATCAAAACCCTGATCACCCGCGCCGGCCCCGGCAGCAAGATCATCTGCATGGGCAACCTCGCGCAAATCGACACCCCCTACCTCACCGAAGGCTCCAGCGGCCTGACCTACGCCGTGGACCGCTTCAAAGGCTGGCCCCACGGCGGCCACATCACCCTGGCCCGTGGCGAGCGCTCGCGCCTGGCCGATTACGCCAGCGAGGTGCTGTGAGGCGGGCTGGCATGCACAGGAAAAGAGCCTTGTTTCGCTCTTTTTTACATAGCATGACGTCCTAGTGTAGCCAGCGCGAAACGGCATTTCGATGCCCTTGAATTCGCTCCTTTTTCTGATGCGCCCTGGCCAGCAAGAGGCCAGGCGGAAAGGGCTGCCCGCAAGCGGGGTGCGCCCCGCAGCCCGGCCTGCGGGCACTTGCGCCCAGGCGGCGAGCAGGCTTCTGGCAAAACCAGCGCCCGCAACGCTTTTTTCATGAACCAAACGCCATGATCACCCTCGCCCAGCTCGTGCAAGACACCGAACGCCAACTGCAAGCGGCCGCCGTCAGCTACGGCCACGGCACCTGCTGCGCGCGCGATGAAGCCGCCTGGCTTGTGCTGCATGCGCTGCAATGGCCGCTGGAAACCGATCTGGCGGGCGATGCGGGCGCGGCGGCCGTGCCGCCCCAAGCGCAAGCCCGCGCCGCCGCGCTGCTGCAAGAGCGCATCGCCAGCCGCAAGCCCCTGGCCTACCTCATCCGCGAAGCCTGGCTGCAAGGCGTGCCTTTTTATGTGGATGAGCGCGCCATCGTGCCCCGCAGCCTGATCGCCGAAGCGCTGGCCGAGGGGCAAATTGACGCCTGGCTGCCGGACGAGCCGCGCCGCGCGCTGGACTTGTGCACGGGCAATGGCAGCCTGGCCGTGCTGGCCGCGCTGACCTGGCCCGGCTGCGCCGTGGACGCCGCCGACCTCAGCGCCGATGCGCTGGAAGTGGCCCGCATCAACGTGGCCAAACATGCGCTGGCAGGCCGCATCAGCCTGCTGCAAGGCGACGGGCTGGCCGCCTGCCAGGGCCGGCCGGCGTACGACCTCATCTTGTGCAACCCGCCCTATGTGAACGCGGACAGCATGGCTGCCTTGCCGCCCGAATACCGCGCCGAGCCGCACATGGCCTTGAGCGGCAACCAGCGCGGCGGGCGCGACGGCATGGACTTCATCCGCCCCCTGCTGCAAGAAGCCGCCGCCCGCATGCAGCCCCAGGCGGCGCTGGTGCTGGAAATCGGCCACGAGCGCGGGCACTTCGAGGCGGCCTTTCCCAGCCTGAACCCCGTGTGGCTGCCCACCAGCGCGGGCGACGATCAAGTGCTGCTGCTCACTCGCGAGGCGTTGCAGGCCGCGTGACGGCGCGGCTTTTCGCCCGCCAGCAGGCCAAACGTCTTGGGCTGAAGGCTGATTCAGCTCCTCGATTCATAGCATGAGGTCCTAGTGAAACCAGCGCAAAACGGGTTTTGGCGTCCCTGAATTTGCTCCTTTTTCTGATGAAAAGAGCGGCTTGCGGGTTGGCATGGCGCCGGATGAAAGGGCAGGGCAGAGCGCAAAAAAAGCCGCCAGTCCGGCTTGCGGCGCTGGCGGCTGGGAGGAAAGGGCCATTCAAGGCCCTTCAGGCTCTAGGCGAGTCCGTTTTCTGGCTCAGAACGAATCCAGCGCCATTTCCATCACGCTGGCGGCGCCGCCGGTGATGGCGTCGCGCAGCGACGAAGTGCGCGGCAGGATGTGTTCCGCATAGAAGCGGGCCGTGGCGATCTTGGCCTTCATGAACTCGGCATCTTGGCCGGCGGCCAGTTGCTTTTCGGCCACCAGCAGCGCGCGCGCCAGTTGCCAGCCCGCCACCAGATTGCCCGTCAGCATCAGGTAAGGCACGCTGGCGGCGTAAGCGCCGTTGGGGTTGGGCTTGGCGTTGGCGGCCACGTATTCCACGGCGTCCAGGAAGGCCTTGCGGGCGGCGGCCAGGTTCTTGGCGGTGGACTTGGCGGCTTCGCTGCCGCTGGCCAGCAGCTCTTTTTCGGTCGCTTCGATTTGCGCGGCCACGCCCTTGGCGAACTGGCCGCCATCGCGCGCGGTCTTGCGGCCCACCAGGTCATTGGCCTGAATGGCGGTGGTGCCTTCGTAGATGGGCAGGATGCGCGCGTCGCGGTAGTACTGCGCGGCGCCCGTTTCTTCAATGAAGCCCATGCCGCCATGCACCTGCACGCCCAGGCTGGTGACTTCCAGGCTGATTTCCGTGCTGTAGCCCTTGACCAGCGGCACCAGGAATTCATAGAAAGCCTGGCTTTGCTTGCGCGTAGCCTCGTCGGGCGAGTGGTGCGCGGTGTCATACGCGGCGGCGGCCACGCTGGCGGTGGCGCGCGTGCCTTCGGTGAGGGCGCGCATGGTCATGAGCATGCGGCGGATGTCGGGGTGGTGAATGATGGGCGCGCTGCCGGGCAGGCTGCCATCCACGGGGCGGCTTTGCACGCGCTCGCGGGCATAGGCCACGGCTTTTTGGTAGGCACGGCCCGAAATGGCCACGCCTTCCAGGCCCACGGCGTAGCGGGCGGCGTTCATCATGATGAACATGTATTCCAGGCCGCGGTTTTCTTCGCCCACCAGGTAGCCCACCGCGCCGCCGTGGTCGCCAAATTGCAGCACGGCCGTGGGGCTGCCCTTGATGCCCAGCTTGTGCTCGATGCTCACGCAATGCACGTCATTGCGCTGGCCCAGGCTGCCGTCGGCGTTCACCAGGAACTTGGGCACGATGAACAGGCTGATGCCTTTGACGCCTTCGGGCGCATCCGGCAGGCGGGCCAGCACAAGGTGCACGAGGTTTTCCGCCATGTCGTGCTCGCCGTAGGTGATGAAGATCTTGGTGCCGAACACTTTGTAGGTGCCGTCGGCCTGGCGCTCGGCGCGGCTGCGGATCAGCGCCAGATCGCTGCCGGCTTGCGGCTCGGTCAGGTTCATGGTGCCCGTCCATTGGCCGGAGACGAGTTTTTCCAGATAGGTGCTCTTGAGCTTTTCGCAGCCCGCAATCAGCAGCGCCTCGATGGCGCCGTCGGTCAGCATCGGGCACAGGGCAAAGCTCATGTTGGCCGAGTGCAGGATTTCGGCGCACGCGGCGGCGATGGTCTTGGGCAGGCCTTGGCCGCCATAGGCTTCGGGGTGCTGCACGCCCTGCCAGCCGCCTTCGGTGAACTGGCGGTAAGCCTCTTTGAAACCGGGGGTGGTGGTCACCTTGCCGTCGGCGAAGGTGGCGGGTTGCTTGTCGCCGGCCACGTTCAGCGGCGCGACCACGCCTTCATTGAACTTGGCGCACTCTTCCAGCACGGCCTGGGCGGTTTCCAGCCCGGCCTCCTCAAAACCGGGCAGCTTGGCCACCTGGTCGATGCGGGCCAGGTGCTCGATGTTGAACAGCAAATCCTTGACGGGAGCCTGAAAGCTCATGGTTGTCTCCTGAAAGTTAGGGAAAAACGCCTTTGCGCCGGGCGCAAGGGACATTGCGAGTGTAAGTCTGGCAGAGGGCGTTTCGACGATTTGCGAGCGTTTGGGCGGCCACCCGCGCGAGCTGAGAGACTGTTCAAAAGCTGCCCGTGAGTGAATGGGAAAAGCGCGGCCCCAGGCGTTCTGCGGCGTTGTCAGTCTTTGCCGGGCCGCGCGCAGGCATCTGGCCCGTCTGCGCCTTGCAGCTCATTGCGCTTCATGGCCCTTCACGGCCAGATTGCAGGCAGGTACTGAAAAAAAGGGCTTGCCGTCACGCGCGGCAAGCCCTGCCAGGCCTCTGCCTTTGGGTTGATTCAGGTCAATTCAATGAGGGGTTGCGCGCCAGCGTGTAGTAGCCGATCAGGCAATTACCGCTGCTGTCCACCGGCTGCTGGCTCATGACCAGCGCCTCGGCGCGCAGGCGCTTTGCGTCGGCCCACAGCTCCACCCAGTCCTGCCCCACGCGCCGGCCCGGAAGTTTCTGGCGCTCGCCCTTCCAGGCCGCCGCCGCGCTGTCGCCCTGGGTCACGAAAGAGTTCCATTCGGCAGAAGGCGCGAGGTAATAGCTGCGCCGCGTGATGGCGTAGCCCGATTGCAGCAGTGCGACTGTGCCGCTGCTCTCCAGCGCCTGGATTTCTTCGGCAAAGCGGCCCGGCTCCACGGGCTGCATGAAGTGGCGCGGATCGGCCGCTGAAATGCGCTCTGCCGCCTGCGCGGCAAGGTGGCAAGCGCCCAGGCAGCCCAGGCAGCCCAGGCAGCCCAGGCACAGAACGAATAAGCGACGCTTCATTGAAACACCCTGATATTTGCAAAACTCTGAAATAGACACAGGCCGCAAGCTGTTTCACGAACCTGAATTGACTATAGAAGTTTTACCTATTCTGGTCAATGAAACGGTTATTGAGCGGCAACCTTGCGGGAAGGCGCACGGAAAGCGCCACGGAAGGCGCCAGCCCGGCCTGCGGCGCAGCACAATCGCCGCATGAACGCGGCGTTCTCCGCTGAGACCTGAACCATGTTTACCGACTCACACTGTCATCTCAACTTCCCCGAACTGGCGCAGCGCCTGCCGGACGTGCTGGCGGCCATGCAGGCCGCGCAAGTCACGCGCGCGCTGTGCATCAGCACCACGATGGAGGAATTTCCCGCCGTGCGGGCGCTGGCGGCGGCGCATCCGCACATCTGGGCCAGCGTGGGCGTGCACCCTGACAGCGAAGGCGTGCAAGAGCCTGCCGTGGCCGACCTGCTGGCCGCCGCCGCCTTGCCGCGCGTGGTGGCCGTGGGCGAAACGGGGCTGGACTACTACCAGCTGGCCGAGCGCAAGGGCGGGCGCAGCGTGGCGCAGCTTCAGTGGCAGCGCGATCGCTTTCGCACCCACATCCGCGCCGCGCAGGCCGCGCGGTTGCCGCTGGTCATTCACACCCGCGCCGCAGCCGATGACACGCTGGCCATCTTGCGCGAAGAAGGCGAAGCCGGCCCGCAGTGCGCCGGCGGCGTGTTTCACTGCTTCACCGAAAACCGCGAAGTGGCCCGCGCCGCGCTGGAGCTGGGCTACTGCGTGTCTTTTTCCGGCATCGTCACATTCAAAAACGCGCATGACGTGCATGAAAGCGCCCGCTACGTGCCCGATGACCGCCTGCTGATTGAAACCGACAGCCCCTACCTGGCCCCCGCGCCGCATCGCGGCAAAACCAACTCGCCCGCTTGGGTGCCGCTGGTGGCCGCGCGCCTGGCCGAGCTGCGCGGCCAGAGCGTGGAACACATCGCCCGCATCACCAGCGACAATTTCAGCCGTCTTTTCACCAAAGCCGCCCAGTCATGACCCAACACCTGCCTGCCCGCGCCCGCGCCGCCGCCCTGGCGGCCCTTTTCGCGTTTTCCGCCTTTGCCGCCAGCGCCTTGGCGCAAAGCCCTGGCGAATTCTTCCGCGCCATCAAATCCGACAACGCCAGCGCCATGCGTGAGCTGCTGGATCAGGGCATGGACCCCAACACGCGCGACGAGCGCGGCCGCCCCGGCCTGTTCGTGGCCTTGCAGGAAGAGTCCATGAAAGCGGCTGACGCGCTCATGGCCTCGCCCCGCCTGCGGCCCGACGAGCCAAACGCCAGCGGCGAAACCCCGCTGATGATGGCCGCGCTCAAAGGCCAGCTTGACGTGGCCCGCCGCCTGATCGCGCAAGGCGCGGCCGTGAACAAAACCGGCTGGACGCCGCTGCACTACGCCGCATCCAGCGGCCACATGCCCATGCTGGAGCTGCTGCTGGAACACCACGCCGACCTCAACGCCCCCTCGCCCAACGGCACCACGCCGCTGATGATGGCCGCCGGCTACGGCAGCCCCGAGGCCGTGCAGCGCCTGCTCAAGGCAGGCGCAGATGCGCAGCTGCGCAACCAGAAAGGCATGACAGCCCTGGACTTTGCCCGCCGCTACGAACGCCCCGACGCGCGCGCCATCTTGCAAAAAGTGAAAAAGCAAAGCACCCCGCCCGCGCAACGCGGCCAGTGGTGACGGGCCGCGCCTGCGCCAGCCAAGCCCGCGAAACCAGCTTGCGGCTTGGTTGCGAACGGGTTTTCAGAACTTGGCTCCAGGGTTTGACGCGCGGCCAGCCGGCTTTCCCTGGCTGCCAGCACGGGCGCTTCGTTCTCAAAAAGCGGAGCGAATTCAGGGGCATGAAAACGGCTTTTGCGCACGTTCCACTAGGACGTCATGCTATCAATTGAAGAGCTGATTCTCTTCCCCCTGTAGCCTTTCGTCTTCGCCCTTTCCTTGCCAGCGCGGGCGTGTGATACGGCAGAGCCAGGGGGAGCGGAAGCGGCGCTTCTTCATCAGCTCAATGGGCATCATCTGCCTGCGGCGAAGCGCCTGGCCTGCCCTGCCGCAGCGTGCTCTTGGCGCGACTCTGCCGCCGTGGTGAAGCCTGCGGCCTGGACTGCACCGTGCTGCGCCCCGGCCGGTCTGGAATCTGTTCAAGGTTCGTTTGCGCTTTCTGCCTTCACGGACAAGCGGGGAACAGGTTTTTAGCCCCGGCATCGTCTTCAGCCCGCAGGCCGAATTCATCATGAGGCCGAACGGCGGCTGTATCAGCGACAGCGGCTTTTTGATTGACGGCGGGGCTGCGGCGAATTTCTTCTTCGGGCCGAAAAACCGGGAACTTGCCCAGAGTCTGGCCGCAAGGGGCGAAAGCGCGGATTGGAATGGGCGGCAAGGCGCAGGCGGAGCTTTTGCGCTTGTTTGCAGCCGGCCGAGGATTTGCAAGACGGCGCTTTAGCGCCCACGGCCGGGCTGCGGACAGACGCTTTAGCGCCCGCCGTCGCTGCTCTGAGCCTGTTGCACCGCTTCTTTCAGGCGCTGGCTGGCGTGGAAGGTGACCACGCGGCGGGCGGCGATGGGCACGGTTTCGCCCGTGTGCAGGTTGCGGCCCGGGCGGGGGGCTTTCATGCGGGTGCTGAAGTTGCCAAAGCCGGTGAGCTTGACTTCTTCGCCTGCGGCGAGGCGTTCGCTGATGAGGGCGAAAAAGGCGTCCACGGCTTGTTTGGACTCGCGCTTGGTCAGGCCGATTTGCTCGAATAGCGCATCGGCCAGTTCGGCTTTGGTGAGGGTGTGGGCGGTTTGTTCTGGCATGGGCGGCTTTGGCGGGGCGGGTTCTGAAGGAGGCGTGATGTTGCCAGCTTGCGCGAAGCGGGCGGATGAGGCTATATCAGAAAGAGGAGCGGATTAAAGGGGTGTCAAAACGGCTTTCGCGCAGTTTCCACTAGGACATCATGCTACTGATTCAAGAGCAAAATAGCTTGACCAGAGCCTGGCGGGCGCGCTTTCAGAACCGTTCAGAGTCTGGCCGTGAGGGGCGGCTGGGGCGGGCGGCAAGGCGCAGACGGGCCTTGCTGTCCGTTTGCTGCCCGGCGAGGATGGGCCGGGCCGCAGGGCGCCCGAGGCCGCGCTTTCTGCACGCACGAGCAGACTTTGGGCAGGCTCTCAGGCCCGTAGCCGCGCACCCAGGTCTTTTTCCAGACGGATGAGGATGGCGGCGACGGCGGCGTCGAGTTTTTCGTCGGTCAGCGGGGCCTGATCGTCGCCCAGGGTCAGGCGCACGGCCAGGCTTTTTTCGCCAGCATTGACGCCGCTGGCGCTTTGGCCGCTCTTGGGGCGGTAGATGTCAAACAGCACGGCGGCCTTGAGCAGCCCTTGCGTGGGCGCGGCGTGAATGGCTTGCATGAGCGCGGCGTGGGTGACGGCTTCGGGCACGACGATGGCCAGGTCGCGCTCGCTGGAGAGCTGGCGGGGCAGGGCGATGGCGCGGGGCAGCGGGTGCTGCAAAACGGCTTCCAAATCCAGCTCAAAAAGCACGGGCGCTTGCGGCAGCTCCCACTGCTGGCGCCAGCGCGGGTGCAGCTCGCCCAGAAAGCCGATGGACTGGCCTTGCAGCAGCACGCGGGCGCAGCGGCCCGGGTGCAGGGCAGGGTGGCTGGCGGCTTCAAATACGGGCTGGCGGGGGGCGAGCAGGGCTTGCACGTCGCCCTTGACGTCGTAAAAGTCAGCGGCGGGCTGTTTGCCTTGCCAGCCCTGGATGGCGGCGGGGCCGCACACCAGGCCCGCCACGCGCACGGGCTGGCGCACGCCGCGCACGCTGGCCGCGCTGCCGGGCACGCTGGCGTCGCGCGTGAAGACGCGGCCTATTTCAAACACGCGCACGCGCTCGGCGCGGCGGTCGGCGTTGTACTTGAGCGCTTGCAGCAGCGAGCCGATGAGGCTGGAGCGCATGACGCTCATCTGGCTGGCAATGGGGTTGAGCAGGCGGATGGGGTCGGCGTTGCCCGCCAGATCGCGCTCCCAGCTTTCTTGCACAAAGCTGTAGTTGATGGTTTCCAGATAGCCCAGCCCGGCCAGCTGATGGCGCAGGGCGAAGGGGCTGCGGCGCGTTTCGGCGCGCGCGCTGGAGCGGATGGGCGCAACGGGCGGCGTGTCAGGCAGGGTGTTGTAGCCAGTCAGGCGGGCGATTTCTTCGATGAGGTCGGCCTCGATGCGCAAGTCAAAGCGCCAGCTGGGCGGGGTGACGGTGATTTGGCCTTCGCCTTCCGTGAAGGCCATGCCCAGGCGGCGGAAGATGCTGGCGCACTGCGCTTGCGTGAGCGGCACGCCGATGACTTTGGCCGCGCGCGCCACGCGCAAGGTGATGGGAGCAGGCTGCGGCAGGCTGGCCTGCTGGTCGGTGACGGGGCCTACTTGCGTTTGCGGCGTGCCGCAGATGTCCAGAATGAGGCGGGTGATGCGCTCGATGACGCGCGTGGTTTGCGCGGGATCGACGCCGCGCTCGAAGCGGTGGCCTGCGTCGGTGGCGAAATTGAAGCGGCGCGAACGGCCCGCAATGGCATCGGGCCACCAGAAGGCGGCTTCCACATACACGTCTTGCGTGCTGCCAGAAACGGCCGTGGCTTCGCCGCCCATGATGGCGGCCAGCGACTGGACCTGGCGTTCGTCGGCCACGACGCCCACGGTTTCGTCCAGCGCCACGGTGGCGCCATTGAGCAGCTTGAGCGATTCGCCCGCGCGGCCCCAGCGCACATGCAGGCCGCCGTGAATTTGGGCGAGGTCAAAAATGTGCGAGGGCTGGCCGGTTTCAAACATCACGTAGTTGGAAATATCGACCAGCGCCGAGACGCTGCGCTGCCCGCAGCGGGCCAGGCGCTCGACCATCCACGCGGGCGTGGCGGCCTGCGTGTTCAGCCCGCGTATGACGCGGCCTGAAAAGCGGCCGCACAAATCAGGCGCTTCGATGGTGACGGGCAGCGCGTCGTCCACCGTGGCGGGCACGGCGGCCAGGCCCTCGCTCCAGCTTTTGAGCGGCGCATCGGCCAGCGCGGCCAGCTCGCGCGCCATGCCATGCACGCTCAGCGCATGGCCCAGATTGGGCGTGAGCTTGAGGGTGAGCAGCGTGTCATCCAGCCGGAGGTATTCGCGCAGGCTCTGGCCCACGGGCGCGTCGACGGGCAGCTCCAGCAGGCCCGCGCCTTCCTGCGAAATGCCCAGCTCGCTGGCGGAGCACAGCATGCCGTGGCTTTCAACGCCGCGCAGCTTGCCCAGCTTGATGCGAAAGGGCTTGCCATCTTCGCCCGGCGGCAGCTCGGCGCCCACCAGCGCGCACGGCACTTTGATGCCCGCCCGCGCGTTGGGCGCGCCGCACACGATTTGCAGCGGCTGGCCGCCCGCATTCACCTGGCACACGCGCAGACGGTCGGCATTGGGGTGCTGCTGCGCCGATTGGATTTCGGCCACCACGATCTGGCTGAACGGCGGCGCGGCCGGGCGGGTTTCTTCCACCTCAAAGCCGCCCATCGTCAGGGTGTCAGCCAGTTGCTCGGTATTCAGCGGCGGGTTGCAGAACTCGCGCAGCCAGGATTCGGAGAATTGCATTTTTGGGGCCTCAATGTCGGATATTTCAATGGCGCAGGTTTTGTGTTTCTTGCATTTGCGCGATTTTTTCAATGGCGGCGGCCTGCCGCTCCAGCGTCAGGTTCTGCTCTTTCATCAGATCAATCAGCTGATTCTGATAATTGGAGGCATTGGATCGTTTGATCAGCCATAGCCATACGCCAATCAACATCAGTATCGGCCCCCAGGACATGAAAAGCTGGATCAATATGGGCGGAATGCCTGAATGACAGGTTGAATCGGATGGCGGCTCCACATTTTCAAATTCGCCTGAAGCCAGACGAATCTGGGCGCTTGCGTAACGGTCAGGGGCATAGCGCGCCTGATCGCTGATGCGCACCATGATTTCCTGGCCCGGCAACAGGCCGAGGCTGAAAGTCGAATCATTGAAAGCGTCAATCAGCTTGCCGCTGGCGTCAAAAAAACGGGCTTCAAAAACCGCGTGGTCGAGTTTCCGGCGGCCTGTATTGGTGGCTTTGCCCAGGACGGTGAGCGTGCCGCAGCAGCTCTCTTCTTCCGAGTCTGGGTGGTAGCTGTAGTCGATGTCTGAAAACTGGATATCGGAATGGTCGGCAGGCGATGGCGCTTCGTTTGCCGAAACGCTGGCGCAGGCGAGAAACAGCAGGCATGAGAGGAAAAATCGCTTGAACATCGCAGAATTTTCGCGGTGGCGATTCAATTCATCAGGCGAATTGCCTCAAAAAGCGCACGTCGCCTTCAAAAAACTGGCGCAAATCACTCACGCCATAACGCAGCATGGCCAGGCGGTCGATGCCGGAGCCGAAGGCAAAGCCAATGTGGGTTTCAGGGTCCAGCCCCATGTTTTTCACCACTTGCGGATGCACCTGGCCGGAGCCGGAAACTTCCAGCCATTTGCCAGCCAGCGGGCCATCGGCAAATTGAATGTCAATCTCGGCGCTGGGTTCGGTGAAGGGGAAATAGCTGGGGCGAAAGCGCAGGGCGAGCTGATCGGTTTCAAAAAAGGCGCGGCAAAAATCCAGATACACGGCCTTGAGGTCTTTGAAGCTGACGTTTTCGCCCAGCCACAGGCCTTCAACCTGGTGAAACATGGGGGAGTGGGTGGCGTCGCTGTCCACGCGGTAGGTGCGGCCAGGAGCGATGACGCGGATTTCACGCACGCGGCCTGCGGCCAGATCGGCGGCATGGCGCTGCGCAGCGGCCGATGCGTAGCGAATCTGCATGGGGCTGGTGTGCGTGCGCAGGCAGTAGGGCTGGCCGTCTTCGCCGTTCATGTCCACATAGAAGGTGTCCTGCATGGAGCGGGCGGGGTGGTTGGGCGGGTTGCCCAGCGCGGTGAAGTTGAACCAGTCGTTTTCGATTTCGGGGCCGTCGGCGACATCGAAGCCCATGCTGCTGAAGATTTGCTCAATGCGTTCCCACGCGAGGGAGACGGGGTGCAGGCCGCCTGCGCCGCGCTGGCGGCCCGGCAGGGTGACATCCAGCGCCTCGGCCTGCAAGTGCTGTTGCAGCTCGGCTTCCTGCAATGCCTGGCGGCGCGCGGTGAGCGCGGCTTCAATGGCCTGCTTGGCCTGGTTGATGGCAGCGCCGCGCGTTTTCTTTTCTTCAGGCGCGAGCTGGGCCAGCTCTTTCATCAGCGCGGTGACGCGGCCCGCCTTGCCCAGAAATTGCGCCTTGGCGTTTTCCAGGTCAGCCGGAGAGGGGGCTTGGGCAAAGGCGGCGGTGGCAGCGGACACCAGGGCATCAAGTTCGCTGCTGGCAGGCAGGGCGCTCATGGGGCAGGGTAGTGGGGAAGGGAAAAATGAAAAAGGGATTGGGCGCCGTGCGGCCCCCAATCCCTGAAACGCCATGTGGCGCAAAGGCCGCTGGGGCCTGGTGCGCGAGGCTTCAGGCGGCCAGCTTGGCCTTGACTTGCTCCACGATGCGGGCAAAAGCCGCTTCGTCGTGAATGGCGATGTCGGACAGCACCTTGCGATCCAGACCCAGCCCGGCCTTGTTCAGCCCGTTGATGAACTGGCTGTAGGTCAGGCCCAGCGCGCGTGTGGCGGCGTTGATGCGGGCAATCCACAGGCGGCGGAACACGCGCTTTTTGTTGCGGCGGTCACGGTAGGCGTACTGACCAGCCTTCATCACCGCCTGTTTGGCGATGCGATAGACGTTGCCACGGCGGCCACGGTATCCCTTGGCCAGGGCAAGAACTTTTTTATGACGGGCGCGAGCCGTCACACCACGTTTGACGCGAGGCATTCGTTTTCTCCTTGTTCGTCAGTGATTACAGGCCGCATTTGGGCAGCATTTGCGCGATCTGGCCGAGATCGGCCTCATGCACATTGACTGCACCGCGCAGTTGCCGCTTGTTCTTGGTGGTCTTCTTGGTCAGGATGTGGCGCTTGAAGGCCTGGCCGCGTTTGACGGTACCGCCGGGACGAACGCGAAAACGCTTTTTCGCGCTGCTTTTGGTTTTCATTTTGGGCATTTGAAATGCTCCTTTTGGCTTGTGCTCGTGAGGCGTGCGCAAAGACCTTCGCGCCCTTGATGGCCCCGAGCCACTTTTGTGTGCGGCTGCCGCCCAAAGCCGTCAGGCCCAAGGCGAAAGCTGCACTTTTCTCCGGCGCGGTCAAACGCCGGAAAACCCGCAATTATCTACGATTGCTTTCAGTTTTGCGCCGCTTCAGCAGGGGCGGGCGCAGGCGCTTCGGCGGCCTTGGCTGCGCCGCCGGCTTTCTTGCGCGCGGGGGCGAGCATCATGATCATCTGCCGGCCTTCGAGCTTGGGAAATTGCTCGACCTGGATGACATCCGCCAAGTCTTCACGAATGCGGTTGAGCAGATCAAGCCCCAGATCCTGGTGCGTGATTTCGCGGCCGCGAAAACGCAGGGTCACTTTCACCTTGTCGCCATCGCCCAGGAAGCGGCGGATGTTGCGCAGCTTGATGTTGTAGTCGCCATCGTCCGTGCCGGGGCGGAATTTGACTTCCTTGATTTCGATGACCGTCTGCCGGGCCTTGGCTTCGGCGGCGCGCTTTTGTTCCTGGTACTTGAACTTGCCGTAGTCGATCAGGCGGCAGACCGGCGGGCTGGCCGCTGCGGCGATTTCAACCAAGTCCACGTCCATCTCGCCCGCCATGCGCAGCGCTTCCTGCAGGGGAAAGATGCCCAGGGACTCGTTGTCAGGGCCGTTCAGGCGCACTTCGGGCGCGGTAATTTCACGGTTGAGCCGGTGGGCGCGTTCTTCGCGCTGGCGGCGGTCACGAAAGTTGGTAGCTATGGCGATTACCTCAGAAATGAAAGGAATGAAAAGCGGCGGCGCGCAGGCATTCAGCTTTTTGCTGCAATGTCCTGCAATACGCGGCTGGCAAAAGCTTGCAGCGGCATGACGCCCAGATCGGCATTGCCCCTGCCGCGCACCGCCACGGTTTTGGCCTCTTTTTCCTTGTCGCCGACGACGAGGATAAAGGGCGGTTTTTGCAGCGAATGCTCGCGTATTTTATAGGTGATTTTTTCGTTGCGGAGATCGGTTTGCACCCGAATACCGCGCTCACGCAGCGTTGCGGCCACATATTCCACGTAATCAGCTTGCGCATCGGTAATGCCGGTGACGACCACTTGCACCGGCGCCAGCCAGACGGGCATGGCGCCTGCGTGCTGTTCAATGAGAATGCCGATGAAACGCTCCAGACTGCCCACAATGGCGCGATGCAGCATGATGGGGCGGTGGCGCGCGCCGTCTTCGCCCACATATTCGGCGTCCAGCCGCTCCGGCAGGTTGGGATCGACCTGGATCGTGCCGCATTGCCATTCGCGGCCAATGGCGTCTTTGAGCGTGTATTCGATTTTCGGGCCGTAAAAAGCGCCTTCGCCAGGCAGATAAGTGAATTCGCAGCCTGAGGCGCGCAGTCCTTCGGCCAGCGCGTTTTCAGCCTTGTCCCAGCTTTCGTCGCTGCCGATGCGTTTTTCGGGGCGGGTGGAGAGTTTGTAGATGATGTGGTCGAAACCAAAATCCCTGTAAACCTTTTGCAGCAGCGTGGTGAAGGCCGTTACTTCAGACTGAATCTGGTCTTCGGAGCAGAAAATGTGCCCGTCATCCTGCGTGAAAGCGCGCACGCGCATGATGCCGTGCAGGCCGCCGGAAGGCTCGTTGCGGTGGCAGGCGCCGAATTCGCCGTAGCGCAGCGGCAAATCGCGGTAGCTTTTCACGCCCTGTTTGAAAATCAGGATGTGGCCGGGGCAGTTCATGGGCTTGAGCGCGTAGTCGCGCTTTTCGCTTTCGGTGGTGAACATGTTTTCCCGGTATTTGTCCCAGTGCCCTGTTTTTTCCCAAAGCGATTTGTCCAGGATTTGCGGGCCTTTGACTTCCTGATAGCCGTTTTCACGGTAAACGCGGCGCATGTACTGCTCCACTTCCTGCCAGATGATCCAGCCTTTGGGGTGCCAGAACACGGTGCCGGGCGAGTGCTCGTCAATATGGAACAAATCCAGCTCGCGTCCCAGCCGGCGGTGGTCGCGCTTTTCGGCCTCTTCCATGCGCTTGATATAAGCGTCGAGGTCTTTTTTATCGGCCCAGGCCGTGCCGTAAATGCGCTGCAATTGTTCGTTTTTGGCATCGCCGCGCCAGTAGGCTCCTGCCAGTTTGGTTAATTTGAATGCCTTGAGAAAGCGGGTATTGGGCACGTGCGGGCCGCGGCACATGTCCACATATTCCTGATGAAAATACAGGCCCATCGCCTTTTCATTGGGCATGTCGTCAATCAGGCGCAATTTGTAATCTTCGCCGCGTGACTGAAAAACGCGAATGACTTCCGCGCGCGGCGTCATTTTCTTGATCACGTCGTAATCCTGCGCAATCAGCTCTTTCATGCGTTTTTCAATGGCGGCCACGTCTTCCGGCGTGAATGGGCGCTCGTAGGCGATGTCGTAATAAAAGCCTTCTTCGATAACCGGGCCGATCACCATTTTGGCGGTGGGATAAAGCTGCTTGACGGCGTGGCCGACCAAATGCGCGCAGGAGTGGCGGATGATGTCCACGCCGTCTTTGTCTTTGGGCGTGATGATTTGCAGGCGGGCGTCGTGGTCAATCACGTCGCAGGCGTCCACCAGTTTGCCGTCCACGCGGCCTGCCAGCGTGTTGCGGGCCAGGCCGGGGCCGATGGACTGGGCGACTTCAGCCACGGAGACGGGGCCGGGATATTCGCGTTGCGAGCCGTCGGGAAGGGTGATGCGGACGGGGTGGGTCATGAGCGTTCTCTTTTCTTTCGGGCAATAAAAAAGCGCGGCAGCAGGCCCGCGCTTTTGGGTTTCGGCAAGTGATTCAGGCGCGCGCGAACCGGCGTTTCTTGCGGCCCGTGCATGCAAGGGCCGCGCAGATGGCGTGCGGGCGGGTTCGCGGTGTCATAACCAGATGTGCCTTTCCCGTTCCTTGTTGAATGTGGGGAGCCAAGCGGGCTTGAAAGCAGCGGATTCTAAAACCGCCGTTTAGCGAAACGCTATAGCCGCCTCGCGGCGGGCGGCGGCATGTACGGGGAGCTGGCCGGCTGTTTGCTATTAGAAAAAAAGCAGATTGAAAGCATGAAAAAACGTTGAGGTCCTAGTGAAACTTGAAGAGTTTGCTATTAATAGATGAGCTAATTTTCTGCCGCTGTCCGGATCGATGAGGCTGGGAAGACAGACTGCTCGCAAACCAGCCATGCCAAGCCGTCAATTGCCCAGCAGCTGTGTTTGCAGGCGTTCGTCGCGCGTGAAGCGAAAGCGCGAGACCATGATGAGCTGGTCGGCGCGGTTGCGCATGGTCAGGCCGAAGGACTCGAAGGGGCCGGAAGATTGGGCGATGGCTTCGGCCAGGCGGTCGAGGTGGCGGCTGCCGGAAGACTCGACGACTTCGGTGTCGAACACGCGGCCATCATGGTTCACGGTGATCATCATGGTCAGCTCGCCGTAGAGCTTGCGGCCATTGATTTCCGGAAAGTTGCTGGTGCCGCGCGCTTCGATCTTGCGGCGCACGGTGTCGTAATAAAGGGCGTACATCTCCTCGCGCGTGGCGGGGCTGATGAAGCGCTTTTTGGGGCGGGAGTTTTCTTCTTTCACCGCGCGTTCGATTTCGGCCAGCATTTGCGACAGGTGCTTGCGGCGCTCTTCCTGCTCGATCACGTCGGGGTCGTTTTTGGGCTTGTCGGGCGAAGGCTTGGGCAGCGCGGCCACTTGTTTTCGCAGCTGGTCGAGCAGGCGGTTTTGCTGCTCGCGCATGGATTCGATCTGGCGCTGGGCTTCTTCGGTGGCGGCGTCGCCCAGCATGGCCTGCAAGGCAGGGGGCAGGGGGGTGGTGGCGCGCACGTCGGGCAGGGGGCTGTCGCCGCCGCCAGCCAGGTTGGCCTGGGCAATGGCCTGGGCCTTGGCGGGCGCTTCGTCGCCACGGGCATTGACGAGGATGACCTCCAGCGGCAAATCCTCGAACACGCGCCGGAAGCCTTCAGGATTGACGAAGCGGATGGTGAGCAGGCTGGCATGGATGAGCACCGAGACGATCAGCGCCCATTGCAGCGTGGAGAGGGATTTGAGACGGTCGAGATTCACGGGGCGGGATTATCCATTTGTTACCGGTGGCCGCCGCGCTGCTTTCCGGCCTTTTTTCAGCCTGCCGCAGCCACGCCCGGGGCTGGTTCGCCATCGCCATCGGCCAGATCAACGGCAATGGCGATGGGGCCGGCGCCGGCTTCTTCGGCCTCGTCTTCGGCTTCCGGCGGGGCGCTGGCAGGCGATGCGCTGAGCACTTCGGTCACGCTGCCGCTGACGTCCAGCGCGATGTCGTCGATGTGGCCGAGCTTCACACGCACGAGCGAGCCGCGCGCCATGCCGCCGGTGCCCATCACGGTCAGGGTCAGCGGCAGTTCTTCGGCGCGCACCAGCCACGCGCCGCCAGCTTGCTCGCGCAGGGCGCTGGCGGTGAGGTGGGTGATGGCGTTCTGGCGCAGGTATTGCAGCGTCCAGAAGCGCTCCATGGCGGCCTGGTTTTGCGCGTAGGCGGTGTAGGCGGCGTCAAAGGCGCTGATGATGGCGAACAGCTGCGCGTCTTTGGGTTTGAAAGGCGCGGCCAGCGCGGCGGTGGCGCCGTGGCGTGCGCAGGCGATGAGCTGCCACTGGTTCACCAAGTCCACATAGCGGCGCAGCGGCGAGGTGCTCCACGCGTAGCTGGGCACGCCGATGCCCGCGTGCGGCAGGGCCTTGACGCCCATGCGCACCTTGATGCCGGGCGCCAGGCTGGCCTGGCTGCGGTAGATGGCGGGCACGCCCAGGCTGGCCAGCCACTGGCCCCAGGTGCTGTTGGCCAGGATCATGGCTTCGGCCACGATCAAGTCCAGCGGCGCGCCGCGCTGGCGCTGGGTGATGCGCACGCGCTCGCTGCCGGTGGGCAGGGCAGGGGCGGCCACGCCGTCTGTGCCTTCCAGCGCAAAGCTGTAGTCGGGGCGGCTGAAGTTTTCGGGCTTGCCGCGCACGGCTTCGCGCTGGGCTTTCAGGTGCAGCGCCAGGCGGTAGAGGAAGGCCAGCGTCTGGCGCGGCATGGGCAGCCCGGGCGGCTGTTGGTCCTGTGGTTCGTCTTGTGTTTGGGCGGGAGCAGTGAGCCATTCTTCGGTGATCAGGCCGTCCAGCCGGTCATGCCGCAAATTGGCGGCCACGGCCACGCGCTCCAGCCGGGTTTCGTGGCGCTGGATTTCCAGCGTGGCTTCGTCCAGCGTGACGTAGAGCGAGACTGCCGGGCTGGCCTGGCCCGCGTCCAGCGTGCAGGCGGCGACCACGCTGTCGGGCAGCATGGTGATTTTGTGGCCGGGCATGTAAACGGTGGACAGGCGCGCGCGCGCCACGCCGTCCAGCACGTCGCCGGGCGCAAGGGCCAGCGCCGGCGCAGCAATGTGGATGCCCAGCGTGACTTGCCCGCTGCCCAGTCCCTCGACGGAGAGCGCGTCGTCAATTTCGGTGGTTTGCGAGTCGTCAATGGAATACGCCTGCACGCCAGCCAGCGGCAAGTCATTTGCGGGCGCCAGCGCAGCGGCCAGCGCCTGCGGCGGAAATTGCGTGCCTTTGGGAAAGTGCTCGAACAAAAAGCGCTGCCAGTGAAACTGGTAGGCCGAGGCGATGGCGCCCGCGTTCTTCAGCAGCTCCAGCGGGGCCAGTTGCGTGGCGCGCGCCGCTTCCACCACGGCCTTGTATTCGGGCGCGTTTTTGTCGGGCTTGAACAAGATTTTGTAGAGCTGCGCTTCGATTTCCGCCGGGCAGCGCCCGGCCGCCAGCTCGGCCGCCCAGGCGCTCACTTGCGCGGCAATCTGCTTTTTCTTTTCGATGGCCGCCAGCGCCTGCGCGACGATGTCGGCGGCGGCCTTGCGAAAGCGCCCTTTGCCCGCGCGGCGAAAGTAGTGCGGCGCGCCATGCAGCGCCATCAGCATGGCCGCCTGCTCTGCCGCGCCGGGCGCGCCGCCAAAGTAATCGGCCGCCAGCGCGGCAAAGCCGAATTCGTCTTCCGGCGCGAATTCCCAGGCCAGCGGCAGCTCCACTTGCGCCGCCATTTCGCCCGCCTGCGCCAGTAAATCGGCGGGCGCGGGTTTGTCAAAACGCAAAAGCTGATTGGCCGCCTTGACTTTCACCCGCTTGCCCGAGTCCAGCTCCACCTGCGCCGATGCCTCGGCCTCCGAAAGAATGCGGCCCGCAAGAAATTTGCCCGCTTCGTCAAACAAAAGATTCATGGGCGCGGATTGTCACATCGAGCCTTGCCAGGATGCAGGCGCGTCCGCCCAAGAAGCCGCGCCCGGCGCCGTCGGCTTTTGCGTCTGCGCTCCGGGCTTTTTTCGCTGCATCCGGAGTTTGTTCAGGGCTTGGCTGCAAGAGGCAAAAGTGCGAAATCGTGATGGGCCGCAAGGCGCAAGCCGCTGGCGGGTCTTGCTGCCCAATTGCAGCCCGGCGAGGAGGATGTGCAAGGCCCACGGGCGTCCGAGTTCGCACTTTTCGCACCCACGGACGGATTTTGAACAGGTTCTTAGAGCAGACTGGGTTAGCCGCTATCGCCTTTGAAGCGCAGAAATGGGCGCCTTCGCTTCCTGGCGTTGCCAGAATCAGGCTTTCGCAGCCTTTGAACCGGAGATTTCATGTTCCGCATCACCCGCCAGACTCCTTTGCCGCTTCACAGCGTGGCTGCCACGCGCCGGATGGAGCATGCGGCCATGCAGGTCCTTGCGGCGCACACGCTCATGCAGCGCGCGGGGCTGGCTGCCGCGCGGCTGGCGCTGGCGCTGGCGCCTCATGCGCGCGTGATCTGGCTGGCCTGCGGCCCTGGCAACAACGGCGGCGACGGGCTGGAAGCCGCCATGCATCTGCACGCCTGGGGCATGCGCCCGGTGGTGAGCTGGCTGGGCGAAGAAGAGCGCTTGCCGCCCGATGCGCGCTGCTCGCTGCAGCGCGCGCGCGCCGCTGGCGTGCTCTTTACGGATGAGCCGCCTGCCGGGCTGGGCGCGCAAGACTTGTGCGTGGACGCGCTGCTGGGCATAGGCGCTACCCGCCCGCCCGAAGGGCGCATGGCCGGCTGGCTGGCGCACATGCATGCCAGCGCCGCCCGCGTGCTGGCGCTGGATGTGCCCACAGGTCTCAACGCCGATACCGGCCACATGGCCCAGCCCTTGCCTGCGCCACGGGCCGAGCGCCACACGCTCACGCTGCTCACGGCCAAGCCGGGGCTTTTCACCGCGCATGGGCGCGATGCCTGCGGCATGGTGTGGTTTGACGACTTGGGCGCGCCCGCCGCCCTGCCCGCTGGCGAGCCGCCTGCCGCCTGGCTGGGCGCCCAGCCTGCCGCGCCGGTGCCGCCCGCCGCCTGCCGCCCTCATGCCAGCCACAAGGGCTGTTTTGGCGATGTGGCCGTGATTGGCGGCGAGTGCAGCGCTGCGCGCGGCACGGCCATGACAGGCGCGGCCTGGCTGGCTGCCAGCGCCGCTTTGCACGCGGGCGCGGGGCGCGTGTATGTCTGCCCGCTGGCTGACGCAGGCGAGCCAGCGCCTGCCGCCTGGGCGGCGCTGCCGGAGCCGGAGCTGATGCTGCGCCGCTTTTCGGCGCTGGAGCTGCGCGCCATCACCGCCGTGTGCGGCTGTGGCGGCGGCCAGGCCGTGCAAGCCGTGCTGCCGGCGGTGCTGCGCGCCTGCCCGCGCCTGGTGCTGGATGCCGATGCGATCAATGCCCTGGCGGCCAGCACGGCTTTGCAGGCCGCCGTGCGCCAGCGCGGCGCCAAAGGCCATGCGACCGTGCTCACCCCGCACCCGCTGGAGGCTGCGCGCCTGCTTGGCAGCAGCGCCAGCGCCGTGCAGCAAGACCGGCTGGCCGCCGCACGCACGCTGGCCGCGCGGCTGGATGCCGTCGTTGTTCTCAAAGGCTCCGGCACCGTCATCGCCGCGCCCGGGCAGCCGCCGTGCATCAACCCCACCGGCAATGCCCGCCTGGCCACGCCCGGCACGGGCGATGTGCTGGCCGGCCTGATTGGCGCCCGCCTGGCCGCAGGCGCACACCCCTGGCCTGCCGCCTGCCAGGCCGCCTGGCAGCATGGCGCGCTGGCTGATGACTGGCCCGCCCTTCAGTCCCTGACGGCAGGCGAACTGGCCCGCCGCCTGCGTCCTTGAGCGCCTGTTCAGAAAGCTGGCCCGCCGCCTGGCCGCAAGTGCGAGAAAACGGTTCGGAATGGCAAGCCGCAGGCGGCGGGGATGCGGCGTTGTCTGCCCCTTATTTTTGCTCCTCTATCCATAGCAATATGTCCTAGTGGAGATTGCGCAAGGCGGTATTTGACCCCCCGCTATTTTTGCTCCTGTTATTGATGCTGTCTGGCAGGCAGCGGGCCGCCCGCTCCGGGCTTGCGGCGCGCTTCGGGACTTGGCTGCGGGCAGGCTTTGAAAGCGCCGCAACAAAGCGCCGCCCGCCCTTTGCGGCGATGGAGAGGAACCTGCATGGCCGCTGCTTGCACGCATTGATTTCCGTCAATCTGGCGCGTCTTTGCATGAAGGGTTTTATCCCATAGCCGAAGCGCGCGTTCCCGCTTACATTGGCCTTGCTGTAGACCGCACTTTTGACAAGGAGGTAATTGCATGGCTCAGCCTTCGAACCCTTTTGCGTCTTTTGGCGCGTGGCCCTGGATGGGACAGACGCAGCCGTTCGCGCCCATTTTCAAAATGCCCTGGCAAAGCGACTGGATGGGCGACTGGGCCAGAGCCGTGCAGTCATTGCAGCAGGGCGACGCGCCCAATCCGCTGCCGCCCGCCATGCCGGTGTTGCGCTTTGCGCCGGAAAAACTGCGCGAGTTGCAGGACGAGTACATGAAGGAAGCCACGGCGCTGTGGAACCGCAGCCTGCAAGCGCCGCCTGAAATCAAGGACCGCCGCTTCAAGGGCGAAGCCTGGAAGCAGAACCCGGTGGCGGCCTGGACGGCGGCGCTGTACCTGCTCAACGCCCGCACGCTGATGGCGCTGGCCGACGCCGCCGAGGGCGACGCCAAATCCAAGGCGCGCCTGCGTTTTGCCACCGAGCAGTGGATTGCGGCGGCCGCGCCGAGCAACTTTCTGGCCCTCAATGCCGAAGCGCAGCAAAAGGCGCTGCAAACGCAAGGGCAGAGTCTGGCGCAGGGCCTGGCGAACATGGTGCGCGACATTCAGCAAGGCCATATGTCGATGACTGACGAGAGCCAGTTTGAAGTGGGCCGCAACGTGGCCACGACCGAGGGCGCCGTGGTGTTTGAAAACGAGCTGTTCCAGCTGCTCGAATACAAACCGCTGACGGAAAAAGTGCATGAAAAGCCGCTGCTCATCGTGCCGCCGTGCATCAACAAGTTCTACATCCTGGATTTGCAGCCCGACAACTCCTTCGTGCGCTACGCCGTGGCACAAGGAAACCGCACTTTCGTGGTGAGCTGGCGCAACGCCGACGAATCGCTGGCGCAAAAAACGTGGGACGACTACATCGAGCAGGCCGTCATCACCGCCATCGAGCAGGTGCGCGACATCACGGGCGCGGAGCAAATCAACGCGCTGGGCTTTTGCGTGGGCGGCACGCTGCTGACCACGGCGCTGGCGGTGCTGACGGCGCGGCACGCCAAGGCCAAGGGCCGCAAGAGCGCCTTCCCCGTGGCCAGCGTCACGCTGCTGACCACGCTGGTGGACTTTGGCGACACGGGCGTGCTGGATGTGTTCATCGACGAGCCTTCCGTGCAGTTCCGCGAATTGCAGATGGGCAAGGGCGGCCTGCTCAAGGGCAAGGAACTGGCCAGCACTTTCAGCTTTTTGCGGCCCAACGATCTGGTCTGGAATTACGTGGTGGGCAACTACCTCAAGGGCGAAACGCCGCCCCCGTTTGACCTGCTGTACTGGAACAGCGACTCCACGAACCTGCCCGGCCCCTTCTACGCCTGGTATCTGCGCAACACCTATCTGGAAAACAACCTTGTCAAGCCCGGCAAGCTCACCGTGTGCGGCGAAAAAGTCGACTTGCGCAAGCTGCATGTGCCGTTTTACGTGTATGGCTCGCGCGAAGACCACATCGTGCCCATCGGCGGCGCTTACGCCAGCGCGCAGGCGCTGCCCGGCGAGCGGCGTTTCGTGATGGGCGCTTCCGGCCACATCGCCGGCGTGATCAACCCGCCCCAGGCCAACAAGCGCAACTACTGGCTGCGCGAAGACGGCCAGTTGCCTGCCGACGTGGACCAATGGCTGGAAGGCGCTACCGAACACCCCGGCAGCTGGTGGCCCGACTGGTCTGCATGGCTGGCCGCCCACGCTGGCAAGCAGGTGCCCGCGCCTGCCAGCTATGGCCGCAAGCCCATTGAACCGGCTCCGGGGCGCTACGTGAAAGTCAAGGCCTGAATCGGGACGCCTGCCGGCCGCCTCGCATGGGGTTTTTCATTTCATGCAAGGCGGCCTGGCGGGCGGGCAGGCCGTCGTCGGCTGTCAGCGCCAGTGGAGTGGACGCTGACCGGCCATTTTTTTCAAAGCAAAGGAGGACCTCCACATGAACCAGAAAGTTGCCTACGTGACAGGCGGCATGGGCGGCATCGGCACCGCCATCTGCCAGCAACTGCACCGCCAAGGCTTCAAAGTCGTAGCAGGCTGCGGCTTGACGCGCGATTACAAGAAGTGGCTGGACGAGCAAGCCGCACAGGGCTTCTCCTTTTACGCCAGCGTGGCAGACGTGGCTGACTGGCAATCCACCGTAGATGCCTTCGCACGCGTCAAAGAGGAGCATGGCGGCGTGGACGTGCTGGTGAACAACGCCGGCATCACGCGCGACCGCATGTTCGTGAAAATGACGCGCGAAGAATGGGACGCCGTCATCAACACCAACCTCTCGGGCGTGTTCAACGTGACCAAGCAGGTGGTTCCCGACATGGTGGCCAAAGGCTGGGGCCGCATCATCCAGATCAGCTCCGTGAACGGCAGGAAAGGCCAGGCCGGGCAGACCAACTACTCGGCCGCCAAGGCGGGCATGCACGGCTTTGCCATGGCGCTGGCGCAGGAGCTGGCGGGCAAGGGCGTGACGGTCAACAGCGTCAGCCCCGGCTACGTCGGCACCGACATGGTCAATGCCATCCGGCCTGATGTGCTTGAAAAAATCGTGGCGGCCATCCCCGTCAAACGCCTGGGCACGCCGCACGAAATCGCCTCCATCGTCGGCTGGCTGGCCGGTGAAGACTCGGGCTTTACCACCGGCGCCAATTTCTCGTGCAACGGCGGCCTGCACATGGAATAAGGGCGCGGCCCTCCATCCCTGAGCACCCATGAAAAAAGCCCGCTTGATGCGGGCTTTCTTATGGCTCACGCGGCAAACGGGCCGCCTGGCTCATTTCAGCGACAACACCCATGCGGCCAGCTGCTGCGCCTCTTCATCCGACACCCGGTTAGGCGGCATGGGAATGGCGCCCCATTTGCCCTTGCTGCCATTTTTGATGCTGTCAGCCAGTTTGCCAGCATCTCCGCCCTTGGCGGCGATGTCCTTGAAGCTAGGCCCCACCATTTTCTTTTCTACCGAATGGCAGGCCAGGCAGTTCTTGGCCTTCGCCATGCCCTCGTCGGCCACAGCCGGGCCGGCAGCTGCCACGCAGGCCAGTGCAAGCAGAAGGTGTTTCATGGTCTGTGTTCCTCTTGTCATGGGAGAAGTTAAGCTACGCCTCAACAACGCGGCTTGCCTGCGTACGGTTGACAGCACGCTTGGCAGCCAGTTTGCCGGGTTGTGAAAACAAACATTTCGACAGAGGAATAGCAATGTATCTGGTGGGTCTGGGCGTCATTTTCATGCTGCTGAAATATTTTGAGGTGTCTCCCGTGGCCGAATGGTCGTGGTGGTGGGTGCTCTCCCCCTTTGCAGGCGCCTTTGTCTGGTGGAACTGGGCCGATGCCACAGGCTACACCAAGCGCAAGGCCATGGAACGTGAAGAGCGCGAACGCATGGAGCGCAGAGACCGCCAGATGGAAGCCATTGGGCAAAAGCCCCGCAGCCGCAAACGCTAGCCGCCTGTTCACAATTTGGCCGCAAGGGGCGAAAGTGCGGCCCAGGCGGCGGGCGCGCAGCGTTATTTTGCTCCTTTATCAATAGCGATACGTCCTAGTGCAGAGTGCGCGAGAGCCACTTTTTGCCACCTTTATTTAGCTCCTCTTTTCGATACGTCACCGCGCTTGCCAGAGCGTCTGCCGCAGCATCTGCCGGCCCGTCCCGCGCCTTGCCTGCCTGTCAAGGCGCTTCTCGCTTCGTCACGCTTTTCATGAACGCCACTGAACCCCAATCTGCCTGGCAAGGCCCCCGCTGGGCGCTTGCCATTTTGCTGGCCATTCTGGGCATGCTGGGTCCCTTTTCCATCGACACCTACATCCCTGCTTTTGATGCCATCGCCCAGGCCACCGCTGCCAGCCCCACGCAAATGCAGCAAACCCTCTCGGCCTATCTGTTCGGCTTTGCGTTCATGAACCTCTTTCACGGCGCGCTTTCCGACAGCCTGGGCCGCCGCCCCGTCGTGCTTGGCGGCTTGGTCGTCTTCACCCTCGCATCCATCGGCTGCGCCCTGGCGCCCAATGTGGAGCAGCTCATCGTCTGCCGCGCCCTGCAAGGCTTTTCAACTGGCGCGGGCATCGTGGTCTCGCGCGCCGTCGTGCGCGACATCTTCCACCCTGCCGAAGCGCAGCGCGTCATGAGCCAGATCACCATCTTCTTTGGCGTCGCGCCCGCTGTCGCTCCCATGATCGGCGGCGCGCTCTCGCACGCCTGGGGCTGGCACGCTGTTTTCTGGTTTCTCGCCGCTATTGGCGCGGCGCTGTGGCTGATCAACTTCCGTCTGCTGCCCGAGTCGTTGCCGCTGGCGCAGCGCCAGCCTTTTCGCGCAGGCGATCTCTTGCGCGGCTACGCCCAGCTTGCAGGCAATGGGCGTTTCATGCTGCTGACGCTGGCCTCCGGCGTGCCTTTCAACGGCATGTTTCTCTACATCCTGGCGGCGCCGGCCTTTCTGGGGCGCATTCTGGGGCTGGAACCCACACAGTTTTTCTGGTTCTTCTTTTTCAGCATTGGCGGCATCATGGGCGGCTCCTGGCTTTCCGGCCAGAAGGCCGGGCGCGTGCCGCCCCGCCGCCAAATCCGCGATGGCTTTGTCATCATGACCGCCATCTCGCTCATCAACCTGGCGGCTAGCGCCTTGCTGCCGCCCAGCGCATGGTGGGCTTTTGTGCCCATTGCCATTTTTTCCTTTGGCTGGGCGCTCATGACGCCCGCTGTCACCTTGCTGGCGCTGGATGTCGTTCCTTCCCGCCGGGGCATGGCCTCTTCTTTGCAGGCCGCCGCCAGCTCCGCCGTCAATGGGCTGGTGGCAGGCGTTGTCGCGCCGCTGGTCATGCACTCGGCCATGACCTTGGCTTTGGCCTCTTTTTCCTTCCTCCTCGTTGGCTTGGCCGCGTGGCAGCTCTTGCGCTGGCGCTGGCCTGAAACGGGCCGCGTCAGCTAGCAGCGCTGCGAACCCGTCCGCAGCCTGCTCATGGGTGTGTCTTCGTAGGCGCAAAGCCGGGTCGCAAATATGGCGCAGGGCCGTTTATGGTTTGCGCCTTGCTCTCTCCCATTACCGCCAGGCAATTGGACCGTCAAAAACAGCGCCGCTCATTTGGCGTGACGAAAAAGAAGGTTTTAGGCCATCGTGAAATGGATCGCCATTTCAATCGGGAACGGATGGGTCGATCGCCTCAAAAAGTTGAATATCAGTCCCCAGTGGCTTATCAATATCCGGCGCCTAGAGTGAAACAGCATGATTTTTTCCGCCGGTTCTGAAAATGGTTCAGGCGCCAGACCGGGTGAAATAAGCATTTGAAAAATCCACCTGTTTCCAAGCAGAACGATATCGGCGCGCATGACATTTGCCTTTGAAACGGCCTCTACAATGCCCGGCCGCTTTTCGCAGGTTTTGAAGAAGGAGACATCTGCCATGAATGAAACCGTCTGGCCCTTGCTGGCTATTGCCGTGGGGGCTTATTTGCTGGGATCGCTCAGCTTTGCCGTCATCGTCAGCCGCGCAATGGGACTGGCGGACCCGCGCAGCTATGGCAGCGGCAATCCGGGGGCGACAAACGTACTGCGCTCCGGTTCCAAAAAGGCGGCGGCGGCCACGTTGCTGCTGGATGCTTTCAAGGGCTGGCTGCCTGTGGCGTTGCTGGGGTGGTTTGGCGCGGGCTTGCCGCCTGCTGCTGCAGCCGTGGCGGGGGTGGCGGCGTTTCTGGGGCATCTGTATCCGGTGTTTTTCGGCTTCAAAGGCGGCAAGGGGGTGGCGACGGCTGCGGGAGTGATTCTGGGCTGGCAGCCACTGCTGGGCCTGGCGGTGGTGATGGTCTGGGTGAGCGTGGCGCTGGTTTCGCGCTATTCCTCGCTGGCGGCGCTGACGGCTGCCGTGCTGGCGCCCGCCCTGTATCTGGCGGGCAATGGCTGGCTGTGGCAAGCCAACGCGGCGGTGTTGATGGCGCTGTCGCTGATGGGGCTGCTGCTGCTGTGGCGGCACCGCGAAAACATGCGCCGCCTGCTGGCGGGCACGGAATCGAAGATCGGGAGCAAGAAGAAATGAATGCCCGCCGCCGCGCCGCGCCGCGCTGGCGCTGGCGCTGCTGGCAGGCTGCGCCGTAGGCCTGGCAGGCCCGGCGCTGGCAGCAGGCAGCGCGGAAACGGCGGCCCCTGCGCACGCCCTGAAGCTGGTGCGGGCCGCCCGCGCGCAAATTGGCGTGACCACGCGCTACGACGGCGCCTACCGCCGCATCCGCTACCCGATGGGCGATGTGCCTGTGCAAGCAGGCGTGTGCACGGATGTGGTGGTACGCGCCTGGCGCGCGCAGGGCGTGGATTTGCAGCAGCTCGTGCACGAAGACATGCGCCGCGCCTGGCCCGCCTACCCGAAGCTGTGGGGGCTAAAGCGTCCCGATACGAACATTGACCACCGGCGTGTGCCCAATCTGGCCGTGTTTTTCCGGCGGCGGGGCCAGTCGCTGCCCGCCAGCCGCCAGCCTGGGGATTACCGGCCCGGCGACATGGTGACCTGGATGCTGCCAGGCAACCTGCCGCATATCGGCATCATTTCCGACCGTAAAAGCGCCAACGGCACGCCGCTGGTCATTCATAACGTGGGCGCAGGCACGCAGGAAGAAGATGCGCTGCTGCGCTGGCCGGTGACGGGGCATTACCGCTACCGGCCATGAGCCGGGCGCCCGTCCTGGAAAACAGAAAAGAAAAAGCGGCGGAAAACGGAGCGCGCGCCCCTGAAAAAGGAGCAAATTCAAAGGGGCAAAAAACGGGCCTCGCGCCCGTTTCACTAGGACCTAATGCTATGAGTAAAAGAGCGAAAACAGGCGTTTTCTCTCGTCTGTTTTCGCCTGCTGCGTTCAGTAGCAAATGCTGTTGTTGCTGCTCATGCGGATGATGTTGGCCATGGACACGCCGGGCGTGAGAATGGGCTTGAGCCGCTCGCGCGTGCGGATGTCGTAGGGAATGATCTGCGGATAGCCCTCGTCGATGGTGATGAGCGCGGTTTTGCTGTCGCCCGTGACCCAGACGTTGGTGACTTCGGCCACGAAGCGGAAAACTTTGCGGTCTGCCGGGTCTTTGAGGGACTGGAACATGATGCCCTTGTCGCCAGCGAGCACCCAGGTGCTTTCCAGCCAGCCGCTGCGAATGAAGCGGGGCGAAAAATCCACGGTGAAGCGTTCGGGCTTGTCGCTGCCGCTTTCGAGGTCAAAGTGGGCCATCTGGCCTTCTTTGTTGCCGAAAATGACATTCTTGGTATAGAAGTCGATATACGGCATGAGCATGGGCTTGTAGGTGTTCGTGGTGGTGCGCATGGAGCCGGTGCTCAGCAGCTTGTCGCTTTCGGGAAAGTAGACCAGCCCTTCGTTGCCGTCTTCCGTGGTCATGGTCAGCAGATAGTCTTCGGGGCTGGCAATGCCCACGTCAAAACCGCGATTGGTTTTGATGCGGCCCGAGAAATCAATTTCATCCCATTTGGATTTGGCGCTGTCTTTTCCGTATTTATGGAAAATGCGCGGCTTTTCTTCATCCAGCACCCAGAACGACTGGCTGAATGAGCTGAACAGCAGAAAATAAAAGGAATCCAGAACGGTTTTGCGGTTGGGCGAATCAAACTTGCGGTCAAAGACCTTGAGCGTGAATTCGTCGTAGTCAATCATGCCCACGCAGTCGCGCATGCCCAGGGCCACCAGCTTGGATTGCGGCACAAAAAAGATTTGATAAACCGGCGCGGGCAGTTTCATGCGCGTGGTTTCGCGCGTTTTCAGGTTGAAAAAGCAAATTTGCGTGGCCTCGGGCGATGCAACAGCCATCATGGCGTCGTCGCGCGCCATTTCAAAAACGTGTGGGCGAATGCCGAAATCCAGCGATTCAACGTGCTTGCCCGAGACGAGGTCAATCACGCTGATGAAGTTGCTCATCTTGTCGGCAACGAAAACATAACGCGTGGGTTCATAAAGCGATGGGGCCGCAGGAGCGGCTGGCGTGGCGCTGGCCCATGCGCCTGCATGCGCCAGGGCCATGCTGCTGGCTGCCGAGAGAACGAAATCGCGTCTTTTCATGGGGCTTTCTCCTGCAAAAAAATGGCGGCATTGCAGCCGCCATTGCTTAAATGCTGATTCGTCTCAGAACCTGTGCCAAGTCCGTTCGTGTGTGTGAAAAACGCGGACCCGGGCGGTCTGCGAACAGGTTTTCAAGAACGATCAGTGCTTGAATCAGTGCTTTCCATGACCGCCGCCGTGGGCGTCATTGGCGCTGTTGGGGTCGATGCCGGCGTCTTTCATCACGTCTTGCACCGACTTGACCACGGCTTCGCAAGAAGCCTTGGTGTTGTCGCTGAAATAAAGCGTCATGGTGTGCTTGCTGCCGATTTCGGGCTTTTTCGCCACGTCAAACAGCATGACGTGATCGCCGCCTTTTTTGAACACGCGCTCGCCAGCGTTGATCTTGACGTCGGTCATTTGCGTCATGGTCATGACGCCATCTTTCATGACCATGCTGTGCAATTCAATGCGCTGGGAAACGCTGGGCACTTCGGCCTTGACCACGTCCACGGCCGGGCCGGTGTGGACGATGCGCGCGAACGCGCCCGTCATGTCTTTGCCGGGCAGCACTTCCTGAATGGCGCAGTCTTTCAGCTCGGTGTGCGAGGCGTCTGCGGCTTGCGCTTGCACGGCCAGCAGGGCGGCGGCCACAGCGACGGCGTATTTGATTTTCATTGGATGCTCCTTTCAGTGGTGAGTTGAAAAAAAACGGAGATTGCCAGAGACAACGGATTCACCAATCGCCCCGGCCGGTGCTGTGTTTATTGGCTTGCAGCGGCGCATTTGGCGTATTCGGCCAGTGCGTCGGTCTTGTCAATCACGCCGCTCTTGGCTGCGGCCATCTTGCCGTTCACAAACAGGCCGGTGAAGGGCAGGCCGGGCGCGCCCAGGCGCTGAAGCACGTCGCTGCCTTGGGTGCGGGTTTGCTGCAGGTTTTTCAGGCCCATTTTGGCAAACAAGGTGGCGATGTCAGGCTCTTTGTCGCCCAGATTCAGGGTTTGCACCTTCATGGCTTTCTGGCTGGCGGCCAGTTTGTCGAGCAGGGGCAATTCCGTGCGGCAGGGCGCGCACCACAGCGCCCAGAGATTGAGGAGAACGACTTTGTCTGCCGGCGCGTCAGCCATCACGTCTTTCAGCGCCACGGCTTGCTTGGCGGCCTCGAAACCGGCGGGCAGGGCGCAGGCTGCTTTGCCATTTGCGGCGGCGGGCGCAGCTGTTTGCGGCGTGTCCTGTTTGTCGCTTTCAGGTGCAGCGGCTTTGGGAGCGGGGCCGCCTTTGCCATCGCCCAGCACCTTGTCCAGCGCTTCGGTCAAGCCTTTGGCGCCAATCTGGTAGTCAAACACGTCCATCAGCTTGCGATCAGGGTCGATGAGGTAGATCAGGGCACTGTGATAGACGGTGTAGCTCATGCCCGGCTTCGGGTTGTCCACTTTCTTGCCGTCCATGCGGTAGCCGAAGGTGGCGCCCAGCTGATCCGCCAGAGCCTGAATGTTTTTCATCTCGCCCGTCAGGCCGACAATGCGCTCGTCAAAAAAGCGGGTGTAGGTGTTGAGGCGCTCGACGTCGTCGTTTACCGGATCAATGGTGACGAAGATGGGCTGGATGGCGTCCGGGTTTTTGAGGGCCTTCATGACCAGGCCATATTCATACAGCGTGGTAGGGCAGATGTCCGGGCAGGATGTGTAGCCAATGGCCAAAAGCAGGTATTTGCCCGGGTAGCTCTTTTGCGTGACAGGCCCGTTTGCGTCCCGGAGATCAAACGTGATGTCGCGCGCCTGGGCGGCGCCAGCCCACAGTCCGAATATGCAAAGGCAAACTGCCATCCACTTCCTGAGCATGTTCATCACTGTGTCTCCTTGCCTGAATGACTGCTGGCCAAACAGCCGTGAAATTTCTGGTTTCCGGTTGCCTGAAGAAACAGCCCGCCCCGGAAAAAGCGGGCTGCTGGAAAGGAACTGTTTTTGGCGGAGCCGCCAGACTCCGCCCTGGCAGATGGCCGCAATATAGCTTGCGGCCATCCGTCATGCCGCCTTATTCCTTGTAGGCGCGCGGAGCAACGAGCTGCTCCATCAGGTTGTTGTCCCACTTGCCATCAACCTTCACGTGAGCCAGGGCGCCCAGGTTCACGGATTCGATCAGGTTGTGGTTCAGGTACACATACACGCCAGGCTGGCGGAAGGTGTACATGGCCGCGCCGGTGGAGCCGGCTGCAATGGCCCAAGTTTCCAGGTTTTGAGCGGGTGGATCAGCCAGATTGCCGCGTTCCCACACATAGTCGCCATGACCGCCGATCAGGTGAGGATACGAAAAGCGGTTGGCCTGCGAGTGGTAGAACATGACGGTTTCGCCCACTTTGGCGGTCAGGGCCTTTTCGCCCGTGTAGGCGTATTTGCGGTCGCCAAACACGATATGGCTGGGAATCAGCTTGTCCATGACTTCCTTGTCGTCGGCCATGGATTCGGCAGCGGTTTCAAAGCGTTTGAAATTGCCTTTTTCATCCCTGGGCAGGTAGAAGTCCTGCTCGCCAATGTAATAGGCCTTGTCGTACGTGATGGATTTGCCGTTCTTGTCTTTCAGGCCGCCTTTGGGCAGCACGGTGATGGCGCCGTTCATGCCATGCACCACGTGCCAGGGAATCATGGGGCCGCCAGGAGCGCAGTGGTACACGAAGGTGCCGGGCTTGGAGGCCTTCCAGCGCACCACCACTTCCTGGCCGGGCTGCACGTGGGTCAGCTCGCCAGCGCCCAAAGCGCCGGTGGAAGCGTGGAAGTCAATGTTGTGAACCAGCTGGTTCTTGGCCATGTTCTTGAGCGTCAGCTCAACATAGTCGCCTTCGTGCACGATGATCATCGGGCCGGGCACGGTGCCATTGAAAGCAAAGGCCCACATGAACACGCCAGGCTCGACTTCAATTTCTTTTTCCTCAATCGTCATTTCCACCTGCACCACGCGCGGGGCGGCCGGCGATTTGAGGGAGTGTTCAGGCACGTTCGGCGGAGCGACCAGCGTTTGCTTGACGCGCTGGAGCTTGTCGATGCTGGGAGAAGCCTTGATGACTTCATAGCCAGGCAGGCCGCCCGTGGTGGACACAACGGGATCAGCGGCAAAGGCAGATGTGCCCATCAGGCATGCGCCAATGGCCGAGCAAAGCAGTGATTTGCGGATGGTGGTTGCTTTCATGGTCAAAGACCCTCTCTTTCGTTGCAGAAACCGCTGTTTAGCAAGTGGCCAGACCCCCGCCAGCCACCCAAAAACATTGGTGGAAGAATGGTAATCAAAGCCGTGGCATGGGTTCTTCTGCGAAATTGATTCAGGTTAATTTATTCATGTGTAACTGCATGATGCGGGATGCATCAAAGAAAAAAGCCCCGCCAGCTTCTGGCGGGGCTTTTGGCAACGGACGATTTACAGGCCACCCGTCTTCTGCTTTTACTTACCGCGAAAGACTGTTGTGACGGCTATCGAAAGGTGCGAGGAAGGAGTCGTTCTGTTGCCAGCTTGCAGGGCCGCTGTCATTGCGGATATTGCGCTTGCGATCCAGCGCCTTGTGTAGCTGCTGGCGCGCCTGTTGCAGACGTGCCAAGTCTGACGCAGTGCTGTCGTGGATGCCAAGAAAGCGCGAACGCAAAGCCTCAGCTGGCGGCAATGCTGCGCCTGGCGAAAGCAGAAAGTAGGCAATGCCGCATTGCGACAGCAACTGGTGCTTGAGATTGCTATGCGCTGCTGAAACGCCGCTAGGGCCTGCCACGTCCACACAGCCCAGCACGCGGCCTTCGTCACTGCAAATCGTGAAAGTGCAGTACAGACTGTTGAGCATCTCGAACCAGTCGCGCGCCTCTTCGCCCCGGCGTGGCACCGTAAAGCGGGTGATAGGCATCTTCACCATGATCATGCTTTCAGGAAAGATGTGCGCCAATTGCAGCCATACGCTGCGCTCCAGCGTGTTGAGCACGGGGCGAGCACTCAACGGCCACTGCTCAGGAGGCACGCGCAGCTTGCGCGCGGCATGGGCATGATGTTGCGCCTTGCCTTCATCCGATCGCCACAGCAGCCAGAAAGCGGCAACTGCAGCCAGCACAACCGCCAGCAGCACCAGCCAGAAAAACCAATGTTCAAACAGATTCATATCGCGCGATGCCTTGAATGTACGTAAGCGCAAACTCCATCATCATTGTTCGATTGTTCGTAACTTCCCATATTTTATTTGTCATGGCAACTCACTGTGTTTGCCTTGCTTCAGAGCTTCCGATTTTCGGGCAGTCTCATCATTTGCGCTGGCTTGGGACCGCTTCTGACGGCGAGGTCATCCACAATTGCGTCAAACCAATGCAACAGTCATCAAGGTACAACAGAATTCAACAAGATGTGAGGCGTTGCTTGCTATCAGCAGCTTGTTGCAGAAAAGCGTAGAGGCCGACGGCGCAGGCGTTGCAGACACAGTCAAATAAACAGGAGCAGGAGCTTCATGCTGCTCCAAATGCCGGGAGCGCTTTTAAAAACAGAAGCAAATACAGGGCGCCCAAAATGACCCTGAGCGCAATTTCCACTAGGACGTATTGCTATCGATAAAGGAGCTAAAAAGTCCAGCCTACGAGCAGACTTTGAGTGCCTATCCATAGCTCATGCGTGAATGCGAAAGTGCGGATTCGCAGTCTTCTGGGGGGCGGCCTTGGGCGCCGCGAATCCTCGCTGGGTCTCAAGCAGGCTGCAAGGCTGTCTGCAATCTGCACCTTGCGGCCATCTCAGCCCGCTGCTCCTCAAGGCCAGACTTTGAACAGGCTCTCAGAACAGCGCCTTGCTGAGCCAATAGCCCAGCGCGGCCACGAAAGCGCTGGCCGGAATGGTGAGCACCCAGGCCCAGATGATGTTGCCTGCCACGCCCCAGCGCACGGCGGAGGCGCGCTGCGCGGAGCCTACGCCGACGATGGCGCCGGTGATGGTGTGCGTGGTGGATACGGGCACGCCCAGCGCGGTGGCGAAAAACAGCGTGAGCGCGCCGCCCGTTTCGGCGCAAAAGCCGCCCACGGGCTTGAGCTTGGTGATCTTCTGCCCCATCGTCTTGACGATGCGCCAGCCGCCAAACATGGTGCCTGCCGCAATGGCCGCGTAGCAGCAAATCACCACCCAGACGGGCGGCGCGTCGGCTCCTGCTGCGCTGTAGCCGGTGGCCATGAGCAGCATCCAGATGATGCCGATGGTTTTTTGCGCGTCGTTGCCGCCGTGGCCCAGGCTGTAGGCCCCGGCGGAGAGCAGTTGCAGGCGGCGAAACCACCGGTCCACTTTTTTGGGGCGCATGCGGCGAAACAGCCGCGCCACCAGCACCAGCATGAGCGAGCCGAGCACGAAGCCCAGAAGCGGCGAGATAAAGATGAAGGCCACCGTTTTGAGAATGCCGCCGGCCAGCAGCACGCCCGCGCCCGCCTTGGCCGTGGCCGCGCCGACGATGCCGCCGATGAGCGCGTGCGAGGAGCTGCTGGGGATGCCGTAATACCAGGTGATGAGGTTCCAGGCCACGGCGCCCGTGAGCGCGCCGGCGACCACATGCGCGTCCACCACGCCGGGCTGCACGATGCCCTTGCCCACGGTGGCGGCCACGGACAGGTGAAAGATGGCCACGGCCAGCAGGTTGAAGCAGGCGGCAAAAACCACGGCCTGCGTGGGGCGCAGCACGCCCGTGGAGACGACGGTGGCGATGGAGTTGGCCGCGTCGTGAAAGCCGTTCATGAAGTCAAACGCGATGGCCAGCGCCACCAGCATGACGACGGCCCACAGGGCCACTTGGGCGGTTTCCATGGATTTGGGGCCTTGGTCGCGGGTCAGGAGTTTTCGAGGATGACGCCTTCGATCTGGTTGGCCACGTCTTCGCACTTGTCGGTGACGGTTTCCAGCAGCTCGTAAAGGGCCTTGAGCTTGATCAGCTCGCGCACGTCAGGCTCTTGCCGAAAAAGCTTGCTCATGGCCTCGCGCAACAGGCGGTCGCCTTCGGACTCCAGGCGGTCGATTTCTTCGCAGAACTTCAGCGCCGCATCGGCCGCCGCCTGCTCGGCCACGCGCGGCAGCAGGGCGACCGCGTCGCGCACGCGCTCGCAGCATTGCATGCACAAGGCGGTGAGCTGGGCCACTTCGGGCGTCATGTGCTGCACGTCATACAGCGTCATGGCTTCGGCGCAGTCTTGCAGCAAGTCGGCCACGTCGTCCATCTGGTTGATGAGGGCGTGGATCTGCTCGCGGTCGATGGGCGTGATGAAAGTGGTGTGAACCAGGCGCGTGACTTCGTGCGTGACGCGGTCGGCGGCGCGCTCGGCCCCGTCCACCTCGCGGGTGTGCTGCTGGCGCATCGCCGCATCGCCGTAGTGCTCCACCAGCCTGCCAAACGCCTGGGCCGCCTCGACCACGTGCTCAGCGTGCCGGTTGAACAGTTCAAAAAAATTGCCCTCCTTGGGCATCAGTTTGCTGAACAGCATGAAGTGAACCTTGTTGCGTTGGGTGGCGCTTGATGGCGCTCGAATAACCGGGGCAAACAAGTTTACTTGCGCCCGGCCGTGGGCCGCCCGGATCGCGGCGGAGCGGAGCTGGTGCACGGCTCGCCGTCAGACTCAAAAACAAGAGCGAATTTAAAGGGGTAAAAAACGGGTTCCGCGCAGTTTCCACTAGGGCATCATGCTATGGATATGGGAGCTAAACAACCGCAGCACGCTCCTGGCCTGTCCGCTCTTTCGCGTCCCTGCGGGGCGGCTTGCAAACGGGCGCCGCAAGCCGGCGGCTCACGCGCGCTCTTTTTCCGGGCCGCACGCGGGCGGCTGGCGCGCGCTCCAGCTCATGGACAGCAGCAGCGCCAGCAGGGCGCCGGGGCCGACGGTAGCGCCGATGGCGTGGAGCACGGGCACTTGCGACAGGCCCAGCACGCCAAAGCCGATGAGGGTGGAAACGTTGGCCAGCGCGAGCGAGGCGAGGGCGGCGGCGCTGCCGCCTTCGCTTTGCGCGCCGCTGATGTTCTGGTTGAAAAACAGCGCGTAGTTGGAGCCGACGGCCACGATGAGCAGCAGGCCAATGAGGTGCAGCAGCGTCAGCGGCGTGCCCGCCAGCGCGTGGGCGGCCATGACGAGCAGCACGGCGGCGGCCAGCGGCGGCAGCACGCGCAGCAGGGCGCGGGCGCTGCGCAGGGCGGCGGCCAGCACGGCCAGGATGGCCGCCGCGCCCAGGCTGGTAAAGAGCAGGGCCTCGTCCAGGTACTGGCCGAACAGGGCGGCGGTCTGGGCGTCAAGGTCCAGGAAGAAGGGCGCGTCCGCTGCCGAATCCGCCATCGAATCCGCCGCTGTTTTTGCCGCCGCTTCTTCTGGCGCGCCCGCCAGCGCCTGGTCCACGGCGGCTTGCAGGCGGGCGATGCCTTCGGGCGTGGGCGTGCCCGGCAGGCGCAGGGGCAGCAGGGCGGCCCAGCCGCCTTCGCGCGGCAGCAGCAGGGTTTGCAAGGCGAAGTCAAAGCTGGCGCCTTGCAGGGCGCTGGCCGTCAGGGGCGGCTGCTGGCGGGCCTGCGCCACGTCTTGCACGAATGGCTCCAGGCGTTCGGGGCGGATGGGCAGGCCGCTGGTGGCCGCTTGCAGGCGCTGGCGCAAGTCATCCGGCGCGGGCAGGGCGGCGCGGCGGGCGGCCTGGGCAGCGGCGCTGGGCAGAAAGCGCGCGGGGCTGTCGATGTGGAGGATGTCGCCGCGTTGCACCCAAGGGGCCAGCAGGCGCTCGGCGCGTTCGGCGGCGGCCAGCGCGCCGTCCGCCGTGGCGGCGGGGGCGATGACGAGAAAGCGCAGATCGGGCGCGCCCGCTTCGCCGCGCAGGCGTTCGTCGAGCTTTTGCAGCGCCAGCGGCGCGGGGTTGAGGCCCGACAGCCCCCGCGCCCAGAGCGCCGCCCCGTGGCTGATGACGATGAGCAGCGCCGCCGCCGCGCAGGCCGCCGCCGGCCAGCGCAGCGCCTGCATGGCGCGGCGCAGTGCGGCCATGCGTGCGCCCAGCCAGGCGATGCTGCCGGGCGGCACGGGCGCGGCGGGCAGCGCGGGCAGCACGTAGCGCGTGACGGCGGCGGCGGTGAGCAGCCCGGCCACGGAATACACGCCCAGCTGCGCCAGCCCCGGAAAGCTGGAAAACGCCAGCGCGGCAAAGCCGCACACCGAGGTGAGCACGCCCAGCCGGATGGTGGGCCAGTAGCTGCGCAGCCAGCGGGCGCGCTGGCGGGCGGCTTCAGGATGGCCGCCCGCGCCGCTTTGCACCAGAAAGTAGATGCTGTAGTCGATGGTTTCGCCCATGAGCGTGGTGCCAAAGCCGATGGTGATGGCGTGCACGGTTTCAAAGCCCAGCGCCACGGCGGCGATGGCGGCGGCAATGCCCGTGGCCACGGGCAGCAGGCCAATGAGCACGTTGCGCAGCGAGCGGTAGAAGGCCAGCATCATGAAAAAGACGGTGAGCGTGCCCGCCAGCGAGAGGCGCCCGACTTCGCTGCGGATGGTGCGGCGCGCGTCCACGGAAAAAACGGGTGCGCCGGTCATGAGCAGCCGCACGCCGGAGGCCGGGGGCGCAGCGGCCTCGAAAGCCGCTTGCAGCCGTGCCAGCGCGCGCTCCTGCGCGTCGGTATCGGCGCCGGGGGCGGCGGTCAGGGCCGCCAGCAGGGCCAGGCTGCCGTCGCCGCTGGCCCACACGCCTTCGCTGCTGTTGGGAAGAGGGCCGCCGGCCATTTGACTGATGAGCGCGCTCATCTCGCCAGTCGGGTCGCGCGGCAGCAGGGCCTTGAGCGCCAGCCCGGCGGAGCCGCCCAGCGCGGCGATGCTGCCTTGCAGGGCCGCGCGCAGCCCTTCGGGCGTGAAGCGTTCGGGCGTCACTTGCGGGCTGAGGGCGTAGCGCTGGGCGAGCAGCCAGGCTTCATCGCGCTCGCGGCTGGCGGCGTCGCCGTTGATGACGGCGGCAAAGGCATCGTCGGCGCGCAGCCGGGCGGCCAGATCGCGCGAGGCTTGGGCGCGCGCGGCGGGCGTGCCGCCTTGCAGGCCAATGAGCACCAGGCGCGAGAGCGCGCCGTCGCGTATCTGATCTACCAGCAGCTGCTGGCGCGCGCTGGGCCGGCTGGGCAAAAAGGCCGACATGTCGGTGCTGTAGCGCGCGCCGAGCATGACGGCCACGCACGCGGCGGCCAGCAGCAGCCAGGCGGCGAGGATGGCGGCGCGCTTCACTTGGCGGCGGATGGAGCGGGCGCGGCTGCGGAGGCGGCTTCAGCCGCAGCTGCGGGCGCGGGCCGGATTTCCATCAGCGAGCGGTCGCCGTCGGCCTGCTCCATCTCCACGCTTTGCACCACGCCGCGCGCGCCACGGATGGTGACCTTGCGCAGCCAGCGGCGGCGCATCTGCTCGTCCAGCGGGGTGAGGGCCAGCTGCCAGCCGCCCTCGCTGCCCGCCAGCGCCAGCGCGTAGTGCGACTGCAAAAGCGCCTGGCTGCCCGCCAGCGCGCCGCGCAGGGCGGCCACCAGCGCCTCCACCTCGGGGTACTGCGGCAGGCGCAGCTCGCGGCGCTGGCCGCCTTGCACCAGCGTCAGGTTCTTGCCGTTGATGATCATCGACTCCGCCTCGGGCTGGAGCGTGTGCTTTTCCAGCCGGTCCGGCGGGCTGTAGAGCAGCTCGCCGGAGCTGACCACCGGCTCGTCCAGCAGCGCGATGGTCTTGGTCTCGGTGAACGTGGCGCGGCCCGTGGGATGGCGCGCCAGCAGCTGCATCAGGCGCGGCACGTCCCAGCCGGGCGCTGCGGCGGCCGCAGACGGAGCGGAGCTGCCAGCCAGCGCGGCGGGCAGCCAGCAGCAGGCGGCCAGCAGCGCGGCGGCGCTAGCCAGGCGGCAGGGGCGGGGAAGACGCATTCCAGAAGTCATAGAAGTTGAACCAGTTCCACGGCGCTTGCAGACAGTGCGCCTCTAGCAGGGCCACGTAGCGTTGCAGGGCCTGGTCAAGCGCCTGCGCGCGCGCGCCAGCGGGCGTATGCGAGAAATCGGCCATCGGCTCGAACGCCAGATGGTATTGGTTGCCGCCCAGATACATGCCCGCCATGAACACCACCGGCGCGCGCAGCAGCGCCGCCAGCCGCAGCGGCCCCTGCGGAAAAGCGGCCTTATCGCCCAGAAACGGCAGCAGGCGCGCCTTGCCATCGCCCTCTTGCAGCGTGCGGTCGGCCAAAAAGCCCACACAGCCGCCTGCGGCCATGTGCTCGTGCACGCGCAGCAGGGCATCGGGCTGGCCCAGGGCGATCACGCTTTCGGTCAGCTCGGGATTGATGGCCGCCAGCGTCTGCGTGACCATGCGCGCGTTATCCGGGTACATGAGCATGCGCACATCCAGCCCGTAGCGCCCGCCCAGCACGCGCAGCGCCTCGAAACTGCCAAAGTGCGCCCCCATGAAAACGATGCTGCGCCCCGCCTGCCGCAGGCCGATCACATGCTCAATGCCGCTCAGGCGCACGTCAAACAGCTCATGCTGGCCGCGCAGCCAATACACGCGGTCATGCACCACCGAAGCAAAAGCCAGCACATGCCTGAAACCATCGCCCATGCGCGCAGGGCGGCCCAGCGCGCGGCGCAGAAAGTCGCGGCTGGCGCGCCGCGCCGCCGGGGCGAACAGCACGAAATACGCCGCAATGGGATAAAGGATGAGCCGGCTGACGCGCCGCCCCAGCCGCAAGGAAAGCCAGGTCATCAGCCGCAGCACCCACATGGAACTGCGCTCGGGCCGCTGCCGCCAGGCGCTGGCGGCAGACGGGGCGGCGCTGCCTGCTGCCAGCTGCTGCGGCGGCTCCAGCGGAGCCTGGGGCGGGGCGGGGCTGCGGCTCATGCGCCCTCTTGCAGCGCCAGCGCGCCCGCGCACGCCAGCGCCGCGCCGTGCATCAGCGCAAAGCGCGCCAGATCCGGCTCCAGCCGCGCATGCAAACGCAGCAGCGGGCCGGGCGGCGTGGCGGGCACGGCGGACAAAAACTTGGCCTCGCGCACCGCCAGCACGCGCCGCCCGCAGGCCGCCTCCACCTGCGCCGCCACCGCATCCAGCAGCCACGCCCCCGGCAGGATGGGCCGCCCCGGAAAGTGCCCGTCAAACTGCCCCGCCTGCACGCTGGCCCGCCATTGGGCCAGCAGCGGCCAGTCAGGCAAGCCGCCAGCGGGCGGCGCAGCTAAAGAGTTGGCAAGAGAGCCGGTCATCAGGCGTTCCACCTTAAAAACAAGAGCAAATTCATGGGGTCAAAAATGGCTTCAGCGCACGTTCCACTAGGACATCATGCTATGAATCAAGGAGCAAATTATCACAAAAGCCGCAGGCGGCCCCAAGCCTGTGCTTTTCGCACCCACTGGCGGATTGTGAGCAGGTTCTAACCGCCCGGCAGTGCGGCGCGCATGGTGTTGTTCACGCGGATTTGCCAGTCCGTCGCCTTGAGGGCAGCCCGTCTGCGCCGGAGCGCAAGGGAAAACTGCACCTTCGCGGGCGCCATGCCCGCCGTCTGGCCGGGCGGCGGGCCTCGCCATCCGCCAGCGAGGCGGCGGCCGTTTGTGCTTTTTCGCCTTTCACGCAGAAATAACGTGCCGCCGCAGAGCGCCCGAAGCCGCGCCCCAAGTGCGCACTTGCCGCGCCTGCGGACAGGCTCTGAACAGGCCCCCAGACTCAGGGCTGGCCTGCGTCTGTGGCGCGCATGCCCAGGCGCTTGAGCAGGCGGTGATCGTCGTCGGCGTCGGGGTTGGGGGTGGTCAGCAGCTTTTCGCCCAGGAAGATGCTGTTGGCGCCGGCCAGAAAGCACAAAGTCTGCATGCCGTCGTCCAGCTGGCGGCGGCCTGCGGCCAGGCGGATGCGCGCGCGCGGCATGGTGATGCGGGCCACGGCAATCATGCGCACGAACTCGAAGGGGTCCACATCGGGCGCGTTCTCCAGCGGCGTGCCGGGCACTTTCACCAGGTTGTTGATGGGCACGCTGTCGGGGTATTGCGGCCAGAGGTTGGCCAGCTGCTCAATCAGCTCGGCGCGCTGGCGGCGCGTTTCGCCCATGCCGATGATGCCGCCGGAGCATACGTTGATGCCCGCCTCGCGCACGCGGCGCAGGGTTTGCAGCCGGTCTTCGTAGCTGCGGGTGCTGACCACGTTGCCGTAAAACCCGGGCGAGCAGTCCAGGTTGTGGTTGTAGTAGTCCAGCCCGGCGGCCTTGAGCTGCTCGGCCTGCCCAGGCTCGAGCATGCCCATCGTGGCGCAGGCTTGCAGCCCTTCTTGCTTGACGATGTGGATGAGTTCGGCAATGGCGGGCATGTCGCGCTCCTTGATGCCGCGCCAGGCCGCGCCCATGCAAAAGCGCTGCGCGCCTGAAGCCTTGGCGGCCTGCGCAGCCTGGCGCACCTGGTCGGCTTCCATCAGTTTGCTGGCCTTCAGGCCCGTGTCGTGGTGGGCCGATTGCGAGCAGTAGCCGCAGTTTTCCGGGCAGCCGCCCGTTTTCACCGACAGCAGCGACGAAAAATCCACTTCATTGGCGTTGAAGTGCTGGCGGTGCACCTGCTGGGCCTGCCACATCAGCTCGGCAAAGGGCAGGTTCAGCAAGGCTTCGATTTGCTCCACTTTCCAGCGGCCCGTGCCGGCCGGGGCGGCCGGCTGGGCGGTGCGGGGCATGAAGTGCAGCGGCTGGGGCTTGTCAAGCGTGGCGTGCATGGGGCTTGTCTCCTGGTTTGCGTGGGTGGCTGCGTGTGCGGCATGCCTGTGAAAAGAGGTGGAAATTCTAGAATTCATCTCTTTTTGCCCCTCTGCTGGAAAACCCGCGATGAACCTGGAAAAAGCACGCTTCAACATGATCGAGCAGCAAGTGCGCCCCTGGAATGTTTCAGACGAGCGCGTGCGCCAATTGCTGGCCGAAGTGCCGCGCGAGGCTTTCGCCCCCGCCAAATACCGCGACTTGGCTTTTGCCGACATCGAGCTGCCCCTGCTCGATGACGAAACCCTGGCGCGCCAGCGCGGGCAGGTGATGCTGCCGCCGCGCGTGCAGGCCCGCCTGCTGCAAGAGCTGCGCCTGCAAGGCGGCGAGCGCGTGCTGCACGTGGGCACAGGCTCGGGCTACATGGCCGCGCTGCTGGGGCGGCAGGCCGCCAGCGTGTTCACCATTGAAATCGACAACGCCATTGCCGCCTTCGCCCAGGCCAATTTGCAACGCGCGGGCGCAGGCAACGTGCAAGTGCTGGCAGGCGACGCCGCGCAGACCGCGCCGCTGCCGCAAGGGCCGTTTGACGCCATCGTGCTCTCCGGCTCCGTGGCGCGCGCGCCGCAGCACCTGATTGCGCAGCTGGCGCCCGGCGGGCGGCTGCTGGCCATCACAGGCGACGAACCCGTGATGCGCGCCACCCTCGTGCAACTGCAAGGCGAAGGCGTGCGCCTGACCCAGCCGTGGGACTGCGACGCGCCGCGCCTGATGAACTTTGCGGACACGCCCGTCTTTCACTTCTGACGCTGCTCCCCTAACGCCGCTCCCGTGCTGCCCCTTCAGCCACCGGCCTGCCTGTGAAAATCCTCCACATCCTGCTCACCGAAACCCCCCTGCCGCCCTTGCGTTACGGCGGCACCGAGCGCGTGATGTGGGCGCTTTCGCTGGGCCAGCAGGCGCTGGGGCACGAAGCGCGCTTTCTGGTGCGCGCCAACCCGGCCGGCCACCCCGCCGCCCAGGTGTTTGACGCCGCCCGCCCGCTGGAGGCGCAGATTGAAGGCTGGGCCGATGTGCTGCACTTTCACTGGCCTTATGACAACGCGCGCGGCCTGGTGCGCACGCCTTACGTCTGCACCGAGCACGCCAACCGGTCAAGCCGCCAGCCTTACCCCATCAACACCATCTTCCTGTCGCAAAAGCACGCGCGCATTCACGGCGCGCAGTGCCACGTGTACAACGGCCTGCACTGGCCCGATTACGGCGAGCCGAACCTGAATGCGCCGCCGCCCGCCGCGCGCTACGCGCACTATCTGGCCAAGGCCGCCAACCGCAACAAAAACCTGCAAGGCGCCGTGCGCATCGCCCGCCGCGCCGCGCTGCCTCTGCACGTAATGGGCGGGCGGCGCTGGAGCCTCAAATCCAACTTCTACTTTTACGCCGGGCGCGATCTGCGCTTTCACGGCATGGCCGGCGGCGAGCACAAGCTGGAACTCATCCGCCGCTCCAGCGCGCTGCTTTTTCCCGTGCTCTGGCACGAGCCATTTGGCCTGGCCATCATCGAAAGCCTGTACCTGGGCTGCCCCGTCATCGCCACGCCTTACGGCTCTTTGCCCGAGCTGGTGAGCGAAGAAACCGGCTTTCTGTCTGACAGCGAAAGCGCCCTGGCCCAGGCCCTGGCCGGTGCGGGCCGCTTTGACCGCCGCGCCTGCCATGAAAGCGTCAAGCGCCGCTTCAGCCATCTGGCCATGGCCCGCGCCTACCAGCAGTGCTATGAGCGCGTGCTGGCGGGCGAAGCCCTCAATCCGGCGCCGCCCGTGGCGCAAGGGCTGGAGCCTGTGCCCCGGCGGCTGCGGGCGTGAGAGCTTGCGCCCACGGACAGCGTGCCAACAGGCTCCGAAAGACGGCGCCCTTCACGCCAGGCCCATGAACATGCCATCGCGCTGCCGCAGGCAAAAGGAAAGCAGCAAGAAGCAGCCAGCTCCCGCCCAGTCCGTTCACAACCTGCATGAGAAGGCGAGACCAAGCGCGAAAAAGGAAGAAGGAAAGGGCAGAATTTGCTTCCAAATTTGGAGCGTGATGTCCTAGTGGAACCTGCGCAAGAGCCGTTTTTCAACCCTTCAGATTTGCTCCTGTTTTCAATGCACCCTGCGGCTTTGCCAAAGCAATGGATGGAGCGCTTTCCACGCGGGCCGGCCCTTGCCGCCCTGCTTTTCAGGGTAATCCGCAGCAACGTTTTCCTTGAACAGCTTCTTACAATCTGACGCTGTTGGTGCCTGCGCTGCCGTTCTGGCGGCGCGGTTCAACGGGAAGCAGGAAGGCCCCGGAACTTCGTTTCCAAAGCCCAACCTGCGCTGCCCCCGCAACGGTAAGCGGCATGCGGCGCGGCCAGAACCTGTTCAGGGTTTTGATCGCGCTGCAGCTTCGTTCCCACCCTCGCCACGGCCTTGGCGTGCCTGCTTTGCTTGCAGGCGGCGCGCCTGCAAGCCGGAAGGCCGGGCGCGAAGGCAAGCCGCCAGCCCGGATCCCGGCCAACAACAGGTGGCCCGCGCGCGGCGCAACAGCGCTGCCGCGCGCGGGCCGTGATTGCCCTTCATGCTGGCGGGGAAGCCAGCCGGGGCTGTTTCTCAAGCTGTTTTTCCTCATGACTTCTCGCCTTTATCCGCCTGCGCGCGCTTCGGCGCTGGCCGCTGCCTGCCTGCTGGCCGCCGCCCCCGCTGTTGCCGCTGCCGCTGGCGGCCACGATGAACGCTCTTCTTCCTCTTCTTCCACCTTGCCTGACGTGGCGGTGACCACCACCCGCAGCACGCAGCCGCTCACCGACGTGCTGGCCGATTTCACGCTGATTGACGAGCGGCAGATTGCCCAAAGCGGCGCGGCCACCGTGGCCGACATGCTGGCGCGCCAGCCGGGGCTGGAGATGACGCGCAACGGCGGCCCGGGCACGGCCACTTCCGTGATGATGCGCGGCGCCGAGAGCCGCTTTATCGCCGTGTATGTGGACGGCGTGCGCATGGACTTGCAAATTGGCGGCGCGCCGTGGGAGGCGCTGCCGCTGGCGCAGGTGGAGCGCATTGAAATCGTGCGCGGCCCGGCGGCGGCCGTGTATGGCTCTGACGCCATTGCGGGCGCAGTGCAAATCTTCACCCGGCGCGCCGCGCGCGAGGGTTTTGCGCCCTACGCTGGCGTGGGCGCGGGCAGCCGGGGGCTGTGGAAGGCCGATGCGGGCTTTGCCGTCAAAAACGGCGCGGCCGATTACGCGCTGGGCGCGTCGCACGAGCAGGCCAAGGGCTACAGCGTGCGCACCGGCGGCAACCCCGACCGCGACGGCTGGCGCAACACCAACGCCAGCGCCAGCGCGGGCTATCAGCTGAGTGACCAGCACCGCCTGCAAGCCAGCGCCTTGTGGGGTCGCATGAAGGCGCAGTACGACGACTTCACTTCCAGCCCCGCCAGCTGGGCCGATGACTGGGGCGACAACCGTGTGCAAACGCTCGCTGGCACCTGGGCCGCCCAGTGGAGCCGCGCCTGGCGCACCACCGCCACCCTCAGCCACGCGGGCCAGCGCTATGAAACGCGGCCATCGCCCTACCTGAACAAAACGCGCCAGCGCACCGCCCAGCTGCACAGCGAATGGCGCGAAGGTCCGCACCTGGCCGCCGCCACGCTGGAGCGCCGCCATGACCATCTGGAAAACGACCCCATCGTCCGCAGCCGCCACCAGACCTCGCTCAATTTCATCTACGGCTTCAGCCACGGCCCGCACACCCTGCAAGCCAATTTGCGGCGCGAAGACGACAGCGACTTTGGCGGCCACACCGGCGGCAGCCTGGCCTACGGCTGGCGCTTTGCGCCCGAATGGCGCGTGAGCGCCGCCGCCGGGCGCGCCCTGCGCATGCCCACGCTCTACCAGCGCTTCAGCCAATACGGGCAGGCGGGCCTCAAGCCTGAAACGGGCCGCAACGTGGAGCTGGGCCTGCACTGGGCGCGCCAGGGCAGCCAGATTGACCTGACCGTGTATCGCAACCGCGTGCGCAACCTCATCGTCTTTGGCGCGGCAGGCCCTTGCGCCGCCAGCTTTGGCTGCTACCACAGTATCGGCCGCGCGCAATACGAAGGCGTGGCCTTGAGCGGCACGCACCGCATTGCATCCGTGCGCCTGACGGCCTCCATTGACGTGCAGCGCCCCAAAGACCTGGACAGCGACAAGCTCCTGCCCCGCCGCTCGCGCCGCATTGCCAAACTGGCCGCCGACACGCGCATCGGCCTGTGGGATGTGGGCGCCGAATGGCAGGCCCACTCGCGCCGCTTTGACGACCGCGCCAACCGCAACGCCATGGCGGGCTACGGCCTGCTCAACCTCTACGCCAGCGCCACCTTCGCGCGGCAATGGACGCTGCTGGCGCGCATCGACAACGCCACCAACACCCGCTACGAAACCGCGCGCGGCTACCCGCAGCCCGCCCGCAGCTTCTACGTGGGCCTGCGCTGGGCCATGCCGTGAGCGCCAAAGCCGCCGCCCTGCTCGTGAGCGCTCCCTCATCCGGGCAGGGCAAAACCACCGTCACCGCCGCCCTGGCCCGCCTGCACGCGCGGCAAGGGCGGCGCGTGCGCGTCTTCAAATGCGGGCCGGACTTTCTCGACCCCTTCTGGCACCAGCTCGCCAGCGGCCAGCCCGCGCACAACATCGATTTGTGGATGACCGGCGAAGCCGACGCCCGCCAGCGCCTGCGCCAGGCCGCGCAGCAAGCCGACGTGGTGCTGGTAGAAGGCGTGATGGGCCTGCACGACAGCGACCCCAGCGCCGCCGACCTTGCGCGGCGCTTCGCTCTGCCCGTGCTCGCCGTCATTCAGACAGGCCGCATGGCGCAAACGCTGGGCGCCATCGCCCACGGCCTGCGCCACTGGGGCGAAGACACGCGCGGCCCCTTGCCCTGGGCCGGCGTGCTGGCCAACGGCGCGGCCAGCGACAGCCACGCCCGCCTGCTGCGCCAGGCCCTGCCTGACAGCGAATGGCTGGGCCACCTGCCGCAAAGCGCCGCCATGCACCTGCCCGAGCGCCACCTGGGCCTGATCGCCGCCCACGAAATGCCCCGCGCCGAAGCCCTCGCGCGGCTGGACGCCGCCGCCGACCTGCTCGCCGCCACGCCCCTGGGCCAAATGAGCCTGGCCGAATGGCAAGCGCGCTGGCCCGCCGCCTTTGATGTGCCAGATGCGCCGGATTCAGGCGACGCGCCCGAATCGGCCGATTCGCCCGCGCCTGAAGACAACGCAAAGCCGCTGGCCGGCCGCGTCATCGCCATCGCCCGCGACGCCGCCTTTGCCTTCATCTACCCCGCCAACGTGCAAACCCTGCACGCACTGGGCGCGCGCACCGTCTTTTTCTCGCCCCTGGCAGGCGACGCCCTGCCCGCGTGCGACGCCCTCTGGCTGCCCGGCGGCTACCCCGAACTGCACGCCGCCCGCCTGGCCGCGCGCAGCGACCTGAAAGCGCAACTGCACGCCCACGCCGCCGCAGGCAAACCCATCTGGGCCGAATGCGGCGGCATGATGGTTCTGTTCGAGCGCCTCACGGACGCCAGCGGCCACACCTGGCCCCTCTGGGGCCTGCTGCCCGGCGAAACCGCCATGCAAAAACGCCTCGGCGGCCTGGGCATGCAGCAATGGGCCATGTCGGCAGACAGCGCCAGCCACTCTCAGCCCGCTTTGCCGCCCCTTCGCGGCCACACCTTCCACTACTCCGCCGCCCGCACCCCGCTGGCACCCATCGCCCACACCCGCCCGGCCCCCGGCAGCGCCCGCACCAGCGGCGAAGCCATCTACCAGCACGGCAGCGTGCGCGCCAGCTACTTCCACGCCTGGCTGCCCAGCAGCCCGCCAATGGCAGCCTGGCTGTTCGGGGCGTGAGGCGGAGATTGGCCTGGCGCGCAGCCGTTCGGGGCAGCCGCCGCCCTGCTAGACGCTCTTGATTTTGGGCATGCCGGACTCAGCACACAGTCACTCAAGATCAAGAGCGGTCGCCTTTTTTCTAAAATCCTTGGAGAATCAGCTCATAAAAAACCATCTTTTACGAATTCATTCAATTATCCTTGGTGAGTAATCTTTTTAATTTATCTATCATATTTTTATCTTTTAAAATTTCTGAAATAGGGTTGTCGCTCTGATGTGTTTTGTCTAATGTTTTTGCTGGATTTAAAGAAATTGCTTTAATCATGTTCTCCATTAGTATCGGCAGCAGTTTTTCTTGATCTTCTTGCGATAGTTTTTCTATTTGCTTTTTGTAACTATCGTAAGACTTGGCCAAAACTTCTTTGTGCGCATATTCCTGCGATAGCCTTTCTGCCTCACTTCGCCTTCTTGATAAGAATACTACCAGCCATAACGCTGGAATTATGAATGGCATTTTTATAGAAATATTTCCAAACAATATAAGAAGGCTAATTAAAATTCCTTTGTCTAGAGGGATTTCTTTCACTAATGCCACATCTTTCACTAGAGAGATTATTATAAATAAAATTGCTAACGAAGCATAGAACCCTATGCCATAATATTTTGCACTTTTGCTGAATTTATTTCTCATCTCATTATATGCGCTAGATAGTCCGGCAGAAGTTGCTCCTGGCAATAAATTTTCTATTTTTTTTATAAGTTCATCATATCCTTCTTGCTGCTTCTGTTTAAGTTCATCCAAATCACTTTTTCTTTGTTCAATTTCTTGTTCTAAGCCGCCTACTTTTTCTCCATTTTCATTGCTGCCAAAAATCTTATCATGAAAATTATTTAATTTTTGAATTATCTCTGAGCAACCATCTCTCAAGGAAGTAACTTCGTTATTCTTATCGAAAATGGCTGAATGAAGGCTTTCAATTTCTTGATTTTTTTTATGCGCTGATTTGTGGAAATTATTGATTTCTGATAGTTTTGAGTCTGAATTATATAATAAATCTTGAATTTTGTCAATTGATCCGTCTTCGCCATATATTAATTTGTATTGCTCTTCTATTCTGGATAATTTTGATCTTAAATTGGTTAATAATTTTTCAATTTCTCCTTTTGTTCCATCTTGGGAAAATAATTGGTCTTTGTAATCTTCCAGTTCTTTCTTGATGATTTGAAATTCATTTTGTTCTTTTTGGACTGCTGATATAATTGTTTCTATCTCTTTCTGAGTTGATTTTATTTTTGATAATTTATTTTTTGCTATAATATAATATGCTTCGAGCAACTCTGGTTCTGGTGTTTTATCAACCTCCTTTTTGTATAGAGAAGAGGGCAGAATAAACTCCAATAAATTTTCTATACTGTTTCCTATGCTTTCGATGCATTGATTGATATGGTTTGAGTCGTAGTTTGAGTTTAAATTGTCGTTTAGCTCAATTAAATGGCATTTTAATTCGTTAAGCGAATTGTCGGGTAAATGGTTTGCGTCAATATTGGGTATTAATTTTGACAAGAGATTGGTCATTTCTTGCCAGTTGGTAAAATTTTCTCTATGTGGATCGCATCCAATGTTTGGATATATTTTATTAATATTTTCTTTAAGATTATTCAGCAAAGGGATGATTTCATTCTTGAGTTCGTCTATTTTATCAGACATATTTTCCTCACTATAAAATTAAACATAGTGCGACTTAATCGCTAGGCTATTAGGAAATTCATTTTCCAAACAACCACACCACGTACTCTATTGATCTATCCTGTCACCCCAGCAATTTCAGCTGGAAAATTTTCAGCAGCGAGCAGGCTTTGCAGCGACCGCCAAAGACACACAGCAAGGTTTATTCGCTGGCTCATGTGTGGCAACGATCGTAACAGTATTTTACCTTTGGGCCTATCCACAGCCTGGCCGTGAGGAGTAGCGGATCGAAATGGGCCGCAAAGCGCAGGCGGCGCGCTGGCCCGGCGGCAAAATTCCGGCTTCGCTTGGCCGGACGGCGCTCACCATGCAACAGGAAATTCTCATCAACTACACCCCCCAGGAAACGCGCGTGGCCGTGGTGGAAAACGGCGCGGTGCAGGAGCTGCACGTGGAGCGCGCGCTGGAGCGCGGGCAGGTGGGCGATATTTATCTGGGCAAGGTGGTGCGCGTGCTGCCGGGCATGCAATCGGCCTTTATTGACATTGGCGCGCAGCGCACGGCCTTTTTGCACGTGGCTGATGTGTGGCAGCCCCCGGCGGCGGGCGAAGCGCCGGCGGCCCAGCGCAGCGCGCCGCAGCGGCCCATTGAAAAGCTGGTGTTCGAGGGGCAGGCGCTGATGGTGCAGGTGATCAAAGACGCCATTGGCGCCAAGGGTGCGCGCCTTTCCACGCAGATCAGCATTGCCGGGCGCATGCTGGTGTTTTTGCCGCAGGAGGCGCACGTCGGCATCTCGCAAAAAATCGCGCCCGCCCAGCGCGAGAGCCTGCGCCAGCGCGTGCAGGCGCTGGCGCAGCAAGCCGCACTCGAATCGGGCGGCCGCGCGCGCGGCGGCTTCATCGTGCGCACCAACGCCGAAGATGCAGACGACGCCGCGCTGGCCGAAGACATTGCCTACCTGCGCAAAACCTGGGCCTGCATCCGCGAAGCGGCCTCGCGCACGCCGCCCGGCGCGCTGCTGCGCCAGGACTTGTGCCTGATGCAGCGCGTGCTGCGCGACATGGCCGGCGAGCACACGCAAAGCATCCGCATCGACTCGCAAGAGCAATTGCAGCGCCTGCTGCGCTTTGGCAACGAATTCATGCCGCAAGCGGCGCGCCTGCTGTCGCACTACAGCGGCGAGCGGCCCATTTTTGACCTCTACGGCATCGACGAAGAAATCACCCGCGCCCTGGGCCGCCGCGTGGAACTCAAATCGGGCGGCTACCTGGTCATTGACCAGACCGAGGCGCTCACCACCATCGACGTGAACACCGGCGCCTTCACCGGCGCGCGCAACTTTGGCGAAACCATCTTCAAAACCAATCTGGAAGCCGCGCAAGCCATTGCCCGCCAGCTGCGCCTGCGCAACCTGGGCGGCATCATCATCGTGGACTTCATCGACATGGCCACGCCCGAACACCAGCAAGCCGTGCTGGCCGAGCTGCGCCGCCAGCTCGCGCGCGACCGCGTGAAAACCACCGCCGCCGACGGTTTTTCGCCCCTGGGCCTGCTGGAGCTGACGCGCAAGCGCACCCGCGAAAGCCTGGCGCAAATGCTCAGCCAGCCCTGCCCTCTGTGCCAGGGCAGCGGCCGCGTGCGCACCGCCCGCACCGTGGCCTACGACATCCTGCGCGAAATCCTGCGTGAAGCCCACCAGTTCAACCCGCGCGAATTCCGCATCGTCGCCCACCCCGCCGTCATCGCCTTGCTGCAAGACGAAGAAAGCCAGCACCTGGCCAGCCTGTCCGACCACATCGGCAAACCCATCTCGCTGCAAGCCGAAAGCAGCCTAGGGCTGGAGAGCTTTGACGTGGCGCTGAGCTGATTGCCTTGCTCTTGCGCAGGCTTTTCAGCTCCTGAATCCATAGCATGATGTCCTAGTGGAAAGTGCGCGAAACGGCATTTCAGGGCGCTCAAATCCGCTCCTGTTTTTGATGGATGGCGGCTGGCGGGCCCGGTTCTTGCGCATGCCGTCCGGCGAAAATCTGCCCGCGCTGCAGGCTGGCCTGCTCACGCCTTGCCTTTTTTGCGTTCTGACCGGAGCCATGCCATGTTCGGCATTACAGACACCGTTACCTTCACCATTGCCGCCGCCGTGCTGGTGGCGCTGCTCAATCTGAAAGGGCTGCTGTTTTTCCCGTCGATGATGGTGCAGCTCGTGGGCGCGCGCTACCGCAAGGGCGGGGCCGTGGGCAAGGGCGGCGTGGGCGCTTTGTTTCTGGCCTTCGCCGCCAAGCTGTGGACGGCATGAGCGCTGAAAGGATTGCGCGGCAGGACGGCGAAGCCAGCGCGGCAGGCGTGGCCGAGGGGCAGCCGTGGAAGCTGCGCTTCGGGGCCATTTTCACGGGCCAGGCGCTGTCGCTCACGGGTTCGGCGCTCACGCAATTTGTGCTGCTGTGGTGGATTACCGATACCACGGGCAGCGCGGCGGCGCTAGGCGCAGCGGCGCTGGCGGCCCTGCTGCCGCAGGCGCTGCTGGGGCCGCTGGGCGGCACGCTGGCCGACCGCTACAGCCGCCGCTGGCTGATGGCGGCTTCTGATTTGGTGAGCGCGGCGTGCATGGCGGTGCTGATTGCGCTGTTTCTCACGCAGCGCGTGCAGCTGTGGCACATCTACGCCATGCTGGCTGTGCGCAGCGCCATGCAGGCGTTTCAGCAGCCAGCGGCGGCGGCCAGCACGGCCATGCTGGTGCCGGGCTACTTTCTGCCGCGCGCGGCGGGGCTGAACCAGTCGCTCATGGGCATCATGACCGTGGGCGCGCCGCCGCTGGGGGCGCTGGCCATGAGCGCCATGCCGCTGGGCTGGGCGCTGGCCATTGATGTGGCGACGGCGCTCCTGGGCATTGCGCCGCTGTTGTTTTTCACCATTCCGCAGCCCAGGGCCGCGCGCGGCGGCGGGTGGCGCAGCCTGTGGCGCGAGTGGCGCGAGGGCGTGCAAGCCGTGTGGCGGCACGCGGCGCTGCGCCAGCTCTATGCCCTGATCGGCGCGGCGGTGATGTGCGTGATGCCGCTGTTCACGCTGGTGCCGCTGCTGGTGAAAACGCACTTTGCGGGCGACGCGAATCAGGTGGCGCTGATGGAGAGCCTGAGCGGCATCGGCATGATCGCCGGGGGCGCTTTCGTGGCCGCCTTCGCGCCGCAGCGGCGCATGCGCTGGTTTTTGTGGGGCTTTGCCCTTTCGGGCCTGACGATGGCGCTCACGGCGCTGGCCCCGGCAGACCAGTTCGGTCTGGGCGCGGCCTTCTGGCTATTAAGCGGCCTGACGTTTGCCGTGGGCAACGCCCCTTTCATGGCCATGCTGCAAAGCGCGGTGCCCAACCATTTGCAAGGCCGGGTGCTGTCGCTGCTGAACACGCTCATCGGCCTGGCCGGCCCCGTGGGCCTGGCGCTGGCCGCGCCGCTGGGCGAGGCCTTGGGATCGCGCTGGCTGTTCGTGCTGCTGGGCGCGTGCGGCGGGCTGGTCATGCTGCTGGGCTTTGCCTCGCGCGCGCTGCGGCGCATGGAGCAGGGCGAAAGCGGCGGCTCCGCTGGCAGCTGAAAGCGCGCTCGCGGCCTAGCTATCAGGGGGGAGAAAAAAGCGGATGGCGCAGGCAGGGCCATCGGCAGAAAACAGGCCGCTATTTCGCTCCGCTATTCATAGCATGATATCCTAGTGGAACGGGCGATGAGCGGCATTTCACCCCTATCAAATCTGCTCCTGCTTTTGATGCTTCCAGGCGTCCGGAACGCCCGAGTCCGATGCGCCTGTCAGCCCAGCGTCTTGTGCAGCATGTACGCGCCCAGCGCGTAAAGCACCAGGCCAAACACGCGCTTGAGCTTGCCCACCGGCAGTGCATGGGCCGCGCGCGCGCCCAGCGGGGCCATGAGCACGCTGCACGAGGCAATGGCCGCCAGCGCGGGCAGCCACACATAGCCCAGCGACCAGGCGGGCAGCCCGCCGACGGACTGCCCGCCCGCGACATAGCCCGCCGTATTGGCCAGCGCAATCGGAAAGCCCAGCGCCGCGCTGGTTGCCACCGCTTGATGAATGGGCACGTTGCACCAGGTCATGAACGGCACCGACACAAACCCGCCGCCCGCGCCCACCAGCCCCGACAAAAAGCCAATCACGCCGCCCATGCCTGCCAGCCCCGCGGCGCCGGGCAGCTGGCGCGTGGCGGCGGGCTTTTTGTTCAGCAGCATCTGCGTGCCCGAAAAAAACACGAAAACCGCGAACACCACCCCCAGCGCAGGCCCCTTGATGAGGGCAAACGCCCCCAGGCTGGCCAGCGCCGCACCCGCCACGATGCCCGGCGCCAGACGCCGGACCAGATCCCAGCGCACCGCGCCCCGCCTGTGATGCGCGCGCACGCTGCTGATGGAAGTGAAAACAATGGTCGCCATCGAAGTGGCGATTGCCATCTTCAGCGCCAGCTCCGCTCCCACGCCCTGCGCAGCCAGAATGGCCGAAGTAAACGGCACCAGAATCATCCCCCCGCCAATGCCCAGCAGCCCCGCCATGAAGCCCCCCAGCAATCCCAGCAGCGCAAGCAGGGCAATGGACATCGGCTCAAGAGGCATGGCGGCGTGCTCCGGGCAATAAAAAAGCCGGCGAAGCGGCTTGGGGAAAGAGGACGAAAGAGAGCGGAAAAGGTGTCTGCGGCTGCCGCCGGGCCGGCATCCTGAACCGGGGGTTCAGGGGGGCGGGGTCAGAAAGGCCTTGGGTTCGTCTGACGCGAGACGATCACGCCAGCCAGACGATATTCCCCACCCAGGCTCACAGGAGCATTGGTTCAAGGAAATATATGACCCGGCACCCAGCCGCAGACGCGCAAATTCTAGAGCGTTTGCAAGCGGAAAACCAGCTGCTAACCAGCCGTGAAAGCGCGCATTGCGGGTAGCAATGCGCTTGAACCCTCTTGATGAGCATGCGGGAAGAATTTTTTCGCCCTGGAACGCTGTAGGCGCATTGCCTTTATCCGCGTACAGATAGATGCTTTTGAACTGGCCGCCTTCGTCGGTATCAGCTATGGGGCGCAGGCTGTCCTGATAGATCAGTCCGTATTACAGCTGGCCGTTCTTCTTTTTGCCTATGCGCCGGTTGAGCGGATCGATCAGGTATTCGATTTGCGCGCCATCGGGCAAGGTGACCAAGCGCAGGTTGCCCAGGCTGTCGTAAGTGAAATGGGCGGTGTTCTTTCTGAAATTGACTGGCATTATAAAGTTATAGCCTGTCTATTTCCTTAGCAATACGCTGCTCGCCCAACAACAGGCAATGAAAATTGTAGAGCCAATCGCAGTTCTAAATAAATCATTTTCCGGACCATGCGATCTCACGCCATCCAAGAAACTAAAAGCAGACATGAATATTATAAACCCCATCAGAAAATATTCAAAGGCAACTATGATAAAGCCTCTCCGCTTGTACGCAACGAACAGGTTCACGATCGCCACAATAAATAAGATGGCATTTTTATCATTGAATCCAATCTTATGCATAGAGTAAATGAAAAAAATCATGAACACACTGAACATGCCGTATGTTAATGTTATTTTTTTCTTATCTTTGGCAGCCGCATTCATAATAACCTTCTCCCCGATAGTAATTCAGTAAGGCATCATTTGCACCTTGGTAGCCAGCGGCGAGTGCTTCTATACTGGCAGGAGACTGCAATTCATGTCCCGCGATATTTTCCAGCATTCTTATACCTTGCCAAACAGGTGTTGCGCCAACTCCAATCGCTAAGTAGGCGAGTAGTCTTGGTGTATTTTCTCCGGCAGCTGGATTCATTACGCCACTATAAGAGGTTATATAGTTTTCAGCAATCCTTAAATCATTTCCATGCTGCGATAATGCTTCCCATCCGATGGCAATTCTCTGTTCCATGAGATCACTGTGGGCGAGTCTTGAATCGCCACAATATTTGCTCATGGTTCGATTGAGCAATTCCACCCAATTTGCAATATATAACATTCTTGTTCAGTCATGTATTTCGCCACTCGCATACCGTTATTATTTTTCTTGTTTCATTAACGAGTAAGATGCCGATACAATGTATGTACATTCCTTGCCTCTAATTATATTATAATCACTAGAAAATAATAATGATCTTATTGTAATAACACCATTTCTGAGTTGTTCTCCATCCCAATGAGAATACTCTGACTCAAGTATCATTTGATTTTCATCTGCCGAATACGACATCAAGCATAAATAACAAACGCAATATGATACACCCACAAGTAACCATACACATTTTTTCCATCTTTTTTTGAAAATGCTTACAGGTATCCTAAAGACGGATATTATTATATACCATCCGAATATAACGCCAAGCATGCTGGATGCAAAATCTCCTGCTATAGCAGCCAACACACCAAAACAAACAAAAATGAATAGCCATATAACATTTTTCATAAGAACTATCTGCTGCACATTTGAGGACATCGTTGCGCAACATAATCCTGAAAATTATTTTGCAACGCAGCGTTGAATCCCATGTAAATTCCCTTGATGTCCGCCGAAATATCTGTCATCCATGCTTGGGATCCAGTATTATCTCTATATGCTGAAGCTGCCGATCCCATCATTGAATATATAGTTCCCATGGCGGCTAGTAAATGCCCGGCAGCCGCCCTTTGATCAGCCTGGAGGTATCTTCCTGTGCCTCTGATGGCTCTATGCGCGACTGCAACATATTGAAGGTCGACACCATCAACAGTAAACCCATTAATTGTTTTAGATACACCTGCCTCTTCCAAAAAATTCTGTTCTTGCGTAAGATTCTCATATTGCATTGGAACGCCAGCAATCCAGGGGCTTTCTGGATATTCAGCCATCTTCCATAATGCATTGCATAATGCCGGAGACAATGGAGACAATCCAGCCATATCCGTAATATTCACCGGATCCTGCAAGACATACCCATAAAGGTTCGAATCGCCTCCGTCAAAGAGGATGGGATCCTTGGCTGTCCATCTTCCCGTTTCGGCGTCATAGTCGCGCGCGCCAAAGCGCGTCAGCTNCATATCCGTAATATTCACCGGATCCTGCAAGACATACCCATAAAGGTTCGAATCGCCTCCGTCAAAGAGGATGGGATCCTTGGCTGTCCATCTTCCCGTTTCGGCGTCATAGTCGCGCGCGCCAAAGCGCGTCAGCTACGTGTCCGGGTCATGCAGGCCGCCAGCAAAGCCAAACGGCTGAAAGCCCGGCCTGCTGTCTTCGGTGACCTGACCCCAGGCGTCATAGTCCAGCTGCTGCGCGATCTCGCCCGTTTGCGTGTCGATGACTTGCCGCACGCTGCCCAGGTGGTCGCTGATGATCAGGTAGCTCTTGTCTGCCCTGAGCATGGCCGTGGGCACGTTGCCTTTGTCTGCGTAGAGATAAATGCTTTTGAGCTGGCCGTTTTCGTCGGTGTCGGCAATGGGGCGCAGGCTGTCCTGGTAGATCAGCCCGTATTGCAGCTGGCCGTTCTTCTTTTTGCCTATGCGCCGGTTGAGCGGGTCGATCAGGTATTCGATTTGCGCGCCATCGGGCAGGGTGACCAAGCGCAGGTTGCCCAGGCTGTCGTAAGTGCAACACGCAATGACTTTCCTAAAATTGATTAGTGCAATCAAAATATTCACTTGACTATTTAATTATTTCGCAAAATCGTGCTCTTTATCACGGCCTCAGCAACAAACCATCGCAGCTTATTTTATATTCAATTTTTTCTTGTAATATCTACAATAAAATTCGGCAATTCTATATTTCGATATACATTGCCCATTATCCAAGAACAAAACTACTGACTCATCTTTAAAAAAGACTATTGTCCCTGATGTGTTATCTGTATTAAATCTTTCTGAATGTTTTATATTTAATGGATCAGTATATTTCCAAAAAACATGAGCTCCAGTATATGTCGGCATAATAAAAACAATGATGGCGGCAAATAATGTATAAAGATATATTTTATATATGTATGTCATCCATGTAAACAAGATTAATGACAGCCACGCCATTAAATATACCACCCAATCCGGTAAACAGTGGCCGATATAAAATGCAATGCAAAATAGCATGCAACTCAGGCCAACAATTGTATGCTGAATTACTTTTTCTTTCATCTTACTGACCATATGTGCGGCCCCATGAATGTGATAGTATTTTTCCATGGATCCAAATAAATTATATTATCCTTTGGATTGCTTGGGACTGCTTCGCCAAACAGATGTCCGAATGTTGGTTTGTCTCTGAATTCCCATGGATCATCCAGATCAAGTTTATATAATTCTGTAGCTACTCTATCCCATTGCTCGCCACAAATTAAAGTGCCTTGCCCTCTGGCTTTAACTAAGATATCGCGTCCATTTGTATAGGAAAAACTATTATTTATAATCCCTCCCAATCTTCCCGAAAAAGGAAGCCTTTCACCATTCCTATTCATTTCCGCTACTACACGATTAAAAGTATCCACAATTTTTTGCGTATCTTCAGGACTTGCTCCACTGCGGTCAATCAGATTCACCGGATCCTGCAAAACATACCCATAAAGGTTCGAATCGCCTCCGTCAAAGAGGATGGGATCCTTGGCCGTCCATCTTCCCGTTTCGGCGTCATAGTCGCGCGCCCCAAAGCGCGTCAGCCGCGTATCCGGGTCATGCAGGCCGCCAGCAAAGCCAAACGGCTGAAAGCCCGGCCTGCTGTCTTCGGTGACCTGGCCCCAGGCGTCATAGTCCAGCTGCTGCGCAATTTCTCCCGTTTGCGTGTCGATGACTTGCCGCACGCTGCCCAGGTGGTCGCTGATGATCAGGTAGCTCTTGTCTGCCCTGAGCATGGCCGTGGGCGCGTTGCCTTTGTCTGCGTAGAGATAAATGCTTTTGAGCTGGCCGTTTTCGTCGGTGTCGGCAATGGGGCGCAGGCTGTCCTGGTAGATCAGCCCGTATTGCAGCTGGCCGTTCTTCTTTTTGCCTATGCGCCGGTTGAGCGGGTCGTCCAAGCCATCCCATCATCATGATTTTGCTCCTTGATTGATAGCAAACTTTTCATACTGATCAAGCAGCAAGGCCACTTTTGCCGCCCTATTGACATGCCTGCTTCTTGTTCAGCAGATGCTGTCGAATTAATTGCGACACTGAAATGGTACATCTTTAAATGAGCCGCCCCAGCAACTCCAACTCATCTTCCCATTTGAATATGACGGTATCAATATCATTATCTGCCCATGCGCTTCACCTTGCGCAAAGATAATCCAATCAGGAGAAACAAATGCTCTTCCAATTATTGAGCTTGATTCTATCGAAACATCTTTCCCAATGTTCACATGATCGCGTTGGTTCATGAATCTTGCTTCTATTTCCTTTTTTGTGCGTTCGAGATGCTCCAGAATTTTATATGATTCCGCACGGGAAGAATAATCAGACCGCATGGGCATAAACACAGCCAGAGAGATAAAAGAAACGATAAATGAATACCTCATCTAACAATGGTTTGTTTAATCATTAACATGACACCATCTTTTTGCTGACTATTTGATTAATAAAATCATGCAACGCAAACACATATTAAGCATTACAAATCAATCATATAGGGATTATTTTTAATTTTATCTAATAGTAGTTTTGCATCATTCAATATGGTTGAATCACCAAAAAAACAAAGCATCCCATCTAATACTGCAACTCTTTTCCCTTTAAAAGAAGTATCAGGAATAAAATATATATGCCACGAAAATATTATAGAAAAATATATCAACATAGCAAGCAATACACAATTCTTGCGTACATTTGAACCATTTATAATCATCGGCGATCTTTTTTCAAAAAAGGCCCGATTGATTTCGCCTTGAGAGATTGTGTCAATAATATCTATTTCATCACTACTCGCACAAGTTGAATTGTCTATTTGAATAATAAAAAAATTATCAATTGAAAGCCATTTTGCAACAATATGTGATAAATTATATAATTTTAATGCGTCGGCGCCTGTATTCAGAGAAAGGCATAAATTATATTCTGGATAAAATGAAGTAACCTCCCTCCATTTTCCTATTTTTAATTGCAATTCTTTCATTAATATTGATGAATTCATCTCTTCCCTTTCTGCATGCATAATAATATCCCAGAGTGTGTCGCAAACCTTCGTGCGAACTATTAATTCAATTGATGAATTCTCCAATTCGCAATTTTGCAGGAATGCACATAAACAATTGTATTGATCCAATGTCTTGTGCAGCCATACTTCCAGCCAAAACAATTTTTTGACGCTATTTTATTAGATGCCCCGGATGTGCCTGTTCTGGGGTAATCGGACGTCCCAGTTGGTCAAATCTATTCCATCCTCTTTGACCAGGTTCATTAACTTTCCAATAACCTTTACTTCCGGCGGGCCCTCCTTGTTGTTCAGGAGGAACCCATTGACATTGGGATCTCCCCCCTTTTTCTGCTTTTGGTCCCAAGAAATTCCCTATTCGATTATCTGGATTTGGTGTTCATGGTCCTCCCGGAATTACTTCATTGGGATCAGGAAAACTTTCTGCTTCTTGTTCTATATCAGAAGATTCATCAGAAGCTTGTTCATTGAAAGAACAAGCCCCTATCGCCAAACAAGCCACAATATTTCCGATCCTCGGACCTACCCAACGGACGGTCGCTTGTCGAACTCCATTAGATGCAGCAGCTCCTCCCGCAATTCTTATGGCGATACCGACTGCCGCAGCAGGATTCTTTCCACTGCGATCAATCAGATTCACCGGATCCTGCAAGACATACCCATAAAGATTCGAATCGCCGCCGTCAAAGAGAATGGGATCCTTGGCTGTCCATCTTCCCGTTTCTGCGTCATAGTCGCGCGCGCCAAAGCGCGTCAGCTGCGTGTCCGGGTCATGCAGGCCGCCAGCAAAGCCAAACGGCTGAAAGCCCGGCCTGCTGTCTTCAATAACCCTCCCCCAGGCGTCATAGTCCAGCTGCTGCGCAATTTCTCCCGTTTGCGTGTCGATGACTTGCCGCACGCTGCCCAGGTGGTCGCTGATGATCAGGTAGCTCTTGTCTGCCCTGAGCATGGCCGTGGGCGCGTTGCCTTTGTCTGCGTACAGGTAGATGCTTCGCAGTTTCCCGTTCTCATCCGTATCGGCTATGGGGCGCAGGCTGTCCTGGTAGATCAGCCCGTATTGCAGCTGGCCGTTCTTCTTTTTGCCTATGCGCCGGTTGAGCGGGTCGATCAGGTATTCGATTTGCGCGCCATCGGGCAGGGTGACCAAGCGCAGGTTGCCCAGGCTGTCGTAGGCGTAGCGGGTGGCGCCTTGCGGCGTGGTTTTTTCTTGCAGGTCTCCGGCTTCGCTGTAGGCGTAGGTGTTGTCTTTCCATTGCAGCAGCCGGTCCTGGCTGTCGTAGCGGGCAATGAGCTGGCCGTTTTCATGCGTGCGGTTGCCGTTGGCGTCGTAGCGCCATTCGGTGCTTTGCCCGGGTTGCTGGTCTTCTTGCTGCGTGTGCTTGGTCAGCCGCCCGGCGCTGTCGTATTCGTAGTAGTGCTGGCGCTGGCCTGTAGGGCCGGTTTGGGTTTGCCCGGTGATGCGGCCCAGTGCGTCGCGCTCGTAGCTCAAGGCCGCTTCAAAGCGCCAGCGATAGGCGCTTTGCTGCAAGGCTTGCAGCATCTGGCGCGCCTGGCCGTAGAGAGCCTTGATGGCCGGGCTGTTGTAGCTGGCGGCGTTGGTCAGCAAGCCAGCGGCAGGCGGATCGGGCCAGAGCGCGGCAGTGGAAGGAGCGCCGCCAGCGGTGGCCGCTTCAAGCTCGGCCAGCTGCGCGATGAGGGCGGGGTAGTCGGCGCTTGGGTATTGCAGGCCACTGGCCATTTCTTGCAGGCGGCCGCTGACGGCCATCAGGCACAGCTCGGGCTGCAAAGGCAGGGGCTGGCCCCAGCGGGCGGTGTTGGCCGCGCGCTCACTCTCGCTCAAGCCCGCGTGGTCGTAGATGTTCTGCCAGACGGGCACTTCCACACTGTGATCGGGCCTGCGCCAGGCCCGCAGGCGGCAGGTGTCCATTTGGCTGATTTGCTGCTGCAGCGCCTGGTGCAGCTGGTGCAGCTTGGCCTGTGCGGCCGCGCGTGAGGCTTGTTCGCTGGCATCGGCCTGGCTGGCCTGGCCAATGACGCGGCTGGAGACCGTCTCGCCAAAGGCGTTGTGCTCAAGGCTGAGGGCGTAATGCTGGCCCAGCCAGACGGCGGCGATCTGGCCGGTGTCGCCGTTGCGCACCAGGCTCAAGGGGCCGATGGCGCTGGCGCGGCCTGCGGCGTCAATGGAGACGGGCAGCTGCCGGCTTTGGCCGCCAGCGCTGACTGTCAGGCGCGTGGGGCGGGCGCGGCTGTCCAGCTGCGCCGTGATGGCCGCTTGCAGCGGGCCGCTCCAGCGCTGGCCGACAGGCAGGCCGTCCGCGCGGGTGATGTCCAGGCGCTGGCTGTCTTGCTGCAGGGCCTGCAGCTGGCCCTGGGCGTTGTAGATGCGGCGCGTGGCGCGGCCATCGGCCGTGGTGGCGGACAGGCGCGCGGCATCGTCATAGCTGAAAGCCACCTGCTGGCCGCCGGGGCGGGTGATGGATTGCAGCTTGCGCTCTTTGTCGTAGCGCCAGCGGGTGGCGCTTTGGCCGCCGCCATGGGCCGGGTTGGCCGGGGCTTGATAGGCAGCGGGCTGGCTGGCTGCGTCCCACTCGAAGCTGTGGCGCGCACCAGCGGGCGTAAGCAGGGCAGTGATCCGGCCTGCGGCATCGCGCTCGTAGCGCACGGCGCGGCCATCGGGCAGGGTGTGGCGCGCCAGATGCCCGGCAGCGTCGTATTCAAAGCGGCTTTGCTGGCCCAGCGCGTTGGTGACGGCAGCCAGCTGGCCTGCGCCCGCGCTGCCTGGCGCATGCCAGGCGTATTCGGTGGCGCGCCCGGGCAGGCCGCTGGCGCTGGCCGTGGCGCGCGACAGCTGCCCGCGCGGGGTGTATTCGTAGTCAATGCGCGCACCGGCTGAGTCGCTCATGCTGGCCGGTTGCATGTGCGGCGTGTAGCGCACCTTCTGCCACTGGCCGCTGGAGTGGGTGATTTCAAGCGTGGGCAGGCCCCGGTTCATCAGCTCGGCCGTGGTGTACGCGCCGTTGCTCTCCTGCACCTGCCGCCAGGCGGTGTAGCGGTGGCCGTTCCAGGCCTGGCTCAGGCTCTGGCCGGAGGAGACGCGCCAGTCGCTGCCGTTGATGACGCTGCCGTGCGCGGGGGCAAAGGCGCCGAAGACGGGATGGCTGGTCTGGGTAAGGCTGGCGCGGATGCCGCCGGGGTAGTCGGTGGCGCTGCTGCCGTCAGACAGATTGGTGCTGTGCGCAGTTTGCAGGCCGTCAAAGCCGGTTTCGGTCTTGACGAGCGCGCCGTCTGCGTCCAAGGCCTGCCTGATGGTTTTGCTGTGGCCCAGCGCGGTGGTGGCGCGCACGGCGCCTTCGCCTGCTTCTTGCAGCTGCCAGCCAAAGCCGTCGGCCGCCAGATTGCTGGTGAGCTTGCCCTGCGCGTCGTAGGCAAAGCGCTCGGCATGGCCATGGGGGTTGCGGTATTCGGTGAGCAGGCCGCGCGCGTCATAGCGCATGCGGTGCTCCACGCCGCCAGGCAGGCTCACGCGCTCAAGCAGGCCCTGTGCGTTGTAGGCCAGGGTGGTGATTTGCCCTTGTGCGCCCGTGATGCGCACCAGACGCCCCTGCGCATCGCGCTCATAGCGCGCCGTGTTGCCAAAGGCGTCTTCAATGGCGGTGAGGTGGCGGGCGGCGTCGTAGTGATAGGTGGCCTGCTTTTCTGCGGTGAAGGCGTGGCGCACGGTCAGGGGCAGGCCCTGGGCGGAGAACTCTTCATAGCGCAGACCGTCTGGCCGCGAGAGGGTGTAGAGCGGCTGGCCGGTGAACCAGGGCTGGCCTGCGGACAGGCGCAGCAGATCCCCTAGCCAGCCCAGGCCCACCAGGCCGATGGAGGGGATGTAGCCCGGCAGCGCGCGCAGCTGTGTGCCGGGCAGCAGCTTCTGGTAATTGACGAAGTGGCTGGCTTGGCCGCTGGGGTGGATGAGCCAGATGGAGTCGCCCAGCCGGGTGAGCAGGCTGCCGTCCGGCGCGGCGGCGCTAACGAAGGGGTCGGCCTGCCGTCCGGGCACGGGCTGCAAGGTGCCGTGGGCCGTGAACAGGTGCAGCTGCTCGCCGCCAATGACCCAGGCCTGCCCCGTTGGGGTGGCCACGACGTTCTCAAGACGCGGAATGCCTGTGCGGATCAGGCGGACCATGCCTGAAGGCGACAGGTGCGCCAGTTCGCCCACTGCCGTCACGGCCAGCAGGCTCATGTCCGGCAGGGCGGCCAGTGATTTCAGTTGCAGGCTGGCTTGCAGGGCGGGCACGGGCTGTCCGCCGGCTTCCAGGGCGGTTGGCTGTTTCCCGTTGCCAGCCACGGTGTGGATGAGGCCGTCCGGCGTGATGCGGCGCAGGCGCATGTTGTCCGTATCCACCACGTAGATGCTGCCGTCAGCGGCTTGCGTCATGGCGCCGGGGTTGTTAAGCAGGGCCTGCGCAGCGGGGCCGCCATCGCCCGCGAAGCCAGCCTGCGGCTGGCCAGCGAAGACGGCCGGGTTGGCGTCGTCAATGCTGGCGTGCACCAGGATCTGGTGGCCGCTGGTTTGCAGCAGGCGGCCATCGGCCAGAAGCAGCAGGTGTGCGGCCGGATTCACGCGGGCGCCAGCTGGCTGCATGCCCAGGGGCAGGCTGGCTGCCAGCGTCTGGCGCGCGCCTGAGTCGTGCAGGATGGACTTGTCCGGGTCGTACAGGCGCAAGCCGCGCAGCGCCCAGCCGCCTGCGTTGGCCTGCGCCACGTCCAGGCTTTTTTCTGGAGGGGCCTTGATGATGCGTTCAGGGCTGGTGCGGGTCAGGCCAATAAAGGTCGGCTGTGCCAGGACGGGGCTGCTGAATGTCATGGACGCGCCGCCAGCGGATCGTTGCAGGTTCTCGAAAGCCTGCTCCATTTGCGCGGGCGTGCCGTAGTAAACGGCTTCGTAGTTGTAGGTCAGGCTCGTTTGCAGGCGGCCCGAGGGCACGGAGCGGCCATAGGCATCAGTGCCGTCCCACTCAATGGCATCAGTTTCCGCAGCGGCGGCCAGGGCGCTGCGGCTCCAGCGCTTGTCAAACACGCGCCCTGCCAGCACCTGCCGCACGCGCGCTTCATGCAGCCGGGCGTGCAGGGCGGCTGAGCGCTCTTTGATGCGGGTTTTGACTACGGCTGGCGCAATGGGCGGGCGGCCCTGGTCCAGCCGCCGGTCACTGCGGTAGTACAGGCCCAGAGGCGAGCCGGGAATGTCGATGCCCTGGCCCACCGCGCGCTGCTTGATGAAGATGTCGCAGCCGCATTCCACGTCCTGCTCCTCTTCGCCGGGCGGGTCTTCTTCGGTTTGCTCCTTGTCGTCAGGGCAGGGGCTTATCGTGCAGCCGCCGCCCGGTCCGTCGCCGCCGCCACCACCACCGCCACCACCACCGCCGCCACCACCGCCG
>NZ_LT964854.1:0-229634 GCF_900240305.1 Ottowia massiliensis | reverse complement strand
CCTTGCCTTAGTCTATCGTTCTATCCATATTGATAGCGTTAATACTAAATGTGATAATTAAGGCAGATACGACGTATCATCCACCCCTTTATATACCCGGCCGCACAAGTGTTATAACAGGAGCCGCCCCCCCCCCCGCCCCCCTTGCCGCCGCCACCGCCGCCACCGCCATTGCCTCCTGGCGGCGGCGCGGCGCCATCAGGCGGCCCCCAGGGCCAGTTGAAGTCCCAGGGCGTGAAGTGCCGCATGGGCGTGCGCCAGAGCTGCTCGCCGGGCGCATAAAGCCGCGCCAGCGTCTGCAATTCGTCGTCCGTGAAGCCCAGTTCAGCCAGTTCCGCCGCCGTGGCGGCGCGGCGCGCCACTGTCACGCGCACCTGCGCCTTGCCGCCCTGCGCGGAGAGGATTTCAATCACGCGGCCGTTGTCCGATCCAATCCAGGCCGTTCGCTCAAAGTCGTACCAGCCCGCAGGCACGGCCGTGCCCACGGGCGCGCCAATGAAGTTGCTGACGTAGGTGTAGACGGGCCGGTTGAAACGCACATGGCGCGCGCCCAGCGCACGGGCCTCGTCCACCGCAAAGTCGGCTGCCCATGTGTAGCCCACGCTGGCGGGCAGCGCCGCCGGCATGGCTTGCGGGCCGCTGTCGCCTACGGTGTATTCGCTCACGCGCACGGTCAGCTGCGGCAGCGCGTGCGTGCTGCCGTCAGGCATTTCAGCTTCGGCCTGCACGCCAGCCGGGAAGATGACGGCGGCGCGCCGCTTGCCGCGTCCGTCCTGCACTTCATTGCCCCAATAGGCCTGCAAGGCGGGGCGCGTCAGGTCGATGACGGCATATTGCCCGTCCGTGGGAATGAGGGTGACGTCATCGGCCACGGCCCAGTCGCGCCAGGGCGTGTGCACTTTGCGCTGGGCGCTGGCATAGCCGGTTTTCTCGTAGTGCAAGGTGAGCCAGCCGCCGCCATTGACGGCCAGGTCAAACCAGCCGTCAGCGCGGGTGCGGGTGTGGCCGTATTCAGGATGGCCCTGCACGCGCACGGTCACGCCCGGCAGAGGCTGGCCGCTGCGGCTCTTGACTTGCCCGCGCAGCACGGCGGCCAGCATGGGCCGGATGGCGCCATCGGCCATACCCTGCTGGATGGAATCGCTGCCGGTGTAGAGAAAGCGCGTGCCTTCATCAAAAGGCGTGATGACTTGCGGCGGCAGCGGCGTGGCCCGCTTGGCAGGATCGGCAGGCAAATGGCGGTCGTCGCTTATGCCCAGCCAGAAGCTCTGGCGCACGACACGCCCCGCGCTGTCGCTTGCCTGCAAGGCAATGGGCTGCCAGCCTGCCGTTGCGGGCGTATAGGCCAGTTCCTGGCTGCCCGCCGCGCCGCTGATGACCAGGCCCGCAGGGACTTGCGCGGCCTCCGCCCGCACGGCCAGCGGCTGGCCTTGCGCGTCCACGGCCCGCACGGCATAGCGCCAAGGCTGGCCCACGCTGGCCGTCAGGACAGGCTGGCTGATGAAACGGGGCTGGTCCGATGGCTCCAGCGGAGAAACAGCGCGCGTGTCCGGCGAAGGCGCCGGAGAAGGAGTGGGGGAGGGGCTGGGCGTGGGAGAGGGTGACGGGGAAGGCGTGGGGGAAGGGGTAGGCGATGGGCCGGGCGCCGGGCTGGCGGCGTAGGTCACGTCCACCTGGCAGGTCTGGCCTGCTTGCAGGGTCTGTCCGCTCTGACAGGCGCCAGCAGTGGTGGCATCAATGGCGTAGCGCCCCTGTGCATCGCCTCTGATGGCGATGGTTTGCAGGGTGATGGCATGCCCGGTTTCGTTGCGCAGCTCAACGCGCTGGCTCTGCCCGGCGGACAGCGGCCAATCGGCAGGGCTGGTGCTCAGCGCAAACGCGCGCGCGCCTTGCGCCAGCGCCTGCGGAGCGTGATGCAGGCTGGCGGCCAGCCAGGCTGCGCCCGCCAGCAGCGCCATGAGCATCAGCCCGCCCAGTCCTGCCGAGGGCCAGCGCCCCTTGCGAGCGCGCCGCACGGCGGCAGCGGCCACGGCCAATGCGGCCAGCCAGGCGGCAGCGCCCAAGGGCACGGCGTGCATGCCCATTGTGAAAGTCACATGCAGCCACGGACCTGTCTGCCCCCAGGCGGCCAGCGGCAGCAGCGCCAGCGCCAAACAGGCCATCTGCCCTCGCCATGCGCGCTGCGCAAGCCTTGACGGCTGCGCCAGAATGGCTGCGGCGTGCTGTTTTTGCTGCATGGATTTGGGCATGTTGTGCATGACTTGTTACCTCATTTTCTTATTGCATCAAAATTTGGCTGAAATCTCAACTCTTTTCATTACTTTTTTGCCATGCCTGCCTCCACGGAAGTCCTCCGCTACACCCTGACCTTTGCCGCGCTGGCGGCCTACGCTTTGCTGTGCTTGGCCGTATGGCAGCGGCATCGGCACAGGGCGCAGGTGGCAGCAGGGGAAGCGGCGCGGGCCTTGCAAATGAGCGAGGCGGGCGGCAGCGCTTTGGCGGGTGCGCAGACGGGCCTTGAAGGCGCGAAAGCGGCGGTGGAAATGGACGCGGGAACAAGCACGGAAACAGACGCGAAACGGCCTGCCGCCCCCGTGCTCGTCGCCTGGGCCACGCAGACCGGCATGGCGCAGACGCTGGCCAAAAACACCGCCGCCATGCTGCAAGCGTGCGGCCAGGCCGCGCAAGCTGCGCCGCTGGCGCTGCTCGATGCCGATGCGCTGCGGCGCGCAGCCCGCCTGCTGATCGTGGCCAGCACCTATGGCGATGGCGAACCGCCCGACGAAGCCGTGGCCTTTGAAAAACAGCACATGCGCCAGCACCCGCCCCTGCACGGCCTGCGCTACGCCGTGCTGGCGCTGGGCGACAGCAGCTACGACAACTTCTGCCAGTTCGGCCAGGCCATCGACGGCTGGCTGGCCTCCAGCGGCGGCCAGCGCCTGTTTGCCTGCATCAAGGCCGACAGCGCCGATGACTTTGAAATGAACGCCGCCCTGGCCGCCTGGCGCAAGCAACTGGCCGCCGCCTTCGGGCTGGACGCCGCGCAACTGGCCCGCTGGCAACCCGAACGCCCCAGCGAAGCGGGCGGCTGGCACGACTGGACACTGGCCGCCAAAACCCGCCTGAACCCCGGCAGCGCAGGCAGCCCCGTCTGGCTGCTGGAGCTGACCGCCCCCGCCGGAGCCAGCCTGACGTGGGAAGCAGGCGACCTGGCGCAAATCGCCCCCCCGGCTGACGTCAAAAACCCGCGCGACTACTCCATCGCCTCTATCCCGCAAAGCGGCAGCCTGCAACTGCTCGTGCGCCGCCAAAACCGCGCCGACGGCAGCCCCGGCCTGTGCTCCGCCTGGCTGACCGAAGAGCTGCAAGCGGGCCAGACGCTGCCCGTGCGCCTGCGCGCCAACGCCGGTTTTCACCTGGGCGGCAACGCCGAGCGGGCGCTCATCCTCATCGGCAACGGCGTGGGCCTGGCCGGGCTGCTGGCCCACCTGCACGCGCGCGAAGCCGCCGGACAGCACCGCAACTGGCTCATCTTCGGCGAACGCAACGCCGCGCACGACTGGCTCTGCCACGAACAAATCGCCCGCTGGCAAGCCAGCGGCCACCTGCCGCGCGTCGATGCCGCCTTCTCCCGCGACAGCGCCCCCGGCGCGCCCAAAACCTACGTGCAAACCGTGCTCGCGCGCGAAGCCGCCACCTTGCGCCAGTGGATGGACGAAGGCGCCGCCCTTTACGTGTGCGGCAGCCTCTCTGGCATGGCCGCCGGCGTGGATGCCGTGCTGCGCCAGACGCTGGGCAGCGAGCGCGTGGATGCCTTGCTGGCCGAAAGACGCTACTGCCGCGACGTGTATTGAGGCCAGGCCCGCCGTCCGGCTGAATTCAAAAGTCCGCCGTTTGCCGCCATTCAATCAAAGACCAACGCATCTTGCCGATGCGCGGGCACGGCAGAAGAAATTGCGCCATGACTAACCATGGCTGAAAGAAGCAGGTTCACGGCGCGCTTGCCAGCGGAGCTGGCAAGGTGTGCTGCCTGTTCTTTTCTAGCCCGATAGGTTCCAAAAAAGGAGCGAATTCAAGGGGCTGGAAATGCTTGTTAGCGCAGTATCCACTAGGACATCATGCTATGACTATAAGAGCGTAAAAAAGCAGCTTATCCACCGCTCACGCCTGCTTCGCTCCTTTTTCGCTTTTCCGCTTTTTCCGCGCTGGCAGGCCGCGTGCGGGCAGCGGCTGCGCAGGCAGCCCCGCGTGAAGACGCCGCGCCAGATAATCGCCCGCCCTATGAATGCCCCTGCCACGCCCGCTTCAGCTTCTTCGCGCCCTGTCATCGCCTTTCCGCCGGAGCTGCCCATTTCGGCCCGCCGCGCGGAAATCGAGGCGGCGCTGCAAAAGCATCAGGTCATCATCGTTTGCGGCGAAACCGGTTCGGGCAAAACCACGCAGCTGCCCAAGATGGCGCTGGCGCTGGGGCGCGGCAGGCTGAACGCCCAAGCGGGCGAGCGCGGGCGGCTGATTGGCCACACGCAGCCGCGCCGCATCGCAGCCACCAGCGTGGCCCGGCGCATTGCCGATGAGCTGCAAACGCCGCTGGGCGAAGTGGTGGGCTACAAGGTGCGTTTCAGCGACCGGCTCTCGCCCGGCGCGAGCGTGAAGCTGATGACCGACGGCATCTTGCTGGCCGAAACGCAGACCGACCCGCTGCTCAAGGCTTACGACACGCTCATCATCGACGAAGCCCACGAGCGCAGCCTGAACATTGACTTTTTGCTGGGCTACCTCAAGCAAATCCTGCCCCGGCGGCCTGATTTGAAGCTCATCGTCACCTCCGCCACGATTGACGCCGAGCGCTTTGCCCGCCACTTTGCCGACGCCAGCGGCCAAAGCGCGCCGGTGCTGATGGTTTCGGGCCGCACGTATCCGGTGGAGCAGCGCTGGCGGCCTTTTGAAGAAAGCCGCGATTACGGCCTGAATGACGCCATTGCCAGCGCGGTCGATGAGCTTTGGACGGGCCAGCCTGCGGGCGATGTGCTGGTGTTTCTGCCCGGCGAGCGCGAAATCCGCGAAGCGGCCGACCACTTGCGCCAGCACTTGTCGCACAGCCCGCTCACGCGCGGCGCGGAGGTGCTGCCGCTTTTTGCGCGCCTGAGCCAGGCCGAGCAAGACCGCGTGTTCGCCCCGCACACGGCCCCGCGCATCGTGCTGGCGACCAACGTGGCCGAAACCTCGCTGACGGTGCCCGGCATCAAATACGTGGTGGACGCGGGCACGGCGCGCGTCAAGCGCTACAGCTTGCGCAGCAAGGTGGAGCAGCTGCTGGTGGAGCCAGTCAGCCAGGCGGCGGCCAACCAGCGCGCGGGCCGCTGCGGGCGCGTGAGCAACGGCGTGTGCATACGCCTGTATGACGAAAAAGACTTCGCGGGCCGCCCGCGCTTTACCGACCCCGAAATCCTGCGCAGCTCGCTGGCCGCCGTCATCTTGCGCATGAAGGCGCTGCGCCTGGGCGGCGAAGGCGGGCGGGTGGAAGACTTTCCGTTTCTCGACGCGCCCTCGGGCCGCGCCATTGCCGACGGCTTTGCCCTGCTGGCCGAGCTGGGCGCGATGAATGAAGCGCAAGCCCTCACCCCGCTGGGCCGCGAGCTGGCCCGCCTGCCGCTGGACCCGCGCGTGGGCCGCATGCTGATCGAAGCGCGCGAGCGCGGCGCGCTGCGCGAAGTGCTGGTGATTGCCGCCGCCTTGAGCGTGCAAGACGTGCGCGACCGCCCTTTGCAGGCGCAAGCCCAGGCCGACCAGGCGCACGCCAAATTTGACGACGACAAAAGCGAATTCAGCGGCTACCTGCGCCTGTGGCAGTGGCTGCAAGACGCGCGCGAAGGGCGCGCCGCCAGCTCGCGGCGCTCCATGCCGGCGCAAGAAGACGAAAAAGGCGAAAGCGGGCGCGCAACAGCCGCCCAGCGCGCCGCGCAAGCGCTGGCGCAAGCGCGGCGGATGCTCCAGAAACAAGAGCAGAAAAACGAGTCTGCACCAGGACAAAACGCCGATTTCATGCCTGAAACAGCGCCGGTCCATCCGCCTGCCCACCGCCTCAGCAACCGCCAGTGGGAAGCCTTGCTGCGGCAAAACTACATCAGCGTGCGCCGCGTGCGCGAGTGGCGCGACATCCACACCCAGCTGCGCACCGTGGCCGCCGAGCACCAATGGCGCGAAAACATCCGCCCCGCCAGCTACGAGGCCCTGCACAAAAGCCTGCTGGCCGGCCTGCTGGGCAACGTGGGCTGCAAGCTGGAAGAAGGGCAGCACGGCCACGCCGGGGGCGGCCACGGCGGCCACGGCGGCGCGGAATACCTGGGCGCGCGCGGCATCAAGTTTCACCGCCACCCCGGCGCGCGCCTGCGCAAAAAGCCCGGCAAATGGATCGTCTGCGCCGAGCTGGTGGAAACCACGCGCCTATATGGCCGGGGCATCGCCGGCATCGAGCCGCAGTGGCTGGAGGAAATGGGCGGCCACCTGCTCAAAAAGCAGCTGGCGGAGCCGCACTGGGAGAAAAAAGCGCAAGACGTCATCGCCTTCGAGCGCGCCACGCTCTACGGCCTGACGGTCTACAGCGGCCGCCGCAAAAGCTACGCCCAGGCCGACCCGCGCGAGGCGCGCGAAATCTTCATCCGCGAAGCGCTGGTGCACGGCATGGCCGAGCGCAACGTGCCCGACGACTGGCCGCGCCGCCTGCCCTTTTTGCAGGCCAACGCCCGCACCATCGCCCAAGTGCAGGAGCTGGAGCACAAAAGCCGCCGGCAAGACGTGCTGGTCGATGACGAACTCATCTACGCCTTCTACGACGCGCACGTGCCCGAAGGCATCAGCAACGGGCGCGACTTTGAAAAGTGGTGGCGCCAAGCCAGCCAGGCCAACCCCCGGCTGCTGACGCTCACCCGCGAAGAACTCATGCGCCACGAAGCGGCGGGCATCACCACCGCCGCCTTTCCCAAAATGCTGCGGCTGGGCGGCGTGGACTGCGCCGCCGCCTACCTGCACCAGCCGGGCGATGCGCGCGACGGCCTCACCGTCACCGCGCCGCTGTTCGTGCTCAACCAAATCAGCGAAGCGCGCTGCGAGTGGCTTGTGCCCGGCATGCTGAAAGAAAAAATCCAGGCCCTGCTCAAAAGCCTGCCGCAAAAGCCCCGCAGCCGCTTCGTGCCCCTGCCCGAAAGCGCCGCGCGGCTGGCCGAAAAACTGGGCGCGCCCGACGCCTTCGGCCACGGCAGCCTGACCGACGCGCTGCTGCAAATCGTGCGCAGCGAAACCGGGCTGGATGTCAAACGCACCGACTTCAAGCTCGACATGCTGCCCGCGCACCTGTTCATGAATGTGCGCGTGGTGGACGAACACGGCCGCCAGCTGGGCGCGGGCCGCAACCTCGCCGCCCTCAAGGCCGAACTGGGCGGCCAGGCGCGCGGCGCTTTTCAGGCGCTGGCCGGCCTGAAAGCCGCCAAGGCGGAACTCAACGCCGACGCGGCCCCCGCCAACCCGGCAGAAACACCCCAAGCGCCGCAAACGCCCGCCCAGCCAGCGCGGGCCGCCCTCAAAACCGAAGCTGGCAGCGACGCCGCCAGCCAGCGCCACACCCGCTGGAGCTTTGGCGAGCTGCCCGAGCTGATGGAAATTTCCCGCAAAGGCCAGACGCTCATCGGCTTTCCCGCGCTGGTGGACGCGGGCGACGCCGTCACCATCGAAGTCTTTGACGAGCCGCAAGTGGCCGCCGCGCGCCACCGCGCCGGATTGCGGCGGCTTTTCGCCCTGCAAATCCGCGACGCGCTCAAATACCTCGAAAAAAACATTCCCGAGCTGCAAAAAATGGCCGTGCTCTACATGCCGCTGGGCGCCGAAGGGCAGCTGCGCCAGCAAATCATCGACCTGGCGCTGGACCGCGCCTTTCTGATGGAGCCGCTGCCCGCCAGCGAAGCCGCCTTTGCCGCCCGCGTGGAAGAAGGCCGCGCGCGCCTGACCCTCATCGCCAACGAAATCGCGCGCCTGGCCGCCCACATCCTGACCGAACACGCCCAGGCCGCCCGCAAAGTGAAAGACGCCGCCAAAGCCGCCCCAGAAGCGGCCAAAGACGCCGCCGAGCAATTGCAGCGCCTGCTGCCGCCCGACTTCATCACCGCCACGCCCTGGAGCGCCCTTCAGCACTACCCGCGCTACCTCAAAGCCGTGCAACTGCGCTTTGACAAACGCCGCGCCGACCCCGCCCGCGACACCCGGCACATGCAGGAGGCGCGCGCGCAAGAGCAGCGTTTTTGGCGCCTGGTGGCCGAGCGCAAAGGCCAGCAAGACGAGCGCATGCAAGAGCTGCGCTGGCTGCTTGAAGAGCTGCGCGTGAGCTTTTTCGCCCAGGAGCTGCGCACGCCCCAGCCCGTGAGCCTCAAGCGCCTGGAAAAAGTCTGGGCGCAAGTGGGGCGCTGAGAACCCGCGCGGAGAAACTGCGAATCAAGATGGGCTGCAAGGCGCAAGCCGCAGATGAGCCTTCGCCACCTGCCCGCACTGCTTGACCTTTCCACCCCTTTGCCCGCCCGGCCCCGCGCCGCAGGCGGCTGAACCGGACAGGCGTACCCGCCCGGATTCATCAAAAACAGGAGCTAATTTGATGGGGTAAAAATGCCTGTCTGCGCACTTTCCACTAGGACATCTAGCTATTAATTAAAGAGCAAAATAAAGCCGCATATTCATCGCTGTGCATTCATGGCTGGCCCAGTCCGCGATCGCGCTCCGCACTGGTCTTGTCAATGGCAGCCGCGCCCTGTTCTGCAAGAACCTGCCCAAAGTCTGGCCGTGAGGGGCAAAGGGGCGGAATGTGGAATGCGAGGGGAAAACCGCCATGGGGCGCAAGGCGCGGGCTGGCTCCTGCCTGCGCTGTGCGAGGGCGTGGCCGGTATCGGGCAGCCAGAATTCGCTTTTTTTCAAGGCTCGGCCCCTGCCGGCTTTTTTTCTTTTTTTCCGGGTGGCTTCATGTCTGGCTCTTCCAAGGTTTTGTTTGGCTTTCATGCCGTGGGTGTGCGGCTCAAGGTCGCGCCTGCTTCCGTGATCGAGATTTATGTGGACGCTTCGCGGCGCGATGCGCGCATGAAGCAGTTTCTGGCGCGCGCGCAAGAAGCGGGCGCGCGCGTGATTGAGGCCGATGGCCTGCGCCTGACCCGCCTGGCGGGCAGCGCGGGCCATCAGGGCGTGGCCGCGCGCGTGCCGGAGCTGGAGCGCTCGCGCTCGCTGGACGATTTGCTGGATGGGCTGCAAGCGCCGCCGCTGCTGCTGGTGCTGGATGGCGTGACCGATCCGCACAACCTGGGTGCATGCCTGCGCGTGGCTGATGGCGCGGGCGCGCATGCCGTGATCGCGCCCAAGGATCACGCGGCGGGCATCAACGCCACGGTGGCCAAGGTGGCCAGCGGCGCGGCGGAGACGGTGCCTTATTTCATGGTCACAAATCTGGCGCGCACGCTGGGCGAACTCAAGGAGCGCGGCATCTGGGTCACGGGCACGGCGGGTGAGGCGCAAAAGACGCTGTACGAGGCCGATTTCGCCGGCCCCGCCGCGCTGGTGCTGGGCGCGGAGGGCGCGGGGCTGCGCCAGCTCACGCGCAGAAGCTGCGATGAGCTGGTGCGCATTCCCATGCGGGGCGCGGTGGAAAGCCTGAATGTTTCGGTCGCCAGCGGCATTTGCCTGTATGAGGCGCTGCGCCAGCGCGGCGGATGAGGGCCTGTTCTCGAAATCCATCCGTGGGTGCGGCAAGCGCGGAATCGGGCAGCCTGCGGCGCTGCCCATCTTCGCCGGGCCGCAAGAGCCTCCCGCGCGTTCATCCCTCACGGCCAGACGCTGAACAGGCTCTGAAAAAAAGCCCCGCCGGGCGTATGCGCCGGGCGGGGCTTGCGGTGCGCCTGGGGCCTGCTGGCGTCCGGCTCACATGGCTGTCAGGCGGCCGGAGATGGTGACGCTGCGGCCGGCCGTGCCGCCCGTGTGGGTGGTGGGGCTGATGGCCAGGCCGTGGAAGTCTTCGCCCGCGCTGCCCAGCGCGCCGCCCGTAACTGCCGAGTAGGAGCCGCCCGTGACGATGAGCGGCGAGCTGGCGAGCAGGGCCTGTGCCGGTTTCGGCGCGTGGTATGAGAACACGGCGTTGCCGGAGGCATCGCGCAGCGTCCACAGGCCGGCGCTCACGTTGCGCGCAGAGATGATGTTTTGCGCGGCTGCGTCGGCGGCGGGCGTGCTGTTGCCGCCGCCGATGCCGACGAACACGCCGCCCGTGACGGTGAAGGCGCCCCGGCTGGCGTTCAGCGCGCTTTCGGTGGCGCTGGCGCCAATGGCCACCATGTAGCCGCCGGAGATGGTGAGCGCTCCGCTGGAATCCACCGCGCTGGCTTTGCTGCTGGCAACGTAAACGCGCCCGCCAGACACGGTCACGGCGGAGCCTGCCTTGAAGGCGTCGTCCGTGGCATTGACGGTGACGGAGCCGCCATTGACGGTGAGCGCGGATCGGGCTTCGATGCCCTTGGGCGAAAGCGCGTCTTTGCCGCCCGCCGCATTGGCGTTTTCCCGGGGCGCGCCGGTGGTGGTGATGGTGACCGCGCCGCCGTTGATCGTCACGCGCGGATCGGGGTCGTCCGCCGTGTCGGCCGTTTTGCCGTCGCTGCTCTTCCAGGAGGCGGTCATGCCCTTGTCGCGGCTGGTGACGGACAGCGCGCCGTCATTGATGGCGACAAAGCCCAGCGCCGGCGTGTTGCCGACAGCGTTGCTTTCCTTGCCTTTTACCCTGATGCCCTTGCCCGCTGGCGCGGTGATGCCCAGCTGCCCGCCATCCATCACGAAGGCCTGGGCGGCGCGCAGGCCGTCCCTGGCGGCGGCCGCGAGGGTGAGCGTGCCGCTGCGCAGGCGCACGTGCGCGTCGCTGGCCAGCGCGTGCCTTGGCGTGGCGCTGATGGCCAGCGAGCCGCTGCCGCTGAACACGACGGGGCCTTCGGCAAACAGCGTGGCTTTCAGGTCCATGGCGCTGCCGTCGTCCCTGGTGCGCGCGCTCCAGGTGGCGGAGTCGGTCAGGGTGTTGATGCCCGTCAGCTCGATGAAGGCCGTTTGTTTCGATTGCAGGTTCAGCGCCGGGCCGTCGCCGCTGGCAATGGCCGCGCCCGAGAGCGCCAGCTTGTAGTCATTGGCGCTGTACACCGTCAGCGGCGTGACGCCCGCGCCGCTGAGGTTGAAGGCCACGTGCGTGTCGCCGCTGAGCTGGTTGCGAATGGTCAGGCCGTAGCTGTCGCGCGTGAGGGTGATGGCCGCCATGCCGTCCACTGAAACCGTGGCCATGCTGCTGCTGGCGCGGTTCACCGACAGGCGCGGCGAAGCGCTGCTGACCTCCAGCGTGTCCAGCGCAATGGAAAGAGGCAGCCAGCCGCTGGTGTCTGCCAGATCAGGCGCGTGGCTGCCGGTGTGGATGTTCCAGGCGTTGCCGGGCGTGCCCGCGTCGTCATGAACCGTCACGGTGGCGGTGTTGCTCGTCACGCTGCCGTAGGCGTTGCTCACCACCACGGCGTAGCTGCCCGCCATGCTGGTGGTGTAGCTGGAAAACGTGGCCCCGCCGATGGCCGCGCCGCCGCGCCGCCACTGGTAGCTGAGCGCGCCGCTGCCCGTGGCCGCCACGCGCAGCGTGGTCACCCCGCTGCTGGAAATGGTGACGGACTGCGGCTGCGCCGTGATGACTGGCGCCGATCCGGCGCTGGCGGCATCTCCATCACCGCCGCCGCAGCCTGCCAGCCCCAGCGCCAGGGCAAAGCACACAAAGCCTCGCTGAAGTGTTCGCATCATCCAAATGCTCCTGTTTCAGGTGGTTGAGGGAAGTGCGAATTTATACGGACCTGCTTTTACGGACATGCGAACCCGCGAACCGGCCCGCGCTGAAACCCCGCGCAGGCCCCGGCCCGTGAGCGGACGCGTGCTGTCCATTCCAGAATCAAAAAAGGAGCGAATTCGAGGGGTAAAAATTGGCATCAGCGCAATTTTCACTAGGACCTATTGCTATTGATAAAGGAGCGGAATATGCCGCGTATTCAGCCTTTCATTCGCCTTGCTGGCCCGCGCTTGCCGCCCCGTTTTGCTCTTTCCGTTTCGCTCTTTTCATTTCGCGCATGCAGGCCATGAGAGGGGCTTGAAAGCGGCTCTGTCCGTGAGTGCGGAAATACGGGACCGGGCGCTTGGGGGTTTTGCAAGCCCTCGCCGGGCTGCAAGCGGGCCGTAAACCCCGTCTGCGCCTGGCGGCCCATTCCGGTTTCCTGGCTTTTGCTTCTTTACGGTCAGGCTTACGCTGCATGGCCCGCCAGCGTGGCGGCTACCAGGCGCTTGAAGGGCGTCAGGCGCTGGGCTGTGTGCAGGGCGGCGTCGCGCAGCAGCCGCGCGGGGGCGGAGTCGGTGGTGTACAGGCGCGCGATGAGGCCGGTGATTTCATACAGCGGCCGCGTGGCCAGCATGTGGCGGCGCTCGTAGCGGGCCAGCACGTCGGCGGCGGCGATGTCGCGGCCGGCGGCGTGGGCGGCGCGCAACTCCTGCGCCAGGGTTTGCACGCTGAGCAGGCCGAAGTTGAAGCCGTGCGCCGTGACGGGGTGCATGCCCACGGCCGCATCGCCCACGCAGGCAAAGCGCGGGGCCACCAGGCGGCGCGGCATCACGCCTACCAGCGGATACACGTGGCGCGTGCTGTTCAGGCGCACTTCGCCCAGGCGGCCATGAAAGCGCCGGGTCATGTCCTGGCCGAAGGCGGCTTCGTCCAGCGCCATCATGGCCTCAATGCCCTGGTGCGGCAGCGTGAGCACGGCAGAGGCGCGCGGCATGCCGGTGGCCGGGTCATCGTTCATGGGCAGCAGCGCCAGCGTCTGGCCGTAATCGAACCATTCCCAGGCCGTGTGCTCGTGCGGCACTTCGTGCGTGATCTGGCACACCAGCATGCTGCGGCCAAAGTCGTTTTGCCGCGCGGCAATGCCCACGGCGCGGCGCGTGACGGAAAAACGGCTGTCGGCGGCCACCAGCAGGCGCGCGGTGTGCGTGGCGCCATCGGCCAGCGTGAGCTGCGCGCCTTCGGCCCCGCAGCGCACCTGCGTGGCGGCCTGCCCCGTCAGCAAGGTGATGCGGCCATGCGCGCTGGCGGCGGCCTGCACTTCGGCCAGCGCGGCGCGGCGGATGAGGTAGTTGGAAACCAGCCAGCCCAGCTCGTCGCGCCGGGTGAGACGGTGGCTGATTTGCATGGAAAAGGGCGATTCGCCATTGAATACCCGCGCATCGCGCAATGGTGAAAACGCCGCAGGCTCCATGGCTTCAATGCGCTGCCACAGCCCCATTTCGCGCATCAGCGTGGCCGAGCGCTGCGTGAGCGCGATTTCGCGTCCGTCAAACGGCGCCTGCTCCAGCGCCGGAAGCGATTGCTGCTCAACCAGGCCGATATTCAGGCCCGATTCCGAAAGCGCGCGCGCCAGGCACAGGCCCGCCGGGCCAGCGCCGCTGATGAGAATGTCAAATTGCATAGAACAAATCCATGAAGGGCAAAAGAAAAAACACGCCATGCAGGCGGCTGTTTTCACATGGTAAACCAGCCATTGCCCCTGCCTATTACAGGGAAATCAGGCATTTGCCTGCGCCAGCTTCGCTTGTTTGCCCGCCCCAAAAATGGCGATTCGCATCGCCAGCGCCTTGCCTGCGGGCTGACAATAGGCGCAGCATTCACATTCATAAAACCCCGTATTCCCATGCCTGCCTTCAACCGCCGCCGCTGTCTGGGCTTGCTGGCCCGCGCAACTGTTCTGCCTTTTGCTGCCGCGCCTTTCGCCGCGCGTGCAGATGCGGGCCTGATTCGCATCATCGTGGCCTACCCGCCAGGCGGCGTGGCCGATGCCACGGCGCGGCTGCTGGCCGACCAGCTTGCCCAGCGCCTGGGCGTCAGCGCCGTGGTGGAAAACAAGGCTGGCGCGGGCGGCGCCATAGGGCTGGGCGCCATAGCCAAGGCCGTGCCTGATGGGCGCACGTTCGGCTTTGCCTCCGTCAGCCCCGTGGCGCTGCTGCCCCACCTGGGCGGCAAGATGCCATTTGACCCGCAAAAAGACCTGGCTCCCGCCGCCAGCGTGCTGGCCTCGCCCGTGCTGCTGCTGGCCACGCCCGCCAACCACGCGCCTGACTTCAGGGCGCTGCTGGAGCGCGCCAGGGAGGAACCCGGCTCCGTGCGCTGGGCCACTGCAGGCTCGGCCGCGCTGGGCCACGTCATGCTGGAGCAAATCAAGGCCAGCGCGAAGGTGGACATCACCCACATTCCCTACAAGGGCGGCGGCCAGCAAATCAACGACGCGCTGGGCGGGCACTTTGAAGTGCTCTCCACCAACGCCAGCCCTGCTGTCATCGGCCACGTGCGCGCGGGCAGGCTGCGCGCCCTGGCCGCAGGCGCTCCCGCCCGCCTGGCAGCGCTGCCCGATACGCCCACGCTTTCAGAACTGGGCCTGCCTGAAGCCAACCGCTTTTCCGTATTCGGTCTGTTCGCCCCGGCCGGCACGCCCGCCGCCGTTATCGAGCGCATGAACGCCGCCGTCAATGCCGCACTGAATGAGCCGCAGACGCGCCAGAAAATCGAAGCCGCCGGCAACCTGCCCACTGGCGGCAGCGCTGCTGCCTTTGCCCGGCAGATACAAGCCGAATCACAGGCCAATGCCCGCATCATCAAAAAAGCGGGCATCACGGCGGGGAGCTGACGGAAAACCTGTTTTTCCGCTGTTTTCCCCTCCTCTCCCCGTGAAGCGGCGGGCCAGCCTTGCCGCCGCAGGCCGCCCGCGCGCTGCAAGCACTGAACCGGACAGCCGCATTCGCCGGAACCATCAAAAACAGGAGCGGATCCAGAGGTCCAAAAATACCGTTCTGCGCAGTTTCCACTAGGACATCACGCTATTGATTCAATAGCGAAGCTAGCCACCCCATTTCAATCTGCCGCCTCGCAGCCGGACGGTGGGCATTAGGCGTTTTCCTGCACGCGGGGCGCGGCTGGCCGTGACTACACTTTGTTTTTCCCTTTTTCATGGACTCAAAAGGAACCCCCATCATGGATCGTCGTTCTCTCATCAAAGGCGCTGGCCTGGCTGGCGTGCTGGCCGCTGGCGTGGCCCCTGCCGTGCAGGCGCAGCAGCCGGTGCGCTGGCGCATGGCTTCGAGCTTTCCGAAGTCGCTGGACACGCTCATGGGCAGCGCCGAGACGTTTTCGCGCGTGGTCAAGGCGCTGACGGGCGGCAAGTTCGAGGTGTCGGTGCACGCCGCAGGCGAGCTGATGCCCGCTTTCAGCGTGCTGGACGCGATTCAGGACAACAACATCGAAATTGCGCAGACCGCCGGCTATTACTTCACGGGCAAAGATCCCGTTTTCGCCTTTGCCTGCGCCGTGCCGTTTGGCCTGACCACGCTGCAAATGGAAGCCTGGCGCCGCCAGGGCAATGGCGGCAAATTGCTGGACGAGTTTTTCAAGAAATACAACTTCCACGCGCTGTGCGCGGGCAACACGACCACGCAGATGGGCGGCTGGTACCGCAAGGAAATCAAGTCGCCCGATGACCTCAAGGGCCTGAAGATGCGCCTGGGCGGCGGCCTGTTTGGCGAAGTGATGGCCAAGCTGGGCGTGGTGGCGCAGAACATGCCGGGCAGCGACGTGTATCAGGCGCTGGAAAAAGGCACGCTGGACGCCACCGAGTTCGTGGGGCCGTATGACGATGAAAAACTCGGCCTGAGCAAAGTGGCGCCGTATTACTACTACCCTGGCTGGTGGGAAGCGAGCGCGCAGTTTGACTTTTTCATCAACAACAAGGCCTTTGACAAGCTGCCGGACGAATACAAGGCCGCCGTGCGCGCCGCCGCCGATGTGGCGGCCATTGAGGTGACGAGCAAATACCAGGCCCGCAATCCGCAAGCGCTCAAGCGCCTGCGCGCAGGCAACACGCAGTTCAAGATGTTCCCCAAACCGGTGGTGGACGCGGGCTTCAAGGCCGCGCAGGAGGTGTATGCCGAGCACTGCGACAAATCACCCGAATTCAAGAAGGTGTTTGACGACATGCGCGCCTTCCAGAAAGAGCAGATTTTGTGGAACCGTTATTCTGAATTCACCTACAACCAGTACATCAATGGCGCGAAGCTGTAAATGATGGATAAATGAACAAGAAAGCCGCGATGCGAATCGCGGCTTTCTTTTTTATCGGCGCATTCACTGCGCTGATGGAAAATGGCCGTTTTATTCCGTCGGCTATTCCGCTGGTTATTCCGCTGGCGCTTCGCTGCCGTAGCCCTGCGGCTCATCTTCCGGCGGCGGCGCGGCCTCGCCGCCTTCCGTGCCAGCGCCATAGCCGCCAGATGAGCCATAGCCCCCCGCATCGCTGCCGGAAGACTCGCCAGCAGGCGCATCGCCATAGCCGCTCTCGCTGCCGTAGCCGCCCGCGCCTTCTCCGCCATGGCTTTCATCAGCCGCATCGCCGTAGCCGCCGGAAGGCTGCTCCAGGTCTTGCAGCATCTGCTGGCCAATGGCGTCCAGATCCACCTCCGCCTTGGCTTCCAGGCTGCCCGTGACCAGCTGCGGAAAGGCGATGAGCACGCCCACCATGAACAGCTGGATCAGCAGGAAGGGAATGGCGCCCTTGTAAATCTGCATCGTCGTCACCGGCTGCATGAGCTGGCCCGTGACGCGGTCCACATAGGGACTGGCAGGCGCCACGGAGCGCAGGAAAAACAGCGCGAAGCCGAAAGGCGGATGCAGGAACGAAGTCTGCATGTTCACCGCCAGCAGCACGCCGAACCACACCAGGTCAATGCCCAGCTTCTCGGCCACTGGCGCCAGCAGCGGCACGACGATGAAAGACAGCTCGAAATAGTCCAGAAAGAACGCGAGGAAGAACACCATCACGTTCACCAGAATCAGAAAGCCCACCGGGCCGCCCGGCAAGTCGCTGAGCAGGCGTTCCACCCACAGCGGGCCGTCCGCCGCCTGGAACACCAGGCTGAAGATGGTGGCGCCAATGAGAATGAACATGGCAAACGAGGCCAGCTTGGTCGTGGCCGCCAGCGCCTGCCTGAGCAGCGCCCAGTCCAGCCGCCTGCGCACAAAGCCCATGACCAGCGCGCCCACCGCGCCCATCGCTCCGCCCTCCGTAGGCGTGGCCACGCCCAGGAAGATGGTGCCCAGCACTAAAAAGATGAGCAGCAGCGGCGGAATGAGCACGAACGTCACCCGCTCGGCCAGGCGCGAAAGCAGCCCCAGCTTCAGCCCCCGGTTGATGAGGGCGATGAGCAGCGCCAGCGCCACGCCGCCGCAGGCGGCCACCACGATTTTTTCGTCGGTGGGCACGCTCTGCACCGTGCGGCCCAGCCACCAGGTGTGCACGGCGGCCATGTTCTGCGCCAGCACAGTGGCCGTGCCAATGGAAAGCGCCATCACCGCCGTCAGCGAGGCATAGCCGCTGCTGCCGTTGGCCTCGCGGAACGTGCGCGCCTGCGGCGGCAGCGCGGGCACGCAGGCCGGGCGGAATATCGCCAAAAGCACCACATACAGCACATACAGCCCCACCAGCATGAAAGCGGGCGTGAACGCGCCCTTGTACATGTCGCCCACGCTGCGGCCCACCTGGTCGGCCATGATGATGAGCACGAGCGAGGGCGGAATGATCTGCGCCAGCGTGCCCGAAGCGGCAATGGCGCCAGCCGCCAGCGGCCGGTCATAGCCGTAGCGCAGCATGATGGGCAGCGAGATCAGCCCCATTGAAATGACCGAAGCGGCCACCACGCCCGTGGTGGCCGCCAGCAGCGCCCCCACAAAGATGACGGCCAGCGCCAGCCCGCCGCGCAGCGGGCCGAACACCTGGCCCACCGTCTCCAGCAAATCTTCAGCCATGCCGCTGCGCTCCAGCACCAGCCCCATCAGCGTGAAAAAGGGCACGGCCAGCAGCGTGTCGTTGGACATGATGCCGATCAGCCGCTGCGGCAGCCAGGCCAGCACGCTGGGCGGAAACACATCCAGCTGCACGCCCACGAAGGCAAAAAACAGCCCGCACGCGCCCAGGCTGAACGCCACCGGAAAGCCCAGCAGCAAAAACACGATCAGCCCCGCGAACATGACCGGGGCGAAATTGGCCACCACGAATTCCATTGCCTGTGCCCCCGCTTCAGCCCGCGCTTTTCTCTGGTGCGGCAGCCTGCGCCGCCTCCCGCTCGGCGCGCAGCGCCTCGGCCAGCGCCTGCGCGTCCTGCGCGTCGCTCATGCGGCCCATCGGGTCAGGCCCCTGCCCGCGCAAAAAGGCAATGCGCTTGATCAGCTCCGACCAGCCTTGCAGCAGCAGCAGCGCGAACGACACCGGCAGCGCCGCCCATACCGGCCAGCGCACCAGCCCGCCCGTGTTGGCCGACATCTCGCCCGTCTGAAACTTGTCGGCCAGCACCGGCACGCTCAAGTAGATGACCGCCAGACAAATCGGCGTGAGAAACAGCGCGAAGCCCGCCACATCAATCCACGCCTGCGCGCGTCTTGAAAAGCGGCTGCTGAGCACATCAATGCGCACATGCTCGCGATGCAGCAGCGTATAGCCCGCCGCCAGCAAAAACGACCAGGCAAACAAATACCACTGCACTTCCAGCAGCGCGTTGGAACTCACGCCAAACACCTTGCGCACCGCCGCATTGCCCGCGCTGATGAGCGTGGCGCCCAGAATCAGCCAGATCACATATTTGCCAACCAGCCCGTTCAGCCAGTCCACCGCCCGCGAGAATTTCAAAAGCGCCTGCATGAGCAAATCCGCAAAAAAATGCGCGAAAAAAAGCGGGAATGTTATCGGCAAACAGCAAACCGTTACCGCATGTCAGAAACCGCGCTCCCGCGCCCATGCCTGCCAGCGCGGCTGGCAAATGAAAAAGGACAGCAGGTTAGATTGCAGCAAAAACAGGAGCGGATTCAGGGGCATAAAAAACGGCATATGCGCCCATTTCACTAGGACCTCATGCTATGGATTCAGAAGCGAAACTGGCTTGCTTTTCTCAGTTTGTCGCCCCCACGGCCAGATCCTGGACAGGCCCGGAAGCGGGTGGCGTGCGAGAAGACGTGCGAAGCTGCTCAATCCGCGCCCGTCTGCAGGCCGGCCGGACGGCGCAGGCAAAAGCTGCCTGGACAGGCGGCCAGCCATTGCAGGCGGAAGGCAACAAAGAGGACGGCAAAGAAGGCAGCGAGCGCGCCCGTTATTGAGCGCCAACCGCAGGCGGGCCGGCTGAGGCATCGCCAGCAGGCGGGACCTGGCCCTGCGAGGCCAGATGGGCCTTGATGGCCTGCGCCGCCTCGGCCACCAGCGCGGGGCCTTTGTAGATCAGGCCGGTGTACAGCTGCACGGCGTCTGCACCCGCTTCAATCTTGGCCACGGCATCTTCCCCGCTCAGGATGCCGCCCGCGCCAATGATGGGAAAGCCTGCGCCCAGCGCTGCGCGCAGCTGGCGGATGACGCGGCAGCTGGCCTCGCGTACGGGCGCGCCCGAGAGGCCGCCCGCTTCCTGCGCGTGGGGCAGGCCCTGCACGGCCTCGCGCGAGAGCGTGGTGTTGGTGGCAATCACGCCATCCATGCCGTGCTCCAGCAGCGCGGCGGCGATGGACTGCACTTGCGCCTCGTCCAGATCAGGCGCGATCTTCAGAAAAAGCGGCACGTGGCGGCCATGCGCATCGGCCAGCTCGCGCTGGCGCGACTTGAGCGCCGCCAGCAGCGCGGCCAGCGCCTCATCGGCCTGCAAATCGCGCAGGTTCCGGGTGTTGGGGCTGGAAATGTTCACTGCCACGTAGTCGGCATGCGGATACACGGCGGCCAGGCACATCAGATAGTCGTCTTGCGCCCGCTCCATTGGCGTGGCGGCGTTCTTGCCGATGTTCAGGCCCAGCGCCATGCGCGGCGCGCCCTTGGCGGCGCTTTGCCGCTGTTCGGCAAAGCGCGACGTGCACACGTGCGTCACGAAAGCGGCCACGCCCTCATTGTTGAAGCCCATGCGGTTGATGAGCGCCTGCGCCGCCGGCAGCCTGAACAGGCGCGGCCTGGGATTGCCCGGCTGCGCCAGCGGCGTGACGGTGCCCGCTTCCACAAAGCCAAAGCCCATGCCCGCCAGCGCGTCAATGCAGCGGGCGTTCTTGTCCAGCCCCGCCGCCAGGCCCACGCGGTTGGGCAGCGTCAGGCCCGCCAGCGTTACGGGGTCTTGCACGCGCGGCTGCCGCCACAGAAGCTGCCAGAAGGTGTTCTGCGTGCGCTCCAGCGCCGCCAGCGTTTTCTCGTGGGCCGCCTCGGCGTCCATGCAGAACAGAGCAGAACGGATCAGGCCATAAGGCATAAAAGGCATTTTGGATAATCAGAAAACATTAAGAAACTGTTCAGAGCTTGGGCGTGGATGCAGAAAGTGCGGACTCAGGCGGTCTGCGGCGTTGCGAATCCTTGCTAGACCACAAGGCCTGTCCGTCTTCGGTTTGTACCTTGCAGCCCATCCCGATTTCGCGCTTTCGCCCCTCACGGCCAGACTCTGAACGTGCTCTGATAAACGGCACATTTTCCCAAAATGACACAGGATGAATTGAAAACCCTCGTCGGCCAGGCCGCCCTGCAATACGTGCCAGCGGGCGCGCTCATCGGCGTGGGCACCGGCTCCACCGTGAACAAATTCATCGCCGCCCTTGCTGCAGCCCATGCCGCCATTCGCGCCGTCTCCAGCTCCGAAGCCAGCACGGCCTTGCTGCGCGCGGCGGGCATTGCCGTCGTGCCGCTGGAGCAGGCCGGCGAGCTGGCCGTGTACATCGACGGCGCGGACGAAATCGACCCGCGCGGCCACATGCTCAAAGGCGGCGGCGGCGCCCTCACGCGCGAAAAAATCGTGGCCGCGCAAGCCAGGCGCTTCATCTGCATTGCCGATGCTTCCAAGCAGGTGGACACGCTGGGGCGCTTTCCCCTGCCGGTGGAAATCATCCCCATGGCCGCCGCGCGCCTGGCCCGCCAGTTCGCCGCCCTGGGCGGCCAGGCCGCGCTGCGCATGAGTGGCGGCCAGCCCTACGTGACCGACAACGGCCTGCACATCCTGGACGTGCGGGGCCTGCGCATCACCGACCCGCTGGCCTTTGAAAACGAAACCAGCCAGTGGCCCGGCGTGGTCACCGTCGGCGTGTTCGCCCGCCAAAAGGCCAGCTGCTGTCTGCTCGCCACGCAGCAGGGCGTGCGTACCTTGCAGTTTGATTGAGCGATCTGCCCATAGCCTGCCCGTGAAGAGCAGCGGCCAAAGGGTGTGGCAAAGGGCGGCAAAACGCTGCTGCGCGGGTCAGGTTGTCAATGTTGAAGTCCGCCTGCCAAGCTGTTCGGGGTTGACGCGGGCATGAGCGATCAGACCGGCTGCGCTGGCGATCTTCGCCCGCCAGGCGGCCACGGCATTCATCACCCGCACATTGGGCGTGCGGGCCACGGCGGTCATGCCGATGTTGCCGCCTGTGCCTGTCATGGCTTTCCACCCAGCTCGTTAAAGGCGGGCTGGGCGGGCTTGAGAGACTGTTCTCAAAGCCTAGATTGATAGCACTTCATATGCCTAAACGATATGAACGACGAGCAGTGGCAAACGCTTGTCGGGAAGAACAAAAAAGCATCCTGTCAGCACAGCACTCGAGACATGATCCATGCCATCTTCCATGTACAAGCTACTGCTGCCAGTGGTGTGCTTCCCCAAGACCGCCGCAATGAAAACAGATCTGCAACACCTTCAGCCACTGACGTGACACCCACCGGCTTAATCAGCTTGGTTCTGGTTTGTCCAATGTAGCGGCGCGTGGAGAAGGGAGTCACCCTATCCCTCCCGTGGCACCTACTCTGGAAAATGAACGTTTTTATGGCGCCGCTGATTTGTATGGAGTGTCTGGCAGGCCTTCTGCTGATAATATCCAGCAGGATCGTATTGGATATTGCTTTTCATTGCTAATGCTGGAGCTGTAGCCGACCGGTCTCCAGATCAAATCCAGAGTTCTATTTCTTATAGTCATGAAACTGACAATTTTATTTTAGAGTTTTGACTTGGCAATGGTAAATTTGACACGCCTGTATGGCTGTCTGTAATGGAAGTTGCTTACGCTAAATTAAGAGGAGGCGCCTTGGAAGAAGGATATAGATGAAGGTGGCAAGGCAAGAGAAGCCATGCAGACGATCACAAGGGCGCGAGGTGATGGTATTTCTCGAGATCAAGCGTTTGCAATAGGGAAACCAAGAGTATTGAAGCGCGTGTCAGGCAAGCCTTGCAAGAAGGGTGCCCTGTTACTTTGTCAACAGACCTGGAATATATATCAAATTGGTTTTTCGTTGCTTATTTTGTGACAAGAACGCTCCGCAGGATGATTTGGTGGATAACCATGTCTATGTGGTGGATGGAGTTCGTTTTGATCAAAATGACGAGGCTGTATTTCGTTTGCGGAATCCTTGGCAACGCAATAATTCGAGTCTTGTGAATGAAAATATACCGGTTGACAGTGGTGATTCTTTTGTTGAATGAGAAATATGATAGGAGGACGGGGATTGAATATATTGATATGGGGTTGAAATGAATTGGTTGAAGAAATTTCTACGCAATGCTGGCGTGATGACCTGTTTATTTTTGGGTGCAGCAACCTGGGCAGCAGATATCGATACCATGTCAAATCCACCTCCCTTTTCTTTTCTGCAAGAGTCTGACGCGAGCCATTTTTCGGAAGCAGCCAGCCGTCTGGAAGATGAAGCAATGGCCTTTTTGGGCCACGCCTATGCCATCAAATCGCGCCGTTTTTTCCTGACCCCCGGCACTTGGGTGGCCTATGTCAAGCAGGCAGACGCTGCGGCCAGGGACTGGAACGGTACCCGACAGGAAATTAAGGGCCGCCGCGTAGGCAAAGACTTGCTGGAGCTTTGGCTGGATGGCAAAGGCCAGCGGGCCGAAGCCCTTGCCATGAGCGAGCAGCCGATTGATGAGGAAGGGCGCTATTTGCTGGGCTATTTCACCTTATCGCCTCTGGCTGGGCGTTGAGAGCCTGTTTCGTAATCTGCACGTGGGCGTTGCAAACGCCTCGTCGGGCAGCAAGCGGACAGTAAAGCCCATCAGCGGTTTGCACCTTGCAGATAGCCCTGATCTGCACTTTTGCCTCTCGCGGCCAGGCCATCAACAGAGTTTGAACGCAGACGGGCTGGCGCGTGTCAGGCTATTTCAGGCGTTGGTGCTAGCATCCCGCGCTTGTCTGCCGGGGCGGCGGTTCAGTTGAATCCGCCGCCCCTTTTTCGTTTCATCCCACTTCAAAGGCTAGGTCACATCATGAGCAAGACGTCGCTGGACAAAAGCAAGATCAAATTCCTGTTGCTCGAAGGCATACACCCTTCGGCAGTAGAAGTGCTCAAGAACGCTGGCTACACCAATGTGGAGACGCTGCCAGGCGCGCTGCAAGGCGATGAGCTGAAAGAAAAGATTGCCGATGCGCACTTTGTGGGCCTGCGCTCGCGCACGCAGCTGAACGCCGAGGCGCTGGCGGCGGCGCAAAAGCTGGTGGCCGTGGGCGCGTTTTGCATAGGCACCAACCAGATTGATCTGGAGGCGGCGCGCCACAAGGGCGTGGCGGTGTTCAACGCGCCTTATTCCAACACGCGTTCGGTGGCCGAGCTGGTGCTGGCCGAGGCCATCTTGCTGCTGCGCGGCATTCCCGAAAAAAACGCGGCGGCGCATCGCGGCGGCTGGATGAAATCGGCCACGAATTCGTACGAAGCGCGCGGCAAAACGCTGGGCATCGTGGGCTACGGCTCCATTGGCTCGCAGCTTTCGGTGCTGGCCGAGTCGCTGGGCATGAACGTGCTGTTTTATGACGTGGTGGCCAAGCTGCCGCTGGGCAATGCGCAGCCGGTGGGCAATCTGCACGATTTGCTGGGCCAGTGCGACATCGTTTCGCTGCATGTGCCGGACCTGCCTTCCACGCGCTGGATGATTGGCGCCAAGGAGATTGCGGCGCTCAAGCCGGGCGCCATTTTCATCAACGCCTCGCGCGGCACGGTGGTGGAAATCGAGCCGCTGGCGCAAGCCATCAAGTCGGGCAAGCTGCTGGGTGCGGCGGTGGATGTGTTTCCGTCCGAGCCGAAGTCCAACAAGGACGAATTCCAGTCGCCCCTGCGCGGGCTGGACAATGTGCTGCTCACGCCGCACATTGGCGGCTCCACGATGGAAGCGCAGGCCAATATCGGCCTGGAAGTGGCCGAAAAGCTGGTGAAGTATTCGGACAACGGCTCGACCATCACCTCGGTGAACTTTCCCGAAGTGGCGCTGCCCGAGCACCCGGGGCGCGACCGCATCTTGCATGTGCACAAGAACGTGCCGGGCGTGATGTCGGCCATCAACCAGGTTTTCTCCGACGCGAAGATCAACGTGGCCGCCCAGTACCTGCAAACGGATGACGCGCTGGGCTACGTGGTGATTGACACGGACGCGGGCGCTTCCGCCAGCGTGATTGACAAGCTGCGCGCCGTGCCGGGCACGATGCGCGTGCGCGTGCTGTTCTGATCCGGCCTGCGCGCCTTGCCCCCGCGAGCTGCCCGCGCCTGTTTCGCCCTGGCGCGGGCAGTTTGTTTTTTGGCGCATGGCGGGCGGCAACAGGGCGCGGCGGCCAGGCAGGTTCCAGCGTTCAGAAGCGCCTGAAAACGTCCCAAAGCCCGCCAGCGCCCGCCAGTCCGGCGCAAGCCGCTCTCTTTTCCGCAGCGCCGATTGCTCCGGCCCGCCAGCGCGTTCTTTTTCTTTCACGCTTCGCTCTTTCCATCACGGCCATGCCATCCGCCCCGCTTCCCCCTTTCATCGCCCCTGTGCCTTTGCCCAAGGCCGTGCGGCTGCTCAATCACGGCCCTACGGTGCTGGTGTCCGCGCGCAGCGGCGGCCGGCAGAACGTGATGGCCGCCGCCTGGGCCTGCGTGCTGGACTTTGACAAGCTCTCCGTGGTGATTGACAAAGGCGCGGCCACGCGCGCGCTCATTGAGGAAAGCGGCCACTTCGTCATTCAGGTGCCCACGGCGGCGCAGGCGCCGCTGGTGCGCTGGCTGGGCACGCACAGCCTGCATGCAGACGCGCAAAAGCTCGCCCACTCCGGCGCGCGGCTGTTTGATTTGCCTGGCTGCCCCGCGCCGCTGGTGGCGGGCTGCTCGGCCTGGCTGGCGTGCCGCGTGCTGCCGGAAAAGCGCAACGAGCTGCTGTATGACCTGTTCATGGGCGAAATCACGGCGGCCTGGGCGGATGAGCGCGCCTTTCGCCAGGGCCGCTGGCAATTTGAAAGCGCGCCCGAGTGGCGCAGCCTGCACTACGTGGCGGGCGGGCAGTTCTACGCCACGGGCGCATCCATCCAGACGGAGCCGGTTGATGACAGCGACTGATGCCAGAGCCGGCGGCCTGCCCGAAGTCAGCATTTCGGAAGATGGCCCGGTGCGCCACCTGCATCTGGGCACGCCCTGGGTGCAGGGCAGCATGAACCTGCGCCAGCCCTACGCGCTGGAGCTGGAATACGTGCAGCGCATGATGGGCTGGATGCTGCTCGCGCCCGATCTGGACGACGCCGTGCAAGGCCACGCCATGCAGCTGGGCCTGGGCGCAGGCGCGCTAACCAAGTTCTGCTGCAAGCAGGTGGGCATGTGCACCACGGCCATCGAGCTGAACCCGCAAGTGCTGGCCGTGTGCCGCCACTGGTTTCGCCTGCCGGAAGACGGCCCCACCCTGCGCGTGGTGCTGGCTGATGCCGCCGAGGAAATCCGCCGCGAAGAGTGGCTGGGCACGGTGGACGCGCTGCAAGTCGATTTGTATGACCACGAAGCCGCCGCCCCCGTGCTGGACAGCACTGCGTTCTATGCCGACTGCCGCCGCCTGCTCACCGCCCACGGCGTGATGAGCGTGAACCTGTTTGGCCGCTCATCCAGCTACACGCGCAGCCTGGCGCGCATGGGCGAAGCCTTTGGCGCGCGCGCCCTCTGGGCCTTCAAGCCCACGCGCGAGGGCAACACCGTGGTGCTGGCCGAGCGCGCGCCCACCCGCCCCTCGCGCGAGGCGCTGGCCGCGCGCGCCGAAGAAATCCGCCAGCGCTGGGGGCTGCCCGCGCCGCAGTGGCTCAAGTGGCTCAAGCCGGTGGAGAAGTAAGCTGCTGGCCTTGCTGGCAGGCGCGCATGGCTGGAGCGCGCCTGTTTTCGCTCCCTGATTGATAGCATGATGTCCTAGTGGATAGTGCGCGAAAGCCGTTTTTGACCCCCTTGAATTTGCTCCTCTTTCTGCGAACCTGCCCAAAGCCTGCCCGTGGGTGCGAAAAGCGCGGAGCCGGGCGCTCGCGGGCCTTGCAAGCCTCCAGCAGGCGGCAAGGCCCGTCTGCGGATGGCGCTTTGCAGCCCATCCCGATCCGCCGATCCGCCCGATCCGCCGCCCTTTGCGGCCAGATGCTGAACAGACACTGATGCCCGCGCCGCGCGTTTTGCCCTGCCCAATGCCATGACCACCCCGCCGCCCGTTCCTCACGCACTCCGCCATCACCACGCCCAGCACGCTTTTGCCGCCGCGCCAGACCCCGAGTACTACAGCGGCCCGCTGCAATGGCGCCACCTCATCGAGTGGATGCGCCAGGACGGCGTGATCACCAACGAAGAAGCCGAGCGCACTGTGGCCCGCATCGGCCAGGCCGAAAGCTCGCAGCACGCGCTGGTGCGCCTGGCCGCCATTGGCGTGACCGACGCGCAGGGCAACGTGATGGACGTGGAGCGCCTGACCGAATACCTGGCCGGGCGCGCGCGCCTGGGCTACCTGCGCATTGACCCGCTCAAGGTGGAAGTCGGCAAAGTGGCCGAAACCATGAGCGCCGCCTACGCCGAGCGCCACAAGGTGCTGCCCGTGCAGGTGACCAGCGGCGAAGTGGTGGTGGCCACCAGCGAGCCGTTCATCACCGACTGGGTGGCCGAAGTGGAGCGCCAGAGCAAGCGCATGGTGCGCCGCGTGGTGGCCAACCCGGCGGACATCCGCCGCTACACGGCTGAATTCTTCGCGCTGGCCAAAACCGTGCGCGCCGTGCAAAAGTCCAGCGGCGGCGTCTCGGCCACCGCCAGCTTCGAGCAGCTGGTGGAGCTGGGCCGCAGCAACAAGCAGCTCGACGCCAACGACCAGGGCGTGGTGCAGGTGGTGGACTGGCTGTGGCAATACGCCTTTGACCAGCGCGCCAGCGACATTCACCTGGAGCCAAGGCGCGACCAGGGCGTGATCCGCTTTCGCATCGACGGCGTGCTGCACCCCGTCTATCAGGCCCCGCTGGCCGTGCTGGCCGCCATGACCGCGCGCATCAAGCTGCTGGGCCGCATGGACGTGGTGGAAAAGCGCCGCCCGCTGGACGGCCGCATCAAAACCCGCAACCCCGCCGGGCAGGAAGTGGAAATGCGCCTCTCAACCCTGCCCACCGCCTTTGGCGAAAAGCTGGTGATGCGCATCTTCGACCCCGAATCGGCCTCCAAGTCGCTCGAAGCCCTGGGCTTTGCCCGCTACGACGCCGCGCGCTGGGAAGCGCTCATCGCCCGCCCCTACGGCATCATCCTCGTCACCGGCCCCACCGGCAGCGGCAAAACCACCACGCTGTATTCCACCCTCAAGCGCGTGGCCACTGAAGAAGTGAATGTCAGCACCATTGAAGACCCCATCGAAATGATCGAACCGGCCTTCAACCAGACGCAAGTGCAGCCGGCCATCGACTTCAGCTTTGCCGAGGGCCTGCGTGCGCTCATGCGGCAAGACCCGGACATCATCATGATTGGCGAAATCCGCGACCTGGAAACCGCCGAAATGGCCGTGCAGGCCGCCCTCACCGGCCACCTGGTGTTCAGCACCTTGCACACCAACGACGCCCCCAGCGCCCTCACCCGCCTGATGGAGCTGGGCGTGCCGGCCTACCTGCTCAGCGCCACCATCCTGGGCGTGCTGGCGCAGCGCCTGGTGCGCACCCTCTGCCCGCTGTGCCGCCAGCCCAATGAAGACCCGCACGCCGTCGAACTGCTCAAGGAAGCCATCCGCCCCTGGAAACTCAACGCCGAGCCGCACCTGTACAAGCCCGTAGGCTGCGTGGAGTGCCGCATGACCGGCTTCAAGGGCCGCCTGGGCCTGCACGAGCTGCTCACCGTCAGCGAGGAATTCCAGGCCAAAGTGCAGCACGGCGGCGTCCTTGCCGAGCTGCGCAAGCAGGCCGTGGCCGACGGCATGCGCCCCCTGCGCCTGGCCGGCGCCCTGCGCGTGGCCGAAGGCGTGACCACACTGGAAGAAGTGATGGCCGCCACGCCGCCCCTGAGCCAATAACCAAGGCGGGCGGCGAGCCAGCGGGGCAGGCCCCGCGCTCGCGTCCCGCTTCCATCACGAACCAACCGCCTTGAAAAACCGGCCCCGGCGGCCACATCATCCCGCCATGAACACACCTGACGCATCCCACGCCTCTTCTTCCTTTTCCTCTTCTTCCTTCTCCATTCCCCAGCCCCAGGCCGTCACGGCCGGCGCGGGCGGCGCAGCACACTATGTCGTGCTGAACATCGCCCCCGGCGAAGAAGCCGAAAACGCCGTGCGCGCCTTTTTCGGCAACGCCGCCGGCCTGCGCCGCAGCGTGGGCCACCGCGACGATGCGCGCCAGCTCAATCTGGTGGTGGGCATCGGCTCCGACGCCTGGGACCGCCTCTTCGGCAGCCCCCGCCCCGCGCATTTGCACCCCTTCAAGGAACTGCGCGGCGCCAAGCACGCCCCGGCCACGCCCGGCGACTTGCTTTTGCACGTGCGCGCCGACACGGTAGACATGTGCCAGGAGCTGGTCATGCAGGCCATGCGCGCGCTCGATGGCGCCGTGCAGCCCGTGGACGAAGTGCACGGCTTTCGCTACTTTGACGCACGCTCGATGGTGGGCTTTGTGGACGGCACCGAAAACCCCGAAGGGCAGGAAGCCTTCGAGGCCACCGTCATCGGCGAAGAAGACCCGGACTTTGCCGGCGGCAGCTACGTCATCGTGCAGAAATACCTGCACGACATGAAGGCGTGGAATGCCCTGACGACCGAAGAGCAAGAGCGCGTGATGGGCCGCACCAAGGCCGACGACATCGAGCTGCCCGACGAAGTCAAGCCCGCCAATTCGCACGTGGCGCTGAACGTGGTGGAGGACGACGACGGCAACGAAATGGCCATCCTGCGCGGCAACCTGCCCTTTGCCACGCCCTCGCGCGGCGAATACGGCACCTACTTCATCGGCTACGCGCGCAACCCGGCCGTGACCGAGCTGATGCTGACCAACATGTTCATCGGCCGCCCCGAAGGCAACTACGACCGCCTGCTCGACTACAGCACCGCCGTGACCGGCACGCTCTTTTTCGTGCCCTCCGAACCCCTGCTGGAAGCCCTGGCCGAAGGCAACCCGCTGGCAGGCGAAGCCAGCGCCGGTGACGCCGCCGCAGCGCCTGCTGATGCCGCCGCTGCCGCCGATACCGCCGCCAGCGGCGCGCTCGCCATCGGCTCGCTCAAAGGCCAGCCGCAAGAGCCGCCGCCCGCCCGGAAACGCGGCTGAAGCCGCCCCGCTTTTTCCCATTCACTCCACCCAAAGGAACCCATGCCATGAACAACCTTCACCGCGAACTCGCCCCCATCTCCAGCGCCGCCTGGGCGCAGATTGAAGAAGAAGTCGCCCGCACCTTCCGCCGCAACCTGGCGGGCCGCCGCGTGGTGGATGTCATCCAGCCCGAATCCGGCGCGCAGTGCCCGGCCGTGGGCACCGGCCACCTGGCCGCGCTCAAATCGCCGCAAGAAGGCGTCATTGCCCGCCAGCGCCAGGTCATGCCCATGATCGAGCTGCGCGTGCCCTTTGAACTCTCGCGCGAAGCCATCGACGACGTGGAGCGCGGCTCGCAAGACTCCGACTGGCAGCCCGCCAAAGACGCCGCCGAACAACTGGCCTACGCCGAAGACCGCGCCATCTTCCTGGGCTACAAGGCAGCGGGCATCACCGGCATAAGCGAAGGCAGCTCCAACCCCGTGCTCGCGCTGCCCGCGCAAGCCGCCCAGTTCCCCGACGCCACCGCTGCCGCACTCAAGCAGCTCAAGCTCGCGGGCGTGGACGGCCCCTACACCGCCGTGCTCGGCGCCGACACCTACACCGCCTTGCAAGAAGCCAACGAGCAGGGCTACCCTGTGCTCAACCACATCCAGCGCCTGGTGGGCGGCATGGACAACATCGTGTGGGCGCCCGCCATCGAAGGCGCCTATCTGGTTTCCACGCGCGGGGGCGACTTCTCCCTGCACCTGGCGCGCGATGTCTCCATCGGCTACCTCAGCCACACCGAAAGCGCCGTGCGCCTGTATCTGGAAGAAGTCTTCACCTTCCAGCTGCTCACCGCCGAAGCCGCCGTGGCGGCGCTCAAGAAGTAAAGACGGGCGGCCCGCGCGGCCAAGGAGCAAGGCCGCGCTTTCAGAACCTGTTCTTGACCTGGCCGATCAGGCCCCCGGCTGGGGCCGCCTGTCTGAAACCTCAAAAACAGAAGCAAATTCAGGCGGCAAAAAATGGCTCTCGCGCTCATTGCACCAAAAAACGATCCCCAAATCAGGCTGAATAGCCAAATTCCCTCATGTACCCAATGACATGAGCGATATGCAGTGGCTGGTGCTGGCCAAACATTTTGCTGAAATGAGCAAGATGACTTGTATTTGGCGCATGACCAGGCTTTTGGAATGATTTTTTAGGACGGTCTTTTAAAGCGCCAGCGTGCGCATGGGCAGCGGCGCGGCGCCGTGGTTCAGCGGGCCATTGCCGTGCCCTGTGCGCACGGCTGCGCCAGCGGCAATGGCCTGGTGCACGAAATCGCAGCCGGCCTGCACGGCTTCTGCCAGCGGCTGGCCCTGGGCCAGAAAGGCCGCGATGGCCGATGACAGGGTGCAGCCCGCGCCGTGCAGGTTGCGCGTGGCAACGCGCGGGTGGCTGATGAGCAGGGGCGGCTGGCCGCTGGCGGTGAAAAGCAGGTCGTGCACGGCTTCGTTTGCGCCCAGATGCCCGCCTTTGAGCAGCACGGCCTTAGCGCCCAGGGCCAGCAGGGCCTGGCCTGCCGCGTGCATGGCGGGCACGTCGGCGGGCGCGTCCGTCACGGGGCGGCCCAGCAGCATGGCGGCTTCGTCCAGGTTGGGGGTGATGACTTCGGCCAGCGGGAACAGCTCGCGCACCAGGGCCGCCACGGCGGGCGGCTCAATCAGCGGCGAGCCGGCGTTGGAGACCATGACGGGATCGAGCACCACGTGCGCCAGCGCGTGCTGGCGGATGGCGGCGGCCACGGCCTGCACGGTTTCCACGGAGTGCAGCATGCCGACTTTGGTGGCGTGCGCGCCGATGTCGCTGACTACGGCATCAATTTGCGCGGTGAGGATGGCCGTGGGCGCGGCGTGGATGGCCGTGACGCCGCAAGTGTTTTGCGCCGTCAGCGCCGTGAGCGCGCTCATGCCGTAGCAGCCCAGCGCGGCGAAGGTTTTGAGATCGGCCTGGATGCCCGCGCCGCCGCCGCTGTCAGAGCCGGCGATGGTGAGGACGCGGATGTATTGGCGCTCGGGTTGGGTGTTCATGGCAGGGCAGGGCGGATACGGAAAAACCGCCCAAAGGCGGTTTTCGGTCAAAAAAGAGGAGCAAATTCAGGGCGCTTGAAAAGCGTCTTGTCGCTTTGTTTACGGGGAGATCATGCTATTGGAAAAGGAGCGAAAGCGGCCAGCGGGCGGATGGTGCGCTGGCCGCCGTGTTTCGCGTGGCGCTTCAGCCTTTTTTGCGCATGTCGCCCGTTTGCACAAAGCGCTGGTGCCACGAGAGCGACTCTTGCAGCAGGTGCGGCGTGTGTTTGCCGGGCGCGCCGCCAGCCAGGGCGCGGTCCAGGTAGTCGGTGAGCGCGTCGCGGTAGTCGGGGTGGGCGCATTTTTCAATCACGCGGCGCGCGCGCGGCACGGGCGCCAGGCCGCGCAGATCGGCCAGGCCCTGCTCGGTGACGATGACTTGCACGTCGTGCTCGGTGTGGTCGGTGTGCGAGACCATGGGCACGATGCACGAGATGGCGCCGCCCTTGGCCGTGGAAGGCGACATGAAGAAGGAGATGTAGGCGTTGCGGGCGAAGTCGCCCGAGCCGCCAATGCCGTTCATGACGGTGCTGCCCATGAGGTGCGTGCTGTTCACGTTGCCGTAAATGTCGGCTTCGATCATGGCGTTCATGGCGAGCATGCCCATGCGGCGGATCAGCTCCGGGTGGTTGCTGATTTCTTGCGGGCGCAGCAGAACGCGGCCACGGAATTCGTCCAGGTGCGTGGTGAAGTACTGCGTGGCCTCCGGGCTGAGCGACAGCGCCGTGGCCGAGGCGAAGGTGAGCTTGCCGGACTTGATCATCTCCAGCATGCCGTCTTGCAGCACCTCGGTGTAGGCGGTCATGTTGTTGAAGGGGCTTTCGTTCAGGCCCGCCAGCACGGCATTGGCGATGTTGCCCACGCCCGATTGCAGCGGCAGCAAGTTGGCGGGCAGGCGGCCTGCCTTCACTTCGTGCTGGAAGAAGTCGATCATGTGCTGCGCAATGAGGCGCGAGTTTTCGTCGGGCGGCGAGAAAGGCGAATTGCGGTCGTGCGCGTCGGTCTGCACGATGGCGATGATTTTTTCCGGATCGCAGTGCAGGTACGGCTCGCCAATGCGGTCATGCGGCGCGGTCAGCATGATGGGCTGGCGGTGCGGGGGCAGGCGCGTGCCGTAGTAGATGTCGTGCATGCCTTCCAGGCCCGTGCTCTGCCAGTGGTTCACTTCCAGAATCACGTGGTCGGCAATGTCCAGCCAGGTTTTGTTGTTGCCGACAGAGGTGGTGGGAATCAGGCGACCATCGGGCAGGATGCCTGCCACTTCAATCACGGCCACGTTCAGGCGGCCAAAAAAGCCGGCCCAGGCCATGGGCGCCACGTGCGACAGGTGCATGTCTGAATAGAACATGCCCCCCGCGTTGATCTGGTTACGCACCGTGGGGTCAGACTGATAGGGCAGCCGCATGCTGATGCCTTCGGCCTTGGCCAGCGCGCCGTCCAGCTCGGGCGCGGTGGAAGCGCCCGTCCACAGGCCCACGCGAAACGGCTTGCCCGCCGCGTGCGCCGCCTCCATGCGCGCGGCCAGCGCCAGGGGCACCGCCTTGGGATAGCCTGAGCCGGTAAAGCCGCTCATGCCCACATTGAAGCCTGGCTGGATCAGCTCCGCCGCCTGCTCGGCCGTCATGATCTTGCTGCGCAAGCCTTCGTGCTGAATGCGGGCCTGGGTTGCTTCGGGGGTAAACGCCTGGGTAGTCATATCCGGGTGCCTCGTGATAGTTAAACAAATAAAAAGGGAAACCGGGAGCGCCTTCCGGCAGGCTGGTCAAGCCAATCGTTGAATGCGTCCGAACGGTGTTTTGAGTGTAGGAGAGACAGCCTGTTTTCCGGCCTTGAAAACAATAGGGTTTTCCCTTCTGTGCAGAGGCTTTGTCCAGCCGTTCAGCGAAGGCATGCGCGCGCCCAGCCACTGCCTTGCACGGGCTTGTGCCTTGGAAGCAAACCGGCCGCAAGCCCTAGTGGAATCAGCGCGGGCAGCTATGATTTGCATAGCGCCACCCACTCTTTTCAGGGCTATCCCTTATGCCCACCCGCAAGCCTGCCGCTGCATGGGCAGCTGAACCGTCCGCCGCCACTGCTCCTGCGTTTTCTGCCCATGCCCAGCGCCTGCATGCCGGCAAGAACACACGGGCAATTTGGATTTGAAAAACTGCACTGCTCGCCGCAAAGACGAACACAGGGCTTTCTTCGTGGCAGCCAGGTGCGCACTACCGCAGTGAAGCAACTGCCAAGTATTTCTCGGCAGTTGGGAATCACAAAGAAATTCTGATGGGTTGCGTGAAATGCAAGGTAATATCTCAATTCTGTCTGATCATTGAATTGGAGAATGACGATGGGAGAAATTAGTGCGGATGAAATCCTTCAGCGGGGAATTGATTTGATGAAGGAGAAAAAATTCGAAGAAGCGAAAAATGAGTTTGAGCGCATAACTCAACGCGATAATGTGCAATATCTTCGGGCGCAGCGTTATTTGATTGATATATATGTTAGAAGCGGGCAGTGGATTGAAGTAATAAAGGCTTCGGAGTGGATTCTTGAAAATCACTGTTCCGGTATATCCAAAGAAGAAGTGGAAGAGATTCGATTTAATTTGGGTTGCTTTTATTTATTGGCTGGAAGAACGGGAGACGCAGTTAATATATTCCGCCTCTTTGAGGAGCATAATTGCGAGTTTTATGATTCGGTACAAATTAAATTGGCTGAAGCACATATTGGATTAAATCAGGAAAAAGAAGCGGTGGAATTATTCCTACGAGTTCTAGATAGGACCCGACACCGTTTTGATATGGCTAGAAACCGACTCGGAACGTTGTGCTTGCAAAAGGGATTGGGAATGCAGGCCATCAAAGCCCTTGAGAGTGTTTCGAATAAAGAGGATGTACTGTATTATGACTCTAGAATAAAACTAGGTCGCTTGTACCTCCGGGCTAATCAAAAGGATAAGGCTGTTCCGATATTAAGGGAATTGCAGGAAGTTGCTGCAAGTAATGCTAGTATCTATTTAAAATTAATTGTCGCGAAATTATGTAAATGCGGTGGATTGTACAAAGAGGCAATTAAGTGCTTTGATGGTATTCCTAATATCTTGAAGGACAGTTCACATCTTTGTAACGTTGTTCAATATCGTTTTGTGGATATTTTGTTAGAAAGAGAAATTTGGAGAGATAAGTTATTAAAGCGGGAAGCAAACGGTTTACTTAAGTATATAATGAATATTATGCCCCAATTGAATGAGGGCGAGGATTTTCTTCAGCATGAAAATCAGTTGGCAATAGGTAAGATGTATTTAATAAAGAATAATTTTACAGAGGCCATGAATTTATTTAAAAAACAAGAGAGCGCTTCTTACCATGACTCGAAATGTTTTTTTGAGCTGGTTAGGCTTTTGGAAGAAGTTAGGGCGAAAAAAGTGGAGAGAATTAAATGGAATTCGATTGATTTTCTGAAAATCATAGATGAGATTGAAGCTAAATTGCTTTGTGCGCAAAATATGAATTCTGTTGATTATGATGCGCTTGATGCAAGCTTGGAGAATTTCAAGGAGGATGAACCTGAGGATATCAAATTGGAAGATTTCAAGTTTGCCGAATACCATGGTTATGAACATAAATTTGCTCACTATAGCCGTTGCGAGACTGCTTTTAAATTAATTGGCAACTCACAAACGAGTTCACCTTCTGCATTTCGGCTTGGTTCTGTTGGCAATGTGAACGACCCTAAGGAGGGTGTTGTCCTGGGGCAATATTTGGGAAAATGTTGCAAGCTGCCTTCAGATATCTTCGTTGGCAATGAACCTTATGCAACGTTTGTTGGTTGCTTTACATTCAATCACGATAGCTTGAACCAATTCCGCCTTTATGGGAAGGAAAATAATCAGGAGGCGTCAGGCGTGAGCTTGGTCTTTTTGAGCGATTTCTTTGGTCGAGACAACCGTGCCATGCATATTAATAATCCTGTGCGTGTGGATGATCAAGATCACAAGTTGAAAGATGAAGATGACGAAGCAAATGAGATTCCGAAAATGCCAGAGTTTTCAATGAACGAAAGGGGCGACAAAGCAAATGCAGATAAACCAATAAAATACAACCTGTACAGATGTATATATATTGACCCGGAGACAGGCTATCTGTCATTGGCGCGCCGCGATAAGGCGACCTTCTATCAAGAATGCGCCAACAGTATGAATTCGAAAGATCTGGATTCAATCCGAGAAATGGCCGAAGCCCGATGGGAAAATTATTCCAAAATCATAGAGCGAAAGGAAAATGGTATTCGTGATTTGATGAGAAGGCTCACATGTCTGATTGATGAAATCTATGAGGACGGCGCAAATGCGAAAGAATCTGTCAATAAGTTCATGCGGATTGGATTATTGAAATTGCAATATTTGGTCAAACATGCTGCCTATCAGGAAGAGCAGGAGTGTCGAATGATATACATTACCGGCTGGAAAGACGAAAAAATTCAGTCCGACTACAAGTTGAAAACCATATATGTAGAATGCGATGGGTCCGTCGTTGAACATTTGGATGGAATCTATTTGTCACCGGGGGCAAAAGATGCCAAGGATCATTTTCGAGTTCTTTTGAGGGACACAGAAATCAAAATCCGGGAATCCAGAAATCCTTTCCGCCATAGATGATGATTTTTGATGTGCCTGCTGCTTTTCCGCCTCGCCATTCTTGGTCGCTGCCATAGCTCCGCCTGCGCCAAACTGGCGGCGCATCTGATCGCACGGCTGCTGCCAGTGGTGTTGATGGAAAGGCCGGGCGCTTTCAAGGCCCGCATGAGGTTTATTTGCTTTGCGCCTTGCAGCCCATTCCGATTGGCTTTTTTGCCTTCGCGGCCAGATTCTTTGAACAGGCTCTCACTGGCGATGTCCGTGGCGCGCTGGCGGCCGCCTTCTGGGCGTGACGGCCCGCACACCTTGCGCGAAGGCCGGGCCCTCTACCTTCAGGCCTGCCAGATCGGCCACATCGCAGCGCAAACTGTGATCTGGTGCGATGAATGCGGGCTGACGGATGGGCTGCGTGAATAATCGCTCCCTCGCGCCTTGTCTGTAAGAGCCTGTTCAAAGTGTTCGTCCACGGAGACAAAAGTGTGGATTCGGGCGGTCTGCGGCCCCCTTGCAGCCAGACTCTGAACAGGTTTCTGAAAACACAAGTGCCCGCTTTTGTTCAACCCATTGCCCCCAAGGAGCCAGCCATGCCCGCCATCCCAGCCGCCGCCCTCGCCTGGTGGGAAAAAACCGTCGAATACGCCTTTCTCCAGCAAGCCTGCCGCAAGTGGGGCGTCAATTTCCTTGCGCCGCTGGGCGTCATCACCTTGCAGGCGGGCGATGAGCCGCCCCGGCAAACCAGCCCCGCCCTGCACTCGGGCGCGTACAAATGGCTGCTCATCGAATTCAGGAAAGACAAGGCTGCTCTTGAAGCCGAAAAAGAGCGCTTCTACGACTACGGCGTTTCCCTCAACGTCATTGAAGACATGGAGCGCGCAGGTGAGCTTCAGAGCCACTTTCATCGCGTGGTCTATGGCAAGCAAAACGCCCAGGGCCGCTTGTGCCTGGGTTCCGCTCCCTACTGGCCCACGCCCCTGGCGCAGCGGGGCAGCAAGGCGGCTTTTCTGGAAAACGGCGTTGGCCTGCCCGCTTTCATCAACTACGTTGAAATCCTCATGCCCATGAAAAAGCCGGGGGAGTGCGGCGCGGCTTCCGCAATCGTTTTCGGCATCCATCGCCACGACCGCACCTGCTTTTGCATGACGCTGGATGAGTTTTTCAGGCAAGTGCGCCTGCTTGCCAGCCCGGTGGAGCTTGAACCCGAACCTGGCTCTGAACTGCCCCAGACGCCAGCCAGCGCGGAAGCTGCGCCTGAACCTGCGACGCAGACCGTGGCGCAGGCGGCCTGATTTGCCCCATCGGCTCGCGATTGGGTGCGGGCGTAAAAAAGAACAAGACTCAGGCGGGGCGCGGCAGCGTTGGACGCACTCACTGTCCAGCAGTGCCGCACGCAAAGCGTTGGCAGCTATGGCGATTGCAGAGCGAAGGCAGGGGCTGCGGGTGGCTTCGCGGATGCTGCATCGGCCAGTGCGGTCAGCGCATAGCGGCCCAGGCCGAAGGTGGTTTCCTTGCCTGCGTGCAGCCACTGGCCCAGGTGCAGCAGGCCGGCGAAGGGGGCCAGGCCATCGGGCTGCTGGCCGTGCAGGTGCAGCGTGCCGAGCAGGCCGCCCAGGTTCATGGCCTGCCGCTGGCGGCTGGAGTAGCGCGCCCAGTTGAACCAGCGCAGGCCGCTGGCGTCGAGCCGGATGGCTTCGGCCTGCGCGGCAAGGGCGGCAAAGTCCAGTTGCGGCGCGCCCGGGCCGAGCTGGGTGTCCATCAGCAGCTGGCAGCGGCGCGCCAGGGTGACGAGCAGGGCGCGGGCGGTGAGTTCATGCGCCTTGGCCGGGCGGTTGTTCAGTTGCAGGCGCAAGGGGGTGAGCAGTTGCAGGCTGGCGCTGCCTGCCAGCGCGGCGGGCGCGGGCAGCGTGGCGGCGCTGGCGGGCAGCGCCGGGGCGCCTTGGCCGGGCCGCCAGGCAGGGGCAAAAGTGGCGCCGAAGGATGCGGCGGCGCTGCCAGCGGGCTGTTCATGCTCGATGGACAGCAGGGAGCAGGGCGTGTGGCGCGGCCCCAGCCCGCGCTGGCAGGCGCGCGCAAAGGCCAGGGTGAGCGTGGGCAGGTGTTGCAGCGCCCGGCCAATGAGCACCAGGCCGAAGGAGAAGGTTTCGCCCTTGCGCAAGGTCAGGCAGGCGCCGCCAGCGTCTGTATCCGAATCCGCGCCTGTATTTGCATTCGCGCCGGTGTGTGCGCTGTCCATCTGAAAGGGCGGCGCGATGACGTAGGGCGCGGGCATCTGGCTGAACTTTTGCAGACTGTGCGCCGTTTGCGGCACGGGGGCGAACACCTGGCAGTAGGTGCAGCTTTCGCGCAAGGCGCATGCCTGGCCGCTGGCGTGGGGCAGCGGAGCCAGGTCCATGAGCGCATGGCCCAGCGCGCCGCGCAGCATGGAGCCGGCGTAGGGCGGCAGCGGCAGCGGGCCGTCCGCGCGCACAGTCAGGCGCAGCCGCACGGCGGGCAGGGGCGGCAGGGGCGGGCATGGCGGCGGTTCGGCAAGGCCCGTGGACAACAGCATTCGGGCATGAAAATGCTCCTGAAAGAGGAGCAAATTCATGGGGTGCAAATACCGCGTTCCCGCTTTATCCACGAGGACAGTATGCTATTTGAAAAGGAGCAAATTCATGGGTGCGCGGACAACAGGCATGAGCGGGCGGGGCAGGTGCGGGCGGCGCGCCAGCGCAGTGCAAAGGCGGCCGGTCAGGCACGGCTTGCCGGCCCCTCACTGGCCCTTGAGCGCGCCGAGCTTGAGTTTTTTGCGCTCGTCCTTGATGTCCACCCTGACCAGTTTGGGTAGCCAGGTTTCAATGGCTTCGGCGGCGGCGCGTTTTTCTTCGGCGCTCCAGTCTGCGCTTTCGTGCGCGGTTTTAGCCAGCTCGCGCGCTTTGCCGTGCAGCACGCCGTTTGGGGCTTCCTTGTAATTGGGATATTGCTCGTGCTTGGCGCGCAGCTCTTGCACGAAGGCTTCCACGGTTCGCATGGCAGGGCTGAGCGTGGCTTGCCGTGCCTGGCGTTCGGCTTGCTCCTTTTGTTTGCGCTGCTTTTCTTTGCGGTCCTGGGTGGCTTGGGCATTTGGCTGCATGGCCCCATAGCCCACGGCGGTTTTGGCGCCAAAGCCCAGCCATTCAAAGGCGTGTTCAAACGCGGCTTGCAGCAGCTTTTTCCACGCATCGCCTTCGGCCAGCGTGGGAGCCAAGCGTTGCAGGCGGGGCAGGTCGCACTGCACATGAAACGTCATGCCGCTGCCCGGCGGCACGGTGAGAAAACTGATGGGCGTGGGCTGGCCGCTGTCGTGCGGGGTGGCGCTGGAGCCGCTTTTCGAGTCTTTTTTCTGCTGGTAGTAGTGGCTCTGGTGCGGCGTCATCACTTCCACGTGCAGGCTTTTGCAGTGCTCGGGCATTTGCGGAATGACGTCCCAGAAGCTGAGCGCGCCGCGCATGTGCAGCGTGTCGCCGTCTTGCGATTCCAGGCCGAACAGGGCATCCAGCATGCTGATGGCCAGGCTTTTGCCATTTACCCTGATTTCAAACTGTTTGTCCGCGCTCCAGCCGTGTTCATTGCCCCATTGGCCCGATGCCAGCTCGCGCGCGGCTTGCCGCAGCACGCCCTTGACGCCGCTGCCCGCCAGATAGGGCAGGCCATAGGGGTTGAGAAAGGCAGAGCCGTTTTCCAGCGGGTGCTCGTTGCCCAGGCCCGTGGTGAAGGGCGCGATGGCCGTGGCATCCAGACTGAGCATGTGGGGCAGGTTGCTGGCCAGGTGCGATTGGCGGTCGGCCAAGGCCTTCATGGCCGCTTTGTCTTCGGGATTGAGCGCGGCAGCTTGCGCAAGGGCATCCACTTTGTTGTTTAGTTTGATTTCACGCTCTTGACGCAGCGGCCCTCGGACTTCATGGCTGATGTCGCTTGTGGTCCAGAGCAGCTCTTTTGTACGGCGATTCACGCCCCACAGCGGCAGCAGCATGCCAAAGCGCAGGGCGGGCGAGTCGTTTTTGAAGTTCCGTCCCAGATAGGCGGGCACGGCGGCAACAGGCATGGCGTTTCTCCTTATTGCACGCGGGCGGCGGCCATCTGGCGCAGCCATTTCAGCCAGGCGAAGGCTTCGGCATTGATGCGCTGGTAGTCGTGCGGGCTGGACTGCATGAGGGCCTGCATGAAAGCCTCAAAAATCCGTTGCTGGATTTGCCGCTTTTCTTTTTCGTCCCTGGCTTGTTCAAGTTTTTTTGCTTCTTCAAGGAAAAAGGGGGCAGCCAAAGGGCCAATCTTCTGGCTGGCAAGCCACTGGCGCAGATCGGCGGCCACTCGTTCGCAGTCGCCGCCTTTTTCATGGCAGAAAGCCAGCACCTGCATCAAACCGCTGTTCATGATGAGCGCGGGCAGGCCCTTGGCGAAATTGACGTGCTTTTCCGTGTAGTCGGCGCAGACATCCCAGGCGTTTTGTGCGCGCCGCTGCTCAAGCGTTTCTGGGCGCAGCTTTTGTTCTTTCGCGTTCGCCATAGCTTTACTCCTTGCCTTGGGTTTCTTTGGCGACGACTTTCGCCACGACCAAGCCGCGCCCCGTGGTGGCGTCGCCGCCGATTTGCAGCAGGCGGCCATTCAGCAGCTTATGAATCGTGTCGAAAACTTCTTCAGCGCTTCGATCGTTGTCTTTCTTGCCGGTGCGCGTCTGGCTGGCCAGCAGCGGGGCAATCAGCAGCGATTCGGGCGGAAGGTTCTCGGTGTAGAACAGGCCGCCGTCCTTGGCGGTGCCGGTTTGCTCATCAATGCGCACGTGCGGCTCAACCAGCATGGCGTGTTTGGCGAAGTAGCCAAAGTCGGTGTCGGAAAGAACGACGAGGTCTGTTTTGAGCTTGTCACGGAAGAACTGGAAGGTTGGCTTGTCAGGCAAAGCCTTTGAGGCCAGATCGTCTGTAATGGCGGCCAGCGGCTTGGATGCCTCGACGATGTATTCATATTCAAAGGCTTCCAGATGCAGCTTGCTGCCAGAAAGCAGACTGGTATTGGTCAGCAGGCAGTGGCCGTCTTCAACCTCCAGCGCGGGCCAGTTGGCGACAGCCGCGCCCAGATTCAGCAGCCGCTGCGCGCGCGCCAGCACTTGCGGGCAGGTGGCGTAGACGTAGCCGCCCTTGAGGCTGCGCACGGGCAGGGCTACCAGCTGGGCATCGCCAAAGCTCACGGCTCCAGCGTGCAGCGTGCTGCTTTGCGCGTCTGGCCCCAGCAGGCGGTCAATGTCTTCTTTTTTGCCGCCCAGCGCTTCGTAGCTGTGGCGCACCGCACCCTTGATGCCGCTGCCGGCAAAGCAGGGGTGATCGGTGTGGCGCTCGCGCTGGATGGGGTTGTCGATGATGTCCACGGCCTGGCCCGCGCCCATGTGGACGGGGCTGACGGCGTAGAGGAAAACGGCAGCAGTTTTTCAAACATGGGCGATGGCTCCTTGTTTAACTGGAAATAAAAAAGCAGAAAATGTTGGAAAGATTCATGACGTTTGCCTTTCTCGTTGCTTCAGACGTCATTTGTAGATGTTATTACTAAAAAAGAGAATGAATCTTCACGATGGATTGGAAATCTTCATGCGCGCACTTTCAACATCGGCCATTGCCAGCAGCAGCACACGCATTTGGGTAGAAGCAGGAGTTCCTGCCACATTTGCCCCTAGTCTTTTCTCGGCTTCCGCCATTTCGGCCCATTTTTCGTTGCGTGCAAAATCCAGCATGACGGCGAGCAATGCCACGTCATCAAACGGCTTTTTCCAGACGGCCTGGGCCTGCGGATTTCGCAACCATCGTTCAGCCAGCTCGCTTGCCTTTGCCCAGTCGCGCTGGGCCAGCGCACCGGTTAGAGCTAACACTTGTTCGAAATCCTCGGAAACATGCGTAGGTTTACAGGGTAGCCAAGCCGGGTTGATGAACACGCCCTGCAAGCGTGATGGCGGCAGGGCCATCAGTGTTTGTTCAGCTGCCTGTCGCAAGTTGCTGGCCAACAGGGCTTGTGCTGTTGTGCTGTCAGGCTGCGTGCAAACCTGCTGCGCCGCTTGCTTCAGCAGGTAAGCCGAAGTCAGCGCTTGAGGCGATTGCTCCAGTTGGCCAGGCAAGCTGTTTGTGCGCAGGAAATCGGCATAAATTCGCGCTTGGCGTGTATCGGTTTCTCCAGGGAAATGATCAATGTTGGATGTTTCAATATCGTCCGGCAAAGGTTGCCGGATATTCAGCGCATTAAGTAGCATGGCAGATGACATATTTGATTGATATGTCAGATTGGTTAGCGTAGATGCTACTTTGTTCATGTATCGCGTCACAGGCGCTCGCAGACTCAGAAGAGGGTGGTAATAGGAGTTTGCAGGTGTTCCAAACAGAGCGCCATGCGCACGCAATGTTTGTGCATTAGCAATTTTGCGTAACTGTAATTGCCCGGCGCTTGCGATGCCCAGTCTTTTCATGTCTTCGCCCACCAGTCCTTGCAGGATGCGCTGCGGCTTGATTTCAGGCAACCGTCCCTGTGGTGAGGCGACAATAATTAAATCTGCCGTATTGCTGATATATGCTTGGTAATCAGAAAATGCAGGCGTCAAGGCATTCATGATGGATGCTACCAGCGCATCGTCAATTTCATACAGCTGTACCCACTGCACGAACAGCCCGTCCGGTTTCAGATGGCGCGGAATGAATTCGTAAAACTCTCTTGAAAAGAGAGCACCCACGCCGCTGATCCAGGGGTTGGATGGCTCGGAGATGATGATGTCGTAGCGCGCCTGCTGGCCTGAGAAATAGGCCTTGGCGTCGTCAATGACGATGTTTGAGCGCGGATCCGTGTAGGCGCGTGCCACTTTGCTGCCGAAGGCGCGCGCGCCTGCCACCATGGCCGGTTCAATTTCAATGGTGTCTACCTGCTTAACGCGCATGTCACCCAGGAAGGTGTGCGTTGTCATGCCAGAGCCAAAGCCGATCACGCCTATGTCGCTGGGGCTGTCGTGCGCGGCCAGAGGCAGAGCGGCCGCCAACGTCATGGTGGGCTCATCGAGTGTCGGTTCTCCTTGTATGGCGATGGCTGCGTCTGGTTTGCCATTGGTGGCAATCAAGCGATTGAATCCGCCTTGCTGCACAACGGAAATGCTGGCTGTTTTGCCGTCTTTGTAGAAAATCACCTGGGCGTCACCGTCCAAAACGGTTGATCCGGTACGAAATACGCCGCTGGCCATTTTCAGCGGATCGAACTGCACCACGGTCATGCTCAATGAGGTGGCCAGCAAGACGCCTAGAGCGGCAAATGCCGTGCGCATGAGCTGGGGCCGGTTTTGCGCTTCGCGGCGCAGCAGGAATAGACCAATGCCCATGTCCACAAAGGCCGCCGTTACCAGCGCCAGCTTCAGTCCCAACACGGGAATCAGGCAGTGCATGGCCACGAAAACGCCCGCAATGGATCCCACGGTATTCCACGCATACACCTGCCCGATGGCGCGCTCGCCGTGACCGCTGCGCAGCAAGGTCACGGTGAACAGCGGCAAGGTGGTGCCCGCGAAGAATGCCGCTGGCAGCATGATGGCAATGGCAATGGCTGCCGTGCCCAGTGAATACAGCGTGTAGCCGCTGGCGGTTCTGTCCAGCGCGCCCATGATCCAGCTCACCCAGTCAAACGCATTGCCATACACCAGCAGCGACAGCAGCGCTGCCAGCCCCATGCCGATTTGCATCCATCCTGCCAGCCGCAGCGGGTCCGCACTGCGGTCAGCCTGCTTGCGCACCCACAGTCCGCCAAAGGCGATGCCCGCGATGAACGAAGTGAGCATCAGCTCGAAGGCATGCAGCGTGCTGCCCACGGCCATGCTCAGCATGCGGATCCAGACGATTTCATATACGAACGAGGCCGCGCCGGACAGAGCGGTGCTCCACAGCGTTACGCGCAAAAGAGTGCTGCCGGTGGCGGGTATGGCGGCGTCTGGTGTCGCAGATCCGGCTGTTGTCAGCGACGGTGCAGGTTCCTGCTCCGGCCTTTGCGCTTTGAACTGTGCTGCTTGTGCTGGCGCGGCAGGCTCTGGCTTGCGCGCCAGCCACCAGGCCAAGGCGGCCACCACCAGGTTCAGCGCGCCGGCCACAGCCACTGTGCCTGGCAGCCCCAGAGCGGGCAATAGAACGAAAGAAGCCGTCAGCGCTCCGGCCGCCGCCCCGATGCTGTTGGTGAAATACAGTCCGCCTAGCAAGCTGCCGTCCTGCCCCGGAAAGCGGCGAATCAGCCCGCCGCTCATCAGCGGAAAAGTCATGCCCAGCAAAACGGTTTGCGGAATGATGAGCGCCGCCGCCACCAGCCAGCGCACTACATCGGCCAGCCAGGCCGTGCCCGCTGCCGGGATGAGCACGTCGTAACTGAAGTTCGCGACAGACGTGAAAATGAAGTGGAAAGCCAGTCCCAGCAGGCCAATCACGCCTTCGGTCAGCGCATAGCAGCGCACCAGGTTGCGCCAGCGCTCGCCTGCATGCGAAATCCACATGGCGCCAGCGGCCATGCCGCCCATGAAAATGGCCAGCACCAGCGCCTGCGCGTAAGCGGCATGCCCCAGAAAAATGCCCAGATATTGCGACCAGATGGACTGGTAAATCAATCCGGCAAATCCGGACAGAATAAAAATCCCAAGAAGCAGGGTCTTGCTTTGAAAAGCAGGTTTCGATGAGTTGTTCTGGTTTTGCATTGGAAGGCTGGTTTCTGAAAAGTTACCAATTTGATTTGAAATGCACGGGCGGCAGCTTATCCATCCGTGCGCGACGGGGAAGAATTCGGACCAAGCGGCAATCTGCACGCGATTAAAGCCTTCGGCGCGACGGGCTTCGTCTTCACAAGGGGAGCTCAACAGGCCACGTTCAGCCAACTGGCGTAGGGCGTCGGGGCTGGCCTTGATCTCATCCAGCCAATAGACGCTGCCCGTGGGAGCCACGCACCGGGCGGGTATGGGCTGCCACCGGGCCAAGTCCCGCTCGGAGATGGTTTCATTGCGGGCCACGGCGGCAGCTGCCAGACGGCCTTGCACGCTGTGCAGGTCAAAACACCAGATATCGCCGCTTTGCTGCGTGAAGCTATTGGGCAGCCAGCCTTGCGTGAACAGACCGAGGCCGGTGAGTACCACCAGGCGGCAGCGATTTTGCTTGCTGATAGCGCTCCAGTCAGGCTGTGGCCATCGCCGCCCAGGCGCAGCAGGCCGCTTTCGGGCGGCTGCGCGTCAGGCGTGACAGATACGCCAGACACGGCGGCTACCAGCCCTACGCCCTTTGGCATGGCAATGGCGCGGATGGTGAAGAGCCGCCTTTCTGAGACGCTGTGGGTTTCTGCCGACAGATCCACGCCCACGCGATCGCCAAACTGTCTGAGGCTGCTGATGCGCTCGCAGTCTGCCGGATCAGACATTTGCCCGCACAGATATTTTTGCCAGCAGGCCTGGGTGAACCACCAGCCGCTGGCGGGTTTGCTGCGTGTGCCCTGCGCCAGCACGGACGCTTGTGGTAGTGGGCAGGAGCCAGCCAGCGTGGACGGTAGGGCAGTGGGCGTGAGCGCCAGCACTTGGGAAACCTGCCTGCCCTTTTGCTTGTCTTCTTCATTGTCTTCGTTGATCACCAGGTCGGCTAGCGGCGGTATCAGCAGGTCGGTGCGCTTTTGCGGCGCTTTTGATTGATCCGGCAGCTTGGCCACGTGCAGCGCTCGCAGGGTGAAGGGGCGGGGCTGCGCGGGAGTGCCCAGCGCGGGGTGCGGCTGCTTGCCACGGGCGAAGGCGGCCAAGTTTGTGCTCGCGTCGGCCAGCATGCACGAGCGGATGGTTCCAGCCACCACGGAGGGCCAAGGCGGCATGGCGGCGTCGCCATAGCTACCAAGGGCGCCAAAAGACTGGTTGCCACGCAGCAGCACATCTAGCGGTTCAATGCAGAGAAAGTGCAGATCGGCAGGGACGCTCATGCGGTGGCTCCTTCAGTGCGTTTTGGGTTGGACGCGTTACCGCTGCCGCCCTGGTTATCGGCAGAGCGGATTTCGTGGACGAGAAATTCGGCCACGGCGGTAAAGTTGCGTAGCCAAAGGGCGCGCTTGCCTTCACCTTCTTTCAGCACGAGCGCTACCAAGCGCAGCGCCAGACCGGGGCTTGCGCTTTTTGCGCTCGTGAGTGTCATCGTTGTCCAGCCAAGCATGTCCTAGCAGCCGCCCTTCTTTCTTGTTCGCGCATGGCGTGCACAGCAGCCGGGTCAAGGGTGCATTTCTGATTTGCCGCCCAGGCTACGCGCCGCCACTGCCGCAAAAGAGACTTGATCTGCGACGTGAGCCATCGGGAGTCTTGCCAAGCATTGCCCAAAAAGACAGGCATGCTGAAAGAAAGCAGGTAGTGGCGGACGAACATGGATGCTCCCGGCGCGCAAGGCGAATTGTTACGAACAGCTCTTATGATGATACATTGCGCAACAACAGGCAACAATAGAATTTTCAAGGCTGTTCAAAAAACACGACATGCGCATCGCGCAGGTTGTTTCAGGCTTGGTTTTTCACGGCGATTTCTTCCATGCGCATTGCCTTTGGCCTGATTGGCCTTCTTATTGCCTTGTTCATCGTGGCCAAACTGGCAGGCCGCTCTGCCCAGATGCTGACGCAGCCCGTGGCTGTGCCCGGCGCGCCCGCTGCCAGCCAGCCGGCGGGCAACGCGCGGCAGCAGGCGCAGCAGATTCAGCAGCAGGTGCGCCAGCAGTACGAGCAGGCCATGCAAGAGATGCAAAAGCAGCGGCAGGCGCTGGAAGAGGCTCAGTGACGAGGCAGGCCTTTTGCGGGGAGCAGAAAGGCCGCCTGCTGGCTTTATTTGCTCCTTGTTTAATAGCGCTATGTCCTAGTGAAATGAGCGCAAGCGCTGTTTTTTCACCCCTATTTATTTGCTATGAAAAATGATTGATGCGGAAGCGAAGGAGCGTGATCATCTGGCCTTGTTGATCTGGCTGCGTGGCGGGGCTTGAAGCGCTGTTCAGGCCGGCAGATTCTTGTAGTCAGAAGACAAACAGCTTCTTAGGGCGCCGCCAGCAATTTGCGCCGTTCGGCGGCCAGGTCGTCTGCGCTCAGGGGCACGTAGCCTTCGGGGCTGCCTTGCTGGCTGGCGACGATGGCCTGGCCTTCGCTGGAGAGGGCGAACAGCAGGTATTGGCGCGCGAGTTCGTCCAGCGGCTGGCGCGCGTAGAACTGCACGTGGTGCGAGAGCGGGTAGCGCCCCTGGCGCACGGATGGCAGATCGGGGCCGTAAAAGGGCTGGCCGGGCTGGGCGGCCAGGGGCAGCGGCCGCACGTTGGCGGCCACGGCGCTGGCGTTCATCCAGCCGATCAGGCCGATGCCGTAGGGGTCTTGCGAGACGGCGCGAATCACGTCTTGCCGCGAGGGCAGCGGTTCGTATTTGACGGAAAAGGGCAGCCCGCCCAGGCGGGCCGTGCGCACGCCGGTGGCAAAGCCGCCGTCATCGCGCAGGCCGTAGGCGTGGATGCGGCGGCTGGCCCAGCCGGGCTGCGTCAGGCCCAGCTGGCCCCAGGTGTTGAGGTCGCCGCCGGGCTGGCCGTCGGTGAAGATGCGGGCCACTTGCGCCATGTCCAGCCCGGCCAGCGGGTTGCTGGCGTTGACGTAAACGGCGGGCGGCGTTTTGTGCGGCGGGCGCGGGCCGTAGCCGCTGTAGCCGATGCGCACGGCCAGCGGCTCTTGCGAGCCTTGCGCTCCTTGTGATCTTTGCAACTGCCGCCAGGCGGCGCGGTCGCCGGGCCACATGTCGCGCGTCATGGGCGCCAGCAGCGTGGCGTTTGCCGCCAGTGCGGGCATGCCGGTGGATGAGCCTTGCAAGGTGGCGGCAAAGCGCACGTTCGGGTGGTGGCGGCTGAAGGCGGCGTTGAGCGCGTCAATCAGCGCCTGCATGCCGTCGTTGCCGATGATGTGAACGCGCCCGTCGGGCAGCACATAGCCGGCTTGCGCGGGCACGCTGACGGGCCGGGGCGCGTAGGCGGGCGCGCCGTTGTCCGCCGGTGGCGGGCTGACGGGCGTGGAAGTGGCGCAAGCGGCCAGCAGGCAGCAAGCCAGAAGAGGGCAGGCCAGGCGTAAAGGGTGTAGGCAGGCGGGCATGGGTTGAACCGGAGAGATTGGGGAAAAGCGCGGAATCCGCGAAATCCGAAAGCAGAAGGGGCGTGGCCGGGCGCGGCATCAATCGCCCTTTGGGGCGGCGGGCGCGGCTTCGTCCAGCTTGCGCAATTCGGCCTGCGCCTGCTCGGGCGTGAGCGGCAGGTAGCCACCAGAGCGCGCCGCCACCAGCGCCTGCCCCTGGGGCGAGAGCAGAAAGCGCAGATAGTCGCGCGCCAGCGGATCGGCGGCCTGGCCGGGCAGCCGCCGCGCGTAAACCAGCAGGGGGCGCGCCAGCGGCCAGTCTTGCGCGGTCACCTCTTGCGCCGTGCCTTGCAGCGGCTGGCCGCTGGTCAGACCCAGCAGCGGCACGGCGCGCACGCCTTCGCGCTGCATGCCCAGCGCGGCCACGGCCACGCCGCCTGCGTTTTGCGCCACGCATTCCAGCAGCGCGGCGCTGTTGCTGCGCTGCTGCGTGTAGGCGGCCAGCGGGCGGCCTTGCAGCACGTGCTTTTGCAGCCAGTCGCCAAAGCCCGTGTATTCGGGCGTGGCGCAAACGGCAATGCGCTGCTGGCCCTGCGGCCCCGTCAGCCCCAGCTGGCTCCAGTGCGAAAAATCGCCCAGCGGGTGGCCCGTGGACAGCATGCGCGCCAGCTGCTCCACGCTCAATGCGGGCAGCGGATTGCCGGCATGCACGTAAACGGCCAGATGGGTGGCCAGGCCCCCGGCAGGGCGCAAGGCGGCATGCGCCACGCGCACGGCCAGCGGCTCTGCCCCCACGGTCTTGCGCCAGGGCACGCGCTCGATGTCGTTCATGGCCCGCCCCATCACGGCCAGCAGAACGCGGCCATGCATCAGCAGCGGCACGGCGCTGCTGGTGCCCTTGCCGTCAAACGCCAGCCGCACGCCCGGGTGCTGCTGCATGAAGGCGGCGTTGGCCGCTTCCATCAGGGCGCGCGCGTGCTCAGCGCCGCCAATCAGCGCCGCGCCGCTGGCGTGGCGGTCGCTGGCTTCGGGTTGCGATGGCGCGGGCGGTGCGCTGCCTGCCGCGCCAGCCGCCAGGGCCGGGCCGGCCAGCAGGCAAAGCAGCGCCAGGGCAGGGCGCTTTTTCAGAAAAGAGCAAAGGGCAGGGCGCATGGGCAGCAATGGAAGGCAGAGGTGGATAGGACGGCCTGATTCAAGAGCATCTAAAACAGGAGCGAATATGAGGGTAAAAAATCGGCTTCTGCGCCCGTTTGACTAGGACCTATTGCTATCAAACAAGGAGCAGAAATAGAGCGTGAAAATCCAGTGCCGAGAGGCCGCTGGCCGCTGCTTCTTTTCGTCTGGAGCGCGCTCCGCCTTTCTGGTGAGCCTGACTCACGATGCCTTGGGTGGCCAGAAAGGTGGAGGCGGCAAAACGCGTGGGCTTGGCACGGCGCCAGCTTTTTGCGCGGCGTCATCTGGCTTGGCAGTAGCGTAAAAATGAGCTGTTTGATTGAATTCAAATGCGCGCGTATTCAGCCAGACGCGATCTCTTATTGAATCATCATACAAAACAACGTGTATTTGGCTTGCGAGCATTTTTTGCACCTTCTGATCAAAGGCAAGGCCGGCTGCTTTTGCAAATCTCCATCGAAGCTCATCTGCGGTCAATTGGGCCTCTTTGCTTCCTTTTCGCCAGTAAAGAAGCAATTCGGGCTTTTCTTGATCTTCCGCTTCCTTCAAAAGGGCATCGGCAATGGACTTCCACCACCACCGGTCCGTATGCCCGAGCGAACACCCGAAAATGATGAACAAATCGGTTTCAGGGAAGAGATCCTTGTATCGCAATTCATTCTGGGACCAATAAGGTTTGGAAAACCGTTCCGCAGGCCCTGTCGTTTCGTCTATTCCGAAAAGAAGCGACCTTGGCGTGTACAGAATTCCATGCGGATGCACGATATTGCAGGCAAGATAAATCTTAAACCATGCATCATGGGTGTTTTCCCTGTGCCCTTTTGGGCGATAGGAATATGTCTCGTGCTTACGGGGATTGGCATAAAAAGTCGCATTCCTGTCGGAATGCTCATAAGGATGCGGATCAAATTGCTTCTGGTCGAGGTAGATGAAATCGTCCAGAAGGGTTGTGAAGTTGAAATTGATGAATTGAAAGTTGATGGCATGGCAATGATCCAGCCGCCTCGGGAAGCGTATTCTTCCGAAGTCTGTTGCGTTTCTGATGTCTCCCAGAAATTCCATGAGGCTTGTGATGGCCCATTTATTCTTCATGGATGATTCGCCCAGGTTCGTGAGAATATCAGGGGTGACAACCTGGTTGAGAAAATTCGCGAATTCCCGTTGTATTTTTCCCAGGTCTTCAGACAGTTTCTCGGGGCTGGTTTCCCCGCAGGTCAGCAGGGATTCGATGGCGAATTCGACATCGCACCAGTTTGTTTTCCCTTCCGAGAGGAGAAGCTCCATTTCCTGAAATATATGGTTGTCCGGGCTGAATCTGCGATACTTCAGATAATGAAAGAAGGATTCGTACCGCGTATCAGAGGGCGCTCCGAAATCGGATAATGCCTGGATGTCGAAGCCGTTGCCCACCAGGGCCATGATATTGTGCTGCCGCTTGACGTCGTTGAATTTCTCTTTCAGATCATCGTATGGCATGGATCAGCTCCTGTTTCTGTCAGCGGGCAGGGAAATTGCGGAAATAGCAGAAAAGGCAGTCAGGATTTGACGGTATTTGCGATCATCAGCGCGGCTGATGCCATTGCCATTCAAGCCGCGCGATGAATCATGACGAATTTGCCGGAAAGGGTTTCCGGGCAGGTTTTCAGAAATCCACTTTCAGCGCCAGCTTCACCGTGCGCGGCAGGCCCGCGCTCAGGCGGTTGCCGCCGGCGGCCCAGTAGCGCTTGTTGGCGGCGTTGTCCACGTTGAGCTGCCAGGTGTAGGCGTTGCCGCCCATCTGGTGGCGGTAGCGCGCGCCCAGGGTGTAGAGCGTGTTGCCGCCCAGCCAGCCCTGGTTCAGGTCGTCCATGGGGCGGCGGCCCGTGTAGTACGCGCCCGCGTTGAGCGACAGGCCCTGCAAGGCGCCGCTGAAGGCGTAGGTGAGAAACAGGCTGGCGGTTTTCTTCGAGGCGTTTTCGGGCAGCTTGCCGTTGTAGGCGGCGTTGATGTCGGCAAAGCGCGGGTTCAGCCACTGCCAGGCGGTCTGCCAGCCCAATTGGCGCGTGATTTGCCCCTGGGCCGATAGCTCCAGGCCCGTGTAGAGCTGCCGGCCATCGGCGGTGTAAACGTTGCTGGCGTTGGTGTAGTAGCCGGGGCGCTCGATGTCGAACACGGCCGCTGACAACAGCGTGCCCCAGGGGGCCTGCCAGCGCGCGCCGATTTCCTTTTGCTTGCTCACGCCGGGGGCCAGGCGCTCGTTCTGGTTGGCGGTGCCCGCCGGGGCGGCTTCGCCTTCTTCCAGCCCTTGCGCGTAGGAGGCGTAGAAGGACAGGTCCTCGCGCAGCTTGTAAACAACGGCCAGCATGGGCGTGGTTTTGCGCGCGTCATAAACGCGCTTGCCTTGCGTGCTGTGGTAGCGCGAGTGGCGCAGGCCCGCAATCAGCTGCCATTGGGGGCCGAACTGCATGCGGTCCACCACATACAGGCCCTGGTCGCGCGTTTTCAGCAGCGCCGATGTGGGCGTTGTGGGCACAGGCCCGTAAGTGACGCGCGTGATGGGCACGGGGGCATACAGGTTCTGCGACGAAATGTTGTAGTTGCGCTGGTAAATGGGGTCTTGCTCTTTGCGGGTGTGGCTCAGGCCCAGGGTGAGGCCGTGCTCCACAAAGCCGCTTTTGAAGCTGCCGAACAGCTCGGCGCGCCCCATGTCGGATTCAACCTGATGGTTTTGCATGTTGCCCCGGATGAAGCCTTGCCCCGTGGCCACGTCAGCCGCCCGCGCAAAGCGGAAGATGGGCAGCCGCCGGTCGCGCTCCATTTCCGAGTGGCCTGCCTCCACGGTGAGCGCCCAGTTGTCATTGAGGGCGTAGTCGGCGCGCAGCAGCGCGTTGATGGTGGTGGCCTCGAAATCAGCCCAGGCGGGGCCGACCAGGCGCGAAGGGTCCACGGGGCGGGGCAGGGTGATGCGGCCATTGACGGCGGCGGGCAGCCCCACGGCGGCCTGCTCGGTGATGCGGCGCTTGTCGTATTCAAAGTCGGCCTTGAGCAGCAGGCGGCTGCTGGCGCGCCAGTCGAAGGCGGCAGAAAAGAAGGCGCGCCGGCCTTTGCGCACACCATCCAGATGCGAGCCGAGCACGCCGCCAGCGGCATTCACGCGCAGGCCAAACTGCTCTTGCGCGCCAAAGCGGCGCCCCACATCCACTGAAGCGACGGCGCTGCCGTGTTCATTCACGCGCAGCCCCAGCGAAGTCACGGGCGCTTTGCCCGCGCGCTTGGTCACGTAATTGACCACGCCGGCAGGCGAAGTAAAGCCGTAATACAGGGCCGATGCGCCCTTGAGCACTTCCACGCGCTCTTTGTCTTCCATCGGCACTTGCGAGAAATTCATGATGGGCATGGCGCCGTTGAGGCGGTAATTGGTGCGGTTTTGCACCTCCATGCCGCGAATCACGATTTGGTCATACGTGTCGCCCGCGTTTTGCTGGCGCGTCACGCCGGCGGTGTTGCGCACGGCTTCATACAGCCCCTCGACGGCCTGCTGCTCCAGCGCCTCGCGCGTGATGACGTTCACCGTGGAAGGCACTTCCATGATGCTGGCGCCGCGAAAAGTGCCCGCCTCCACCGTCTGCGGCGCCAGCCCCTGGGCGCGGGCGCTGGTCACGGCCACGGTTTGCAGCGTGGCTTCGTCGGCGCTTTCCTCCTCTTCATCATGGGCCTGCTGCGCATGCAGCGGCGCGCACAGGCTGGCGGCGGCCAGCGCCAGGCAGGAAAAGCGAAAGATGGAACGGAAAGAAAGAGGAGCGGGGTTCATGGCGCAAGGCGGAAGCAAAAGAGAACGACTCTCGTCGAATTGACTGTTTTTGCAAGCAAAGCCTTGCGTTTCTTGTGAACTTGAATCCCGCGCGCGCCGGGCCAGGCGACGTTAAAAAAAGGAGCGAATCTGAAGGGCGGAAAAACCGCCTTCGCGCCCTTTGTTCTAGGACCTGTTGAGAATCCCCTCTTATGCTGCAATCCCGCCATGGAAAGAAGAGTATTGAGCGACAAGCAGTGGGCACTGATGGCCCCGCACTGCCTGGGCAAGCCTGGAGATGCGGGGCCAAGAGGCACGGACAACCGTTTGTTTGTAGAGGCCGTGCTGTGGATCGTGCGCACAGGCAGCCCCTGGCGCGATTTGCCTGAAGAATTCGGCAAATGCAACACCGTTTTCAAACGCTTTCGTGACNGCGATGCGGGGCCAAGAGGCACGGACAACCGTTTGTTTGTAGAGGCCGTGCCGTGGAGCGTGCGCACGGGCAGCCCCTGGCGCGATTTGCCTGAAGAATTCGGCAAATGCAACACCGTTTTCAAACGCTTTCGTGACTGGGTCAAGGCCGATATCTGGCAAAAACTCTTTGATGCCGTCAGCGGCCAGCCGGATATGCAATACGCCATGGCCGATGCCACGATCGTGAAAGTGCACCGTCACGGCCAGGGCGCAGGACTCAAAGTCAGGCCATAGGCCACTGGCGCGGGGGCGTGAGCGCCAGGATACAGGCCCTGTGCGATGCGCTGGGCCATCTGGTCAAGTTCACTCTGATGCCAGGCCAGCGGCATGACAGCAAGGAGTCGAAGAACTGATCCGGAACCTAAAGTTTGGGCGTTGCTGGCAGACAAAGCGTTTGATGTTCAATGGCTGATAGAGCGATTGCAAGCGCAAGGCGTGCCAATCGTGATCTCGCAAAGATTCAATCGACACCGGCCTCATTGATGAGCACATGTACCGCTGGCGTCACCTCATAGAAAACTTCTTTGGCAAGCTCAAGGAGTTCAAGCGCATTGCCATGCGCAGTGACAAGACCGATGCCAGCTTCAAGGAGGTGATCTATCTGGCTTCAGCTGTGATTCAGTCTCGGTAATTCTCAACAGACCCTAACAAACAGCCGTGCTATTCCAAGGCAGGCGAGCGCTATTCCACAGGTTGAAGTCCCCAGAACAAAGGTGAAGCCATGGCCGTTGTCTATTCCAAGCCAACTCCTCAAAAACTCTTGTCAAATAGCCAAATAAAAGCCGTGATAGCGCTGGTAGAAGGCATGACTCAAGCCGCAGGCAGCAGCAGAGTTTGCGGGCACCAGTCCCCAGACAGTCACAGCATGGATGCAAGCCCCCATCTTCCTTGCCCGCCTAGAAAACGAAATCTACTCCCGTAGCTTGGACGATGCCGCGTACAACAGTTACATGCGCCGCAAGGCCTTGCGAGTGTTCACGGATGGCCTCGACTCTCCGAATCCATCGCAACGCATGTGGGCAGCGAAGGAAGTTTTTAGCTCGTGTCCCTGCCGATCCAGAAGAGGAAGAGGCCGCATTGAACCAGGCAATTTGTGAATCCGTAATGGCGACCGAGGGACTACCGTCAAGCCATTCAACATGGCGGGATCGGCATATGTAGCCAGCCCCTTACCGAGCAACATTACCCACCGGTCACGCCCCAGCAATGGGGCTTCTTGCTGTCTGCAAAAGTGAAGTTGGCATCTGTGGCTGATCCCACCCTATCCATTGCCACAAATACCAACTTCGGCACACCTTAAGAGCGTGCAAAGGTTTGAGTCTCCTGAACCTTACCGGCTATATGAGCGATAGCATGCAAGCATCTCGTCTCAGGGAAAGCCCTTTGGATTACGGTCCGCTGAACTCGGAGCGACTTGGATAGGTCTCCCTGCTGCGTCACGCTAGATCAGGCCCTCGGGCAAGTCCTCCCCTTTCATTCAAAAACTTGGTCAACAAGTCAACCTCGCTTTCTACCCATTGAATGGGTGACGTGATTTTCCCAGATTCTGCCGCACATTTCTACGCGATCCCGGCTATAGGCTCGTGCCAAGCGCAACAGCCTGAAGCCCTGCGATCCCCGCTGCAATCAATTGCAAGCCCTACCGGGTCAGCTTTGGGCAGATTTTTGGGCGGGAAGATGGGTCACAAAAGAAAAACCCTAAGTGAATCAATCACTTAGGGTCAATCTTGGCGGAGACGGAGGGATTCGAACCCTCGATGAGGCTCTACACCCCATACTCCCTTAGCAGGGGAGCACCTTCGGCCACTCGGTCACGTCTCCTAGGTAAGCGGCAGATTCTAGCAGAGAAAAGGGCGCTTTCGGCCGTTTACGGCGTCAGGCCGGCGAGGATGCCGTTTGGTCCAGGCCGAAGGCGCGGTGCAGCGCGCGCACGGCCAGCTCCATGTACTTTTCGTCGATGACCACGGAGGTTTTGATCTCGCTGGTGGAAATCATCTGGATGTTGATGCCTTCTTCGCTGAGCGTCTGGAACATCTTGGCGGCCACGCCCACGTGGCTGCGCATGCCGATGCCGACGATGCTGACCTTGCAGATGTGCGTGTCGCTCACCAATTGCGCTTCGCCCAGCTGGGGCAGCACTTTGCTCTTGAGCAAGTCCACGGCGCGCGCCAAATCATTGCGGTGCACGGTGAAGGAAAAATCGGTTTTGCCGTCCTTGCTCAGGTTCTGGATGATCACGTCCACCTCGATATTGGCCGCCGCTACCGCGCCCAGTATCTGGTAGGCGATGCCGGGCTTGTCGGGCACGCCCAGCACCGAAATCTTGGCTTCATCGCGGCTGAAGGCTATGCCGGAAACAAGGGCTTTTTCCATTTTTTCGTCTTCCTCGAAAGTGATGAGGGTGCCGGAGCGGGCCTCTTCGTTGATGTCGATGTCCCAGGGCGTGAAGCTGGAGAGCACGCGCACGGGCACTTTGTATTTGCCAGCAAATTCAACCGAGCGGATTTGCAGCACCTTGGAGCCGAGGCTGGCCATTTCCAGCATTTCTTCAAAGCTGACGGTCTGCATGCGCCGGGCCTTGGGGGCCACACGCGGATCGGTGGTGTAAACGCCGTCCACGTCGGTATAGATCAGGCATTCGCTGGCCTTGAGGGCGGCGGCCACGGCCACGGCGGAGGTGTCAGAGCCGCCACGGCCCAGCGTGGTGATGTTGCCGTCCGCATCCACGCCCTGAAAGCCGGTGATGATGACCACCTTGCCCGCTGCCAGGTCGCGGCGCACGCGCTCCTCGTCAATGCTTTCAATGCGGGCTTTGGTGTAGGCGTTGCTGGTTTTGATGGGCACTTGCCAGCCGGCGTAGCTCACGGCGGGCACGCCTTCGGCTTGCAGAGCCAGCGACAGCAGCCCGACAGAGACTTGCTCGCCTGTGGAGGCGAGCATGTCCATCTCGCGCAGGCAGGCATCGGTCAGCTTTTCGGGGGCCAGCTCCTTGGCCAGGCCCAGCAGGCGGTTGGTTTCGCCGCTCATGGCGCTGGGCACCACCACCATTTGGTGGCCGGCGCGCGCCCACTTGGCCACGCGCTTGGCAACGTTGGCAATGCGCTCGGTCGAGCCCATCGACGTGCCGCCGTATTTGTGAACGATCAATGCCATCGGGAAATCGGTATGGGTGAAGGATGAAGAAGCAGGGCGGGCATCACGCGCTCACCCCATGTGCGAAAGGGGCGAATTCTAGGAGGAGCGCAGACCTGCCCGTCTGCGTTCTTTCTGGCCAAGCCAGGCGCGGCCCAAGAGTTCAGGAGTAGAAGGGTGGCGTATTTCTGCTCTTGTTATGAGAGCATTGGGTCCTAGTGGAAAGGGCGCGAAAGCCATTTTTTAACCCTTCAAAATTGCTCTTGTTTTTGATTCTGGCTCAGCGCCGTGCCAGCCGCCACAGCACGACAGTGGCGCACAGCCACTGGCCCGCGTAAAGGAGTGTGCCTGCCGTGTGCCACAACGGCAGGTTGATGCGGGCTGCAATGCGCGGGGCGGCAACGTGCTGAACCAGCAGCGCCAGCAGCATCCCCAAGGCGGTCAGGCTGATAAGCGCCGTGTCTTGCCGCTGCGGCTCGCGGGGGCGCGTGAGCAGCAGTACGGCGCCGCAGCCCAATGCCAGCCAGGTTTGCGCGGCAAAGAGGTGAGGCGTGATGCGCGCGGCCAGCGCCACGCTGCCCGCGTGCTGGAACACCAGCGGCACGGCGACGAAGCCCAGGCAGATGCCGCTGCTCCACCACAAGGCGGCGGCCATCAAGGGCAGGCGCGCGCTCAGGGCGCTGGCGAAAGCACTGAGAACGCTGGGCATGTGTGTTTCAGAACAGACGACTCAGATGTAGGCAACGCTGATGATCTCGTAGTGCTTGAGGCCGCCAGGGGCCTGCACTTCGGCGCTGTCACCTTCTTCCTTGCCAATGAGGGCGCGCGCGATGGGGCTGGAGATGTTGATGAGGCCCTGTTTGAGATCGGCCTCGTCTTCGCCCACGATTTGGTATTTGACGGTTTCGCCCGTGGCTTCGTCTTGCAGCTCGACGGTTGCGCCGAAGACCACGCGGCCTTCGGCGTGAATGGCGGCAGGGTCGATGATTTGCGCGCTGGCAAGCTTGCCTTCCACTTCCTTGATGCGGCCTTCGATGAAGCCCTGGCGGTCCTTGGCGGCTTCGTATTCGGCGTTTTCGCTCAAATCGCCCTGCGCGCGCGCCTCGGCAATGGCGTTGATGACTTCGGGACGGTCTTTGGTTTTGAGGCGGTGCAGTTCGGCCTTGAGCTTTTCTGCGCCGCGCTTGGTCAGGGGGGTGGTGGCCATGAGGGTTCCTCCAAAAGCAAACCGCCGCGCATTGCTGCGCGGCGGCCGGTCAAGAAATTTCGGGCGGATTATGCCTGCGCCCGCTTTTTTGCCAAGCCTTGACGGGCAGGCTGAAAGCTGCTGGCGCATGCCGCGCAGCCGGTTGCGGACAGCGTGGAAATCCCGCTGGGTAGATGTAGGCAGGGAGCAGCGCGCGAAGCGCGTTCGCGCCGACGCGCCCGCCCTTTTTTCAGTTGCTGCCAGCTCTTGCTACCGGTAGCCTGCGCTCAGCGTCACGCGGCGCCCTTGACCCAGAAAACGGGAAAAGTCGCCAGCGCAGGAAGCCACGTAGCGCCTGCCAGCGAGGTTTTGCGCGTTCAGCTGCACGAAGCTGCCGCGCAGGGCGGGAAAGGGCTAGTTGGGGTTCCGGTCGAGCCAGGCGTTGATCAGCGAAAAGCGGGCACGCGGAAGGTGCTGGCGTTGTCACCCCATTGGGCAGGCGCATCCTCCTCATCGAGCGAGGCCTGCGGCGCGCCTGGCACGAAAGCGGCCCCTGCGGCGGCGGGCAGCGGGGCCTGGGTTCTGCGACGGCCCCTGGATGGCTTGGGTTTTCATCACGCTCAAAACTCCTCGGACAGTGAATAAAGAACTGTCCGCATGCCGCGTGCGGACGGGCGGACGAGGCGATGAAAGGGCAATGGCGTGGCAAAGCGATGGCACCGTGCACAAGCAGACAAGCTGCCTCGTGTCAGGGGCATGAATTTGTTTCTGCTTTGATAGCGGGGGGTCTTAGTGGAATCAGCGCTGATGGCATTTTTAATGGCTTGAATTTGCTTCTATTTTTGATGCGAGGCGTGCCTGAATGCGCCGGTGGAAAACAGACGGAAAAACGGGCGGATCATGGCGCGCCTCGCGGCCCGCCGCTTCATCTGCCGCCAGCAGGCTTTGCAGACTGGCGGCACTTCCTCACTCCAGGCGTAGTAGCCGTGGCCGCTGGCGTATTCAGCGTGCGATCACGGGCAGGCCACGCGCTTGCCGCACGTGTTGGCTGCGGTTGTTGTTCGTCAGGTCCTCCATGCCGTTGGCGGATTGCTCCAGCAGGCCCGGGGCGGCGTTGCACAGTGAGCCAACGGCGGAATGTCAAACAGCGAACGCCAGGCGCGGCGGGGCCGCATCGCCTGAAGGCGCGGGATGGCGGGTGGTGATTGGCTTTGGCTCACCCGCTGGCAGGCGGACGCCGCGCGGGCCGCTGGTCAGCAAGCGCCAGACCGGGGCGCTGACGGCATTGCACGCTTCATCAGCCACGGGGCAGGCCAAAGCAGCCCCCAGCCGGTAAATGCCTTCCTCGCGCGCGATCCATCCAGTCCAGCCGTCGCTCCAGCGTGTGCCTAGCCAGCGGCAGACCGAACGGCACAGACGGTTTGAGTGGCCAGTCCGCCGCAGGCGGCCAGGCCGTGGGCGTGTTCATGAAAACAGAAGCAGATTCAAGGGCATGAAAACAGCCCTTGTCGCAATAAATACGGGGAGTTTTCGCTATCAAACAAGGAGCAAAAAGGTGGAGCAAGAAGCTTCGCTTCTCCCTTTCGCGTCCCCCACAGCGTTCCCCTTTTCGCCCCCTTCCCACGCTGCCGCTTCAGCAGAGAGCCAGCGCAAATCAATCCTGGATGTCAAGACGCTCGCGTCTTTGCCGCCCTCGCGCGCAAACGGCCATGCCTGGATTGCCGCTGCTTTTTCTTCTCCGTGAACAGCTTTACGCCCGCTTGGTTCGTGCTGCGCGCGCCGCCGTCATCGCCTTCACCTGCGCCAACTGCTTCACGCGGCCCGGCGCTGACCGAGCAACTGCACGACAGCTTGCAGCATCAAAAACAGAAGCAAATCCAATGGAGCAAAAATACCCTTCTGCGCCCGTTCTACTAGGACATCTTGCTATTGATAGTAGAGCGAAAAGATACCGTGGAGCCTGCTTGAAATCTGCTTGTGGGAGGGCGGCGGATTGAATGGGCTGCAAGACGCAGAATGAAATCCGGCGAAAGCGCGTTATCTGGCCGCACCGCCAATGCATTGGCCTGGGCTGAACGGACCTTTGACGGGCGGACTGCTGAAAAAGTCTGCCACCAGCATTTTGGGAATGATTTGGCAGAAGCAGGCGCCGTCGGCTGGTTGGCTGTGGATATAGAGAAATTCATAAGTTTCATCCGAGCCTGCATACGGCGCACGCGGAAGCTGGAAACGCTGCCGTAAATGGCGGTGTTTTCATGCGTCCATTGCCCTTGCGCGTGATGAACGATGGGCCGCGCCAGCTTGTGGCTGAAAACGCCGCAGCCTGGCAAAAGCGCGGCTGCCAGCACGATTGCGGCCATCGCCTTTTTTGCCATTGCCTTTCTTATTTCATGGCCTGTTTTGGAAACGCGCAATTGGAAAACTTCTTTCCAATTAAAGCCAATAAGGCCATGTCTGCCAAAGCTTGATGGCGCGGTTCCTTCTCACCCGCCGCGCTTGCATCGTGAAGGCGGCAGGCCAAAGCGCTGGTGCAAGGCGGCAGTGAAGCTGGGCGGAAAAGTCGTGCAAAAGCCGTTCGGTGCTGCGGCCGCCTGCCATCTGGGCGGCCTGGCGGCTATTGCCCGCCGGTTTGCGCGGCAAAGGTCAGCTGCGTCAGGCCCTGGCGGCGGGCGGCTTCCATTACGGTGATGACGGACTGGTGGCTGGCCTGTGCGTCTGCGCTGATGACGATGACGCTGCCTTGGCCCGCCGCGCTGGCGGCGCGGCTGAGGGCTGCGGCCACGGTGTCGGTGTCGCGGGCGGGCAGCTCCTGGCCGGCAATCATGTAGCGGCCATCGGCGGCGACGGAGACAACGACTTCCTTCGGCCGTGTCTGCGAGGCGTCGGCGCTGGCCGAGGGCAGGTTCAGTTGCAGCTCGGTGAATTTGCTGTAGGTGGTGGTCAGCATCAGGAAGATGAGGATGACCAGCAGCACGTCGATGAAGGGGATGAGGTTGATCTCCGGATCGGCGTGGGGGCGGGGGTTGAATTTCATCGCTTGCTGCCTTTGCAAAGCGGCTCCAGATGGTGGGAGAAGCGCTCGGCGGCCAGCTCCAGCGCGAGCACGTAGCCATCAACCCGGGCGCGGAAGTAGCGCCAGAAGATGAGGGCTGGAATGGCGACGATGAGGCCAAAGGCCGTGTTGTAGAGCGCCACCGAAATGCCGTGCGCCAGCTTGGCCGGGTTGCCGCCCGCAAGCGAGCCGGCAGGCGCTTGCGAGCCGAAGATTTCAATCATGCCGATCACGGTGCCCAGCAAGCCCAGCAGCGGCGCGGCCGAGGCGATGGTGGCCAGCGCGGGCAAGAAGCGCTCCAGCTTGTGCGCGGCGCTACGACCAGCGGCTTGCAGCGCCGCGCGCATTTCTTCAGGGCTGCATTGCGGGTTGCTGTTGAGCGCGCGCCAGCCTGCGGCCAGCACTTCGCCCACGGTGGAATGCTGCGCGAGCTGATTGACGGTGTCAGGCCCAGGCACGCCACGGTGCGAGACCTTGATGGCTTCATCCACCACGCTGGGCGAGTAAATGCGCGAAGGCTTGAGGCTGATGAAGCGCTCGATGATCAGCGCCAGCGCGATGATGGATGCCAGGATGAGGGGCCAGATGGGCCAGCCGGCCGCTTGTATGATGGAAAGCAAAACGGTTCTCCGTTGCAAAAATACTGTATGAAAAAGCAGAAACCGGCTGTGCCAGCGCCTGCGAAGCGTGATAAGGGGCAATTATTACCCACGCATTACCCGCGTTTCAGCCTGTTGCACGGCCGGAAGCGGCGGGCCGGGGGCTGGCTGGCATTCATCCACACGCTCTGTGGACAACTCTGTGAAAAACCGGGTGGAAAAGCCTTTGCAAAGCCTGATTTGATGCGGTTTTGGGCGCGTCGATGAAATTTTTGGCATGAAAAAATCATTTCAAATCAAGCAGTTGCTACGCCGGATCGTCATTTGCGCGGAGGCGCGCCGCGCCTACCCCGGGAGCGCGCTTTTTGTGGAAGAACGGCAGGTGTGGCCGTGGCAGTGAGCGTTCGCGCCGGTTTTTCCGCTGCTGCGCAGGGTGGTTTGCAAGCCGCCTTGCCGCAGTCCGATGTGTGGCCCGTGGGCCAGCTGTGCCAGGCCATCGCGCAGGTGCTGGATGCGCGGCTGAACCCGGTGACGGTGCAGGGCGAAATCACCGGCTTTTCGCGCGCGGCCAGCGGGCATTGCTACTTCTCGCTGAAAGATGAAACGGGGCAGCTGCGCTGCGCCATGTTCCGCCGCGCGGCCAGCGGGCTGGATTTCGCGCCGCGCGATGGCGAGCAAGTGCTGGCGCGCGGCCGCCTGGGCGTGTATGAGGCGCGGGGCGATTTGCAACTGGTGGTAGAGACCATGCGCCGCGCCGGGCAGGGCGCATTGTTTGAGCAGTTTTTGCAGCTCAAGGCCCGCTTGCAGGCCGAGGGATTGTTTGACGCTGCCCGCAAACGGGCGCCGCCCGCGCAGCCGCGCGGCATTGGCGTGGTCACTTCATTGCACGCCGCTGCCTTGCACGATGTGCTCACGGCCCTGCGCCGCCGCGCGCCGCACGTGCCCGTCATCGTCTCGCCCGCTGCTGTGCAGGGCGCGGGCGCGCCGGCCGAACTCATCCATGCCATGAATGCACTGGCCCGGCTGCATCGCCGTGCGGCGGCACCGGAAAAGCAGCGGCAGCCGTGCGTGGATGTCATCTTGCTTGTGCGCGGCGGCGGCTCCATTGAAGACCTCTGGGCTTTCAACGACGAAGCATTGGCCCGCGCCATTGCCGCCAGCCCTATCCCCGTCATCAGCGGCGTAGGGCATGAAAGCGACTTCACCATTGCCGACTTCGTGGCCGATCTGCGCGCGCCCACGCCCACTGCCGCCGCCGAACTGGCCTGCCCTGACCGCGCCACTTTGCTGGCCGCCTTGCAAACGCAAGCCGCGCGGCTGGCCCGCGCCGCGCGCCACCGCATCGACACGCAAGGCCAGCGGCTGGATCACCTGGCGCTGCGTCTGGGCCGCCCTGCCAGCGCCTTGGCCGCCGAACGCCTGCGGCTGGAGCGCCATCAGCAACGCATGCTGCATGCGCTGCGCCTGCGGCTGGAGCGCGAAACCGCACGCCTGGCGCACGCCTGCCAGCGCCTGCCCACCGCCAGCGCTCCCGCGCTGCAAAGCGCCCGCCAGCGCCTGCAAAGCCTGGCGCAGGCATGGCCTTTGGCTGCTGCCCGCGCCCTGCAAGCCGAACGCGAGCGCCTGACCCGCGCCGCCTTGCGGCTTGACCTGCTCGACCCACGCCACACCCTGGCGCGCGGCTACGCCCTGCTGCAAACCAGCGGCGGCCTGCCCCTGACCCGCGCCGCCCAAGCCCAGCCCGGCCAGCCCGTGCGGGCCACGCTGGCCGACGGCGCGCTGGCGCTGACCGTGCAGAGCGCGGAGGTTTCGCCTGTTCAGCGAGGCGGCTGATCGCCCTGATCCTGGCCGCGCGCCCTGGCCACGGCGCGTGGATCAGTCAGTTGCGTCCTGATCAGCGGAACAGCCCACAGGTGCAGCACAAAAGAAATCGACAAGGCCACAACGCCCAGCATGATCATGAGGGCGGGATCGCGCACCCAGCGCAATGTGACCGCCAGCACCACGGCCATGCTTGGCAGCATGGCTGCCACGGCAGGCAAAGGTGAAACCGAAACCCGCAGCCCGCACGCCTTGCAAGGCACGCTGCGTGCCCAGCCGAGAGCGAGCTTCTTCAATGAAGACATGGCGGGTTGCCCGCAGTGGGGACAGGTAGTGGCTGACATGTGCGATGACTTTGTTTGCCGTCAAGGAGTGAGCACGGGCAGACCCAGGTGGGTGAGCACCTTGTCCATTTGCGCGGCGGAGCTGGGGGGCATATTGACATCCATCGTTCCGTAACCAGGGCCTCCCGTTGGCACTTTCTGGACGGGCTTCCAGCGATCGTCGCCCTCCTTGGCCGCCGGGAATTTCTCCATGTTTCCGTCGTTGTAGTCAAGCGTTTGGTGCAGGCGGTCACGCAAATTGACCAGCTTGTCATGAGGCATGTGGTTGAGCCAGTCAACGAACTTTTTCTGGTCTTCCGGTTTTTGCATGTCCAAGCCCTTGTGTTCGGCATAACGCAGCAGCAGCGGCACTGGGCTGTGTCCCTTTCCGTTCTGATTGACCAGTTCCTGGGCCGCTGCTTCGGAAATGCCTGCGTTTTGCAGGAACCGCAAAGATGCGCCGCCGTCACTGCCGGGTTCGTGCTTGTTGGCTTCCTTCACGGAGTTCCATATGCCAAGGCCAATCACGGAGACCACCACCAGTCCGATGCCGATGGGGCCGGCCATGCTGCCTGCGCCAAAAGTGGCCATCAGGCCGCCTGCGGCGCTAGTGCCGTACAGCACGCCGGAAGGAATATCGCCAGAGGCAAACGATTCGCCCATGCTCCAGGCGTCAAGGGCGGCGCCTAAAGCACCCACCACCTTGCCTGCAGTTTTGCCACCCAGCTTACCCAAAGCGGAGTCGGCATCCACCTTGCCTATGGCCACCAGAAGCTCACTGCCGCGCTGGCCCAGACCAGCAGCGCCCACGATGGCTTGCAGGCCATTTTTGACGGTGGGGTCATTGATGGCCTTGCCTGTGGAAGCCAGGAAGCTCACGCCAGAAAGCGCTATGCCCAGCCCGCGTATCAGCCGCCCGGCTGCCGTGGAACCATTCAGCCCCTTGATGCCATTGAGCTTGGTATCCAGCGCGCTCGTGCGCTTTGCGATGTCATCAGCCGATTCGCCTGCCTTGGGAATGGTGTTTTCCAGCGCCGAGACGACTTCGTCCATCTGCGAGGGCGAAAGCCCCAGCAGTTTGGCAAAGCGTGAGTCTTTCAGACCGGTCAGCGCTTGTTTGGCGCTGGCCACGCTGGCGGCATCGCTAGGGTCCAGCTTGCCAATCTTGTCCAAAACGACGCCCTTGGCATAGGCCGAGGCCAGTTCATTAACCAGCTTGCGCCCCTGATCGCCCAGCTTGGCCTGCACGCCCGGATTGGAGAAGAAGTTGGCGACTTTCTCGCCCTGCGCGCCAGCCAGAAGTTCCGGGTTTGACTGCACGGCGGAGCTGAACGCCAGCTGCGCCGAAGGATTGCTGAGGATTTCCTTGGCGATTTCCGCGCTGCCGCCTTCCGGGTCCAGATCGGCGATCTGTCCTGCCAGTTTTTCGCCATGCGCGACCAGGCGGGCTTTCAGCTCATTGCCCTTGGCTTCCCATTCAGGGCCTTTTTCTTTGGCGTATTGGGCAATGGCCTGCTCAAGCTGCTCAGGCGTCATGGCGCCGCCATGATTGGCCACCAGCCAGCCCAGCTCGCTCATGTGTTCGGCGTATGCCTTGCCTGTCTGGTCAATGCTGCTGGCATACGTTTTCATGGCAGAACGGATGTCCTGCTTTACGGCGTCAATATCCACGCCTTGCTGCTTGGCCCATTCAAGCGCGTAGGCGGGACGGCCTCCTTCCGCAATGTGCTGATGCATGGCCGTGCGGTCCCATACGTCCTGCGCAGCCAGTTTTTGCATGTTGATCTGGCCCTGCGGGGTATCGATACCGCGGTCCATTGCCTTCATCAGGTTCTGGAAGCCATCGTCTGTGAAAGGCGAGTTCAGCGTGGGGTAATGTTCCTTGAAGCTGCCACTGAAGGCTTCGATCGTGGGCATGGCCTTGCCCGTGAGCTGCGCGGCCATGTCAGGCGGCAGGCCTCTTGTGACTTGCTCCAGGCGCTCTGCGCTTTGGATGCCTGCGGCCAAAGGGGTGCCGTGGTCGCGTTCAGCCTGCTGGGCATCACCGCCTGCCAGCGGTTCTGTCGCCCAGGTGGCTGCGTCCTGCAACATTTGCTGGCCCTTCGGGCTGGCTGCCACGGCTGACTTGACTTCGGGCGGTGCATCTGCCAAGCGTTTGGACAGCTCCTGCATTTGCTGCTCTGGCGACTTGCCTGCCGCCGTGGCCTGAGTGACGATTTCTTCCGCCTGGCCTGCGGGGCTGGCGCGATAGCGTTCATTTGCCAGGGTTTGCAAAGCCGTGTCCAGCTGCTTGGTGGCGCCTGCGTCAGCCTGATAGCGTTCCTTCAGCTGTGCGCCAGCAGCGGCGTAGCGTTCTTCATCATTACTCCAGGCGCCTTCTGGCGGGGTGGCGTTTTTGGCGCGCAGGTCCAGCTCTTCGCGCACAGCCTGGTTTAGATTGCCTTGCGCCGTTTGCACGCTGCGGTGTGCGTCTTCACGGACAGCAGGGTGGGCGTCAGGCGGCAGCGAGTCATAGCGCTGCTGGGCATGGTCCAGCGAAGCCTGGGCCTGGTCGGTGGCCTGCACTTTCTGCTCCAGCGGTGAAGCATCTTTCTGCGCGGGCACCCATAGTTCTTGGCCAGCCTGCACGCGGTTGCTGTTGGGCACGCTGGAGCGGTTGGCGCGGGCGATGTCTCGTGCGCTCACGTTTGGGTGTTCGCGCGCCATGTCGGTCAGCGTCTGCCCGGGTTCCAGCACATCGCGCGTGGGTTCGGTTCCGTAATTGGCGCCGATAGGCACATTCAGTTTTTGCCCTATTTCCAGCGCATCAGGATTGTTCAGCTGCGGATTGGCTGCCTCCAGCATGGGGGTGGAGGTTTGGTAGCGGTGGGCGATTTCAGTCAGGTTTTCGTTTTTTTGCACTTCGTGCTGCACGTAGCGCTCTGGCGGGGGCGCATCGGACTTTCCTGCATGCAAGTTTGGCTGGCGCACGGCGTTATCAACCTCTTTGCGGGGCGGTGGCGGAGGTGGGGGCGGAGGCGGCACAAACTTGGTATGGGAAATGAGATTGGTGCCATGAATACCGGAAGCCATAACAGGACCTTTCAAAGATGGAGGGGGTGATACCAGCCGGACGGCTTGCTTTGGATTCGCCTTAAAACCAGCTGAACTTGCGCTTCCAGTCTATTGAGCGCGATATCTGCTGCCTAGCTGGGGTGTTTTCCTAGGGGTATCTTTGTATAGGAAGACGCAAAACCCAGGGGCTTGTGTTTGCCCGACTGGTAATCACCCCAGCTATCGCTATGACGTACAAGCTTCTAAAGTGTGGAAGTCCGCTTTTGTGCAACCACCCAAAGGAGATTCAGCCATGAGCATTGCCCCCTTGATCGCTAGCCTGTTGCCGCGAGTGCAGCCGCCGCAGGAGCAAAAAACCTACACCGTCCAGCATGGCGACACGATTGGCGGCATTGCCAGCAAGCAGGGCGTGAGCACGCAGGACCTCATCGCGAAAAATCCGCAAATCAGCAATCCCGATGCGCTCTATCCGGGCGATGTTCTGAACATTCCCGAAAAACAGTCAAAAGCAGCCCAGCCGGGCAAGGGCAGCGTGACGGTGAATGACGACCAGTCTGCTTCCGCTCCTGGCGTGCCGCAGGGCGGCGCCACAACAGAAAAAACCAGCAAGACCAACACCCATGTCGGCGGGGATACCGATGGCAAGGTTTCAGTTGGCGGCAAACAGACGGACACCACCAAGACCACGAATCTGGACGGCAGCGAAAGCTCATCCTCTTCGTCACGCAGCCTGGATGCGTCTGTGGACCCCAGCAAAGGCACATTCAGCGTTTCGGCTGGCACGGGCTTCACGGAGAGCATCAAAACTTCAAAGGGCTATGGCATCAGCTTTGGCGTGAATACCAATGCCACGGTGGTCAGCGGCCTGAACACCAAAAACGGCGTTACCACCTTCACTTCGTCTGGCGATGTGTCCGTGAGTTTGCAGGGCGGCGCCAGCGGTGGCCATGTCGGCCTCAGCGCGGGGCATACCAGCGGCATCAAGAGCAGTTTTGAAGTGTCCATGCCGGAGCAGGCCGCCAAAAGCACGGCGCCGCGCACCGTCAGCCCGTTTTCGCCCGATTCCATGCCGACCGGAACCGTGGTCAAAATGGACGGTTCTTCATATTCCACCAATGAATTCAAGGCGACGTTCAAGCATTTGGCCACACAGACCAAAATCACGGATGAAAGCGGCGTCAGCCTGCTGGTGGAAAAAACCGATACCAACAAGGTTCGTGTGACGGCAGGCCCGAAAGAGGCCATTAACGCGTATAACGGCGTGGGCATTGATTTTGAAGTGGCCAGCATCATGCTGGGGCGCAATGACAAGCTGGAAACTGCGCATTTGAAAACCGCCGAATTCGATCTGTCCACCCCGGAAGGAAAGGCCGCCTATAACGACTTTCTTGCCAACGGCAATATGCCGGAAAACAATGGAACGGGTATCTCGAGCGTAAAGGCCATCGAGAAACTCGATTTCAGTTCGCAATCAAAGCTGGATATCAAGCTGGGACCGGTCAATCTTGGCCTGGAAGGCGCCAAAAATACTGGCAATACCGTCATCACGAGATTCCCGGATGGTACGGCACAAGGCACGGTCACCCTTCAATATTCGGGCAATGTACCCATGACCGTCACGCAGAAATTTGATGCCAGCGGCAAGGAAGTGGTCTCGGAGAGGCGTTATTCCTACACCGTGAAGGTAGATGAAAACAGCGCCCAGCTGCTAAATATTGCGCAAACGGGAGATGCGAACAAAGCCACCAGCGGCCCTGTCAAGGCGGGCCAGACTGTTACGCTGACTTATACCAGCAGCGAAATGAAAACCCTGCTTGATCTAGCCACGAAAGCTGGCGAGCGCAACCCGAATTTGCGAGAGCTGGTTACCATGGGCGGGCAAGCTGCTTCGGTTGAAGATTTTGCAATCAGTCTGGCGCGCAACCTGAATGGCAACGATTACAACACATGCTATCGCTTGTTTAATATTTCAGATGGCTTCGATGTCGGCGACAAACAATATGCCAAACTGCCAGGGCAGCTGACCATTGGCTGATTTGCAATGATGGCCTGAAGACCATTTCAGAAAAACACGAAGGCGGCAGGCATTTGGCCTGCCGCCTTTTTCATGCCGGGAGCATGGGAACACGCATGCCCGAATGCAAACGGCTGCTTTGCAGCGCCGTTTTTGCCGGATGCGGCCAGGCCGCGAGAGGACAAAATGACTATTTCATAACCGCCGCAATAGCCTGGCAAACATGGTCAATATTGCGGCTGTTGAGCGCGGCCACGCACAGGCGGCCCGAATCGGTGCCGTAAACGCCGAATTCGCTGCGCAGGCGCTGCATTTGCTCTTTTGACAGGCCGGAATAGCTGAACATGCCAACTTGATTGACGATGAAGCTCATGTCTTGCGTGACGCCCGCAGCTTTCAGGCCATCGGCCAGCGCCTGGCGCATGGCCTTGATGCGCGTGCGCATTTCGCCCAGCTCTTTTTCCCATAAGGCGCGCCATTCGGGGGTGTTCAGCACGGCGGAAACCACGGCGGCGCCATGCGTGGGCGGGTTGCTGTAGTTGGTGCGGATGGTGAGCTTGAGCTGGCTGAGCACGCGGGCGGCTTCATCCTTGCTCTCGCACACCACGGAGAGAGCGCCCACGCGCTCGCCGTAGAGACTGAAGCTCTTGCTGAAAGAAGTGGAGACGAAAAAGCTCAGGCCAGCGGCCGCAAATTTGCCGATGACGGCGCCGTCTTCCGCCAAGCCCTGGCCAAAGCCCTGGTAGGCCATATCGAGAAAGGCGGTGAGGCCCTTGGCCTTGACGGCGGCAATGACCTGATCCCACTGCGCGGCGCTGAGGTCATAGCCCGTGGGGTTGTGGCAGCAGGCGTGCAGCACAACGATGTCGCCTGCGGCGGCGGCGTTCAGGTCGGCCAGCATGCCCTCAAAGTCCACGCCGCGCCGGGCGGCGTCGTAATAACGGTAGGCGGCAACTTCAAAGCCAGCGCGGGAAAAGAGGGCCTTATGGTTGTCCCAGCTGGGGTTGGATACCAGCACCTTGGCCGAAGGCGTGAGCTGCCTGAGAAAGTCCGCCCCGATTTTCAGCGCGCCGGTGCCGCCCAGCGTTTGCACGGTGGCCACGCGGCCATCCTGCACGGCGGGAGCCTGCGCGCCGAAAACAAGCGCCTTGACGGCGCTGTCATAGGCCGCCAAGCCGTCAATGGGCAGATAGCCGCGCGGGGCCTGCTTGCTCATCAGCGCCTGCTCGGCTGCCTGCACGCATTGCAGCAGGGGCAGCTTGCCGTTGTCGTCAAAGTAAACGCCAACACCCAAGTTGGCCTTGGCGGGGTGGGTGTCAGCGGCGAATTGCTCGTTCAGACCCAGGATGGGGTCGCGCGGAGCCAGTTGGACAGCGGAGAACAGGGACATGCGGATGCTTCCAGAGGAGTGAGAGATGCGCCGATTGTAAGAACCGGTTCACAGTCCGCCCCGCGCACCGGTTTCGCGCCGGGGCCTGACGCAGCGGCCAGGGTGCATCAAAAAGAGGAGCGAATTCAAGGGGCAAGAATGTACGTTCTGCGCAGTCTGCACTAGGACATATTGCTATGGATAGAGGAGCAAAAACATGCCATGTGCCCTGAACCTGTTTGCCATCTGGCCGTGAGGGGCTAAGCGCGGAGCGGGATGGGCCACAAAGCACAAACCGCAGACAGACTGCCTTGTGATCCGGCGAGGCAAAGACTTGCAACGCAGCAAACCGCCCGAGACCGCGTTTTTCGCTCCCGGGAACAAATCGCCAACAGGCTCTCAGCCTTGCTCCGGCGGCGCGTCCTCGAAGCAGCCGCAGAAGCTGAACCACACCGAGGCGGAGAAGATGGCCGCCATCACCAGCCCCAGCAGCGCCACGCCGTGCGCCGCCAGCGCGGGCGCGCCCAGCAGCAGCACCAGCAAGGTCAGCGCCAGGGTGGCGCTGGCCATCAGGGCCGCTGCCGCCAGGCCATAGAGGGTGAAGGCGCGCCAGTTGCGCAGCACGGCCACCGCGCTGAAAAACAGGCTTTTGACGGGCGGCACGCCGTGCCAGTGCGTGAGCGCCGGGGCATGCCAGAAGGCCAGCGAAAGCGGCGCGAAAAGCAGCAGATGGCCCAGGTTGTAGCGCATGGCGGCGCGCGCCTGCTCCAGCGTGGCAGGGTCGGCCAGCTTCTCTTGCGACAGGTTCACTAGCGCGGTCATGTCGGGCGGCGCACCCAGCAGCAGCCAGGCCAGCCCTTCCGCTGCCGCGCCGCACAGGGCGTACAGCAGGCCCAGCAGCAATATTTGCCGCACGCCTTGCGGCGCGGTGCGCAGCGCCGTCAGCAGCACGGCGGGCGACGGAAAGCGCCCCTGCATGGCTTGCCGTGCGGCCTCCATCAAGCCCACCGTGCCGGCCGGCAGCAGCGCCAGCGCCAGCAGCGGACCGGCCAGCGGCAGCATGCCCACAAAAGCCAGCAGCGCCGCCAGCATGAGCGGCAGCCCGATGAGCGCCACGGGCTGGCGGGCAAAGGCGCGCGCGCCGCTGCGCAGCCAGTCAATGCCCTCGCGGGCCGCAGCAATGCGCAGTTTCATGATTCAAGCGCCGCCATCGTGAGCGGCTGCGCCAGCCGCTGGCGCAGCACGCGCTCGAAATGCGCGGGATCGTGCGGCTTGAGCAAGCTGGCCTGCCGGGGCAAGTGCCAGTCCCACAGGCGAGAGAGCCAAAAGCGCAGCGCTCCCGCGCGCAGCATGGCGGGTAGCAGATCGCGCTCGGCCTGCGTGAGCGCGCGCTCGGCCTGGTAGGCCGCCACCAGCGCGCGTGCGCGCGGCAAATCCAGCGCGCCCGTGGGCAAATCAGTGGCCCAGTCGTTGAGCGTCACCGCCAAATCGAACAGCCAGGCGTCCACGCCCGCAAAGTAGAAGTCGAAAAAGCCCGTCAGGCGCGGCGCATCCGGCGCGCCCGCTTCATCGTCAAACATCACGTTGTCGCGGAACAGATCGGCGTGCACCGGCCCGCGCGGCAAAGCAGCCCAGGCGCTGCTGGCGGCCACGTGGTTCTGATACGCCAGCTCGGCTTGCAGCAGCGCAGCTTCGCCTGCGGCCAGATGCGGCAGCACCACCGGCACGGTTTCATTCCACCAGGGCAGGCCGCGCAAATTGGGCTGGCTGCGCCCGTAGTCGCGCCCGGCCAGATGCATGCGCGCCAGCATGCCGCCCACGGCGGCGCAGTGCGCGGGCGCGGGCGCCAGCACGCTCTTGCCGCGCAGGCGGTTCACGATGGCCGCCGGTTTGCCGCGCAAGGTGTGCAGCAGCTCGTCTTCGCCGGGGCGGCGGCGCATGCCTTCGGGCTTGGCTTGCGGCTCGGGCACGGGAATGCCGCGCTGCGCCAGGTGCTTCATCAGGTGCAAATAAAACGGCAGCTGCGCGTGCGTCAGCCGCTCGAACAGCGTCAGCACCCATTCATGCTCTGCGCCATCAAGTTCGGTCGTGGCAAAGAAATTGGTGTTCTCGATGCCGCCCTCAATGCCCTGCAGCGCTTTGAGGCGGCCCAGGCCCAGCGCCTTGAACAGCGGCGCGGCATCGGTTTCAGGAACCGGGGTAAAGACAGCCATGCGCCGCGCGGATCAGAAATTGCCAATCTTCCACACGCGATCGCCCTGCTGCTGCCCCTGGCGGGCGGGCCGCACGTCATAGGCAGGCAGCTGCGTCACCTTCGGCTGCACGGAAATGCTGCGCGTTTGCCCGCCTACGCGCACCTCGTCAATGCGGCTGCCGCCGTCTTCCACGCGCAAATGCTCCACGCGCTGCCCGCTCTCCTTCACGCCCGGCTGCGGCGCGGCAGCTTCCACAGGCGCGGCCTGCCCAGCCACGGCCTGCGCGAGCGCGGAAACAGAAACAAAGGCTGGCGCAGCAGCCAGCAAGACAGTGGTCAGGAGTGCTTTGGACATAGGCGGCAGATTGTAGAAGCCGCTCCTTCGCATGCCCGGCCTGGATACCCTTCTGTTCCTCGGAACAAGGCTTTCCAAGAAGCGCTCAATTCATTAAAAACAAGAGCGAATCTGAAGGGTAGAAAAACCGCCTTCGCGCCCTTTGTTCTAGGACCTCATGCTATTGAAAGAGGAGCTAATTAAGCGCTGCCTTCGCATTAGCGCATGCCTGCTTCAGCGCTGGCGGCCGTGCCCTGCCCGCCTTCATGGATGGTCTGCGGGCCGGCTCCTGGGGCCTGTTTGGCGCCAGCGCCGGCAACGGCAGCACTGGCGCTTTCGGGCGGGTTGATGTGCAGCACCCGCTGCGGGTAGGGAATGTCTACGCCTGCGCCGCGCAGGGCATCCAGAATGGCCAGGTTCACTTGCGAGCGCACGCCGCCCAGGCCGCCGTTTTCAGGGTCGCCCAGCCAGTAGCTCAGGGTGAACTCCAGCCCGTCGGCGCCAAAGTTGTTCAGCAGCGCGGCTGGCGCGGGCTGGCGCAGCACGCGCGAACATTGCAGTGCGGCCTGCTCCAGCAGGCGCTGCACCTGGGCGGCGTCGCTGTCGTAGCCCACGGTGATGGTGGTGCTCTGGTTCAGGCGCGAGTCTGAAAACGACAGGTTTTCCACCGTGCTGGTCATCAGCGTTTCGTTGGGCACCAGCGCTTCGGAGCCGTTGGTGGCGCGAATCACGGTGTAGCGCGTGCGAATGTCGGCAATGCTGCCTTCAAAGCCGCCCACGCGCACCAGATCGCCTATGCGCAGGCTGCGCTCGGCCAGCACCAGAAAGCCGCTGATGTAACTGGCCGCCAGCTTTTGCAGCCCGAAGCCGATGCCCACGCCCATGGCGCCGCCCAGCACCGACAGCGCCGTCAGGTCGATGCCCACGGCCGAAAGCCCCAGCATTAGCCCGAGAAACAGCATGAATGCCCGCGTGGCCTTGGCCACCGCTTTGCGCACCGACAGCGTTGCGCCCGTGGCCCGGCGCAGCAGGCGCTCTTCCAGATACGAAGACGCCCACAGCGCCAGCAGCATCAGCGCCCCGGCGGTGAGCGCGCCCTCAATCAGATCGGTCACCGACATTTGCGTGCCGCCCATCTTCCAGGTGATGGTGTCCAGCTGCCGCATTACCGCTGGCAGCACGCCGCTGACCCACAGCAGCATGCCGATCCACGCCGCCCATGACACCGTGCGCTCCAGCAGCCGCACCGCCGCCACGCCCGGCAGCGCCGCCCGCAGCACCGTCGCCACGCTGCGAATGAGCAGCAGCGCCGTCAGCGCGGGCAGCGCCAGCCGCAGCAGCGGCGCGTGCCCCACCCAGTGCAGCAGCGCCATGCGCTCCAGATACGTCAGCCCCAGCCAGAACAGCGGAAACAGCGCCCCGTCAACCTGCCGCGTGCCAAACAGCACCGACAGCCGCGACTGGCCCGCTGCGCCACTGCCTGCGCCATCGGCCTCATGGCGCGCGGCCCGCAGCTGCCCGGCCACGCGGGCAGCCCACGCGCCCAGCCAGCGCACCAGCAGCCAGGCCAGCAAAGCGCCCAAGGCCAGCGCCAGCGCATCCAGCCAGGTGGTGCGCTGGGCAAACGCGCTCCACCACTCAGCCCAGTTGTCAATTTGCAGCGTGCCCGCGCGGGGGGTGATTTCAAGAAGGCGGCTGGCGTCGTTCATGTCGGCTCAGGAAGCGGTGGATGAAAAAGGGCAAAGCAAAAAAGGGCGCGATTTTGCTTCCTTTTTTTTTAATAGCCGCCAGCTCCCGATTCACGGGCGCTGGCGGACTATTGGGCGAATCTTCGCTTTTATTGGGAAATTTTTGCTGGGCGCTTTGGCTGCTCGCCCTGGTACATCAAAAACAGGAGCGAATTCAAGGAGCTTAAATGCCGTTTCGCGCTGGTTTCACCAGGACATGACGCTATGAATAAAGAAGCGCCAATCCTGCTTGCGAGCAGCCACGTCTAACCCGTTCTTTCCGCATTTGCGCTCAGGCGGAGAACAGACTCCGGAGCCGCAGGGTTTGGCATCTCCCATCAGGAAAAAAACGGCTGCATGCGTGCATATGAATGAATTCTGGAGACGAATAACAGCGTCAGCCGCAGCACACGCTCTGCACAGAGGGTGATTCGTCAGAGCGGCGGTTTTTCTCCCGAACACATCAACCTCATATCTTTCCATCTCAAACTTTGGGAGCCGATGAAACTTGGGGCCTTTGCGTATTGCTGCGCCTGAATTCGTTTCTCTTTCTCCCGCTGCGAAACAGCTTTTTCCAGCCTGCCCGGCCTACACTCGCGCTTTCTTCAACTTCATGAAAGGCATCACCTCATGAAAACCCGCCTCGCCACCCTCACGGCCTGCGTTGCCGCCATCGCCCTGCTGTCGGGCTGCTTCGGATCGGCTGAAAAAGCCCCGGCGCCCCAGCCTGAAGCGCAGCCAGCCCAAACGCAAAGCGCGCCAGAGCCGGCTGCCGAGCCAGCTGCCGCCGAGCCTGAAGGCCCCTACCTTTACAACCTGCTGGAAGATCAGCCCGCCAAAAAGGCATGGGCACGCATGACTGCCAGCCGCAAAGGTGCGCCCGCCTGGATCCGCAAAGGCGAAGGCCCCACCTCGCCCGCTGAAGAAGCCCTCATCAATGGCAAGCGCTACTGGCAAGGCTCCGTATGCGAGCAGCACAACTGCCCGAACACCTTCTTCTTCCTGCTGGGCGAAACCAAAGCCTATGGCCTGCATGCCAACTTTGCGAACGGCAAACCCGCCAAGGTCCGCCCCGTGTACTACGGCGCGCCGCCCGCCGCTGAGAAGGCCGCCTTGCGCGAAGCCTTTGAAGCTGAACGCGAGCGCCAGATGGCCGACGAATAAGAGCCATCTTCCTGCATAAAGAAAACCGGTCTCGCACCGGTTTTTTCATGCCCTCTTCAAGCATTGGCTGAGCAGCCAGGCCATGCTGGTCATGAACGCCCAGCGGTCAAACCGCAGGCGCGCGGGCAAGCTCCGGCAGCCCAGCGTGGGTTATGCGCCACATCAGCCCGCCCTGGGCCAGGCCGCTTTGCGCCGCCACGCTTGACAGCCAGCGCAGGCGCGGCAAACATGCCGCTCTTGTAAACTTTGTAACTCCAACCCGTTCAGCCGCGAAAGACCCGCATGAAAAAATCCAAAGCCTTCGCCATCGCCCTCGTTGCAGGCGCTGCCGCCCTGGCCTCCATCTCCGCCCAGGCTTCTTGCTACATCGTGCGCAACGCCAAAGGCCAAATCATTTCCGAATCGCCCAACCCGCCCGTGGACATGTCGCAGCCCTTGCACGACACCGTGCCGCGCAAGTTCGGCGCTGGCGCCACCATGAGCTTTGGCGTGGCCGACCCCGACTGCGGCAAGGAAATCGACACCTGGGACAAATCCTCTTCAGCCAGCGCCCCGCGCGCCAAGGCAGGCAAAAAGAGAACCGCTCGCCGCAGTACAGCCGTGCGCGGCAAAAGGAGCGCACGCCGCGCCGCAGGCTCCGTGCCCGTCACCCCGGCCAAGGGCGGCGGCATTCGCACGAAGGTCGAGCGCATCGAGCAGCCTGCCCAACCGGCTGCGGCATCAGCTCCCGCCAGCGAGTGACGCGGCAGGCCTCCGGAAACCGGCTGCGCGCCATGCGCCAGCCGGTTTTTTTCATGCCCGCTTCTCTCAAAAACCGTTCGCGGCCCCTCCAGGAGAGGTAAAAAAGCAGCCTCATGGCGCTCTTTTGTTCATAGCATGATGTCCTAGTGAAATCTGCGCGAAACGGCATTTTTTTCCCTTGAATTTGCTCTTTTTATTGATGCGTTCTACCCGCCGTGGTCAGCACCTGCGTCGCGCGGACGGATGCCAAACAAAAGGCCAGCCTCCGCAAAGAGACTGGCCTTTCCCTTGCAGCAAAAGATGCTGAGTCAATCGAGCACTTCGGCGCGCCACTTGCCGAACATGTCGCGGCAGGTGATCAGAAAGTCGATCAGACGCTCCTTGGTCACGCCGCCGGTCAGATCAATGTCCAGCTCCAGCTTGAGCAGATCAGCGTTTTCGGGGCGCTTCTCGTAGTAGGTGCGCGCGAAGCGGATACCGCGATGCCACTGGTTGATGCGCTGAAGCAGCGCGGCCTCGTCTTCGTCGCTGCACTGAAAGCCCGTCTGAAAAGTGATGATGCGCCCGCTTTTGGATATGAACAGGTAGGTGGTGTAGCCGTCCATCTTCCAGAGCAGGTCGCCGTCTTCGTCAAGGGAGCAGGAATAGCCCTCTTCGCGGGCCAGGTTCATGAGCTGCCCCGCGCTGATCTTGGAGATGACAAGGGGCATGTCTTCAATGATGGACGCGATGGAATCGGGCAGCTTGCCTTCCGGCAGGTGGTCTGTCATGGAGATCTTTCGCTTGGATTGCGTTCGCAGGGGCTGGAATGTACTGCGGACGGCCCGCCTGCCAGGCATCACACGCTCTTTTCCAAAGAAGAAAGAGCTGATCAGGATGGGCTACAAGGCGCAAACCAAAGATGGGTCATGCAACCCGGTGAGGATTTGCAACGTCGCAGGCCTTCCGATTTCACGCTTGCTGCCCCCGGACAGATTGTGAACAGGTTTTTAAATAGCAACCGCCCGCGCGCCGATTTTCAAGGCCTTGGCGAAATGACCGAAACGTGCCTGAAACGCAAAATCCGCGACTGCCAGCAAGGCAACGGCGATGTGCCATCGAACGAAAAAAACAGACGGCATAACCAGCCTTGCCAACCGCGCAAAAGACAAAATGCCGGCTTGGGCGCGAACGCGTTTAATGCCCCAAAAAGCCAACAAAGACGACATTGCCAACAAGCCTGCGGAAAATGGCTGAGCGTGCGCTACTTCGTACAAGTCTTCGCATTCGGCGGCGAAGACGACGGCACGAAAAAGCTCCGACACCATGGGCATGAAACACCGCGTTGATCACGGCGTGCATATCGTTTTTGACGCCAAGTCGCCGCAATTTGCCAAGCGCACCGGTTTTTCAGATGACGATGCCGAAAAAATCAAAACCGTATTAACCAAACTCTTTGAGGGCGACGCATCATTCGCCTGCCAGAAGGCAACGTGGAAGTGATGAAACTCATTTGATCGGAACATAACTGCAAAGCAGGATAATACTCTTCCACCAAAGTGCACGGCAGTCTGAAAGAGAATGAAGATAGCAGCTACGAACCGAAAAACCTTGAGGACTTGGTTTCGCAACAAATCGACGGCCTTTTAAAACATTCAAAGAAATGGCCGTATTTTCAACCGGAAGCCAAAGGGCAATTCAGAATACGCACCCGATTCCCTTTTCTGCCCTGCAACATTACATCTTCTGCCTGCATCAATGTGCGTTGATTCATAACGAGCAGGCATGGGCGGAGAACTATTTGACCGCACAGGGTAAAGCGTTGCACGAGTGTGGGTGGATTCGGGCGGGCAGGAAACGTGCAAGGACGTGCGCTTTGAGCGGGCAGTGCATGTGTTAGCGGAGAAGCTGGGTATTCGGCAGCGTGCTGGACTGGGTGGAACTGGAAGCGAAGGCAACCGGTGAAATGCAAGCCGGCAAGCCTGAAGCCGATCCGATGGGCGAAATCTAGTTCTGCGTCCAGAGCTTGTGCTTGCAAGAAATGACAGGAAATAGCCAGCGAAGATGCGTCATGGCATAGGCAAACTCGCCACTGCGTCCCCATCGCGTTTTCAGACGATTGCGAGTCAAAACATCTGCTAACATTGCTGCCGCGCGCGAGCGCCTGAGCTGCGGCGAAACCCCGTCGCCGAACTATGGCAAACGCTGCAAAGCCTGCTCGTTGGCAGAGATTTGTCAGCTGGAGTTGTCGGGGAATGGGATAGGGAGGCGGAATATATGGAGCAGCTGGATAATAAGAGAAGCGCGTAAATGGCGATTCAGGCGGTCTTAATGGCTGTGAGTCTGGAATATTGTCTGTAAGTTTTTAATATGCTAGGAGTAACGATATGAAATATTGGTTAGTTGGAGCTTCCTGGGGTGGACAAGATCACCAGGATCAGTTTTTTGTTGAAAATGGTTATTGGATGCTGGGATGGGACGAGGAAGAACAGACCGAGCAATTCAAAACAGGAGAAAAAATACAAGTGGGTGATCGAATTGCGATCAAGCGAATGAAGGGGAAAGGAGCATCTGACATCAGAATCTTGCACATAGGTATTGTCAAAGGCGTTATTGCTGAAGCAAACAAAGTTATTTGTGTTGTGGACTGGGTGGCCAAAGACCTGGATAGAAGCGTTGAAAGCAGGGGATGCTTCAAGAGTATTCACGGTCCATTCCCTAAAGATGAATGGATAGAGAAAATCTTCTGCCTGTAGCATATTATTTGAAAATTCGAGGAAATAATAGCATTTCCGAGTGAATCAAAAGGGGAGTCAGGACGCCGGTCCTGATTCCCCTTTCCGCTTTGTGGCATTGCGCTTTTTGATCGCGCCAATGTGCGTTGATTCATAGCGAGCGGGCGTGAGCGGAGAACTATTTGACCACGCAGGAAAAAGCGTTGTATGAGCGGGGGGGATTCGGGCGAGCAGGAAACGTGCAAGGACGTGCGCTTTGAGCGGGCAGTGCATGCGTTAGCAGGAAAGCTGGGCATCTGCAGCGTGCTGGACCGGGTGGAACTGGAAACGAAAGCAGACAGCCTAAAACCCGTGGAATGCAAGCGGCAAACCCAAACCCACAGTTCGATGGACGAAATTCAGCTTTGCGTTCAAGGCTTGTGTTTGAAAGAAATGGCGGGGAACCCGTTGATGAAAGGTACACTGGGTGGTATAGGCGGACCTGTCATCGCATTTTCCGTCGTGTTTTCAGGCAATCCGCAGGCCAAAACATCTACTACCATCGTTGCCGCGCGCGAATGCCTAAGCAGTGGCCAAATCCGCCGCCTGATTACGGTAAACGCTGCTAAACCAGTTCGTTGGTGGAAATTTGCCAGCCGGAGTTATTGGGGAAGCTGGATAGGAGCGCAGGGTATGTGGAGCAACTATGTAATAAATGAACTTGATGCAGATAAATAATAAGGATGAATAATGGAATACAAGATAGATATTTATGAAAAAGATAAGGATAACTTATTCCGTTTTGCACTTGGCAGTTTGTCGGAGAGGACTTTATTTGTTTTTGGTGCAAATCCAAGTACGGCAAATGACCAAACACCTGACATGACAATTAGAAAGGTAATGGGGTTTGCAGAAAGAAACAGATACAAAAGTTTTATGATGTTTAATTTATATCCACAAAGAGCCACCAATCCTGATAATTTATCAGACGAAATGGATAGAGTCATGATGGACAAAAATATTGAAATTATTCATCGTATTCTATCCTCCCAAAAGGAAGCTGATATCTTGCTGGCTTATGGGAAGCTGATATATTCTCGCCCGTATCTGCCGTTGTGCTTAAAGAAAATTTATCAATCCATTAGAGGAATTTCGTTAAAATTTTATAGAATTGGTGATTATCTTAAATGTGGACAGCCACGCCACCCTTTATATGCGAAATATGGATTTGAGCTTCAAGCAGTGGATATGGATAAATATTTGCAGGAATTTGAGAACTGATGTGAAAACTGCAGAATTCTGCCGTGCTATTTTCTGTTTCGGGAATGCACTGATGTCAGCGTTTCTGCTGGTTTTTGCTGCGGCAGGTTTGCAATGGCGGCGAGAACGCGGTAATTCAAAAGGTGCGGTTGATGCTTTGAATATCTTGCTGCGGCAGTTAAGAGATGCGGAGAATCTGGATATGGCGCGCGGTATCGGGGGCGAAGCGGCGGCGCGTTATTTCGGTTGGGTGGGGTGGCTTGTTTGACGTCAAAGCGCAAGCTGAATGTGCTCCGGGTCAGACTTGTTCTGCTCTGTTCTTGAAAAAGTAAATAGAAGGCCTCAAAAATGCCTTCCGCACGGTTTAGGGGATTGGTCGCTATCAGACCCATAGCGACATGGCCGGGCGGTAAGGCTTGGCGCGATAGCGGGTATCGAACAAGGGCGTCCTACTAGCCATTTGGGTGAACGGATGCGATGGTGATGGGCTGCCGCAGAAGATGTCCAGACGCTGATTGCGGATGGCTTGTGAAGCGGGTTTGGTTGCTGCTTCTGCGCTGGAAGTGATGATTTGTTTTGTTGCTTTTTTGATAGCAACAAAGCCCGTCAAACCGTGCGATGGAAGCGTTTTCGAGGCCCTTTATTTGCTCCCGAAAATAGAGCGGATGCAGCAAGCCTGGGTTGCATCCGGCTTGCGCTTTCGCGCCCACGGAGGGATTTGAACAGGCGCTTCAAGGCAGCACGAATTCGGCTACCAGTGGCAAATGGTCGGAGAGGCTGGGCCAGTTGTGGCTGCCCGCGTGCCCGTGCGCGTGTTGGGGCACGAACTGGCGGGCGCAGTGCAGGCCGCGTGCGTAGACGTGGTCTAGCTGCGCCAGGGGCAGGCGCGAGGGGAAGGTGGGGCAGCCGGGGGTGTTGCGCAGGCCGGACTGGGCCAGGATGGCTTGCAGTTTCTGGCTCCAGTCGTTGAAGTCGCCCGCAACCAGCAAGGGCGCGCTGGCAGGCACCTGGCGTGCGATGAACTGTTGCAGCTGGCGCGCCTGGCGCATGCGGCTGGCGCCGAGCAGGCCCAGGTGAACGACGATGACGTGGACATGGCGGCCCTGCACGTCAATGACCGAGTGCAGCAGGCCGCGCTGCTCGAAGCGGTGGTCTGAAATGTCCTGGTGCTGGTGGCTTAGCACGGGCCAGCGCGAGAGCATGGCGTTGCCGTGTTCGCCGTGGGCGGTGACGGCGTTGGTCATGTAAACCGACTGGTAGCCCGCCGGGGCCAGGTATTCGGCTTGTGGCTGGCGGGGCCAGCTGGCAAAGCGCCGCTCGGCTTTGCGGTTGAGCTTGCGCACTTCTTGCAGGCACACCACGTCTGCGTGCAGGCTGGCGATGGCGTGCTGGAGGTTGTGGATTTCCAGCCGCTGAGAGGGCCAGACGCCTTGCACGCCTTTGTGGATGTTGTAGGTCACTACCCGCAGAGAGCGGGTGTGGGCATGGACGGCGCCGCTGGCGCTCATGGGGCAGGGCGCGTGTCAGTGGCTGGCAGGCTGCGGGTTGCGCAGGCGGATGTGCAGCTCGCGCAGTTGTTTTTCGTCTACGGGCGAGGGCGCTTGCGTGAGCAGGCACTGCGCACGCTGGGTTTTGGGGAAGGCGATGACGTCGCGGATGGATTCGGCGCGGGTCATGAGCGTGACCAGCCGGTCCATGCCGAAGGCCAGGCCGCCGTGCGGGGGGGCACCGTATTGCAGGGCGTCGAGCAGGAAGCCGAATTTGGCCTGGGCGTCTTCGGGCGTGATTTTGAGCGCGGAAAACACTTTGCTTTGCACGTCGGCGCGGTGAATGCGGATGGAGCCGCCGCCCAGCTCCCAGCCGTTGAGCACCATGTCGTAAGCCTTGGCCAGGCACTGGCCAGGGTCGCTGTCCATGAGGTTTTCGTGGCCGTCTTTGGGGCTGGTGAAGGGGTGGTGCATGGCGTTCCAGCGGTTTTCTTCTTCGTCGAACTCGAACATGGGGAAGTCCACCACCCATAGCGGCGCCCAGCGGTCTTCGAAAAGGCCCGCCTTTTTGCCGAATTCGCTGTGGCCGATCTTCAGGCGCAGTGCGCCGATGGCGTCGTTGACGATCTTGGCTTTGTCGGCGCCGAAAAAGAGGATGTCGCCGTTTTGCGCGCCGGTGCGCTCCAGCACGGCGGCCAGGGCCTTGTCGTGCAGGTTTTTGACGATGGGCGATTGCAGGCCCTCGCGGCCTTTGGCGGCGTCATTGACCTTGATCCAGGCCAGGCCCTTGGCGCCGTAAATCTTCACGAAGTCGGTGTAGCCGTCGATTTCGCCCCGGCTGATTTCGCTGCCGCCGGGCACGCGCAGCGCCACCACGCGCCCGCCGGGCGTGCTGGCCGGGCCGCTGAAGACTTTGAAGTCCACATCGCCCATCACGTCTGTCAGCTCGGTGAATTCGAGCTTCACGCGCAAATCGGGCTTGTCGGAGCCGAAGCGGTGCATGGCCTCGGCGTAGGGCATGACGGGGAATTCGCCCAGTTCCACGCCCAGCGTTTGCCTGAAAACATGCGTGATCATTTCCTGGAACAGGCTGCGGATGTCTTGCTCGTCCAGAAAAGAGGTTTCGATATCGATTTGCGTGAATTCCGGCTGGCGGTCGGCGCGCAGGTCTTCGTCGCGGAAGCACTTGGTGATTTGGTAGTAGCGGTCAAAGCCGGCCACCATCAGCAGCTGCTTGAAGAGCTGGGGCGATTGCGGCAGCGCAAAAAAGTGCCCGTCATGCACGCGGCTGGGCACCAGGTAATCGCGCGCGCCTTCGGGCGTGCTCTTGGTGAGCATGGGCGTTTCGATGTCGATGAAGCCGTGCTCGTCCAGAAACTTGCGCACGGCCATCGCCACGCGGTAGCGCAGCATGAGGTTGCGCTGCATCACGGGGCGGCGCAAATCCAGCACACGGTGCGTCAGGCGCGTGGTCTCGCTCAGGTTCTCGTCGTCAAGCTGGAAGGGCGGCGTGACGGAAGGGTTGAGCACTTTCAGCTCGTGGCACAGCACTTCCACCTTGCCGCTTTTGAGACTGTCGTTCGTGGTGCCTTCAGGGCGGGGGCGCACCAGGCCCGTGATTTGCACGCAGAACTCGTTGCGCAGGTCTTCCGCCGTTTTGAACATGGCGGGGCGGTCGGGGTCGCAAACCACCTGCACATAGCCTTCGCGGTCGCGCAGGTCGATGAAGATCACGCCGCCGTGGTCGCGCCGGCGGTTCACCCAGCCGCACAGGGTCACGGTCTGGCCGTTCAGCGCCTCGGTCACGAGGCCGCAGTAGTGGGTGCGCATAGACATGATGGACTTTCTTGGTTACTTGCCAGAATGGGAAACAGGGTTGCTGATGGCGGGAGCGGCAGGGGCCGACTGCGCGCGGGCGGGCGGGACCACCACGCCCATGGAAATCACGTATTTGAGGGCTTCATCCACGCTCATGGCCAGCTCCACCACGTCGGCTCGGCGCGCCAGCAGGAAGTAGCCTGAAGTCGGGTTGGGCGTGGTCGGCACGTAAACGCTGACCAGCTCATCGCCCAGGCCGCGCGTAGCCAGATGCGCCGCTACCTCGCCGCCGGGCCGGCCCGTCAGAAAGGCCACCGTCCATGCGCCCTGGTGCGGAAACTGCACCAGCACCGCCTTGGAAAAAGCCTGGCCGGAGCCGGAAAACAGCGTGTCCGACACCTGCTTGACGCTGCTGTAGATGCTGCGCACCACCGGAATGCGGGTCATCAGCGCGTCCCAGCGGCGCAGCCACCACTGGCCCACCATGTTCGCCACGAAAACGCCCGTGCCGAAGATGATGACCGTCACCAGAATGACGCCCAGCCCCGGCACGCGCCGAAGCTGCCCGCCCACGGTGACCATGCCGGGAATCACGGCCTCCAGCGCGCCCAGCACGCTCAGAAAAATGCCGTTGAGAATGCCCATTAACCACAGCAGCACCCAGGCCGTGATGGCCGCTGGCAGCCAGACCAGCAGGCCCGTAACGAAATATTGACGCAGCCGGTGCATGACGCGAGCGCTCGAACTGCCTAGTCCGCCGCAGCCGCGCTGCCCGTTGAAGCTGCCGCGCTACTGGCCGCAGCCGCATCGCCAGAGGTGCCGGAAGAAGCGCCCGCTGCCGCGCCGGAAGAAGGCGCATCCGAAGCCGGCGCTGAAGAGGCGCCCGCCTTGCCTTCGTTGCGAAAGTCCGTGACATACCAGCCCGAGCCTTTGAGCTGAAAGCCCGCTGCCGTTACCTGCTTGACAAAAGCAGGCTGGCCACAGGAAGGGCAGACCTTCAATGGCGCATCAGACATCTTCTGCAACACATCCTTGGCAAAGCCGCAGTGGCTGCACTTGTAGGCATAAATCGGCATGGAAAAACAGATTGGGCGGCAAGCACGTGCGCCTGCCGCCCGCAAAAAGCTTGTAATTATAGTTTTCCGGCTTATTCAGCGGCGAAGCGCCTGAACGCATGTCCAATCGGCTTCTGGCCTGGAAAACTGCCTTGCCCACTCCAGTTCGGCGTGCGCTAGTTGCCAGCGCTTCTACTGAACATCAGAGCAAGCCGCGAGGAAGAAAATGGAGCAAGGCGAGCCAAGCACAAGCAACCGGTGAGCGGATGGAGGGCTTTATTTCGCTCCTCTATTTATAGCTATACGTCCTAGTGAAATCAGCGCAAGACATCATTTCATCCGCCTGAATTAGCTCCTGTTTTTGATGCGCCTGGCAAGCCATCAACCTGCCACTCAATACCGCGCTTCGCTCTTTTGACGCTGGCGGAGACGCCCTCTTCAGCAAAGTGCTTGCCAGCACTTGCCACTACATGCCGGTCATGTCGCTTGGGGACCTTGGGGACATGGGGAATTTTTGCTATTCACTTTGGGTTTGAGGACGGATTTTTAGGGGCATGGGAACTGAAAAGTTCACCCCGCTGAATCTGCTCCTGTTTCTGATGCCTGCGGGCTATCGGGCGGCGGGCTGGCCCCGGGCGCTTGCAGGCTTTCGCGCCAGCCTTGCAGCAAGGCGGTGAGGGCGGCGTCGTTGCGGGCGAAGCGGCGGCAGTGCGCGCAGATGAGCGTGTGGCAGGCGGCGCGGGCGCGCAGGGGCCAGGGCGCGCGCGGGCCGAGCTGGCCGCTGGCGAGCAAGGTGGTGTATTGCTGGCAGTTCATCAGGGGCGTTCCTTGCGGGGCGCGGGGGGCGGGCTGGCAAACCAGTTCTGGCCCAGGCACAGTTGCAGTTGCTTGCGGGCGCGGCTCATGCACTGCCAGTAGTCGGCGCGGGTGATGGCGAGCGTGGCGCAGATTTCATCGGCGTCGCAGTCGAGCAGCTCTTTCATGCTGAACACGCGGGCGGGCTTGGGCGGCAGTTTGCTCACGCAGGCTTCGAGCACGGCGAAGAACTGGCTGTTTTGCAGCTGGCTTTCGGGGTCGTGCCAGAGGGCGGGGCCGGCGCCGGTTTGCCAATGGCCCCGGCTATCGAAGAGTTCGGCGTCGAGCGCGTCAGCGCCCCCGTCCGTGGCGCTGGCCGCAGGCGGCGTGCCGTGGCGGTAGCGGGCGCGCAGGCGGTCGGTGATTTTGTGTTTGAGGATGCCAAAGAGGTAGCCGCGCGCGTCGCCCTGCCGGGGGCCGCCGCCGCGCGGCGGCGCAGCGGCGGGGGCGGCCAGCACGGCCAGCAGGGTGTCTTGCACGGCGTCTTCGGCTTCTTCGTCGGGTTGCAGGTGCAGGCGGGCAAAGCGCAACAGGGGCGCGCGCCAGGCGCGGGCCAGGGCGCCGGCATCGGCCCAGGCGCTGGCGGGGTCAGCGGAGGCGGTCATGGGCGGGGATTATTGGAGCGGCGCGGCCCGAAGCGGCAGCCTGACGGCGCCCGCCGCATTCGCTCCTTGATTCATAGCATGGCCTCTTAGATGAATCTGCGCGAATGCCATTTTCAGCGCCCTGATTTCGCTCTTGTTTTTGATGCGCTCCCGCGCCAGCGGCCCGGCTGCGGGCCGGTTTTTTGGAGGCCGCGCCGCCTATTTGCCGCGCCGCATGACTGCAATGGCCGCGCCGCCCGCTGCGGCCACGGCGGCGGCCAGCAGCCAGGGCAGCGGCTGGCGCGCGTTCACGCTGATGCCCGCCAGCGCCCAGCCGCCTTGCCCCGCCGGGGCCAGCTGCAAGCGGTAGAGCAGCTCCACCAGCGCAATCAGCCCCGCCAGCAGCGCGGCCCAGGCCAGCGCCAGCGCTGCATGGCGCGCCTGTGGGCGGCGCAGCGCGCCAGCCAAACCGCGCCGCATGCCGGGCAGCAGGCTGGCCAGGCCGCCGGGGGCATACATGACCATCAGCAAAAAAGCCAGGCCCATGTAGAGCGTCCAGGCCGGGGTGATTTCAGACAGCCACACCGTGGCCAGAACCATCAGCACGCCCCCCAGCATGGGGCCGGTGAACGCGCCCGCGCCGCCCAGAAAGACGAATAGCAGATACGCGCCCGAGCGCTGCGCGCCCAGCGATTCGGGCGTGACGATTTCAAACAGCAGCGCCGCCAAAGCGCCCGCCACGCCCGCAAAAAAGCCCGCCACGCAAAAGCCCAGCCAGCGCACGCGGTGCGGGTTGCAGCCAATGAACTCGGCGCGCTCGGCGCTGTCGCGCACGGCGCCCAGCAGCCGCCCCAGCGGCGTGCGCGTGAAGGCGTACATCAGTGCCGTGCAGGCAAAGGCGTAGGCGGCCGCCAGCGCGTACATCTGCGCGGGCGGCCCGAAGCTGATGCCCCAGACTTCGCCCGTGACGCGGTCGGCCGGCACGCCCGCCTCACCGCCGAACACCGCCGGAAACATGAGCGCGATGGCCGCCACCATCTCGCCCATGCCCAGCGTCATCATGGCGAACACGCCGCCGCCGTGCCGCGCGCACACCCAGCCCAGCGCGGCTGCGGCCGCCAGCGCCGCCGCGCCGCCAGCCAGCGGCAGCAGGCTCACCGGCACGCCCCAGCCTGCCGCCAGCAGGTGAATGGCCGCATACGCGCCCAGCCCCGTGTACACCGCGTGTCCGAAACTGAGCATGCCGCCTTGCCCGAGCAAGATGTTGTAGGAAAGGCAGGCAATCACGGCAATGCCCATCTGCGCCAGCAAATTGAGCGCGTAGCCGCCGGGAAAAACCAGCGGCAGCAGCGCCAGCAGCAGCGCGTAGGCCAGCCAGGGCAGGGCGGCGTTCACATGGGGCGCGAAAGGCTCCACCAGCCTGGCGCGGGCGGCCAGGCGGGCGGCCAGGCGGGCGGCCAATTCAGGCGGCGGCCAGGCCATCAGCCGCGCTCATACGGATTGGGCACGCCCAGCGCGGCGAGGATGCGCGTTTCCTGCGCCTCCATCGCCTCGGCGTCGGCCTCGCTGGTTTCGTGGTCCCAGCCCTGCGCGTGCAGCGCGCCGTGCACCAGCAGATGGGCGTAGTGATCGGCCAGCGGCTTGTCCAGCGCGGCGGCCTCGCGGGCGAGCACGGGCGCGCACAGCACGAGATCGGCCTGCAAAACGGGGGCATGGCAGTAATCGAAGGTGAGCACGTTGGTGGCGTAGTCCTTGCCGCGAAAGTCGCGGTTGAGCTGGCGGCCCTCGTCCTCGCCCACAACGCGCACGGTGATTTCGGCGGCTTGCAAGGCTTCGTCCAGCGCCGCGCGCAGCCAGCGGGCGGCGCGGTGGCGGGGCAGGGCGGCGCGGTGCAAGGCGGCATCGGGCAGGCGGCGGGCAAATTGCAGGCTCAGGGCAAGTTCAGGCATGGCGGCAGGCGGGAAAGCGTGGGCGGAAAAGCGGAAAAAGCGGAAAACGCGCGGGCGCGGCTACGGCCGGGCAAAAGCGGGAACAAAGGCGGGAACAAAGGCGGGAATCATGGCGCGAGTGACGCGATCGGCCACGGCAGGAATAAAGTCATTTTATTTCCAGCCTGCCCAGGGCGCGCTTGCCTTTCAGAGGACTGTTTTTGGGATTGAAGATGCCGGCGTGGTTTTGCTTCCGTTCAAAATGCCGGCATGTTGCTTTTAATCATTGCGCCGCCGCAAAACGCATAAATATCAGCGGCCGTGTCCGTCCTTGATTCTGGCCTGGCGCAAATTCAAATCTGCGCGGCCAGATACCGCTGTCATTGGGTTGCCGCCATTTCATCGCTGTCATTGAACCGCCGTTGCCATCGCCTTTCGCGCGCGGCTTCGCTTCGCGGGCGGGTTTGCCCAGCTTTCCGGCCGGGGCTTGATAATGAAGGAATGAGTGAGGGAATGAACAAGGATTTTCGCTGCAAGAAATGAATGGTTTGCAGCGCATTGCGTTTCTGCCGCTGAAACGGGCTGCCAAGTCTGCCGGAAGCAGGCAGCGGCGCTTCTGGCGGGGAAAAGGCGTGCAAAAAGAGGATTGGGGCGTTTCCAAAAAGCGTTCAGGCAGCCTTGCGCACGGGCAAAAGGCTGCCTGAAAAAGCGGCCTGAAAAGGCTTACAGCGCAGTGAAAAACGCGGCCAGGCCAAGGAAGATGCCCGGCACATTGGCCACCACAATCGGCCAATCGCGCTGTTTTTTGAACAGGCCGTAGCAAGTCCATAGCGAGCAGTTCACAAAAGCCACGAAAGGCTGCACCGGATTGCCCTTGTGGCCAGAGAGGTTGTCGGCAATCTACGGGATATAGGCCACATACATGCTTATCGACGTGATGCTGACGATAGTGCCCAGAATTTTGATTTGTTTTTCGGTCATTGCTTTATCCATTGAGGGGAGTTGAGTAGAACATGCAACCGGCTTGGGACGCTCTGGCTGCCGGCTTCGGGCAGGCTGCCTGAAACCATTCAGTTATAAAATCGGGCCGCCTGCTGGCGCTTAAATCCAATCACCTTCCGGTTTGCAGGTTTTAATAATCTATTTGTGGTTTTCTGCACGGCAAAGGTTTGAACATCGCCCTGAAAGCGTGCAATTGCCGCAGGCCGCGCTTTTGCACCACGGACAGATTGCGAACAGGTTCTGCAAACACGGCCCGCCACGCTCACGCCGCCCGCCCCGTATGCTTTGGCCCATGCGCCGCCGCCGCTTTTTCCGCCTGTTCGCTCTGCTGGCCGCGCCGCCTTGGGCGGCCGCGCAGGGCAAAGCGCCGCCCGCACCCCAGCTGGCCCGCAGCTACCAGGGCGGTCTGCATCTGCCTGACTGGCTGGTGAGCGAAAAGTACGACGGCGTGCGCGCCTGGTGGGACGGGCAGGCCCTGTATTCACGCACGGGCCGCCGCCTGCCCGCGCCCGCCTGGTTCACCGAAGGCTGGCCGCGCATGGCGCTGGACGGCGAGCTGTGGGCGGGCCGTGGCGCTTTCGAGCAGGCGCAGTCCGCCGCCGCGCGCCAGCAGCCAGATGACGCGGCCTGGCGCGGCCTGCGCTTCATGGCGTTTGACGCGCCCCGGCACGGCGGCCCGGCCACCCCGTTTGCCGAGCGCCTGGCGGCCTTGCAGGCGGCCATTGGCCGCGCGGGCCGCCCCACCTTGCAAGCCGTGCCGCAGCGCCGCGTGGCCACCGAAGCCGAACTGCTGGCCTGGCTGCGCGAAGTAACGCGCGGCGGCGGCGAAGGGCTGATGCTGCACCGCGCCAACGCGCCCTGGCAAAGCGGCCGCAGCAGCCACCTGCTCAAGCTCAAGCCGCATGAAGACGCCGAGGCCCGCGTCATCGCCCACCTGCCGGGCAAGGGCCGCCACGCGGGCCACCTGGGCGCGCTGCTGGTTCAAACGCCCGAAGGCCGGCGCTTTCGCATCGGATCGGGCTTTACCGATGCCCAGCGCGAAGCGCCGCCGCCCGTGGGCGCCTGGGTTACCTACCGCTACCGTGGCCTGCACGAAGGCAGCGGCCTGCCGCGCTTTGCCACCTTCTTGCGCGTGCGCGAAGAAGGCTTGTAAAGGAACCCGTTCAGCGTCTTTTGGCCAGGAACGCCAGGGGCATTGCCTCGAAGGTGTGAAGTTCGCTTCTCCTGGCTATCTGCACCGCCACATGCGCGCCAATGTGTTTTTGACGCCCTGGACGAAGGGCTGGCTTGCGTAGCCGCCATCGCGCAGCAGACGTGTATCCGGCACAGGCTGCTCTTGCTGCGCTTCAGCGCAGCCAGCGTCCCTTGGCGATCGTTTACGCTGGCTGTTTATGGCCACAGCGTGCGGCAGGCCTCAGGAGAGGCTGCCCGCCAGCGCGCGAACGCTTTTGCGGCGATAATCCGCCGTTTTTTCCGGCGTGCCTTTTTTCCGCCTTTTTCACGCAGGCCGCGCCGGAGCCGATTGCATCCGCCCTCTCGCATCGCACCGCAGGGCGGCTTTTGAAAGCATTCAAGAGCCGCCCTGGCTTTCTGGCCCCGCCCTGTTTTTCTGCGGGGCCGCGCCTTTGACCACCGCTTGCGCGGCCAAAGGCAGAAATTGAACGACAAGCGCTGTTGGAAGGTTGGTGTCTGTCCTGCCGCCGGGCGTTTTTGCCTGATGTTTTGCGGCAGGTTCTTCCACACGCGCGCTTGGTGATCCCGCTGGTTTTTGCCCGCCGGATTGGCGCCGTTTTTTTGACAAGAAAGCCTTTAGCGATGAACCCCTTCGCCTCTTCTGCCCTGCCTGCTTCTGACTGCGCCACGGATGCCGCCAACGCTGCGCCCGCTTCCGATCCCGCTGCCGCGCCCCTGGATGAGGCCAGCGCCCAAGCGCCCGGCCACGAAACCGCCGCCCGCACGGCTGACGCCGGCGAAACGCCGGAAAACGGCGTCAGCGAAAGCGCCAGCAGCGAAACCGCCGGCGACGAAACCGCCGACACCGGAAACGCCAGCGGCGAAAACGCCTTCGCCGCCCTGGGCCTGGCCCCGGAGCTGGTGCAGGCCGTGGCCGACATGGGCTACACCGCGCCCACGCCCGTGCAGCAGCAGGCCATTCCGCTGGCCCTGCCGCAAGCGGGCAGCGACGCCTTCATTGACCTGATGGTGTGCAGCCAAACGGGCAGCGGCAAAACCGCCGCCTTCCTGCTGCCCATGCTGCACACGCTCATCGGCATGCAGGCCGAAGCCGCCGAGCGCGAAAAAGCCGAGTGGCAGGCCCGCGTGGCCCAGGCCCTGGCGCGCGGCGAGCCGGCCCCCAAAAAACCCCGCCGCAAAAACCCCACCGACCGCCGCAACTTCAAGCCCGCCGTGCCCGGCGCGCTGGTGCTGTGCCCCACGCGCGAGCTGGCGCAGCAAGTGGCGGGCGACGCCATCGAGCTGGTGCGCCACGTGCGCGGCCTGCGCATCGCCACCATCGTGGGCGGCATGCCCTACCAAATGCAAATCGCCCGGCTGCAAAACGCCAACCTCGTGGTCGCCACGCCGGGCCGCCTGCTGGACTTGAGCGCCAGCGGCCAGGTGCGGCTGGACGGCGTGCGCTTTCTCGTGCTTGACGAAGCCGACCGCATGCTCGATTTGGGCTTTGCCGACGCGCTGGCCGAAATCCACCTGCAAACCCAGCAGCGCCAGCAAACCATGATGTTTTCGGCCACCTTCGCCCCGCGCATCCAGCAGCTGGCCATGCGCGTCATGCGCGAAGGCGGCGCGCACGCAAAGCGCATCGAAATCGCCTCGCCGCAAGAGCGCCACGCCAACATCGAGCAGCAGCTTTACTGGGCCGACACCCCGGAACACCGCCGCGCCCTGCTCGACCACTGGCTGCGCAGCCCCGAAATCGACCAGGCCATCGTCTTTGCCTGCACGCAAGTGGAATGCGAGGAACTGGCGCAAGACTTGCAGCAATCGGGCTTTGCCGCCGTCTCCCTGCACGGCGCGCTCAGCCAGGCCCTGCGCAACCGGCGCCTAAAAGCCCTGCGCGACGGCCGCGTGCAAATCCTCGTGGCCACCGACGTGGCCGCGCGCGGGCTGGACGTGCCCACCCTCTCGCACGTCTTCAACTACGGCCTGCCCATGAAAGCCGAGGACTACACCCACCGCATTGGCCGCACGGGCCGCGCCGGGCGCGACGGCCTGGCCGTCACCCTGGCCGAAATCCGCGACCGCCGCCGCCTGGCCGACATCGAGGCCTACACACGCCAGCCCTTTGCCGTCCACACCATCGCGGGCCTGGAGCCGCAGAAATACTTCCCGCCCGTCACCGCCCCCCGCCCCGCTGGCGGCGCCAAAGGCAAGCACGGCCAAGGCGGCCGCAAACAGGGCAGGCAGCAAGACTGGCAGCCACGCTTTGAGCGCGGCGGCCGCAAGTTCGAGAGCCGCTTTGACTCCCGGAGCGGCGACCGCTTTGAAGAACGCTTCGATAGCCGGCGCCCCGCTGGCGGCCGCCGCTTTGACGAACGATTTGGCGAGCGCTCCGACGCGCGCTTCAGCGACCGCGACGCGGGCCGCTTTGAGCGGCGACAGCGCGATGGCGAGCGCTTCGCGCCTCGCGGCAACTGGCAGGAAGGCGGCTGGAGCGGCGACAGCGAGCGCCGCGAGCGCTTTGCCGACCGCGCGGCCCCCTTCACCCCGCGCGCTGGCCGCCGCAACGAGCGCTTCGAGTCTTTTGACCGCTCTGAGCGTGCTGAGCGCCCCGCCCGCAGCCCCCGCGCCGACCGCTTCGAGCGCCCCTCCGAGCGTTCATTCGAGCGTTCATTCGAGCGCCAGCCCGAGCGCGACGGCCGCCGCGCCCCGCGCGAAGCCGGCCAGGGCGAGCGCTTCAAGCGCTTCGAGCGCCGCAACGAAGCTGCGGACGGCCAGCGCCCCCGCCACTTTGAAAAAGACACCCAGCCCGCGCGCAAAGGCAAGCCTGAAGGCAAATTCGCTGGCTCATATGAAAGCAAGCCCGGCAGCCGCGCGCCCTATGGCGGCGCCAGCACCCTGCGCCGCTGGGGCGCCACCGCCGGCCGCCCCGCCCGCAGCGAAAGCGCCGGAAACGGCGAACGCCCGGCCCGCCGCCCCTACACGCCGCGCGGCTGAAATCCCGCTGGCATCTGGCCGCAAAGAGCGGATCCGCGCCCAACTCTGGCGCGGACTCGCCCTCCCTGGCAGCACCCTGTATTTGCTCCTGAATACATAGCGTGATGTCCTAGTGAAACGGGCGCAAAAGCCGTTTCAAGCTCCCCTGAATTTGCTCCCGTTTCTGAACCTCTCCCGCCTTGTTGGCGCGAGCCGGACGGAAATGCAAAAGCCGGGCGCTTTGCACCCGTCCAGAGCCTGGCCGTAAAGGGCCGCAAGGCGCAAACCGCGCCTGACTCGGAAACTGTCCGCTTGCGGCCCGGCAAGGCATTCGCCAAGTCGCAGCCAGCCCAATCCGCGCTTTTCGCTCCGCAAATAGCTGAACAGGCTCTTGAAGCGCTAACCCAAAAGCGCCGCGCCCGCCGCCTGCGGCAGACCATTCACCTTTGGCGCGATCGGCCATTGAGGGGCGGCTTCCGGCGAAAGCGCTCCTTGCCGGATGATCTGCGGCTCGCGCGCCTTGCGTGCGCCTTGCGTTTTTCCGCCGCGCTTTTTCCTGCCCATGCCGTGACAGGCTCTGGAAACCTGTTCATCGCCTGGCCGCAAGGGAACGCAAACCGCAGACGGCTTCATGACTTTCTTGCCGCTCATCAAGGATTTGCAGCGCGGCAGGCCGCCCGAAACCGTGTTCTTGCATCCACTGAACAACCGTGAACCGATTCTGAAAGCCACATGCAAACCGCCATGCTGATCAACGCCTTGCTGCTGGGCCTGACGGGCGGGCCGCATTGCATCGCCATGTGCGGGGCGGCCTGCGCAGGCATTGGGCAGGCGGTGGTTGTGGGCATGCCAGGGCGGCCAGGCCGCCCCGCGCAGGCGGCGCGGGCGATGGCGCTGTTTCAGCTGGGGCGGCTGGCGGGCTATGGCGCTTTGGGCGCGCTGGCGGCCGCTTCCGTGCAGGGCCTGGGCTGGCTGGCCACGCACGCGGCGGCGCTGCGGCCCGTGTGGAGCATGCTGCATATCGGCGCGGCGGCCATGGGCCTGATGCTGCTGATCTGGGCGCGGCAGCCGCTGTGGCTGGAAACGGGCGCGCGGCGCGTGTGGGCGCGGGTGCGCGCGGCGTCGGGCCGCTGGGGGCTGGCCGCGCCGCTGGCCATTGGCTTTGTGTGGGCGCTGCTGCCTTGCGGGCTGCTGTATTCGGCGGTGCTGGTGGCGGCGCTGACGGGCGACGCGCTGCAAGGGGCTGCGGCGATGGCGCTGTTTGCCGCAGGCTCGGGCCTTTCGCTGCTGGCGGGGCCGTGGCTTTTGCTGCGCCTGGGCGTGAACGGGCGCGGCCCCTGGAGCATGCGGCTGGCAGGGCTGGCGCTGATGCTGACGGCCCTGTGGGGGCTGTGGCATGGGCTGGTCCATCAGCAAGCGCCGTGGTGCGTGGCGCCTTGAAGCTTGCCCAAAGCCTGGCCGTGAGGGCGACAGGGCGAATCAGGATGGGCTGCAAGAAGCAGGCAAGTCTTGTGGCCCGGTGAGGATTTGCAAGGCCGCAGGCCGGCGGATCACTTTTCGCACCTGCGGCGCAGGCGTTGAACAGGGCTTTTTAGCTCCTCTATCCATAGCATGATGTCCTAGTGGAAACTGCGCCGGATGGCATTTCTGACCCCTTGAATCCGCTCCTCTTTTTTTAAGGTTTCCGGGCGGGCAGGGCCAGCTTCGCGGCGGGGTATCCGCCCCCCAGCGCCGGCGCGCCGCCTTTTTACAATTTGCCGCTTTGCGCCCCCGCCCCGTTTGTGGCCGGGGGTTTTTGTCGTTTCTTTCTGCCGTCATGCCATGCCATTGCCCAAGCTCGCTCCTGCCAAACGCTACACGCTGCCGCGCCCGCCGGGCAGTGCGGATGCGCTGCTGCTGGCGCGGCTGGGCGAGCGGGAAAAGGCGCAGGGGCGGCTGCTGGCCGTGGTGTGCGCGGATGCGGGCGATGCGCGCAGGCTGCTGGACGAATTGCCGTTTTTTGCGCCGGGCTTGCGCGCGGCGCTGTTTCCGGACTGGGAGACGCTGCCTTATGACCGCTTTTCGCCGCATCAGGATTTGATCAGCGAGCGGCTGGCCACGCTTTGGGCCATACGCCAGGGCGCGGCGGATGTGGTGCTGATGCCAGCCACCACGGCGCTGTACCGGCTGGCGCCGCCTGCTTTTCTGGCGGCCTACACCTTTCACTTTGAAACGGGGCAAAAGCTGGACGAGGCGGCGCTGAAAGCGCAGCTGACGCTGGCGGGCTACCAGCACGTCACGCAAGTGGGCAGCCCGGGCGAATACGCGGTGCGCGGCGGGCTGATTGACCTGTACCCGATGGGCAGCGCCGAGCCGTACCGCGTGGATTTGTTCGACGACGAGATTGACTCCATCCGCGCGTTTGACCCCGACAGCCAGCGCAGCCTGCACGCCGTGGCGCAAGTGCGGCTGCTGCCCGGGCGCGAGTTTCCGATGGACGAGGACGCGCGCGCCAAATTCCGCCACCGCTGGCGCGAGCTGATGGAAGGCGACCCCACGCGCAGCCGCATTTACAAGGACATGGGCGCGGGGCTGGCGACGGCGGGCATTGAGTACTACCTGCCGCTGTTTTTTGACGAGACGGCGACGGTGTTCGACTACCTGGGCGCAGAGGCCACGCTGGCGCTGCATGGCGATCTGGAGGCGGCTTTTTCGCGCTTTTGGCAAGACACGCGCGAGCGCTGGCGCATGGCGCAAAGCGACGCCTCGCACCCCGTGCTGGCGCCGCAAGCGCTGTTTTTGAGCGCCGAAGACTTTTACGTGGCGGCCAAGGCGCATGCGCAGCTGGCCTTGCGCGCAGCCCCTCATGCGCAAGCGCCGCAAGGCGATGCCGACGCTGCAAGCCAGGCCGAATGGGCGCCGCTGCCCGCGCTGGCCGTGGCGCGCGGCGCGCCCGATCCGCTGGCGCGCTTGCAGCAGCACATGGCGGCGGCCCGCGCCGCAGGCGGCCCGCGCCAGTTGATATTGGCCGAAAGCGATGGCCGCCGCGCCAGCTTGCTGGACTTTTTGCGCGCCAGCGGGCTGAACCCGCCCGCGTTTGACTCGCTGCAAGACTTTCAGCAGGCCACGGGCGAGCCGCTGGGCATCGCCACGGCGGCGCTGGCGCAGGGCTTTGCGTGGCGCGAAGGCGGCATCGACTTCATCACCGAAACCGAGCTGTTCGCCACGGCCGCCGGCGCGCGCCGCCGCAAGCGGCAAGAGCAAGTCAGCGATGTCGATGCGCTCATCCGCGACCTCTCCGAGCTGAAAGTGGGCGACCCCGTGGTGCACGCGCAGCACGGCATTGGCCGCTACCGGGGCCTGGTGAACATGGACATGGGCGCAAAAAACCCCGACGGCACGCCCGCCTTGCAGGAATTTCTGCATCTGGAATACGCCCAGCAAGCCGTGCTGTATGTGCCCGTGAGCCAGCTGCACCTGATCGGCCGCTACAGCGGCGTGGGCGCTGACGAAGCCCCCCTGCACAAGCTGGGCAGCGGCCAGTGGGAAAAGGCCCGCCGCAAGGCCGCCGAACAAGTGCGCGACGCCGCCGCCGAGCTGCTCAACATTTACGCGCGCCGCGCCGCGCGCGAAGGCCACGCCTTCCGCTTTGACGCGCGGGACTACGAGCCATTTGCCGCCGACTTCGGCTTTGAAGAAACCGCCGACCAGCAAGCAGCCATACACGCCGTGGTGCAAGACATGATTTCGCCCCGCCCGATGGACCGCCTGGTGTGCGGCGACGTGGGCTTTGGCAAAACGGAAGTGGCGCTGCGCGCGGCCTTCATCGCCGTCACTGGCGGCAAGCAAGTGGCCTTTCTGGCGCCCACCACGCTGCTGGCCGAGCAGCACTACCACACGCTGGCCGACCGCTTCGCGCGCTGGCCCGTGAAAGTGGCCGAGATGAGCCGCTTTCGCTCCGCCAAGGAAACCAGCGCCGCGCTCAAAGGGCTGGCCGAAGGCAGCATCGACATCGTGGTAGGCACGCACAAGCTGCTTTCCGAAAAAACGAAATTCAAAAACCTGGGCCTGCTCATCATTGACGAAGAGCACCGCTTTGGCGTGCGCCACAAAGAGCAAATGAAGCAGCTGCGCGCCGAAGTGGACGTGCTCACGCTCACCGCCACCCCCATCCCCCGCACGATGGGCATGGCGCTGGAAGGCCTGCGCGACTTGAGCGTGATCGCCACCGCCCCCCAGCGGCGGCTGGCCATCAAAACCTTCGTGCGCGAAGAAAGCCAGGGCGTCATCCGCGAAGCCGTGCTGCGCGAACTCAAGCGCGGCGGGCAGGTTTACTTCCTGCACAACGAAGTGGACACCATCGAGCGCCGCCGCGAAGCGCTGCAAGCGCTGCTGCCCGAAGCGCGCATTGCCATTGCCCACGGCCAAATGCCCGAACGCGAGCTGGAACGCGTGATGCGCGACTTCGTCGCCCAGCGCCACAACCTGCTTTTGTGCTCCACCATCATCGAAACCGGCATTGACGTGCCCAGCGCCAACACCATCGTCATCAGCCGCGCCGACAAATTCGGCCTGGCCCAGCTGCACCAGCTGCGCGGGCGCGTAGGCCGCAGCCACCACCAGGCCTACGCCTACCTGCTCGTGCCCGAAATGCAAAGCCTGACCAAACAGGCCCAGCAGCGGCTCGAAGCCATCCAACAAATGCAAGAGCTGGGCAGCGGCTTTTACCTGGCCATGCACGATCTGGAAATACGCGGCGCGGGCGAAGTGCTGGGCGAAAGCCAAAGCGGCAACATGATGGAAATCGGCTTTCAGCTCTACAGCGACATGCTGGCCGAAGCCGTCAAGGCCCTGCGCGCAGGCAAAGAGCCAGACCTGCTCGCCCCCATGCAAGCCACCACCGAAATCAACCTGCACGCCCCCGCCCTGCTGCCCGCCGACTACTGCGGCGACGTGCACCTGCGCCTGTCCTTCTACAAAAAACTCGCCACAGCCCAAAGCGGCGAGCAAATCGACCGCCTGCTCGAAGAAATCGTGGACCGCTTCGGCAAACTGCCCCCGCCCGCGCAAACCCTCATCGACGTACACCGCCTGCGCGTGCTCTCGCAGCCCTACGGCGTGCAGAAAGTGGACGCCGCCCCGGGCGTGACCGCCATCAGCTTTCGCCCCAACCCGCCCGTGGACCCGATGGCCATCATCCAGCTCATTCAGAAAAACCGCCACATCAAACTGGCCGGCAACGACAAACTGCGCATCGAGCGCGAACTGCCCGAAACCCGCGACCGCGCCCAGCTCGTGCGCGACATTCTGCGCAGCCTGGGCCAGCCTGTCGCTCAGAGCGCCGCAGCGGCACAAGCCCGCTGAATGCTTGAAAGCCAGCCCGAATCAAAAACAGCAGCGAATTGAAGGGCAAGCACAAAAGGCATTCGACGCAATAGCGGCGAGCAGCTCGAACTCATCCGCCCTCTGCTGGAGCGCGCGAGCAAGAAAAAAAGCAGCCTGGGCCGGGTGCAAAGCCTGCTGTGCGATGGCGGCTACGCGGGCCAGCCCTTCGCGCAAGGCGTCAAAGTCATCCTGGGTGAGCATGTGACGGCGCAGAGAGCCAAGAAAAGCGAACTTCACGCCTTCAAGGCGACGCGCCGAACGCTGGAGCGTTGAGCGCAGGCCCTTCCCCGCCATTTGCGCGTTTGCCCTGAGTCTGCGGCGTGGGCGCAAAGGTAAGATTTCGCGCTTGCTTTCCAACTGCCCGCCATGCCTGCCTTGCCCCGCTTCTGGTCTGCGCTGACCACCGCCGACTTTGCGCAGATCGATACGGACCGCGCCATTGCCGTGCTGCCCGTGGGGGCTACCGAGCAGCATGGTCCGCACTTGCCCCTGTCGGTGGATGCCGACATCGCCCACGCCATCGTGCAGGCCGCAGCGCCCCTGGTGGCTGATGAAGTGCCCGCCTTTTTTCTGCCCGTGCAAGCGATTGGCTACAGCCCGGAGCACGCCCACTTTGCGGGCACGCTCACCCTGCGCCCCGAGACTGCCTTGCGCCTGTGGAGCGATATCGCCGAATCCGTGGCCGCCAGCGGCGTGCGCAAGCTGGTGCTTTTCAACACCCACGGCGGCAACGCCGGTTTGCTGGACGGTCTGGCGCGCGAGCTGCGTGCGCGGCTGAGGCTGCTCATTTACCGCTGCAACTGGTTCGATCTGCCTCTGCTGGATGAAGACGGGGGCGATCTCATGGCCCGCTTCAGCCTGCAGGAGCGGCGCTTTGGCGTGCATGCGGGCCAGGTGGAGACGGCTTTCATGCTCGCTGCCGCTCCGCACGCCGTGCGCAGGGAGCGCGCCGAACATTTCCGCTCCAGCAGCGAGGCGCGCGCGCGCGGCTTCGCCCTGCTGGGCAACGGCAAGAGCGCCCGTTTCGCCTGGGCCGCACAAGACCTTCACCCCAGCGGGGCCGCAGGCAACGCCCGCGCTGCCACCGCCGGGGATGGGCAGGCCCTCATTGCCGCCGCTGCCCGCGCTTTGGCGGACCTGCTGGCCGAAATCGACCGCCTGCCGCCCGAACTCACCCTGCACGACAACCCACACTTGCCCACGAGCCAACCATGAAACGCCGCTATTTCGTCAAACGCTTCGCCGCCAGCGCGCTGGCCGCCGCCTTGCTTCCAGCCGCACGGGCTGCCGAACTTGCCGCTGAGCCTGCGCCCGTGCCCGGCGCGCCCATCGCGGGCGGCAAGCCCGTGCATATCCTGATCGGCTTTCCGCCCGGCGGCGGCACCGATACCGTCGCGCGTCTGCTGGCCGACAAGCTCGCTGTTCAGCTGGGTCAGCCTGTGGTTGTGGATAACCGCCCCGGCGCGGGCGGGCAGATTGCCGCGCAATTGCTCAAGAACGCCCGGCCTGACGGACTGACGCTCTTTTTCTCGCACGATCACACCATCTCCATCCTGCCTCTGGTTGTCAGGCAGCCGGGCTTTGATCCCGTGAAAGACTTCACGCAAGTCGCTGGCGTTGCCAGCTTCGCCAACACTTTCGCCGTCTCCGCCGCCACTCCCGCCAGCAGTCTGGACGAATACATGGCCTGGGCTAGGCAGCAAGACGGGCGAGGCAGCAGCGTTGGCATTCCCGCGCCCGCCTCGGTGCCCGAATTCCTCGTCAAGGTGCTTTCGCAGAAATATGGCGCCGATCTGCTGTCCGTGCCCTACCGTGGCACCGCGCCCATGGTGGCTGACATGCTCGGCAACCAGATCAGCGCCGGCATTGGCTCCGTGCCTGAATTCATTGAGAACCACCGCGCTGGCAAGCTGCGTGTGCTCGCCACTCTTGGCCCGCAGCGCCAGAAAACCCTGCCTGAGGTGCCCACCTTCGCCGAGCTGGGCCTGCGCGGCTTTGAAGATTTGCCTTATTACGGTTTCTTCGCCCCGAAAGGCACGCCGCAGGACGCGCTCGATGTGCTGTCGGAAGCCATCCGCCGCGTCATGGCCGACCCCGGCGTGCAGGACCGCCTGGATCGCATCGGCCTGACTCCCGAGTACATGAGCGCCGCGCAGCTCACTGCCCGCGCACGCGCCTACGAGAGAACCTGGAGCCGAATCATCCGGGAAAGCGGCTTTCAGCCGCAATGATCGGGCGGCCTCGGCTGCCCAGATGGCTTTTTTCGCTTCTAAAACGATAGCGTGATGTCCTAGTGGAATGGGCGCAAGGGCCGCTTTCCACTCCTCAAATTTGCTCCTGTTTCTGATGCTTTTCAGCATTTTTCATGGTGTGCCCGCAAGGGGCGGGCGGCATGGCGGCGGAGCGAATCAGGGCCGGGCTGCGCTTTCGTCTTTTGCGGCCAGATGGCAAGCAAGCGTGGGGGAACCCGGCCCTCGCGCGGCCATGACGCAGCGCAAAGGCCGGCTGCGCTTTCGGCCCGATCGCTTGCCATGAGCCGCGCGGCCTTGCGACTGGCCGGGCTGCGGGGCGGGTTTATCCATTCTTCTGGATGGGGATGTAGACCTGCCCGCCGCCGGCCTGGAACTGGCGCGATTTTTCCGCCATGCCCGCTTGCAGGGCGTCGGCTTCGCTCAGGCCCTTGGCGGCGGCGAAGTCGCGCACTTCCTGCGTGATCTTCATGGAGCAGAACTTGGGGCCGCACATGCTGCAAAAGTGAGCGCTTTTGCTGCTTTCGCGCGGCAGGGTTTCGTCGTGAAATTCGCGGGCGGTGTCGGGGTCCAGGCTCAGGTTGAACTGGTCGTACCAGCGGAATTCAAAACGGGCCTGGCTGAGTGCGTCGTCGCGGGCGCGCGCGCCGGGGTGGCCCTTGGCCACGTCGGCGGCGTGCGCGGCGATCTTGTAGGCAATCATTCCCTGCTTGACGTCGTTGCGGTCGGGCAGGCCCAGGTGCTCCTTGGGGGTGACGTAGCAGAGCATGGCGGTGCCCATCCAGCCGATCATGGCCGCGCCAATGGCCGAGGCAATGTGGTCGTAGCCGGGCGAGACGTCGATGGTCAGCGGCCCCAGCGTGTAAAACGGCGCTTCGCCGCAGTGCTTGAGCTGCTCGTCCATGTTGGCCTGAATCAGGTGCATGGGCACGTGGCCGGGGCCTTCGATCATGGTTTGCACGTCGTGCTTCCAGGCAATTTGCGTGAGTTCGCCCAGCGTGCGCAGCTCGGCAAACTGGGCTTCGTCGTTGGCGTCGGCGCAGCTGCCGGGGCGCAGGCCGTCGCCCAGGCTGAAGGCCACGTCATACGCTTTCATGATGTCGCAGATGTCTTCAAAGTGCGTGTAGAGAAAGCTTTCCTTGTGGTGGGCGATGCACCACTTGGCCATGATGGAGCCGCCCCGGCTGACGATGCCGGTGCGCCGGGGCACCGTGAGGTGAATGAAGGGCAGGCGCACGCCCGCGTGGATGGTGAAGTAGTCCACGCCCTGCTCGGCTTGCTCGATGAGGGTGTCGCGAAAGATTTCCCAGGTGAGGTCTTCGGCGATGCCGCCCACTTTTTCCAGCGCCTGGTAAATGGGCACGGTGCCAATGGGCACGGGGCTGTTGCGGATGATCCAGTCGCGCGTGGTGTGGATGTTTTTGCCGGTGGACAAGTCCATCACGGTGTCGGCCCCCCAGCGGATGGACCAGACGAGTTTTTCCACTTCTTCCTCGATGCTGCTGGTGACGGCGCTGTTGCCAATGTTGGCGTTGATCTTCACCAGAAAGTTGCGCCCGATGACCATCGGCTCGATTTCGGGGTGGTTGATGTTGGCGGGGATGACGGCGCGCCCCCGCGCGACTTCATCGCGCACGAATTCGGGCGTGATGCGCTGCGCCATGCTCGCGCCCAGCGGGTTGCCGGCCAGGCGGCGCTCGCGGCTTTCGTCGTTCAGATAGGCGGCCATCCATTCGCGGCGGCCGTTTTCGCGCAAGGCGATGTATTCCATTTCGGGCGTGACGATGCCTTTGCGCGCGTAGTGCATCTGGGTGACGTTGCCGCCGCCCACGCCGCCCCTGGCGCGGCGCGGCTGGCGTTGCAGCCCGGCAGCTTCGCGCCGCAGCTGCTCGATGCGGGGCAGATCGCGCTTTTCGTGCTTGCCGCCGTCATCCAGGATGTGGGCGATGCGGCCCGCGTAACGCTCGGTGTCGCCGCGCTCGGCTATCCAGCCTTCGCGCACGGTGGGCAGGCCCTGGCGCACGTCAATCGGCGCATCCGGGTCGGTGTAAGGGCCGGAGGTGTCGTAGAGCGACACCACTTCGTCGTTGGTGAGCGTGACATCGCGCACGGGCACGCGCAAATCAGGCCGCGAGCCTTGGATGTAGCCCTTGCGCGAGGCGGGAAAAGGCTCGCGCGTGAGGGTGAGCAGCTGCTGGAATTTGTCGGGGGCATTCATCGGAGAGTCTCCTGCGAAAGGTGGCGAAAACTCCGGCGCCCGTCCGGTGCGCCAGACGGATGAAATGCCCTCTTCTCCTTACGCCGGTATGAGCCGGATCAAGTTGAACGGGTTTGGCGCTGCGCCATCTCAGCCGCGTGGCCTGTTTCGGACGCCGCGACACCCCGGAGTGGAAGCGGCCATGCTAACACCCGGCGAGCCTTCGGCAGGCCGCAGAAATTTTCCGCTGACCTTGCGCGCGCTGCGTTTTTTGCTATACAATGCGCAGCTTCATTCCCCGATAGCTCAGTCGGTAGAGCGCCGGACTGTTAATCCGTAGGTCCCTGGTTCGAGCCCAGGTCGGGGAGCCAAAAAAACGGCAAACGCCTCAGTCGAAAGACTGGGGCGTTTTTCTTTGCCTGCTTCAGAAATGAACCCAGAGCCAGTGCACGATGAGCACGGCTGCCAGCACGCCCGTGGCAATGAGCGCCTTTCGGCGGTAGTTGCGCACTTCGTCTTTCAGGTCGTCGGAAGGCTGCTCTTTTTCCAGCCGGCTGATGGCAAAGGCCCGCAGCAGGGCCAGGATGATGTAGAGCACTGCGCCAGCGGCCCAGAGCAGAGTGACATGATCGATGCGCATGGGTCATTGCCTTTCTTGATATGAATTCAGTACGCATAAAGCCAAGGCGCATCCAGCAACCGCGCGCCCAGCAAGCGCATGGCGGCATTGCGCGCCAGGCGCACAAGGCCGCCGGCATGAAAGATCTCGCCATTGCGCGCGGCGCGGGCCTGCACCCGGGCGCAGCGCGCCCAGCGGGCTTGCGCGTAGCGCGCCAGCTGCTGCGGCGCTGTGCCGGCGTCAGCCTGCTGCAGGCAGCGGCCCAGCATGTCTGCGTCTTCCACCGCCATGCCCGCGCCTTGGGCCAGATAGGGGCGCATGGGGTGTGCGGCGTCGCCCAGCAAGGCCACGCGGCCGCGCGTCATTTCGCCTGCCGCACGCACCGGAGCGCGGTCGCACAAGGGCCACAAGCGCCAGACACAGGCATTGACTGTCGCCTGCGGGGCGGCGTGCAGCAGGTCGCGCAAGGGCGCGCACGCGCCGCCCATCCGCGCCATCAATTCGTAGGCATTGGCCTGATGGTCCCAGCCGTGCGGGTTTTCAGGCGGTGCGCCTTCAGTCACCACGATCAGATTCAGCCACTCGCCGCGCCGCACGGGGTACTGCACGGCGTGCATGCGCGGCCCCAGCCAGACCGTGACGCACTGGCTGCGCAAGGCGGCGGGCAAATCTGCCTGCCGCAGCATGGCGCGCCAGGCCAGGTGGCCTGAAACACGGGGCGCGCCGTCTTTCAGCAGGCCCTGGCGCACCTCGCTCCACAGGCCGTCCGCGCCAATCAGCGCATCCGCCTGCCAGGTCTGGCTGACCGAAAAAGCCTGCACGGCCGCCCCTTGGTCTTCATAGCGCGCCAGCGCCTGCCCGGCATGCACCTGCACCTGCAATTCAGCCTGCGCGGCCGCAGCCAGCGCCTGGTGCAGATCGGCGCGGTGAATGGTGGCGTAAGGCGCGCCATACAGCCGCTGCGCGCGCTCGCCCAGTTGCATGTATCCAAGCTCCGCGCCAGAAGCGGCGTCCCGCACCAGAAGCGCATCCGGGAAAGCCGCCACGGCCCGCAGGGCCTCCTGCAAGCCCCAGGCATGCAGCACCCGCGTGACGTTGGGGCCAATCTGCACGCCCGCGCCCACCTCGCTGAAGGCGCTGGCGCGCTCCAGCACCTGAACCTGCCAGCCCGCGCGCGCTGCCGCCAGCGCGGCGGCCATGCCGCCAATGCCGCCGCCTGCAATCAGAAGTTTCTTGCTCATCACTCGCCAGATTGTGACTTCTTTCCGCATAAAACCCCTCTCTGGCGGGGTTGGACGCAGCTGACTTGCCATAAGCTATCCGTATTCATACTTTCATCCGGCAACAATGCAACTGCCCAACCAGCACAGCACATTGCTCAGGCGCAGCACGCACGAGGCTGTGTTCCTGGCGTCGTCCATGATCGACCGCTGCGCCGAAGCTGCGCGTGTGACGCTGGAAGAAGCAGAAAACAAATCCACGATTCCCTTGCAACGCCAGCAGCTGGCCGACGCCATGGTGGCGCTGGCCCGCCATCGCGCCAAGATGCGCACGCGCTTTCCATCGTGCATTGAAACAGCCATCAATCACGCGCTGGAAGCCATCAAGGACACGGATCTCAACCCCACTCCCCGCCCCTCCAACCTGGCTTCACTCGAATCGGTCACACTCATGGCCGAAGCAGAGGTTTCGCAGTTCGTGGAAACCTCCCGTCTCCAGCAAACCGTGCTGCCCGTGGTGGAAGAGCGGCTCACCCGGCTGGACACGCTGATGAGTTCCGCCCTGGGCCTGCCCGTGGTGCGCGCCGACCTCAACCCCATGCGGCCCGAAGTGCTGTGCGGCGCGCTCATGGAAGTAATTGAGGAGCTGGGCGAGCCGCCCGAAGCGCGCAACCTGATGCTGCGCCACCTCACCCGTCCGTTCGCCGACGAACTCAACCGCCTCTACGAAGTCATCATCAGGCTGCTGGAAGAAAAAGGCATCCAGGAAGCGCGCTACCGCCTGCGCCTGACCCCAGGCGCCATGCAAACGGCCAGCAACATCATGCCCTTGCAGGCCATGACCGGCCCGCTGGGCCAGGGCATGGCCAACCTCGCCGCAGGCGCTCCCATGCAAGGGCAGGCCCAGGCTTTCCAGATGCCCGCCATGGCCGATCTGGCCAGCGCCGAACCCGCCGTGCCCTACAGCATGGTGCACGACTTCCTCTACCAGCCCCAATGGGTGGCTCATCACGACGCGCCCCTGCCTCCCAGCTACTACGAAGCCGTGCGGCGCGAAATGCAGACCTGCGCCGCTGTGGCCGCCTCCACCCCCATGCCCAGCGACCGCGAGCTGTACGCCGCCCAGCAAGAGCGACGCGCCCTGCCCGTGATGGAGCGCCCCCCGCAAGAGCTGGACGTGCAGGCCGTGCTCCCGCAAAAAGTGTGGGGCGAAGTCGCCTCGCCGCAGGCGCGCACGCAAACGCTGGTGCAGCTCAAATCGCAGGCCAAGAAAGTCAGCCAGGTCATCGGGCTGGACGCCGTGCGCGCCCTCATCGACCAGGTGGCGGGCGATGTGCGCGTGCTGCCCCCCGTGCGCGAAGCCTTCGTGGCGCTGGAGCCTGCCCTGCTGCGCTTGGCCATGAGCGATCCGCGCTTCATGGGCGACGAAACCCATCCGGCGCGCCGCCTGGTGGAAAGCATCGCCCAGCGCAGCTTCAAATACAACGACGAATTCTCAAAGGAATTTGCCCAGTTCATCGAACCCGTGCGCCGCGTGGTGCGCGAGCTGGACGCGCAAAAAGACGCCACCGCGCACGACTTCGACAACCACCTGCAAGACCTGGAAAGCCGCTGGGAAGAAGAAGACCAGAGCGACAGCGCCAGCCACAAAAACGGCCTGCAATCCATTCACTTCGCGCATGACCGCCAGGCGCTGGCCGACAAAGTAGCCTGGGGCTTCAGCCTGCGTTCAGACGTAGAGGGCGCGCCCAAAATCGTGCTCGACTTTCTCTACAACACATGGGCGCTGGTCATCGCCCACGCGCAGCTCACCGACACGCGCGGCCAGCTCGATCCCGGCGGCTATCTGGCCGTCGTCACCGACTTGCTGTGGAGCGTGAACCACGAAGCGGCCATGCGCCAGCCCGCGCATCTGTTTGAAATCGTGCCGCACATCGTGCAAACCCTGCGGCGCGGACTGGAAATGCTGGGCCACGACCCCAAAGACTCCAACCGCTTTTTCGACGCCCTCATGCGCTACCACAAACCCGTGCTGCGCCTGCGGCGCGTGCGCTCGGCGCTGGACGCCGAAGCCTCCGGCGCGCCCACATCCAGCATGATGGACCTGAACGATGACCTGCCCGACGCGGCCGAAGCCGGCCAGGGCGGCTCCTCATTTGCCGAACTCAAGGCCGACACCTCCGAGCAGCCCTGGCTGGCCCAGCGCGAGCTGGCGGCAGCCGGCTTCATGCCCAGCAGCAGCCCTGAACTGGAACCGGCCGCAGCCGCCACGCCCGGCAAGGCCAGCGTGCCCAGTCCCGCGCGCGACCAGGCGGGCGCCGCCGCCACGGCGAACGCCGCCGCGCCGGGTGCTGATGACGACGAGCAGCAAGCCCGCCACCGCGCCGACCTGGCCCGCCTGCGCGAAGACACCTGGGTCGATCTGTTCTCGCACGGCGAGTGGCTGCGCGCCAAGCTCACCTGGACCAGCGGCAACGGCTCGCTGTTCATGTTCGTCAGCCACGGCGGCCAGCCCCACACCATGACGCGCCGCAGCTGCGAGAAACTGCTGCGCAACGGCCATCTGCGCCTGGTCGATTCCGGCGAAGTGGTCAACAAGGCGCTCAGCGAAATGAAAGACCGCAAAAAGCGCCGCCGCACCGCCGCCGCAGCCTGAAAAACGCCGCAGACGCGCGGCGGCAAGGCGCTTTTCAAGCCCGCCCCGGTTCAATAAGGCCTGGTTTCGCTCCTCGTTTCATAGCATGATGTCCTAGTGGATACAGCGCAGAATGGGATTTTTCCCCCCTTGAATTCGCTCCTCTTTCTGAATCCAGGCGAGAAGCCATGCGGCGCAGGCGCGGCTTTTCCAGCAGACCGCTTTGCAAACGCCGCCAGGAAAACACGGCGGGGCAAACGCACAGCGGCCCAATCCGCCCGCCACCCTTGCCCAGAAACCGCGCGGGAGCGTGGTTTTCGCCTCCTCGAATTCGCTTCTGTTGCTGGTTCCATCGCTGGTTCCATCGGGCGCGCGCCTGAAGGGCTTGGCGGGCAGCCTGCCAGCGCTTCACGCCTTGCCGCGCGCCTGCCAGGCTTGCTGGTCCAGCTCGGCGGACAGATCGGCATAGATGCGGTAGCGGCTGGGGCTGATGGCCTGGCTTGCGCTGCCGTCATCCGCGCCCTCGTCATGCACGGCGGCGCGCACGCCGCAGCCAGGTTCATGCAGGTGAGTGCAGTTGTAGAAGCGGCATGCGCCCAGGTGAGGGGCGAAGTCGGGCATGAGGCCGGCCAGCTGCGCGGGGGTGATGTGGCGCAGGCCGAATTCCTGAAAGCCCGGGGAGTCGATAAGCGCGCTGGTGCGGGCGGCGTCCAGCCAGTACCAGGTGGTGGCGGTGGTGGTGTGGCGGCCGCTGCCCAGCGCCTGCGAAATTTCGCCCGTGGCGGCGCGGGCATGGGGAATGAGGGCGTTGATGAGCGTGCTTTTGCCCGCGCCGGAAGGGCCTAGCACGAGGGTGACGCGGCCTGCCAGATGGGCGGCGGCCAAGGCTTGCGGCGTGAGGGCGTGCATGGCGGCTGCGCCGGGCGCGGCGGCTGGCGCGGCCGCCAGCGGCAGCACGGTGCAACCCATGCGGCGGTAGGGAGCCAGGCGCCGCCAGGCGTGGGAGAAGGCGGCGGCCAAATCAGCCTTGTTGAGCGCGATGAGAGGGGTGATGCCTGCGGCCTGGCAAGCGATGAGGGCGCGGGCGAGCTGGTGCTCGGAAAAAGCCGGCTCGGCGGCCAGCAGGATGAGGGCCTGGTCAATATTGGCAGCGAAGGACTTGGTGCGCATCTCGTCCTGCCGGTACAGCAGGTTGCGGCGCGGTTCGATGCGCTCGATGCAGCCTTCGTCTTGCGAGGCTTGCCACAGCACGCGGTCGCCCGCCACGGCCTGGCTTTTCTTGCCGCGCGGGTGGCAGATGACGCGCTGGCCGTCCGCCGTTTCCACAACGCAGTGGCGGCCGTGGCTGGCGATGACGAGGCCGCTTTGCAAGGCGGCGGAGCCGGCAGGCGGACTCTTGCGAGGCTTCATGAAACAAAATGCCCGCCGGGCAGGCGGGCGTCAGAGCGTTTTTTCGCAGCGGGTTTTATTACTTGCGGCCCTTTTTCTTTTGCGCGGGGGCGCATTCCTTGAACAGGATTTCGTCTTGCGGCGAGGTAATCATGATGCCGTCCGTCTTTTTGTATTCCTTGATGGTCAGGGCGGGCGCCGTCAGGCGCCAGCCTTTGGCGGAGACAAAAAATGAATCCACGTGGTCAGACTTGGCGTCGTCATAGGCCAGCGTTTGCCGCTGGCCTTTCACGGCGAATTCGGCCTTGACGGGAAAGCCCGTTTCATCATTGAACACGTAGGAAACGCTGATTTTCTTGCCGCCCTGGCAAACGTAAGGCACGGAGCCGGATTCAGCATGGGCGGATGCGGCCGCCGTCAGGGCGCAAATGGCCGCAAGAATGAATTTGCATGGTTTCATGGGTTGAACTCCTTGGACATGAATGAACAGAAAAAAGCGGAAAACCGCCATTTGGGAAATCAGGCGGATGCTGCCGCCTGCGCCGCCCGCTCCATCAGGCGCTCCAGATGGCCGATGCGCTCGCTGGCGGGCGGGTGCGAATAGTAAAAGCGAACGTACAGCGCGTCTGGCGTGAGCGTGCTGGCATTGTCTTCATACAGCTTGACCAGTGCGCTGACGAGGCAGGCGGCGCTGCTGTGGGCGGCGGCGAAGGCATCGGCCTCGAACTCGTGCCTGCGCGAGAGGGCCGCCATGAGCGGCGCGGCAAACAGGCCGAAGACCGGCGCGGCCAGCATGAACAGCAGCAGCGCCAGCGCGTGATTGGGCACGCTGCCGCCCAGCGCAGGCGGCAGGTTGGGCGTGACGCCCAGGCCCGCGTAAAACCAGCCCTGCTGCATCAGCCAGCCCAGCAGCGCCAGCGCCGCCAGGCTCAGCGCCGCCACGCAGACCATGCGCTTGGCGATGTGGCGGCGCTTGCAGTGGCCCAGCTCGTGGGCCAGCACGGCCTCCACTTCATCCGGCGTGAGCTGGCTCAGCAGCGTGTCAAAAAACACCACGCGCCGCGCCGCGCCAAAGCCCGTGAAGTAGGCGTTGCCGTGCGCGCTGCGGCGGCTGCCGTCCATCACGAACAGGCCGCTGGCGGCAAAGCCGCAGCGCTGCATCAGGCCGGTGATGCGCGCCTTCAGCTCCTCATCGGCCAGCGGCTCGAAGCGGTTGAACAGCGGCGCAATCAGCGTGGGGTAAATCACCATCATCAGCAGGCTGAAGGCCAGCCACAGCGCCCACAGCCACAGCCACCACAGCGGCCCGGCCTGCGCCATCAGCCACAGCGCCAGCGCCGCCAGCGGCAGGCCCAGCGCCGCGCCCACCAGGGCCGATTTCACGTGATCGGCCAGCCACAGGCGCAGCGTGCTTTTGTTGAAGCCAAAGCGCTGCTCAATCACGAAGGTCTGCCAAGCGTCAAACGGCACGTCCAGCAGGGCATTGATCGCCATGAACGCCGCCAGCAGCGCCAGCGGCTGCAAAAGCGGGCGCGGCCCCAGCCACTGAAGCAGCAGGGCGTTGAGCGCGTCCAGCCCGCCCAGCAGCGTCCAGCCCAGCAAAATGAGTGCGGCTGCGCCGCCTTCCAGCACGCCAAAACGCAGCTTGGCCGCCGTGTAATCCGCCGCCCGCTGGTGCGCCGCCAGCGTGATCTTCTGCGCAAAGCGCGGCGGCACCGCGCCGCGCCGCAGCGCCACCGCCCGCATCTGCCGCAGCGCCAGCCAAAAGCGCAGGGCCAAGTGCAGCAGCACGGCAGCGGCAAACACATAAGTCGCCGCCAGGGCGGGCGTGAGATCGGCAAACACGGCGTGGGAAAACTTGCAGCGCGAAAAGAAAAGCGGCGAGTGTAGGGTGCGCCGCCCGGCCTTGCTGCCCGGTCAGGCGGCACTGCGGGCAAACGCCGCAGAAAGCGCCGCTACCGCTCGCTGGAGAAATTCGCTCGCCATCTTCATCGCATTCAGCGCGTGAAAAGCGTCTGTCTTTCGCGTCAGTTTTTCACCCGCCTTTCCGTGCGGAAAACCTTTGTGCGCGCCAATCGCCGAATGCGTGCCCGCGCTTATCCTTGGCGCATATGACCGAAATCCCTGCCGCCGAATCACCCGATGCCCCACGGCCCAGGCGCGGCACGCGCACCGGCTTTACCACGGGCGCGTGCGCCGCCGCCGCCGCGCGCGCCGCCGCGCTGGGGCTGGCCGCCGGCCAGGTGCCCGCCGAAGTGCAAAGCCTGCTGCCAAACGGCAGCCGCGTGCGCTTTGCCGTGCGCGACGGGCGCTGCGATGCAAAGGCGCAGACGGCGCATGCCGCCATCACCAAGTTCGCAGGCGACGACCCTGACTGCACCGACGGCGCCCTCATCACCGCCGACGTGCGCGTGCTTCCCGGCCAGGCCGGCGCCATCACTTACCGTGCGGGCGCGGGCGTGGGCACCGTCACCATGCCCGGGCTGGGGCTGGAAGTGGGCGGCCCGGCCATCAACCCCGTGCCGCGCGCCAACATTGCCGACAACCTGCGCGAAGCGGCCCCCGCCCTGCTGGCCGAGCATGGGCTGGAAGTGACCATCAGCGTGCCCGAAGGCGAAAAAATGGCGCGCAAGACCACCAACGCGCGGCTGGGCATTCTGGGCGGCATCAGCATCCTGGGCACATCCGGCATCGTCAAGCCCTTTTCCACCTCCGCCTGGCGCGCCAGCGTCGTGCAGGGCGTGCAGGTCGCGGCCACGCTGGGGCACAGCCTGGCCGTTCTCACCACCGGCGGGCGCACCGAAACATTCGCCATGCGCATCCTGCAAGCCGAGCGCCCCGGCCTGCCCGCCGCCTGCTTCATCCAGATGGGCGACTTTCTGCGCTACGCGCTGGATGAATGCGTGGCCCAGGGCATCCGGCAAGTTGTGCTGGCCGTCATGGTGGGCAAGCTCACCAAGATCGCGCAAGGCGAAACCATCACCCATGCCAACCGCAACATCGTGGACACCGCATTGGTTGCCCGCGTCGCCCGGCAGATTGGCGCCAGCCCGGCCGATTGCGAGGCCATCGCCGCCGCCAAGACCGCCCGCTTCGGCGCTGATCTGCTCACTGAACGCGGCCTGGGCGCCGCCTTCCACATGGCGCTGGCGCAAGAAGCCATCCGCACCCTCACCGCCCCCGCACGCTATGGCCGCGCCTTCCAATTGCGGGTACTGGTCTCCGACCCTGAAGGCCGCCTGGTGGCCGACGCGCTATCTGCCCCCGCCGACGACCGCCCCCTGCCCGCCACGGCAGGCCGCACCGGCATCGGCCATACCCACAGCGCGGATTTCGACACGGAGTAGGAAGCGCAAGCGCGGCCCGCCAAAGCCTTCCCAAGCCTCTCTTCAGGAAAACAGTTTCCAGCCCGGTTTCGGGCATCAGGGGCAAGACCGACCGCAAGAAGCGGTAAGGGAGCCAACTTCCGCCGATACGGATGTATTAAAAACAGAAGCAAATCCAAGGGGGAAAAAATGCTGTCCTGCGCAGTCTGTACTAGGACATATTGCTATAAATAGAGGAGCAAAATGGCTGCCTGTCCATTCTTCACCTGCGGGCAGGTTGTGAACAGGCTTTCAGATGATTTTGGAAAAGCGCGCGCGCGTGCGGTCGGCTTGCAGGTATTTGTCGAACACCATCGCCACGCCGCGCACGAAGAACCAGCCCAGGGGCGTGACCTGGATGCTGCTGTCGCTGATGCTCACCAGCCCCTGCTGCTGCATCTCGCGCATTTGCTCCATTTCGGCAGCGAAATACTGGCGGAAGTCGATGAGGTGGGCCAGTTCGATGGATTCAAACAGCACTTCGCCCTGGCACATGAGGGCCATGATGACGGAGCGGCGCAGGATGTCGTCGCGCGAAAGGGCCAGGCCGCGCGCCACGGGCAGGCGGCCCTGGTCGATGAGGTACTGGTATTCGTCCAGCGTTTTCACGTTCTGGCTGTAGGTGGCGCCCACCTTGCCTATGGCCGAGACGCCCAGGCCCACGAGATCGCAGTCTGGCTGCGTGCTGTAGCCCTGAAAGTTGCGGTGCAGGCGGCCTTGCCGCTTGGCGATGGCCAGCGCGTCTTCCGGCAGCGCGAAGTGGTCCATGCCGATATAGACGTAGCCGGCCTGCATGAAGGCTTTGAGCGCGCTGGCGAGCATGGACACCTTGGCATCGGGCAGCGGCAGATCAATCATGATGATGCGCCGCTGGGGCTTGAAGCGCTCGGGCAGGTGCGCGTAGGCATACAGCGCGATGCGATCAGGCCGCAGCTCGCATACCTGCTCCAGCGTGCGGGCAAAAGACTGCGGGTTCTGTTTGGGCAGGCCGTAAATCAGATCGACGTTCACCGAATCAAAGCCGATGCGCCGGGCGCTGGCAACCAGCGCAAACACTTGCTCGGCAGGTTGCACGCGGTGCACGGCTTTTTGCACGTCGGGGTCAAAGTCCTGCACGCCGAAGGAAAGGCGGTTGAAGCCCAGCTGGCGCAGCGACTCCAGCCGTTCGGCGGTGACGGTGCGCGGATCGACCTCGATGGAGTATTCCCCGCCGTCCTGGAAAGTGAAATGGCTGCGCAGCAAGTCCATTAGCCAGGCCAGCTCTTCGTCGCTCAAAAAAGTGGGCGTGCCGCCGCCCAGGTGCAGCTGGCTGACGGCCGCGCCCCGGCCCATGTGCTGCACATGCAGCTCCACTTCGCGGCGCAGCAGGGCCAGATACGGCGCGGCGCGCTCGTGGTGCTTGGTGATAATCTTGTTGCACGCGCAGTAGTAGCACAGCGATTCGCAAAAAGGCAGATGCACGTAGATGGACAGCGGCCGCGCCAGCGCCGCAGCCGCCGGCCCCTGGCGGCGCTGCTCCAGCGCGCGCACGTAGTCATCCATGCCGAACGCCTCCACAAAACGGTCTGCCGTGGGATAGGAGGTATAGCGCGGGCCGGAGACGTCAAAGCGCCTGATCAGCTCCGGAGTGATGGCTTGCATCGCGGAAAATCCTTTTTTTCTTGCCTGAACGCCGTGCAAAACGGCAAGCGGCTACTGTGCCTTGATGCTGTTTTCCGCGCCTTGACTGCGGTCAATCCGCTCCAGCGCCGTACCGCTTTTGGCAAAAGGGTGAAAAAAGGTGCGAAAAGAGTGAAAAAAGCCCGCCATAAAATCGCGCGCTTTCAGGATTTGACCGCCGCGTGGCGGTTTGCTGTTGTCCCACATGCCGCCGCCCCCTTACAAAGTCGCCTGCTCCAACTGCAATTTGCGCGAACTGTGTTTGCCCAGCGGCTTGTCAGAGGCTGAAGCGCGCAAGCTCGACGAGCTGGTGGCCACGCGCCGCAAGGTCAAGCGCGGCGCGGCGCTGTTCAACAACGGCGCGCCCTTCACGGCGCTCTACGCCATACGCACCGGCTTCTTCAAAACCTGCATCCTCACTGAAGACGGGCGCAACCAGGTCACTGGCTTTCAGATGGCAGGCGAAATCATCGGGCTGGACGGTATCGTGGGCGACCGCCACACCTGCGACGCCATTGCGCTGGAAGACGCCGAGGTCTGCGTCATGCCCTTTGACCGTATTGAGGTGCTCTCGCGCGAAGTGCCAGCCTTGCAATCGCACGTGCACAAAATCCTCAGCCGCGAAATCGTGCGCGAACACGGCGTGATGCTGCTGCTGGGCAGCATGCGCGCCGAAGAGCGCCTGGCCACCTTCCTGCTCAACCTGGTGCAGCGCCTGCACGCGCGGGGCTTTTCGCAAAGCGAGCTGGTGCTGCGCATGACGCGTGAGGAAATCGGCAGCTACCTGGGCCTGAAGCTGGAAACCGTCAGCCGCACTTTCTCGCGCTTCGTGGAAGAGGGGCTGGTGCAAGTCAAGCAGCGCCACGTGCGCATCCTCAACACGGCGGGTCTGCGCAGCATCGTCAATGCATCAGCCTGCCGGTGAGGCAGGCTGCGGCCGCCCTGAGAAAAGAGCGAATCCGGATGGCTTGGCAAGGCATGCCCCGTTCGATAATCACTGAAAGTGGCTATCAGAAAAAGAGATAATTCTACAGAAGGCAGAGATGGCAAAAGGCCCGGAAATATTCCAGAGCACGCCGCATGACGATGAGTTTTTCAAGAAACTGGAATTCAAGGATCTTGGGGAGCGTGTCGTTTTCACTTCGCCCAGCTTTCCGGAAGGCATATCGATTGACCGCGTGGAGCTTGCCTTTGCGGATGAAGCCAGTTTTTACGGAATGCCGGCGGTGGACGTGAAAAAACGGACAGGTTCTTTTCCCGGCCTCAGGCTGTCATGGCCAGCCGAGCAGGATTTTCCGGGCGAGCGTGTGGAAAACACCTGCGGTTTGCAACATGGCAGCTCCCTCGTGGAGGTTTTGCAACCCGTTTGTTTGCACGCGGACTACTCAGTTTACGAAGGCAACAGCGATGACGCAGTCGTGGAAGCCATCTACACGGGCGGCCGCACGACGCTAGGCATACGCAAAGACAGGGACGAGCAAGGCGAAGCCTACCGCGTGGCCAGTCATTTTTATCAATGGGGCCGTTTCGTTACTGCTGAAATCAGGGGGCAGCGGCAGTGGCTGGGCTGGATTTGCAATCCGAATATCCTGAAGAAACTGAACCGGGAACACGGCATCCCTGATGATGGAGAAGGCGTGGCAATCTTGGATGCAGGCAATGCGCATTGCATGTCGCCGCCAGGCTTTTGGCAAAACCTTTTTTCCGACCGGAACCATACGCAATACCATGACGTGGTATTCCATTGCAGGGATTCCATGAGAAACCGCTCATATTTAAACTGCATGGCCAGCTTTCTGTTCGGCGGCGAAGTGCTGACAGTTTATTTCCCTTCTGAATATCGCGGCGGCCGGATTCAGATAGGCGGTCGTGCCAATGCTGCAGTCTATTACCGTCCGCGTATTGTGGAATCGGCATGGAAACGCTTGCAGCAAATGCAGCAGGAAGGCGCTTCTTCTGAACTGGCGGCGCAGGGCACGCAACGGCGTTTGCAATGGAGCCAGCGCCACTGCCAGCTCATGATGGAGAGCGTTGGGGCATTGCCACGCCAGCAATATAAACCCATTGAAAACGTGGAGTCCCGCTGCCAGCGCACCCGCCAGCGCTTGATAGCCGCCTGGCACAACGCGGCGGGCAACCAGGCCGCGCGCGAGCATTACAAAAACCAGGTGCAGGAGCTGGATTCGCAATTGGTGGCGCTGATACAGGTTTCAGAACATTGAGAGAGGCCGTTGCGGCTTCATCCGCCAACAGGCGGATCCAGACGGCGGGCGTCTTGTTCACTATTTGTCTGGGCGAGATTCATTTAGGCATTGCACAAGGCCTGCCCGATCAAGCTCAACAAGCTGCTGAGCGACAACGACAAACAGTTCACCGACCGGCTGTGCCAAGCGCTGGGCATGGCGTATCGGCTCATCAAAGGTCAGTGCTCAAGAGCAAAACGCCGATGCAGGCCATGAAACACTGACTTCAGACGCATCCGCATCTATTCCACAGGCGGCCTACGATCGTCCAAGGTGCGGCAGGTAGGCGCTCACAGTGCGGATCCGATGCGCGCTGCCAGGAATGCTGCTTCCTGCCCAGATACATCAAAAACAGGAGCAAATTCAAGGGGCTTAAATGCCGCTTTGCGCTGGCTTCACTAGGACATGATGCTATTGATAAAGGAGCTAAAAGCGCAGCCTGCACCGCGCTTGTTTCGCCTTTGCGGCGCCAGATTGCGGGCGAGCTTTCAGCGCCCGGCGCTGCACCCGGCCACCGGGGCTTCGCGGTCGGGCAACAGGCCGCCTTCGGTGAAGAAGCGCCACTGGCCGTCGCGCAGCACGCGCCATGCGCCGCAGCCTTGGTCTTCAAAGCCGTCAAAGCCAACGGCGTCGGGCATGGGCGTGCCGCTGTCGTCGTAGGCCATGTAGCGGGGGCTGTTGGCCGCTTCGTCTTTGCTGCTGGCGTCCAGCCGCAGCATGAAGTGGTTGGCGTTTTGCGCCACGAGCGCGCCTGGCAGCGGCTCGCCCAGCGGCGTGAGGCCATTTTGCGGCGTGTAGCTGTAGCGCAGCGTGCGGCCTGCGGCATCGGTAAAGCGCAGGGGCTGGCCTTCGCGCAGGGCAGGGCAGGGCTTGTCTGCCGCAGCGGGCACGCCGCCCGCCAGCAGGGGTTGCAGCGTGGGCGAGAGGTAGTGGCACGTGCCGCCCGTGCGGTCTTGCAAGGCCAGGTAGCGGCGCTGGCCGTCTTGCGTGCGAGCGTCATGTACATCTTGCGCGGCGGGCAGGGTGGTGATGGGGCGGCCATCGGGCAGGAAAAATTCGATGAGGCCGCTTTCTTCGCTACTTTTCTCGCCGCTTTCTTCCTCACCGCTTCCGGCGGGGCGCTGGGCCAGCAGCAGCCAGATTTTTTGCGGCTGCCCGCTTTCAGGCAGTGCTCCCACGGCGGCGTAGCGCATGGGTACGGTCTCGCGCAGGGTTGCCAGCGCCAACAGGCCGACTGCGCCTTGCATGTTGGCCACCGGTTGCAGGCCAGACGCCGCAGGCACGGGGTGGCTGCGAGCCAGGCCGCTTTCAGCCGGTGCGGCCAGCCAGGCGCTGCGGGCCACCACGCGGCCTTGCTGCACGCGCATGAAAACCGTGCCCCGCCGGGCATCGCCTAGCGCCAGCGTGAGCGCGGCGGGCGGCTGCCCCTGCCCGGCATAGCGGCCGTTTTGCCAGGCGCTGGCGGGCAAGGCCGGCAGTGCAATGCGCAGCGGCTGGCTGTAAGACTCGCCCAGCAAATCCTGCCCATGCGGACTGAACAGGCGGCGCTGGCCGTCCCGCACGGCCTCAAAACCCATTGCCGCGCCGCCCAGCGGCACGGGCGCGATGCTGTCAAACACCCCCGCGCGCGGCGCGGCGCGCAGCACGTAGCGCAGGCAGCCCTGTGCCGTTGGTTCAGCCCGCACGCGGCGGTACCAGCTCAGATCGGCAGCGCTGCCGTTGTGCGAGCGCAGTTCCTTACCCGTGTAGGCATCGGCCGCGCAGGGTGCAAGCTCCTGCGCGGGCGCTTGCGCCTGGGCTTGGGCGGCGCAAAGCAGGGGAGCCAGTAGCAATAGGGAGCGAAGAGAAATGGGCATGACGCAAAAAGAGCGCTGAATGACGCGAACGAGCATACCCGCATCAAGATAAGCGCCAAAGCCGTGCAAACCACAGTCAAAAAGCCATGAATCGCGAAAAAACGCAATTGACACGAGCGTCTGCGCTTATTGCCGCACTTTTTGTTTTGGAAAAACGGGAATGATCTGCGCCCAGAATCAAAAAAGCGGATTGCCGCGCGGTCAGAAATTTTGAAAACAATTTCTCCGCGCAAATTTCTCCGTACGAAACAAATGGCATCACCCGCGCCGCAGTGCGGCACCAGTTCTCGCAGGCAAAGACATGCGGAACTCAAGCGGCGGCCCACGCTTGCCGTCTGTCTCTGCTTTCGTTTTCTCGTATCAGAACGAGAGCGGATTTGGGGGGCAGAAATGCCTTCTTGCGCTGATTGCTCCAGGATATCCAGCTATGAATAAAGGAGCGAAATACGGCGCGAAACGAAATGCGAGGTCATGAGACGAGGATTGGATGTCTCGCAGCCGGAGCGCCATGCGGCCCAGCGTCGCTTGGGCGTATTGAAAACAGAAGCGAATCTGTGATGAGACAAAAACTTCGTTCGCCCCCGTTCCAGCAAGAGCTTGTTCAAAGTCCGGCCGTGGGATTGGAAAGTGCGGCCTCGGGCGCTTTTGGAGCTTGCCGATCTTCAGCAAGCTGCAAGGCTTGCTTGCAGCCCATTCCGATTTGCTCTTTCACCCTTCATGGCCAGATCATGAACGGGTTCTTGACACCAGCTTGCGGTTCATCCCCTTGGCTTTCCAGGCACTCATGAGCAGAAGGCGCTGAACGGGCTTTCAGAACTCGTAGCTGGCCTTGAGCATGACGGCGCGCGGCGAGCCGGGCATGGCGTTGGAGCGCCAGTATTTTTTGTTGGTCACGTTTTGCAGGGCCAGGGTGAAGTTCCAGGGCGCGGCGCTGTAGCCGACCAGCGCGTCCAGCCGGGTGAAGGCGGGCAGGCCGTGTTCTTCGTTTTTATCGTAGTAGTAGCGCTTGCCGATGTGCGTCAGGCCCGCTTCGGCGAACCAGGGGCGCGGGGCGTAGCGCACGAACAAGTTGCCATTGATGCGGGCGGTGTTGGTCAGGTAGCGGCCTTCTTCGGCGCGGTTTTGGCGGTTTTCAACGATCTTGGCGGACATCAGGCCCAGCGAGCCGCGCACGAACCATTGCGGGTGCACGCGGCCCATGACGTTGAGTTCGACGCCGCGCGAGCGCTCTTTGCCGCGCACGGCCCAGCGGGTGAGGTCGTTGGGGTCGGGGCGGTAGCGGATGTTGGTGTGCTCCAGGTTGTAGACGGACAGCGTGGTGCTGAGCTTGCGGTCCAGCCAGTCGCTTTTGACGCCCACTTCAATCTGGCGCGATTGTTCGGGGTCGGTGTTGAAGGTGGCGGGGTTGGCGGTGGCGTCCACGGTCAGATAGCCGTTGCCGCCGTAAGGGGCGAAGCTGCGGTTCCAGGCGGCATAGACGGTGTGGTCGGCGTTGATGTCCCACACCACGCCGACGTTGGGGCTGAAGGTGCTGCCGTCGTATCCGCTGCTTTGCTTGCGGATGTTGGTGGAGCGGAATTTGTAGCGGTCGTGGCGGCCGCCTACGAGCACTTTCACGTCGGGGCGCAGGCTGATGAGGTCTTGCACGAACAGGCCGGAGGAGTGGGCGCGGTGATGGTTGTCGATCGTGGCGGCCGGACGCGGATTGAGGCGGCCCCAGGTGTCGGGCGCGGCGAAGGGGTTGATGGGCTGGTCGCGCCGGGTGCTCAAGAGCGGGTCGCGTTTTTCGCGCGACCAGTCCAGCCCTGCCGTGAGCTTGTGCTCGATGGCGCCGGTGGCAAAGCGGCCGTTGAGCGTGAGGGCGCTGCTGAGGGTTTTGTTGGCCGTTTCCTGCCAGGCGTAGTTCTGGCCCAGCAGGCGCGTGGCGGCGTTGTATGTGCCGCCAAAGTAGTGGTCGAAGTCTTGCGAGGCGCTGCGGTGCGCCAGCTGCCAGCGCAGGTCCCAGCTGCCGTTGATGGCCCAGGCCAGGTCAGAGCGCAGCACGCTCAAGTCGTCTTTGACGAAGTCGCCCGGGCGGGCAAAGCCCCGCCGCCAGGACAGGCCCATTTGCTCATACACGTGGCGCTCGGGGTTACGGTCGGGCACGCGGCGGGCGCTGTCCCAGGTGTATTGGCCCGTCCATGAAAGATTGCCCGCGCGCACGGTGACGCTGGGCGAGAGCATGCGGCCGCGCGTGTTCACGGTGGAGCGGAAGGAGTTGGCTTCGCTGGCTTCGCCCGTCAGGCGCACGGCCACGTTCGGGTTGATGACCTGGTTGATATCGACCGTGGCGCTGCGGTTGGCCCAGGAGCCGTAGGCCAGGCCCACGGTGCGCCGCTGCGTGAAGTTGGCGAACTTGCTGACCATGTTGATCACGCCGCCGCCGCTGCTGCGGCCATACAGCACGGAAGAGGGGCCTTTGAGAATTTCCACGCGTTCGATGTTGGCCGTGGAGCGGCGCACCTGGCCGCTTTCGCGGATGCCGTCGCGGTAGATGTCGCTGGCGTCGGCGGAGAAGCCGCGAATCTTGATGCTTTCGCCGCGCATGTCATACGTGGCGTCAATGCCCGCGTTGCCTTCCAGAATGGAGCTGAGGTCGTTGGTGCCGTAGTTCTTGTTTTTCTGGATGTCCAGCACGTCCACGGCCTGCGGCGTTTCCTTGATGGTGAGCTGGTTGCGCGTGACTTCGGCCTGGTCATAGCCGATATAGCCCTTGGTCACGCTGTTTTCCGATGTGCCCGTGACATACACCGTGGGCATGGTGGCTTCGTATTCGTCTTCGGCCGGTTCGTTTTCAGCGAGAGCGGCCTGGGCTGCCGCGCGCGCCTTGCCGGCAGGTTCTGCGCGCTGCGCCTGCTGCGCTTGTGCAGAGGCGGCCATCAGCGCCAGCACGGCCAGCGTCACGCCCGAAAGGCGGGAAAAAAGAAGCGAAGAGTTCATATGCATGAGCGAATGAGAGTGATTGAAAATTTGAATCATATTTTTTCTTGATGTAAATCTGACGTGCAAGGTTATTTTTTGTGTTGCTGGCGCGGCGCGGACAGCGCCAGCGGCTCGCTTAATGCTTGATGGCTTGATGAATGGCCTGATTGGCGGCCAGCAGGGCTGCCGTGCGGTCAGCGGCGTACAGGCTCGTTCCTGAAGCGCGCCAGCACGGCTTGCGCCAAGGGTCGAATTCGGATGGCGGATTGCATCAGAAAAAGGAGCGGATTCATGGGGCCGAAAATGCTATTTGCCGCAGCTTCCACCAGGACCTCTTGCTATGAATCGAGGAGCTAATCCAGAGGCGAAATCAGGAGAGAAATGAGCGCGGCCCATTCAGCCCGCCTACCCGGCGCGCATTTCAGGCTGGCTGCCCCTCATGGCCAGAACGCGGCCAGGTTCTCAAACGCCTTGGCGGGCCGCGCTGGCCGGGGCGTTGCCGCGCCGGGCGGCGCGGGCCTGCCAGAGCGAGCGGGCAAAGGCGGCCGTGAAGGCCAGGCCCAGCAGCACGGCAATGGTGGGCGCGGGGGCGCTGTCGAGAAAGAAGCTGAGATACACGCCCAGCACGGAGCAGAGCACGGCGGCGGCGCACGAGAGGCACAGCATGCGGCCAAAGGTGCGCGCCAGCAGCAAGGCGGTGGCCCCCGGCACGATGAGCAGGGCGATGGCAAGAATCAGCCCCACGGCTTGCAGCGAGGCCACAACGGTCAGCGAGACGGCGGCCAGCAGGCCGTAGTGCAGCGCGGCGGTGTTCAGGCCGCTGACGCGCGCCTGCACGGGGTCAAAGGCGTGCAGCAGCAGATCGCGCCACTTCAGCGCCAGGGCGGCGGCCACGAGCAGGGCGACGGCGGCGCTTTGCAGCAGCTCCGGCGCGGCCGCGCCAAGCAAGTCGCCCAAAAGAATGTGGTCCAGGTGCACGCTGCTGCGTATCCACGCATGCAGCAGCAGGCCCAGGGCGAACATGCCGGAAAACACCACGCCCATGAGCGTGTCCTGCCGCACGCGGCTGCGGGTGTGCAGGTAGCCGGTGAGCGTGGCGCACAGCAGCCCGGCCACGAAAGCGCCAGCGGCCACGGGCAGGCCGAGCATGTAGGCGATGACCACGCCCGGAAAGACGGCGTGCGAAATGGCGTCGCCCAGCAGCGCGTAGCCCTTGACGACGAGCAGGCACGACAGCAGCGCCGCCGGCACGGCGGCCAGCGCGGCCAGCAGCAGCGCGTGCTGCATGAAGTCGTATTGCAGGGGAGCGAGCAGGAAAGAGAAAGTGGCGGTCATGACGGATGCCGGAGGCGCTGCGCGCGCGGGCCGCTGGCGGCCTTGCCGTGGGCAAAGCCAGTGAAAGAGGCAGAAAAAGAGGCAGAAAAAGGGGCAGGCGGCGGGGCTTTCCCCACTCCTTGATTCATAGCATGACCTCCCCGCCAAACGGGCGCTAAAAGGCTTTTTTGACCCATCGAATTTGCTCCCTTCTTTGATGCGTTTTCATGAGCAGCTGCGGGCTGCCGCCGGCGCATCCGCCTTTGAAGCACTGGCGCGGGCGCGGCGGCGCGCAGCCAGCAGGCCGTGGCGCGGGGCAAAAACAAAAGCCAGGGCAAAAAGCGCGGTTTGCAGCAGCACGATGACGGCGCCGGTGGCCCCATCCAGAAAGTAGCTGGCCCAGGCGCCGATCAAACCGCTGGCAACGCCAATGGCGGTGGCAATGGCGGCCACGCGGCCAAAGCGGTCGCTCAAAAGCCAGGCCGTGGCCCCCGGCGTGATGATGAGGGCGATGACGAGAAAGGCCCCCACGGCCTGCATGGCGGCAATGGTGCAAGCAGCCAGCATGGCGAAAAAGCCCGCCTTGAGCGCCGTCACGTGCAGGCCCACGCTGCGGGCGTGGCCTTCGTCGAAAAACACCGCCAGCCAGTCGCGCCACTTCAGCAGCAGCGCCAAAAAGGTGAGCAGGCTGATGGCCACCAGCTGCGCCAGATCGCCCGGCGTGATGGCCAGCACATTGCCCAGCGCGATGGTCTGGATGCTGATGCCCGCCGGCGCCAGCGAAATGATGAACAGGCCCAGCCCCAGGAAGGTGGAAAACGTCACGCCTATGACCACGTCCTGCTTGAGCCGCGTGCGGCTGTTGATGAGCAGCATCACGCCCGCCGCCAGCGCGCCGGAGAAAAAGGCCCCCAGCGAGTAGGGCAGCCCCAGCAGATACGCGCCCGCCACGCCGGGCACGATGGCGTGCGAAATGGCGTCGCCCATGAGCGACCAGCCGCGCAGCATGAGAAAGCACGAGAGAAAGGCGCACACGCCGCCCGCCAGCGCGGCGGCCAGCATGGCGTGGCGCATGTAGGCGTAGCCCAGCGGCTCGGCCAGCAGGGCGCAGACGGCAGCCAGGCTCATGGCGCGCCCCCCGCGCCCGCATCAGGCTGGCCGCGCACGGATGAGCGCCCGTGCAGCAGCACCAGCGGGCGCTCGTCGTCGGTGACGATGCCCACGCCTTGCGCCTGCGGCAGCTCGAAGTGGCGCAACACGCCGCCGAAGGCGCGCTCCAGATTGGCGCGGGTGAACACCTCTGCCGTGGGGCCGCAGGCCAGCACCGTGCCCTGAATGAGGGCGGTGCGGTCGCAAAACTCGGGCACGCTGCCCAGGTTGTGCGTGGACACGAGGATGACGCAGCCTTCATCGCGCAGCTGGCGCAGCAAATCGATGATGGCGCTTTCGGTCTTCACATCCACGCCGGTGAAAGGCTCATCCAGCAAGATGACGCGGGCCTGCTGCGCCAGCGCGCGCGCCAGAAACACGCGCTTTTTCTGCCCGCCCGAAAGCTCGCCAATCTGCCGCCCGGCCAGCGCAGACATGTCCACCCGCTCCAGCGCCTGCCGCACGGCGGCGCGGTCGGCTTGGCGCGGCAGGCGCATGAAACCCATGTGGCCGTAGCGGCCCATCATCACCACGTCTTGCACCAGCACGGGAAAGTTCCAGTCCACTTCCTCGCTTTGCGGCACATAGGCCATCAGGCGCTGGCGCATGGCCTGCGCCACGGGCAGCCCCAGCACCTGCACCTGCCCGGCCGAAAGCGGCACAAAGCCCATGACGGCCTTGAACAGCGTGGACTTGCCGCTGCCATTGACCCCCACCAGCGCGGTGATGCTGCCCGCAGGCGTTTCAAAGCTGGCGTCGCGCAAGGCCGTGTGGCCATTGGCATAAGTCACGGTCACGCCCCGGGCGCAAATGCCGCTGCTGGCGGCAGGGGCGGCGGCGCTGGCGGCTTGCGTCATGGCTGGCCGCCCTGCTGCTTTTTGAGGCCCTCGGCCAGCCCCTGGGCGATCGTGCTGCTGGTCACGCGCAGCAAATCCAGATACGTGGGCACGGGGCCGTCTGCCGTGGTGAGCGAATCGACATACAGCACGCCGCCGTAGTGAATGCCCGTCTCGCGCGCCACCTGCTGCGCGGGCTTGGGCGAAATGGTGCTCTCGCTGAAGATGGCGGGCGCCTTGTGCTGGCGCACCATCTCGATCATGTGGCGCACCTGCTGCGGCGTGCCTTGCTGATCGGCATTGATGGGCCACAGATACAGCTCCCGAAGGCCAAAGTCGCGCGCCAGATAGCTGAAAGCGCCCTCGCTCGTGGCCAGCCAGCGCGCGCCGGGCGGCAGCTTCTCCAGCTCGGCGCGGATGGGGGCGATGGCCGCCTGAATGCGCTGCTTGTATTGCTCGGCATTGGCGCGGTAGGCATCGGCATGCGCGGGGTCGTGCGCGGCCAGCGCATCGCGGATGTTGTCCACGTAAACCAGCGCGGCGGCGGGCGACATCCACGCATGCGGATTGGGCTTGCCCTCGTAGGGGCCGGCGCCAATGCCGATCGGCTCCACGCCTTGCGACACCACCGCCTGCGGCACGTTTTTCACGCGGCGGAAGAACTTTTCAAACCACGTCTCCAGATTCAGCCCGTTCCACAACACCAGCTGCGCGCCTTGCGTGCGCGCCAAATCGCCCGGCGTGGGCTGGTATTCGTGAATTTCCGCGCCGGGCTTGGTGATGGACTCCACCTGCGCCGCATCGCCCGCCACGTTGCGGGCCATGTCGGCAATCACGGTGAACGTGGTCACTACCTTGAATTTGGGCGCTGGCTGCGCCGCCGCTGGCGGCAGCCCAAGAGCAAGGGCCGCCGCAAAAGCCGCCGCGAAAGCCGCCGCGAAAACCCTTGCGCCAGCGGCAGTCAGCGCGGCGCGGCGGCCAAGGCGCGAGCGGCGCAGGAAAGCGGAAGAAGTGAACATGCATTTGCCTTTCTTTTGTTTGTGCAGATTAGAACGGATGTCAATTTATCTTAGGCTCAAATGAAATGCCGCCGCTGGCGGCGCCAAGGGCGCACAGCCCTTTTCCTCCGTGGTAAAAGCGCGGCTTCATCACGTTTTTCCGTGCATTTTTTCACTCTTTGAAGGAGTTTTTGATGGCCTGGCTTTCCCGTTTTCAGCCGCAGCTGCTGGCCCTTTTGCGCATCACCGCCGCCTACATGTACTTCTGGCACGGCACGGCCAAATTCTTCGGCTACCCCACGGCGATGGGGCATGTGGAGCTGCTTTCGCTCATGGGCGCAGCGGGCGTGCTGGAAATTGGCGGCGGCCTGCTGCTCATGCTGGGGCTGTTCACGCGGCCCGTGGCCTTTTTGCTTTCCGGCCAGATGGCCGTGGCCTACTTCATGGCCCACAGCCAGCCCAGCATGTGGATGCCGCTGCTCAACAAGGGCGAATCGGCGGCGCTGTTTTGCTTCATCTTCCTGTACCTGGCCGCCGCAGGCGGCGGCGCGCCCTCGCTCGATGGCCTGCTGCGCCGCAAGCGGGCTTGAGCTGTTCCTGAGAGTTTTCACAATCTGCCAGTGGTGCGAAAAGCGTGGACTTAAGGCGCTCTGCGGCATTGCAAATCCCCAGCAGGTCAGCGCTGTTTGCGGTTTGTTGCTTTGCAGCTCATCTCGATCTGTGCTTTTGCCCCTCACGGCCAGATTCTGAACGGGTTTCGAAAGCGATCGGCATTTCACGACTGGTTTGTGGGCGGCAAAGTCAATAAAAGCGTGCGGCGGAGGCGTTTCGAGGGCCTGAATCTGCTCTCAAAATAAGGGAAAATGCGCCAGGCTCGGCCATGCTGCGCCTTTGCGCCTGCAAGCAGGCCGGCACGCATTTTCCGGAAAACCGGAATATAAGAAGATTGAGAAGCGTAGAAATATTTTCGCGGGCAGGCTGCAATGAATAGGATTATTTGAGCAGCCGTTGCCATCGTTGACAAGCTTGCCGCCTGAGAGCGGTTTTATTGACAGGAAAAAATGATTGGACTGATCGCCTTGTTCACGCTCATCGTCCTTTTCAGGACCTTGATTGCCGTGAGCAAATGGCTGACTCGCGGGATGACAGGGACGCCTGCTGTGATATTTTTCACGCGCCTGGCCATCATTTTCGGCTTTTTCCCGTTGGCGCTGTCCGATGAGATCATTGGCGCCATGCAGCATGCGTATTGGTGCAGAAGTCATGGCGTCAAGAGCGCCGATTTGTCAAGGGCGAAAGGAAAAGAAGTCATCATGCACCACGGCTTGAATAGCTCGAATATCAGCGTCGTGTCATTTACAGCGATTCCAATTCAAAGATACAATATTGTTCTGACGGATGCGAAAACAAAAGAAGAGCTTGCAAGATACCATACATATGACGCCATTGCCGGAGGGTGGTTCAAGCGATATGCGTGGCTGGACACCCGTCCGATATTTGCTGGCTCCAATTGCGGCGATTATCGCCGTCGATTTTCACGCGAACAAATCACTGTCGTGAAGATAGAACATTGATAAACATGCGGCATCTGCCGCCTGCCTGCGTGAGCCAATTGCCGCTTGCGCAAAATAATCCAGAAAGCCTTGCTTTCCGGCCGTCGGCAAGGAAAGTGTTTTTGCGGAAAACAAAGCCCGAATGGCCCCTGGCTCATTGAAGCCGCGCGTGAACCGCATGCAAGGGGCTTGCGCAAGCGCCCCGCGCCCCCGGAAGCCTTCTTTTCGCTATGTGTTTGATAGCAGTAAAGCCCGTCAGACCGTGCGGCAGAAGCGTTTTCTTGGGTATTGATTCGCTCCTGAAAAAAGAGCAAGTGCGCCTCGCGGCCTGGCTTATGGACAGGCGCTTTGAACAGGCGTTCAAGCCAGCGGCGGGTTGGCGGCGAAGTAGTTGCGCACGCCCACGAGCAGGGCGTCGGCCAGGCGGCTTTGGTAGGCGGCGGTGCGCAGCTTGCGCTCTTCTTCGGGGTTGCTGATGAAGGCGGTTTCGACCAGCACGCTGGGGATGTCGGGCGCGCGCAGCACGGCAAAGCCGGCGCGCTCCACTTGTTTTTTGTGCAGGTGGCCGACTTTGTCCATTTCGCGCAGCAGGGCATGGCCGAGCTTGAGGCTGTCGGTGATTTGCGCGGCGGTGCTCATGTCCAGCAGGGCGCGTTGCAGGTGGGGGGCGCGGCTGGCGGCGGCAATGTTGATGCCGCCCACGGCGTCGGCCTGGTTTTCTTTTTGCGCAAGCCAGCGGGCGGCGTTGCTGCTGGCGCCGCGCTCGGAGAGGGCAAAGACGCTGCCGCCGCGCGCGCCGGGGTTGGTGAAGGCGTCGGCGTGGATGCTGATGAACAGGTCGGCGCCCACGCTGCGGGCCTTGTGCACGCGGGTGTTCAGGGGCACGAAGTAGTCGGCTTCGCGCGTGAGAAAGGCCCGCAAGGGGTAGCGGCCGGCGGTGCTGGCGTTGAGGCGGTCGCGCAGATACAGGGCGATGGGCAGGACGACGTTTTTCTCGTTCGTGCCCGCCGGGCCGGTGGCGCCGGGGTCTTCGCCGCCGTGGCCGGGGTCGATGGCCACGAGCAGCATGCGGCGCGGGCCGCCGCGCGAAGACGGGGCGCTGCCGCGCGCGGGCGGGCGGATGCCGGGCGCGCCCGCGCTGGCGACGGTGCGGTCAGGCTCGGGCCTGGGCGGCGGTTTGATGCCGATGCCGTCTGCCGAGGCCACGGCGGTGGAGGGAGCGCCGGGTTCGCGGTATTTGCTGGTCTGGCGGGCGATGAGTTCGGCCAGGGGGTCGTGCTCGTCGGCCTGCGCCACGTGCACGCCCGTGGCCGGCGGCGTGGGCTGGCCGGGCGGCGGGGCGGGAATGGGCGGCTGCGCGCCGCCCTGGCCCAGCTGGGCGAGCAGCATTTCCATGGGGTCGGGCGGGTTGGCCGGGTACAGGTCGAACACCAGGCGGTATTTGTAGGCGGCCACGGGGGTGAGGGTGAACACTTGCGGTTCGGTGGCGCGCTTGAGGTCGAACACCAGCCGCACCACATCGGGCGTGTATTGGCCTACGCGCACGCCGGCGATGTTGGGGTCGTCGCTGCGCACTTTGCCCACCAGCTGCTGCAAGGCGGCGTCGAGTTTGAGGCCGTCAATGTCCACGGCCAGGCGCGGCGGGTCTTCCACGGTGCGGTGGCTGGCTTTCAGGGGCGCGTCAGACTCGATGGTCACGCGCGTGTAGTCCTGCGCGGGCCACACGCGCACGGCGATGATGCCCGCGCCTTGCGCCAGTTGCGGCGCGCCCAGCAGCAGGGCCAGGGAGCTGCCTTTTTTGAGGAGTTCGCGGCGTTGCATGGATCAGAAGCTCTCCAGGGTGTGCGAATCAAGGGTGTTCAGAAGCCGCCGCCCCAAAGGGGTGGCGGCGGTGAGGGTGATGCGGCGCGCTTGCAGGGCGCCGTCTTCGACGGCGCTGCCTTCTTCGGGGGCGATGAGCACATCCAGATCGGGCACGGGCAGCAGGCCGCCCGCTTGCTGCGGCCATTCGGCCAGCTTCAGCGCGGGCGCGGCAAAGGCGTCGCGCAGGCCCGCGTCTTCCCACTCGGCGGGGTCGCTGAAGCGGTAGAAGTCAAAGTGAAAAACGGCCAGTCCTGACGGCGTTTCATGCGGCTCCATCACGGCGTAGGTGGGGCTTTTGATGCGCCCGGCCACGCCCAGGGCGCGCAGCAGGTAGCGCGTGAAAGTGGTTTTGCCCGCGCCCAGGCCGCCGCGCAGGGCGATGAACGCGCCTTGCGGCGCGGCCTCTTGCAGCCCGCGCGCCAGGCGCTGTGCCAGCGCGGCGGTGCCGGCTTCGCTGCGGCAGGCCAGTTGCAGGGCAGGGGGGGTATCCGGGGCGCTGTTTGCGGCGCTGTCCGGGGTGTTTTTCTGCAAGGCGGAAGGTGAAGGCGCTGCTTGCAGGGCGGTCATGGCGTGTTCATGGATATGGACGGGGCGGCGGCGGGCGGGCTGTTTTGGCAACAATCCGGCCCCTTTGCGGAAACGACAAATACAAATCATGCCCACCGATCAAGACCCGCAGGCCCGGATCGACCCTGTTGCACTGCTGGAGCGCGTGCGCGCCTGGGCCAAGGAGCTGGGATTTTCCCAAATCGGCGTGGCGGGCGTGGACCTGTCCAGCGCCGAGGCGGGCCTGAGCCAGTGGCTGGCGCAAGGCTTTCACGGCAGCATGGACTACATGGCCGCGCACGGTTTGAAGCGCGCGCGCCCTGCCGAGCTGGTGCCCGGCACCGTCAGCGTCATCACCGCCCGCATGGACTACCTGCCGCGCAGCACGCCCCAAGGCTGGCAGCGCGTGGAGTTCGAGCGCCTTCAGCGCCCGCAAGAAGGCGTGGTGTCCGTCTATGCCCGTGGGCGCGATTACCACAAGGTGATGCGCGCGCGCCTGCAAAAGCTGCAAGCGCGCATGGCCGCCGAACTCGGCCCCTTCGGCCACCGCGTCTTCACCGACTCGGCCCCCGTGCTGGAGGCCGAGCTGGCCGCCCGCAGCGGCCAGGGCTGGCGCGGCAAGCACACCCTCGTGCTCTCGCGCGATGCAGGCTCCATGTTCTTTCTGGGCGAAATCTATGTGGACATCGCCCTGCCGCCCAGCGAGCCTGTCACCCACCACTGCGGCACATGCACCGCCTGCATGGACGCCTGCCCCACCGGCGCCATCGTCGCGCCCCACCGGTTGGACGCGCGGCGCTGCATCTCCTACCTGACCATCGAGCTGCACGGCGCCATTCCCGAAGACATGCGCCCGCTCATTGGCAACCGCATCTACGGCTGTGACGACTGCCAGCGCGTATGCCCCTGGAACAAATACGCGCACGTCAGCGCCTTGCCCGACTTTGACGAGCGCGAGGGCCTGACGGGCGCGCCCTTGACCGCCCTGCTGGCCTGGAGCGAAGAAGAATTTCTGCGCCGCACCGAAGGCAGCCCCATCCGCCGCATCGGCCATGCCCGCTGGCTGCGCAATGTGGCCGTCGCCCTGGGCAACGCCCTGGCCCGCCTGCCCGCAGACGACCCCGCCCGCGCCCCCTTGCTGGCCGCGCTGGCTGCGCGGCGCGAACACCCCGACGAAATGGTGCGCGAGCACGTGGCCTGGGCCATGGAGCAAAAAGCCTGAGAACCGCCTGCGCCGTCTGGCCATTCGCTCCTCGCGGCAGGGTTTCATTCTTCAAGAAGAGGAGCAAATCCGGCGGCATGAAAACTAGCTCTCGCGCAATGTTCACTAGGACATCATGCTATCAATCAAGGAGCTGATTCAGACGGCCAGTTGGCTTTCATGAACAGGCTCCGGGGCGGCTTGCGCCTGCCCTGGCCTGGGCCGCGCTAGCGCAGCCGCGCCAGCAGCCCGGCCGTGGAAGCGTCCATGTCTTGCGCGTGGCCTTGCAGCAGGCAGGCTTCGATGTCGCCCGCGTGGCGCTTGCCCAGCTCCACGCCCCACTGGTCAAAGCTGTTGAGGCCCCAGATGGCGCCGCTGGTGAACACGCGGTGCTCGTGCAGCGCCAGCAGGGCGCCGAAGCTGGCCGGCTCCAGCCGCTCCAGCAGCAAGAAGGTGCTGGGGCGGTTGCCGGGAAAGTGCCGGTGGCCGTCTTCGCCCGCCTGGCCCATCATGAGCGCGCGCGACTGGGCCAGCGCGTTGGTGAGCAGCTTGGCGTGATGGCCGGGCAGCTCGTGCGTGGCTTCGCGCGTGGCGATGAAATCGACGGGAATGACTTGCGTGCCCTGGTGCAGCATCTGAAAGAAAGCGTGCTGGCCGTTGCTGCCCGCTTCACCCCAGACGACGGGGGCGCTGTCAAAGGCCAGGGGCTGGCCGGCGGCGTCCACGCGCTTGCCGTTGCTTTCCATCTCAAGCTGCTGCAAATAGGCGGGCAGGCGGCGCAGGCCGTGGTGGTAGGGGGCGATGCAGCGGCTGGCAAAGCGGTGGAAGTTGCGGTTCCACACATCCAGCAGGCCCAGCAGCGCGGGCAGGTTGGCGTGCAAGGGGGCGCTGGCGAAGTGGCGGTCCATGGCATGCGCGCCCGCCAGCAGCGCCTTGAAGCCTGCCGCGCCCAGCGCAATGGCCACGGGCAGGCCAATGGCCGACCACAGCGAGTAGCGCCCGCCCACGCCGTCGGCAAAAGTAAGGCACTGGCCCGCGCCAAAGGCGCGCGCGGCTTCGGGCCGGGCCGTCAGGGCGGCAAAGTGCGCGGCCAGATCGCTTTCCTGCCCGCCGTTTTGCAAAAACCAGGCGCGCGCGGAGCGGGCGTTTTGCAGCGTTTCGGCGGTGCCAAAGCTCTTGGAGGCAATGACAAAAAGCGTGCGCGCCGGTTGCAGCGCGGCCAGCGCGGCGGCCAGCTCGTGCCCGTCCATGTTGGCCACGAAGTGGATGCGCGGCCCGCCGGGGCGCACGTGATCTTGCAGCGCCTGCAAGGCCAGGCGCGGGCCGAGGTCAGAGCCGCCGATGCCGATGTGAACCACGTCGGTGAAGCGCCCCTGGGCGCGGATGCTTTCGGCCAGCGCCAGCATGGCGTCAAGCTGCTTCATGCACTCGCGGTGTTCGGCTTGCAGCGCGGCGGGCGCAGCGCCGGGCGGGCAGCGCAGCAGCGGGTGCAGGGCCGGGCGGCCTTCGGTGTTGTTCACGGCCTGGCCGCCCAGCATGGCGTCGCGGTAGCTTTCAAGCTGGCATTGGGCGGCCAGTTGCAGCAGCAGCGCCAGGGCGCGCTCGTCAAGCAGGTTTTTGGACAGATCGGCGAAAACGTGCGGCGCTTGCAGGCTCAGGCGCTCAAAGCGCCGGGCGTCTTCGGCAAAGGCGCGGCGCAAATCAAACGCATCCGCCCCGTCAAAGCGCTGCCGGTGGTGCGCGGCCAGGGCGGCCCAGGCGGGCGTGGCGTCGCAGCGCGGGCGGCTGGCAAGGCTCATTGCTGCAACAGCGCGTCGAGCTTTTTCGCGTCGGCCACGAAGGCGCGGATGCCTTCGGCCAGCTTTTCGGTGGCCATGGCGTCTTCATTGAGCGCAAAGCGAAAGGCCGCTTCCTCATCGGCGCCGAAGCTGGCGGCGGGCAAGTCAAGCTGGCGGGCGGCTGCGGCGTCCAGCGCGCGCGGCAGGGGCGCGCGGCTTTCGGCCAGCCGGGCGAGCAAATCGGGGCTGATGGTGAGCAAATCGCACCCGGCCAGCGCGGCAATCTGGCCCGTGTTGCGAAAGCTCGCGCCCATCACTTCGGTGGCAATGCCAAAGCGCTTGTAGTGGTTGAAGATGCGCGTGACGGACTGCACGCCGGGGTCATTGGCGCCCGCGTGCGCCGCCTCGTCCCACGCGCTGCCCGCGCGCGCCTTGTGCCAGTCATAAATGCGGCCCACAAAAGGCGAGATGAGCCGCACCTTCGCCTGCCCGCAGGCCACGGCCTGGCAAAAGGCAAACAGCAGCGTGAGGTTGCAGTTGATGCCGCGCCTTTGCAGCCGCTCTGCGGCGCGGATGCCTTCCCATGTGGCGGCAATCTTGATGAGCACGCGCTCCACCGGCACGCCCTCGGCCTGATACAGCTCGATCAGGCGCTCGGCGCGGGTGTAAGTGGCGTTTTCGTCAAACGACAGGCGCGCGTCCACTTCAGTGGAAACGCGCCCCGGAATCAGCGCCAGGATTTCGCAGCCAAAGCGCACCAGCAGCCGGTCGGCCACTTCGTCCAGCGGCCGGCCGCGATGCGCCGCCACGGTTTGCGCCAGCAGCGGCGCGTATTCGGGCTTTTGCACGGCCTTGAGAATGAGCGAAGGGTTGGTGGTGGCGTCTTGCGGCTGAAACTGCGCCAGCTGGCGAAAGTCGCCCGTATCGGCCACCACGGCAGTGAACTGCCTGAGAGAGTCGAGCTGATTCATGATGGGCGCGGATTATCAGCGCTGCCCGCCTGGGCCTGGCGGTGAAAACAGGCGCAGAAAAGAAGGGCCGGGCGCAGGCTGCGGGCAGGCAAGGTATTTCGCTCCTTTATCCATAGCATGAGGTCCTAGTGGAATCTGCGCGAGATGGATTTTTTGCCTGCTTGAATTTGCTCCTGTTTCTTGCTGGCAAGCAAAGGGCCATGCCGTGCTCGCTCCATCCGTATTCCGCACCCGGCCATGCCCCTGCGCCGCATGGGGCGGCCCATAGAATCCGCGCCCTATGTCCTATCTCGTCCTGGCCCGCAAATACCGTCCGCGCAACTTTTCAGAAATGGTGGGCCAGGAGCACGTGGTGCAGGCCCTGGGCAATGCGCTCACGCAGCAGCGCCTGCATCACGCCTATTTGTTCACCGGCACGCGCGGCGTGGGCAAAACCACGGTCTCGCGCATCCTGGCCAAATCGCTCAACTGCACGGGGCCTGACGGGCAAGGCGGCATCACCGCCACCCCTTGCGGCCAGTGCGCGGCCTGCACGGCCATCGACGCCGGGCGCTTTGTGGACTACACCGAGCTGGACGCCGCCAGCAACCGGGGCGTGGACGAAGTGCAGGGCCTGCTCGAGCAAGCCGTCTACAAGCCCGTGCAAGGGCGCTTCAAGGTCTTCATGATTGACGAAGTGCACATGCTCAGCAACACGGCGTTCAACGCCATGCTCAAAACGCTGGAAGAGCCGCCCGAATACCTGAAATTCGTGCTCGCCACCACCGACCCGCAGAAAGTGCCCGTCACCGTTCTTTCGCGCTGCCTGCAATTCAACCTGCGGCCCATGGCCCCCGAAACCGTGCTGGCGCACTTGCAGCGCGTGCTGGCGCAAGAAGACGTGCCCGCCGAAGCCGCCGCCTTGCGCCTGCTGGCGCGCGCCGCGCGCGGCTCCATGCGCGACGCGCTCAGCCTGACCGACCAGGCCATCGCCTTCGGCAGCGGCCAGATTGCCGAAGCGGGCGTGCGCCAGATGCTCGGCAGCGTGGACGGCAGCCTCGTCTTTGCCCTGATTGACGCGCTGGCCGCCGCCGATGGCTGCGCCGTGGTGCAAACCGTGGACCACCTGCGCGCCCACGGTCTTTCAGCCGCCACCGCGCTGGAAGACATGGCCAGCGTGCTCCAGCGCATGGCCGTGCACCAGGCCGTGCCCGGCATGCCCGTGGACGAAGCTGACCCCGACGCGCAGGAAACCGCCCGCCTGGCCGCCCTGCTGCCGCCCGATGAAACGCAGCTGCTCTACAGCCTGTGCATTCATGGCCGCGCCGAACTGGGCCTGGCCCCCGACGAATACACCGGCCTGCTGATGACCCTGCTGCGCCTGCTGCCCTTCAAACCATCTGCCGCCCAACCCGGCGGCAGCGGCTGCGCCGCGCCAGAAAAAAAAACACTGAAAGCGGATGAGGCCGCCGCATCGACCCCCGCTGTGCTAACGCCGCCGCCCGCCAGCGCCGCAAACCCCATCGCACCTGCCGCAGGCCCAGAAGCCGCGCCCAATGAAGCCCGGCAGCCCGCCCCGGCCGCCCAGCCCGCCGCCGGTTCCCCGGCAGCCTCCGCGCCCGGCGCCCCGCAAGCGCCTGCCTCCCGCCCGGCCCCATCGCTCGCCCACGCGGCTGATGCGCCCCCTGCGCCAGCCGCTGCCGCCCTGCCAGACACAGCCCAAACCGAAGAAGCCCAAACCGAAGAAGCCCAAACAGCAAAAGCCGCAGCCTTCGCCCAGCCCGCCTTCCCTGCGCCGCCAGACAGCGCCAGCGAACCGGATGACGACGGCTGGTTCGACGCCCTCATGGCTGAAGGCGACCCAGACGCTCCCGGCAGCGCCCCGCCCTGGCATGACGCCGCCGAACCCGCCCGCCAGCGGCCGCGCCCGCCAGCCGTGCAGGCCCTGCCCGTCATCGCCGCGCCTCACGCCCGCCACGCCACACCGGATGTGGACGCGCCGCCCGCCCCTGAAGCGCCTGGCGCAACCGGCGAGCCAGGCGCGGCTCAAACGCCTTCCGCCGCCAGCCTCATCGCCATTCCCGTGCGCGAAACCTCAGCGCACGAAAGCCCTTCCAGCGCGCCCGCCGCTTCCTCCAGCGCTGCGCCGCCCGCCCTCACCCCCTCGCCCGAAGGCAGCTTCTGGCATGCCCTCGTGCAAGAACTCATCGCCCGCGAAGCCATCACCGCCCTCGCGCGCGAACTTGCCTTGCAATCACAACTCATCGCCCGAGGCGAAGGCGTCTGGACGCTGCGCACCGCCAATGCCACCCTGGCCCAGCCCGCCACCGCCGCCCGCCTGCAAGCCGCCTTGCAAGCCGCAGGCCACGCCATCACGCTGCAAGTGCAAACCGGCGAAACCGCCGACCTCACCGACACCCCCGCCCGCCGCAATGCCCAGCACGCCGCCGCCCGCCTGCAAGCCGCCCGCGAGCTGCTCATGGCCGACCCCTTTGTGCAGCACATCACCCGCGAGCTGGGCGCCCGCCTTGTTCCCGGCAGCCTGAAAGCGCTTTGAGCGCGCCAGGCGACCAGCACGGCCCCAGAGCTTGTTCAAGGGCTGGCCACGAGAGGATGAAAGAGCAGATGAGAGCTTGGCAGCCAGCGCAAGCCGCAGACGGGCTGGCTGACCGGCCAGCCAATTGCGACGCAACAGGCCGTCGGGGTCGTTTTTAGCGACTGTGGGCGAACGTTGGAAGGTCTATTTTAGCTCCCTTATTCATAGCATGATGTCCTAGTGGATACTGCGCAGGCTGGTGTTTTAGACCCCTCAAATTTGCTCCTGTTTCTGAGATTCTGCCCAGAGTTGAGCCGTGAGGGGAAAAGAGTGAATCGGGATGGACCGCAAGATGCAAGGCCTGACTGTCCGCCTGCTGCCTGACAAGGCGTTTGCAACGCCATGGACTGCCCAAGTCCGCGCTTTCCGTGCTCACGGACTTTGAACAAGCTTCTCAGCACGGGCTGCGTGTTGCAGTTGCGCTCATTCCCGCTGATGAATCAGCCGCCGCAAAACGTCTGGCGCCACCGCGCCGCAAGGATCGCGGGTTGGCCGTGAGCGTGAAAAGAGGCAGGGGCATTCGCTCCGGTTATTCGCCCGCCTGCCGCAGCGTTTGCGCCACGGGGCGGCGCAGCACTTCGCGCAGGCTCCACCAGCCGGCGGCCAGGGCCAGGGCCGCCCCCGCCAGGCTGCCCAGCAAAGGCGTGGCAAGGGGCGCAGTCCAGTCAAATTCAAAGACGTGGCGCGCCAGCCCCCAGCCCAGCACGCTGGCCACCAGGCTGGCGAGCGCGCCGGCCAGCAGGCCCACGCCGGCCAGTTCGGCGCGCTGCACCTTACCCAGCAAGGCGGCAGAAGCGCCCAGGGCGCGCATGATGGCGAATTCGCGCGCTTTTTCTTCGCGCGTGGCGGTGATGGCGGCTACCAGCACCAGCAACCCGGCAGCCAGGGTGAAGGCAAAAAGAAATTCCACTGCGCGAATCACTTGCGCCAGCACGCGCTGCACCTGCGCCAAAGTGGCGCTCATGTCGATGCTGGTGATGTTGGGAAATTGGCGCACGAGGGCATTGTCAAAACCCGGCTGGCCAGGCGAGCGCCAGGCGGCCATCCAGGTGTAGGCCACGTCATCGGGCAATTCGCTCACGGGCAGGAGCACGAAGAAATTGGCGCGCAGCGATCCCCAGTCCACCTTGCGCAGCGAACGCACGCGCACTTCGTGCGTGGCGCCGGCGAAGTCAAAGCCCAGCGTGTCGCCCAGGCGGATGCCCAGCGTTTCGGCCAGGCCCTCTTCCACGCTGGCCGCGCCCGCTTCTTCGGGCTGCCAGCGGCCGGCGACCAGGCTGTTGTGGGCGGGCAGCGTGGGGGTGTGGGAGAGGTTGAATTCGCGCTCGGCCAGGCGCTGCGCGCGCTCGTCGCTGAAACTGGCGGCAGTGACGGGCCGGCCGTTGATGCTGACCAGGCGGCCCCGGAACATGGGGTACCAGTCGTAGCCGCGCACGCCGCCTTGCGCGAGGGCGGCGCGAAAGTCTTCGGCCTGATCGGGCATGACGTTGATGGTGAAGCGGTTGGGCGCATCAGGCGGCGTGGCGCGCTGCCAGCTGGCCATCAGGTCGGTGCGCAGCAGCACCAGCAGCACCAGCGCCATCAGGCCCACGGCCAGGCTGCTGACTTGCGCCACGGCATGGGCGGGGCGGGCAGTGATTTGCCGCGCGGCCAGCGCCAGCCAGCGCGGGGCGCCATCTGCCGCGCCCGCCCAGCGGCGCAGCAGGGCCACGGCCAGCCGCGCCAGCAGGGCGAAAAGCAGCGCCGCGCCCGCAAAGCCGCCCACGGCCATCAGCCCCAGCGTGGCGTCGCGGCTGGCGGCCAGCAGCAGCGCGGCAAAACCGGCCATGCCCAGGCCTAGCACGGCCAGCGGGGCGGCCTTGGGCTGGCCCATATCGCGCCGCAGCACGCGCAGCGGGGGCACGCGCGCCAGTTGCAGCACGGGCGGCAGGCCAAAGGCGGCCAGCAGCGTCAGTCCCACGCCCAGGCCCAGCAGCGCGGGCCAGGGGCCGGGCGCGGGCAAATCCGCCTGCACCAGCCCGGCCAGCAGCCAGATGAAAGCGTGGTGCAGCGCCCAGCCCAGCGCCACGCCCGCCAGACTGGCCGCCAGCCCGGCCAGCAAAAATTCCACCGCGTAAGCGCCCGCCAGCGCGCGCTGCGGCAGGCCCAGCACGCGCAAAACGGCGGCGTCATCTAGCCGCCGCAGGGCGAAAGCGCGCGCGGCCAGCGCCACGGCCACAGCCGAAAGCAGCGCGGCCAGCAGCGCCACCAGGTTCAGAAACTTTTCGGCGCGCGCCAGCGTGGTTTGCATTTCAGGGCGGCCGCTGTCCAGCGACTCCAGGCTCATGCCGCGCGTGTCCGGTGCGTCCGGTGCGTCCGGTGCAGCAGGCGTTGCGGATGCCGCCTTGTCCGCACCCTTGAGCCGCGCCTCGGCCCATTGCGTGAAAGTGGCCACGGCCTCGTCGCCCGCCGCGCCATCACCGGCCACCGCCAGCCGCCAGGTGATGCGGCTGGCCGGCTGCACCAGGCCCGTGGCGGCCAAATCGCTCTCGCGCAGCATCACGCGCGGGGCAAAGCCCGCAAAGCCGCTGCCCCGGTCTGGCTCGGCCGTGATGACTTTGGCCACCGTGAACGCCGCGTCGCCCAGCAGCAGCTTCTGGCCGGGCGCCATGTCCAGCGCCTCCAGCAGCGCGGCATCCACCCACGCCTGGCCGGGCGCGGGCACTTCGCGCGTGGTTTCATCGGGCGCATCCGGCCCATCGGCCACGCGCAGACTGCCGCGCAGCGGATAGCCCGGCGGCACGGCCTTGAGCGACACCAGGCGGCTGGCGCCCGGCTCGCCCGCCACGCTGTCAGGCGCGCGCGCCATCGTCGCGAAGTTCAGCGTCAGCGCCGTCTGCAGGCCCAGCGCCTGCGCCTTGGCCTGCCACTGCGGCGCGGGCGCGTGGTCGCTGGCCAGCACCACATCGCCGCCCAGCAGCTGTCGCGCGTCGCGCCGCAAGCCGCCTTGCAGCCGGTCGGCAAAAAAACTCACGCAAGCCAGCGCCGCCACCGCCAGCAGCACGGCCAGCATCAGCAGCCGCAACTCCCCGGCGCGCGCATCGCGCCAAAGCCCCCGCCAGCCCAGCGCCAGCACCGAAACCGTTTGATTCATGGCTGCGAAGGTAGCAGGCTTGCAGAAGCTGGCCGCTGCTATCATGCCGCGCAAGTGTCTTTCCACCTTTCGCAAGGAGCCAACCATGCCTGAATCCAAAGCCGCCAAAAAGGTCGCTGCTGCCTCCGAGCAGCTGACAGAAGCCGCCATCGAAACCAAGGAACAGCTGGCCGCCAACCTGCGCCGCCTGATTGCCGACGCCGAAGATCTGCTCAGCGCCACCGCCGGCCAGACCGACAGCCGCCTGGCCGAGCTGCGCACCCGCGCCCGCGAAAACCTGCAAATCGCCCGCGAAAAACTGGCTGACGCCGACGCCGCCATCCGCGCCAAAACGCGCGAAATGGCCTACGCTACGGATGACTACGTGCACGACAACCCCTGGTCTTCCATCGGCGTGGCGGCGGCGCTGGGCCTGCTCATTGGCGTGCTGATTGGCCGCCGCTGATGGGCCTCTGACACAAGGCGCGCTTGGCCTGCCAAAAACCGCCTCGCCAGAAACCTGTCTGATGCGCGAACCGGGCTGCCAAGGCCCGGTTTTGCTTTGTCTCCCCTGCCAGAAAGGCCCGCCCATGCCCGCCGCCGATTCCGCTGATACCGCCGCCAGCCGCCCTGGCTTCGTCAGTCGCCTGCGCGGCCTGCTGGCCGACGCGCTGGAGCTGGCCCACGTGCGCCTGGAGCTGCTGGCGCTGGAAGCGCGCGAAGAAAGCGCCCGCCTGCTGGCCGTGCTGCTGTGCGCGCTGGCCGCCGCCGCCTTCTTATGCCTTGGTCTGGCGTTCCTGGCCGTATTTCTCACCGTGCTGCTGTGGGATGAGCACCGGCTGCTCGCGCTGGGCGTTTTCACGGCGCTTTTTCTGGGCGGCGGCGCGGGCTTGGCCTGGCTGGCGCTGGCGCGCGCGCGCGATGGGCGCGGCTGGTTCGCCGCCACGCGGCAGGAGCTGGCGCGCGACTGCGAAAGGCTGCGCTCATGACGCCTCCCGTGACGCCCTCCAGCCCCGAATCCCTTGCTGAACGCCGCGCACGGCTGCTGGCGCGCTCCGCCGAGCTGCGCGAGCGCATCGCCCAAGGCAGCCAGGCCCTGCGCCCCGCCGCCCGCATGGCCGACGGCGCTGCCAGCCTCGCCAGCCGGGCGCGCGAGCAAATGCGAAAGCACGGCCCGCTGCTCCTGCTCGCGGGCGCGGCCTTGGCGGGCGCGGCCCTCACGCGCCCGCGCCTGCTGCTTGGACTGGGCCTGCGCGTCTGGTCTGGCTGGCAGATTTATCAGCGCGTCCGCCCTTTGGCTCAAGGCTTTTTGCGGGGCCTGGCCAAAGGGCGAACCCTGCGCTGACGCCCGCGCGCCGCTCCCGCCATCAGCGCCCCGGCGCTCCGCTCCACTCCCAAAAGCCCATGCAGTCCATGAACCCCAACGCCCCTGCGCCTGCCAGCGCCGAAGACGAAGGCGTGCCCGTCTCCACCAAGATCCGCGAGCGCCTCAAAGCCGCGCGCCAGCGCTACCACGCCAACGACAACATCGCCAGCTTCATCCAGCCCGGCGAGCTGGAGCAGCTGCTCGACGAAGTCACCGCCAAAATGCAAGGCGTGCTCGAAAGCCTGGTTATCGACACCGAGGACGATCACAACACCGCCAGCACCGCCCGCCGCGTGGCCAAGATGTATGTGAATGAAGTCTTCAAGGGCCGCTACGCCGCCGCGCCGGCCATCACCGAATTTCCCAACGCCGAGCGGCTCAACGAACTGATGATCGTCGGCCCCATCACCGTGCGCAGCGCGTGCAGCCACCACTTTTGCCCCGTCATGGGCAAGCTGTGGATCGGCGTCATGCCCAACGAACGCACCAACGTCATTGGCCTGTCGAAATACGCGCGCCTGGCCGAATGGGTCATGGGCCGCCCGCAAATCCAGGAAGAAGCCGTCGTGCAGCTGGCCGATCTCATTCAGCAGAAAACCCGCCCCGACGGGCTGGCGCTGGTCATGCAGGCCACGCACTTTTGCATGGCCTGGCGCGGCGTGAAAGACGTGGACAGCAAGATGATCAACTCCGTCATGCGCGGCGTATTTCTCACGCAGCCCAACTTGCGCCGCGAATTTCTCTCACTCATTCCCCGGGATTGAAACCGCCATGCTCGTGCGCCTGCTCTTTGCCAGCCGCGCCGCCGAACCGGCAGCGGCCACTATCGCCTCCATCTGCCAGCACTCCCAGCCGCGCAATGCCGAACGCGGCATCACTGGCGTGCTGGTCTGCGGCGACGGCGTGTTCATGCAAGCCATTGAAGGCGGCCGCGCCGCCGTCAACAGCCTCTACGGCGAAATCCTGCGCGACGCGCGCCACCGCGACGTGGTGCTGCTGCGCTACGAAGAAATCACCGAAAGGCGCTTTGCCGGCTGGACGATGGGCGTTGTGGACACCCGCCGCATCAACCCTGCCATCCTCCTCAAATACAGCGAACGCGCCGCCCTCGACCCCTACGCCTTGCCTGGCCAGGCTAGCTTGGCGCTGCTGGAAGAACTCGTCGCCACGGCCAGCATTGGCCGCGCCTGAGAGCCTGTTCAGTGCACGAGCTTTGAAACCCGGCCATAAAAGAATGTGCCGCACGGCAAAGGCGGGAAAAAGACGCTTTTATTCGCTCCTTAATCCATAGCATGATGTCCTAGTGGAATGAGCGCGAAGCGGCTTTTTCATCCCTTTGATTTGCTCCTGTTTTGATAATCCCAGGCCAGCATGTCGGAGAAAGCGAAAGCGGGCTGGCGTTTTCAGCGCCGCTGCACCGAACCCGCTTTGGCCGTCTTGTTGCCCTTTTTCAGCCACAGGTAAAGCCCGCTGCCCAGCACGATGATGGACAGCACGTCCAGCAGCGCCCACAGGATTTGCATGGGCCAGCCGCCGTAGTCGCCAAAGTGCAGCGGGCGCGACATGAGCAGCGCCGTCAGGTACCAGGGCAGGCGCGGCGCGGCGGTCACTTGCGCGGTGCGCGCGTCCACCAGCACGGGGCGCGGCAGGTGCGCTGTCAGCGGCGTGTTGCCGCGCATGAAAAAGACGTAGTGGTGCGGGCTGGCAAAGGCCGTGCCCGGGAAGGCCATGAAATAAAGGCGCGTATCAGGCACGGCCTCTTGTGCGGCGTGCAGGGCCTGGTGAATGGGCGCGCGCTCGCCTTGCGGCACCGTGGGCTGGCCTTTGTAGGGGGCCAGGTAGGCCGAGAGCTGGTCGTGCTGCCAGTATTTGACGAGCAAATCGGCCCAGGTGTTGATGACGCCGGTGCCGCCCACCACAAAGAGCCAGGCCAGCAGCACGATGCCCAGCAGGTTGTGCAAATCCAGCCACTTCAGCCGCCGCTGGGCAGCGCGCTGTTTGCGCGCCCTGTCATCTTCCTGGCGGCTGGCCGGGCGGTCGCTGCCGCGCCGCACTGTGCCGAATGCGAGCTTGCGCATGAAGGGCGCGTAAAGCACCGTGCCGCTGATGAGCGAGACGAGCAGCAACACGCCCATCAGCCCCAGAAAGAGCTTGCCCGCCAGGCCCGCGAACAGGTCCACGTGCAGCTTGAACATGATCCACAAAAAGCCGCTGTGCAGCGGCGGCGTGCCCAGGTAGTCGCCCGTGCGCGCATCCACCACGACAAGGCGGAAGTCATCCGTGGGCGCGGGCGTGGGGGCCATCGTCACGCGCCAGAGATCGTCACTGTCTTCTTCGGGCGATGCGTATTGCGCCACGCGATCGGGGTGAACGCGCTGCGCCACGGCCACGGCTTCGTCCAGGGTGACGGCGCGCGCGGCCACGCCGGCGGGCAGCGGCGGCGCTTGCATTTCAGTGCCGAGCCAGTGCCCCAGCTCGTGGTGAAAGATGAGCGGCAGCCCCGTCAGGCACAGCAGCAGCATGAAGACGGTGCAAATGAGGCTGCTCCATTTGTGCAGCCAGAGCCAGACGCGGGTGGTTTGTGGCGTCATGAGATGAAAAGGCTGAAAAGGCAAAAGGTGCGAGGAAGACAAGCTGCATGACCTCACGCCGGATGCGATGGATTGAGGAATCTGTTCGCAGTCTATTCGTGGACGCGAAAAGCGCAGATCCGGGCGCTCTTGGGTTTCGCCAATCTTCAGCAAGTGACAAAGCCCGTCTGTAGTTTGCACCTCGCGGCCCATCCCGATTCGCTGTCCTTCACGGTCAGGGTTGGTGCAGCTTTGCATAAATGAAAACGGGCCGCGCGTGGCGGCCCGGCGGGCATGGCTTGCGGCTTCTTTATTGGTTGCGGCCGCGAAGGTTGCCTTTGTCGTCGGCAATGATGACTTCCACGCGGCGGTTCATGGCGCGGCCTTCGGCAGTGGCGTTGTTGGCCACGGGGTAGTCCTTGCCATAGCCCTGCGCGGTGATGCGGCTGATGTCGATGCCGCGCTGGGTGAGGGCAGTCTGCACGGCCTGGGCGCGGCGGCGGGAGAGGTCGAGGTTGTAGCTGGCGGAGCCGACAGAGTCGGTGTAGCCCTCCACGAGCAGGCGGCGGTCGGGGTACTGGCGCAGGAATTCGGCGAGTTTGTCCAGGCGCGGGCCGGCGGCGGCGAGCAGGTCGGCCTTGCCGAATTCAAAGAGCACGTCGCCCAGGGTGACGAGCAGGCCGCGTTCGGTTTGCTGGGCTTCGATTTCGCGCAGCTTGGCTTCAAGCGCTGCGACGCGGGCCTGCGCGGCCTGCGCGGCGCTTTGCTGGCGGGCGGCTTCGGCACGGGCGGCTTCGGCGCTTTGCTGGGCGCGCAGGGCTTCAGCGCGGGCGGCTTCGGCTTCGCGGGTGCGCGCTTGCAGGCGCAGCTGGCTGGCCTGGTTGCTGGCGTGTTGCAGCTGGCTGTCGGCGTTGCGGGCCTGGGCTTGCGCCTGGGCGATGGCGGCGCGCTGGCGGGCCAGGTAGGCCAGGTGTTCGGTTTCGGCCTGGTCGCCGTCCTGCGCCCAGACGCGGTCAGCGCGGGCCAGGGTGTCGGAGGCGGCTTTGAGTTCGAGCGCGGCGCGTTCGGCCACGGCGGGGGTGGCGGCGGCCTGATTGACGGCGCGGCGGGCTTCTTCAAGCGCGGGGTTGGGCGGGTTGGCGCCGCAGGCAGCGAGCAGGGCGGCGGCGCTGGCGGCCAGCAAGGCGGAGGTGCGAAGGCGTTGTCGGGTCATGGCGATAAGGGGTTTGAGTAAAGGAATGGCGCAGATATGGCTGGCCGCGAATTACTGGCCGCGGCGCTGGAGTTCGTCATCCAGCGAGCGGATGGATTCCTGCACTTCGCGCACGGCGCTTTCGCCGCGCAGGGCGGCGGTCTTGGATTCGGCCAGCCGGGCGTCAACGCTGGCTTGTTCGGCCAGGCGGCGGGCCTGCACGTAGTCGCGGTTGCTCATCGCGCGCTCGGCGCGGGCGAGCTTGTCGCGCGCGGCTTGCAGTTCAACAGGGGCGCTGCTGACGATGCCGGGGTTGGCGTTCACACGCTCGACGGCGCTTTTGGCCACGGCCATTTGCTCGCGCGGAACGGGGGCGCTGGAGCAGGCGGCCAGCAGGGCGGCGCTGGCGGCAAGCAAGGCAATGGAGGTGATGCGCATGGTATTTCCTCTCTGTTTGAAAAAGCGGTGGTTGAAACGTTTTATTTTGTGCCAAAAATGCGGTCGCCCGCGTCGCCCAGGCCGGGGAGGATGTAGCCGTGATCGTTGAGTTCGCGGTCAATGGCGGCGGTGTAGATGGGCACGTCCGGGTGGGCGGCGTGCAGGGTCTGGATGCCGGTGGGGGCGGCCAGCAGGCACAGGAATTTGAGCGAGCGCGGACGGGCGGCCTTGAGCTTGTCCAGCGCAGCGACGGCGGAGTGGCCAGTGGCGAGCATGGGATCCACGGCGATGACATCGCGCTCCTGAAGATCGGCGGGCATCTTGTAGTAGTACTCCACGGCCTTGAGCGTGGCCGGGTCGCGGTACAGGCCAATGTGCCCCACGCGGGCGCTGGGCACCACGCGCAGCAGGCCGTCGAGCATGCCGTTGCCCGCGCGCAGGATGGAGGCGAACACGAGCTTTTTGCCGTCGATCATGGGGCTTTGCATGGTTTCCAGCGGGGTTTGAACCTCGACCAGATGCGTGGGCATGTCGCGCGTGACTTCGTAGGCCATGAGCATGGCCAGCTCGCCCAGCAGGGTGCGGAAGGTGGTGCTGCTGGCGTTCTTGTTGCGCATGAGGGTGAGCTTGTGCTGCACGAGGGGGTGGGTGACGTGGTGGACTTGGGGCGGTGTCATTGGTTTTCTTCTTTCGGAAGGAGACGATGCGAAATGAAGCGGCGGGCGCGAACGCCTGTCCTTACCGGCGCTGCCAGACGGCGGCAAAAAAGCCGTCCGTGCCATGCAAGTGCGGCCACAGGCGCAAATGTCCCGCTTCAGTCGTGAGCCGGGCCGCCTGCGGCACTTTGGCGGCGGCGAGAACGTCGCCCGCGTGCAGCGGCGCAAAGCCGGGCAGCGCGTTTGAAAGGGCCTGCGCCACGGCTTCGTTTTCCTGCGGCAGCAGGCTGCACGTGGCGTAAACCAGCCGCCCGCCGGGCTTGACGAGGCGGGCGGCGCTTTGGGCGATGGAAAACTGCTGTTCGGCCAGGCGGGCGATGTCTTCAGGGCAGGTGCGCCACTTCAGGCCGGGCGCGCGGCGCAGCGTGCCCAGGCCGGAGCAGGGCGCGTCCACCAGCACGGCATCGGCCTTGCCTTGCAGGACGTTGAGGCGTGCGTCGCGCTCGTGGGCGATGGCGGCGGTGTGCACGTTGCCCAGCCCGCTTCTGGCCAGACGCGGCTGAAGGCCCTGCAAGCGGTGGGCGGAGGCGTCAAACGCATACAGCCGGCCCGCGCCGCGCATCATGGCGCCCAGCGCCAGCGTTTTGCCGCCCGCGCCCGCGCAAAAGTCCACCACCAGCTGGCCGCGCCGCGCCTGCGTGAGCAGCGCCAGCAGCTGCGAGCCTTCGTCTTGCACTTCCACAAGGCCCTGCTGCCACGCGGGCAGATGGGCCAGGCGCGGCTTGCCCGCCACGCGCAGCCCCCAGGGCGACCAGGGCGTTTCCTGCGCCTGAATGCCGCTTGCGGCCAGCGCGGCGGCCACGGCAGGGCGCTTGGCCTTCATGGCGTTCACACGCAAATCCAGCGGCGCGGCTTGCAGCAGGGCTTCGGCCAGCGGCCAGAAGTCTTGCGGCTGTTGCGTCATGGATGCCTGCAAGGCGGCGGCCAGCCAGTCGGGCAGGTTGTGGCGGCAGGCTTCAGACAGGCCGGCGGGCTGGCTTTGCAGGGCGCGGCAGGCGGCCAGCCAGGAGCGGAGTTCGGCGGGCGCGTCTGAAAAATCGCTGCTTTCGCTGCCTTCGCCATCAAGCAGCGCCAGCAGCGCCATGCGGCGCGGCATGGGCCAGTCAGCACTGTTGGCAAAACCGGCGGGCGCTTCGGCTTCAAAGCGGCGCGCCAAGTGTTCATACCAGCGCTTGCGGCGCAGCACGGCGTAGGCGGCATCGGCCAGCCGGGCGCGTTCGCGCGAGCCTGTGCGGCGCTTTTCAAAGAACTGCGACACCGCCATATCGGCAGGCTGCGCATGGGCCAGCAGGGTTTGCAGCAAGTCAGCGGCGGCGGCGCTCAGGGCAAGAAGGTGCATGGGGCGCGAATTTTCCCATTGCGCCGCAGGGCGGCGGACGGCCATCAGCGGCCCGCCCGGCGGCAAGGCTGGATGATGTCCAGCGCCTGCTGCCAGGTGCTGCCGGGCGCTTGCGTGTCCAGCCGCATCAGGGCATACAGGGTGCTGTAGAAGTTATCTTGACTGTATGAGCCGCTTTGCGCGCGCTGGCGCAGGCACTGAATGTCGAAATCGCCTTCTTCCAGCCAGGCGGGCGAAAACCAGAAAATCATGGGAATGCGCGTTTGCTCTTTGGGCGCAATGCTGCGCGGCGTGCCGTGCAGGTAAATGCCGTTTTCGCCCAGCGATTCGCCGTGGTCTGAAGCGTAGAAAACCATGCTGGCCATATCCGTGCGCTTTTCCAGCCGCCCAATCACGTCGGCAATGAATTTGTCGGTGTAAAGCAGCGTGTTGTCATACGTATTCACCAGCTCTTCATTGGTGCAGCGGTGAATTTCATTGGTATCGCAAGTGGGCGTGAACTGGCGGTATTCAGGCGTATAGCGCGCGTAATAGGCCGGGCCGTGGCTGCCAATGGTGTGCAGCACCAGCACGGCGTCTTTTTCTTGCGCGCTGTCAATCAGTTTGTCGAAATCAGTGAGCAAAATATCGTCCATGCATTCGCCGCCCTGGCAGTATTCGGGCAGATTGCGATGGGTGATCAATTCATTGGGAATGCGGTTGCAAACGCCTTTGCAGCCGGTATTGTTATCCACCCAGTAAACATAAACGCCCGCGCGCTGGAAAATATCCATCAGGTTATCCTGCATTTCGGCGTGCGCCTCGTCATAATGCGCGCGGTCCATGACGGAAAACATGCAGGGCACGGACGTGGCGGTATCGGTGCCGCAGCTTGAAACCTGTGTGAAATTGATGATGTCACTGCGCGCGGCCAGCCGGGGCGTGGTCTGGCGCGCGTAGCCGTTCAGCCCCCAGTTTTGCGCGCGCGCCGTCTCGCCCACGATGATGACGGCCACGCGCCTTTTGGCGCCAGGCGCGGGCGGCAGCTGGCGCGCGTTCACGTCCAGCCGGGTGTAAGGAATGCGCGCGCGCCAGGCCATGCGCGCCTTGGAAAGCGCCGCGCCCACAAAATTGGAAGGCACCACCAGCTTCATGATGCCGTGGTTATTGCGAAAAAAGCTGGCGTAATCCTGATAAAACCCCCAGGCAATGCCCGCCATGCCCAGCGCCGAAAAAATAATCCAGGCCATGCGCCAGCCCAGCTCCCGCACCAAAGAGCGCCATTGCACTTTCACCAGTAAATAAAGCAGCGCGGGCGCAATGCCAAACACGACAACCCAAATGGCGTAAGAAGGCGAGAGCACGCGCAGCGTTTCTGCCGACGTGGCTTGCAAAACATTATTCAGTATTTCGCGCGAAAAATACACTTTCAGAAAAATGCTGCTCCATGAAATGGCCGCGCCAATCACGATCAGCGCGGGCATGATGACGCGGTGCAAAAACGGCAGCGCCAGCAATTGCGCGAAAATGTTGATGAAAAAGAAAATGAAAAACGGCAGCGTCAGCAAAAACCAGTCGCCGCTTTCACCCCGGAAAGGGTGGGCGCGCAAGGCCTCGGCAAAAAAGGCGTAATTGAGCAGGGTGAAAAAAAGCGCGGCAAAAGCCGCCAGCGTGGTGGAAGTCAGGCGCGGCGCTGGTATTTTCATGGCTGAATCATGACGGAATGGCTTGCTGCCGGAAAACAAAAAAGTCCGCTGGTTTGGCGGACTTTTCATGAATAACCGGCGGCAGGGCTGAACAGGATTATTGGAAATGGCGCGCGAGTCTATCGCAAACCGTTCGTGACAGGGTAACGCCAGTCTTTGCTGCCAAAGCCGCGCTGCGAAACGCACGGCCCCGGCGCGGACTGGCGGCGCTTGTATTCGGCCAGCCGCAGCAGGCGCAGCACCTGCGCCGTCTGCGCGGGGTCAAAGCCGGCGGCTTCCAATTCGGCGCGACCATCGCCTTGCTCCAGCACGCGCGCCAGCATGGCGTCCAGCACTTCATAGGGCGGCAGGCTGTCCTGGTCGGTCTGGCCTTCGCGCAGCTCGGCGCTGGGCGGGCGGGTGATGATGCGCTCGGGAATGGGGTTGTCCACCGTGCCGCAGGGGTTGTGCGCGTTGCGCCAGCGCGCCAGCGCGAAAACGGCGGTTTTGTAAACGTCCTTGATGGGCGCAAAGCCCCCGCACATGTCGCCATACAGCGTGCAGTAGCCCACGGCGTATTCGCTCTTGTTGCCCGTGGTCAGCAGCAGGTGGCCGTGCTTGTTGGACAAGGCCATGAGCAGCACGCCGCGCACGCGCGCTTGCAGGTTTTCTTCCGTGGTGTCGGCAGGCTTGCCGTCCAGCAGCGGCGCCAGGCTGGCTTGCAGGGTTTCAAAGGCGGGGGCAATGTCGATTTCGTCATGCCGCACGCCCACGCGCCGGGCCATTTCGCGCGCGTCTTGCAGGCTGATGCTGGCGGTGTAGGGGCTGGGCATCATCACCGTGCGCACCTGGCTTGCGCCCAGCGCATCGACCGCCAGCGCCAGCACCAGCGCCGAGTCAATGCCGCCCGACAGCCCCAGCAGCGCCTGCCCAAAGCCGTTTTTGCGCGCGTAGTCACGCAGCGCCAGCACCAGCGCGTCCCAAAGCTGGCCTTCGGGTGATTCAGGCGATTCGGGCGAATCCGCCGCCAGCGCCAGATGGCCGCCTTGCCAGGCCGCCCGCACCGGCCACAGCTGCGGCTCAAAGCGCGCCGCACGCCCGGCCAGCGCGCCATCGGCCTGCAAGGCAAACGATGCGCCGTCAAACACCAGCTCGTCTTGCCCGCCCGTCAGGTTCGCGTAAACCAGCGGCAGGCCCGTTTCCAGCGCGCGCTGGCGCATGGCCTGCTGGCGCTCGTCTGGCTTGCCCGCCCGCCAGGGCGAGGCGTTGATGACCGCCAGCAGCTGCGCGCCCGCCGCCCTGGCCTGCGTGGCGGGCGCGGCCTGCCAGGCGTCTTCGCAAATGAGCAGGCCCACGCGCAGGCTCTGCGCGCCTTCGCCTGCCTCGAACACGCAGGCCGCTGGCGGCCCCGGCACAAAGTGGCGGCGCTCGTCAAACACGGCGTCATCCGGCAGGTTTTGCTTGAGCGCCGTGGCCACGATGCGCCCGCCGCGCAGCACGCTGGCTGCGTTGTGGCACAGCGCGCGCCCCGCTTCGTGCGGCCCCGCCACGGGCGCGGGGTGGCCCACCACCAGCGTCAAATCAGCCAGCGCCGCCGTCTCCTGCGCAATGCGCGCCACGCTGGCCTGGCAGGCCGCAACGAAACCGGGCTGAAGCAGCAGGTCATCCGCCGGGTAGCCGCACACTGCCAGCTCCGGCGTGAGCAGCAGCCGCGCGCCCTGCGCGTGCGCCGCGCGTGCGGCCTCAACAATCAGGCGGGCGTTGCCCGGCAAGTCGCCCACGGTGGGGTTGATCTGGGCAATGGCAATGTGCAGGGGCATGGCAGTGAAAGAAGCGGTTGCGCAAAGGGCGGCGAGTATGCGCCCGGCAGCCCGGAGCCTGCTCGCGGCCAGGCCGCAAAGCGCAGAAAAAGACGGCCCGGCGCATGGCCTGATTTCGCTCCTTCATTCATAGCATGAGGTCCTAGTGGAATCAGCGCGAAGAGGCATTCTGACCCCCTTGAATTCGCTCCTGTTTCTGATACACCCGGGCTATGTGGGCAGCTTGCCGCGCCCACCCTCTGCCCTTTGCCGCTTGCTGGCACGCTTGCCGTTTCAGCATCAGGGCCTCAACGCCCCATCGCCCGCCAGCCCTTGTGGAATGGGCGCAGGCAGCTATCTTTTCTGAAGCAAAATCGCCAGCCCATGAACGCTCACACCCAATCTCTCACCCTGCAAGGCGAGGCCGGAGCCATTGAGGCGCTGCTGGACCGCCCCGGCGCCAGCCAGCCCGGCAGCCAGGCCGCGCGCGGCCTGGCCGTGATCGCCCATCCGCATCCGCTTTTTGGCGGCGCCATGAGCAACAAAGTGGTGCAAACGCTGGCGCGCGCCTTCGTGCAGTGCGGCTGGCGCGCGCTGCGATTCAACTTCCGGGGCGTGGGCGCGAGCGCGGGCGTGCATGACGAAGGCCGGGGCGAGGCGCGCGACATGCTGGCCGTCATCAGCCAGGCGCGCGAGGGCGGCGAAGCGCTGGCGGTGGCCGGCTTTTCTTTCGGCGCCTTCGTGGCTGCACAGGCCGCAACCAGCCTGGCGCAAGCCGGTGACGAGCCGGCGGCGCTGGTGCTGGTGGGCACGGCCGCTTCGCGCTTTGCCGTGCCGCCCGTGCCGCAAAGCCTGCATGAAAAAACGCTGGTGTTGCATGGCGAGGCCGATGACACGGTGCCCCTGGCCGCCGTGCTGGACTGGGCGCGGCCGCAGTCACTTCCCGTCACGGTTATTCCCGGAGGCGGGCATTTCTTTCACGGACAATTGCCGCTGCTCAAGGGGCTGGCCGCGCGCCATTTGCGCTCCCTGGCTTGAGCCTGAACCGTCCTTCCCCGTTTTTTCCCCTTTTTTCATTCCGAAATGACGCGATTTGCCCGCGCGCTGGCCGCGCTTTTTTTCGCCGCAGCCGCTTTGGCGGCCACCGCCCAGACCCTGCCCCAGCCGCCCGACATCGCCGCGCGCGCCTACATGCTGGTGGACGTAACGGCAGGCGGCCAGATTCTGGCTGCCAAAGATATTGACGAGCCTGTCGAACCAGCCTCCCTGACCAAGCTGATGACCGCCTATCTGGTGTTCGACGCCCTGCGCGCGCGCAAAGTCACGCTGGAGCAGCGCCTGCCCGTCTCCGAACGCGCGTGGAAGATGCCTGGCTCGCGCATGTTCATTGACCCCAAGATGCAGGTGCCCGTGGATGATTTGCTCAAGGGCATGATCGTGCAGTCCGGCAACGACGCCACCGTGGCCCTGGCCGAGGGCGTGGGCGGCACCGTTGAAAACTTCGTGCGCCTCATGAACGAGCAGGCCAAGGCGATGGGCCTGAAAAACACGGGCTTTACCAACCCCGAAGGGCTGACCGAAGCGGGACACACCACCACCGCGCGCGACCTGGCCACCCTCTCCACGCGGCTGCTCCAGGACTTTCCCGAATACATGCACTACTACAGCATCAAGAAATACCGCTACCCCGGCACCCCCGCCAGCAACGAAAACAACCGCAACTGGCTGCTCCAGCGCGACCCCACGGTGGACGGCTTCAAAACCGGCCACACCAAAGCCGCCGGCTACTGCCTGGTGGCCACCGCCAAGCGCGACTTTCCCGGCCTGGGCGGCCGCCGCCTCATCTCCATCGTGCTCGGCGCCGACAGCGAATCGGCCCGCGCCAATGAGTCACAAAAGCTCCTGAACTGGGGCTACACCGCCTATGAAGGCGTGAAACTCTTTGACGCCAACGAACCCGCCGCCTCACCCCGCATCTGGAAAGGCGCCAGCAACACCCTCAAGCTGGGCCGCACGCAACCCATCATCGTGGCCGCCCCGCATGGCAGCGCCAGCAATCTGAAAACCGAAATCGCCCGCCCCGACCCGCTGGTGGCCCCCATCGCGCAAGGCCAGGCCATTGCCACCCTCAAGGTGTCGCTGGACGGCCAGACCTTGAGCGAGCAGCCCCTCATCGCGCTGGAAGCCGTGCCCGAAGCCGGCTGGCTTGGCCGCATGTGGGACGGCATGCGCCTGTGGCTGCACTGAGCGGCGCAGCCTGCGCGCCCCGCCATGATGAAAAAGGCCGCTTTGCCAGCGGCCTTTTTTGCGCGCTTTCGTGCGGCGCTTGGGGCAGCGCAGCCTGCGCCCGCCAGAAAGAATCAAAAACAGGAGCGAATTCAAGGCGCTTGAAAGCCATCTCGCGCAGATTCCACTAGGACCTCATGCTATTGATTCAGGAGCTATTTTTTGAAGCCCTCTGAATCCATTTGCTGTTTGTCCATGAGCACGAAAAGCGCAGCCTTGAAGGCGGCTGCCTTGCAAATTGTCAGCAAGTCACACAACCTTTCTGCACCTTGCAGCTGGCTTTGAACAGGCCTTTGCTGAGAAAACGGGCCATGTGGAAAAGAGAAAAAGCCTGCATTCCAGATGGAAAGCAGGCTTTTCATTTTCAAATGGCCCGTGCGGCAGGCGCGGCCTTGAAAGTTTGGTTATTGGGCGGGCTTCTTGCCCTTGGCTTCGGCCTTTGCGGGTTCGGGCGTGGCCGGGTTTTGCAGCCATTGCCAAGGTTGCAGCCAGGCCTGCAAGGCGTTCTGGCCGCTCGGGTTTTGCGGCTGCCCTTGGGTTATGGCGCCCAGAATCTGGGCCAGGTCTTTCTGCCAGGCTTGCATGGCTTGCTGCGCGCCTGTGGAAAAGCTGGCCTGCGTTTTCAAAAGAGCCTGCATGGCGGCCTGGCTGTCGCTGAGGCGGCGCTGCACTTTCTGCCAGAAGGCGTCATTGGGCAGGTCGGCGAGCTTGCGCCAGTCGTCGGCGTCCAGCAGGCTTTGCATGGCGGCGTCGCTTTCGCTGATGCTGTCATGCAGCAGGCGGTGGCTGTAGTCCAGCCATTGCTGGCTGTTTTCCTGCAACAGGCGCAGCAGTTTCACTTGCAGTTCCAGATTGAGCTTGTGCAGGGTGAAGGGCAGGTTCCGGGTGGATTGGTCCTGGGTCGTGCTCATGAAAGCTCCTTTGCTTCAGGGTGGGGAAAACGATGCGGGGTTTTGCATGGGCCAAGGCCGGAGCCTGGTTTGTCTTTTATTTCTGCAATACGTACTGGCCTGGCGCGTCGGCCACGGCATCGCCCATGCGCGGAGGCTGGGCAGGTTTGCCGGAGCGGGCGTTCAGCCAGTCGTTCCAGGCGGGCCACCATGAGCCTTCGTGGCGGGGCGCGGCGGCCAGCCAGGCATCGGGCGTCAGGCTGTCGCCGCCCGCGTGGCGGGTGAGCATCTGGTAGTGGCGGCGCGGGTGGCCCGGTTCGCTGACGATGCCAGCGTTGTGGCCGCCGTTGGTGAGCACGAAGGTGATTTCGGCGGGCGCGAGGCGGTGCAGCTTGAAGACCGAGCGCCAGGGGGCCACGTGGTCGGCCACGGTGCCCACGCAGAACACGGGCAGGCGCAGCGCGCCCAGCGAGACGGGCTGGCCGTCCACAAGGTAGCGGCCTTCACTGAGGTCGTCGTGCAGGAAAAGCCGCCGCAGGTACTGCGCGTGCATGCGGGCGGGCATGCGCGTGGTGTCGGCGTTCCAGGCCATCAGGTCGTTCATGGGACGGCGCTCGCCCAGCAGGTATTCGCCCAGCAGGCGCGACCAGAGCAGGTCATAGGAGCGCAGCATCTGGAAAGCGCCTGCCATTTGCCGCCCGGTCAGGCAGCCGCGCTGGGTCATCTGCGCTTCCAGCAGCGCGATCTGGCTTTCGTCGATGAACAGGCTCAGCTCGCCGGGTTCGCTGAAGTCGGTTTGCGCGGCAAACAGCGTCATGGAGGCCAGGCGGCCCAGTTGCCCGTCGCGCGCCAGCGCCGCCGCCGCGATGGCCAGCAGCGTGCCGCCCAGGCAGTAGCCCGCCGCGTGCACGGCATGGCCCGGCGCGATGGTTTCTATGGCCTCCAGCGCGGCGCGAAAGCCCAGGTTCAGGTAGTCGTCCATGCCCAGATCGCCGTCGTTTTCATCCGGGTTCTTCCATGAAATGCAGAACACGGTGTGGCCCTGGTCCACCAGGTATTTGACGAGCGAGTTGTGCGGCGAAAGGTCCAGGATGTAGTACTTCATGATCCACGCGGGCACGATGAGCACCGGCTCGGGGCGCGTCTTGGCCGTGGCGGGCGCGTACTGAATCAGCTCCATCAGCCGGTTGCGCAGCACGACCTTGCCCGGGGTCACGGCCACCTCGCGCCCGGGCGTGAAGCGCTCGGCTCCGGCGGGCGGCTCTTCGGCCATGAGGCGCTGGAAGTCATCCAGCCAGTAGTTCAGGCCGCGCGTGAGGTTGGCCCCTCTCTCGCGCCAAGTGCGTTGCAGCACGACGGGGTTGGTGAGCAGCCAGTTGCCGGGCGAAAACACGTCCAGGCACTGCCGCGCGGCGAAGGAAACCACTTGCTGGTGATGCGCAGACACGCCCCACACGTCTTGCGTGGCCGCCTCCCACCACTGCTGTTGCAGCAAAAAAGCCTGGTGGTGCAGGTTGAAGGGCCACCACTGCCAGGCCGGGTCGGCAAAGCGGCGGTCTTGCACGGGCGGCTCGGCGGCCAGGGGCTGATCGCCTTGCAGCTGCGCGGCCCGCAGGCCATCGGCCAGCAGCAGGCGCTGCGCGTAGGCCAGCAGCTGTCCGCCAAGCTGCCCCGCCAAACGCAGCAGCTGAAGCTGCCGGCCGGGGCTGGCTGCCAGGTGCGTGGCCCAGTCCGTCACGGCCAGGACCATTGACTGGGGCGAGATGGAAAACGACAGGCGCGCCAAGGCGGCATGCGTGAGCAAATCCAGGCGGCGCACGCCCAGCAGGGCGGAATCAGGTTTTTTTTCTGGCATGGCGTTGCGGGATGAAATTTCTCTTGCGTCCGCAATGCTAGTCATGAATTGAACACTCATGTTCAAATTCAGGCGCACAGTTGATGCGCATCAATCACTTGGATGATCCGGCTGCGCACAATGCCCGGCGTTTTGCCCCCGATCAAGTTTTTCATGACCGCTGCTTTTGCCCGTCTGGCCCTTCGTTTCAACCGTCCGCCTTTGCGCTTTTTTCTTCTGGCCGCCGCGCTGGCCCTGGCGGGTTGCCAGAAATTGCCGCCGTGGTGGCCGCAGTGGTGGCCGGGCGCGCGGCAGCAGGCGCTGCCCGAGGGCATTTACCGCGCCAACGGACGGCTGGAACTCACGCGCGTGGATGTGGCTGCCAAATACCCAGGCCGCTTGCGCGAAGCGGCCTTTCAGGAAGGCGAGCGCGTGCAGGCCGGGCAGGTGCTGGCCGTGCAGGAAGACGGCGAATTGCAGGCCAAACTGGCACAGGCGCGCGCCGCGCTGGCCCGCGCGCGCTCGGAGCAGGCGCGCGCCCGCGCCGGGCAGGCCGCGCAGTCGCGCAAGGCGGCGCTGGCGCGGCTGGAGTGGCAGCAGGCGCAAAGCCTGCTGCGCCAGCAGCAGATTTCGCCCGTGGAGCTGGAAAAGCGCCAGTTGGCGCTTGACGCCGAAACCGCCGTGCTGGAGGCTGCGCAAGGGGCCGTGCAAACCGCAGGCCACGCCGCAGAAGAAGCGCAGGCGCAGATTGAGCTGGCGCAGGCCATGCTGGAATCGCTGCAGCTGCGCGCGCCGCTGGACGGGCGCGTCGAATACCGCCTGGCCGAGCCGGGCGCCATGCTGGCCCCGGGCAGCCGCGTCGCCACGCTGCTGGACGCGGGCGATGCCTGGCTGACGGTGTTCTTCCCCGCTGCCGTGGCCGGGCAGCTGAAGGTGGGCGATGAGGCGCGCGTCACTCTGGAAGGCCTGTCCGCCGCCTTGCCCGCCACGGTGGCCCTGGTGGACGAGCAGGCGCAATTCACGCCCAAATACGTGGAAACGGCCAGCGAGCGGGAAAACCTGGTTTACCGCGTGAAGCTGCGCATTCCGCGTGAGACGGCGCTGGCCTGGCCGGGCGTTCTCAAAGGCGGCGTCACGGGCGACGGCTACGTGCGCACCGGCAGCCAGCCCTGGCCCGCGCAATTGCAGGTGCAGGTGCAAGCGCAGGCCGGCCCGGAAAGCGCCGCGCAGGCGCCGCAGGAGAAGGCCGCAGGGGCCGCGCCCGCTGATGGGGGCGCGCCTTGAGCGGCGGCGCGCCGCAGCCCGCCGCAGCGCCCGCTGACGCCGCCGTGGCGCTGCGCGGCGTCACGCACCGCTACGGGCAGGCGCTGGCCTTGCATGAGGTGTCGCTTGAGCTGCCGCGCGGCGCGAGCATTGCGCTGGTGGGGCCGGATGGCGTGGGCAAATCCACGCTGCTGGCGCTGGCGGCGGGCGTCAAGCGCATCCAGTCCGGGGGCGTGCTGACGCTGGGGCAGGACTTGGCCGACGCGCGGGGCCGCGCCGCGCTGGCCGCGCGCGTTGCCTTCATGCCGCAGGGGCTGGGGCACAACCTCTACCCCACGCTGAGCGTGGCCGAGAACGTGGACTTTTTCGCGCGCCTGTTTGGCCTGGGCGCGCGCGAGCGGCAGGCGCGCCAGGCACGGCTGTTGCACGCCACGGGGCTGGCGCCTTTTGCCGGCCGCGCGGCGGGCAAGCTCTCCGGCGGCATGAAGCAAAAGCTTGGCCTGTGCTGCGCGCTGGTGCATGACCCCGAGCTGCTCATTCTTGATGAACCCACGACCGGCGTCGATCCCCTCTCGCGGCAGCAGTTCTGGGCGCTGGTGGAAGGCTTGCGGCGCGAGCGGCCCGGCATGACCGTCATCGTCTCCACCGCCTACATGGACGAGGCCGGGCGCTTCGAGCGCCTGGTGGCGATGGACGCAGGCCGCGTGCTGGCCCAGGGCAGCCCCGCCAGCCTGATGGAGCGCACGGGCGCGGCCAGCCTGGAAGAGGCCTACATCGCCCTGCTGCCGCCGGCCAAGCGCCCGGCGGGCGGCGCGCTGAGCATCGCGCCCTGGCGCGACACGGGCGGCGCGCCCGCCATTGAGGCCAGCGGGCTGACGCGCCGCTTTGGCGGCTTCACGGCCGTCGATGGCGTGAGCTTTCGCATCGGGCGCGGCGAAATCTTCGGCTTTCTCGGCTCCAACGGTTGCGGCAAGAGCACCACCATGAAGATGCTCACCGGCTTGCTGGACATCACCAGCGGCAGCGCGCGCCTGCTGGGCCAGCCCATCCGCGCGGGCGACATGAACACGCGCATGCGCGTGGGCTACATGTCGCAGGCGTTTTCGCTGTATGAGGAGCTGAGCGTGCGCCGCAACCTGTGGCTGCACGCGCGGCTGTACCGCATGCCCGCGCCTGCGGCGGCGCAGGCCGTGGAGCGCGCGCTGGACGAGTTCGATCTGCGCGCGCACGCCGACGCGCTGCCCGCCGCGCTGCCGCTGGGCATGCGCCAGCGCCTGCAACTGGCGGCGGCCTGCCTGCACCGGCCTGAAGTGCTCATCCTGGACGAGCCGACTTCGGGCGTCGATCCCGCCGCGCGCGATCTGTTCTGGCAGCGCCTAGCCAGCCTGTCGCGGCAGGAGGGCGTGACCATCTTCGTGTCCACGCATTTCATGAACGAGGCCGCGCGCTGCGACCGCATTTCGCTCATGCACCGGGGGCGCGTGCTGGTGGTGGGCGCGCCGCAGGCGCTGGCTGACGCGCGCGGCGGCGGCGATCTGGAGCGGGCCTTCATCGCCTGGCTGCAAGATGCCGCGCGCGAGGATGGCCAGGCAAGCGCGGAGGATGGAGAAGGCGCGGAAGGCGCACTTGAAGTCCTGCCCGCAGCCCCGCCAGCCGAGCCGCCAGCGCCCGAAGCGGCGGCTCCGGCCCCGCCAGCGCCCCGCAGCGCCCTGGCGCGCTGGCTCGCCCTGGCCTGGACTTTCGCCCGCCGCGAGGCGCTGGAGCTGGCGCGCGACCGCCTGCGCCTGGCCTTCGCGCTGCTGGGGCCGGTGGCGCTGCTGTGCATTGCGGCCTACAGCATCTCGTTTGACGTGGAGAACATCCGCTTTGCCGTCATTGACCACGACCGCAGCGCCGCCAGCCGCCACTTCATCGAGCAGTTCCAGGGTTCGCGCTACTTTGCGCAGCAGCCCTCGCCTGCCAGCCGCGCCGAGGGCGATGCCTGGCTGCGCGATGGCCGCCTGCGCCTGCTCATTGACGTGCCGCCGGGCTTCGGGCGCGACCTGGCCGCCGGGCGGCAGCCCGGCATCGACTTCGCCATTGACGGGGCCGTGCCTTTTACCGCCGCCAGCGTGCGCGCCTACGCCAGCGCCATCACGCTGGACTACGCGCAGCGCCTGCTGCGCAGCCAACCGCTGCCCGTCAGCGCGGCAGCGGCGGCGGCCTGGCCCGTCACGGTGCAAACGCGCTTTGTCTACAACCAGGAGTTCCGCAGCATCTACGCCATCACGCCGGGCGTGATCATGCTGGCCATGATCCTGGTGCCCACCATGCTCACCGCGCTGGGCGTGGTGCGCGAAAAGGAAACCGGCTCCATCGTCAATCTCTACGCCTCGCCGGCCAGCGTGGGGCAGTACCTGCTGGGCAAGCAGCTGCCCTATGCCGCGCTGGCGGCGGCGAGTTTCGTGAGCCTGGCGCTGCTGGCCGTGGCGGTGATTGGCGTGCCGCTCAAAGGTTCGTTCTGGGCGCTGCTGGCGGGCGGGCTGCTGTTTTCGCTGACGGCCACGGCGCTGGGGCTGCTGGCCTCCACGCTGGTGCGCTCGCAGGTGGCGGCCATCTTCGGCTGCTCGCTGCTGTGCCTGATTCCGTCGGCCAATTTTTCGGGCCTGCTGTACCCCGTCTCGACCATGACCGGCGCCAGCTACGTCATCGGCAAGGCGTTTCCGTCGTCCTGGTTCCAGCTGGTGAGCCTGGGCGCTTTCTCCAAGGGGCTGGGCGCGGGCAGCTTCGGCTGGCCCTACGCCATGCTGGCCCTCATGGCCCTGGCCTGCCTGGCGGGCGCGCGGCTGCTGCTGCGCAAGCAGGAGGCGTGAGGCAAAGAGCCTGTTTCAGCTCCTTTATTCATAGCATGATGTCCTAGTGGAAACTGCGCAGATGCCATTTTTAGACCCCGTTAATTCGCTCCTTTTATTGATGCGCCACGCCATGCCTTTTCATGCCTTGCCCGCTTTTTTCTCCGCTTGTGCCCGCCCGGCTTTGAGGGCCGCGTCATGCGTGCGCGCTGGATGAGCGCCGCCGGGCGCTGGCTGCTGAACGTGGGGCTGCTCACGGGCAAGGAGCTGCGCAGCCTGGCGCGCGACCCGGTGCTGGTGGCGCTGATTGCGTTTGCCTTCACCTTCGCCATCGTCAGCATCGCGCACGGCATTCGCGCCGACGTGTTCAATGCCTCGGTGGCGGTGGTGGACGACGACCGCTCGTCGCTGAGCCTGCGGCTGCGCGACGCCATTCGCCCGCCCCACTTCAAGCCGCCGGCGCTGATCGCGCGCGATCAGGTTGCGCCGGGCATGGATGCGGGCGAGTACATCTTCGTGGTGCAGTTTCCGCCCGGCTTCGAGGCCGACACGCTGGCGGGCCGCCGCCCGGCGGTGCAGGTGCTGGTGGACGCCACCGCCATGACGCAGGCCAGCCTGGGCGCGGCCTACTTCCAGCAAATTTTTCTGCAGGAAACAATGGCCTGGCTGCGCGGCCCCGGCGCCAGCGCGCAGGCGCTGCTGCCTCTGCGGGTGCAAAGCCGCCTGCACTTCAACCCCAACAACGATTCGGCGTGGTTCACCTCGGTGATGCAGATCGCCACCAACGTCACCATCCTGGCCATCGTGCTGGTGGGCGCGGCCGTCATCCGCGAGCGCGAGCACGGCACCATCGAGCATCTGCTGGTCATGCCCGTGCGCGCCAGCGAAATCGCCCTGGGCAAGATCGCGGCCAACGGGCTGGTCATTCTGGCGGCGGCCCTGCTCTCGCTGTGGGGCGTGGTGCGCCTGGGGCTGGGCGTGCCGGTCAATGGCTCCTGGCTGCTGTTCGGCGCGGCCACGGCGCTGTATCTGTTTTCGGCCACGGCGCTGGGCATGTGGCTGGCCACGCTGACGCCGTCCATGCCGCAGTTCGGGCTGCTGGTGGTGCCGGTGTACGCCATCGCCTACCTGCTCTCGGGCGCGGCCTCGCCCGTGGAATCCATGCCGCCCGCCCTCCAGCAGCTGGTGCGCTGGCTGCCCACCACGCAATTCGTGTCGCTCACGCAGGCGGTCATCTACCGGGGCGCGGGCGTGCGGGCCATCGCGCCGCAGCTGGCGGGCATCGCCGTCTCCGGCGCGCTCTTTCTGGCGCTGGCCGTTTCGCGTTTTCGCTCCATGCTCGCCCGACAAGGATGAATGCCATGCCCCTTCTTCGCGCCTCAGGCGCTCCCCGCGCTCCTCGTGCTCCCCGCGCTCTTTGCTCCCCGCGCCGCGCCGCGCCCTTGCTGGCCCTGGCCTGCGCAGCCTGGCTGGCCGGCTGCGGCCAGGCGCTGAAAGTGCACACGCCCCCTGCCCAGGCGCGCGTGCCGGACGCTTTTTCTGCCCCCGCCGCGCAAGCCGCTGGCGGGCCGCAGCAAGACCTGGGCCGCTGGTGGCGGCTCTGGGGCGACGCGCGGATGAACGCGCTGATCGAACGCGCCCTGGCCGCCAGCCCTGACATCCGCGCCGCGCAGGCCAACCTGCGAGCCGCCCGCGCGCTGGCCGACGTGGCCGAATCAGCCCTGTATCCCACCGTCGTGGCCGCAGCCGCCGCTGGCGCAGGCACGGCCGACTGGCGCAATGCCAGCGCCTGGCGGACGCTGGCGCCGCCCTACAGCGCCGCGCTGCCTTCTTCAGCCGACGCGCGGGGCCTGGCCGCTGGCGTGGGCGCCGTCTGGGAGGCCGACGTGTTCGGCGCCCGCCGCGCCGATGCCAGCGCCGCCCAGGCCGCCGCCGCCATTGCCCAGGAGCGCCTGCACGGCGCACACATGCTGGTGGCCGCCGAAGCCGCCAGCAACTGGCGCGAAGCCCTGGCCCTGGCCCAGCGCCTGTCCATACTGGATGCCGCCACGGCCACCGCCGCCCAGCTGCACGGCTACGCCCAGGCGCGCCTGGCCGCAGGCCAGGCCCGCGCCGCCGACGTGGCCGCCGCCCAGGCGCGCCTGGCCGGGCTGCAAGCCGCCCGCCCCGCCTTGCAGGCGCTGCTGCTCACCCGCCGCCAGCGCCTGGCCGCGCTCTGCGGACAGCCTCCAGGCCAGCCCGACGCCGCGCTGGCCGCGCTGCTGCCGGATGTGCCGAATGCGCCGAATGCGCCGAATGCGCCAGCCGCCGCGCCTGAAGCCGCCGCATCCGAAACCGCCGCCCCGCCCGAGCCATCTGCGCCGCCCGCGCCGCCAAGCGGGCAGCTGCCTTCCAGCGTGCTGGCGCGCCGCCCCGACGTGCGCGCGCGCCAGCAGGCCGTGCAGGCGCGCGCCGCCCAGCTCAAAAGCCTGAAAGCCGAACTGCTGCCCAGCTTTGGCATCGTCTTTCTCGGCAACGAAGGGCGGCTGGACTTCAGCGGCCTGCCCCGCGCCAGCGGCGCGGGCGGCCTGATCGGCCTGCGCGTTTCGCTGCCCCTGTTCACCGCAGGCCGCTTGCAGGCGCAGGCGCGGGCGGGCGACGCGCGCCTGCACGCCGCCGTGGCCGAATACGACCGCGCCGTGCTCGACGCGCTGCAAGAAGTTGAAGCCGCCTACGCCGCCCGCGCCGCGCTGGACGCGCGCGTTGAAAGCCTGCGAGCCGCCCGCCAAAGCGCCGCCCGCCGCGCCAGCGGCCTGCAAGCCCTCTACCAGGCTGGCGAGCGCCAGCGCGACGCCCCCTTGCAGGCGCGGCTTGAGCTGGCCGAAGCCGACGACGCCCTCGCCCAGGCCCGCATGCAGCAGGCCAGCGCCAGCATCCGCCTCTACCAGGCGCTGGGCGGCGGCTGGTGAAAGCCGCCCGCCCGCGCACCCGCTCCGCAGCAAGAAAACAGAAAACATGCCCGCCACCCCATCCGCCGCTGCCGCCGCAGCATCCGGCCGTTGCCCCCCGCTGAACGCCGCGCAGCAGCGCATTCACCAGGCCGCGCTCAGGCTGTTCGCCGAAAAAGACCCGGCCACCGTCCAAATCAGCGAACTGGCCGCCGCCGCCCAGGTGGCTCGCGGCACCATCTACAACAATCTGGAATCCGTGGAAGCCCTCTTCGGCCAGCTCGTCATACGCCTGTGCGCCGACATGAGCGAACGCATCGACCGCGCCATGAGCGGCGAACCCGACCCCGCCATGCGCCTGGCCGCCGGCGTGCGCCACTACCTGCAACGCGCGCGCGACGAGCCGCACTGGGCGCGCTTCATCTTGCGCTACGGCCTGACCCAGCCCCCGCTGGCCCAGCTATGGCACGGCCCCACCATGCGCTACCTGCGCGAAGGCATCGCCAGCGGCCGCTTCACGCTGCGCCCCGGCCAGGCCCGCACCGCCGCCGTGCTGGTGGCCGGCGCCGTGCTGGGCGGCTTCGCGCAAATGCAGCAAAGCGGCGCCTCGCCGCGCCGCATTGGCAGCGACATCACCGAGCTGCTTTTGCTCTCGCTGGGCCTGCCCGCCAGCGAAGCGCTGCGCATCGCGCGCGCCCGCATGGATTGACGGACCGGCAGCGCCTGGCAGACGCATCAAAAACAGGAGCGAATTCAAGGGCGTTTGAAGTGGCATCTGCGCACGTTCCACTAGGACCTGATGCTATGAATCAAGGAGCTGATTCAGCTCTTTGCCCAGGCTTTTCATCCGCTTTTCCCCCTTTCCGGCATGGCCGCTGCGCCCGCCCTTTGCGGCAGGTTGCAAGCGACTTCCGGCAAACGCATGCCAAGACCTGCCTGCGGTTCGCGCTTGCCGCTCCTTGCCGCCCCTCGCGGACAGACTGGAACAGGTGTCCTTATTTCTTTACCGAGGCGCAAAGCGCGCTCGGTACACTCGCGCGCTTTTATGGGCAACACAGGGTTTTTACTGATGCGCAAATCTTGGCGAACAGGAGGCTGGCTGGCGCTGGCCTTGGTGTTGGGCGCAGCCTTCTGGTGGTGGAAGACTTCTGGCGGCCCGCCTGCGCCGCAGTGGGTGACGGCGCCCGTGCAAAAGCAGGACCTGGAAGACACCGTGCTGGCCACGGGCGCCATTCGCGCGCTGCGGCAGGTGAATGTGGGCGCGCAGGCCACGGGGCAGGTCAAGGCGCTGCATGTGAAGGTGGGCGATGTGGTCAAAAAAGGGCAGCTCATTGCCGAGATTGACGACACCACGCAGCAAAACGCCTTGCGTGACGAGCTGGCGGGCATCGAGTCGCTCAAGGCGCAGCGCGCTTCGCGGCAGGCGGCGCTCACGCTGGCTAGGCAAAACCTGGCGCGCCAGCAGGAGATGATGGCCAAGGACGCCACCTCCCGCGCCGATTTGCAGTCGGCGCAAAACCAGCTGGCCGCCGCCGAGGCCGATTTGAAAACCAACGCCGCCCAGCTGGAGCAGGCGAACCTGAAGGCGCAGACGGCGCGCGCCAATCTGGGCTACACGCGCATTGCCGCGCCCATGGACGGCACCATCGTGGCCGTGGTGACGGAGCAGGGACAGACGGTCAATGCCGCCATGTCCACGCCCACCATCGTCAAGCTCGCCCGGCTGGACGAAGTGAAGATTGAGGCGCAGATTTCCGAGGCCGATGTGCCCCGCGTCAAGCCCGGCATGGCCGCCTGGTTCACGCTGCTGGGCGAGCCGGACAAGCGTTACGCCACCGAGCTGAAAGCCATCGCCCTGCTGCCGCCGGCCGATGAAAGCGGCAGCAGCGATACCAGCGCGTCGGCCACATCCGCCGCCAGCGCCACGGCCATTTACTACAACGGCATCCTGCACGCGCCCAACCCCGATGGCGTGCTGCGCGTTTCCATGACGGCGCAAGTGCACATCGTGGTGGACCGTGTGCAGGGCGCGCTCACCGTGCCCGCCAGCGCGCTGGGCGCCAAAGATGACGAAGGCCGCTACGCCGTGCGCGTGCTGACGGGCGAGGGCGATGAGCAGCGCGAAGAAACCCGCCTGGTGCGCGTGGGCCTGAACAACCGCGTGCATGCCCAGGTGCTGGAGGGCCTGAAAGAAGGCGAGCGCGTGATCACCGGCGAGGCCACGCCGGCCGGGGATACCGTCAGCGTGGAAATGGGGCCGCCGCCCATGGGGCCTTGAAGGAGCGCGCCATGACCGAACACCGCCTGGCACAAGCCGGGGAAGCAAGCGGGAAAGAAAGCGCGGAAAAAGCGGAAAAAGCGAATGGCGGCGGGCCGGGCGCGCCGCTGATGCGCCTGCGCGGCGTCACGCGCGAATTTCCGGCGGGCGACGGCCCGGTGGCCGTGCTCAAGGATGTGAACCTGACGATTCGCGCGGGCGAGATGGTGGCCATCGTCGGCCCATCCGGCTCTGGCAAATCCACGCTGATGAACATCATCGGCTGCCTGGACCAGCCTTCGCGCGGCAGCTACCAGGTGCTGGGCCGCGAAACGCGCGACATGCAGCCGGATGAACTGGCGCGCCTGCGCCGCGAGCATTTCGGCTTTGTCTTTCAGCGCTATCAGCTGCTGACGGGCCTGACGGCGCAAGACAACGTGGAAATTCCCGCCATCTACGCGGGCCTGGGCGCGGCTGCGCGCCGCGCGCGATCGGCCCGCCTGCTGGAGCGCCTGGGGCTGGGCGAGCGCCTGGCGCACAAGCCCGGGCAGCTCTCCGGCGGGCAGCAGCAGCGCGTGTCCATTGCCCGCGCCCTCATGAACGGTGGCAGCGTGGTGCTGGCCGATGAACCCACCGGCGCGCTGGACAGCCACACGGGCGAGCAGGTCATGCAGATTCTTCAGGAACTCAATGCCGCCGGGCACACCATCATCCTCGTCACGCACGATGCCAAGGTGGCCGCCCACGCGCAGCGCGTGATTGAAATTGCCGACGGCCGCATCACCCGCGACAGCGCCGCTGCTGCGCCGCCTGCTGCGCCCGCCAGCGAAGCGCCGCCGCCCAAAGCGGGCCTGGCCGCCTGGCTCATGCGCCTGCGCGAAGCGGCGCGCATGGCCCTGCACGCCATGCTCTCGCACCGCATGCGCACGCTGCTGACCATGCTGGGCATCATCATCGGCATCGTCTCCGTCACCCTGGTCAATGCCATCGGCGAAGGCGCCAAGCAGCAAATCCTCTCGGACATCAGCTCCATCGGCACCAACACCATCTCCATCTTCGCCGGCTCCGGCTTTGGCGACCGGCGCGCCGACGCCATCCGCACCCTCTCGGCTGCCGACGCCGCCGCGCTGGCCGAGCAGCCCTACGCACACAGCGCCACGCCGCAAGTGCAAACCAGCGTCACCCTGCGCATGGGCAACCAGGAAAAAACCGCCACCGTCAGCGGCGTATCCGCCGAATACTTCAACGTGCGCGGCCTCACCCTGGCCGCCGGCGTGCTGTTTGACGAAAGCAGCGTCAAAAACCTGGCGCTGGACGCCGTGATCGACGACAACACCCGCAAAACGCTCTTTCCGGGCGGCGGCAACCCTTTGGGCCAAATCATCCTGCTGGGCAGCGTGCCCGCACGCATCATTGGCGTCACCGCCAAGGAAAAAAGCAACTTCGGCTTCAACTCGGGCAACACCGTCTGGCTGCCCTACACCAGCGTCATGGGGCGCCTCACCGGCAGCCAGGTGCTGCAAAACATCTCCGTGCGCGTCAAAGACGGCTACACCACCCACTACGCCGAAAAGCAAATCACCGAGCTGCTCACGCGCCGCCACGGCAGCAAAGACTTTTTCACCAGCAACAGCGACACCGTGCGCGAAATGGTCGAAAAAACCACCTTCACCATGCAGGTGTTCATCTCCTCCATTGCCGTCATCGCCCTCGTGGTGGGCGGCATCGGCGTGATGAACATCATGCTGGTGAGCGTGACCGAGCGCACGCCCGAAATCGGCATCCGCATGGCCGTGGGCGCGCGCCAGGCCGACATCCTCCAGCAATTTCTCATCGAAGCCGTCTTCGTCTGCCTGCTGGGCGGCCTGCTGGGCATCGGTCTGGCCTTTGGCCTGGGCTGGGTGCTGGAGCGCCTCTCCAGCGAAGTGCATCTCGTGTTCTCCGCCAACGCCATCGTGCTGGCCGTGGCCTGCTCCACCTTCATCGGCCTGGCCTTTGGCTTCTGGCCCGCCCGCAGCGCCGCGCGCCTGAACCCGATTGACGCGCTCTCGCGGCAATAAGCACTGGGCACAAGATATTTCCGCTCCTCAATCCATAGCATGATGTCCTAGTGGAAACTGCGCTGACCGGCATTTTGGGCCACTCAGATTTGCTCCTGTTTCTGATGCGGCGCAGGGCAAGGCTTCGCCAAACGGGAAAAGCCGTGAGCAGCCAGCCAAAGAAGCGGCGAAGGCCCGTCTGCGGCTTGCGTTTCGCGGCCCATCCCGATCCGCTCTTTTGTCCCTCCCGGCCAGATCATGAACAAGTTCCCAGAAGCTGCCCCTGCCGAAACGTCTGAAGACGCCCGCTGGATGCGCCTGGCCCTGCAAGTCGCGCATGAGGCGGCAGCGCGCGGCGAAGTGCCCGTGGGCGCGGTGGTGGTCAAGGACGGGCGCTGCATCGCCGCTGCTGGCAACGCCTGCGTGGGCGCGCATGACCCCAGCGCGCATGCCGAAATCGCCGCCTTGCGCCAGGCCGCGCGGGCGCTGGGCAATTACCGGCTGCAAGGCTGCACGCTGTATGTGACGCTGGAGCCTTGCGCCATGTGCGCCGGGGCCATGCTGCACGCGCGGCTGGCGCGCGTGGTTTTTGGCGCGGCCGACCCCAAAACGGGCGCGGCCGGTTCGCTGCTCAACCTGTTTGCCCAGCCCGCACTCAACCATCAAACGCAAGTCACTGGCGGCGTGCTGGCGGGCGAATGCGCCGCTGCGCTGCACGGCTTTTTCAGGCCGCGCCGCATCAATGCCGCCCCCTTGCGGCAAGACGCGCTGCGCACGCCGCCCGCGCGCTTTGCCCATCTGCCCGATGACCCCTGGCCGCGCCATGCCGAAAGCGGCTTGCCCGCCCTGGGCGGCTTGCGCCTGAGCTACATGGACGAAGGCCCGCGCGACGCGCCCATCACCTGGCTGTGCCTGCACGGCGCGCCCGCCTGGAGCCACCTGTGGCGGCACATGGCCGCCCAGTGGCTGGCGGCGGGCTGCCGCGTGATCGCGCCTGACTTGATCGGCTTTGGCCGCAGCGACAAGCCCAAGAAAGAAAGCGCCCACACCCTGGCCTGGCACCGGCAAATCCTGACTGAATGGGTGCGCAAGCTGGATGTGCGCCGCGTGGCCCTGGCCCTGCACGGCACGGCCGGCGCGGCGGGCTTGGCGCTGCCCGCCGCCGATCCGCAGCGCTACGCCGCGCTGCTGGCCATCAACACCGGCTTTGCGCCAGCGGCGCAGGCCAGCGGGGCAGGGCAGGGCGCGCCTGCCCGCTTGCCTCTTTCGCGCCTGCCGCGCCTGCCCGCTGACGAGCAAGCCGCTTGCGAAGCCCCTTTCCCTGACAGCGGCCACCACGCCGCCTTGCGCGCCCTGCCGCGCCTGGCCGATGGCGGGCATGAGCCTGACTTGCGCGCCTTCTGGCAAAACCGTTGGCACGGCGCCAGCCTGCTGATTTGCGGCACGCCCGACCCTTTTTATGGCCCCGCCGCCATGAGCGCGCTGCAAGCCGCCGTGCGGGGCGCGCCGCCGCCCTTGCCCCTGCCCGGCGCGGGCCACTTCAGCTGCGCCACGGCAGGGCGCGAAATCGCACAGCTGGCGCTGGCGCGGCTGGCGCAGCCCGCGCAATGGGCAAAAGACTGAACGCGTTTTTCCCGGTTTTCCGGCTGCGCCGCGCAAAAAAAGCTTTGGCGCGCCTGGCGGGCTGTTTTCATTTCCGGCTTGATCAAAGCGCATTGTTTTGATGCGCGACTGACTGGCGCCAGGCGCACAATCTGCGCCTTTTTGCGCCGCCAGCCGCTGGCGGCGCGCTCCCACGCCATGCGCACGCCTGCCATCAATTCCAAAGTCATCGCCACCTTGCCCATCTTCTGCTGCGTGATGCTGGCTTGCGGCTTTGTGTGGGCCGTGCGGCAGCCCGCGTGGACGATGCCGCTGGTGCTGGGCGTGATTGCGGGCGGTCTGGTCGATCTGGACAACGGGCTGACGGGGCGGGTGCAAAACATCGTGCTGACGGCGCTGGCCTTTTCTTTTTCTTCGCTGCTGGTGCAGACGATGCTGGGCACGGGGCTGCCGTTTATCGTGACGATGACGGCGCTCACTTTCCTGTTCACGGTGCTGGGCGCGCTGGGGCTGCGCTACCGCACCATTGCCTTTGGCGCGCTGGCGGTGGCCACTTACACCACGCTGGCCTATGCGCCGCAGACGCCCTGGTTTCTGAATCCGCTGCTGATTTTGTGCGGCACGCTGCTGTACAGCAGCGTCACGCTGTGCCTGCACGTGGTCTTTCCGCACCGGCCCGTGCAAGACAGCATGGCCGCCGCTTTTGCCGAGCTGGGCGGGTATTTCGACGCCAAAGCCGCTTTTTTCGACCCCGACGAGGCCGAGTGGCTGGAAGACGGCCCGCGCCTGGCGCTGGCGCGGCAGAACACGGCGGTGATCAACGCCTTCAACCAGTGCCGCAGCGCCTTGTTCTACCGCATGCGCGGCCAGCACCGGCACCCGCGTACGGCGCGCATGCTGCGGCTGTATTTCATTGCGCAAGACGTGCATGAGCGCATCAGCTCCACGCATGCCGATTACCGCGAGCTGGCCGAGAGCCTGAAAAACACCGATCTCATCTTCCGCATTCACCGCCTGCTGGAATTGCAGGGGCAGGCCTGCCGCGACGTGGCTTCCAGCCTGCGCGCCGACATGCCCTACGCCTACTCCGCGCGCCTGCAACGCGCCATGACGGGCTGCCAGCAGTCGCTGCGCGTGCATGCCCAAAGCCGCCAGGCGGAACAGGCGGATCAGGCGGAGCAGGGCGGTCAGGCCGACCAGCTCCACGCGCTGCAAAGGCTCATGGACAACCTGGCGGGCATTGACTACCAGCTCAGCCACATTGAAAGCGCCGCAGACGCCGCTTTTGGCGAAAACTCCGACAAAACCCGCATCGCCGCCCAGGAGCAAGACGGCCCGCTGCTGCACGCCCTGCGCGCCATGCGCGGCCAGCTGAACATGCGCTCGCCGGTGTTTCGCCACGCCGTGCGGCTGTCGCTGGTGGTGGCCCTCTCGTGCACGGTGGTGGAGCTGCTGCATCTGAATCTGGGCTACTGGATCTTGCTGACAGCCCTGTTCGTGTGCCAGCCCAACTATTCGGCCACGCGCAGCCGGGTGAACCAGCGCATCGGCGGCACCATCGCGGGCGTGCTCGTCGGCTCCGTCGTGCCCTGGTTCACGCCCACGGTGGAAACCAAGCTGGGCATCATCGTGCTCACCACCACGCTGTTTTTCCTGATGCGCAACTACAAATACAGCTGGTCCACCTTCTTCATCACCATCCAGGCGCTCACCAGCCTCTCGCTCATGGGGGTGGACATCTACGCGGCCATGCCCGTGCGCATCATCGACACCATCACCGGCGCGGCCATCGCCTGGGCCGCCGTGCACTTTCTCTGGCCCGACTGGCGCTACCTCAGCCTGCCCGCCAGCGCCAGCGCCTCCATCGCCAGCAACGGCGCGTATCTGGAACGCATCATCAGCCAGCTTGAAAACGGCGTGGACGACGATGTGGCCTACCGCAGCGTACGCCGCCTGGCGCACGAAAAGGCGGCCGCCTTGAGCAGCGCCATCTCCGACATGAGCAGCCAGCCAGGCCGCCACAGCCCGCAAATGCAGGGCGCGGGGCTGAACCTGCTGAAAACCAGCTACGCGCTCATTGGCTACATCTCCGCCCTGGGCGCTTACCGCAGCCAGATTGCCCAGGAGGCGCGGCAGGAAGCCAGCGCCGCCGGACAGCCGCCGCAAACGCAGCCCTCGCCCGCCGCGCCTGAAACGCCTGAAGCGGCAGCCGCGCCGCAAGCGCCCGAAGCACCCGAAGCGCAAGCCTTCACTCCCCTCTTTTTCGACACCGCCCGCCAAACGGCCCAGCTGCTGCAAGCCCTGCCCGGGCTGGACGACAGCGCCTTTGCCGCCGCCAGCGAGCGCATCCAAAGCGGCGTGCGCGCCTTGCGCGCGCGCGTGCAGGGTCGCCGCCCCAACAGCGTGCTTTGGCAGCAGCTCTCGCTCATCACCCGCCAGCTCGCGCCTTGCCGCCAGATGCTGAAAAGCATGACGCCGCCCGGCGAAGCCGGGCCAACCGCGCCGCTCCAGAAGCCGTAGCGCCCAGCCCGCGAGGCGCAAAGGCGCGCTGGAATGGGCTGGAAATAAGCCGTGCATAGGCCGCTATCGCGTATTTTTGCTCATCTATCCATAGCAATACGTCCTAGTGGAGCCTGCGCAGATGGGTATTTCAAGCCCTCTGAATTCGCTCCTGTTTTTGATGCTTCCGGGTGGGCGTGAAGGCGCTGCGCCGCCCGCCGGCCGCGCCTGCTTCCGGATGCAGCCGGATAAAGCAGGCCGCCGCAGGGCCAAAACGCCGAATCTCAAAACGCCGAATCTGTTTCGCAGGCAGGCTGAAGCAGGCCCTGGACAAAGCCTTGCAAAGCCTCACGCCGCCGCCAGCAGCTTTTGCGTGTAGGGATGCTGCGGCTTTTCAAGCACTTGCAGGGCGGGGCCGGTTTCCACGGCCTGCCCGTCCTTGAGCACCAGCACGTCATGCGCCAGGGCGCGCACCACGTCCACGTCGTGCGTGATGAGCAGATAGGCCAGGCGGCGCTCGCGCTGGAGCTTTTGCAGCAGCGCGATGACTTGTTTTTGCACCGTCACATCCAGCGCGCTGGTGGGTTCGTCCAGCACCAGCAGCTGCGGCTCCACGATGAGCGCGCGCGCCAGGGCGATGCGCTGGCGCTGCCCGCCCGAAAACTCGTGCGGATAGCGGCCCAGCAAATGCGCAAAGCGGCTGGCGCGGCTGGCGCTGTCTGGCGTGGCTTGAGCGGCTTGCGGGCCGCTTTCCTCTTTGCCGTCCAGCCCGCCTTCTTGCCCGCCGTCTTGCAAGCCGACATCGGCCAGCGCCTGCCGCACGCGCGCGGCGCGCTCGGTGGCGCTCAAGTGGGGGGCATGCACCAGCAGGCCCTCGCCCACGATTTCTTCCACGGTCATGCGCGGCGAAAGGGAAGAGAACGGGTCTTGAAACACCACTTGCGCCACGCGGCGCAGCGGCCTGTCGGCGCGGGTGCGGCGCTGCCACGGGCGGCCCGCCACGCGCAGCTCGCCCGTGAAAGGCAGCAGGCCCAGCGCCGCTTGCGCCAGGGTGGATTTGCCGGAGCCTGACTCGCCAATCACCCCCAGCGTGCGCCCCGCCGGTAGGCAAAAACTGGCGTCATGCACGGCCACGAACTGCCCTTTTTTGAACCAGCCGCGCAGGCCCGGCAGCGGCGCGGGGTAAGTCACGCGCACGTGCTGCGCGGCCAGCGCGGGGGCTTGCGCCGCGTCGCCAGCGGGCGATTCATCGACATCGCGCACGGGCCGGCTGGCCAGCAGTTTTTGCGTGTAAGGGTGCTGCGGGGCGGCAAACAGCGCGGCGGCGCTGCCTTGCTCCACCAGGCGGCCTTGCTGCATGACGGCCACGCGGTCGGCAAAGCGGCGCACCAGGTTCAGGTCGTGCGTGATCATCAGCACGGCCATGCCGTTTTCGCGCCGCAGGCTCTCCAGCAAATCCAGAATTTGCCCGCGCAGGCTCACATCCAGCGCCGTGGTCGGCTCATCGGCCAGCAAAAGGCGCGGCTGGCAGGCCAGCGCCATCGCAATCATGGCGCGCTGGCGCTGCCCGCCCGAGAGCTGGTGCGCGAAAGCGCGCGCACGCCGCTGCGGCTCGGCAATGCCCGTTTTCGCCAGCAGCTCAACCGCCTCTTGCGCCGCGCGGCCAGCGGACAGGCCGCGCTTGAGGCGCAGGGCCTCGGCCACTTGCGCGCCGATGGTCATCAGCGGATTGAGCGCCGTCATCGGCTCCTGAAAAATCATGGCGATTTCATCGCCGCGCAGCGCGCGCATCTGCCGCTCGGGCAGCGCCAGCAGGTCGCGCGCCTGCCCGTCGCGCCCGGCAAACAGCGCCCGCCCCTGCAAGGCCGCGCCATCGAGCAGCCGCAGCAGGCTGAGCGCCGTCAGCGTTTTGCCAGAGCCTGACTCGCCCACCAGCGCCAGCTTTTCCCCCGGCGCAAGAGCAAACGAAACCCCTTGCACCACGGGTTTGGCGCCAAAGCGGATGCACAAGTGCTGCACGTCAAGCAGAGGCAGGCGGGAAGAAGCGGAATTCATGAACGCGGCAATGAGAGTGAATGGGGCGCGCAGGGCATGCGCAAAGCCACACGCGCAAGCCAGCGCCGCACGCCGTGGAATGCCTCAGATGGTAAGTGCAGCATATTGCTTCTGAAAAAATAGCATGAGGTCCTAGAGATACGGGCGCAGGCGCCGTTTTTTACCCCTTGAATTCGCTCCTGTTTTTGATATTTTCCGACTGGCAAAGCAGGCCAAAGGCGCGGCCCAGCTGCATGGAGAACCTGCTGCGCTCCGCCCTCGCGCCTTTCAGCGCCCGGCCAGCGCCTGCTGGAGCACGGCGATGTGGCTGTGGGCAGGGTCTTTGGCGGCGGTGAGCAAAGTCAGGGGCCGGGGCAGCGCGCGCAGGCGCTCCAGGGCGGCCTGGGCGGCGGGGGCAGCCAGTTCCTGGCGGAAGCGCTGGCAGAACTCGTCGAAGCGCCCTTCGGGGTCTTCGTGGAACCAGTGGCGCAGTTCGGTGCTGGGGGTGGCGTCTTTTTCCCAGGCCACGCCTTGCAGGGCGGCCTTGCTGATGCCGCGCGGCCACAGGCGGTCAAGCAGCACGGCGCTTTTATGAGGGGCGTGCACGTAGTCGTAGATGCGCTCGGCGGGAAAGTTGGCAGGGGCGCTCATGTCGGTGCTCCGTTCATGTGGTTTTGGAAGGGGCAGGGGTTTTGTCCGGCCAGTCGCACAGGTGGGCCACGGCGCATTCCCAGCAGCGGGGCTTGCGCGCCTGGCACACGTAGCGGCCATGCAGGATGAGCCAGTGGTGCGCGTGCAGCAGGTAATGCGGCGGCACGCGCTCCAGCAGTTTTTGTTCCACGGCCAGCGGCGTTTTGCCGGGGGCCAGGCCCGTGCGGTTGCTCACGCGGAAGATGTGCGTGTCCACGGCCATCGTCGGCTCGCCAAAGGCGACGTTGAGCACCACATTGGCCGTTTTGCGGCCCACGCCGGGCAGCGCCTCCAGCGCGGCGCGCGTGCGCGGCACCTGGCCGCCGTGCTCATCCATGAGGATGCGGCAGGTTTGCAGCAGGTGGCGGGCCTTGCTGTGATACAGGCCAATGGTTTTGATGGCCGCTTCCAGCCGCTCCAGCCCCAGGTCGAGCATTTGCTGCGGCGTGCGCGCCAGCGGAAAAAGAATGCGCGTGGCCTTGTTCACGCCCGCGTCGGTGGCCTGCGCCGATAGCAGCACGGCAACCAGCAGCTCAAAGGCGCTGCCGTATTCCAGCTCCGTTTCGGGGTGCGGATTGGCCGCTTGCAAGATGGCGAAAAAGCGCTCGATTTGCGCGGGCGTCATGGCGGAAAAAGCCTTGCGGCAGCGAACGCCAATTAACGCAGGCCCTGGCCGCTGGCCGTGTCGTCGGCGCGCTCGATCAGCTCGATCTTGTAGCCGTCCGGGTCGCTCACGAAGGCGATGACAGTGCTGCCGCCCATCACGGGGCCGGCCTCGCGCGTGACGCAGCCGCCAGCGGCGCTGATTTTTTCGCAGGCCGCGCGGGCGTCGGGCACGCCAATGGCGATGTGGCCGTAGGCCGTGCCCATTTCATATTGGGTCTGGCCCCAGTTGTAGGTCAGCTCGATTTCGGCCTGGCCGGGGTTGCCGCCTTCGTAGCCCAGAAAGGCCAGCGTGTAGCGGTATTCGGGGTTCTCGGAGCGGCGCAGCAGCGTCATGCCGAGCACCTCGGTATAGAAGCGGATGGAGCGGTCCAGATCGCCCACGCGGAGCATGGTGTGAAGAAGGCGCATTGAAAAAGTCTGTCGTGGGTTGATGAAGAAAAGAGAAAGCGCGCTTTGAAGCAGGTTCCTAGTCCACCCGCGCGCCCGAGAGCTTGACAATGCCCTGATAGCGGCCGCGCTCGCGCTCGGCCAGCTCGCCGAACTGCTCTGGCGTGGTGGGCAGCGGCTCGGCCCAGATGGCGGCAAAGCGCTGCTGCGCCTGCGGGCTGGCCAGCGCCTTGCCAAAAGCCGACGAGAGCTTTTGCAGCACCGGCGCGGGCGTGCCCGCCGGGGCCACCAGACCCCACCAGGTGTCAATCTCAAAGCCCTTGAGCGTGTCGGCCAGCGGCGGCACGCCCGGCAGCATGGGGCTGGGGCTTGCGCTGGTCACGGCCAGCGCCACGAGCTTGCCGCTTTTGATGTTGGGCGCGGCGCTGGCCAGGTTGTCAATGTTGAAGTCCACCTGCCCGCCCAGCAGCGCCAGCTGCGCGGGGTTGGCGCCGTTGAAGGGAATGTGCGTGGCCTCGATGCCCGCCTGCTGCTTGAACAGCTCACCCGCCAGATGCCCCGCGCTGCCGTTGCCGCCGGAGCCGTAGTTGAGCTGGCCGGGGTTTTCGCGGGCATGGGCGATCAGATCGGCCACGCTGGCAATCTTCAGCTGCCGGGCGACCTCGGCATTCATCACCAGCACATTGGGCACACGGGCCACGGCAGTGACGGGGGCGAAGTCTCTGGCCGCGTCATACGGCATCTTGCGAAACAGCCAGGGGTTGATGGCCAGCGTGGCCACCGCCGCCACGCCCAGCGTGCGCCCGTCGGGCACAGCCTTGGCCACGGCGGCCATGCCGATATTGCCGCCCGCGCCCGGCTTGTTGTCCACCACCACCGTGCCCAGCTCGCCTTGCACTCGCTCGGCCAGCACCCGCGCCGTTGCGTCCAGCGGCCCGCCAGGCGGATACGGCACCACGATGCGCAGCGGCGCAGTCTCCTGCGCCCAGGCGGCAGGCGCGGCCCAGGCCGCCGCCAGCGCGAGGGCGGACAGCAGCAAGCAACGGCGTGCGGTCATGTTTCAGTCTCCTGACAAAAATGGCAACGCGGCATTGTCCTTCATGCCTTCTGCCAGCCAGACAGCATCGGAAACAGGAGCAGATTTTTGGGGTATGAAATGCCGTCCAGAACAGGTTCCGCCAAGACGTCACGCTATGTATTTAGGGGCAGCCGCCTCGAATGGCCTGGCGCACTCAATGCGAAATACGGTTTCGCGCGTTCAGGCCGGCCATTCACCGGCTGCGCCTGGGCCGCCCTGATTGCGGCCCGTCATTTCCTCTCCTCACAGCCAGGCGCCGGACAGGCGCTCAGGAATAATCCCGCCTTTTTCGCACTCGCTCAACCATAGGGAAAAACCATATGCAAGCCATCCAGGTCGGCCTTCTGGGCATCGGCACCGTGGGCAGCGGCACTTTCAACGTGCTGCGTCGCAATCAGGAAGAAATCAAGCGCCGCGCCGGGCGGGGCATTGAAATTGTCATGGTGGCCGATCTGGACACCCAGCGCGCTCGCCAGATCGTGGGGCCTGACGTGCAGGTGGTGGCCGACGCGCGCGAGGTCATCGCCAACCCGGACATCGAAATCGTCGTGGAACTGATTGGCGGCTATGGCGTGGCGCGCACGCTGGTGCTGGAAGCCATTGCGGCGGGCAAGCACGTGGTCACGGCCAACAAGGCGCTACTGGCCGTGCACGGCACGGAAATTTTTGAAGCGGCGCAGAAAAAAGGCGTGATGGTCGCCTTCGAGGCCGCCGTGGCGGGCGGCATTCCCATCATCAAGGCGCTGCGCGAGGGGCTGACGGCCAACCGCATCCAGTGGCTGGCGGGCATCATCAACGGCACCACCAACTTCATCCTCAGCGAGATGCGCGACAAGGGGCTGGACTTTGACGTGGCGCTCAAAGAGGCGCAGCGCCTGGGTTACGCCGAGGCCGACCCCACCTTCGACATCGAAGGCATCGACGCCGCGCACAAGGCCACGCTGATGAGCGCCATTGCCTTCGGCATTCCCGTGCAGTTCGACCGCGCCTACGTGGAAGGCATCACGCAGCTGGCCGCCGCCGACATCCAATACGCCGAGCAGCTGGGCTACCGCATCAAGCTGCTGGGCATGAGCAAACGGCGCGAAGGCGAAGGCGTGGAGCTGCGCGTGCACCCCACGCTCATTCCCGCCCGGCGGCTGATTGCCAATGTGGAAGGCGCGATGAACGCCGTGCTCGTGCAAGGCGACGCCGTGGGCGCCACGCTGCACTACGGCAAAGGCGCGGGCAGCGAGCCGACGGCCAGCGCCGTCATCGCCGACCTGGTGGACGTGACCCGCCTGGCCACCAGCGACCCGCAGCACCGCGTGCCGCACCTGGCCTTCCAGCCCGGCGCGCTGCGCCACGTGCAAGTGCTGCCCATCGAACAAGTCATCACCAGCTACTACCTGCGCCTGCGCGTGAAAGACGAGACGGGCGTGCTCGCGCAAGTCACCCGCATCCTGGCCGACGCCGGCATCAGCATCAACGCCGTGCTCCAGCGCGGCACAGGCAGCGCCGCGCAAAACGCGCACGAAACCGACCTCATCATCCTCACGCACAACGCCCTGGAAGGCAGCATGAACGCCGCGCTGGCGCGCCTGCAACAACTGCCCGCCGTGCTCGCGCCCATCGTGCGCATCCGCAAGGAAGAGCTGGCTTGACGCCCAAAGGCAAAGCTCGGCCAAGGCCAGCAAAGGCCGCCAGCCATGAATGAACAAGCAACCAGAAAGCCGGCTCCCATGAACTACCTCTCCACCCGTGGCGATGCCACTGCCCGCAAGTTCTGCGACATCTTGCTGGAGGGCTTGGCGCCCGACGGCGGGCTGTATCTGCCGCAGCATTACCCGCAGCTGGACGCTGCCGGTCTGGCCCGCCTGCGCCAGGTGTGGCGCGATGAAGGCTATGCCGCGCTGGCGTTTGAAATCCTCTCGCTCTACATCGACGACATCCCCGCCGCCGACCTGCGGCAGCTGTGCGTCAAAACCTACACGCCCGCAGTGTTTGGCACGCGCGCCATCACGCCGCTCAAAAAGCTGGAAGAAGGCTTTTATCTCGAAGCCCTGTCCAACGGCCCCACGCTCGCGTTCAAAGACATGGCCATGCAGCTGCTGGGCAACTTGTTTGAATACGAGCTGGCGCGCAAAAACGGCGGCCAGGGCGCGCAGCTCAACATCCTGGGCGCCACCAGCGGCGACACTGGCAGCGCCGCCGAATACGCCATGCGCGGCAAGCGCGGCATCCGCGTGTTCATGCTCAGCCCGCACGGGCGCATGAGCGCCTTCCAGCAGGCGCAAATGTTCAGCCTGCAAGACGCCAACATCCACAACATCGCCGTCGAAGGCGTGTTTGACGACTGCCAGGACATCGTCAAGGCCGTCAGCGCCGATCTGCCCTTCAAACGCCGCTACAGCATCGGCACCGTCAACAGCATCAACTGGGCGCGGCTGCTGGCGCAAGTGGTCTATTACTTCGCGGGCTGGATGCAGGCCACGCAAAGCGAAGCGCAAACCGTCGATTTCACCGTGCCCAGCGGCAACTTCGGCAACATCTGCGCGGGCCACGTGGCGCGCATGATGGGGCTGCCCATCCGCCGCCTCATCGTCGCCACCAATGAAAACGACGTGCTCGATGAATTCTTCCGCACGGGCCTGTACCGCGTGCGCGGCAGCGCCGAAACGTTTGAAACCAGCAGCCCCAGCATGGACATCAGCAAGGCCAGCAACTTCGAGCGCTTCGTGTTCGACCTGCTGGGCCGCGACGCCGCCGCCACCCGCGCCCTCTTTGGCCAAACGCTGGCGCAGCAAGGCCAGTTTGATTTGAGCCGCCACCCGCGCTTTGCCGCCGCGCGCGAACAATTCGGCTTTGCCAGCGGCAAAAGCACCCATGCCGACCGTCTGGCCACCATCCGCAGCGTGCACGGGCAGTACGGCGTGCTGGTGGACACCCACACCGCCGACGGCGTGAAAGTGGCCCGCCAGTTTGCGCAAAAAGACACGCCCATGATCGTGCTGGAAACGGCGCTGCCCATCAAATTTGCCGCCACCATCCGCGAAGCCCTGGGCCGCGACCCGGACCGCCCTGCCGCCTTCAACGGCATCGAAAACCTGCCCCGCCGCGTGCGCGTCATGCCAGCGGACGCGCAAGCCATCAAAGCCTTCATCGCGCAGCAATGCGCGTAAGCGCGAACCCGGCGCGCCTTGAAAGCAAAACAGCCAAATCCCGGAAACTGGCTTGATAAACGGGCGGCAAGCCATGAAAAACCGGGATGGGGAGAAAGAATAAAAGCCAAAAAATAGCCCTTGTTCTGGAATCTGCCGGTTTTGCAGGGATGATCGAGAGCAACAGATTCCGGAATGAGCCATTTCGATAAAACCATTTTCAACTGTACGGAAACAAGGAAAGGCTGCCGAAATGACGGTCAAGAAATGCCCTTATTGCTCTTATGAGATGGAATTTCCGCTGCGCGAATGGATTTTCAAGGATTTGTATCTGGACTCTCCGCTGCCAGAGTTTCGAAAATATACCAGAAGAATGGCTCGCCGCATTGTTTGTCCGCATTGCAAGAAACAATCTTATTTCACTTCATTTTATTTATGGCTTTTCATTAGTCTGCTGGTGATGAGCTACCCATTTTTCCTCTTTTTTTCTTGGCTCCTATCAAAGGTTAGCGGATATATGTTATTGTGTGCATTTGCCACATGGCCAGCGGTATGGATTGCATCAAAGATCATTAATATATACAGCATCAGACTTATGACTCACGAGGAGTATATGCATTGGGATGATGACTTTACAAGTTTCGATTGATTTAGCCGAGCGTATGTTGCATTTTAGCGCGTGATGCAGATGTCATGTTTGCATTGATGGCGTCAATATATCATTGAGATGTTTTATGAGAATAAAGAAAACATGCTCTTTTTGCAAGCGGACCATCAATTTGCGTCTCAAGGTGTATCTCCATATGTGGCTATTTACTTTCTTTCGTCTATCTGGAGATGTCAAATGCCCGTATTGCAAGAAATGGTCTGAATTTCGTGGGGAATGGGCGCATTATTTTGGTGGCATATGGTTAATGCTATTAGGCAGCTCTTGGCTTAAAAGCCTTAAACATGATCAGACGGTATTGATTTATCTGCTGCCGATAATATATTTTTTGGGCCGCCTTGTTGTAAGACTTTTTCAGATATTCACAACCGAACTGGAATAGTGGTGCTTGTTCATGCCATGAACCGCCTTGCCGCCTCTTGAGGATGGTTTATTGAATGCCGGGTTTGCGGACAAAAGAAGACGCCAGAAACTAACATTCAAATCAGAAAACATCATTTGCGTTGATTCAATTCCCAAGAAAATCATGGCGCCGGGCCTGTTGCGAAAAGCATGTTTTCATGCCAGCCATTCGGGGCCTAATGGATCAGCGCTTTTTTTGGCGGCGCCAGCCAGGCCAAAGGCCATGACCACGGCCTTGTTTGCCCCGCCTGCGCCGCTTCATGCCGCCCGCGCAAGAAAGCGCTCGCACCTTTCCATTGCCGCCTATTTGCTCTTTATTCAATAGCAATACGTCCTAGTGGAATGTGCGGGAAAACCGTTTTCATACCCCCGAAATTTGCTCCTGTTTCTGATGCGGCAGACCCTCATCCTGCCACTGTCAGCCTGCCTGCTGACGCCAAACTGAAGCCCCTCATGCTCTTGCCCCACTTTCAGCGCCAGTTTTGACCTTGGCGCTGACGCTGTTGCGGCCAGTGCGCGTACAGCAAAGCCAGAGGCGAGCAAGCCTGCCCAGCCTCACCAGTAAAGCCCCGGCTCCCATCCGGTTCTGAATGTCTGCCGAGTGCACCAGCACAGCCAGCAGCAGCCCATCGTGCCTTTGATCTTTTTGTCTGCGGTCATATCTGCGCTGCTCCCTTTTGAGACAGTCTTGAGCGATGGGGTCGATGACGGCCACGCTGGGTCTGGCCCGCCTGCCCGCCTTGGTGCGCACTTGTTGGCGCAGCAGCACATCCCACACGGCCAGCACTTGCCACTACGCGTCGGTTATGCCGCTTGGGTACATGGAGGGGGTTTTGCTATTCATTGGGTGTTGAAGGACAGGCGCTGAAGCCCTGCGCGCGCTCCAGGAGCGATCCATGAAGGAGCGGGCGGCTTGAAAGCGCCAGCGATGAGCAAAGCGGGCAGAAAAGGCAAGCGGAATGCACAGCTCTATTTCGCTCCTTCATTCATAGCATGACGTCCTGGTAAAACGCGCGCCAAACGGTATTTGGCACCCATTGATTCAGCTCCTGTTTTTGATGGCATTCGGCATGTAAGCGGCGTGCGTGCAGGCGGCTGGCTTTGGGCTTGCGGCGCGTGCGGGCAAAGGGCTTGCGTGGACAATGCCGCGCTTTGTTTCATTCCATCCACTTCTTCGCGTGAAAGGCGCTTTTGCCATGTCCGTTCATCAGCCTGCCGATGAATTTCCCGCTTTTTTTGACCAGGCGCCTGTTTTGCGCGTGCATGACGCGCTGGCGCAGTTTCTGGGGGCTGCCGCTGGCGGCGTCATCACCTACCGGTATGTGGATGCGGTGCGGCTGGCCGGGCATTCGTGCCCGACGGTGGCGGGGGCCTATCTCATGGTCGTCAAGGGGCTGGGGCATTTGTATGCCGATGGCCAGCTGCCCGAGCGCGGCGGCATTGAGGTGATGATGGCCGAAGGCCGCGAAGACGGCGCCACGGGCGTGGTGGCCGCCGTGGCCACGCTGCTGACGGGCGCCGCGCCCGAAACGGGTTTTGCGGGCATAGGCCCGGCGCACCGCTTTGGCCGCCGCAACCTGCTGCGCTTTGATGTGCCCATGCGGGGCGTGCTGGCGCTGCGCCGGCTGGACAGCGGCCAGGCCGTGCAGGTGGCGCTGGACGCCAGCATTGCGCCTTTTGGCGACGAGATGCGCGCGCTCATGCCCCGCGCCGTGGCGGGCGCAGCCAACGAGCAGGAGCTGGCCCGCTTTGCGCAGCTTTGGCAGGCGCGCGTGAAAACCATGCTGGTGGACGAGGTGAATCACCCGCAGCTGGTGCAGGTGATGCCGTTTGATGAATCGCTTCAGGCGTGATGGCGGCCAGGCCAGGCCCGCCGGGCTGCGTCACGCTGGTGGGCGCGGGGCCGGGCGATCCGCAACTGCTCACGCTCCAGGCCGTGCAGGCCATTGCCAGCGCCGATGTCCTTTTGGTGGATGACTTGGTTCACGAAGCCGTGCTGGCCCACGCGCGGCCTGGCGCGCACGTGCTGCGCGTGGGCAAGCGCGGCGGGCAGGCCAGCACGCCGCAGGCGCGCATTGGCGAACTGATGCTGTGCGAAGCGCGTGCCGGGCGGGCGGTGGTGCGCCTCAAAGGGGGCGACCCGTTCATTTTTGGCCGGGGCGGCGAAGAAGTGCAGCAGCTGCGCGCAGCTGGTTACGAGCCGCGCGTGGTGCATGGCATCACCGCCGGACTGGCGGCGCTGGGCAGCCTGGGCGCGCCGCTCACGCATGGCGAGCGCGCGCACGGCGTGATTTTTGCCAGCGGGCATTTGCATGCGCAGGCGCACCAGCCGCAGCAGCAAGCCGCGCGCTGGCAGCGCATGGGCGAGGCCGTGCGTGATTTGCAGCTCACGCTGGTCATTTACATGGGCGCGGGCCATGCCGCCGAAATACAGGCCGGGCTGCTGCGCGCACTGCCCGCCGATACGGCTGCCGCCGTGATCGAGCGCGCCACCTGGCCCGGCCAGCGCCAGTGCGTGACCACGCTGGGCCGCCTGGCGCAGGCGATGCAAGCAGGCGGCCTGGGCAGCCCCGCCATCGTGGTGGTGGGCGATGTGGTGCTGGGCGCGCGCGAGGCGCTGCGGCGCGAGACGGAGCAAACGGAGCAGGGCCAAGCCGTGGCGGCTGGCTGACTGGCGCGGCTTACAGCCCGCTCACGGCCTGATCACGGCCTGATCACGGCCTGATCACGGCCATCAGGCCCGCCAAGGCTATTCGCAAAAAAGGAGCGAATTGAAGGGGGTGGAAATGCCGTTTCGCGCAGTTTCCACTAGGACGTATTGCTATGAATAGAGGAGCTGATGCGGGCGGGCGTTTCCTGCTCCCGGCTCATGTTCTGCTCTGCGTCTTGCCCGTTCCGGTCTGCGCTTTTTTGCCGCGCGCAGGGCTGGCCATTCAGGCGGCAGTCGCCGGAGGCTTCATCCAGCCAGGCGTGGCCGTGGCTGGCGCAGCCGGTCTGGCACAGCACGTCTTGCACGCTGCGCAGCGGGGGCATGCCGCCGCGCGGGCTGGCGGCCTTGCGGGCGGGGCCGGGCAGCGGCGTCAGCCCGGGCCAGCCCAGGCCCCAGAGCAGGCGCGTGGTGGCGATAACCCAGCGGGCGCGCTGGCGCATGAGTTCGGTCTCCAGCGCCGCGCAACGGCGGGCGTGGGCGGCGGCCATGTCACTGATGCGCTGCTGCGCGCCCGCCCATTGGCGCAGCAGCACGCCGTGTTCATGGGCCAGATCGCAAGCGGGAAAGCGGGAAGCGGACAAGCGTGCGCTCATAGGTTGAACCTCCTGAACCATGGCTTTCATTGCACGCCCGCCGGGCTGTGGCGCCCCGTGCCGCCGGCAGGCTGGGCGGGCGCGGCTTCCGCAGCGGGGGCCAGCAGCACCCATTCACCTGCCAGCCGCATGAACAGCGCGCGCATGGCGGGGCTGATGCGCGGCCGCGCGGCCAGTTCGCCCAGTTGCTGGGCCACCTGTCCGGCCAGCAGGCTGCGATGGAAAGTACCGGCGGGCGTCTGCGCGTAGCCCGTCATCAGCGTCAGCGTGTTGATCAACAGGGCCTGGAAGCTGGGCGGCGCGGTTTGTTCGGCGGCGGGGGCTGGATGACGCATGGCGGGCTTTCCCAAGAGAGCGGAGCGGGCAAGGTGCGCGGCAAGTATATGAGAACGATTCTTGAATTGAGCCGCCCATTCCTCTGGGAATTCCCCGAGAACCACGGGCGCGCGCCGCAGGCGCAGAGGCCGCCCGGCAGCGGAAAAAGCGGCCCTGTGCCAACTGAACCAACCGGGCCATGGCGCGAATACGATCGCCGCTTTTCGCCAGCGCGTATCCGCTGCCGCGCTTTGCCGCCGTTTTTCGCCCTGCCATGACTGCCGCCTCCGCCCACGCCTGCCCTCGCCGCCTGCCCCGCATCGCCTTGCTCGCCACGGGCGGCACCATTGCCGGAGCAGGCCCTGACAGCACGGCAGCCGCCTACGTGGCCGGGGCCTTGCGGGGCCAGGCGCTGCTGCAAGCCGTGCCGCAGCTGGCGCAACTGGCGCAGGTGCAAGTGCATGAATTGTTTGCGCTGGACTCGGCGGACATCAGCGACGCGCAGCGCCTGCAACTGGCGCAGCGCGTGGCGGCGCTGGCGCGGCAGGGCGATGTGGACGGCATCGTCATCACCCACGGCACCGACACGCTGGAAGAAAGCGCCTATTTGCTGCACCTGACGCTCAAAACCGCCAAGCCCGTCGTGCTCACCGGCGCCATGCGCGCAGCCACTGCGCTGGGCGCCGACGGGCCGCTCAATCTCTACCAGGCCGTGCAAGTGGCCGCCAGCGCGCGCGCGGCAGGGCAGGGCGCGCTGGTGGTGATGAACGGCGCCATCTGGAGCGGGCGCGACGTGGCCAAGCGCGACGCCGCGCAAGTGCAGGCCCTGCAATCGCCCTACGGCCCGCTGGGGCTGGTGGCCGACGACGGCCCGCGCTTTTACCGCGCCCCCTGCCGCCCGCACACGCTGGCCAGCGAATTCGACGCCGACGCCCTGCCCGCACTGCCCGCCGTGGCCGTGGCCGCCAGCTATGGCGGCATGAGCGCGGCCGCCTGGCGGGCGCTGGCCGCTGAAGGCGCGCAGGCCATCGTCCACGCGGGCTTTGGCATCGGCACCGTGCCGCAAGCGCTGCAAGCCCAAGCCCGGCGCCTGCGCGCGCAAGGCGTGTGGCTGGTGCGCGCCAGCCGCGCAGGCAGCGGCGCGCTGCCCGCCTCGGCCCGCAGCCCGCTGTGGCTGTGCGCTGATGACCAAACGCCCGCGCAGGCGCGCCTGCTCATGGCCCTGGGGCTGACGCGCACGCAAGACGCAGCGGCGCTGCAAGCCTTGTTCGAGCGGTATTGAGCGCCCGCCCGCCACCTGAAACCACGGCAACATGAACCTGATGGCCCTTTGCCTTGGCGCCTGCGCGGGCGCGCTGGCCCGCTGGGCGCTGACGCAGGCACTGAACACGCCCGGCGCGTGGCTGCCCTGGGGCACGCTGGCGGCCAATCTGGCAGGCGGCCTGCTGGCGGGCGTGGCGCTGGCTGCATTTGAGCGCTGGCCGGGGCTGGATCCGGCCTGGCGGCTGGCGGTGATGACCGGCTTTCTGGGCGCGCTCACCACGTTTTCCAGTTTTGGCGTAGAAGTGGTGCACATGCTGCAAACGCAGCGCTGGCTGGCCGCGCTGGCCACGGCGGCGCTGCACACGCTGGGCGTCGTGGGCATGGTGATGGCGGGGCTGAAACTGGCGCGGCTGACGCTTTAGAACCTGTTCAAAGCCTGCCCGGACAGGTCTTCCGGGGCCGGGGCAACCGGCGTGAGCACGCCGCCTTCCAGCCGCAGGATGCGGTCGGCCACGTGGCGGGCAACGGGCAGGTCGTGGGTGATGAGCAGCAGGGCCAGGCCGCGCGTTTCCTGCAAGTGCAGAAACAGGCGCAGCACCTTGGCTTGCACGCTGGCGTCCAGCGCGGCGGTGGGTTCGTCGGCAATGAGCAGCGCGGGTTGCGTGATGAGGGCGCGGGCGATGGCCAGGCGTTGCAGCTCGCCGCCGCTGAGGCGGCGCGCCGGGCGGCGCAGAAAGTCATCCGCCGCAGGCAGGCGCGCATCCGTCAGCGCCTGGCGCGCGGCCGCTTGCAGCGCCGCCGCGTCCAGCCGGCCCTCAATGGCCAGCGGCTCGGCCACGGCCTCGAACACCGAAAAGTGCGGGGCCACGGAGGCGGCGGCGTGCTGGGGCACGAAAGCCAGGCCGCCCTGGCCGCCCTGGCCGCCCAGGCCGTTGCGGGCCGGGCCGCTGGCGCCATCGCGGGCCAGGCCGGGCATTTCAACCGTTCCGGCATCGGGGCGCAGCAGGCCGGCCAGAACGCGCGCGAGCGTGGATTTGCCCGCGCCGCTGGCGCCGGTGATGGCCACGGTTTCGCTGCTTTGCACGCGCAGCGAGGCGCCGCGCAGCACGGGCTGGCCGCCAGCGCGCTTGTGCAGGCCGTGCGCGGCCAGCACGGTCACGATGCCGCCGCGCAGGCAGGCCACGCCGTGCGCATCAGGCGCGGGGCGCTCTTGCAGGCAGCGCTCGATGCGCTGGCTGCACCGGTTGGCAAAGGGGCAGCCGCTGGCGCCGTCTTGCGGCTCGCCGGGGATGCCTTGCAGGTCTTTGCCGCCTTCGCGCGGCCAGGCGCGCAGCAGGCCGCGCGCGTAGGGGTGGCGCGGCGCGGCCAGCACGCGCGCGGCGGGGCCGGTTTCCATCACGCTGCCGCCGTAGAGCACCAGCGTCTGGCCTTGCAGCGCGCGGGCCGGCTCCAGATCGTGCGTCACAACAGCCAGCCGCCTTTGCCGCGCTTCGGCGCGCAGCCGCCGCAGCACCAGATCGCGCGCGGCTGCGTCCAGCGCCGAAGTGGGTTCGTCCAGCACCAGCAGCTCAGGCTCCGGCGCCAGCGCCACGGCCAGCAGCGCGCGCTGGAGCTGGCCGCCGCTGCATTGGGCGGGGTAGCGCGCGTGCAGGCTGGCGGGCAGATCGAGCGAGGCCAGCAAATCAGCGGCGGCGGCGCGGGCCTGCCGCGCGCCCATGGCGCGGTGCAGGCGCAGCGGCTCGGCCACTTGCTCCAGCAGGGTGTGCTGCGGGTTGAGCGCACTGGCTGCGTCTTGCAAGGCGATGCTGGCGCGCCGCCCGCGCCAGGCGCGCAGCTCGGCGGCGCTGGCAGCGGCCAGGTTCAGCCCGCCCACGCGCAGCGCGCCCGTGGCCGGGCCGGGGGCCAGGCCCGCCAGCGCGCGCGCCAGCGTGCTTTTGCCCGCGCCCGATTCGCCCACGATGACCAGCGGCCCGGCTTGCGCGGCGCGAAAGCGCAGGCCGCGCAGCAGCGCCCGGCCACCCGCGCTCACGCCGAAGTCTTCGGCTTCGATCACCAGGCTTTCCATCGCCCCTCTTCCAGTCCCTGCCCGATGAGCGCCAGCCCGATGAGCAGGCACGCCAGGCAGCAGGCCGCAGGCAGCGCGCACCACAGCGCCGCCGGGTGCGCCAGCCAGGGCATGGCCTCGTTGAGCATGCCGCCCCAGGTGGGCTGGCGCGGATCGGCCAGCCCCAGAAAGGCCAGCCCCGCGTAATGGAACACGCCGCGCCGCGCCAGCCCCACGGCCTGCGCGGCCAGCAGGCCCGCCAGCGCGGGCAGCGCGTGGCGGCGCAGCAGCCAGGGCGCGCCCGCGCCGGCCAGGCGGGCTGCGTCCAGGCTTTCATGCCGCCAGACTTGGCGCAGCCGCGCGCGCAGCGTGCGCAGCTCCGCATCCCAGCCCAGCAGCGCCAAAGTAGCGGCCAGCGCCGCCGCGCCGGGGCGGAAGGCCGATGAAAGGGCAATGAGGATGAGCGTGCCCGGCAGCGCGCTGCACACGTCTGCCAGCCGCAGCGTCAGCGCATCGGCGCGCGGGCTGCGCAGGCCCAGCAGCGCCAAAGCGGCGGCCAGCGCCATGCCCAGCGCGCTGACGGCCAGGCCCACGCCCGCCGTCAGCGGCGCGGCGGCGGCCAGGCGGGCCAGCACGTCGCGCCCCAGGTCGTCCACGCCCAGCCAGTGGCGGGCGTCGGGGGCCGTCAGCGCTGCATCGGCCAGGGCGGCGGCCTGCGGCTGCCACCACGCTTGCGCCGCGCGCGCAGCGCCCAGCCCCACGGCCAGCGCCAGCAGCAGGGCCAGGCCCAGGCGGGCGCTGGCGTTCATGCCCGCGCCCATGCCTGCCCGCATGCCAAAGCGGGGGCTGATTTCGCTCCTCTATCCATAGCATGATGTCCTAGTGGAATGTGCGCAGATGCCTTTTTCTGACCCATTTGATTTGCTCCTGTTTCTGATATGCAAGGCGGCTTCATGCCAGCCGCTGCGTGCGCCGCGCGTAGCGGGCGGCAAGGGCGTCGGCGGCCAGGTTCAGCGCCAGCGCCAGCAGGCCCGAGGCCAGCAGCACGCCGCGCACCAGCGGGTAGTCGTGGCGGGCGATGGCGTCGGTCAGCAGCAGGTTGATGCCGGGGTAGGCGAACACGGTTTCCACGTAGATGCCGCCCGCCATGAGGCGCGCGCCCATGCCGCCCAGCCGCGCCAGCGCCACGGCCCACACGTTGGGCGCCAGGTGCCGCCAGCGCAGCGCCAGCGGGCTGGCGCCTTTGGCCAGCGCCATTTCCATGAAGGGCGCGCCGCGCAGGGCCACGGCGGCCGCGCGCGTGATGAGAAACAGGCGCGCGGCCGCTGGCAGGGCCAGCGCGGCCACGGGCAGCGCCAGGTGATGCGCGCGCTCCAGCACGGCTTGCAGGCCCGTGGCCTGCGAAAACGGCGCGGCCGCGCCCGAAGCCGGAAACCACGGCAGCCCGTGCGCGAACAGCAGCGCCAGCCCCATGGCCACGGCAAAGGCGGGCAGGCTTTGCAGCGCCAGCATGGCGGCGGTGAGGGCGCGGTCCAGCCAGCGCAATGGAGATTGGGGCGATGGGTGTGACGGGGGCGGCTGGAAGAAAGCCGCCTCCAGGCCCAGCAGCATGCCCGCCGCCAGCGAGAGGGCCAGCGCGCAGCCCGTGAGCAGCAGCGTCCAGGGCAGGTGCTGCGCCAGCAGGGCGGCCACGGGCATGCCGTGGCGCGGCGAGTAGCCCAGATCCAGCCGCGCAAGCTGCCCCAGCCAGGCCAGGCCCTGCCGCCACAGCGGCTGGCCCAGGCCCAGCTCTTGCAGCATCTGGCGGCGCTGCCCGTCGCTGAGTTCGGTCATGGCGTCCTGCCCCAAAAAGGCGGTGACGGCGTCGCCGGGCATCAGCAGCGGCAGCGCGAAGTCCAGGCCCAGCAGCGCGAGCACGGCCAGCGCATAGGCGGGCAGGCGCGCGGCCAGGCCTGCCGCGCCAGAAGCGGCTTCAGAAGCGGCTTCAGAAGCGGGGGCAGGGGCGGCGGCCAGGCTCACTGCGTGAACATCAGCTTGTTCAGCGGCAGCGGCACGCCGAAGGCAAAGCCGCCGGGCGTGAACCAGGGGCAAAAGCGCGGGCCGCAAGCCGCCGCCCACAGCGGCGAGTACAGGTAAAAGGACGGCAGCTCCTCGGCGTAAATGGCCTGCGCCTGCTCGATGAGGGCACGCCGCTCGTCCGCGCTGGCCGCGCGCTCCTGGCGCTCCAGCAGCTCCAGCAAATCGGCGCGGCTGCGGAAAGCGTCGCTCAAGGGCGCCTTGCCCGCCATTTGCCGCGCCATGTTGCCGGGGTCGCCATTGACGCCTTGCGAGACCAGGGCCAGATCGAAATCTTCCGCGCTGAGGCGCGCGGCCAGCGCGCTTCGCTCCAGCAGCTGCACCTGCACGGCCAGGCCCAGCGCCTCCAGCTGCGCGGCCAGCGCCGAGGCCAGGCGCGCGTGCCCGCGCAGGGCCAGCAGGCTGACGGCCAGCGGCTCGCCCTGGGCGCTGCGCAGGCGGCCTTGTTCATCAGGCGCGTAGCCAGCTTGCGCGAGCTGGCGGCGCGCGGCCTGCGCGTCAAACGCATAGGCGGCCAGCGGCTCGCCCGCCTGCCAGGGGCTGCCGCGCAGAAAGCGCCCGGCGCTGACTTCGCCCTGGCCGTTTTCCACGATGCGCAGCAGCGCCTGCCGGTCAATGCCGCGCGCGATGGCGTGGCGCAGGCGCTTGTCGGCAAAGGGCGCGCGGGCGTGGTTGAAGCGCAGGCGCACGGGGTGGCCGGACTGCGCCTTCACCACCGTGGCAAAGCGCCCGGCCTCGTCCAGCAAGTGCGTTGGCAGGGCGCGGATCATGTCCACCTCGCCCCGGCGCAGCGCGCCCAGCGCCAGCGATGGCTCCATGCGCACGAACACCAGCTCGCGCACGCGCGGCGCGCCCTGCCAGTGGCCCTCCACGGCGCTGAAGCGGTAGCGCCCGCCCGCCTTGTCGTAGCCGGTGACGCGGTAGGGGCCGCTGCCCACAACGCCCTGCATGCTCATGCGGCGCGGGTCGGCCAGCGGCGCGAACACGTGCCGGGGCAGGATGGGCAGCGTGGCCGCCAGCTGCGGCACGAAAGAGGCGCTGGGCTGCTTCAGCCGCACGCGCACGCGGCCGTCCGCCAGCGCGTCCACGCCCGCAACGGCGCTCACGTCCATGAAGGGATTGGGGTGCTGGCGGAAGTAATCGAAGGTGAAGGCCACGTCGCCCGCAGTCACGGGCTGGCCGTCGTGCCAGCGCGCCTGCGGATGCAGCTCGAACTCCACGGCCAGGCGGTCTTCGCTTTCGCGCCACTGGCGCGCCAGGGCGGGCACGAGATGGCCCTGGCGGTCGCGCCACAGCAGCGAGTCGAACACCAGCATCGTCAGCGCGTAGCCCACGCCGTCGGGCGCGTGGGTGAAGGGCGAGGGCAGGCCGTGGTCGCCCCGCTCGTCAGCGATGGTGACGCGCTCGATGCGTCCAGCGCGCGCAGCAGGCGCAGCAGACGCAACAGGCTGGGCCAGCGCGGCGGGCAGGCTGCCGCACAAGGCGGCCAGCAGCGTCAGACAAAGAAGGCATTTTTTCGCTCTTGAATCCATAGCGTGATGTCCTAGTGGAATGTGCGCAAGCGCCGTTTTCAAGCCCACGGATTTGCTCCTGTTTTCGATGCTCCCGGGCGCGCTCCAAGGCCCGGCCGCAAGGCGAGCGCAGGGCGCAAGGCGGGCTTTCGGAACCAGCGCTCAAAACTCGCGGCTGACGCTCACCGTCACGCTGCGGCCGCTGCCGGGAAAGAGGTTGATGCTGGGATTGGCGCGGTCGGCCACGACGAAGGTGCTGACGTAGCGCCTGCCCGTGAGGTTTTCGCCGCGCACCTGCACGCGCCAGGGGCCGCGCCGGTATTCGGCGCGCAGGCCCAGCAGGGCGTAGCGCCTTTGCACGTAGCCAGGGGTGTTGGCGTGATCGACGTATTCATTCAGCGGCTGCCACAGTAGCGTCGGCCCCGCGCGCCAGCCGCCCGCGCGCCACAGCAGCTCGGCCTGGATGAAGTGCCGGGGCGCGCCCGCGATGCGCTTGCCCGCAAGCGGGCCGCCGCGAAAGCGGTAGTCGCTCCACGTCCATGCGGCGCGCCAGTCGAAAGCGCCGCCCGGCCAGCCTTCGGGCAGACCGTGCAGGCGCAAGCGGCCTTCCATGCCCGCTTCCAGGCCCTGGTGGCGCGTGCCGCCCGCGTAGTTGCGGGTGCTGGCCTGCAAGCCGCTTGCATCCGCCGTGCGCAGCAGCTCGCCCCGGATGGCGCTGCGGTAGAGCGCAAGCTGCCAGCGCGCATCCCAGGCCTGGCCGGGGCCGCCCAGGCGGCCTTCGGCGCCCGCTTCCACGGTGGTGGCGCGCTGCATGCCCAGCCGCGCCAGCGCCGTGGCGGCACGCGCGGGGTTGTTTGCCGCCACGGAGCCGGTCACCAGGTCGGTGAAGGTGGGCGCTTCGTGGCTGCGGCTGAGGTTGGCGAACAGGCGCAGGTCTGCCCGGGGCCGCCAGATCAGGCCCGCCTTGGGCGTGGCGTAGCGCCAGCTTTGCCGCTGCGCGGCGGCGCTGGTGCGGCTTTGCGCGTTGCGGCGGCTGCGGGTGATGCGCAAATCGGCCGTGAGCGTCCAGCCGGGGGCCACGTCCACGTCCAGCCCGGCGCTGGCGCGCGCGTTTTCGGCCATCAAATCAAAGCTGCCAAAGCGTTGCAGCAGCGCGCCCGTGCGCGGCTGGATGGAATGGAAGTCGCGCCCGGTGCCGCTGCGCTCCCACGCGGCGGCCAGCCGCCAGCGCCAGGCCGCCGAGGGCGTGAAAAAGCTCTGCCACTGCACGCCGCGCGTGCGGGCGCTCCAGAGGGCGGCGCGCACCATGTTTTGCTCTTGCACGTCGGTGTGCTGCCACCACAGGCCCAGCTCGTGGCGCAGGCGCTCGCCGCCCCAGCTGGTGCGGCTGGCGGCGCGCCACTGCCGCGCGTTGCGGTGAGGGTTGCGCTGGTAGAGGTTGAGCAGCCGGTCGCGCGGCGTGTTGCCGTCGCCCAGCACCTGGCTGGGGTCGCCATAGGCGCGGCCGGGCGGCAGCGGGCCGGCGATGTGGTAGCCCAGGTCCGTCCAGCCCAGCCACAGGCGGCTTTCCAGGCCGCCAGCGCCGCGCCAGCCCGCGTTGGCCTGCACGCTTTTGCGCTGGCCATCAGAGTGATGGCGAAAGCCCCGGTAGCGCTCGCCGCTGAAGCTCACGCGCGCATCCAGCCCGCTTTCGGCGCTGGCCGCGCCCAGGGCCGCCTGCCAGGCGCGCCGCCCGAAGCTGCCGGTCTGAAGCCGCGCCAGGCCGCGCCCGTCGTAGCCCGTGAGCGACTGAAAGTCCATCTCGCCGCCCAGCGACTCGCCAGCAGGCGAGCGTGCGTTCGCGCCCCGGCGGATGCTGATTTGCGCCGTGTTGCGCGGATCGGCCAGGCCGCTGACGTAAGTGCCGTCGGCGTCATTGAGCGGCAGGCCGTCGAGCAGCAGCGTCACGCCGCGATTGACCGGGTGGCTTTGCAGGCCGGAGCCGCGCATGTTCAGGCGCGGCGCGTCAAAGCCGCCGAACAGGTCTTGCACGATCACGCCCGGCTGCACGCCCAGCGCGTCGCGCAGGCCCGTCAGGCGCCCTTCGTCTTGCGGCAGCGCCAGCGCCGTGCCGCCCGCAATGCGCGCCAGCCGCCGCCGCTCGCGCGGCGCGGAAGGCGCCAGGGGCGAATCGCCGCTGGCCGCGCCCGCCGTGGCGCGCACCGTCACGCCCGGCAGCGCGCCGCCATCTGCGGCCTGCTGCGCTGCGGCCACGGGCAGCAGCGCCGCCAGCGCCGCGCCCCGCCAAAGGCGCGAAAAATGCCCATGCCCCGCCAGAGGCGCTCTCGTCTGCCAGCCTTTCATGTGAACCTGCCTTTACTCCATCTGCGTGCTTGTCACAAACGAAGGATTCGCGCTGCCAAAACAAGCGAATCATTCGCATCGCGCAAATGCTAGGAAGGCAAGGGCATGAAAGCAATTTGCATTTTCTGAAAGCGGCATTCAGAAAATCCGAGGCAGGCCGCGCTGCGGAAAAAGAAGCGAATCTGCACACGCAAAAAACGCCTTTTGCGCCCATCCGGCGGGGAGTCCGCGCCATGAATCAAGGAGCTGAAAGCCGCGCGCTTTCGCAAAGGCTGAGGGCCGCCCCCGGCAGATTTGAATGGACGCGCCGCGCCCGGCCCGGCATAGTGCGGCGGCATGAACACGCCTGACTTGAATGACGCTTTAACGCTCCGCCCCATAGGCTGCGTGCGCACGCCCTGGCGGCAGTTGCAGGACTGCCCGCGCGGCGTGCGCGGCCTGGGCGAGCCGGCCTGGCTGGAAATTGACCCGGCTTTTGAAGACGCGCTGCTGGGCATCGAACAAGCCTCGCACCTGCACGTGCTGTACTGGCTGCACCAGGCGCCGCGCCAGACGCTGCGCAGGCCCACGCCGCATGACGGCGTGCTGCGCGGCGTGTTCGCCACGCGCTCGCCCCAGCGGCCCAACCCCATCGGCATGGCCGTCGCGCAGCGGCTGCGGCGCGAGGGCGCAAGGCTGCTCGTCAGCGGGCTGGACTGCCTGGACGGCACGCCGCTCATCGACATCAAGCCCTATCTGCCCCAGGCCGATTGCGTGCCCGGCGCCACGCTGGCGTGGCAGCCCGCCGCTCCCGCCTCCGTGCCCGCGCCGTAAACCGCGCGCAAGCGCCCAGGCGAAAGCCGCAAACCACACGCCGCGAACACCGGCCACAGGCTCATGGAAATCTATCAACTGCGCACCCTTTTGGCCGTGGCGCGCGAAGGCAGCATCACGCGCGCCTCCGAGCGGCTGTTTCTCAGCCAGCCCGCCATCAGCGCCCACATCAAGGCCATGGAAGACGAGCTGGGCATCGCCCTGTTCGAGCGCACGCCGCGCGGCATGAGCCTGACGGCCAATGGCGCGCAGCTGCTGGAGCGGGCCGGGCGCATCATGGCCCTGCACCGCGAGTTCATCGAAGAGGCGCGGCGCATCAAAGGCCGCATCAGCGGCCGCGTGCGCCTGGGCGCCATCCGCAACCCCAGCGCCCGCGTTCTGGGGCGGCTGCTGGCCCGGCTCTCGCACGCCTGCCCTGACATCGAAGTGGCCCTCACGCACGGCACATCTGGCGAAATCGCGCGCGCCATACGCGGCGGCAGCCTGGACGCAGGCTTTTACGCCGAAGCGGGCGCGCCCGATGACATCCTGCACGCCATCGAAGCCGGACGCTTTGCCGTGCGCCTGGCCGCGCCGCCGGGCTGGGCGGCCAACGCGGCCAGCCCCGACTGGCGCGCCCTGGCGGGCAGACCCTGGATCTGCCCGCAGCCAGGCACCTGCTGCGGCCAGGTGCTGGATGAGTGGTTCGACAGCCAGGGCTTTCGCCCCGCCCGCATGGTGAGCATTGACCAGGAAAGCGTGACCGCCACGCTGATCGCCGGCGGCGTAGGCATCGGCCTGCTGCACGCCGAAACCGCCCAGCGCGCACAAGCCAAGGGCGAAGCCGAACTGCTGGGCGGCCCCGTGCGCGAAGTCGCCCTGCTGTTCGCCTGCCTGCGCGAACGCCGGCAAGAGCCGCTCATCAGCGCCGCAATCAGCGCCGCACGCGAGGCGGCGGCGCATGAGGGCAGCGCATGAAGGGAGGGCGTGGAAGGGTTGCAGAAAGGCTGTTTTTGCTCTATTTCCAATAGCATGATGTCCTAGTGGAAAGAGCGAGAAACGGCTTTTTACCCCCTTTGAATTCGCTCCTTTTTCTGATGCCCTTTTCCCTTTCCGACGCGCCCTGCCGCTTGTATTGATACCGCTCTGACTGCCTGCGGTGAAGCGCCGCCCGTGCTCACCGCCTGCACCACGCACGGCCATCGCTAACGCCTGAAGGCGGGCGCAGGCTGCGTTCTGCGCCAGGGCACGCGCCTGCGATGTTGAAAGATTTGCAGAAAACAAGAGCGGATACAACTCCCGGAAAACGGCTTTTGCGCCCATTCCATCAGGGCATCATGCTATTGATAGATGAGCGAGGTGCAAGCAAAACAGCCCGTCTGCCGTCTGCCTGTTGTCTGCAAACTGTCTGCGTCTTGCACATTCTGTTCCGCCCTTTGCGCGTCCACGGGCTGGCCGTGGCACATCTCCAGGCGGCGAAAGCTTGCGCCTGAACCCCAAGGCAGTCACGGCCACGAAAAAGCGCCTGCGGGGCCGTGAAGACCGCGCAGGCGCTGGAGTGGAAGAAACAAGGCGCTGGCGCTTATTCCACCTTGGCCTTTTCGCGCAGCTCTTCCTGGTATTTGGCGAGGTTCTGACGCTCCAGCTGCTGCACGACTTGCGGCTTGACCGCTTCAAACTTGGGCAGCTCGGGCGGCGTGGCTTTGCGCACGTCATCCAGGTGAATGATGTGGTAGCCGAACTGGGATTTGACCGGCTCTTGGGTGGTTTCGCCCTTTTTCAGCTTCTGCATGGCCTCTGAAAATTCCTTCACGTAGCTGGAAGGCGAGGCCCAGCCAAGGTCGCCGCCATTGGCGCCGGAGCCGGCGTCTTTGGATTGCTTTTTGGCGATGGCTTCAAATTTCTCGCCCTTTTTCAGCTTGGCGATGATGGCTTTGGCCTCGTCTTCCTTTTCCACCAGGATGTGGCGGGCCTTGTATTCCTGGTCGCTGGCAGATTCGCGCTGGAGCTTGGCAATGCGGTCGTATTCGGCGCGCGCCTGCTCGTCGCTGACGGGGTGGGTCTTCTGATAGTTGTCCATCAGCTCAGAGATGAGGATGCTCTCGCGCGCCATTTCCAGGCGCTTGGCGAATTCGGGCTTTTTGTCCAGGCCCAGTTTGGCGGCTTCCTGCAAATAGATTTCGCGCAGGATCAGCTCTTCTTTCATGATCTTGGTCACGTCATCGGGCACGGGACGGCCCTGGCGCTTGGCCTGATCCTTGAATTGCGTGATCAGTTCATCCAGCCGGGCCTGCGGGATGGGTTTGCCGTTGATGACGGCCACGTTCTGGGCCAAAACGGGCGCGGCCAGCGCGCCTGCGATCAGGGCTGCAATCAGTTTTTTCTGCATTTGAAGCGGGGAAAGGTTGAAGAAAAAAGGAAAAGCGCCGCAGCAAGTGCGGGCGCCGGATGACAACGCAAGCCAAGCTGAGGCTGCCAGAACCTGTTCGCGCCCACGGATAGACCATGAACAGGTTCCAGGTTCATGCGGTCAGTATTTCAATGGCAACCGCATGGACGCCCTCGCCATCGATATAAGGGCGCAGGGCATCATACACAAGGCGATGGCAGGCCACGCGGCTTTTGCCGGCAAAGGCGGGCGCGGCCAGGCGCACCAGAAAATGCGTGCCATAGCCGCTGCCGTTGGCCCCTGCGTGACCGGCGTGGCGCCAGCTTTCGTCCAGCACTTCAAGCGCAGTGGGGGCCAGGGCCTGGTGCAAGGTTTGCGCCATGCGGCGGGCCAGGGCGTCGGGGGCGTTCATGCGGGGGTGTCCTTTGTTTCCACATTCGTTTCCAGGTAGCGGGCCACGTAAAAGCCCTGACCCACGATGAAAACCAGCGGAAACACGAAGCCCCAGAGCTTGAAGCTGGCCCAGGCGTCGGTGCTGAAAAACAGCGCCACGTAGCCATTGAGCGTAGCCATGAACAGGCAGTAGGCCACCCAGCCCAGGCACAGCTTGCGCCACACGTTTTCAGGCAAGGCCAGCTGGCTGCCCAGCATCATTTGCAGCAAGTTGCGCCCAAAGCCCCAGAGCGCCACGGCCAGGGTCAGCGCCATGCCCGCGTAAAGCACCGTGGGTTTCCACTTGATGAAACGCTCGTCTTGCAGCGCCAGCGTGAGCGCGCCAAACACCAGCACCAGCGCCAGCGTGGCCTTGTGCATGGCGCTGAGCTTTTTGTCCATCCAATACACCACCAGCATTTGCAGCGCGGTGGCGGCCATGAGCACGGCCGTGCCCACGTAAATGCCTTGCAGCTTGTAGGCAATGAAGAAAAAGACGAGGGGGAAGAAGTCAAGCAGGAATTTCATCAGGGCGCGGAGTGTAGAAGAGGCGCGCGGCAGCCCGCAGGCCGTTCATAGAATCGCCGCCGCCTTCCGCGCAGTCCAGCCAAGACCGCGCCCGAGTCTGCATCCGCATCCGCCACGCCCGTCTCCCGCTCCGTGTCCGCCCAATACCTGATCGTCACCTTGCTCAACGGCATCAGCTACGGCCTGCTGCTGTTCATGCTCAGCGCGGGGCTGACGCTCATCTTCAGCCTCATGGGCGTGCTCAATTTCGCCCATGCCAGCTTCTACATGCTGGGCGCGTATGCAGGCTGGTCGCTTGCGGGCTGGCTGGGCTTTGCGCCCGCGCTGGCGCTCGCGCCGCTGGCCGTGGGGCTGGCTGGCGCCGCGTTCGAGCGCTGGGTGCTGCGGCGCGTGCATGTCTTCGGGCATGTGCCCGAGCTGCTCGCCACCTTTGGCCTGGCCTACGTGGTGCAGGAAGCCGTGCAACTGGCCTGGGGGCGCGGGCCGCTGGAATTTGCCCCGCCCGCCTGGCTGCAAGGCGCGGCCTTCACGCTGGTCGGCCCTCCGCAACAGGGCCTGCTGGGCCTGCCAGAGCTGCAATGGGTTGCGGGCGCGGCCAGCGCCACGGTCTGCCAGACGGCCATCTGCACCCCTTTTGCCGCCATGCGCGCCTTCATGGCGGCCGTGGCGCTGGGCATGCTGGGCGCGCTGTGGCTGCTGCTGGCGCGCACGCGCCTGGGGCTGGTGGTGCAAGCCGCGCTCACGCACCCGCAGATGGCGCAGGCGCTGGGGCACAACGTGCCGCGCGTGTTCATGCTGGTATTTGGCTGCGGCACGGCGCTGGCGGCGCTGGCGGGCGTGCTGGGCGGCAGCGCCTTCGTCACCGAGCCAGGCATGGCGCAGGCCCTTGGCCCCATCATCTTCGTCGTCGTCATGGTGGGCGGCCTGGGGTCGCTGGCCGGAGCGCTGGCCGCCTCGCTGCTCATTGGCCTGCTGCAAACCGCCGCCGTGGCCGTCAATGCCAGCGTGCTTGACGCGCTCCAGGCCCTGCATCTGGCTCCCGCCGCCAGCGACTCGCCCCTGCTGCGCCTGCCGCTGGCGCAAATCGCGCCCGTGCTGCCCTACCTGCTGCTGGTGCTGGTGCTGGCCATCCGCCCGCAAGGGCTGATGGGGCGCAGACAGGCATGAAGGCCCCGGGCAGGCAAGCGCAGCCAGCGTGAACGCCGCAGCCCCCAGGCTGATCCAGCCTGCCGGATGGCATCGAAAACAGGAGCAAATCTGAAGGGGTGAAATGCCATTCCGCGCAGATTCCACTAGGACATCCAGCTATAAATACAGGAGCTGAATGAGGCATGTTTTCTCCGTCTTCCCCTCCTCATTCCAAACCGCTTTTCCCCCTCAAAGCCTCCGCAAGAGCTGCGGCAAGAAAGCTGAACACCTGAAAACCACATAAAGCAACAAATAATATGTTTTTGCGAACCAATGAATCGCGATGAAACATATTGATTGTGGTGAGTTGGTATTACGTATATCCTTCGGCTTGCCCGAATGTCAGGGTTTTTCATCAAGGAGCAATCATGGCCACGAACGGCATATCCAGCACTGCCTCCCGCAGCAGCCTTCAATCCCTGCCCGATGCGCCCCAGCCGCATCCCACCGGCGCAGACAGCCCGCAGCCAGCCTCCAGCCCTTCCACGCCCGGCAACAGCCAGACGCTCACGCGGATGGCACGCGATGCCCGCCCGCCCCTGGCAGGCCAGCAGCAAGCCGCAGCGGCAAACGCCAAAGGCACGGCAACCGGCGCCTCCCAGCTCAACATTGACGACAAAGGCCATGTTCAGCATGAAAGGGTGCTGCTGAAAACGGCGGCAGGGCGCGAAACCATCAGCCCGAAGATTGAGCGCAAGGAAATGCCAGCGGTGAATGGATTGATCATCCACCAGACCCAGTCTTCTTCTGTCAATTCCACCTTGAACAGCTACGCACAGGACGGGGCCAATGGCGCGCACTTTCTGATTGACAAGGACGGAACCATTTATCAGACGGCTTCGCTGAAGCGAAAAACAAACCATGTGGGGCGGCTCAGGAGCCGCTGTGCGCAGGAAAAAAGCTGTTCGCCTCAAGAAATAAAGCTGAATGAAAAATTTGATCCTATACAAGAGGGCTTGCGGGAAAGCAAGAAACCGGCAAGAGAGCGTTTCCCCTCCAACCACGACTCCATTGGAATTGAACTGGTGGGCATGGCTTACAAGGCAAAAAGTCATCAGGAAACTAGCAATCCGGATGGCAGTTTCAATTTTTCCGTTGCTACTCAGGAAGGAAGGGAGCTGAAATATGAAAACCTGTCGGTCGAGATTGCTAGCCAAATGCGAAAAGAGATCAAGAAAAGCAGGATTACGGACAAATATTATTTATTTGAGCAAGTCACAAACGATCAGAATGAGGCCCTCCAATGGCTGACGCAGCAGCTTCGCAGCGAATATTCAATACCAGAATCAGAAGTGTTTGCTCATCCGACAGTTTCCTATAAAACGGATTCGGAAGCGCTGACAGCCCAATGGAGGTAAACAATTGTGGATTCAAGATGGCTAGTCTGCCTGCCTTTCATTATGACGCCTGGCGTCATGGCTTTAGCACAGCAAATGCCTATCTCTGATTCCTGCGTGGAAAGCATGGAAGACGATTTTGCAGAAGACACGGTTCTGTTGTGTCCATCGCCCTTGCCGCCGGTCAAAACCATTCATATGGAGGGCAGCTTGGGAGATGAGAATAGAGAGCGGGAACCAGACTGTAATACGTTTAAACCAGATATTGCCACGGTGCGACGCTATTTTTCAAAAGCGCGGCAAATCAGCGAGCAAGACTGGATGCATAAGCTAACCTGGGTGTCGTGTAGTGCTTATGGCTCAATGACGCTGGAAGATGGGCGCAAGGCACGCTGGGGTATTAGCGCAACCCGTTCAGCCCGGATTGCGATTGAAGGGCCGCCGCTACAGGTTTTTTACCTCTATTGTCCAGAAGTGGATTGCGATTTTCCGCCCTTCTGGTAGCAAGCGGCTATCTCGACAATTGCCTTCAAGCACAGTGCATGAAGGCAATTTGTTTTGGGGACGATGAAACGCATAAGCCCCAATGCCCCGCCAGGAATCCGCGCGGTGAATATTCAATACCAGAATCGGAAGTCTTCGCTCATCCAACAGTTTTCCGCAAAACAGGTTCGGAAGCGCTGACAGCTCGATGGAGATAGATCATCATGAATTCCAAATGGCTAGTCTGCCTGCCTTTCATTCTGACGCCTAGCGCTTTGTCCTTGGCCCAAGAAATGCCTGTTCATGATGCCTGCGTAGATATATTGGAAGAGGACTTTGCAGACGACACGATCACGCTATGCCCCTCGTCACTGCCGCCCATCAAGACCATTCAGGTGGAACGTTATAGTGAGAGCAAAAAGGGATTAGGGGAGCCGGATTGCAATACATTTCATCCGGACGCCGCTACAGTGCGGCGCTATTTCTCAAAAGCGTGGCAAATTAGCCGCTGGGACTGGACGCATAAGCTAACCATGATTTCATGCAGCGCTTCTGGCTCCATGACGCTGGAAGATGGGCGCAGAGCGCGCTGGGGTATTAGCCCCAACCGTTCAGCTCTCATCAGAATTGATGGAGGAGACTATCAGGAATACTTCTTCTTTTGCTCGAAAGCGGATTGCGGTTTTGCGCCATTTTGGTGAATGAAATGGCAGGCGTCTGCAAATGCGTTCACGCATGTTTGTCGGCATTTTTTTCATTTTCCGCTGTGCAGGCGTTGCATTGTGAGCGGCGCCTATTGTGAGTAACGCTTATTGCGGCCCGCTTCATTGGCCTGCTTGATTGCCGCCGTGCTTTTCGCCCGCCGGAAAAACGGATCAGGAGACAAGGCAGGGACGACAGGCATGCCGCATTGTTTCGCTCCTTTTTCCATAGCATGATGTCCTAGTGGAAACTGCGCGAGGCGGCACTTTGAGGCCTTTGAATTCGCTCATGTTTTTGATGCGTTCTGTGCCTGGGTGCGTGATGGTGAGCGGCCGTCAAGCCGCTTGCATGTCTTGGAAGGCTGGTTATTTTCAGAACCTGCGCGCAGCCGGTTTGTGGGCGCGAAAGCGCGGATTGGGGCGCTCTATTGGCTCTATTGCATTGAAGCATTGAAAAAGCCGCCCTTGGGCGGCTTTGGCATGCGCATGGGCGGGAAGGCAAGCCGGGCGCTTACCAGATTTGCCACCAGGGCTTGCTTTTGGTTTTGACGCTGCCGCCCGGGTAGTTGAGTTCCAGCACGCGGCGGGCGTCGTCGCGCAGGTCGGTCATGCCCAGCTTGTCGTAGGAATCGGCCAGGATGTGCAGGGCTTCTTCCAGGGCGGGGGCGTCGCGGTAGTCCTTGAGGGCCTGCTGGGCGCGGTTGATGGCGGCCACGTAGGCGGCGCGGCGGTAGTAGTAGCGGGCCACGTGCACTTCGTACTGCGCCAGGGCATTGACGGTGTAGCGCATGCGCGCGCGGGCGTCGGGCGCGTAGCGCGAGTCAGGAAAGCGGGTGACGAGTTCGCTGAAGGACTCATACGCTTCCTTGGCCGCTTTCTGGTCGCGCTCGGAGAGGTCTTGCCGCGCGATGGAGGCAAACAGCCCCATGTCGTCGTTGAAATGGATGACGCCCTTCATGTAAAGCGCGTAATCCAGCGCGGGGCTGGCCGGGTGCAGGCGGATGAAGCGGTCGAGCGTGCCCACGGCTTCGGCCTTGTCGCCGTTTTTGAACTGGGCGTAGGCTTTTTCCAGCTGCGCCTGCTGGGCCAGCGGCGTACCGGCGGCGCGCCCTTCCAGCGTTTCAAGCATGGGAATGGCCTTGTCGTAGCTGCCCGCGCTCATTTCTTCCTTGGCTTCGGAGTGGATGCGGCCCGGACTCCAGTTTTCCATGTTGTTGCCCGATTTGGAGGCGCAGCCAGCCAGCGCGGCGGCAAGGGCTGCGGCCAGGGCGGCTGCCGATAATCTGGCGTAGAAATTCACGGGTCTTTCCCCTCTTGAGACGAAGCTGAAACGAAACGATGGAGTCTATCGCGCCCCTTGCATCCACTCTTGCGCCCGCCCCTGAAGCCGCTTTTGATGCAGCTTTTGATGCCGCCAGCGCTGCGGATGACGCGCAGGAGGACGGCGCGGCGCTGGCCGAAGAGCGCCAGCTGGCCGTGCCCGCCGCCTGGCATGGCCAGCGGCTGGACCGCGCCCTGGCCGCGCTGGCGCCCGAGTTTTCACGCAGCTACCTCAGCCAGTTGATCCATGAGGGCGCCGTCACGCTGGCGGGCTGCCCGGCCCTCAAACCCGCCCGGCGCGTCAAGGCGGGCGAGCCGCTGACCCTCACGCTGCGCCCCACGCCGCAGGCGCAGGCTTTCACCGCGCAGGCCATGCCGCTGGCCGTGCTGCATGAAGACGAGCACCTGCTCGTGCTGAACAAACCCGCCGGACTGGTGGTTCACCCCGCGCCCGGCCACTGGAGCGGCACGCTGCTCAATGGCCTGCTGGCCCACGGCCCGGCTTTTGCCCGTCTGCCGCGCGCGGGCATCGTGCACCGGCTGGACAAAGACACCAGCGGCCTGATGGCCGTGGCCAAAACCCGCCCGGCGATGGATGCGCTGGTGGCCGCCATCGCCGCCCGGCAAGTGAGCCGCGAATACCTTGCGCTGGCCCATCGTCCGTGGCAGGGCGCGGCCCAGCGCGTGGTGGAGGCCCCCATTGGCCGCGATCCGCGCCACCGCCAGCGCATGGCCGTGGTTGATCTGGCCCGGCACGCAGGCAAGCCCGCGCTGACCACTTTCACCCTGCTGGGCAACGCGCCGCATGAGCCAGGCTGCCTCGTCCACGCCCGCCTGGGCACGGGCCGCACCCATCAAATTCGCGTGCACATGGCGCACATCGGCCATCCGCTGGTGGCTGACGCGCTCTACGGCGGCGCGCCCGCCGCAGGCATGGCCCGCCAGGCCCTGCACGCCCGCCGCCTGGCGCTGGCCCACCCCGTCACCGGCGAGCCGCTGGCTTTTGAAGCCCCCCTGCCCGCCGACATGGCCGCCGCCCTGGCCGCCTGGGGCCTTGCGCAATGCCTGCCTGGATGAAAGACGAAGCCAATAAACAAGATGGAGGCTGGCAAAACAAAAACCAGCCATTTTGATTGGCGCTGTTATTTTCTGCCGTTCGGCATATATCCTTGAAAATCAGGCAGGCACATGGAGCGGCAATTCGGGCAGACCTAATCGGTTGGATTCAATTTAACGGATTTGCGCACGATTGATTTCATGCCGCCATCATCATGGCAATCCAGCATCAAACGGCAACGGGCAACAACCAGCAAAACCCGGCATTTCCACATCGCTTCCCATGCCAGTTCATCTGACCAACGAGTTAATGCCGGGCGGCTCGCGCCTGTTTTTCACATGGCCGCAAAACTGCTCGCCGCTGCGCCTGCTGTGGCTCATCTTGCGTTTGCCCGCGCTGCCCACCGCCTATCTTCCTGATCTGGTGACAGGCGAAACATGGATCGACTGGCGCTGGCGCGGCCATCGGTTCAGCGCCCACAGCATTTATGGCGATTTCCTCTTTTTTTCTGAAAACCCGGATTGCCCCGAAACGCTGCTGCGCACGCTGGCGGAATATCTTGCCGCGCAGATACCTCCAGATATTCCGCAGATCAAATCAGGCGGATAAATGGCGGCGTTGTGGAATGGAAAATAACCAGAATAGGCGATCACATCCTGACGCTGACGCCAGTGAAAGAAATTCAGCGTGCCAGCAAAAATGCGCGCCAGGGCGGTTCAGCGCTGGCTGTGCCCCAATTCCATGACGCCTTGCGCAAGAGTGCTGGGCGGCAGCGCCCCAGCATCAAAGAGTGCTTCAAGAGCTTGGCAGCAAGGGTCGAAGGTCTTGCCCCTGGAACCCGTTCAGCGTCTGGCCGCGAGGGGCGGCCGGGATAGGCACAAGGCCGCAGACGGCCCCGGGCTGCGCGCCGCTTGGGCGGACGGCAGTTTTTCGCTCTTTTATCCATAGCGCGAGGTCCTGGTGGAACGGGCGCAAACGCCGTTTTTACCGGCCCTGAATCCGCTCTTGTTTTTGATGTTCTGGCAAGCCGCCCCCGGCCTGGCCGCAGGCAAGTTCACGGCTCCTTCAGCCCGCGCGTCATCCACACTGCGGCCGCGCCGAAGCTGGCCAGCGGCTGGGGCGGCGCGGCGGGGGTGAAGCCGTGGCGCAGCCACCAGGCATCGGCGCCCTGCACGGCCACCAGCACGGCTTGCCGCAAACCGGCGGCGCGGGCGTTTTGCAGCACCTGCCGCAGCAGCAGGGCCGCCAGCCGCTGGCCGCGATGCGCGGGCGCAATGGCGAAGTCGTGCAGATACACGCAGTCCGGCGCGGAGGCGGCAGCCGGGCCGCCGGTTGAAGCGGCTGCGTGGTTCCACTGCGGCGCGCGGCTGCTGTGCCAGGGCAGGGCGATGGCGTAGCCGCGCAGGGCCTCGCCGCCGCCAGTGGCTGGCGGCGCGCCCAGGCCCAGGCACAGGTTGCGGCCCGCTGCCATCTTGGCGGCCAGCACGTGGGCGCTTTCCAGCAAGTGCGGCTCGTAGGCGCTGGCTTGCACGGCCATGACGGCTTCAATCGGCCAGTGATGCAGGGGGCGCAGGTTCATGGGGGCGGTTGTTTTCCGGTTTTTGTCATCTGTTCACAGGCTGGCCGCAGACACGCGGCAAAGCGCGGCAAAGCGCACGGAGCGGCGCTTTTTGCGCCCACGGCCAGACTTTGAACAAAGGCCTCTCAAATGCCCGCCTGCCTGAAGACGGGTTCAAGGCTGGCGGCGTAGAAGTCAATGAAGCCGGACGCCACGGGCTGCGCCTGGCCGCTGGCCCAGCGGATGACGGGCGGCTCGCTGCCGCCCTGGGCGTCCAGGCACAGCGGGGCCTGGTCGGCGGCGTCGCGCTGAATGGCGATGTAGCGCCCGGGCATGCCGTGCGCGCGCCAGTGCAGGGTGTCGCCGAGGATGGAGCCTCGATTGCGCGCCAGCGGGTGCAGCGGGTCGATGCCCGACAGGGGCAGGCTTTTGAGTCCGCCGCCGCCGCGCAGCAGCAAAAACTCGCGCAGCGCGCCAGCAATGGGCTGGCCCAGCGCGTTTTCTACTTGCGCAATGGCTTCGGGCGTGGCGCGGCGCGGCGCCCAGATGACTTGCTCATTGGGCAGGATGAAAGGGGCCTGGTTGAGGCGCTCGATAAGGCCTTGCAGCGTGGGGGAGGTCATGGTTTCTTGTGTGCCAGTGGCCCCTGCCGCCGCCCGCATGGATTCCGCCATGCGGAGCGGAAGATTGGGGTTTTAAAAGAGGAGCAAATTCAGAGGGTTGAAAACGGCGCCAGCGCACGTTTCACTAAGACTTCATGCTATGAATCAAGGAGCATTTTCAGGCGCTGGCCGCCATGCCTTTCAGGGCCTGTCCTGGCTGCGAGGGCTGCGGACCGGAGCGGGGCGCAAGGCGCAAACCGTCTCTGGCGCTTTCGGCCCCTTGCCCGCCCTTTGCGGCCAGATCATGAATCTCACACCAGCGGGGCGCGGGCGGGCAGCTGGGCGATTTCATCTTCAGTGACGGCGCGCGCCTCGCCTTCGAGCAGGATGGGAATGCCGTCGCGCACAGGGTAGGCCAGGCGGGCGGAGCGGGAGATGAGTTCGTTTTGGCCGCGCACGTAGTCCAGCGGGCCTTTGGTGACGGGGCAGACGAGCAGGGAAAGGAGCTTGGAGTCCATGCCGGTTTTCCTTCAGGGCGGTGAAAGGGGCGATTGTGGCAAGGCGGCATCGGGCTGATTGCCGGGCGGCGGAGGCAGCAGCGCGTCCAGCGCGTCAAAAAAGGCGGCGGGCGCTTGCAGCCGCAGCGGCACGGCCAGCGCCTGCGGGGCATGGGGCCAGAGCTTGGCGGCGTCTTTTTCCGTGCACAGCAGCGGCAAGGCCGCTTCTTGCGGCGGCAGCGGCGGCAGGCGCTCCAGTGGGGCGTGGTCGGGCAAGGCGATGGGGCCCGCCAGCGTCAGGCCCTCGGCGCGGAGCATGTCGAAAAAAGCCTGCGGGCGGGCAATGCCCGCCAGCGCCACCACGCTTTGGCCGCGCAAGCGGGCCAGCGGCACGCCCTGGCCATTGGCGCGGCAGGCGCTGGATGCCAGGCGGCGCGTGGCGGCAAAAGCGGGACAGGGCAGCCCGGCAGCGGCCAGGCTGATGCGGCCTTCGGTGAACAGCGCCAGGCTCACGGGCCGGGGCCAGGCTTCGCGCAGCGGCCCGGCGGGCAGCAGCCAGCCGTTGCCGATGCCACGGCCATCAAACACGCAGATTTCCACGTCGCGCGCCAGGGCGTGGTGCTGAAGGCCGTCGTCACACAGCAAGATGTTCACTTGCGGGTGCGCGGCCAGCAGCGCGCGGCCCGCTTCGGCGCGGCAAGGGGCCACCTGCACGGGCACGCCCGCGCGGCGGCGCAGCAGCAAAGGCTCGTCGCCCACCTCGCGCGGATCGCTGCCGGGCTGCACGGGCAGGCAGGCCCGGCTGGCGCGCCCATGCCCGCGCGAGACGATGCCGAGCCGCCAGCCGCGCGCCAACAGGTGCTGCGCCACAGCCAGCGTGGCAGGCGTTTTGCCCGCGCCGCCTGCCACCACGTTGCCAATCACGATGACCGGCACCGGCAGGCGCTGCGGCACGGCCCGCGCCTGCCGCAGCGCCGCCAGCGCGCCATACAGCCGCGAAAGCGGCCAAAGCGCCACCGCCAAAGGCCCGCGCCGCTGCCAGGCGGCGGTGAGGGTGCGTTCAAGAGCGGCGCGCATGGAGCGAGGGTGCGAAAGTGAGGCGGGAAATGGAGCGGGAAACAGGGCCGCAGCGAGGGCCGCAACGAGGGCCGGGCCGCCATGCGGGCGCGAGGCTGGCAGGGCGGTGCGCGGCGTGGCGAATCTTCGCCGAACGAAAGAAAGGGAACGCGCCTGGGTAGCCTGATACCATCAAAAAAAGGAGCTGATTTGATGGGGTCAAAATGCCGTCTCGCGCAGTTTCTACTAGGACATATTGCTATGGTTTAAAGAGCGAAAATAAGCACATATTCAGCTTGGCTGGCACGTGCTGTTGCTCTGTTTCGTCTCGATTCGCTCTTTCTCCTTTTCCCGGATGGAACTCAGGGCTGCGCAAAGCGCTGGCGCACGGCGGCTTCAATGCCTTCGGCGTTCAGGCCGTGCAGGGCCAGGAGCTGGGCGCTGTCGCCGTGGTCGATGAAGCGGTCGGGCAGGCCCAGGTGGAGGATGGGGCGGGTGATGCGCATGGCTTGCAGCGCTTCGGCGGCGGCGCTGCCCGCGCCGCCTGCGATGCAGCCTTCTTCAAGGGTGACGAGGGCTTCGTGCGCTTCGGCCGCTTCGCGCAGCAGGGCCAGATCGAGCGGCTTGGCCCAGCGCATGTTGATGACGGTGGCGTCCAGCTTTTCAGCCGCTTGCAGGGCAGGGTAGAGCAGGGTGCCGAAGGCGAGGATGGCGATGCGCCGGCCCTGGCGGCGGGTTTCGCCCCGGCCAAAGGGCAGGGCAGACAGATCGGGCAGGGGCGCGGCGCCCGCGCCTGCGCCGCGCGGGTAGCGCACGGCCACGGGGTGGTTTTGTTCGTAGGCGGTGGTCAGCAGCTGGCGGCATTCGCGCTCATCGGCGGGGCAGGCGATGCTGATGTTGGGGATGCAGCGCAAGAAGGCGATGTCGTAGTTGCCCGCGTGCGTGGCGCCGTCTGCGCCGACCAGGCCCGCGCGGTCCAGCGCAAAGACCACGGGCAGGTTTTGCAGGGCCACGTCGTGGATGAGCTGGTCATACGCGCGCTGCAAGAAGGTGGAGTAGATGGCGACAACGGGTTTGAGGCCCTCGCAGGCCAGCCCGGCGGCCAGGGTGACGGCGTGCTGCTCGGCGATGCCCACGTCGAAGTAGCGCGCGGGGTAGCGCTGGTGAAAGGCGACCATGCCGGAGCCTTCGCGCATGGCGGGGGTGATGCCCACGAGGCGCTCGTCCTGGGCGGCCATGTCGCACAGCCACTGGCCGAAAACCTGGGAGAAGGTCTGGCGCGGCGCGGCGGGGGCGACCAGGCCCACGGCAGGATCGAAGCGGCCCGGGCCGTGGTAGGCGATGGGGTCGGCTTCGGCCAGCTTGTAGCCGTGGCCTTTTTTGGTGACGACGTGCAGAAATTGCGGGCCGGACTGCGCGCTCATGAGGCTGCGGATGTTTTCCAGCGTGGGAATGAGCGCGTCCAGGTCGTGCCCGTCGATGGGGCCGATGTAGTTGAAGCCGAATTTCTCGAACAGGGTGCCGGGCGTGACCATGCCTTTGGCGCCTTCTTCCAGGCGGCGCGCCAGCTCCAGCAGCGGCGGCACGGGGCCGAGCACGGTTTTGCCCACGTTGCGGGCGGCGGCGTAGAACTGGCCGCTCATGAGCTGGGCCAGGTAGCGGTTGAGCGCGCCCACGGGGGGGCTGATGCTCATGTCGTTGTCGTTGAGCACGACAAGCAGGCGCGCGTCGCGCTCCACGCCCGCGTGGTTGAGCGCCTCGAAAGCCATGCCCGCCGTCATGGCGCCGTCGCCAATCACGGCCACGGCCTTGCGCGCTTGGCCCTTTTGCCGCGCCGCCAGCGCCATGCCCAGCGCGGCAGAGATGCTGGTGGATGAGTGCGCTGTGCCAAAGGCGTCGTACTCGCTTTCGGCGCGCCTGGGAAAGCCCGACAGGCCGCCCAGCTGGCGCAGCGTGGGCATGCGCGCGCGCCGGCCGGTGAGGATTTTGTGGGCGTAGCTTTGGTGGCCCACGTCCCACACCAGGCGGTCTTCGGGCGTGTTGAACACGTAGTGCAGCGCCAGGGTCAGCTCCACCGTGCCGAGGTTGGAGCTGAGGTGCCCGCCGGTGCGCGAGACGTTTTGCAGGATGCACTCGCGCAGCTCGATGGCCAGTTGTTTGAGTTGCGCGCGGGTGAGCTGGCGCAGATCAGACGGGAAATGGACGTTTTCAAGCAGTGTGGGTTTGTCGGTCATGGCTGCCTTCTTGTGAAGCGGCTTTTTTGCGGTGTGGCGCTGCGGCGGGCGGCTTGCGGGCGTTTTTTGAGGAGGTGGCCCGCTGTGGCCGCGCGCTTCAGTGCTGGCGCTGCCCCCCCTGCCGCGCCAGCGCGTGCAGGGGCTGCGTGTGCGCCAGGCCGCTGGCTTGCAAGGCGTTCAGGGCGTTTTCGGCTTGCGCCAGCAAATCGGCGGCGAGCTGGCGGGCCGCCTCCAGCCCCAGCAGCGAAACGTAGGTGGGCTTGCCCGCTGCCGCGTCTTTGCCCGCCGTTTTGCCCAGCAGGGCGGAATCGGCGGTCACGTCCAGCACGTCATCTACCACCTGAAAGGCCAGGCCCAGGGCCTGGCCGTATGCGTCCAGCGCTTGCAGCGCGGCGGCGGGCAGCGGGTGCGCTGCGCAAGCGGCGCCCATGCGCACGCTGGCCAGCAGCAGCGCGCCGGTTTTGCGGCGGTGCATGGCGCGCAGTTCAGGTTCAGTCAGCGGCAGGCCGACGCTGGCCAGGTCAATCGCCTGCCCGCCTGCCATGCCGTCGGCTCCGGCGGCGCGCGCCAGCAGGCGGCACAGCGCGGCCTGCATGGCGGCGGGCATGTCGGCTGAAGTGGCTGCCGAAGGTTCGGGCGTGAGAATTTCAAAGGCCAGCGCCTGCAAGGCATCGCCCGCCAGCAGCGCCTGCGCCTGGCCAAATTGCACGTGCACCGTGGGCTTGCCACGGCGCAGCACGTCGTTGTCCATGCAGGGCATATCGTCGTGCACCAGTGAATAGGCGTGAATCAGCTCCACCGCGCAGGCTGCGCGCAAGGCCGCCTGCGGCGCGCCTTCCACCGCCTCGCACGCCGCCAGCGCCAGCAGCGGGCGCAAGCGCTTGCCGCCGCCTTGCACCGCGTAGCGCATGACTTCGCCCAGGCCGGCGGGGGCTTGCGCGGGCATCCATTCATTCAGCGCCCGCTCCACGCGCGCCAGTTGCGCGGCCTGCCAGGCGGCAAAGCCGCCTTGCTCCGCGCTCATGCCTCGTCTCCTTGCGTCAGGGGGCGCAGCACATCGCCGTCCAGGCGCTTGACTTGCTCTTCCACCGCTTGCAGCCGCTCGCGGCAAAACGCCAGCAACTGCGCCCCGCGCTGGTATTGCCCCAGCAAGTCTTCCAGCGGCAACTGGCCCGATTCCAGACCCGAGACGATTTGCTCGAGCTGCGCCACGGCCTCTCCATAAGTGGCGGGCAGCGGCGGAGAAGCGGTTTTGCGGGGCGGCATGGCGGCTGGCGGTGATGAGAAGGTAAAGCGGGCAATTGTAGGGACGCGCCCCAGGGCATGCGCCTGTGGCGCTGCCCGCTGGCGGGGGGCTGACTAGAATGCGCCCGCCCCGCTTGGCCTTCTGTGTTGGCGGGGCTTTTTCTTTTTCATGCGCCAGTCTCCGGAAGAGCGCGCTAGCGATGACGCGCCGCCTTTGCCGGAGCACGGAAGCGGCGCGCTTGCGAGAAAACCCACGATGTCTGACTTAAGTCTTCCATTGCAGCAGGCGGCAAGCCAGCTGCCCGTCCCTTTCTACTTTGACGAGGCGCTGCTTGCGCGCGAGAAAAACCGGCTTTTCGACGCCGGGCCGCGCTATGTGGGCCATGCGCTGGCCGTGCCCCGCCCGGGCGACTACTTCACGCTGCCGCAGGAAAAGGGCGGCCGCGCGCTGGTGCGCAACGCGCATGGCGGCCTGGAGCTGATTTCCAACGTGTGCTGCCACCGTCAGGCCATCATGCTCAAGGGCCGGGGCAATTTGCGCGAGCAGGGGCAGGCGCACGCGGGGGGCAACATCGTCTGCCCCATACACCGCTGGACTTACAGCCCCAGCGGCCAGCTGCTGGGTGCGCCGCACTTTCCGCAGGACCCTGGCCTGAGCCTGAACAACTACGGCCTGCGCGAATGGAACGGCCTGCTGTTTGAAGACAACGGCCGCGACGTGCGGGCCGACCTGGCGGACATGGCCGTGGCCCCGCAGCTTTCATTTGACGGCTTTGTGCTCGACCACGTGGAGCTGCACGAGTGCAACTACAACTGGAAGACCTTCATCGAGATTTATCTGGAGGACTACCACGTGGCGCCCTTCCACCCCGGCCTGGGCAATTTCGTGACCTGTGACGATCTGGCATGGCAGTTTGGCCGCGACTATTCGGTGCAGACCGTGGGCGTGTCGCCCGGCTTCAAGCCGGGCACTGACGTTTACAGGCTCTGGCATCAGGTGCTGCTGGACTACCAGGGCGGGCAAAAGCCAGGGCGCGGCGCCATCTGGCTGACGTACTACCCGCACATCATGGTGGAGTGGTATCCGCATGTGCTCACCATTTCCACCGTCTTTCCGATGGGCGTGGACAAGACGCTGAACATGGTGGAGTTTTTCTACCCCGAGGAAATCGCCGCTTTCGAGCGTGAATTCGTGGAGGCGCAGCGCGCCGCCTACATGGAAACCTGCCTGGAAGACGACGAAATTGGCGAGCGCATGGACGCGGGCCGCCGCGCCCTGTTCGAGCGCGGCGCCAGCGAAACCGGCCCCTACCAAAGCCCAATGGAGGACGGCATGCGCCACTTCCACGAGTGGTACCGCCGCGAGATGAACATTCATGCTTCGGCCTGAGAGGCTGTTCATGCGCTTTGAGTGCCTCCAGCCCCTTTTTGTGGATGGCGGCTACACGGGCACGCTTATCGGACAGGCGCCAGGCACATGCTTGGCGGGAAGATGCAAGTGATCAAGCGCAGCCAACAGCGCGCCTTCAAAGTGCTGCCCAAGCGCTGAATTGTGGAGAAAGCCTTCACCTGGCTGAGTCAATCGAGAAGATTGAGCAAGGACGGCCAGGTCAGCGCGGCCCCGGTGAAGCCTGCGTCAAGATCGCTTGCATTCGGCGCATGATCGAACTTCCGGGATAACTTTGAGAACAGGTTCCGGCTCCACTCGCCAGAATGCTTCATAAAAAAGAGCAGATTCAAGAGGCCGAAAATGCCGCTTCGCGCAGTTTCCACTAGGACATATTGCTATGAATAGCGAAGCAAAATAACCGCATGCCGCCCCGCCCTTCACCCTGCCAACGAGCTGCGTGCATGGAACGCCTCCGCCCTGTTTCCCATACCGTTTGTTTCCCGCTTTTGCCCGCCTTGCTTTTCCACGCCAGGCCAGGCTTTTGAAAACCGCGTGACCGCCCTGATCAGCACGATGACCGCCATGATGTCCCCCGCGATAGCTGCCACGAACGCGCCAGAGCAGGCGCTGCCGCGCCCGCCAGCGCTCTCCTCCGCCCCCGCCGCCCCCGCCGTTCAGCTGGATGTGCAGGGCGTCACGCGCATTTTTCCCGGCGCACGCGGCAAGCCGCCCACGCAGGCGCTGCGCCCCATCAACCTGCAAGTGCGCGAAAACGACTTCATCACCATCCTCGGCCCTTCCGGCTGCGGCAAGTCCACCCTGCTGCGCATCATTGCGGGGCTGGACTTTCCCACCGAAGGCCAGGCGCTGCTGGAAGGCGCGCCCGTGCGCGGCCCCGGCGCGGACCGGGGCATGGTGTTCCAGAGCTACACGCTCTTTCCGTGGCTGACGGTGGAGCAGAACATCCGCTTCGGCCTGCGCGAGCGCGGCATGGGCGCGGCGCAGCAAAAAGAGCGCAGCGACTTCTTCATTGCCAAAGTGGGCCTGCGCGGCTTTGAACACCATTACCCCAAGCAGCTCTCCGGCGGCATGCAGCAGCGCACGGCCATTGCCCGCGCCCTGGCCAACGACCCCAGGATGCTGCTGCTGGACGAGCCTTTCGGCGCGCTGGACAACCAGACGCGCGTGCTCATGCAGGAGCTTTTGCTGGGCATCTGGGAGCAGGCGCAGAAAACCGTGCTCTTTGTCACGCACGACATTGACGAAGCCATCTTCATGGCCAGCCGCGTGGCTGTTTTCAGCGCCCGCCCGGGCCGCATCAAGAGTGAAATCGCCGTGGACTTTCCGCACCCGCGCCACTACACGCTCAAGACTTCGCCCGAATTCATGCAGCTCAAGGCCCGCCTGACCGAAGAAATCCGCGCGGAAACGCTGGCGGCGGCAGATGCGGGCCGCGAATGAGCGCCCCTTGCGCCCCTTGCGTCTTACCCGTCCCGCTCTTTGAACAGGTTCCCAGGCAAGCCGGAAATAGCTTTGAAAACCATAGCAAGCTCTCTCGATTCCACTAAGACGTTACACGTTTTTCACGCTCTGAATCCGCTCCTTTTTTTAATGATCAACCGCTTCCGCCCATCATGACCGCCTCACCGTCCGCGCCCTTGCACGAAATCGCCCCTGGCCTGCTCGTGCGCAGCGCCGCCGCCTTGCCGCCGCTGGGCCATTTCAGGCTCATCGCTTTTGACATGGACTCCACCCTCATCAACATCGAGTGCGTGGACGAAATCGCCGCCGCCGCAGGGCGCGGCGCTGAAGTGGCCGCCATCACCGAAGCGGCCATGCGCGGCGAAATCACCGATTTCAAGGAGAGCCTGCGCCGCCGCGTGGCCCTGCTGCAAGGCGTGAGCGAGGCGCAGCTGGAGCGCGTGTGGCAGGAGCGCCTGCGCCCCAGCCCCGGCGCGGCGGAACTCATTCTGGCCGCCAAGGCGGCGGGGCTGAAAACGCTGCTGCTCAGCGGCGGCTTCACCTGGTTTGCCGAGCGTCTGCGCCAGCGCCTGGCGCTGGATTTCGCCCGCAGCAACCAGCTTGAAATCCGGCAGGGCCAGCTCACGGGCCGCCTGCTGCCGCAAAGCTGGGGCGACATCGTGGACGGCGCCATGAAGCGCCAGACCCTGCTGGACGTGTGCGGCCTGCTGGGCATCGCCCCTGCGCAGGCCATCGCCGTGGGCGACGGCGCCAATGATCTTGAAATGATGGCCGCCGCCGGCCTTTCCGTGGCCTACCATGCCAAGCCCAGGGTGCGCGAGCGGGCCGCCGTGCTCATCAACGAAGGCGGCCTTGACCGCCTGCTGCATGCCCTGGGGCGGTAGCTTTGCTGCCGCCTTTCGCCCTTTTCCCGACGGCCCGGCTGCGGGCCGGAACTTGCCCGGATGCCCCAAGCTCCACGCCAGCCATGAAAACCTTGCGCACGCTCATTCTTGCCTCCGCCGCCTTTGCCGCCAGCCTGTCTGCCGCGCTGCCCGCCCACGCTGGCGGCATGCAGGCGCTGGCGCAATTCGTGGAATCCGCCCGCGCCGGGCAGGCCGCCTTCACGCAGGTGGTGACCACCCCGCCACGGCAGGAGCAGGCCGCGCGCAGCAAAACCTCCAGCGGGCAATTCGAGTTCCAGCGGCCCGGGCGCTTTCGCTTCGACTATCAGAAGCCTTTCACGCAAACCATCGTGGCCGACGGCACGACTTTATGGATGTACGACGCCGATCTGGACCAGGTCACGGCCCGCCCGCAGGAGCAGGCCCTGGGCGCCAGTCCGGCAGCCATCATCGCCTCGGCCACCACCATGCAGGCGCTGCAAAAAGACTTTGAGCTGAGCGAAGAGCCGCGCCGCAACGGGCAGGACTGGGTCAAGGCCCTGCCGCGCTCCAAAGACGGGCAGTTGCAGAGCATCCGCATCGGCTTTGCGCCTGCCGCCAGCGAAGGCGGCGCGCCGCAACTGGCCACGCTTGAAATCGTGGACAGCTTCGGCCAGCAGTCGCTCATCACTTTCGAGCGCTTCACCCTCAAGCCCAGCCTGCCCGCCAGCCGCTTCCAGTTCAAGCCGCCGCAGGGCGCCAGCGTGGTGATGCAGTAGGAGCGGGCCTGGAGCCGGCATGAACGCGGGGCCAGGCCCCGCTTTTTTTGCGCCTTGCCAGCCGGACCGCGCTTTTTGCGCAATAGACGGGACGCAAGGCGGCCAGCGCGCGCGGCCCCGGACGGCTCAAGCAGCTCAAGCGCCCGGACACATGAAGGCTGCATTTCAAGGCGTTTACTGCGGCGCTTGCTGCGGCGTTTGCCATCCGCCGCCCAGCGCCTGAATCAAGGCAATGGCGGCCTGCTGGCGTTGCAGTTGCAGCTGCATGAGCGAGCGGCGGGCGGTGAGGGCGCTGGCCTGGGCGGTGACCACTTCGGTGTAGGCCACCAGGCCGGCGCGGTAGCGGTTGAGCATTTGCTGCTCGATGGCGGCGGCGTTTTCGGCGCTGGCGGCGGCGTGCCGCTGCTGGCGGGCCAGGGTTTGCAAGGTGGCGAGCTGGTCTTGCACTTCTTTCATGGCCGTCAGCGCCCGCTGGCGGTAGGCGGCGGCGGCTTGCTCGTGGGCGGCGATGGCCTGCTTTTCGGCGGCGGAGCGCGCACCAGCGTCAAACAGGGTTTGCGCCAGGTTCAGGCCCAGCGACCACAGCAATTGCGGGGCGGAGATGACATCGGCCAGCGTTGCGCCGCTGCCGCCCGCGCTGGCATTGAGGTTGAGTGTGGGAAACCACGCGGCGCGGGCCACGCCAATGCGGGCGTTGGCGGCGGCCACGGCGCGCTCGGCGGCGGCCACGTCGGGGCGGCGCAGCAAGAGGGTGGCGGGCACATCCACCGGGATGGCTGGCAGGGCGCGCTGCCAGTCATGCAGCGAACGGGCAGGCGGCAGGCTGAAGGCGGCGGCCGGCTGGCCCGTGAGGGCGGCAATGGCGTTTTCGGCCAGATGCCGGTTGCGCTCCAGCGCGGCGCGGCTGGCGCGGGCGGACTCAAGCGTGTTTTGGGCCTGAAGGGCGTCGGTGCGGGCCACCGTGCCGCTTTCAAAGCGGCGCTGGGCAATGGCGGCGCTGCGTTCGTAGCCTTCGATGATGTCGTCCAGCAGGGCCAGCTCGGCATCGGCCTCGCGCAGGGCGAAGTAGCTTTGCGCCAGGCTGGCTTGCGCGGCCAGCCGGGCGGCGGCCAGGTCGGCCTGGCTGGCCTGCACGGCGGCGGCCTGGGCGCTGGCGGCGCTGGCGGCGCGCCCCCAGAGGTCAGGCGCCCAGCTGGCCGACAGGTTCAGGCTGCCCGATCCGCCAGCTGCGCGCGCGTCGCCGCCGCTGCGCTGCTGGCTGCCTTGCAGGCCCAGCGTGGGCCAGAGCGCGGCTTGCTGCTGCTCCAGCAGCGCCTGGGCCTGCCGCACGCTGGCGGCGGCAGCGGCCACGGTCTGGTTATGGGCGGCGGCCTGCTCCATCAGGGCCGAGAGGACGGGGTCTTGCCAGCCGCGCCACCAGTCGGCGGCCAGCGGGCGGGCGGCCTGATCGGCGCTGATCCAGCCTTCGGGGGCGGCGTTGGCGGCGGGCAGGGTTTTCCATGTGGCAGGCAAGTCGATGGCCGGGGTTTCGTGGCGGCTTGCTTGCGAGCAGGCGGCAAGCAGGGCGGCCAGGGCAAGCAAGGCGGCGCAAGGGGTGGAGCGCATGGCGTTCAGAAGCGGAGTTCGGGTTTGGATTACAGGGCTGGATTTCAGGCATCAAACCGGCCTCAAGTCCTGGTGGAATGGGCGCGGGCAGCTATTTATTTCATAGTAAAACGAGCTTCAAGGCATGCCCGTCCTTGCCGTGGTTGTGATGGCAACGGGGGCCTGAATCTTTGGCGGCCAGATTGCCCGCTGCTTGTGGCGTGAGTTTTTGTGATGAGTGAATACACCCACAAAAGTTGCAATGTCGCGATACTGCAGTATCACCTTATTTCCAGTTTTATGGGCAACCTGCTGAGATAGGAGTCGCCTTGGATAATATTACGATCGAACGCATCCCATCCATCCAAGATAGAAACCATGAAATGTACAGGCAATAATGCCATGCATTTACCCTGTCCTTTCGTCACTTTTTGGCGAATTTTTCCGCATACAACTATTTGCCAAAATCTGGTCCGACATAAAACATGATAACAACCTTGCTACCTTACAGAAATTCCAGCCAATTGCTTGATTTCTTTGTTGTGCAATATGGTTGCGCATTGCTTTTGCCCGCATCTTTGGTCTGGCGATTAATCACAGGCGTCCGGCTTCTTGCGCCCCGCCACGCGCTGGCGCAACTCGTCCAGCGGCACGTAGATGGCTGGGGCGGTGAGCAAGGTCGTGAACTTCACGGCTTGCTGCGCAAGGTAATTCATTAAAGCGACGATTTCAGATGAAATCATTTATGAATCATCAATAGACTGGAGCCAAATTCACGTGAAGATTATTCAATATAAAGCTTATGGGTATCACAGCCGTAATGGGAGATGGAGCGCTTCCAAATTGGCCTGCAGAAGCACAGGCATCAGTTGATGCAACAACGATACCTACAGCAAAATTGCCGCCTCTTACCTCTTCTCCAGTAACCAGAGGCCCTCCCGAATCCCCCGGTTTGCTGCAGAACTTCATAATAGAGAGGTTATCTATCGTTCTGCCAAAGTATGTTTCTCGCCTTCCATTCTGAATTGTGAGACCGCATTTCCATCCTCCTACGGAGCCAAAAGCACAATATCTTATACCAATAACCGGATCAAAATAAGCGTGAACGTCTTGAGATATTTGAACCCCACCATTCCAATAAACAGGAAAACCTGCGTAAAATGGATGCGTAATATAAACATATTTGCCGGGTGTACTATGTTTAAAATTGTCATTTCCTATGATGGCATCATCAGACCGATCGCCCGACCTAAAGACTGATTCAGTGATAGTGCCATAAAATTCTCCGGCAGTATTAGGATGTTTTACTGTGTAAATTTTATCGCCCGTATTGCCACAATGGCCCGCAGTAATGGTAAAAGGGTATATGCCTCCCACCACATTGAATCCAGCTGTGCAATTAATTGCCTAAAAAGAACCTCCGTGTTGCGTAAAGTTGTTAATAGGCATGCCGGCCCATAAATTGGGCGATGCATTGGCTACCAGCGGCCTGGATATTTCTATTTTTATAGGTAATTCACTGAGTTCGGAATCGCCCTGAATCACGTGGCGGACGAATGTTTCCCATCCATCCAGAACAGAAACGATGAAATGGCCGGACTGATCTGCGTATCCGCCGCCCAGCAGGCCTAGTGCACCTGCATCGCGTATCTTGTTCAGAATTCTGGAAACCAGATGCCTGATTTCAGGCCTGCTGTAGGGAGATGCGTGAAAAATGACGGATTCATAATCGTGTAAAAGCCGCGTTTTCTCTTCATCCTGAAGATTTTTGATGGAAATGTGCAATACCAGATCGCCAACGTCTCTTTCTTCAACATAACTGGAGGTAAACCGGTCGGCGAACCGGGTTTTTATTTCATTTTCCAGCCTGTTCAGCGCATTGGCTTTCTGCATGTGATTCATGACGGCCGCGTCAGAAATATGATCGGCCGTCAGCGTTTTTGCATTTTCGCCATGCTTTTGCCGGAATGTTTCTGAAAGATCGCTGGCGAGCGATTCCTTGTAGGCGCGCAGGCGATGATTGGAAGCTGCGTTTTCAGCACCGGAAACCGGCGTTAAAAAATTCGCGAAAACAGCAATGGCCAGCAGCACGGATGGGGCTTTCATGGCAGGCGCTTTCAAAAAGTCAATGATGGTTGCGCATCGCTCTTGCCTGAATCTTTTGTCCAGCAATTAATTGCAGGCGTCCGGCTTTTCGCGCCCCGCCGCGCGCTGGCGCAGTCCGTCCAGCAGCACGTAGATGGCGGGGGTGGTGAGCAAGGTCATGAACTGGCTGGCGAGCAGGCCGCCGATGATGGTCACGCCCAGGGGCTGGCGCAGCTCGGCCCCCTGGCCAAAGCCAATGGCCAGCGGCAGCGCGCCCAGGCCGGCGGCCAGCGTGGTCATGAGGATGGGGCGCAGGCGCTTGAGGCAGGCTTCGCGCACGGCGCTGCGCGCGTCCAGGCCCCGCTCGCGTTCGGCGCTCAGGGCAAAGTCGATGACGAGGATGGCGTTTTTCTTGACGATGCCAATGAGCAGGAACACGCCAATGAGGGCCATGATGGTGAATTCCATCTTCATGGCCAAAAGCGCCAGCACGGCCCCGAAGCCCGCGCTGGGCAAGGTGGTGAGCACGGTCAGCGGGTGAATCAGGCTCTCGTACAGGATGCCCAGCACGAGGTAGATGACGACGACGGCGGCGATGACGAGCCACATTTGCTCGCTTTGCTGCTGCTGCATTTGCGCGGCGTTGCCCGCGAACTGGCCGCGCACGCTGTTGGGCATGCCGATGGCGTTTTCGGCTTCGCGCACGGCTTCTTGCGCGGCTTGCAGGCTGACGCCGTCGGCCAGGTTGAAAGAGAGGGTGGATGACAGCTCGCCGCCGTCGTGCTGCACGCTGGTGGGCACGGCGCGCTCGGCGTAGCTGGCAAACGAGGTCAGGGGCACGAGGCTGCGGGCGCTGGTGGACAGGCTCTGGCCGGTGGAGGCGTCGCGCAGGCCGGGGTTGGCCGGTGCGCTGGCGCTGGCGCTGAAGCTGGAGGGCGCGCGCACGTCTTGCAGGGCCAGGGGCGACTGGGCCAGGCGCGGCAGCCATTCCATGACGATGGCGTACTGGTTCAGGTCGGCATACAGGGTGGCGATTTGCCGCTGGCCGAAGGCGTTGTAGAGCGCGGCATTGAGGGCGCTGCTGCTCACGCCGTATTGCGTGGCGCGGTCGCGATGGACGGTGATGAACGTTTCCACGCCGTTGTCGCTCTGGCTTTCGTCCACGTCGGTCAGGCGCGGGTCGGTTTTGAGCTGCGCGGCGAGTTTGAGCGTCCACTCGCGCAGGCTGGCGGCGCTGTCGCTCTTGAGCACGTAGAGCGTGCCGGAATTGCTGCTGCGCGCGCTCATGCGCACTTCCTGCTCCAGGTTCATGAACACGCTCAGGCCCGTGATTTGCGCCAGCTGCGGTCGCAGGCGGTTGATGACGGCGCGCGAGCTTTCGGGCGCTTGGCTGGCGGGCTTGAGCGCGGCGGCCAGAAAGCCGCCGCCAGCGCGCCCGCCGCCGGAAAAGGCCACCACGTCGCCCACGGCGGGGTCGGCGCGCACGATGTCCACGGCCTGCTGAATCTTGTCGGCCAGCAGGCTGGAGGAGATGCTCTGGTCGGCCCGCATGTGGCCCTGCATCTGGCGGCTGTCTTGCTCCGGAAAGAAGCCGCGCGCCATGTGCGCAAACAGCCAGCCGCTCATGCCGATGACGGCCGCAAGCGCCAGCACCGCCAGCCAGGGCGCGGCCAGCGCGCCGTCAAGCGCCTTCAGGTAGGCGGCCACGGCGGCGCCCGCCACGCGCTGGCGCAGGCGGCCCAGCAGGCTCTGGCGCTGCGGCGCTGCGGCGGGCCGCGCCAGGCTGCGCGGCAGCAGCGCGGCGCACATCATGGGCGTGGTGGTGAGCGAAACGAGCAGCGAGATGAGCACGGCAATCGAGAGCGTGACGGCGAACTCCCTGAACATCAGCCCGATAAAGCCGCTCATGAACAACAGCGGAATGAACACCGCAATGAGCGAGGCGCTGATGGTCAGCACCGTAAAGCCCACTTCTCGCGCGCCGCGCAGCGCGGCCTGGCGGCGCGGCATGCCTTCTTCCAGATGGCGCGAGATGTTTTCCAGCACCACGATGGCGTCGTCCACCACGAAGCCCGTGGCCACCGTCAGCGCCATCAGCGTCAGATAGTTCAGCGAATAGCCCAGCACGTGCATCGCGCCGAAAGTGCCCAGCAGCGACACCACCGTGGCCGCCGCCGGAATCAGCGCCGCGCGCAGATTGCGCAGAAAAAGCCCCACCACGTCCACCACCAGCAGCACGGCCAGCGCCAGCGTCAGCTCCACTTCATGCACCGACGAGCGGATGGTGGCCGTGCGGTCGTTGGCCACGTTCAGCGCAATATCGCCCGGCAGCTGCGCGCGCAGCTGCGGCAGCAGGGCGTGAATGGCGTCGGCCGTGGCAATCAGGTTGGCCCCCGGCTCCTGCGTGATGGAGACGATGATGGCCGCCTGCCCGTTGAACATGCCGCGCGTGCGCGTGTTCTGCACGCTGTCGCTCACCTGCGCCACGTCAGACAGGCGCACCCCGGCGCCATTGCGCACGGCCACGATCAGATCGCGCCAGTCAGCCGCCTTCAGCCCCGGCGCGGGCGTGACGATTTGCAGCGCCCGCCCTTGCGCAGCGCCGCTGCCTTCGCCTGCGTCCGTTTCCAGCACGCCCTTGGGCCGGTTGGCCGTGCCCGCCTGAATGGCGGCGCGCACATCCTCGCTGCTCATGCCCAGCGCATCCAGCGCGAAAGGGTTGAGCGCCACCCGCACCGCCGGCAGCGAGCCGCCGCCCAGCTCCACATCGCCCACGCCCGGCACCTGCAACAGGCGCTGGCTCACCAGGTTGCTCACCACGTCGTAAATCTGCCCCGGCGAGCGCGTGGCCGATGACAGCGCCAGGATCATGAACGGCTGCGCCGACGGATTGCGCTTGCGCCAGGCGGGCATGGCGCGCAGCGTGGCCGGCAAATCGGCCCGCGCGGCATTGATGGCCGCCTGCACATCGCGCGCGGCGCTGTCGATATCACGCGACTGCTCGAACATCAGCGTCACCCGTGTGCTGCCCGAATCGCTGCTGGAGGTCATCTCCGTCACCCCCGCAATCACGCCCAGCGTGCGCTCCAGCGGCGTGGCCACCGTGCGCGCCATGTCCGCCGGCGAAGCCCCCGCCAGATTGGCCGAAACCGTGATCACCGGCTGATTCACATTCGGCAGCCGCGCCACCGGCAGCACAAAGTAAGCCGCCAGCCCCGCCAGCGCCAACCCCAGCGTGAGCAGCGTGGTGGCGATGGGCCGCGTGATGAAGGGGCGCGAGAGGTTCATGCCGCGCCCCTCATGCCGCTGGCCGGATGCCCAGAGCCTGTTTGCCGTCTGGCCGCAGGCAAGGGTCTGAATCCCTCATGAATTCGCTCCTGGTTCGATAGCATGAGGTCTCCGCAAAACGTGCGACAGATGCCTTTTTGAGGGGTGCAAATTCGCTCCTTTTATTGATACGAACGGCGCTCATGCGGGGGCCTTCTCGCCGGGTTCGTTGTCCGGCTTGCCAGCGCGGGCGCGGCCCAGGCGGTCGAAGCAGAGGTAGATGACGGGGGTGGTAAAGAGCGTGAGCAGCTGCGAGAGCACGAGGCCGCCGAAGATGGCCAGGCCCAGCGGGCGGCGCAGTTCGGCGCCGTCGCCCCAGCCCAGCATCAGCGGCAAGGCGGCGGCCAGGGCGGCCAGCGTGGTCATGAGGATGGGGCGAAAGCGCAGCAGCGCGGCCTGGTGGATGGCCTGCGCGGCAGGCAGCCCCTGGGTGCGTTCGGCGTCGATGGCGAAGTCGATCATCATGATGGCGTTCTTCTTGACGATGCCGATGAGCAGGATGAGGCCGATGATGCCCACCACGTCGAGCGCGTGGCCCGTGGCCCACAGCGCCAGCAGCGCGCCCACGCCCGCCGAGGGCAGCGTGGAGAGGATGGTGAGCGGGTGTACGTAGCTTTCATACAGCACGCCCAGCACGATGTAGACGCACACCAGCGCGGCGGCGATGAGCCACAGCTGCCCTTGCAGCGATTGCTGCCAGGCCCCGGCCGCGCCGGTAAAGCGCAGGGTGAGGGCGGCGGGCAGGCCCGCTGCGCTGGCGGCCTGGCGGATGGCCTGCACGGCCGCGCCCAGGCTGGCGCCGGGGGCCACGTCAAAGCCGACGGTGGCCGCCGGGTACTGGCCCACGCGGGTGATTTGCAGGGCGGCGGGCGCTTCGGTGATGGCGGCGATGCTGCCCAGGGGCACGCTGGCGCCGCTGCTGGTTTTGACAGGCAGCTCTTGCAGCGCCTGCAAACTGGCGCCGCCTGCCGCGCCTGAAGCAGACGGGCCTGAAGCAGACGGGCCGGAGGCGGGCGGGCGCGCCGCGTCGAGGATGACGCGGTACTGGTTGGTTTCCGTGAAGATGGTGGAGACGATGCGCTGGCCAAAGGCGTTGTAGAGCGCGTTGTCGATGCTGCTGGCCGTCACGCCCAGGCGCGAGGCGGTTTCGCGGTCGGTCTGCACTTGCGCGGCCAGCCCTTGCGCGCCGGCGCTGGTGGTGGCGTGGCGCACTTCGGGCACGGTTTGCAAGGCTTGCGCCAGGCGCTGCGCCCATTCATTGACGAGGGCGGTGTCTGCGCCTTCGAGGTCAAAGCGGTATTCGGTGGGGCCGGTGGCGCTGTCCACCGTCAAATCCTGCGTGGGTTGCAGGTAGAGCGTGGCGCCGGGCACTTGCGCGGCCACGGCCTGGCGCAGGCGCTGCATGATGGCCGCTTCGCTGTCGCCAAAGAGGGTGCGCGGGCGCAGGTTGATGGTCAGCCGCCCTTCGCTCAAGGCGGTGTTGTTGGCCCCGTCCACGCCGGCCACGGCGCTGACGGACTGCACGGCCTGATCGGCCAGCGCCACGCGCGCGGCGGCCTGCTGCAAAAGCGCCATGCGGGCAAAGGAGGCGTCGCTGGCCGCCTGCACGCGCCCCATGAGCTGCCCGCTGCTTTGCGTGGGGAACAGGCCCTTGGGGATGACCACGTAGAGCAGCGCCGTGAGCGCCACCGTGCCCAGCGCGGCCAGCAGCGTGAGCGTCTGGCGCGCCAGCACGGCTTGCAGGGCGCGGCCGTAGGCGGCCACGGTGGCGTGCAGCGCGCGCTGCATGGCGCGGCCCAGGCGGCCCGCGCCTTCTTGCAGCGGCTCCAGCCAGCGCGCGCACATCATGGGCGTGAGCGTGAGCGAGACCACGGCGGAGATGAGGATGGTGATGGCCAGCGTGACCGCGAATTCGCGAAACAGCCGCCCGATCACTTCCTGCATGAACAGCAGCGGAATGAGCACCGCCACCAGCGAGATGGTGAGCGAGACGATGGTGAAGCCGATTTGCCCCGCCCCTTGCAGCGCGGCCTGCATGGGCGGCTTGCCCATTTCGCGGTGGCGGGCGATGTTTTCGATCATCACGATGGCGTCGTCCACCACAAAGCCCGTGGCAATGGTCAGCGCCATCAGGCTCAGGTTGTTGAGCGAGTAGCCCAGCAGGTACATCACGCCCAGGCTGCCCAGCAGCGAAATGGGCACCGCCACGCTCGCAATCACCGTGGCGCGCGCGCTGTGCAGAAAGCCGAAGATGACCAGCACCACCATCGCCACTGCCAGCGCCAGCTCCATTTGCACGTGCGCCACCGAGGCGCGGATGCCCAGCGTGCGGTCGGCCAGCACGGCCACCTGCACGCTGCCCGGCAGGCTTTGCGCCAGCTCGGGCAGCCGGGCCTTGATGGCGTCGGCCGTGGCAATCACGTTCGCGCCCGGCTGGCGCTGCACGTCCACGATGATGGCGGGCGACAGCGGCAGGGCCGCCGCCCCGCTGCCCGCATGGGCCTCGTTCGCCGCATCCGCCGCATCCGCCTGGATGGCGGCCCAGGCCCCCAGGCGGTCGTTTTCGGCGCCGTCCGTCACCTCGGCCACGTCTTTCAGGCGCACGGGCGCGCCGTTTTTGTAGGCCACGATCAGCTCGCGGTAGTCGTCGGCAGAAACGAGCTGGTCATTGGCATTGATGGTGTAGCTGCGCGCGGGGCCGTCAAAACTGCCCTTGGCCCCGCTGGCGTTGCCCGCGCTGATGGCCGACGAAATCGCATCCAGCCCCAGCCCCATGCCCGCCAGCGCCTGCGCGTTGCCCCGCACCCGCACGGCCGGGCGCTGGCCGCCAGCCAGCGTCACCAACCCTACGCCGCTGATCTGGCTGATCTTCAGCGCCAGCCGCGTGTTCACCATGTCCTGCACCTGGGGCAGCGGCAGGCTGCCGGAAGTGATGGCCAGCGAAAGAATCGGCGCGTCTGCCGGATTCACCTTCGCATACACCGGCGGCGCGGGCAAATCCGCCGGCAGCAGCGCGCTGGCCGCGTTGATGGCCGCCTGCACCTGCTGTTCGGCCGAATCCATGGACTGCGACAGCGCAAATTGCAGCGTGATCTGCGACACCCCCGCCGCGCTCGTGCTGGCCATGCGCGCCAGACCCGACATCTGCCCCAGCTGCCGTTCCAGCGGCGCCGTCACCGTGCGGCTCATCACGTCAGGGCTGGCCCCCGGATACAGCGCGCGCACCTGAATCGTCGGGTAGTCCACCTGCGGCAGCGCCGCCAGCGGCAAAAAGCGCCAGCCCAGCAGCCCCGCCAGCACAATGGCCAGCATGAACAGCCCCGTGGCCACCGGCCTTTGAATGAAAGGGCGCGAAACGTTCATCTTGCTGATTTCTCCTGCATGGAGCGGCCCTCGCGCCCGGCTCCAAACCATTCGGCCAGCTCCGCCGACACAAAGGCCCACGGCAGCAGCACGCCAGCGGGCCACAGCGCGCGGTGCTGCCACACCGCCTTCACCGGCCAGCCCAGCGCGCCCGCCGCCGCCAGCGCCAGCGCCAGCAGAAAAAAAACCCCCCCCGCCACGCCCGCCGTCTCAAACAGCCCGTCATAGGCCGCTGGCACGGCGCCCCGGCCCCGCGCCGCCCGCCACGCCCGCCGCACTGCCAGCGGCAGCGCCACCAGCGCCAGCGCCAGCCCGGCCAGGCCCGGCAGCGCCGTCCACGCCGCCGAAAACGAAAACATCCACGCCGCCGCCGCCAGCGCCTGCCACTGCCCCAGCAAGGGCGGCCAGCTGGCCGCCAGCACCAGCGCCGCCAGCAGCGCCGCCGCGCCCGGCCAGGCCGCGCCCAGCCAGCACGCGCACCACGACAGTTTTTTCAGCCCGCCATCCACGCGCGCATGCATCCGCGCATGCATGCGCGCCGCTGCGCGCTCCCGCGCCAAACCTATCCGCATTTCAGACTGCATTTCAGCCGCCCGCGCCATCAGCCGCCCTTTTGGGCATGATTTTCAAGGGCGTTTTTCTTGCCAGCCCGCATTTCAGCCCGGCGCTGCCTGAAACTGGCCCATTCGCTCAATATGAAACTCCAGGGCAGCAGCACGCCCGCAAGCACGAAAAACCAGTCCAGCGGAAAAACATCTTCCAGATTTTCCAGCCCAAAATACGGCCAATGTACAAAAACAAAAAGCATGGCGAAAATCAAAATGCCCGCCATGCCTGCCCATTGCAAACCGCCCCGGTAAACGGCAGGCGTCATTTCACGCCGCGCCGCCATTTGCCACAGCCGGTGCAGCACGGCGCACACCAGCAGCGCTGAAAGCAAAAAAAACATCCACCCCAACAGCCATTCAGAAGAAGAAGCCAGCCCCAGCGGCTCCAGAATCATTCGATGAATAAAGCTGAACAAACCGGTATGGACGATGGCGGGAAAGATCAGGAACGGCATCAGCACGGATTCCGCATCCGACAAAAACGACCACGCCGGATGAAACATGGAACGCGCCAAAGTCAGCAGCAAAATCAGGGGCAGCGGCAGGCCCGAGAAGATGAAAATGAGCCACCACGATATTTTTCTGATCATGCCGCCCGCTCCCGTTGAAGCCCGGCAAACCATTTTTCCGCTCCTTGATTCATAGCAATACGTCCTAGAGGAATGTGCGGTGGGCAGCTTTTCAGATAGCCTGAATTCGCTCTTTATTTTGAAGCAATTCTGCCTGCCTGCGGCGGGCTGATCACCTTGTTTTGCATGCGTTCAGCGGCGCATCCTGAAAATCATTTCCGGCCATTATCTTTCTGGGCGCATGGCGCGCGCCTTGCGGCGTTTTCCCGCCCGGTGCTGCATGAAACTCTTGATTTCCGTCAGCACAAAACTCGTGGGCATCAAATAGGGCGTGGGAATCAGCAGCATGGCGGCTGGCACGCCAGAGCCTGCCCGCAAAACCATGGTCACAATGATTCCCAGAACAAAAGCCGCAATGAAAAACGCACCCGCCATGCCCAGCCATTGCGCCAGCCCGTTATAGGCCGCCGGCACACCTTTTTCCCGGCCTGAAAGCATGAGCCACACGCGATGCGCCGGAAAAACAGCCAACAGCAGATTCAGAAGAAAAAGCGCCACGAGCATCGTGCCGAGTCTGCTCGGCATCATTTTCGCCAGAAACTCTGGAAGCGGATATGGAAAAGCCATAGCCTCTTGCCATATATTTGAATCTGTAATCAATATGCGGCTGATTGAAATAAAACTCCACGGGACATTCACCAGAAGCGGTATCCCATAAAACAAAAACAAAATCCACCACGATATTTTTCTGATCATTTTCAAGTCTCCCTTCCTGTCAAACCGCTGGCGGCTGGCCCTGCGCGCCGCGCCCGCGCCGCTGACCGCGCCCTTCGCCGCCTGCCCCGGGGGCGGCTTGCGGCTGCGCCTGGCCCTGAAGCTGAACGGGCTGGCCGTCGCGCACGCGGTCGCCGCCTTCGGTCACAACACGCTCGCCCGCTTGCAGGCCCTTTTCAATCTGCACGGCCTCGGCCGAGGCCATGCCGGGCGTGACGGCGCGCGTGTGCGCCACGCCCGCCTCATCCACCACATACACATAGTGCCCTTCGGGGCCGGTGCGCACGGCGGTCACGGGAATCAGCACGCCTTCGCGCTCGCCCAGTTGCAGGCGCACGTTCACAAACTGGTTCGGAAAAAGGCTTGCGCCCTCGTTGCTGAAACGGGCCTTGGCGCGTGCAGAACCCGTGGCGGCGTCAATCTGGTTGTCCAGTGTGGCAAAGCGCCCTTCGGCCAGGACGTGCGCGCGGGCGCGGTCCAGCGCCGTCACGGGCAGCGCCTGCCCGGCCTGCTGCGCGGCCAGCACGGCGGGCACGTGGTCTTGCGGCACGGAAAAAAGCACGTCCATCGGATGCATCTGCGTGAGCGTGGCCAGGGCCGTGGCGCTGGAAACAAGGTTGCCCGCATCCACCGCCCGCAAGCCCATGCGGCCCGTGATGGGCGCGGTGATGCGCGTGTGGCCCAGGTTGATCTGCGCCGTCTCCACGGCGGCGGCGGCGGCCTGCGCGGCCGCTTGCAGCTGCTGAACTTGCGCGGCCTGCGTATCCAGCTCCTGGCGGGCGATGGAGTCTTGCTTCCACAGCGTTTCATAGCGCCTGAGCGTCACTTGCGCGGCCTGAAGCTGCGCCTGCTGCTGCGCGCGCTGCGCCCTGGCCTGCGCCAGCGCCTGCTCGAAAGGGCGCGGGTCAATGCGGGCGAGCACATCGCCCTTTTTCACCATCTGCCCTTCTTCAAACAGCACCTCGGTCAGCACGCCAGACACCTGCGGCGCCAGCGTCACGCTGGCCAGCGGCGTGGCCGTGCCCAGCGCCTGCACCTGCACCGCCAGCTTGCCCTGCTGCGCCAGCGCCGTGCCCACCGTGACCCGGCTGCGCCCGCCGCCGCCCGGGCCAAACCCCTGCGTGGATGCCTGCGGGCCAGCCTGCGCGCGCTCCACCAGCCACCAGCCCAGCGCCGCCAGCGCGGCCAGCAGCGCCAGCACCCCCAGCGCCCCCCGCCAGCGGGCAGGCCGTGCAGAGGCGGAGGTGGCTTCGGGCAGAGAGGGTGAAGTCATGGCAAAAGCGGAAACAGTTGAAGGCCAGTTGGAAACCGGAAAATTTTTGATTCTGCTTGTCACCATCAGCCGCGCCAGTCAAAGCCTGATGAAGCTTTGTAAAGCTCTTTCAGGCCATCCCGGCTGCGGCAGGCGGCCCGGGCCATTGGAGTCAGGGCCCGGGTGCCTTCCCTCAGCGGCCCAGCCAGCTGGGCAGGCCGGCGATGTAGTCGTCGGCGTTGCCGCCAGCGCCGAAGTCGCTGGTGAAGATGATGCGGCTCAAATCACGCGAGGCGCTGGCTTGCGGCTCGAAGAAGTAGGGCACGGGGTAGCGCGCCAGGCGGGTGTGCGTCACGTTCAGCTTGCGGCCGCCCGCTTTCAGCTCGGCCAGCCAGACTTTGCGCATGGGCGCGCGCAGCTCGGCGGCGGGCCTGGTTTGGTCATAGCCGCTGTAGTCCTGATAGGTGGAGATGACGACCCAGCCCGGTTTGTCGAAGGCCTGCCCGCTGATGTGCAGCGCGTAGCTTTCGCCCGGCTGCGGGTAGAGCGCTTCGATGTCGATGGATTGCAGCGTGTCCATGTCCACGGCGCGGATGCGGCCCGCCTGGTAATCGGCGAATACGTAGTAATCCTGCCGGGCGGGGCCGTAGGCCAGATCGGAGTGTTCGGAGGTGGTGTGCAAACGCTTGGGCGCGCCGGAAAAGTCGCGCGCATAGGCGTAGGTGCCTGCGCCGGTGTCGCCGCTGTTTTCGGCAGGCCAGGAGGGCACGACGTATTTGCCGCTGGGCGAGATGCTGACGTGATCGGGCGCTGCGCCGGGTTTGGGAAACCGGGAGGCTGGCAGCGTGCCGATGATTTTGCGGGCCGCCAGGTCCACGGTCATCAGCCCGTGCATGGTGGTCTGCCGGGTGGCGCTGTCATAAGACGAAACCATCAGCGCCAGGTAGCGGCCATCGGCGCTGGCCGTGCCTTCGTTGTGCGTCCAGTACTGGGTGGCTTGCGGCCAGGGCGAGCCGGTGGCGGGCAGGGTGAAGTCAAACACGGTTTCGATGGCGTCCGTGTTCACGTCATACAGCCACCAGGCGCTGCCGCCGTTGTTGCTGGTCATGTAGAGCTTGCCGGGATCAGTGGGGTGCCAGATGGGATCGGCTTCGCCCAGCAGCTTGGGCAGCTGCCTGATTTTTTGCAGGGTTTTGGCGTCGTACAAGTGCCAGTAGCTCTTGCTGTCTCGCACCAGATAGCGCGTGCTGTCGGCATTGAATGCCTGCTTGCGGCTGTAGGCGTGACGCACGAAAGTGCTGCCGCTGCTGCCTTCGCTGGCGTCCGTGGCGCGGTAGATGCGCGTGCCGTAGGCCGGGTCAAGCGTGGCCTGCTCCAGGGTCTGCGCCCGCGCGGGCCGCGCCAGCGGCGCAATGGCATCCGCTGACAAGGCTTTGAGCTGGAAGTTGCTGGCGTAGAGGGCGTCAAAAGGGTTGGCTGCGGCAGGCGCGGGAGTGGAAGTGGGCGTCGGGGTGGGCGTCGGAGTGGGTGTTGCCATGTGTCTTATACACATCTGACGCTGCGGACGAGCAGTCGCGATCATGTCTCTGATACACATCTGACGCTGCCGACAAAGAGGATGAGGGAGATATCGGTGGACGCGGCAGCTGTACACAAACAAACGGACCACAGATCGCG